>NZ_CP023548.1:272500-1683750 GCF_002407205.1 Rhodobacter sp. CZR27 | reverse complement strand
CCGTGCAGGGCATCCTGCATCTCGACCAGAAGAAGCTGACCTACTGGACCGGCCCCTACGACCAGTTCGCCCGGCAGATGGCCGAGAAGCGCGCGGTGCAGGCCGCCGAGGCCAAGAAGCAGGAGGCGCGGCGCGCCCATCTGCAAAGCTTCGTGGACCGCTTCAAGGCCAAGGCCTCCAAGGCCGTGCAGGCCCAGAGCCGGGTGAAGATGCTCGAGAAGATGACGCCGATCACGCCCCCCGAAGAGGCGAAGCGGCAGGTCTTCACCTTCCCCAAGCCCGAGGAACTGTCGCCCCCGATCATCACGATGGAGGGCGTCTCGGTCGGCTATGACGGCCCGCCGGTGCTGAAGCGCCTCTCCCTCCGGATCGACCAGGACGACCGGATCGCGCTTCTGGGCCGCAACGGCGAGGGGAAATCGACGCTCTCGAAGCTGCTGGCGGGCAAGCTCGCCGCGCAGGACGGCCGGATGGTCCGGTCCTCGAAGCTGCGCATCGGCTATTTCGCCCAGCATCAGGTCGATGAGCTGCACGTGGAGGAGACGCCGCTGCAGCACGTCATGCGCCTGCGCCCGGACGAGGGCCAGCCGCGGCTCCGCGCGCGTCTTGCCGGCTTCGGTCTGATGGCCGATCAGGCGGAGACGGCGGTCGGCCGGCTCTCGGGCGGGCAGAAGGCCCGGCTTTCGCTGCTGCTGGCCACCATCGACGCGCCGCACCTGCTGATCCTGGACGAGCCCACCAACCACCTCGACATGGAAAGCCGCGAGGCGCTGGTCGAGGCGCTGACGGAATATCCCGGCGCGGTGGTCCTCGTCAGCCACGACATGCACCTTCTCGGGCTGGTTGCCGACCGGCTCTGGCTGGTCAAGGGCGGCGCCGTCGCCCCCTTCACCGAGGACCTCGAGGCCTATCGCCGCCAGCTTCTGGCCGGCGACGAGCCGCCCGAGAAGAAGGAGGCGAAGCCCGCGCCGAAGAAGGCCGG
Organism: Rhodobacter sp. CZR27; assembly: GCF_002407205.1. NCBI lineage: Bacteria > Pseudomonadati > Pseudomonadota > Alphaproteobacteria > Rhodobacterales > Rhodobacter > Rhodobacter sp. CZR27. The sequence goes on along the minus strand of NZ_CP023548.1, from coordinate 1,682,768 downwards.
GCGCGACGAGATCCTCGCGCTGCGCGCCGAGGTGCGCAAATGCGAGGAACGGCTCGACAAGCTGAACGAGATGCGCGACCGTCTGGCCACCAAGCTCGCCGATCCCGCGCTCTATGAACCCGAGCGGCTGGGCGAGATGGAGACCTGGCAGAAGAAATACGCCGAGGTGATGGAGGGTCTCGACCGGGCCGAGGCGCTCTGGCTCGCGGCGCAGGAGAAGCTGGAGGCGGCGGGCTGAGGCGATGATGGTCGAGACAGGCTTCCTGATCACGGCCTTCGCCACGCTCTTCGTGGTGGTGGACCCGCCGGGGCTGATCCCCCTCTTCATCGCCCTGACCCCCGGCATGCCGCGCGAGCAGCGCAATGCCATCGGCCTGCGCGCCTGCCTCGTCGCCATCGGCATCCTCACCACCTTCGGCCTTCTGGGCGAGGCGGTGCTGGAGTTCATCGGCATCTCGATGCCCGCCTTCCGTATCGCCGGCGGGATCCTGCTGTTCCTGACCGCGCTCGACATGCTGTTCGAACGCCGCACCCAGCGGCGCGAGGGCCAGACCGCGGCCGAGCCGCACGATCACGACCCCTCGGTCTTTCCGCTCGGCATCCCGCTGATTGCGGGGCCCGGCGCCATCGCCTCGATGATCCTGCTCGTCGGCTCGGCGGACAGCTGGCAGGGCGTTCTGGCGGTGCACCTCGTGATGGTGGTCACGGTCACGGCGGCGTTCCTGCTGTTTCTGGTCGCGAGCCCGCTGGAGCGCATGCTGGGCCGCACCGGCACCATCGTGATCACGCGCCTTCTGGGGATGCTGCTCGCCGCGCTGTCGGTGCAGTTCGTCATCGACGGCATTCGCGGGTCGGGCCTTCTGGACTGACGCCCGGGCGGCCCGCGACCCCTGCCCGCCCCTCCCTCGACCGCCCTTGCCTGCCACGCCCGAGCGGCGCCGATCGGGCCGGTGCAAGGCTGGATTCCCCGCGCATCGCGCCCATATCCGAAGGACAGGACGGGGAGCGGCATGAGCGAGGACCTGATTGCACGGCTGGCCTATCTGGGCCTTCTCCTCATCGCGCTGGGGGCCTGGGTGCTGGTCGAATACCGGGGCCGGCTGGGCGCCGCGCTGCGCGCCGGCATGGCCTGGGCGCTGATCTTCGTGGCGCTGCTGGCCGGCTACGGTCTGTGGCAGGATGTCCGTCAGGAACTGGCGCCGGCGCAGGCGGTCGTGCAGGACGGCCGGATCGAGGTGCCGCGCGCGCGGGACGGCCATTTCTACCTGACGCTCGAGATCGACGGCACGCCGGTGCGCTTCCTTGCGGACACCGGCGCGACCTCGGTCGTGTTGTCGCAGGCCGATGCCCGCAGGCTCGGGATCGAGCCGGAGACCCTGGCCTTCCATGGCGAGGCGATCACGGCGAACGGTCCGGTGCGGACGGCACGGGTCCGGCTGGGTCAGGTCACGCTTGGCCCCTTCACCGAGCCCGGACTGCGCGCGTGGGTCAACGAGGGACCGATGGAGACCTCGTTGCTTGGCATGGATTTTCTGCGCCGGTTCCGCATCGCCATCGCCGACGACCGGATGCTGCTGTCGCGCTGACGCGGTCCCCGGGCGCGACCGCGGGCGGCGCCCCTGCCGTATGCCCGGGGCGCAGGTCTCCGGCACTCGGGTCCTGTGTCCGCGGCGCAACGGCCGAAGAGTCCGCGCCGGCCCCGCCCGTTGCCGCCCGTCCTTGCCGGATGGTAATGAATTCAGACGAAAGAATGGATCAGCCGGCCATGACAGACCGTCCCCCGGGCAAGAGGTCCCGCAGTCTCGCCGCGCGCCTGCGCCGCCTCGTCAGCCAGCCCTTCCGCTCGATGCGATACAAGGCGCTCTTTGCCCTCGAGTCCGGGCGGTTCCTGATGGACCCGGCCGACTTCGCGGACAAGCGGGTGCTGATCATCGGGGCGGCCTCCTGCGTCAGCGAGGAGCTCGACCGCCTCGACCCGGCGGACTGGGACGTCATTGTCCGCATGAACAAGGCCATCGACGTCCCGGTGATCTGGCACGGCAAGCCCTTCGCCCGCTGCGACGTGCTGTTCCACAGCTTCGGCACCGAGGGGATCCGCGCGGCTGGCGAAGTCACCGCCGCCAAGCTGCGCCACACCGGCACGCACACGCTCGTGCACCGCACGACCGGCAAGAGCCTGTTCCTGCGCACGCTCGAGGAGGACCGCCGCCTGCGCGAGGAAGGCTCGCCGGCGCGGATGCGCATCGTTGCACCCGAATTCTACAAGGGGCTGATGCGGGAACTGGGCGGCCACTCGCCGACGACGGGGGCGACCGCGATCTGCTGGTTCCTTGGCTGCAACACGCGCCGGCTGGGCATCGTGGGCTTCACCTTCTACACCACCCGCTACTTCCCGGGCTATCAGGACCATGTGCAAAGCGACGCCGACGCCCCGGCCTACGGCCTGCACAAGGGCATCCACGACCCCGAGGCCGAGCGGAAGATGATCGCGCGCAAGGTCGAGCATGCCCGCGCCGCCGGCAAGTCGGTCGTGCTGGGCCACGAGGTCGAGCGCGTTCTGGCGGCGGGCTGAACGGGTCGCGGCCCCCCCGGCCCGCTGCGCCCGACTGCGGCGTTGCTCAGCCGACCTCGGCCTTCTTCTCCCAGCGGCCGGAGTCCTCGGACCAGTATTGCGCGGGCAGCCCCGCGGCGGTCAGCGCCTTCCACTGGCCGCGCGCCCGCAAGAGCTGCGCCTCGTCCAGCGCGTCGAACAGGATCCACACCCGCTCCAGCGGCCGGGCTTCCTCGGGCGTGGTGTCGGCCCCGTCGAGCAGCATCAGCGCCTGCGCGCCGTTGCCGATGCCGCCGGTGCCCAGAAGGACCGGCTGCACGGCGTCATGCGGGCCACCTTCAAGCCCGTGCGGCAGGAACCCGTCCTCGGGCTCGCGCCAGAGCGCGAGGTCCAGCGCCTCCAGCCGCAGCCGGTCGGTGCCGCGCAGCATCACCCGCCAGCCCTGCGAGAGCGCGCGCGGCAGAAGCAGCCGCAGCGTCTCCTCGGCCGGCGACCGGGTGAGGTGGTAGAACATCACGACGCCCATCGCGTCCCGCCCCTTCGACCTGTCCTCGCCTGCGGCGCGCGCCGGGCCGTCGCGCCGCGGGGCCGGTGGCGGCCGCCGATGGTGGCAGCGGCCGTGGCCGGCATCACTTCTCCAGCATCTCGCGGATCATCCGGTCGAGCGAGAGCACCCCCCAGCCGGTCGCCCCCTTCGGCGCAAGCGGCGTGTCGGACTTGAGCAGCGCCGTCCCCGCGATGTCGAGGTGGATCCACGGCATGTCCGCCTTCACGAACCGCCTGAGGAAATGCGCCGCGGTGATGGACCCAGCCTCGCGCCCGCAGGAGTTGCGCATGTCCGCGATGCGCGACTTCAGCTTCTCGTCATAGGCCTCGCCCATCGGCATCCGCCACGCGCCCTCGCCCTCGGCCTGGGCGGCCTTCAGGAAGGCGTTGCAGAAGCCGTCGTTGTTCGAGAAGACGCCGGTGTTCTCGTGCCCGAGCGCCACGATGATCGCACCCGTCAGCGTGGCGAGGTCGATCATGCCGCGCGGCTGGAACCGCTCCTGCGCATACCAGAGGACGTCGGCCAGCACGAGGCGGCCCTCGGCGTCGGTGTTGATGACCTCGATCGTGTCGCCCTTCATCGAGCGCACCACGTCGCCCGGCCGCTGCGCCTTGCCGTCGGGCATGTTCTCGACGATGCCGACGAGGCCCACGACATTGGCCTTCGCCTTGCGCATGGCGAGCGTGCGCATCACGCCCGCCACCACCGCGGCACCGCCCATGTCCATCGTCATCTCCTCCATGCCGGCCGCCGGCTTGATCGAGATGCCCCCGGTGTCGAACACCACGCCCTTGCCGATCAGCGCGAGCGGCGCCTGATCCGCCGCGCCGCCCTTCCACTGCATCACCACGAGCTTCGAGGGATGCTCGGACCCCTGCCCGACGCCCAGAAGCGCCCGCATCCCGAGCTTTTCCATGTCCTCTTCCTCGAGGATCTCGACCTCGAGGCCAAGTTCGTGCATCGCGGCGAGCCGCGCGGCGAAGTCGAAGGTCGAGAGTACGTTGGCCGGCTCGTTCACCAGATCGCGGGTGAAGAAGATGCCTTCGGCCAGGGCCGCCATCGGCCCGGCTTCGGCGGCCACGGCCTCGGGGTTGGTCACCATCATCGTCACCGGGCCCGGCGCCGGCGCCTCGGCGGTCTTGTGCGCGGTGAAGTCATAGGCCCGGAGCGCCACGCCGAACGAGACCTCGGCCGCGCGCTGGATGCCGTCGGCCAGCACCAGCGTTCCGGCCTTCGACAGCGCCCGCCCGATGGCGCCGCCCGCCTTGCGCGCCGTGGCCACATCCGCGCGGCGGTCGAGCTTCACCAGCTGGATCGCATCCGCAGCCATTCCGGCGGGAAAGGCCAGCTCCATCGCGTCGCCCTGCTTCAGCTTGCCGAAGGCTTCGGAGGCCGCGCAGCGCTCCAGCGCGCCGCGGGTCAGCCGGTTCACGCGCTTCGCAGCCGGTCCCATCGCACCCGCGTCGCCCGCGAAGACGACGATGCGGCCGGGCGTGGTGGCCAGCGTGTCGAGGTCGAGGGCCTGGAACTGGATCGGAACGGGATGGGTCATGGCGAAACTCCGCTGCAACATCGGGCGCCGGGGCGCCGCTTTCGGCGCGAGGCTAGCCCCTGACCCGGGCGAAGGCCAGATACCAGTTTTCCCCGCCTGCGATTTCCGGTAGCGTCCCGCCACCCCGGGGCAGAGGATGGGCGGAGACCGCGTGTCTAAATTCGACAGATACCTGCTGTCGCAACTGGTTGCGCTGTTCGGCTTCTTCTCGCTGGTGCTGGTGCTGGTCTACTGGATCAACCGCGCCGTGGGGCTGTTCGACGACCTGATCTCGGACGGCCAGTCGGCGCTGGTCTTCCTCGAATTCTCGCTGCTGGCGCTGCCGAACGTGATCCGGCTGGTGCTGCCGCTGTCGGCCTTCGCCGCCACCATCTATGTCGTGAACCGCCTGAGCCAGGAGTCGGAACTGGTGGTCATGCAGGCGACCGGCTTCTCGGCCTTCCGTCTCGCCCGACCGGTCGTCTCGTTCGGGCTGATCGTCGCGCTGATGATGCTGGTGCTGATGAACGTCCTCGTCCCCGCCAGCCGCGCCATCCTTGCCGCGCGCTCGGCCGAGATTTCCGAGAACGCCACCGCCCGCTTCCTGCGCGACGGCGAGTTCCTGCACCCTGCGGACGGCGTCACGCTCTACATCCGCGAGATCTCGGACACGGGCGAGTTGATGGACCTGTTCCTTGCCGACGACCGCCATCCGCTGCGCTCGACCGTCTACACCGCGCGGCGTGCCCTGCTGGTGCGGACCGAGACGACCCCGAAGCTGCTGATGCTCGACGGAAGCGCGCAGACCCTCACCCGCGAGGGGCGCAGGCTGGACCTCACGCGGTTCGACGACGTGACCTACGACCTCGGCTCCTTCGTGACGCCCTCGGGCACCGACCGGCGCGGCATCGAGGAACTGTCCACGCGCGAGCTGTTCTCGCCCACCGAGGCGCTGCTGGAGGAGACGCGGTCCACGCGCGCGGCCTTCCTCTATGAGGCGCACAGCCGGATCGCGCAGCCCTTCCTCGGGCTTGCCTCGTCTCTGATCGGCTTCGCGGCGCTGCTTCTGGGCAGCTTCAGCCGCTTCGGCCTGTGGTGGCAGATCCTGTTCGCGGTGGTGCTGCTGATCCTCGTGCAGACCATCAACGTGGCTGCCTCGGGCGCGGGCATCGCGCAGGACGCGCTCTGGCCGCTCGCCTATGCGGCGCCGCTGACCGGCCTTGCCATCGGCATGCTGCTGCTCTGGAACGCGCAGCGTCCGCGGCGGCTCCGGCGCGCCATGCGCGGGATCTTCGCGTCATGATCCTGTCGCGCTACATCGCCCGCCGCTTCGCCCGCATCGTGCTGATCGTCTTCCTGATCTTCTTCTTCCTGATGATGCTGATCGACGTGCTCGACCAGATGCGCCGGTTCGCGGATGCGGGGATCTCGCTGGCACAGGCCGGGCTTCTGTCGCTTCTGCGCGTTCCCGAGACGATCTACACCATCCTGCCGCTGATCGTCATCCTTGCCGCCGTGGCGCTGTTCCTGGGCCTTGCCCGGACGAGCGAGCTGGTCGTGGTGCGCGCCGCGGGCCGGTCGGGCCTGCGCTTCCTCGTCGCGCCGATGGTCGTCGCCCTGCTGATCGGCGCCTTTGCGGTCGCGGTGCTGAACCCCATCGTGGCCGGCACCCAGCGCCAGTACGAGGAGATGGCCGGGCGGCTGGCGCGGGGGGGCGAGCGGGTCCTGTCCGTCTCGAAGGAGGGGCTCTGGCTGCGTCAGGGTGCGGCTTCGGGGCAGACGGTGATCCATGCCGCGCGCTCGAACGCCGACGGCACGCGGCTCTACGCGGTGACCTTCCTGACCTTCGACGCCGAGGGCCTGCCCGCAAGCCGGCTGGAGGCCGAGCAGGCGACGCTGGAGACCGGCTACTGGCAGCTTTCCAACGCCAAGCGCTGGAACCTGACGGTGCCCAACCCCGAGGCCGCCGCCCTTGCCGAGGGCCACGTCCGGGTGCCCTCGGACCTCACGCGAGAGGGGATCCGCGACAGCTTCGGCGATCCCTCGGCCATTCCGATCTGGGAACTGCCCGCCTATGTCGCGGGGCTGGAGCGCGCCGGCTTCTCGGCCCGGCAGCACCGGGTCTGGATGCAGATGGAATTCGCCCTGCCCTTCACGCTGGCCGCCATGGTTCTGGTGGCCGCGGGCTTCACCATGCGCCACGCCCGCTTCGGGGGCACCGGACGGATGGTGCTTTTCGCCCTGATCGCCGGGTTCGGCCTGTTCTTCCTGCGCAGCTTCGCGCAGGTGATGGGCGAGAACGGCCAGATCCCGATCCTTCTCGCCGCCTGGAGCCCGCCGCTGATCGGCGTCATGGGCTCTCTCGGTCTTCTCCTGCATCTCGAGGACGGCTGATGCGCTTGATCCGGAGGCTTCTGCTCTGTGCCAGCTTCCTCGTCCCGCTTCCGGCGGTGGCGCAGGAAAAGGCGACGCTCGTGGCGGACAGCGTGTCCATCGTCAACGAGACGACGCTGGTCGCCGAAGGCCATGTCGAGGTGCTCTACAAGGGCGTGCGGCTGACGGCCTCGCGCGTGCTCTACGACCAGCCGGCGGACCGGCTGACCATCGAGGGGCCGATCGTGCTCGACGACGGCGCGGGGCGGCTGGTGCTGGCCGATCAGGCGGCGCTGTCGGGCGACATGGCCGAGGGCATGCTGACCAGCGCCCGGCTGGTGCTGGACCAGCAGCTGCAGCTGTCCGCCTCGACGCTGGCCCGCGTCGGCGACCGCTACACGGCGCTCGGCAGCACGGTCGCCTCGTCGTGCCAGATCTGCGCCGACAGCCCGACCCCGCTCTGGGAGGTGCGCGCCCGGCGGGTCGTCCATGACGAGCTGGAACGGCAGATCTACTTCGACCATGCCTCGCTTCGCGTGGCGGGCGTGCCGGTGGCCTACATCCCGCGGCTGCGCGTCCCCGATCCGACGCTCGACCGCGCCACGGGCTTCCTGCGCCCCGAGCTGCGCACCACGAGCGACCTCGGCACCGGGCTGAAGCTGCCGTATTTCGTGGCCCTCGGCGACAGCCGCGACGTGACGCTGACGCCCTACGTCACCACCAAGGGCGGCCGCACGCTGGAAATGCGCTACCGCGAGGCGCTGAGCTTCGGCACGATCGAGGCCGAGGGCGCGGTCTCGCGCGACGAGATCCTGCCCGACGAACAGCGCGGCTACCTGTTCGCGCGTGGCACGTTCGATCTGCCGCGCGACTTCGAACTGGCGTTCCAGATCGAGGAGGTGAGCGACCGCGCCTACTATCTGGACTACGGCCTTGGCGACAAGGACCGGCTGGCCAGCGGGTTCGAGATCACCCGGGCGCGCCGCAACGAATACATCTCGGGCCGGCTGCTGAAGTTCCGCTCGCTGCGCGAGGACGAGGACAACGACACGCTGCCCTCGGTCGTGGCCGACGCGGCCTTCCATCGCCGCTTCGGCTTCGGCCCGCTGGGCGGCGAAGGCGGGCTTCGGCTCGAGACCCACAGCCACCGGCGCGATTCCAACGACCCCGAGGACAGCGACCGCGACGGCGATGACATCGCCGACGGGCGCGACATGTCGCGCGCCTCGGTCCGGCTCGACTGGCGGCGCAACTGGACGCTGGGCGGCGGCGTGCTGGGTTCGGCGCTGGCCGAGATCGGCGCGGATGCCTATGACGTCAGCGAGGATGCCGCCTGGGAAGGCTCGGACACCCGCACGAACGGCGCGGCCGCGGTCGAGCTGCGCTGGCCCTGGGTCCGCGCCTCGGCCAGCGGCGCCAGCGACGTGATCCAGCCGGTGCTGCAACTGGTCTGGGCCGATGCCGCCGACAGCGAGGTTCCGAACGAGGATTCGGTTCTGGTCGAGTTCGACGAGGGCAACCTCTTTGCGCTGGACCGCTTCCCCGGCGCGGACGGGGTCGAGGATGGCCGGCGCGCGGCCTTCGGTGTCAACTGGACGCGCTTCGACCCCGCAGGCTGGTCGCTCGGCGCCACCCTCGGCCGGGTCGTCTGGCAGGAGGAGAACCCCGGCTTCTCGGCGGCTTCCGGCCTTGACGAAACACAGTCGGACTGGCTGGCGGCCCTGCAGCTTGCGATGCAGAACGGGCTCACGCTGACGCAGCGCACCATCGTGGACAGCGACTTCGGCGTGACCAAGGCGGAATGGCAGATCGACCTGGAGCGCGACCGCTACGGCTTCAGCTCGCGCTACGTCCGCGTGCGCGAGAGCCTCTACGAGAACCGCCCCGACCCGGTGGCCGAGATCACGCTGGACACGCGCTACCGGCTGACCGACGCCTGGACCGCCAGCGCCGACGGCCGCTACGACTTCGAGGAGGGGCGGACGGCCGAGGCGGGCGTCGGATTCGAGTTCCGCAACGAGTGCCTGTCGGTGGATCTTTCCCTCTCGCGTCGGTTCACGTCCTCGACTAGTGTGTCGCCGAGCACGGATTTCGGCCTGTCGGTCGATCTCATCGGCTTCGGCAGCGGTGCGGCACCCGGCCCGTCGCGCGTGTGCCGCAGGTAGAGGCGGGCGGACCGGGAATGTCGCTGAAACGGCCGGCCACGGGCCGGACCATCGGGACCAAGAGCAGAAAACGGCTGACGGACAGATGAAGACCATCGCTTCCCATTGCCTCGCCCTCGCTGTGGCGACGGCCCTTTCGGTCGCCAGCGTGACGGGAGCGCCGGCGCAAAGCCTGTTCTCGCCGCATCTCGTCGTGAACGACAAGGTCATCACCAATTTCGAGCTGGAGCAGCGCATCCGCTTCCTCACCCTGCTGGGTGCGCCGGGCGATGTGGAAAAGCAGGCGGTCGACGCGCTGATCGACGACAAGCTTCGAATGGACGCGGCCGAAGCCGCGGGCATCGAGGCGACCGAGGAGCAGATCCGCGAAGGCATGGACGAATTTGCCGGCCGGGCCAACCTGACCGGCGAGCAGTTCGTGACCGAGCTGGGCAAGGCGGGCGTCTCGGCCGAGACCTTCCGCGACTTCGTCCACGCCGGCCTCGTCTGGCGCGAGTTGGTGCGGGCGAAGTTCGGCCCCCTCGCGCGGCCGAGCGAGCTGGCCATCGACCGGGCGATCACCAACCAGACCCGGCGCGCCGCGGTGCGGCTGCTTCTGTCCGAGATCATCATCCCCGCCCCGCCCGGCGAAGAGGCCGAAGTCCTTGCGCTGGCGCGCGAGATCAGCGCCGGGGCCCGGGGCGAGGCCGCCTTCGCCGAGGCCGCGCGCGAGTATTCCGCAGCGCCCTCGGCCGAACGCGGCGGGCGCATCGACTGGGTGCCGCTGCAGAACCTGCCGCCGACCCTTGGGCCGGTGCTTCTGACGCTTCAGCCGGGCGAGGTGACCGAGCCGCTGAAGATCCCGAATGCCGTGGCCCTGTTCCAGCTGCGCGGCATCGCGGAGTCCGACGAGCCGGCGCCGGAGGGCATCGAGGTCGAATATTCCGAGCTGTTCCTGCCCGACGACGAGGCCTTGCCGGAACAGCTTGGCCGGATCGCGTCGCGCACTGACAACTGCGACGATCTCTACACGGTGATGAAGGGTGCCCCGCCCGAGCAGCTGCGCCGGCAGAAGAGCGCGCTGGCCGCGGTGCCGCAGGACGTGGCGCTGGAACTCGCGCGGCTCGACGCCGGAGAGATCTCGAGCGGACTGCGCAGCGGCGCCACGCGGCGGGTGCTGATGCTCTGTGCGCGCCGTCCGCTGTCGGAAGAACCGCTCGACCGCGGCCGCATCGGGCAGATGCTGGTGAACCAGACGATGGGGGCCATGGCCGATGGCTACCTCGCTGACCTGCGTGCCAAAGCCATCATCCGCGAGCCGTGATCGCCCCCATAGCCCTCACCTGCGGCGAGCCCGCGGGCATCGGTCCCGAGATCGCCGTCAAGGCGCGCGGCATGCTGGGCGACCGGCTGCCGTTCTTCTGGATCGGTGATCCCGCGCATCTGCCCGAGGGCAGCGCGTGGCAGGGCATCGCCGAGCCTTCCGAGGCGGCGGCCGTGCCGGCCGGCGTGCTGCCCGTTCTGCCCCATGCCTTCCCCGATCCCGCCACGCCGGGGGTTCCCAGCCCTGGCAATGCCGCCGAAGTGGTGGCGGTGATCGCGCGCGCGGTCTCGCTCGTGCAGTCGGGCGCGGCCTCGGCGGTCTGCACTGCGCCGATCCACAAGAAGGCGCTGAAGGATGGCGCGGGCTTCGCCTTCCCGGGCCACACCGAATATCTCGCGGCCCTCGCCGGGGTCGGGCATGTCGTGATGATGCTGGCCTGCCCCGGCCTTCGCGTCGTGCCGGCGACGATCCACATTCCGCTGGCCGAGGTGCCGAAGGCCCTCACCGCAGAGTTGCTGGAGTCGGTCCTGCGCATCACCCATGCGGGGCTGGCCCGCGACTTCGGCCTGCCCGATCCGCGGATCTGGGTCACCGGCCTCAACCCGCATGCCGGCGAAGGCGGGGCAATGGGGCACGAGGATCAGGAGGTGATCGCCCCGCTCCTCGCCCGGCTCCGGGCCGAGGGGATGCGGCTGCAAGGTCCGCTTCCGGCCGACACCATGTTCCATGCGGCAGCGCGGGCGCAGTATGACTGCGCGGTCGCGATGTATCACGATCAGGGGCTGATCCCGATCAAGACCATCGATTTCGCGGGCGGGGTGAACGTGACGCTCGGCCTGCCGTTCATCCGCACCTCGCCGGACCACGGCACCGCATTCGACATCGCGGGGCGCGGCATCGCCGACCCCTCCAGCCTCGTCGCGGCGCTGGAGATGGCGGCGGAGATGGCCGCGGCCCGGCAGTGACCAGCCAGACAGGATGACGAGGATGCGAAACAAGGGGTTGGTCCTTGGCCACGATTGATGGTTTGCCGCCGCTGCGCGAGGTGATCCGCGCGCATGGCCTTACGGCGAAGAAGCAGCTCGGGCAGAACTTCCTGCTGGATCTGAACCTGACGGCGAAGATCGCGCGGCTGGCCGGCGACCTGACGCAGTCGGACGTGCTGGAGATCGGCCCCGGCCCCGGCGGCCTCACGCGCGGGCTGCTGGCGGAGGGCGCGCGGCGGGTGCTGGCGGTCGAGAAGGACGCCCGCTGCCTGCCCGCCTTGGCCGAAATCGCGGCGGCCCATCCGGGCCGGCTCGAGGTGCTGAACGCCGATGCGCTGGAGGTGGATGTCGCCGCGCGTCTGACGCCGCCGATCAGGATCGTGGCGAACCTGCCCTACAACGTCGGGACCGAGCTTCTGACGCGCTGGCTGTCCTCGGACTGGCCGCCGTTCTGGGCCAGCCTCACGCTGATGTTCCAGAAGGAGGTGGCCGAGCGGATCGTGGCAAGGCCGGGCTCGAAGGCTTACGGACGCCTCGCGCTCTTGGCGCAGTGGCGGACCGATCCGAAGATCGTCCTGACGCTGCCGCCCGAGGCCTTCACGCCGCCGCCCTCCATCCATTCCGCCGTGGTGCATTTCACGCGGCTCGACGGTCCACGCTATCCGGCCGATGCGGCCGTGCTGTCCCGCGTGACGGCGGCCGCCTTCAACCAGCGGCGCAAGATGCTTCGGTCGAGCCTCAAGGGGATCGCGCCGGACATCGAGACCGTGCTGCGGGACGCGGGGATCGAGCCCACGATGCGCGCCGAGGAAGTCTCGCTGGAAGGGTTCTGCGCGCTGGCCCGGCGGCTCGCGCGCTGAGGACGGCGGGGCCCTGACGGCCCCGCGTCGGATCACTCGGCCGCTTCGCGCGGGCCGCTGTCATCGGGCGAGCCATCGTCATCGCGCGGCTTCGGCTTGCGCGGGCCGCGCGGACGGCGGGGCCGGTCGGGCTTGGCCTGCTCGGAGGCGGCCTCGGCCGAGGCGCCTTCGGCCGGCGCTGCTTCCTGCGACGTCGCGGCCGGGGCATCGCCCGCGGGCTGCGCATCGGACTGCGGCGCGGCGGTGGTATCGTGGCGGCGGCGCGGCGCAGGGCGGTGCCGGTGGCGCGCCTCCGGCGTCTCGACCAGCCCGGTTTCCTCGTCCGCAGCATCCGACAGGTCGATCACCTCGTGCGAGCTGGCGGGCGCTTCCTGCACAGGCTGGGGCTGCGGCTGCGGCTGGGCCTCGGGACGCGGCTCACGCTCGGCGCGGGGCTGGTCCTGCCGCTCGTCGCGGCGGTCCTCGCGCGGGCGGTCGTTGCGGTGGTTGCCCTGCTGCTGGGGCTGCCCGCCCTGACCCGGCTGATGCTCGGAGCGGCGGTTCTCCTGCTCCAGCGCCATCTCGCGCTGCGCTTCGCCCAGGAGGCGGGTGTAATGCTCGGCATGCTGAAGGAAGTTCTCGGCGGCCACGCGGTCGTTCGACAGCTGGGCGTCACGCGCGAGGAACAGGTATTTCTCTATGATCTGCGCGGGAGTGCCGCGCACCTTGCCTTCGGGGCCGGAGCTGTCGAAGACGCGGTTGACGATATTGCCGAGGCTGCGCGGGCGGTTCGATTTCGAACGCGAGCGGGACTTGGAGGATCTCATCTTGTCCTTGTATCCAGATGAACTGGCCCTGCCGGTATGCCAGCAGCTCCTGCGGAACCGCTCCCGGCGACTGGTCGTCCGCACCGGGGCATATCGTGCATTTCAGGCTTGGCCGCGCGGAGAACGATCCCGATCGTGCGGACCATCCCCTCGGCGCATGTCCGAGTAATCACGGCGTCGCGTGGCTGGCAAGGGAAAAATGGGGCGAAACCCGCGTTTCGGCAAGGGCCGCGACCAATTGACCGCGCATGCCCATGCGTCAGGCAGCCCGCGCCGCCACGACGCGGTCGCGCCCGTCGAAGTCGCGCAGCACCGTCGCCCCGACCAGCCCCGCCTGCCGGAAAAGGTCGCTCACCGCCTCGCCCTGCGTGGGGCCGATCTCCACCAGCAGGCGCCCCTGCGGCGCCAGATGGGCCGGCGCGCCGGCTGCAATCGCACGATAGGCGTCAAGCCCGTCGCCGCCCGGGCTGAGCGCCATGTGCGGCTCCCAGTCGTGCACCTCGGGCGAGAGGCCGGCCATCTCGTCCGCGGCGATGTAGGGCGGGTTCGAGACGATCAGGTCGAACCGGCCGCTGACCTCGGCAAACCAGTCCGACAGGCGGAAGGCCACCCGATGATCGAGGCCGAGCGCCAGCGCATTGCCCCGCGCGACCTCGAGCGCGGCGGGCGACAGGTCGGTCGCGAGGCCCCGCGTGCCCGGCCGCTCGGCCAGCAGCGTGAGCGCGATGCAGCCGCTGCCGGTGCCCAGGTCGAGAAGCGTGGCGAAGGGCTCGGCCAGCGCGGCCGCGATCAGGCATTCCGTCTCGGGGCGAGGATCGAGCACGTCCGGCGTGACGCGGAACGGCCGGCCCCAGAACAGCCGCTCGCCCACGATCTGCGACACCGGCTGGCGCGCCTCGCGCGCGGCGATCGCACGATCCAGCCGCGCCTCGTCCTCGGCCGAGACCGCATCGCCCAGATGCAGCGTCAGCCGCTCGGGCGGGATCTGCATGGCGTGGGCGAGCAGCCGGCGGGCGTCGCGGGCGGCGTCCTCGATCCCGGCGGCGGCGAGGCGCAGGATGGCGGCCCTCAGCGCGGCCTGCGCGGTCATGCCTCCATCTCGGCCAGCCGCGCCGCCTGGTCATGGGCGGTCAGCGCGCCGATCACCTCGCCCAGATCGCCCGCCATGATTTGCGGCAGCGCATAGAGCGTGAGGTTGATGCGGTGGTCGGTCATCCGGCCCTGCGGGAAGTTGTAGGTGCGGATCCGCTCGGACCGGTCACCCGATCCGACCTGCGACTTGCGGTCGGCCGAGCGCGCGTCGGCCAGCCGCTGGCGTTCGAGGTCGAAGAGACGCGCGCGCAGCACCTCCATCGCGATCTCGCGGTTCCGGTGCTGGGATTTCTGCGACGAGGTGACGATGATGCCGGTCGGCAGGTGGGTGATGCGCACCGCCGAGTCGGTGGTGTTGACGTGCTGGCCGCCCGCGCCGGACGAGCGCATCGTGTCGATGCGGATGTCGGCGGCGGGGATGTCGATGTCGACCTCCTCGGCCTCGGGCAGCACCGCGACGGTCGCGGCCGAGGTATGGATGCGGCCCTGCGCCTCGGTCTCGGGCACCCGCTGCACGCGATGCACGCCGGATTCGTATTTCAGCCGGGCGAAGGCGCCCTCGCCCTCGACCCGGGCGGTGACCTCGCGGATGCCGCCAAGCTCGGAGGCGGCAAGGTCGAGGATCTCGAACCGCCAGCCCTGCGTCTCGGCATAGCGCTGATACATGCGCAGGAGGTCGCCGGCGAAGAGTGCCGCCTCCTCGCCGCCGGCGCCGGGGCGGATCTCGAGGATCGCGGGCCGCGCGTCGGCGGCATCCTTCGGCAGGAGGGCTATGCGCAGCGCCTGTTCCATCTCGGGGATGCGGGCGCGCAGCGCGGGGATCTCGTCCTCGGCCAGCGAACGCATCTCGGGATCGGCCAGCATCGCCTCGGCCTCGGCCAGATCGTCCAGCGCGGTGCGATAGGCCACGATCTCGGCCACCACCGGCTTCAGTTCCGAATACTCGCGGCTGAGGGCGGCGATCTCGGCCGGCGCCGCACCCGCAGAGAGCCGCGCCTCGAGGAACTCGAAGCGGCGGACGATCTGAAGGAGGCGATCCATGGGCACCATGCGCGGGATTTGTCCTATGGGCGGGATGGGGTCAAGGGCCGGCCGAGGCAGCCGGCCCGCCGGGCAGACCGAAGGGGATCGGGTCGCCGGGATCAGCGTTGCAGTTGCGCCAGCCAGTCCAGCGCCCGGGCGCGGTTCACGCCAAGGTCGCTTTTCCCGAAGCGCGAGCGGGCGAAAAGCGCGACATCGGTGCCGCCATCCTCGGCCGCGATCAGCCTGACCGAGGTGAAATCGGGGAAGCCCCACCACTTCGTCCGGGTAATCCAGGTCTTGTGAAAGCCCTCGCCCGCCAGCAGTTCCGTGCGCGGCGTGGCCGAGGCGATGGCGTCGAGCCGGGCTGCGACCTGATCGGGCGGCAGCGTCAGGTGCAGGGCCGGCGCATCCCCGCCGGGGGCGGCAAGAAAGCTGTTGTCGGCGCCCCGCTCGGTCACCGTCAGGGGATCGTCATGCCAGTCGCCGGGCAGGTTCGGCGCGAAGCGCACATAGGCCATAAGGCCCCCCACCAGCACGACGAGAACCAGAAGAACATAGGTCATCCGCTTCATTCCTTGCGCCTTCCCCAACCGTAGAGACAGATCAACTCATACGCCACATGCGCCGCCGCGACGGCGGTGATCCCCGCGCTGTCGTAGGGCGGCGAGACCTCGACCACGTCGCCGCCGACGAGGTTCACCCCCGCCAGATCGCGCAGGATCGCCGCCGCCTGCCACGAGGCCAGCCCGCCCCATACCGGCGTTCCGGTGCCGGGGGCGAAGGCGGGATCCAGCGCATCGATGTCGAAGGTGATGTAGGTCGGCCGGTCACCGACGATGCCGCGGACGCGGGTGGCGACGGCTGCCGGTCCCTGTTCGTGCACCGTCCGCGCGTCCAGCACGTTCATGCCCAGCCAGTCGGGCGTCTCGGTGCGGATGCCGACCTGAACCGAACGGACGGGATCGACGAGACCTGCCCTTACCGCCTTGTACATGAAGGTGCCGTGGTCGATCCGGCCCGAGTCGTCATCGGCCCAGAGGTCGGAATGCGCGTCGAACTGGATCACCGACAGCGGCCCGAACCGGTCGGCATAGGCGCGCAGGATCGGCAGGGTGATGAAATGGTCGCCTCCCAGCGTCACCGTCCCCGCCCCGGCGGACAGGATGCCGCCGATATGGTCGCTCAGCCGGGCGGGGAAGTCCGCGACCTTGGCATAGTCGAAGGCAAGATCGCCATAATCCACCACGTTCAGGCTCTCGAGGGGATCGAAACCCCAGCCGAAGGGGCGGTCGTAGGGCTGGAGCGTCGAGGCCTCGCGGATCGCGCGCGGTCCGAAGCGGGCGCCGGCGCGATTGGTCACGGCCTGATCGAAGGGCACGCCGGTCACGGCGAGATCCACCCCCGCCAGATCCTTGGTGTAGCACCGACGCAGGAAGCTCGTGGCGCCGCCGAAGGCGTTCTCGTAGGCGTAGCCGCGCGGATCATGCCGGGTGAAGGCAAGGTCCACCTCGGTCTTCGCATCTTCCAGTGCCATACTGGCTCCCTCGTCCGGTCGTTCCGCGCAGTCTAGCCAAGCCCGCCGCGGGCGCCAGTCCCGTTCACGGGGCTGCGGCGCCGACCGGCCGACGCCCCGGCGGGCTCAGGCCAGCGGCAGGGCGCGCTCCACCAGCCGGGCGAAGAAGCTCGCCCCGATGGGCGCGGCCTCGTCGTTGAAGTCATAGGCCGGATGGTGCAGCCCCGCCCCCGGCCCGGTGCCAAGGAAGAGATAGGCCCCCGGCCGCGCCTCGAGCATGTAGGCGAAGTCCTCGGAGCCCATCTCGCGGTTGGAATTGGCGTCCACGCCGGCCTCGCCCGCGATCTCGGCCGCGACCCCGGCGGCGAAGGCGGCCTTTTCGGGATCGTTCACGGTCGGCGGATAGCCCATCTCGTAGTCGATCTCGACATCGCAGCCATAGGCCGCGGCATGGCCCTGCACGATCTCGTGGAAGCGGCGCTTGACCATGTCGCGCACCTCGGGCGTGAAGGTGCGGATCGTGGCGCAGAACCAGCCGTCCTCGGGGATGATGTTCGAGGCGGTGCCGGTGTGGATCTGCGTGACCGACAGCACCAGATCGTCCAGCGTGTAGAGGTTGCGGCTGATGATGGTCTGCAGCGCCGAGACCATGCCGACGATGGCCACCACCGGGTCCACCGTCTCGTGCGGAGTGGCCCCGTGGCCGCCCCGCCCGATCACCCGGACGGTCGCGGTGTCCACGGCCGCCATCAGCGGCCCCGGCGCCGTCACGAAACGCCCCAGCGGCACGTTCGGCGCGTTGTGGATGCCATAGACCTCGCGGATGCCGAAGCGCTCCATCACGCCTTCCTGCACCATGACCTCGCCGCCGCCGCCATCCTCCTCGGCCGGCTGGAACATCAGCGCCACCCGCCCCGCGAAGCGCCGCGTCTCGGCGAGGTAGCGCGCGGCGCCCAGCAGCATCGTCACGTGGCCGTCATGGCCGCAGGCATGCATCCGACCCGGCACGGTCGAGGCATAGTCGGCCCCGGTCAGCTCCTCGATCGGCAGGGCGTCCATGTCGGCGCGCAGGCCGATGGTCGGTCCGTCCCCATGGCCGCCGATGATCGCGACGAGGCCGGACTGCGCGATGCCCTCGTGGATCTCGTCCACGCCGAACTCGCGCAGGCGGTCGGCGACGTAGGCGGCGGTGTTGTGGCAGTCGAAGCGAAGTTCCGGGTGGCGGTGCAGGTGGCGGCGCCAGCCCCTCATCTCGGCCGCGTAGTCGGCGATGCGGTTGACGACGGGCATGGGGTTCTCCTGCGGGTTCCGGTGGCGACTGCGCACAGAACCGCAAATCCGGCCCGCCCGCAAGGCACCCGGAAGGGCGAACGTCGCGTCAGGGCATGGACCGCGCCAGCCGGGACGGCTATCCCCAAGGCGTCATCCGATGCGGAGGGATCATGTCCGACAGCGCCTTCACCACCGGCCCCGGCCTTTCGCGCCTTCTGGCCATCATGGCGCGGCTGCGCGACCCCGCGCGCGGCTGTCCCTGGGACATCGAGCAAACCTTCGCCACCATCGCGCCCTACACCCTCGAGGAGGCGCACGAGGTCGCCGACGCCATCGAGCGCGAGGACTGGGACGACCTGAAGGGCGAACTGGGCGACCTGCTGCTGCAGACGGTGTTCCACGCCCGCATGGCCGAGGAACTGGGCCTGTTCGACTTCGAGGCGGTGGCCGCCGGCATCGCCGACAAGATGATCGCGCGCCACCCGCACGTGTTCGGCACGGACTCGCGCGACAAGTCGGCCGAGCAGCAGACCGCCGACTGGGAGAAGATCAAGGCGGCCGAACGCGCCGGCCGTGCTCAGGCGGGTGTGCTCGATGGGGTGGCGCTGGGGCTGCCGGCGCTGACGCGGGCGGTCAAGCTGCAGAAGCGCGCCGCGCGCGTGGGCTTCGACTGGCCCTCGACAGCGCAGGTCGTCGACAAGATCGTCGAGGAGGCGCACGAGCTGGTCGAGGCGCGCGACACCCTGACCGAGGCCGAGACCTTCGAGGAGTTCGGCGATCTGCTCTTCGTGATCGCCAACCTCGCCCGGCACCTCAAGGTGGACCCCGAGGCCGCCCTGCGCGCCGCCAACGCCAAGTTCACCCGCCGCTTTGCCCGGATCGAGGCGCTTCTGGCCGAGGAGGGCCGCCGCCCCGAGGACAGCGACCTCGCCGAGATGGACGCGCTCTGGGATCGGGCCAAGGCCGAGGAGCGCGGCCTCGCCGATACCTGAGCATTAAACTCAGCGATTGACGGAATGGTATACCTCACCTACACCTTGGGAAATTCCCGACAAAAGAGGTTAACTATGCGCTCCTCCCTTCCGCTTCTGGCCGCGATGATCGGCTCGACCGCGTTTCCCGCGCTGGCCGCCGAGGTGAATGTCTATTCCCACCGCCAGCCCGAGCTGATCCAGCCGCTGGTGGATGCCTTCACAGCCGAAACCGGGATCGAGGTGAACGTGGCCTTCGTGGACAAGGGCATGGCCGAGCGTCTGGTGGCCGAGGGCGACCGCTCGCCCGCCGATCTGGTGCTGACGGTGGACATCGCGCGGCTGATGCAGGTGGTCGAGGCAGGCGTGACGCAGCCAGTCACGTCCGAGGTGCTGGCCGCCAACATCCCGGCCGAGTTCCGCGACTCCGACGGCCAGTGGTTTGGCCTGACCACCCGCGCCCGCATTGTCTATGCCTCGAAGGAGCGGGTGGCCGATGGCGAGGTCACGACCTACGAGGACCTCGCGTCGGAGAAATGGAAGGGCCGGATCTGCACCCGGTCCGGGACGAACGACTACAACGTGGCGCTGGTGGGCGCGGTGATCGCGCATCACGGCGAGGACGGCGCGAAAGCGTGGCTCGAAGGGCTGAAGGCCAACCTTGCCAAGAAGCCCGAGGGCAACGACCGCGACCAGGTGAAGTCGATCTGGGCCGGCGAATGCGACATCAGCCTCGGCAACACCTATTACATGGGCCAGATGCTTGCGGATGCCGAGCAGAAGGAGTGGGCGGATTCGGTCCGCATCGTCTTTCCGGCCTTCGAGGGCGGCGGCACGCACATGAACATCTCGGGCGTCGCGATGACGAAGGCCGCGCCGAACCGCGAGGCGGCGCTGCAGCTGATGGAATGGCTGTCCTCGGACGAGGCGCAGCGGATCTATGCCGAGACCAACCACGAGTTTCCGGTGAAGCCGGGCGTGGCGCGCTCGGCGCTGGTGCAGGGCTGGGGCGAGTTCACGCCCGACAGCCTGAACCTCGGCGAGGTCGCGGCGCAGCGCGCGGCCGCGCTGAAGCTGGTCGAGACGGTCGATTTCGACGGCTGAGCCGGGAACGCCCGGCCTCCGCCGCGCGGTGCGGGAAAGGCGGGCGGTCGCTGACCGGCTCCCGCGCTCCGCGGCGGATGGACAAGACGGCGAGGCTGGGCTTTCCTCTGGCTCCCAGCAACAGGAGACACGATGACCCCGCCTCGCCGCATCATCATCGACACCGACCCCGGACAGGACGACGCGGTGGCGATCCTGCTCGCCCTCGCCAGCCCGGAACTCGAGGTTCTGGGCATCACGGCGGTGGCCGGGAACGTGCCGCTTCCGCTGACGCAGAAGAACGCGCGGATCGTCTGCGAACTTGCCGGGCGCAGCGACATCCCGGTCTTCGCCGGCTGCGATGCGCCGCTTTCGCGCAAGCTGGTCACGGCCGAGCATGTGCACGGCAAGACCGGCCTTGACGGCCCCGCCCTGCCCGATCCGACAATGCCGCTGCGGGACCAGCACGCGGTCGACTTCCTGATCGAGACGCTCCGGCGAGAGCCGGAGGGCTCGGTCACGCTCTGCCCGCTGGGGCCGCTGACCAACATCGCCACCGCCTTCCGGCACGCGCCCGACATCGTGCCGCGCATCCGCGAGGTGGTGCTGATGGGCGGCGCCTATTTCGAGGTCGGCAACATCACCCCCTCGGCCGAGTTCAACATCTTCGTCGATCCCGAGGCGGCGGCGATCGTCTTCGGCTCGGGCGTGCCGCTGGTGGTGATGCCGCTCGACGTGACGCACAAGGCGCTGACCTCGGCCGAGCGGGTCGGCCGCTTCCGCGCCATGGGGACCCGCGTCGGCACCATGGTCGCCGAATGGACCGACTTCTTCGAGCGCCACGACCGGCAGAAATACGGCTCGGAGGGGGCGCCGCTGCATGATCCCTGCGTCATCGCCTGGCTCCTGAAGCCCGACCTGTTCCTTGGCCGGCACATCAATGTCGAGATCGAGACCGAGGGCCGCTTCACCACCGGCATGACGGTGGCCGATTGGTGGGGCGTCAGCGACCGCGCGCCGAACGCGCTCTTCATGCGCGACGTGGATGCAGCCGGGTTCTTCGATCTTCTGGCCGAACGGATCGGGCGCCTTTGACCCGGCTGCGGCCCCGCAGCCCCGACGCCAGAGCAGGCGCTGGCAGCGGGCGGACAGGCAGGCGCGACAGAGAAGACGGGTTCCGGGGCGGCACCCGCGGCATAACCCTAGTAAGGGACCCGGACCGGGGCGCCCCGCCCGGTCAGCCCGCCGGCAGGGTCACGATGAACCGACTGCCCTTGCCGCGCTCGCTTTCGATGCGGAACCGGCCGCGGTGGCGGTTCACGATGTGCTTCACGATGGCAAGCCCCAGCCCGGTGCCGCCCTTCTCGCGCGAGCGGTGGGTGTCCACCCGGTAGAAGCGCTCGGTCAGCCGCGGCAGGTGAATGGCGTCGATCCCCTCGCCGCGGTCGATCACCTCGATCCGGACCGCCGGACCCAGCCGCGCCAGCCCCTCGGAATCGAGCGCCACATGCACGGTGACGGCCTTGCCCGCCCCGCCGTATTTCACCGCATTCTCGATCAGGTTGTGGAATACCTGCGTCAGCTGGTCGGGATCGCCCGGCAGGACCAGCGTGCCGGTCTCGCCCGTGCGGAGGATCTCGACGCCCGCCGCCTCGGCCATCGGCTTCAGCGCGGCGATGGCCTGACCGATCACTGCACCCACGTCGATCGAGGATGTCGGGCGCACGCGTTCCTCTGCCTCGACCCGGCTCAGCGACAGCAGGTCCTGCACGAGGCGGTTCATCCGGCCCGCCTCGCGCGCCATGATGGTCAGGAAGCGCTCCCTCGCGGCGGGATCGTCCCTGGCCGCCCCCTGCAGCGTCTCGATGAACCCGAGCAGCGCGGTCAGCGGCGTGCGCAACTCGTGGCTGACGTTGGCCACAAAGTCGCGGCGGATCGCGCCCATCTGCTCCTGCTCGGTGATGTCCTCGAAGGCGCAGAGCGCGAAGCGGTTTCCGTCCCAGTCCACCGGGGTGACGGTGACGCGATAGGTGACCTCGCGCGAGGGGCCGGTGATGATGTGGCGCGCCCGGCCGGGACGGCTCAGCCGCAGCGCCCCCTCGACCGCATCGAGCAGCGCCGGCTGTCGCATCGCCATGACGAAATGGCGCGCGACGATGCCCTGGCCGAACAGCCGCAGCGCTGGGGGATTGGCCGCGCGGATGCGCTCGTCCGCGCCGATCAGCACGATCGGCAGGGGAATCCCCTCCATCAGCGATCCGATGGCCTGAGCGTCCATCCCGGTCTCCCCTGCTGTGTTCGACGCCCTTCCTGCCATGCGATGCGGCGCCGCGCCATCCTGCCGGCTGGGATGCGGCCGCAAGGCCCGCGTGGTGCGGCTTGTGCGGCAGGCCCTGCCCGCGTCGCAGGCCGAAATGCCGGGCATCACCGCGTCTGACGCGGAGAACGGCCGCGTGCCGTCCGATTCAGCCGTCAGATGGCAGCCAGCCCCGCCCGGAAGCGCCGTGCATTGGCCTGATACCCCGCGGCCGAGGCCAGCAGGCGCTCGCGCTCCTCCTCGGTCAGTTCGCGCACCACCTTGCCGGGGGCGCCCTTGACCAGCGAGAAGTCCGGGATCTCCTTGCCCTCGGTGATCAGGGCGCAGGCGCCGATCAGGCAGAAGCGGCCGATCTTCGCGCCGTTGAGGATGGTGGCGCCCATGCCGATCAGCGAGGCCTCGCCGATGGTGCAGCCGTGCAGCATGGCCTTGTGGCCGATGGTGCAGTTCGGCCCCACGGTCAGCGGATAGCCCCAGTCGGTGTGCAGGACCGCATTCTCCTGCACGTTGGTGCCGGCGCCGATCACGATCTCTTCGTTGTCGCCGCGCAGCGTGGCGTTGAACCAGACCGAGCTGCCGGCCTCCAACACCACCTTGCCGATCACGTTCGCATCGGGCGCGACCCAGGCATGGGCATCGATATTCGGCGCTATGCCGTCCAGTGCATAGATCATCTCTGCTCGAACTCCCCGTTGAGGCCGCGCACGAAATCCGGCAGGTCGGGCTGGCGATCGCGGCGCAGGCGTTCCGCCGAGAGGATCATCTTCAGCTGTTCCTCGGCAAGCTCCAGTTCGCGGTTCACCAGCACATAGTCGTATTCGGCCCAGTGGCTGATCTCGTCGCGGCTTTTCGCCATTCGGCCGGCGATCACCTCCTCGCTGTCCTGCGCCCGTTCGCGCAGGCGGCGGTCAAGCTCGGCGATCGAGGGCGGCAGCACGAAGACCGACACCACGTCGCGCCCGAGCGAGGAGTTGCGGATCTGCTGTCCGCCCTGCCAGTCGATGTCGAAGAGCGTGTCGCGCCCCTCGCGCATCGCCTGTTCGACCGGCGCCTTGGGCGAGCCGTAGAAGTTGCCGAAGACCTCGGCATGTTCCAGCATCTCGCCCGCCTTCACGGCTTCCAGAAACTCGTTCCGGCTGCGGAAGTAGTAGTCGCGCCCGTCGACCTCTCCCGGGCGCGGCGCGCGGGTGGTGGCCGAGACCGAGAAGCGGATCGTCGGATCCCAGGCCATCAGCCGCTTCGAGAGCGTCGACTTCCCGGCCCCCGAGGGCGAGGAGAGGATGAGGAGAAGTCCGCGCCGCGCCATCGTCTATTCCACGTTCTGGATCTGCTCGCGCATCTGATCGATGACGGTCTTGAGGTCAAGGCCGACCCGCGTCAGCGCCATCGACTGCGCCTTGGAGCAGAGCGTGTTGGCCTCGCGCATGAATTCCTGCACGAGGAAGTCGAGCCGCCGCCCGACCGGCGCCGTCTCGTCGAGCAGCGCGCGGGCGGCGGCGACATGGGCGCCGAGGCGGTCCAGTTCCTCGGTCACATCCTGCTTCACCGCGAGCAGCGCCAGTTCCTGCGCGATCCGCGTCTCGTCCAGCCCCTCGGAGGCCGCCAGAAGCCGGGCCAGATTTTCACGAAGCGCGAGTGGCGCGGCCGTCCGGCGCGCCTCGGCCTCGGTGGCGGCCTCGGCGGTCAGCGCCTCGATCCGGTCCAGCTGCACGCGGATCAGCCGGTCAAGGGCTGCTCCCTCGGATCGGCGCATGGTGTGGAAGTCGGCCAGCAGGCCCGGCAGGTCCGCCAGCAGCGCGGCCCGCAGCGGCGCCGTATCCTCGAGCCCGGCCCCCTGCTCCAGCACCCCGCGCTGCGCCAGCACCTCGGCTGCGGTGGGCGGGGCGAGCGTGAGGCCCGTTCCGCGCGCCGCCGCCTCGACCTCGGACAGGCCGCGCAGCACCGCCTGCAGCGTCGCGATGTTGATCCTCAGTCCTTCCGCACCGCCCTCGGCCGCCACCTTCAGCGACAGGCTCACGCTGCCGCGCTGCAGCGCCTTGCCCAGATCCGAGCGCAGCGCCGGCTCCAGACCCTCGATCCAGTCGGGCACGCGAAGCCGCAGGTCCAGCCCCTTGCCGTTGACCGAGCGGATCTCCCACACCCAGGCATGGCCCTGCGCCTGCCCCTTCCGGGTCGCGAACCCGGTCATCGAACTGATCATGCCTGTCGCTCCCAGCGCCCCATCCGGTCGTTTACCAACCTGTCAGAATTTTCACCCGAAACGACGAAAGGAGGGGTAGATTAACTTTCGAATAACCACGACGGCCCGGCCCCGGGCCGCCGCGGCGCATAACAGAGCGGCGTGCGCGCGGCAACCCGCGCCTCCCGCCAGCATCGGGAGAAGCGGCATGGGCATCGGCATGGGACACCCGGGCGGCGGGCATCCGGGCGGCGGTCGTCCGGGGGTGGGACCGGCGGCGCTGGCGCAGATCCGCAGCTACTGGCACGCGCTGCGGCGGCAGGGCGGGCAGACCCTGCCCCGCCGCTCGGACATCGACCCGCGCGCCATCGAGGACGCGCTGACCTGCGCCTTCCTGGCCGAGCGCATCGCCCCCGGCATGGCGCGGTTCCGGCTGGCGGGGATGCATCTCGCCGACCTCATGGGCGTGGACGTGCGGGGCATGCCGGTCTCGGCGCTGTTCGACCTCGACTCGCGGCCGAGGCTCTCGCTCGTGCTGAACCAGGTCTTCACCGTGCCGGGCATCGGCGAGCTGTGGCTCGAGGCGCCGAAGGGCCTCGGCCGGCCGGCGCTGACCGGGCGCATGATGCTGCTGCCGCTGCGCGGCGAGGACGACGTGCCGCTCACCTTCGGATGCCTTATCACAGACGGCCCGCTGGGCCGTGCGCCGCGCCGGCTGGCGATCAGCCGCGCGGTGGTCGAGACGCTGGACATGGTGCCGGCGGAACGGCCCGCCGCGCACAGGATCCGTCTGCCCGAGTTCGCCGAGGCCCAGACGCCCTTCGTGCCGCCACCGCGGGCCGAACCGGGCCGCGCGCATCTGCGCCTCGTCAAGTCGGACCGGCCGCACGCCTGAATGCAGGAAGCCGCCCCTCGGGGGGCGGCTCCTCGGGTCGCTTCGGACGATGCGTCAGAGCGCCATGCGCCGCGCCGCTTCGCGCATCGAGGTCAGTTCCTCGGCCACCAGGAACGCCAGTTCCAGCGACTGCGAGGCATTGAGGCGCGGGTCGCAGGCGGTGTGGTACCGGCTGGACAGATCCTCGTCCGTCACGGCGCGCAGGCCGCCGGTGCATTCGGTCACGTCCTGCCCGGTCATCTCGAAATGCACGCCGCCGGGAATCGTGCCCTCGGCCTTGTGGATCGCGAAGAACTCCCGCACCTCGCGCAGCACCGAGTCGAACGGCCGGGTCTTGTAGCCCGAGGCCGCCTTGATCGTGTTGCCGTGCATCGGGTCGCAGCACCAGAGGACGCTCGCCCCCTCCTCGCGCACCGCCTTGATGAGGCGCGGCAGATGCTCGCCCACCTTGCCGGCGCCGAAGCGCGCGATCAGCGTGAGCCGGCCCGGTTCGTTCTGAGGGTTCAGCTTGGCCATCAGGATCTTCAGATCCTCGGCCGTGGTGGTCGGCCCGCACTTGAGGCCGATCGGGTTCAGCACGCCGCGGCAGAACTCGACATGCGCGCCATCCACCTGCCGCGTGCGGTCGCCGATCCAGAGCATGTGCCCCGAGCCCGCCACCGGCTGGCCGGTGATCGAATCGATCCGGCACAGCGCCTCTTCGTATTCCAGCAGCAGCGCCTCGTGCGAGGTGTAGAAGTCCACGGTCGCCAGGTTGTGCGAGGTCGAGCCGTTCACCCCCGCCGCCGACATGAAGTCGAGCGCGTCCGAGATCCGGTTCGAGACCTCGCGGTAGCGCTCGGCCTTGTCCTGCTCGGAAAAGCCCAGCGTCCAGGAGTGGACGCGGTGGATGTCGGCATAGCCGCCCGTCGAGAAGGCCCGGAGCAGATTGAGCGAGGCCGCGGCCTGGGTATAGGCCTGCAGCATCCGGCTCGGATCGGCGATGCGCGACTCGGGCGTCGGGTCGAAGCCGTTGATGATGTCGCCGCGGTAGGAGGGCAACTCGATCCCGTTGATAACTTCCGTCGGCGCCGAGCGCGGCTTGGCGAACTGCCCGGCCATGCGGCCGACCTTCACCACAGGCACCTTCGCGCCGTAGGTCAGCACAATGGCCATCTGCAAAAGCACGCGGAACGTGTCGCGGATGTTGTCGGCCGAGAACTCCGAGAAGCTCTCGGCGCAGTCGCCGCCCTGCAGCAGGAAGGCGCGCCCCTCGGCGGCCTGCGCCAGCGCCGACTTCAGCTTCCGCGCCTCGCCGGCGAAGACCAGCGGGGGATATTTGGCAAGCTGCGCCTCGACCGCCTTCACGGCGGCCGCGTCCGGATAGTCGGGCATCTGGATGCGCGGCTTTGCGCGCCAGTCGGATTTTGTCCAGCCCCTGGTCATGGCACTTCCTCCGGGCAGTTTGCGTGTCGCCGGCGGTATACGGAAACCGGCGGCCGATGCAAAGAAGAATTGGTCCAAGTAGCACCTTGAACGCGTCTTCAAATCCTGTTTCACAGGACCATTCACGACGCACAAGGTCGCAACATGACCATTTCTCCCACCAGGGCCGCCCAGCCGGACAAGGCCCTGCGGCCCCGCCGCTTCGTCTTCCTGCTGCTCGACCGCTTCACGATGATCTCCTTCGCCGGTGCGATCGAGCCCTTGCGCATCGCGAACCGCGTGGCGGGCCGCACGCTCTACACCTGGGCGCTGGCCGGCGAGAGCGGGACCGAGGCGGTCTGCTCGAACGGGGCGGCCTTCCGGCTCGACATGGGCCTCGAGGAGATCGAGCGCGAGGACACGCTTCTGGTCTGCGGCGGCATCGACGTGCAGAAGGCGACGACGCGGGGCGTGGTGAACTGGCTCCGGCGCGAGGCGCGGCGGGGGGTGACGATCGGCGGGCTCTGCACCGGCGCCTATGCGCTGGCCAAGGCGGGACTGCTGGACGGCAAGAAGGCCACGATCCACTGGGAGAACCAGGACGGCTTCACCGAGGAGTTCGAGGAGGTGCGCCTGACCAAGTCGGTCTTCGTGATGGATGGCAACCGGCTGACCACCGCGGGCGGCACCGCCTCGATCGACATGATGCTGAAGATCATCGCCAAGGACCTCGGCGACGACATCGCGAACACGGTGGCGGACCAGCTGATCTATTCCTCGATCCGGACCGACCGCGACACGCAGCGCCTGTCGATCCCCACCCGGATCGGCGTCCGGCACCCGAAGCTGTCCGAGGTCATCCGCATGATGGAGGCCAACATCGAGGACCCGATCAGCCCGGCCGATCTGGCCGAGGACGTGGGAATGTCCACCCGCCAGCTCGAGCGGCTGTTCCGGCGCTACCTGAACCGCTCGCCCAAGCGCTACTACATGGAGCTTCGGCTGCAGAAGGCGCGCAACCTGCTGATGCAGACCGACATGAGCGTGATCAACGTGGCGCTGGCCTGCGGCTTTGCCAGCCCGTCGCATTTCTCGAAATGCTACCGCGCGCACTACAACACCACCCCCTACCGCGAGCGCGGGACCCAAGGGGCGCCGACCGCGGCCGCGAGAGTGTCGGAGTGAGAAGGCCGTCAGCCGGTCCAGGGCGCACCGCTGCGCCGCGGACCGGCCCCTGATCCGCCCGGACGCGGGCGAAGGCCCGCACTGCATGACCGGAAAATGCCCGCCGCGCCTGCGGTTCGCGCGCCCTCGGCGGGCATGGGCGGGGCTGTCCGGCGCAGCGCGGACACGCGGCTCGCACGCCTGTGCCGGGGCGATGCGACGACCTGCACCCTTTGGTCCCTTTTCTTTTGATCCGAGGCAAAATAGGGTCTCGGGCAGGATTTCGATCCAACATGGGAGTTTCCAATGAAAAAGCTGCTACTGGCCAGCGTGGCCACGCTGGCCCTTGGCGGGGCCGCGGGTGCCGAAGACATCAAGATCGGCATCATCCTGGGCTT
The DNA here is from genome assembly GCF_002407205.1 of Rhodobacter sp. CZR27. Classification (NCBI taxonomy): domain Bacteria; kingdom Pseudomonadati; phylum Pseudomonadota; class Alphaproteobacteria; order Rhodobacterales; genus Rhodobacter; species Rhodobacter sp. CZR27. The sequence goes on along the minus strand of NZ_CP023548.1, from coordinate 1,654,335 downwards.
CACCGGCCCGCTCGAATCGATCACCCCGAACATGGCCTCGGGCGCCGAACTGGCCATCAACGAGGTGAACGCCGCGGGCACGCTGCTCGACGGCTCGAAGGTCACCGTGGTGCGGGGCGACTCGACCTGCGTCGATGCCGCCGCCGCGACCGCCGCGGCCGAGCGTCTGGTCACCTCGGACAAGGTCAATGCGATCATGGGCGCCGACTGCTCGGGCGTGACCGGCGCGGTGCTGCAGAACGTGGCGCGCCCGAACGGCGTCGTGATGATCTCGCCCTCGGCCACCTCGCCCGCCCTGTCGGAAGCCGAGGACGACGGCCTGTTCTTCCGGACCGCGCCCTCCGACGCCCGCCAGGGCGAGGTGATCGGCGAGATCCTGAAGGAGCGCGGCATGTCCTCGGTCGCGATCACCTACACCAACAACGACTACGGCAAGGGTCTGGCCGATTCCATCCAGGCCGCCGTCGAGAAGTCGGGCGGCAAGGTGACGATCTCGGCCGCGCATGAGGACGGCAAGGCCGACTACTCGGCCGAGGTGGCGGCGCTGGCCGCGGCCGGCGGCGACATGCTCGTGGTCGCGGGCTACGTGGACCAGGGCGGCAAGGGCGTGATCCAGGGTGCGCTCGACACCGGCGCGTTCGACACCTTCTTCCTGCCCGACGGGATGTATGGCGAGGCGCTGATCGCGGCGATCGGCGACTCGCTCAACGGCTCGTTCGGCACGGTGCCGGGCACCGACAGCGAGGGTGCGACGAAGATTCTCGACATGGCCAAGGCCGCGGGCTTCGACGGCACCTCGTCCTATGTCGGCGAAAGCTATGACGCGGCATCGCTGCTGATGCTGGCGATGCAGGCGGCGGGCTCGGCAGCCCCGGCCGACTACAAGAGCAAGATCGAGGAAGTGGCGAACGCACCGGGAGAAAAGGTCTATCCCGGTGACCTGGCCAAGGCGATCGAGCTGATCAAGGCCGGCACCGACATCGACTATGTCGGCGCCACCAACGTCGAGCTGATCGGACCCGGCGAAAGCGCCGGCAGCTTCCGCGAATATACCGTCAAGGACGGCAAGTTCGTCACAGACCGCTTCCGCTGAGCCAGCGAAGCGGATAAGGGACCGGCGCGGCCCGGGGCGAAAAGGTGCCCCGGGCCGTTGCCTATTAAAAAAGGACCCGGCGACGGCGTGAGGGAGGCGCGGTGCGGCGGGCGAAGGGGAAACCATGATTGCAGTCGAAAACCTGCACAGGCACTTCGGCGGGTTCCGCGCCGTGGATGGCGCGTCGCTGAAGATCGCCACCGGCTCGATCACCGGGCTGATCGGGCCGAACGGGGCGGGCAAGACCACCTTGTTCAACGTGATCGCCGGCCGGCTGAAGCCGACTTCGGGGCGCGTGACGATGGACGGCGAGGACATCACCGGCCTGCCGCCGCACGAGTTGTTCCACAAGGGGTTGCTGCGCACCTTCCAGATCGCCCATGAATTCGGCTCGATGACGGTGCGCGAGAACCTGATGATGGTCCCGGCGCACCAGTCGGGCGAGACGCTGTGGAGCGCCTGGTTCCGCCGCGGCGCGGTGGCGGCCGAGGAACGCCGGCTGCGCGACAAGGCCGACGAGGTGCTGGAGTTCCTGACGATCTCGCACCTCGCCGACGAGAAGGCCGCGAACATCTCGGGCGGACAGAAGAAACTGCTGGAGCTTGGCCGCACCATGATGGTGGACGCCAAGATCGTGTTCCTCGACGAGGTGGGCGCGGGCGTGAACCGGACGCTGCTGAACACCATCGGCGACGCCATCGTGCGGCTGAACGGGGAACGCGGCTACACCTTCTGCGTGATCGAGCACGACATGGATTTCATCGCCCGCCTGTGCAACCCGGTCATCTGCATGGCCGAGGGCAAGGTTCTGGCGGAAGGGACGGTCGAGGAAGTGAAGAACGACGAGCGCGTGATCGAGGCCTACCTCGGCACCGGACTGAAGAACAAGGTGGTGGGCCATGCGTGAAGATCGACGCGCAACCCCTTGCCATGCGGAGGTTCGGCGTGGCTGAGCCCTTCCTCATCGGCGAGAACATGACGGGCGGCTACGGCGCCGCCGACATCCTGCACGGCTGCACGCTGGCGGTGGAACGCGGCCAGATCGCGGTTATCGTCGGCCCCAACGGCGCCGGCAAGTCCACCGCCATGAAGGCGGTGTTCGGCATGCTGCGTCTGCGCGCGGGCCATGTGCGGCTGGAGGGCGAGGACATCACCGCCCTCACCCCGCAGGCCCGTGTGGCCAAGGGCATGGCCTTCGTGCCGCAGACCCACAACATCTTCACCTCGATGACGGTCGAGGAGAACCTGGAGATGGGCGCCTTCCTGCGCCGCGACGACATCCGCGACACGATGGAGCAGGTCTACGGCCTGTTCCCGATCCTGAAGCAGAAGCGCCGCCAGCCGGCGGGCGAGCTTTCGGGCGGCCAGCGCCAGCAGGTCGCCGTGGGCCGCGCGCTGATGACCCAGCCCAAGGTGCTGATGCTGGACGAGCCCACCGCGGGCGTTTCGCCCATCGTGATGGACGAGCTGTTCGACCGGATCATCGAGGTCGCGCGCACCGGCATCTCGATCCTCATGGTCGAGCAGAACGCACGGCAGGCGCTGGAAATCGCCGACCGCGGCTATGTCCTCGTGCAGGGCGCCAACCGCTTCACCGACACGGGGCCCGCGCTGATGGCCGACCCCGAGGTGCGCCGTTCCTTCCTTGGGGGCTGACAGATGGACATCCTGAACGCCCTCGTGGCCTTCCTCAACTTCGTCTTCGTCCCGGGTCTCGCCTATGGTGCGCAGCTCGCGCTCGGCGCGCTTGGCGTCACGCTGATCTACGGGATTCTCAGGTTCTCGAACTTCGCCCACGGCGACACGATGGCCTTCGGGACCATGGTGACGATCCTCGCCACCTGGGCGCTGCAGGCGGCCGGCGTCAGCGCAGGGCCGCTGCCCACCGCGCTCATCGCCCTGCCGCTCGGCATCGTGGTCACCGCGGCGCTGGTGCTGGCGACGGACCGCGCGGTCTACCGCTTCTACCGCAAGCAGAAGGCCGCGCCGACCATCCTCGTCATCGTCTCGCTCGGCGTGATGTTCGTGATGAACGGCATCGTGCGCTTCATCATCGGGGTCGAGGAGATCGGCTTTGCCGATGGCGAGCGCTTCCTGATCACCGCGGGCGATTTCCGCAAGATGACCGGCCTTGACGAAGGTCTGGCGATCAAGACGACGCAGGCGATCACCGTGGTCACCGCGATGATCGTGGTGGTCGCGCTGTTCTGGTTCCTGAACCGCACCCGCACCGGCAAGTCGATGCGCGCCTTCTCGGACAACGAGGATCTGGCGCTGCTCTCGGGCATCAACCCCGAGCGTGTGGTGGCGGTGACCTGGATCCTTGCCGCGGCGCTGGCGACGACGGCGGGCGTGCTCTACGGCCTCGACAAGAGCTTCAAGGCCTTCACCTACTTTCAGCTGCTGCTGCCGATCTTCGCGGCGGCGATCGTCGGCGGCCTCGGCAGCCCGATCGGTGCCATCGCGGGCGGCTTCGTCATCGCCTTCTCCGAGGTCACGGTGACCTATGCCTGGAAGAAGGTCGCGACCTACCTGCTGCCCGAGTCCATGGCACCTGACGGGCTCGTGCAGCTGATGTCCACCGACTACAAGTTCGCGGTCAGCTTCGCGATCCTGATCATCGTCCTGCTGTTCATGCCCACCGGGCTCTTCAAGGGGAAATCGGTATGAACCGCAACCTCCTTCTCTTCGCTCTGGTGGCGGTGCTCTTTGCCGCGACGGGCATGCTGCAAAGCTGGAACTCGGCGCTCGGCATCCTCAACATGGCGCTGATTTCCGCGATCATGGCGCTCGGCGTGAACATCCAGTGGGGCTATGCCGGCCTGTTCAATGTGGGTGTCGTGGGCTTCGTGGCACTCGGCGGGCTTGCCGTGGTCATCACCTCGGCCCAGCCGGTGCCGGGGGCATGGGCCGCGGGCGGCTTCGGCGTGCTGGCGGCGCTGGCGCTGGGGGCGGCCACCATCGCCGCCGCCATCGCGGTCTGGCGGCGCCTGCCGAAGGGCAAGCTGCGCGCGCTGGCCCTGATCGCGGTGCTGGTGGCGGGCTTCTTCGCCTTCCGCGCCCTCTTCGATCCCGCCACCGTGGCGATCGAGGCGATCAACCCGGCGCTCTATGGCAGCATCGGCGGCCTTGGCCTGCCCGTCCTGCTCGCCTGGCCGGCGGGCGGCCTGCTGGCCGCCGGTGCCGCCTGGGCCATCGGCAAGACCGCGCTCGGCCTGCGCTCGGACTACCTGGCCATCGCGACGCTCGGCATTGCCGAGATCATCATCGCCGTGATGAAGAACGAGGACTGGCTGGCGCGCGGGGTGAAGAACACCATCTCGCTGCCGCGCCCGGTGCCCTATGAGGTCGACCTGCAGCAGAGCGCCTCGTTCGTCGCCTGGGCACAGGGCTGGGGCTTCGACCCGATGACCGCCTCGGCCATCGTGGTGAAGCTCTGCTATGCCGGGCTGTTCGTCGCGGTGCTGGTGGCCATCGTCACCCTGTCGGAACTGGCGCTGAAATCGCCCTGGGGCCGGATGATGCGCGCGATCCGCGACAACGAGGTCGCGGCCGAGGCGATGGGCAAGGACGTCACGCGCCGGCACCTGCAGATCTTCGTGCTTGGTGCGGCGGTGATCGGCGTCGCGGGCGCCATGATGACGACGCTCGACAGCCAGCTGACGCCGGGCACCTACAACCCGCTGCGCTTCACCTTCCTCGTCTGGGTGATGGTGATCGTGGGCGGCTCGGGCTCCAACTGGGGCGCGGTGCTGGGCGGCTTCCTGATCTGGTGGCTCTGGGTCATGGTGGAGCCGATCGGGCTTTCGCTGATGGGCGCGGTGACCGCGGGCATGGCCGACGGGTCCTGGCTGAAGGCGCATCTGCAGGACTCTGCGGCCCACATGCGGCTGCTGACCATGGGCCTGATCCTGCTGCTGGTGCTGCGCTTCTCGCCCCGGGGCCTGATCCCCGGACGCTGAGATGGCGGTGCCCGCCCCCGTCGTGATCCTGCTCGCGGCGGGGGCCTCCTCGCGGATGCGGGGGGCGGACAAGCTGCTGGAGCCGGTCGCCGGCGGGCCGCTGATCGCGGTTCAGGCCGGCAAGGCGCTTCGGGCCGGGCTGGAGGTCATCGTGACCCTTGCGCCCGACCGCCCCGCGCGCGAGGCCGCCCTGCGCGGCCTGCCGGTGCGGATCGTGCATGTCGAACGGGCGGCCGAGGGCATCGCGGCCTCGATCCGCGCCGGTGTGGCGGCGGCACCTGAGGGGGCGGCGGTGATGATCCTGCTCGCCGACCTGCCGGACATCGAGGCCTCGGATCTGCGCCATCTCGCGGACCTTCATCGCGCCGATCCCGCGGCGATCCTGCGCGCGACCGCCGAGGGTGGCCGGCCCGGTCATCCCATCCTGTTTCCTGCCGATCTGCGCGGCGACCTCTGCCGGCTTCAGGGGGATGTGGGCGCGCGGGACCTCCTGCGCCGCGAGGGCGGCCGGCTGCGGCTGGTGCCGCTGGCCGGCAGCCGCGCGGTGACCGACCTCGACACCCCCGAGGACTGGGCCCACTGGCGCCGGGACGGAGACAAATAGAAGGGGCTCCCGGCCCGGGAGCCCCTTCGCGCATCGGCATGCCTTGGGGGGGTCGCCGATGTCGTTCCTGTCAGCGGACGAGTTCCTCCGCCTGCGGCCGCGGGACGGGCCGTGCCGGCGCGTAGCCCGCCAGTCCCTCTGGGCTGCGCAGGCCCGGGAACAGCTCGAACAGTTCATTGCGCTGCGCGTTGCCCATGCCCTGCACGATCCGGGCGGTGGGCTGGAAGCTCTCGGTCCAGGCGCCGTTGGCCAGCACGACCTCGTGACGATCGAACATGAAATGGATGTAGGTGACGCCGCCGCTCTCCAGCTCGCGGATGCCGCGGGGGCCCACCAGATGCTTGGCGGCCACCAGCGCCTCGGGCTCGTCGAAATGCAGTTGCGTCCGATCGCGTCCCACCAGCATCCGGTGGTTCGGGCTGACGATCAGGTCACGCTCCGGCAGGCCGCCCCCAAGGCTGCCCTGCCCGATCAGGATCGGCTTGAGGTGCGGGTTCGCGACGAGGATGCCGTGATCGACCTTGCGGCTGCTCGTCCAGCGGATCTGCTGGATGCCGTTGTCGCGGGTGATCACCCGGTCGCCGGCGACAAGCTGCTCGACCGGCACTTCTCCCTTCGGCGTCGCGATCAGCGCGCCCGGCGTGAAACAGGCGACGACGACGCGGTTGCAGGAGTGAAGACGCTCAGGATGCTCCATGGTCGCTCCCCTGCCTCTTGCGGCCCTGCGTCGGCGGGACCTTGAAATGAAAACCCAGGGAGCGCGGATCGATGATGGAGGGCTGACGCTCCGGACGAGATGGCCGGACGGCAGCGAAACAAATGATGAAATACGATCCAGTCAAAACAAACTCCGGCGTGATGCCGCACCTGTAAAATTCCGATCCGCGCCCCCTGGGTCGACGGACATGGCGCCCGCCGCAAGGTCTGTCCCGCCAATGCGGGATAACCAAAAGTTAACGTCACTTCCTTCTTCCGCAAAGGAAAAAAGGCAAAGGTATGGCGGCACTTGCCTTTGGAACGCCCCAATTTGGACAGGTGGGCAAGGCGGGGCTGCAACTTGAGGGCGAAGCCTCGGCTCTGCCTTCGGTGGAGTGTCCACTCTCGTTACGCGCGATGCGGCCTTGCCACGAAAGACTTGGCGACAGGCGATGCAAGGCGATGCCATGGCGGGGGCTGGCATGGCCGAAGGGGGCACAATCGACGATTGAAATATCAAGCCCTGCCCGGATGGGGTGCCCGAACCGGCCAAAAAGGGCCTTCAAGGGCATCCTTGGGGGGTGCAGGGGGCGAATCGCCGTCAGGCCGGGATCTGGTGCGGCTGGTCGGACTCGAACCGACACTCCGTGAGGAAAGGGTTTTTGAGACCCCCGCGTCTACCATTCCGCCACAACCGCATGCGGGAACCCGTTTATCCCGCCCGTCTGCAGCCGTCAATCGGCGCGACGGTCACGCGCCTCGGGCCTTGGCCTCGCGCGGCCGCAGAGCCCGCCTTCAGCCCGGGCGTTCAGAGGTCGCGTGCCGCGAAGCTGTCACAATCTGCGAGGTCGCCCGAGGCATAGCCCCGCTCGAACCAGCGCACCCGCTGCTCGGAGGTGCCGTGGGTGAATGTATGCGGCATGGGCCGCTGCCCGGCGTTGCGCTGCAGCGTGTCGTCGCCGATCTGCCGGGCGGCGTTCATCGCCTCTTCCACGTCGCCCGGCTCGAGGCTGCCGAAGCGCTGTTCGGCTCGGCGCGCCCAGATGCCCGACAGGCAGTCCGCCTGAAGCTCGATCCGGACCGAGACCGCGTTGCTGTCGGCCTCGGACATCCCGGCGCGGAGCGTGTTCGCCTCCTCGAGGATGCCCAGCTCGTTCTGGACATGGTGCCCGATCTCGTGCGCCACGACATAGGCGGCCGCGAAGTCGCCGCTGGCGCCAAGCTGCCGCTCCATCGTCGCGAAGAAGGCGGTGTCGAGATAGGCCTTGCGGTCGAGCGGGCAGTAGAACGGCCCGGTCGCCCCGCTGGCCCCGCCGCAGGGGGAACGGGTCGCCTCGCTGAACAGCACCAGGACCGGCGGCTGGTATTCCGCACCCAGTTGCTCGCGGAAGACCTGGGTCCAGACCTCCTCGGTATCGGCGAGCGTGACCGAGACGAATTCCGCGGCGGCCTGATCCTCGGCCGTCATCTCGCGCGGCTCGGGGCTTCCGCCGCCCTCTTCCAGCAGGGGCGTCACGTCCACCCCGAGGAACCAGCCGATGAGCAGCACGGCCAGAACGCCCGCACCGCCAAGCCCGCCGATGCTGCCGACGCGCGCGCCCCTCCGATCCTCGATGTTGCGGCTGCCCCGCCGTCCGCGCCAGTCCATCCGCCCCTCCCACGCTCTTGCCGTAAACCAAGAGTTTATGCGCTGGCGGGTTCCGCGCCATTCCCCCTTTCGGCTTGACCCGCGTCGTCCCGCGTGGTGCAACCCGCCGGACGGACGAGAGGCGGAGGCTTTCCGATGACGCGCAGGTTCCTGATGCTCGTGGCCGCGGCGGGCTCCGCCGGCCTGCTGATCGGTGCCCTGGGCTTCCAGTATCTGGCCGGCCTGCCACCCTGCCCGCTCTGCATCTGGCAGCGCTGGCCGCATCTTGTGGCGGCGCTGGCAGGGGCCGTGGCGCTGGCCTGGCCGTCGCGGATCGTGGCGCTGGTCGGTGCGGCGGGTGCCGCCACCTCCTCGGCTATCGGCGTCTTCCATGCCGGGGTCGAGCTGAAGTGGTGGGAAGGCCTCGCCTCCTGCTCCACCGGATCGATCGAGGGCATCTCGGCCGGAGACCTTCTGAACCCGGCGGTGGATGTGGGCCGCGTGGTGCGCTGCGACGACATCGCCTGGCAGATGTTCGGCATCTCGATGGCGGGCTGGAACGCGCTGCTGTCCGCCGCGCTGGCCGCTCTGTGGCTTGCCGCGGCGCTGCGGCGCGACTGATCCGCCTCAGATCGCCGTCTGCAGACGGTAGCCGGGCGCGTGGGCCAGCCGGACCGAGGTGACCGGCCGCCCCTCCGCCCGTGTCGTCCGCTCGGTCACGAAGAGGGCCGCGCCGCGCTCGCAGCCGAGGATCGCGGCCTCCTCGGCCGTGGCGTTGACCGCCGAGAAGGCGATGTCGCCGGTCGTCCAGGGGACATGGCCCACCAGCCATTCGTTCGGGCTGATGCGCCGGAAGTCGGGCCGCGGCTCCGGCAGGACGGCCGGATCGAGCCAGCGGTCCTCGTAGAGGAAGGGCCGCCCGTCGGCGAGGTGCAGCCCCCGGAGGCGCAGCAGGACCGCTCCGGCCTCCAGCCCGAAGGCTGAGGCGACCGGCGGCGGCGCCGGCATCTCGCGCTGGTCGAGCAGATGGAAGCCATGGGTCTGGCCGCGCGCCTCCACCTCCAGCCGCGTCACGGGAATGTCGAACCGCGCCTGCCGCGCCGGATGCAGCGCCACGCGCGTCCCGGCCTTGCGCCGGCGTTCCAGCAGCCCCGCCTGCGCCAGATCGCGCAGCGCGCGGTGGACCGTTGCGCGGGCGCAGCCGAACTCCTGCGCCAGCGCTTCCTCGGTCGGGATCAGCGCCCCCGGCGTCCAGTCCCGGGCCTCGATGCGGCGGACGACTTCGGCGCGGATCTCCTCCCAGCCCTGCAGCATCACAGAAGCCCCCGCAGCCGCGCCATGACCTTGCGGTAGCGCCGTTCCACCGGATCGCGCGCGATGTGGCGGCCGCCGGTCACGACGTGACGCCCGGCCGACCAGACCTCCGCGACCATCCGGCTGTCGCCCGCGAAGATCCAGCTGTCGAGCAGCGCGTCACCAGTCCGCCCCTCCAGATCGACATGGGACGTGTCGAGCGCCAGCAGATCGGCCCAGAGGCCGGTCGCGATGGCGCCCGAGGGCCGGCCGGCCGCCTGCGCCCCGCCGCGCGCGGCCTCTTCCAGCAGCACGCGCCCCGTGGAGCGCCTGGGCTCGGCCAGCATGGCCCGGCCCCGATCCCGCAGCCGTTGGGAATATTCGAACTGGCGCAGCTCCTCGGCCAGCGAGATCCGGATCGCGCTGTCCGAACCCACGCCGAACCGCCCGCCCTCGGCGCGAAATCGCAGGCCGTCGAAGATGCCGTCGCCGAGATTGGCCTCGGTCACCGGGCAAAGGCCCGCGATGGCGCCGCTGCGCGCCAGGCGGCGGGTTTCGTCGGGCGTCATCTGGGTGCAGTGGATCAGGCACCAGCGCCCGTCGACCGGATGATGATCCAGAAGCCAGTCCACCGGACGCGCGCCAAGCGCCGCCTCGACCTCCTCGACCTCGGCCACCTGCTCGGCCAGGTGCATGTGGATCGGCCCGGTCGGGTCCAGTGCCCGGACCGCAGCCAACCCCTCGGGGCTGACCGCGCGCACGGAATGGGGAGCCACGCCCAGCCGGGCATCCGGCGGCAAGGCGGTGACGGCCTCGCCCGCCTCCTGCCAGAGCCGGACAAAGCGGTCGGGTGCGTTGCCGAACCGCACCTGACCGGGAGCGAGCGGGCGCCCGTCGCAGCCGCCGTGGCTGTAGAGCACCGGGAGGAGGGTCAGTCCGCAGCCGGTCGTATCGGCCGCGGCGCAGATCCGGCCGGACATCTCGGCCAGATCGTCGTAGGGCGTGCCGTCAGGCTGGTGGTGCAGATAGTGGAACTCGGCCACGGCCGCGAAGCCGGCCTCGAGCGCCTCGACCTGCGCGAAGGCGGCGATCGCCTCGACCTCCTCGGGCGTCAGGCTGTCGAGGAAGCGGAACATGAGCTGCCGCCATGTCCAGAAGCTGTCCCGCCCCGCAGGGTTCCGCCGCTCGGTCAGCCCCGCCATGGCGCGCTGGAAGCTGTGCAGATGCAGGTTCACCGGCGCGGGGATCAGGCATCCGACGCGCAAGCCCTCTCCGCCTTGGCCGACCGAGACGATCCGGCCACTCTCGACCCGCACCGTCACATCCGCTGCCCAGCCGTCGGGCAGAAGGGCCTCGTCCGCATGGATCACCTGCATGCCCAAGTCTCTTGACAGCCTGTCCTTATGTGCAGACAAAATTGTCTCACGCACGGACAAAAGGCAAGCTCGATGATGATTCTGGGCAACCTTCAGGTCGCGACCATGAGCGGCGGCTACGGTCTGGTTCCCCACGCGGCGGTGATGGTGGAACATGGCCGGATCGCCTGGGTCGGACCCGAGGACGACCTGCCCGAGACGGCCTGGCCGCGGCACGACATGGGCGGTCGGCTCTGCACCCCGGCACTGATCGACTGCCACACCCATGCGGTCTTTGCCGGCACCCGAGCGGCCGAGTTCGAGATGCGCCTGCAAGGCGCGACCTATGCCGAGATCGCGGCAATGGGCGGCGGCATCGCCTCGACCGTGGCGGCCACCCGCGCGGCTACCGATCAGGCGTTGCTGGCGGCCACCCTTCCCCGGATCGACGAGATGCTGGCGCAGGGCGTGGGCACGGTGGAGATCAAGTCGGGCTACGGGCTCGATATCGAGACCGAGCTTCGCATGCTGCGCGTCGCCCGCCGGATCGGCGAGCTGCGCAAGGTCCGGGTGCGGACGACCTACCTCGGCGCCCATGCCGTGCCCCCCGAATACCGCGGCCGGCCCGACGCCTATATCGCCGAGGTGGCGCTGCCCGCACTGAAGGTTGCGCAGACCGAGGGGCTGGTCGATGCGGTGGATGGCTTCTGCGAGGGCATCGCCTTTTCACCCGCGCAGATCGCCCATGTCTTCGCGCAGGCCCACAAGCTGCGCCTGCCGGTGAAGCTGCATGCCGAACAGCTGTCAAACTCGGGCGGGGCCGCGCTGGCCGCGCGCCACGACGCGCTGTCGGCCGATCACCTCGAATATCTCGACGCCGAGGGGGTCGCGGCGCTTGCCGCTTCCGGCACAGTGGCGGTGCTGCTGCCGGGCGCGTATTTCACGCTTCGCGAAACGCAGGCCCCGCCCGTCGCGGCACTGCGGGCGGCCGGGGTGCCGATGGCGGTGGCGACCGACCTCAATCCCGGCACCTCGCCGATGGGCTCGATCTGCCTTGCCATGTCGATGGCCTGCACCCTGTTCGGCCTGACGCCCGAGGAGGCGCTGCTTGGCACCACCGCGCACGCCGCCCGCGCGCTGGGGCTGGCCGACCTCGGCCGGATCGCCTCCGGCTTCCGTGCCGACCTTGCGATCTGGGACGCCGAACACCCGGCCGAGCTTGCCTGGCGGCTCGGCCCGACGCCGCTCCACGCCCGGCTTCACGACGGGGAGTTCGTCTGATGGAGGTGCTCGCCCCCGGCCACGCCACGCTCGCCCAACTCGAGGCGATCTGGCGCGAGGGCCGGGCGGCGCGGCTCGACCCCGGCGCCCGTCCCACCGTGGAGGCGGCGGCCGCGCGGATTGCCGAGGCCGCGGCGGGCGAGGCTCCGGTCTATGGCGTCAACACCGGCTTCGGCAAGCTCGCAAGCCTGAAGATCGCCGCCTCCGACACGGCCCGTCTGCAGCGGAACCTGATCCTGTCGCATTGCTGCGGCGTCGGCGAGCCGATGCCCACGGCCACCGCCCGGTTGATGATGGCGCTGAAGCTCCTGTCGCTCGGCCGCGGCGCCTCGGGCGTGCGGTGGGAGATCGTGGCGCTGCTCGAGGCGATGCTGGAGCGCGGCGTGACGCCTGTTGTGCCCGCTCAGGGTTCCGTCGGCGCCAGCGGCGATCTGGCGCCGCTTGCGCATATGGCCGCAGCGATGATCGGCGAAGGCGAGGCCGAGATGGGCGGCCGCGTCCTGCCGGCCTCTGCGGCCCTGGCCGAGGCGGGCCTGACCCCCGTCACCCTCGGCCCGAAGGAGGGGCTGGCGCTGATCAACGGCACCCAGTTCTCGACCGCCTATGCCCTCGCCGGCATCTTCGACGGCTGGCGCGCGGCGCAGGCGGCGCTGGTGATCTCGGCCATGTCCACCGACGCGATCATGGGCTCCACCGCCCCGCTGCGCGCCGAGATCCACGCGCTGCGCGGCCACGCCGGGCAGATCGAGGCAGCCGCCTTCATGCGCGCCCTGCTCGACGGCTCGGAGATCCGCGAGAGTCACCGGCAGGGCGACGTGCGGGTGCAGGACCCCTATTGCATCCGCTGCCAGCCGCAGGTTACGGGCGCCGCGATGGACGTGCTGCGCATGGCGGCTCGCACGCTGAAGATCGAGGCCAATGCCGCGACCGACAATCCGCTGGTGCTGTCGGACGGCATCGTCTCGGGCGGCAACTTCCACGCCGAGCCCGTGGGCTTCGCCGCCGACATGATCGCGCTCGCGCTGTCCGAGATCGGCGCCATCGCGCAGCGGCGGGTGGCGCTGATGGTCGATCCGACGCTCTCCTGCGACCTGCCGCCGTTCCTGACGCCCGAGCCGGGGCTCAACTCCGGCCTGATGATCGCCGAGGTGACGACGGCGGCGCTGATGAGCGAGAACAAGCACATGGCCGCGCCGACGGTCACCGACAGCACGCCGACCTCGGCCAACCAGGAGGACCATGTCAGCATGGCCGCCCACGGCGCGCGGCGGCTCGGCCGGATGACGGAGAACCTCGCCGTGATCCTGGGGGTGGAGGCGGTCTGTGCCGCGCAAGGCATCGACTTCCGGGCGCCGCTGCGAACCTCCGCCCCGCTTCGGCAGGTGCTCGCCACGCTCCGCGCGGAGGTTCCGCGCATCGAGGCCGACCGCATCCTCGCCCCTGACCTTGCCACCGCTGCCCGCCTCGTCGCCTCGGGCGGGCTGGCAGCCGCTGCGGAGCTTGCCCTTCCCACCCTCTGAGGAGCCGCCGATGTCCAGCCGCCACAACCTGCGCGACGTCTTTCCGCCGACCGGCCCCGAGATCAGCGCGAAAAGCTGGCAGACCGAAGCGGCGCTTAGGATGCTGATGAACAACCTGCATCCCGACGTGGCCGAGAATCCGCATGAACTGGTGGTCTACGGGGGCATCGGCCGCGCCGCCCGGACCTGGGAGGATTTCGACCGGATCGTGGCGACGTTGCGGGACCTCGAGGCGGACGAGACGCTGCTGGTGCAGTCGGGGCGCCCTGTGGGCGTGTTCCGCACCCACCCGGACGCGCCGCGGGTGCTGATCGCGAACTCCAACCTCGTGCCGCACTGGGCGACCTGGGAGCATTTCAACGAACTCGATCGCAAGGGGCTGATGATGTACGGCCAGATGACGGCCGGAAGCTGGATCTACATCGGCACGCAAGGCATCGTTCAGGGCACCTACGAGACCTTCGCCGAGGTCGGGCGCCAGCATTACGGCGGGGATCTCGCGGGACGCTGGATCCTGACGGCGGGCCTCGGAGGCATGGGCGGGGCGCAGCCCCTGGCGGCCGTCATGGCAGGCGCCTGCTGCCTTGCGGTGGAGTGCGACGAGAGTCGGATAGATTTCCGCCTTCGGACCAGATACCTGGACGAGAAGGCTCATACGCTGGATGAAGCGCTCGACCTCATCCGTCGCTGGACTTCGGCCGGTGAGGCGAAGTCGGTTGGTCTTCTCGGCAATGCGGCCGAGGTGGTGCCGGACCTTCTCGCCCGGATGATGGCCGGCGGTCCGCGCCCTGATCTGGTGACCGACCAGACCTCGGCGCACGATCCCCTGCACGGCTACCTGCCGCTCGGCTGGACCCTCGCCGAGTGGCGCAGCCGGCAGGAGACCGACCCCGATCAAGTTATCCGCGCCGCCCGGGCCTCGATGCGGCGGCATGTGGAGGCGATGGTGGGTTTTCACAACGCCGGCATCCCGACGCTGGATTACGGCAACAACATCCGGCAAGTCGCAAAGGAAGAAGGACTTTCCACCGCCTTCTCCTTCCCGGGCTTCGTGCCGGCCTGCATTCGGCCGCTGTTCTGCCGCGGCATCGGGCCGTTCCGCTGGGTGGCGCTGTCGGGCGATCCCGAGGACATCCGCAAGACCGATGCGAAGATGAAGGAACTGTTTCCGGACAATCCGCATCTGCACCGCTGGCTGGACATGGCGGCCGAACGCATCTCCTTTCAGGGCCTCCCGGCCCGGATCTGCTGGATCGGGCTGGGCGACCGGCACCGCGCGGGCCTCGCCTTCAACGAGATGGTGCACCGCGGAGAACTGGCGGCGCCCGTCGTCATCGGCCGCGACCACCTCGACAGCGGCTCCGTCGCCTCGCCCAACCGCGAGACCGAGGCGATGCGGGATGGCTCGGATGCGGTCTCGGACTGGCCCTTGCTCAACGCGCTGCTGAATACGGCCTCGGGCGCCACCTGGGTCTCGCTGCACCATGGCGGCGGGGTGGGCATGGGATTCTCGCAGCACGCCGGCATGGTGATCTGCTGCGACGGAAGCGAGGAGGCCGACCGCCGCCTTGCCCGCGTGCTGTGGAACGATCCGGCCACCGGCGTGATGCGCCATGCCGATGCCGGCTATCCCGAGGCGCTGGCCTGCGCACGCGAGCATGACCTGCGGCTGCCCGGCATCCTCGGCAACTGAGCCGGGATCAGAGGTGGATCGGGTTCGACCAGGCCCGGCGACCGGCCGCATCCCGGATCGTGACCCGGACAAAGGGGCTTGCACGGAAGCGGTCGAGCGGGATCCGCGCCCGCGTCATCGACAGGCCATGGACCGCCGTGGCCGCAGTGCCCGCGCCCTGCACCGTCGCGGCCGTCACGGCCGAGCACTCGATCTCGAGCGCCTCGCCGTCGCAGTCGATCCGCCGCAACTCCGGGCCCTGGCTAGAATAGAAGTCGCCCCGCTTCAGCGCCGAAAGCAGCGCCTCGGGGTCGTTCTCCTCGGCCTTGACCATCACCCAGCCGCCGAAATGGTCGGGCTCGGTGAAATGCGCGTCATCAGTGGCGATCAGCGTCAGGCGGCGGCCCTCGGTCAGCAGCAGGTCGGCGATGGCGCTGCCGTCCGGACGCTCGCAGCCCATGGCGCAGCCGTGGTTGTAGATCTCGACCGCATGGGCGGCGCTGATGCTTCGGGCATCGGCCAGCGTCAGCCCGGACCATTGCGGATGGGCGATCGCCACGAAGGCGCCCGCGGCCACCGCGCGCTCGGCGATGGCCGGGCCGGTTTCCTGGGCTGCATCAGCGCGGAAGTCGGGCACAGCGGGAGGCGCGAAGTCTTCCGGCAGACCGACGGCAAGGATATGCCACAGCTCGCCATTCGCCATCGGGCCGGAGTGAAGCTCGGCGCCGAGGATCGTCGTGAAGCTGTTGCTGCGGAAGGGCCGCGTGTCCACGATGGGATAGCCATAGCGGCCGACGAAGTGATCGGTCAGCGCGAGGAAGTCATAGCCCTCGTCGCGATAGCGCCGGCAGACCTCGGCCGGAGCGAGCGCGCCGTCGGACAGGTTCGAATGCGTGTGCAGGTTGCCGCGCCAGAAGCGGCCGCGGGCGGTGAAGGCAGAGGGCGTCATCGACTGGCTCCATGCGGGTTCGCCCGACCCTAGCGCGGTTCCCGGGCGGGGGAAATGACCGGATGGCGGCCTTTCTTCGCAGGCGCAGCGCGCTATGGTGGAAGGGGCTGAGCGAGGAGAAGGCGGCGATGGAAGGCTTTTCGCGATATGCGGTCTACTGGACGCCCGAGCCCGGGCCGCTGGCCGAGTTCGGCGCCGCGTGGCTCGGATGGGATCCCGTTGCCGCCGAGCCTGTGCCGCATCCGCCGATCGGTGGCCTTCCGCGCGACATCGCCCTGATCACCCAGGCGCCCCGCAAGTACGGGCTGCACGGCACGTTCAAATCGCCGTTCCGGCTGGCCGATGGCGTGGATGTGGTGGATCTCCACGCGGCGATGGTGGCGCTCTGCCCCTATCTGGAGCCGGTGACGCTGGCGGGGCTGACCATCTCGCGGATCGGTGGCTTCCTGGCGCTGGTCCCGCGCGCCGAGGACGGCGCGGTGTCCGACCTGGCGGCCCAGGTGGTGCGGGCCTTCGACGGCTTCCGAGCTCCGCTGACCGAGGCCGAGATCGCCCGGCGGCGGCCGGAGCGGCTGACGCCGCGCCAGCGGGGCTACCTCGCCGATTGGGGCTATCCTTACGTGTTCGACGATTTCCGCTTCCATCTGACGCTGACGGGGGAGTTGCCCGAGCCCGAACTGGACGCGGTGGAGGCCGTCCTGGATCGCGTGCTGGAGCCGGTGCTGGCCGGGCCTGTACGGATCGGCAGCCTCTGCCTGTTCGCCGAGGCTACCGACGGTCGTTTCCGGATGCTGGAGCGGCTGCCCCTCGTGCACTCCTAGGTCCAGGCGAGGTGCCGGCCGAGGGGGCGCCAGCGGTCGGCGGCCACGTGGAACAGGAAGGCATAGACCGTGTAGAACACCGCCAGCGCGAGGCTGGTCGCCAGCGCCTCGCGCGGGCTGTGGCCGCCAAGCCAGATCAGCATCGGCAGCGTGATCGACAGGCTGGTGACCTCCTGCGAGACCGCCTGGATCACCCGCAAGCCGATGGGCCGGTGGCCGTCCAGCCGCCGCGTCAGGTGCCAGTCGAACCAGTCGAACAGCACGTGATGCAGCGCGGTCCAGATCATTGCGGTCACCGACACGGCAAGCATGATGGCAAGCGCCTCGCGGCCGGCAAGTCCGAAGGCGAGGCTATAGACCGGAACGACCAGGGCGAGGCCCAGAGCCTCGAAGAACAGCGTCTGGAACAGACGACCGGTGAGCGAGCGAAAATGCATCGAGGAACTCCGAATGGATCATGAAATGGGTTCGGGCAGTAGGACGTAAATGACGCCCTGCCGGCCCCGGAACGGGTCGGCCCGGCCCCCATATCATGTCAGGCGGAAAAAGGATACCGGGCAGGTCCGGTATCGGCGGAAATCAGCGCCCGCCGCGCCGCGTGGCCTGCGCCGCCTTGCGCGCGCGCTTTGCGGCGGCGCGGTCGGCCTTCGCCTGCTGGATCGCGCGGCTCTCGCCCGTGGGCTTCGGGCGCGGCGCGGCCGTGCCGGAGGTGGTCCCGCTGCGCAGGAAGAGGCGCTTCAGCCTCGCGAAGAAGCCGGTCGTCGTCATGATCAATCCTCGAAAAGTTCGCTTTGTCCGGTCACCGGCTCGTCCTCGTCCGGCTGGCGGGCACTGCCCGGCGGCGGGCGGTTGTCCAGCAGGCCCGCGGCGCGCAGTTCCTTGATCCCCGGCAGGTCGCGCGCCGATTCCAGCCCGAAATGGTCCAGGAACTGCTCGGTCACCACGAAGGTCACCGGGCGGCCCGGCGTCATGCGGCGGCGGCCGAAGCGGATCCATTCCAGCTCGATCAGCTGGTCGATAGTGCCCCGGCTGACGGCCACGCCGCGGATCTCCTCGATCTCGGCGCGGGTGACGGGCTGGTGATAGGCGACGATGGCCAGAGTCTCGATCGCGGCGCGCGAGAGCTTCTTCTGCTCCACCGTCTCCTTGCGCATCAGGAACCCGAGGTCGGGCGCGGTGCGGAAGGCCCAGGCGTCGCCCACGCGCACGAGGGTCACCCCGCGCCCCTCGTAGCGGCTGCGCAGATGCATCAGCGCCTCGGCCGGGTCGCAGCCATGAGGCAGGCGGGCGGACAGTTCGGCCACCGTCACCGGATCGGCGGAGGCAAACAGGATCGCCTCGACCATGCGCTCCTGCTCGGCCATCACGGGGGCCGCGAACAGGCTCTTCTCCGGGTGCTCGGTCATCAGCCGTCTCTCCTGCGGATCAGGATGGGCGCGAAGGTGTCGCCCTGCCGCACCTCGATCTGGCCGCGCTTGGTCATCTCGAGGATGGCCGCGAAATGCGCCGCGGTGGCCGAGCGGCGGCGCATCGGGTGGCCGTCCCAGCCCTCGGGCAGGTAGCTCGTCAGTTCGGCCCAGTCGCCGAACCAGTTGAGCATGCCGCGCATGCGCTCGAGCGCCTGCTCCATGGTGAAGACATGGTGGCGGTCCATCACGAAGGGGCGGAACTCGTCCTTGGTGCGGATGCGGGCATAGGCGCGCATCAGGTCGATCAGCGTGGCGGTCCAGGTCACCTTGCGGTGGCGGGTGACATCCTCGGGCAGGCCGCGGGGGAAGAAGTCGCGGCCCTTCTGGTCGCGCGCCATCAGCCGGGCGGCGGCATCGCGCATCGCCTCGAGCCGTTCGAGCTGAAAGGCGAGATGCGCCGCCAGCTCCTCGGCCGAGGGGCCTTCCTCGGACGGGTCGGGGGGCAGCAGCAGGCGGCTCTTCAGATAGGCGAGCCAGGCCGCCATCACCAGATAATCCGCGGCAAGTTCGATGCGCAACTGCTTGGCGCGGTTGACGAAGATCAGGTATTGCTCGGCCAGCTTCAGCACCGAGATCCGCCGCAGGTCCACCTTCTGCGTCCGCGAGAGCGTCAGCAGCAGGTCCAGCGGCCCCTCGTAGCCCTCGACATCGACGATCAGCGCCTCGGCCGCCAGGCGGTCCGCGACGCTGAGGACAGCGGAGGGCTCTTCCCAATCGTCAGCCATGAACGTGCCCGCCCGAGAGGGCGTCATGTTCGGCCTCGAGCGCCGCCCTGTCAATCGGCAGGGGAGTGCGCCGCAGGGCGAGCGCCCTGCGGGCGCGCTCCAGCGTCTTCGGACCCATGTCGCCCGCGGTGGCGGCAACGGCCTCCATCTCGGCCAGGTCGCCGTTGCAGTGCAGGGCGATGTCGCATCCTGCCGCGATGGCCGCGCCCGCGCGCGTGCCGATTCTTCCCGACAGCGCCTGCATCGACAGGTCGTCGCTCATCAGGAGGCCGCCGAAGCCGATATCGGACCGGATCACCTCGATCATCGCGGGCGAGCAGGTGGCCGGGCGCTCGTCCCAGGCCGCGAAGACCACATGCGCCGTCATGGCCAGCGGAAGATCGGCCAGCGGCCGAAATGCCGCGAAATCGCTGGCGGACAGCGTCTCGCGGTCGGCGCTGACCGTGGGAAGGTCGTGGTGGGTGTCGGCCGCGGCGCGTCCGTGGCCGGGAAGGTGCTTGATCACCGGAAGCACGCCGCCCGCCAGATGCGCCTCGGCCACCACCCGGCCAAGCTCGGCCACCGTCGCCGCATCGCCCGACAGGCAGCGGTTGGCAAGGAAGGGATGCGTGGCCGCCGTCAGCACATCAGCCACCGGGGCGCAGTTGCCGTCGATGCCCACGGCGCGCAACTCGGCGGCGATCAGGCGATAGCGCAGCCAGAGCATCCGCGGCGCAAGGTCGCCGGCTGCCTCGACAGCCTGAAGCGGCGGCATCCACTCGCGCCAGTGCGGCGCGCGCAGGCGCTGCACGCGGCCGCCTTCCTGATCGACGAAGATCGGGGCGTCGCGACCGACTGAATCGCGAAGTTCTGCTGCCAAGGCAGAGACTTGCGCCGGATCATGGATGTTCCGCGCGAACAGGATGAAGCCGAAGGGATCGGCCTCGCGGAAGAAGCGACGCTCGGCCTCGGTGGGGCGGGGGCCGGAACAGCCGAAGATGCAGGCCGACCGGCCGGCCTCGCTCATCGAACGGCGACCGGGATGCAGGCGGTATCCTCGGCCAGAAGCGCCGAGCAGAAGCGGCGTGCGTCGGCCTCGTCCGCAAAGCCCGAGGCGCGCAAGCGGTAGAAGGTGCGCCCGCCGCTCTGTGCGCTCTGCACCACGCGGCCCTTGTCGGCGATCAGGCCGCCGAAGCGCGAGACGAGCTTGTCCCATTCCCTCTTCGCGGAGTCGGCATCGTCGAAGGCGCCAAGCTGGACAAGCCGCGTGCCGGAGGCGAGCGTGCCGGGATCGACCTCCTTGACCGGCCCGGTCGCGGCACCGGCGGGGGCCGCGGTTGCCGCAGCGGCCGGCGTCGCCCGCGCGAGGCGGGCCGGACGCGGCGGCGGCACCGGCGAGCGTGTCACCGCACCGGGCGGTGCGGGTTCGGGCAGCGCCTCTTCCGGCTCGGTCGCGACGGGTTCGACCGTGTCGGCAATGGCCTCGGCCAGCGCGAGCCTGGTCGCGTCGGCGTCGATCGCGGGAAGCTCCTCCTCGGCCAGCGCCCCGGACGTTGCGTCATCGGCAGCGGGGGCGGCGGCGGCAACCTCCTCGACGGGCGTGTCCATGCGATCGGGGGTGAGCGTCGGCGCCTCTGTCCCGCCCTCTTGGGCCGCGGCAGGTGCTGCGCCCGGAACCTCGAGGCCCGGCCCGTCATCCAGGGCCAGTTCCACCGGCTTCGGCGCCAGCACCAACCGGTCCGGCGGCGGCGAGGCGGTGCCCACGGCCGCCACGTCATTCACGGCAAGACCCTGATGCGCGGCGATTTCGCCACCCGGGTTCTCGGGGGCGATGCGCATCGGCCCCTCGATCGCCCGGACCACGGGGATGCCGTGCACGTCGCGCACCGCGAGCTTGTAGCCCCAGATCGCCAGCCCCAGGATCAGCGCGATGGACGACACCCCGCCCGCGATGTTGAGGGCGCGCTGCATCTTCGCAGGGCGCTGCGGGGCGTAATAGCCCTCGTAGTCGTCGAAATCCACGTCCGCCATGCTCTGCCCCACTGCGCGCGGGGCACGCCCCGGCGCTGCTTGCCTGTTACGCCCCGGCGGATGCATGTTTTCAGCGCATTTCTTCGACCGGAGTGACGCCCAAGATACTCAAACCGGCGCAAATCACAACGCCCACCGCCCGCGCGAGGGCGATTTTTGCCTGTGAAACCGCCGGATCGTCCTGAAGGAAGCGCAATCCGGGTTCATCGTTGCCGCGGTTCCACAGGCCGTGGAGGTCCGAGGCGAGTTCGTGCAGGTAGAAGGCCACGCGGTGCGGCTCGTTCGTGCGGGCCGCGATCTCGACCAGACGCGGCCATTCCGCGACTTTCGCGATCAGCGCAAGCTCGGCCGGATGGTCGAGCCGGCCCAGATCCGCCGCCGCAAGGCTGGCGTCCGCGACGTCGATCCCCGCCTCGCGCGCCTTGCGCAGGACCGAGTTGATCCGCGCATTGGCATATTGAACGTAGAAGACCGGGTTCTCCTTCGACTGCTCCAGCACCTTGTCGAAGTCGAAGTCGAGCGCCGCGTCGTTCTTGCGCGTCAGCATCACGAAGCGGGTGACGTCGGCACCCACCTGCTCCACCACGTCGCGCAGCGTCACGTAGGTTCCGGCGCGCTTCGACATCTTGAAGGGTTCGCCGTTCTTCCACAGCTTCACCAGCTGGATCAGCTTGATGTCGAGCGGCACGCGCCCCTCGGACAGCGCCGCCACCGCCGCCTTCATCCGCTTGACGTAGCCGCCGTGGTCGGCGCCGAAGATGTCGATCAGCTGGTCAAAGCCGCGGCTGACCTTGTCGTAGTGGTAGGCGATGTCGGGGGCGAAATAGGTCCAGCTGCCGTCCGACTTCTTCACCGGCCGGTCCACGTCGTCGCCATGCGCCGTCGAGCGGAACAGCGTCTGCTCGCGCGGCTCCCAATCCTCGGGCAGCTTGCCCTTCGGCGGCTCCAGCACGCCCTCGTAGATCAGGCCCATGCCCTCCAGCCGGGCCAGCGCCGCCTCGATCTTGCCGGTGCCGTAAAGCGCCTTTTCCGAGGAATAGACGTCCATCTGGACGCCGAGCGCCGCCAGATCCTCGCGGATCATCTGCATCATCATGCCGGTGGCGAAGTCGCGCACGTCGGCGAGCCAGACGCTTTCCGGCTGGTCGAGCAGGCTGGTGCCGTATTTCGCCTTGAGCGCCTCACCCACCGGGATCAGGTAGTCGCCGGGATAGAGGCCCTCGCGGATCTCGGGCTCGAGCCCGTTCGCCTCGCGGTAGCGCTCGAAGGCCGAACGCGCGAGCACGTCGACCTGCGCACCGCCGTCATTGATGTAGTATTCCCGCGTCACGTCCCAGCCCGCGAAGGCCAGAAGCCGGGCGAGCGCATCGCCCACCACCGCGCCGCGGACATGGCCGACATGCATCGGCCCCGTGGGGTTGGCCGAGACGAATTCCACGTTCACCCGCTGGCCCGCACCGATGGAGGAGCGGCCATAGTCCGCACCCTGCCCCAGGACCGAGGCCACCAGCCCCTGCCAGACCCCCGGCTTCAGCCGCAGGTTCAGGAAGCCCGGCCCCGCCACTTCGGCCATCGCGATCCGCGGATCGGCCGCAAGCCGCGCGGCCAGCGTCTCGGCAATGGTGCGCGGCGGCTTGCCGGCGGGCTTGGCCAGCACCATCGCCGCATTGGTCGCCATGTCGCCATGCGCCGGATCGCGCGGCGGCTCCACCGCGACGGCGGCGAAGTCGAGGCCGGCGGGAAGATCCCCCGCCTCGGCCATGGCGCCGAGTTCGGCCGTCACGAGATTGCGGATTTCGGTGAAGAGGTTCATTCGGGGCGTATCCTGACTGTCGCCCCGGCTTTGCCAGAGGCGGGCGCACAGGTCAATGCCGCCCGCCCCGCCGGAGGCTGCGCCTCAGGATCGCTCCTCGCGCCACTCGTCAAGGGCGGGGTTCACGTCGCCCCCCGACTGCGCAGGCCCCGCCGTCACGGGCGGCTGGCGTGCGCGGAAATAGTGTGCCTCGCGTGAGCCGAAGTAGAAGCCGACGATGGCGGCCAGCAGCCACCAGAGCGGATCGGGCACGAGCGCAAGGCCCGACATGCGCCGCCCGAAGCTTTCGGGATCGACCATGGCGAAGACGAAAAGCGCCAGCGTGCCGAAGGCGAGCATCGGACGCGGCAGCCGGTTCAGGCCGTTCACCAGCCGGTCGAACCAGTTCGCGCCGGCGGTGGCATATTCCTCGGAATACTGCCGGAGCGCCTCGCTCTGCGCCAAGGCCGAAAGCTCCATCTCGCGCGTGGCGTTCGGGCGGAAGGCCTCGACCACATCCCGGGCCGCCGCCCCCAGCGCCGCCACGCTGTCGGTGCCCGCGATGAACCGTCCCATCAGGCCCATGATGCAACCCTTTCCCGGTGCTGCGCCTCGGTCAGGCGGTATCGGTCCGACATGAACTCCTCGGCGCGGGTGATCCAGCCGCCCTTGCCGCCATCACGGCGCCGGGCATACTTGCGCGAGGCAGGCCGGCCGTCGGCGAGCGCGTAATACCAGTTGCGCCGCGCGATGGCATAGGCATCGCCCAGATGGCCGGGCGCCGCCTCCCAGGCCGACTGGACCTGCCGGATGGTCTGCGGCCCGATCACCCCGTCGGCCGTGCAGGGAAATCCCATGTCGCTGACAAGGCGCTGCAGGATCTTCACCGCATTGGTGCCCGCGTTGACATACATGTCGAAGACGCTGGCCTGGATGGCCTCGGGCAGGTTGCCGATGCCGGGGCGGCGGAAGTAGTGCTCGACGAAGATGGCCTCGGCCTGGGTCCGGGTCAGGCAGCGCACGTCGTCGATGCCCACCTTCCCGTCTCCCGTGGTATCGAAGCCCAGCCGGCGCAACGTGCCGATGGTGACACCGTATTTCGTGGCGCACCCCGGATCGGAGGGATCGTCCACGAAGCCGCCCTCGCGGGCGACGATCTCTTTCGCAATGTCCTGAACGCTGTGCATCTGACCCCCGCGCAAGTTCGCGGGCCAGACTGCCGAAGACGGCTCAAGGCGTGGTTAATCAGCCGCTCGGTTCCTGATAGACGCCCTGTTCCTTGAGGGTGTCGACCACTTCCTTCGGCATGTAGGTCTCGTCGTGCTTGGCAAGGATCTCGGTCGCGACGAAGGTCCCGTTCACCAGGCGCCCCGTGCCTACCATGCCCGCGTTCTCGGCAAAGAGGTCGGGCAACACGCCCTTGTAGGTGACCGGCACGGTGGCATTGGTGTCGGTGACGCGGAAGGTCACCGTCTCGCCCTGCCCGCGGATCAGACTGCCTTCCTCGACCAGGCCGCCGATGCGGAACACCTCGGTCTCGGGCGGCGGCGCCTCGACCACCTGCGTGGGCGAGCGGAAGAAGTTGATCCCGTCGCGCATGGCATAGCCGATCAGCGCGGTGGATCCGGCCAGTGCCACGAAGGCCAGCGCGATGATCTGGATGCGGCGTTTCTTCTTCAGGCCCTTCATGTGCGTCCTCGCGGCAAACGGCTCTCAGGGGAAGACGGGCGCGAGCATCAGCCCTGCGGCCTCGTCCAGTCCCAGCATCAGGTTCGCATTCTGGATCGCCTGCCCCGACGAGCCCTTGCACAGGTTGTCCAGCACCGCCACCACCATGGCGCGGCCGGGAATGCGGTCCCCGATCACGCCGATATGGACGAAGTTGGAGCCTCGGATGTCGCGTGTCGAGGGGAGCGCGCCAAAAGGCAGCACCTCGATGAACGTTTCCTTCAGATAGCGGTCGAAGAGCGCCTGATGGACCGCCCGCGGATCGCCCTTGACATAGACACTGGCAAGGATGCCGCGGTTCATCGGCGTCAGGTGAGGCGTGAACTGCACCATCACGGGCCTGCCGGCGACCTTCGAGAACTCCTGGTCGAATTCGCCGAGGTGCCGGTGCTTGCCGCCCGCCGAATATGCATGCGTGCCCTCGGAGAGTTCGGCGTGCAGCAGGTTCTCCTTCAGGCTGCGGCCCGCTCCCGAGACGCCGGCCTTGAGGTCGATCAGGATGTCGTCGAGGTCGATCACCCCGGCCTCTATCAGCGGCCGGATGGCATATTGCCCGGTCGCCGCGTTGCAGCCCGTGCCCGCCACCAGGCGGGCCCCGCGGATCTCGTCGCGGTAGAACTCGGTCAGGCCATAGACCGCTTCCTTCTGCAGCCCGGGCGCGGCATGGGGCTTGCCATACCACTTCTCGTATGCGGCCGGATCGCGCAGGCGGAAGTCGGCAGACAGGTCCACGACCTTCAGATCGGCCGGAAGATCGGCGATCACCGCCTGAGACGTCGCATGAGGAAGCGCGCAGAACGCCAGGTCCACGCGCGAGAAATCGATCTCCTCGATCTTCTGCAGCCGCGGCAGGTCAAGGTGGCGCAGGAAGGGGAACACCTCGGCCATTTCCATCCCGGCCTTGCGGTCGCCGGACAGCGCCACGATCCGCATGGCGGGATGCGTGGCGATCAGCCGGACCAGTTCGGCCCCGGTGTAGCCCGAGGCACCGAGAATGGCGATCCTGTATTCCATATCAGTGTCTTCCGTTGGTTTCCTGTCACACGGACTCGAAGCTGATCCGCCGTCTGAGGAACTGCGTCGCCTTGTTCGAGACCGACTTCGGATCGCCCGTGGTCAGGAACTTCGACTCCTGTCCCGAGCCTGCGAACTCCGGCCTGCGTGCCAGATAATCCGCAAGGCTCTCGGCCACAAGATTGGCCTGAGAATAGACGGTGACTTCCGGACCCAGCGCGTCCTGGAACACCTTCTCCATCAGCGGATAGTGGGTGCAGCCAAGGATGGCGGCTTGTGGATGCGGCATCCGCCGCTTCAGCGCCTCGACATGGCTACGCACCAGCGCCTCGGCGAGGATCTCGTCGCCCTGCTCGATCGCGTCGACGACCCCGCCGCAGGGCTGGGCCTCTACGTCCACGCCGATGGCGCGATAGGCCAGTTCGCGCTGGAAGGCGCGGCTGGCCACCGTGGCGGGCGTGGCGAACAGCGCGACATGCTTCACCGCCACCTCGCGCGGGGGGCTGTTGTCGCCCCACTGCCGCTCGGTCAGGGCCTCGATCAGCGGCACGAAGACCCCCAGCACGCGCTTGTCCTTCGGCACCCAGCTTTCCTGCATCCGCTTCAGCGCCGCCGCCGAAGCGGTGTTGCAGGCGAGGATCACAAGATCGCAGCCCTCCGCCCACAGCCGCTCGGTCGCGGCACAGGTCAACTGGAAGATGTCCTCGGCGTCGCGCACGCCATAGGGGGCGTGGGCATTGTCGCCGAAATAGACGAACGGAACCTCCGGCAGCCGCCGCTGCACCGCATCCAGCACCGTGAGGCCACCAAGCCCCGAATCGAACACACCAACCGCCATGCCTGCCCCCGCCCCTCAGGACTTGTCACTGCCGGCAGCATAGGGTCATGCCGCCGGAGACGGAAGCGCATTGGTGGCGCTTGCGACCTATTCCGCAGCCATCGGCAAGGGCGCCCCGCCGGCCCGGATCGCGGCCAGCAACTCCTCGCGGCGTCCTGCGGCCTTTGTGGCATTCGCCTCCTTCACCGGGCCATAGCCCCGGATCGACAGCGGCAGCCGTGCAAGCTCGCGCCCGAGGTCCATGGTCTCCGGCCGCAGCTTCGGCAGGATCTCGGCCATGTCGGCCTCGAACTCGGCGATCAGGCGGCGTTCGAGCCGCCGTTCCGGGTTGCGGCCGAACGGATCGAGGGGCGTGCCGCGCAGCACCTTCATGGTCGCGAGCAGCCGGAAGGCCGGGATCATCCACGCCCCGAACTGGCGCTTCTTCGGGCGCTCGTCGCCTTTCCCGGCAAGGAACGGAGGCGCGAGGTGGAAGGTCGGGTGGAAGTCGCCGTCGAATTCGGCCCGCGCGCGGTCCATCGTGTCGAGGTGAAGCCGCGCCACCTCGTATTCGTCCTTGTAGGCGAGAAGCTGGTAGTAGCCGCGGGCGACGTCCTCGCGGATCTCGGCAGGCGCGCTGTCCACGAGGGCGCGGAACCGCCGCGCCAGCCGGCGCGACTGGTAGCCGGCCAGCCGCTCGGCGCGATAGGCCACCGGGTCCACGGGTTTCGGCGGTTCGGGCTGCAGGATGCGCCCGGCTTCGGCGGGATGCAGCACCGCCCAGCGGCCGAGCGCGAAGGCGCGGGCGTTCTGCTCGACCGCGGCGCCGTTCAGCTCGATCGCGCGGTGGATCGCCTCCTCGCTGAGCGGGATCAGCCCCTTCTGCCAGGCCGCGCCAAAGACCAGCATGTTCGAATAGATCGAGTCGCCCATCAGTACACGCGCCAGTTCCGTGGCGTCGAGGAACGCCACACGATCCTGAAGCCGCGCCTGAAGAGAGACCTGCAACCGGTCGGAAGGAACACGGAAATCCGTGTTGCGCGTGAACTCTCCGGTGACGATGTCGTGGCTGTTCACCACCGCCCCGGTGCGCCCCTTGGCCATCAGGCCCATGGTCTTCGCCCCGGCCGTCACCACGAGATCGCCGCCAATCACCGCATCGGCCTCGCCTACGGCCACGCGGATCGCGCTGATGTCGGATGGCTTCTCGGCGATGCGGCAGTGGATGTGGACGGCGCCGCCCTTCTGGGCGAGGCCCGCCATCTCCATCATGCCCGCGCCCTTGCCATCGACATGCGCGGCCATGGAGAGGATCGCGCCGACGGTGACCACGCCGGTCCCGCCCACGCCGGTCACAAGGATGTTGTGCGTGCCGCGGATCTCAGGAAGCACGGGTGCGGGCAGGTGCGGCAGGTCGATCTCGGCCGTGGCGGCCTTCTTCGGTTTTGCCCCCTCAAGCGTGACGAAGGACGGACAGAATCCGTTGAGGCACGAGAAATCCTTGTTGCAGGACGACTGGTCAATCGCGCGCTTGCGCCCGAGTTCCGTCTCGACCGGCACGATCGACACGCAGTTCGACTGCACGCCGCAGTCGCCGCAGCCCTCGCAGACGTCCGTGTTGATGAAGACCCGGCGGTCGATGTCCGGGAAGGTGCCGCGCTTGCGGCGACGGCGCTTCTCGGCGGCGCAGGTCTGGATGTAGACGATGGCCGAAACGCCCGGAATATCACGGTATTTCCGCTGGACCTCCATCAGCTCGGCGCGCTCGTGGATCTCGATGCCCTTCGGGAAGCGCGTGAGGTCAACCTCCTCCTTCGCGTCATGCACCACGGCGATGTGGCCCACGCCCATCGCCTGGATCTCGCGCACGATGCGATCGGCCGAAAGGTCGCCCTCGTTGTGCTGGCCGCCGGTCATGGCCACGGCATCGTTGAACAGGATCTTGTAGGTGATGTTCGTGCCCGCCGCGAGCGCCGCCCGGATCGCCTGCACGCCCGAGTGGTTGTAGGTGCCGTCGCCCAGATTCTGGAACACGTGCGGGCGCTTCGAGAACGGAGCTTCACCGATCCAGTTTGCTCCCTCGCCGCCCATCTGGGTGAAGCCGACCGTGTCACGGTCCATCCACTGCACCATGTAGTGGCAGCCGATCCCCGCATAGGCGCGGCTGCCCTCGGGAAGCCGGGTCGAGGTGTTGTGCGGGCAGCCCGAGCAGAAATAGGGCAGCCGCGCCGCAAGATCCTGCGCATTGTCGGCCCGGCGTGCCTCGGCCAGCCGCGCGAGACCGGCCTTGACGGCTTCGGTGGCGCGGCCCTCCTCGATCAGGATCTTGCCGATCTTTTCCGCAATTCCAACGGGATCCAGCGCGAACCTCGTGGGGAACAGCTCCTCGCCGCGGTCGTTCTGCCAGCCGAAGATGCGGCGGCCCCGGCGGTCGTTGAAGATCGCCTCCTTGGCCTGCACCTCGATCAGCTTGCGCTTCTCCTCGACGCAGACGATCAGGTCCACGCCCTCGGCCCACTCCTGGAAACCGCGGAAATCGAGCGGCCAGACCTGCCCGACCTTGTAGGTGGTGATCCCCAGCCGTTCGGCCTCGTGCTCGCCGATGCCCAGCAGCGACAGGGCATGCACGAGGTCGAGCCAGCTTTTCCCGGCCGAGACGAAGCCGATCTTTGCGCCCGGCTTGCCCCAGATCCGGCGGTCCATGCGGTTGGCGTGGCTGAAGGCCTCGGCGGCGAAGCGCTTGTAGTCGATCATCCGCGCTTCCTGCGACACCGGAGTATCGGCCAGCCGGATGTTGAGCCCGCCCTGCGGCATCGCGAAATCGGGCAGGACGAGGCGCATCCGGTCGGGGCGACCGTCCACCACCGCCGTGGCCTCCACCGTGTCCTTCATGGTCTTGAGGCCGACCCAGACGCCGGCGAAACGCGACAGCGCCCAGCCGTAAAGCCCGTAGTCCAGGATCTCCTGCACCCCGGCCGGCGACAGGACCGGGATATAGGCATCGACCAGCGCCCAGTCCGACTGGTGCAGCGTGGTCGAGCTTTCGCCGGTGTGGTCGTCGCCCATCGCCATCAGCACGCCGCCGTGCCGCGAGGTGCCGGCCATGTTGGCATGCCGCATCACGTCGCCGGTACGGTCCACCCCCGGCCCCTTGCCATACCAGAGCGCGAAGACGCCGTCGAAGCGCCCTTCGCCTCGCAGCTCGGCCTGCTGCGTGCCCCAGATCGCCGTCGCCGCGAGGTCCTCGTTCAGGCCCGGCTGGAACAGCACGTCGGCCGCGTCCAGATCCTTCTTC
The DNA here is from genome assembly GCF_002407205.1 of Rhodobacter sp. CZR27. NCBI lineage: Bacteria > Pseudomonadati > Pseudomonadota > Alphaproteobacteria > Rhodobacterales > Rhodobacter > Rhodobacter sp. CZR27. The sequence continues at coordinate 1,624,612 of NZ_CP023548.1, read as the reverse complement.
GCTCGGCCCATCATCAGGTCCACCGACGACAGCGGCGAGCCGCGGTAGCCCGTGACATAGCCCGCCGTGTTCAGCCCCGCCGCCCGGTCGCGCGCCTTCTGCATCAGCATCAGCCGCACCAGCGCCTGCGTGCCGTTCAACAGCACCGGCGACTTGCCGAGGTCATAGCGGTCGGACAGCTTCACATCCTGCCTGCTCATCGGTCTCCTCCCACAGCCTTTGAACATGAATCCAGTTTAGGTCAAAAAGGTTGACCTACAAAGCGGTTTCGGAGCCATGTTTCCGTTGCAACACGGATATGCGATCCGTTAGGGATCATTGCGCAGAAGCCGCCACCCGCGGCGGGAGAGTTGCGAGATGGATTGGGACAAGCTCAGAATCTTCCACGCGGTGGCCGATGCGGGCAGCCTGACCCACGCCGGCGACACGCTGCACCTGTCCCAGTCGGCGGTCAGCCGGCAGATCCGGGCCCTCGAGGAGAGCCTGAATGTCACGCTTTTCCACCGCCACGCCCGGGGACTGATTCTCACCGAGCAGGGTGAGCTTCTCTTCGAGGCCACGAGCGCGATGGTCAAGCGACTGGACGCCGCAGCCGCCCGCATCCGCGACAGCGAGGACGAGGTCTTCGGCGAGTTGCGCGTCACGACGACGACCGGCTTCGGCACCCTCTGGCTCGCCCCGCGGCTGGGCGGGCTCTACAAGAAGTATCCGGCGCTGAAGATCGACCTGATGCTGGAAGAGCGCGTGCTCGACCTGCCGATGCGCGAGGCCGACGTGGCGATCCGCATGAAGGAGCCGTCGCAGGCCGACCTGATCCGCAAGCGGCTGATGACGATCCGGATGCGGCTCTACGCCTCGGCGCAGTATCTTGCCGAGAATGGCACGCCCGAGAAGACCGAGGACTTCTCGCGCCACCGGTTGATCTGCCAGTTGCCGGGCGCGCCGCAGGTGGCCGCGGGCGCCCTGCTCGTGCAGGAGTTGATGTCGCACGACATTCCGTCGATGCTGACGGTGAACAACTACTTCGGCGTGCTGCAGGCCGTGCTGAACAACCTCGGCATCGGGGTGATGCCGGATTACCTCGCGGTCGCCTTCCCCGACCTCGTGCGGGTGCTGCCCGATGTGGAGTCCGGCGATGTCCCGGTCTTCCTCGCCTACCCCGAGGAGCTGCGCCATTCCAAGCGGGTGGCGGCCTTCCGCGAGTTCGTGATGGAAGAGATTGCGATCTACAGGAAGGCCCAGCAGCTCTGACCGGCCGCGCAACTTAAGTATGAGGCGGGCCGCCCCGGCACCGGTGCGTGTGTGCCATCCGCGTAAATCCCTGATCTGCAAGAAAAAGATGGGTGCGCCGCTAAGGTATGCGCGCAATGCATGGCGGACATGCTGCAGGTGCAGCATGATGGCGCTTGATCGGCGCGAGTCGCGGCCCTAAATCCCCTCTCGAAGCGGGTGATCGAGAGGTTTCTCTTGTCCGCTTCATACCTCCCTGTTGGACTTGGGCCGAGCTTCTGCTCGGCCTTTTTTTTGCTTTCCGGTCAGGATTTCCCGCCTGCCCGCGGGATGGGCCGGAAAATGCCGCAGGTGGCGCGTTTGCGGGCGGATCGCGAACCGTGGGGCGAAATTTCTTGCGACGCTGCCGCTTCCCCCACCTTCCCCTGATGGCCGTTCCGTCCTATGAGGCGGCCAAAGCCATGCCCCGTGGAGAGATGCGCCATGACCGAGCCCGAAATCACCCCCGAGCTGATCGCGGCCCACGGCCTCAAGCCCGACGAATACCAGCGCATCCTGCAGATCATCGGGCGCGAGCCGACCTTCACCGAGCTTGGCATCTTCTCGGCGATGTGGAACGAGCACTGCTCCTACAAGTCGTCGAAGAAGTGGCTGCGCACGCTGCCTACCACCGGCCCGCAGGTGATCTGCGGCCCCGGCGAGAACGCGGGCGTGGTGGATATCGGCGACGGTCAGGCCGTGATCTTCAAGATGGAGAGCCACAACCACCCGTCCTACATCGAGCCCTATCAGGGCGCGGCGACGGGCGTCGGCGGCATCCTGCGCGACGTCTTCACCATGGGGGCGCGCCCCATCGCGGCGATGAACGCGCTTTCGTTCGGCGAGCCGAGCCACCCGAAGACCGCCCACATCGTCAAGGGCGTGGTCGAGGGCATCGGCGGCTATGGCAATGCCTTCGGCGTGCCTACGGTGGGCGGCGAGGTCCGCTTCCACCGCGCCTACAACGGCAACTGCCTCGTGAACGCCTTCGCGGCGGGTCTCGCGGGTGCGGACAAGATCTTCTACTCGGCCGCCTCGGGCGTGGGGATGCCGGTGGTCTATCTCGGTGCCAAGACCGGCCGCGACGGCGTGGGCGGCGCGACCATGGCCTCGGCCGAGTTCGACGACACGATCGAGGAAAAGCGCCCGACCGTGCAGGTCGGCGACCCCTTCACCGAGAAGCGGCTGCTCGAAGCCTGTCTTGAACTCATGGCCTCGGACTCGGTGATCTCGATCCAGGACATGGGTGCTGCGGGCCTCACCTGCTCGGCGGTCGAGATGGGCGACAAGGGCGACCTCGGCATCAAGCTGCAACTCGACGCCGTGCCGCAGCGCGAGGCACACATGACGGCCTACGAGATGATGCTTTCGGAAAGCCAGGAGCGGATGCTCATGGTGCTGAAGCCCGAGAAGGAGGCCGTGGCCCGCGCGATCTTCGAGAAATGGGACCTCGACTTCGCCATCGTCGGCGAGACCATACCCGAGGACCGCTTCCTGATCCTGCACGGCAACGAGGTGAAGGCCGACCTGCCGCTGAAGGCGCTGTCGGGCACCGCGCCGGAATACGACCGGCCGTGGGTGGAGACGCCCGCCGCCGCGCCGATGGCCCCCGTGCCCGAGGTCGATCCGATCGAGGGGCTCAAGGCGCTCATCGGCTCGCCCTCCTACGCGCACAAGGCCTGGGTATGGGAGCAGTATGACAGCCAGGTGATGGCGGATACCGTCCGCGCGCCGGGTCTGGGCGCGGGCGTGGTGCGGGTGCATGGCACGCCGAAGGCGCTGGCCTTCACCTCGGACGTGACGCCGCGCTACGTCAAGGCCAACCCGTTCGAGGGCGGCAAGCAGGCGGTGGCCGAAGCCTATCGCAACCTGACCGCGGTGGGCGCGAAGCCGCTCGCCACCACCGACAACATGAACTTCGGCAACCCGGAAAAGCCCGAGATCATGGGCCAGTTCGTCGGCGCGATCAAGGGCATCGGCGCGGCTGTGGCGGCGCTCGACATGCCGATCGTCTCGGGCAACGTCTCGCTCTACAACGAGACGGACGGCGTGGCGATCCTGCCCACCCCCACCATCGGCGCGGTCGGCATCCTTGCCTCGCTCGACGAGCTGATCGCGGGCCAACCCGCGGAAGGCGACGTGGCGCTGGTGATCGGCGAGACGAAGGGCCATCTGGGCCAGTCCGCCCTTCTGGCCGAACTGCTCGGCCGCGAGGACGGCGACGCGCCGCATGTCGACCTTGCGGCCGAGAAGCGCCATGGCGAGTTCCTGCGCGCGAACCGCAAGCTGGTCTCGGCAGCGACCGACCTGTCCGACGGCGGGCTCGCGCTTGCGGCCTTCGAGATGGCAGAGGGCGCGGGCCTCGGCCTGACGCTGACGGTGCAGGGCACGGGCGCCCTCTTCGGCGAGGATCAGGCGCGCTATCTGGTGGCCTGCCACCCCGACCAGACCAAGGCGCTTCAGGCCGCGGCCGAAGCGGCGGGCGTGACGCTGGCGCAGGTCGGCCAGTTCGGCGGCGAGGAGGTCACGCTCGGCACCGCCTCGGCCCCGCTCGTGGACCTGTCGCGCCTCTACCGCTCGGCCTTCGCCGCGGCCATCGGCTGAGGCGGCGCCCGGCTCGGCCAGTTTCCGACATGGCACCGCAGGTGCCGCGCCCGGAACGCGGGCATCAGGCCGCGCCAATGCGCGCGGAGCAGGCGGAGCGGCAGGCGGCTGCACAAGTCGCGCAGCCGCCGCTTGCGCGCATCCGGCGCGAAGCATACATCTTTCAGACGTAAGATTGCACAGGACGCCTGCAGCATGGCCATGGAAGCCCAGGACATCGAGAACCTCATCCGCGCCAGTTTCCCCAAGGCGAAGATCACCATCACCGACCTTGCCGGCGACGGAAACCACTGGGCCGCCGAGGTGGTCGACGAAAGCTTCCGTGGCCTGAACCGCGTCCAGCAGCAGCGCGCCGTCTATGCCTCGCTCAAGGGCAAGATGGACGGCGCGCATGGCGAGCTTCATGCGCTGGCCCTGACCACCAAGGCGCCCGACTGAGCGCTTCTCCCCTTCCCACGCGCGATGCCGCGGCCAACCACGAGGACGATCCGACATGACCACCACCGTCGAAGAGCAGCTCCGTGACCTTGTCACCACGAACGACGTGGTGCTGTTCATGAAGGGCACCGCATCCATGCCGCAGTGCGGTTTCTCGAGCCGCGTCGCGGGCGTGCTGAACTACATGCAGGTCAGCTACAAGGACGTGAACGTTCTCGAGGACGCGGACATCCGTCAGGGGATCAAGGATTTCTCGGACTGGCCGACCATCCCGCAGCTCTACGTCAAGGGCGAGTTCATCGGCGGCTGCGACATCGTCACCGAGATGACCCTGTCGGGCGAGCTTGACCAGCTGTTCGACGCGAAGGGCGTGGCCTACGACAAGGCGGCGGCGGACAAGATCCGCGAAGCCAACGCCTGAGGCTTGGCGGGCGCGCCATCAGGCGCGCCCCTGTCCCGTCGTGACACTGCAGGTCCGGACGCGACACCTTTTCCTCCTGCAAGCTTTAAGAACGCCGCCCGATGCCCGCGCCTGCATTGGCAGCGCTGCGGGATCGGTCGTTTCAGGAACGGTCGGCTAGCCGAGAGCCGGGGCAGATAGCCCTCCCCGGCAGCCGTGATTCAGGCGCGGGCGCGCTCCTCCACGCGGTCGGCGACGGATTCGGCACGGGCAGCCAGTTCGGCCAGCGCCTCCTTCACCCCCGCCGGGATGACCGGCACCTCGACCCGCTCCGGCTCGGGCGCGGGGCGCGCCTCCAGTTCGGAGACCTGCTCGCGCAGGCGGCGGATTTCCTCGTCCACGCCCACCATGCGGTCCGCGAGCATCAGCCCCGCCATCAACAGCATGCGCGAATCCGTCATGCGGCCCATCTGCTCCACGACGGGGGCCGCCTCGGCGTCCAGAGTGGCGGCCGCGGCGCGCAGGAAATCCTCCTCGCCGGGCTGGCAGGCGACTTCGAAGGTCTTGCCCCCGATGGTAATGGCCAGTTCAGGCATCCGAGCGACCCTCCGAGATCAGCGGTTCCAGCGCGGCAAGGACTTCCTCGACCTCGGCGGCCTCGGTGGCGCGCGCCGCCCGCAGCGCCTCGAGTTCCACCACCATCGAGCGGTTGACCAGATGCGGATCGGCCACGCCGTCGGCGGTGGCCTCGCGCAGCGCGCGCAGCGCCTCGCGCAGCTGGCCGGTGGTCTTCTTCATCCGCTGAAGCTCCAGCCCCTGCACGTCGAGCTGCCGGGTCAGGGCGTCGACCTGCTCCTCGAGCTGGCCGATCTTGGCGCCCTCGCGCTCCTTCACCGCCTTCAGGCGCTCGGCGAGCTGGGCATTGACCATGCGCTCCTCGTCCAGTTCGGCCTGCAAGGGATTTTCCGCGGGCATCACCGGGATCGCGTCGATACCGGCGCCGATCCGTTCCAGCGCCGCCGTAAGCCGGCGCTCGAGTTCCTCCAGTTCCTGCATGTGGTCTGCCTTTCCGTTCCGTTCCTGCCGGGCCGTCCGCATCTGCCCTGCGGCGGCACATTGTCGCGCGAATCGTGTCCGCCCGGCCATTTCCGGGATCTTACCGCAAGGTTCGCCCCCGATGCGCCCCCCTTTGGCATCATATCGGGACCGGCGCGCTTGATCTTGCCGGTCGGGCTGATATGCAGCCCTGAAGCGGTGCGTGCAAGACGCCGCACCGGGAGGACCTCAGTCGGAGAATTGCCGTGGATATATCCAGCCTGCGCGAGCAGCATCCCGATCACTGGAAGAAGGCCTGCGCCATTCGCGCGCTGACGCTCGACGCGGTCGCCGCGGCGAATTCGGGCCACTCCGGCATGCCGATGGGCATGGCCGACGTGGCGACCGTCCTCTACGAGAAGCACATGGTGTTCGATGCGCAGGCGCCGGACTGGCCGAACCGCGACCGCTTCGTCCTCTCGGCGGGCCACGGCTCGATGCTGGTCTATTCGCTGCTGCACCTGACCGGCGACCCGGAATTCCCGATCGAGCAGCTGAAGAACTTCCGCCAGTGGGGCGCGAAGACGGCGGGTCACCCCGAGAACTTCCTCGCCAAGGGGATCGAGACCACGACCGGCCCGCTCGGCCAGGGTCTCGCGATGGCGGTCGGCCTCGCCATGGCGGAAGAGTCGCTCCGCGCCCGCTGGGGGTCGAAGATCATCGACCACTACACCTACTGCATCGCCGGTGACGGCTGCCTGATGGAAGGCGTGAGCCAGGAAGCGATCGGCCTCGCCGGCCGGCACGAACTGTCGCGCCTGATCGTGATGTGGGACAACAACGGCATCACCATCGACGGCAAGGTGTCGCTGTCGGACCGCACCGACCAGAAGGCCCGCTTCGCGGCCGCCGGCTGGGACGTGTTCGAATGCGATGGCCACGATCCGGTCGACATCGACCGCGCGCTGACCGAGGCCAAGGCCTCGAAGGGTCCGGCCTTCATCGCCTGCACCACGCATATCGCGCTCGGCTCCTCGGCTCAGGACACCTCGAAGGGTCACGGCGCGCTGACGGATGCCAAGCTGATTGCCGACACCAAGGCTGTCTATGGCTGGACCGGCGGCGCCTTCGAGATCCCCGCCGACGTGAAGAAGGCTTGGGAGGCCATCGGCTCGCGCGGCGCGGAAGCCCGCAAGGCGTGGGAGGAGCGCATGGCGGCGCTCTCGGACTCCAAGCGCGCGCTCTTCGAGCAGCAGTTCTCCTGCGAGCCGCCGAAGAAGCTGGCGGCCACCATCCGCAACGTGAAGAAGGCCGCGGTCGAGACCCCGCAGAAGGTCGCCACCCGCCGCGCCTCGGAAATCGTGCTTGAATCGGTCAACCCGATCATGACCGAGACCCTCGGCGGCTCGGCCGACCTGACCGGCTCGAACAACACCAAGACCGCCGATCTGGGCGTCTTCGACCCGATCAACCGCAAGGGCCGCTACGTCTATTACGGCATCCGCGAGCACGGCATGGCCGCCGCGATGAACGGCATGGCGCTGCACGGCGGCCTGCGACCCTATGGCGGCACCTTCATGTGCTTTGCCGACTACTGCCGCCCCGCGGTGCGCCTCTCGGCGCTGATGCACATGCCGGTGGTCTATGTCTTCACCCATGACTCGATCGGTCTGGGCGAGGACGGGCCGACCCACCAGCCGGTCGAGCATCTGGCGATGCTGCGCGCGACGCCGAACATGCTGGTGTTCCGGCCCGCCGATCTCGTCGAGACCGCCGAGGCCTGGGAGATCGCGCTGTCCGAGAAGGCCACGCCCTCGGTGCTGGCGCTGTCTCGGCAGAACCTGCCGGCGGTGCGCAAGACCCACACCAACAAGAACCTCGTGGCGCAGGGCGCCTATGTGCTGGAAGAGGCGACCGGCAAGCGTCAGGTCATCCTGATCGCCTCGGGTTCCGAGGTCGAGATCGCGCTGAAGGCCCGCGAGGCGCTCGAGGCCGAAGGCATCGGCACCCGCGTCGTCTCGATGCCCTGCATGGAACTGTTCGCGCAGCAGGACGAGGCCTACCGCCGCAAGGTCCTTCCGCCGGGCGCCGTCCGCATCGCCATCGAGGCGGGCGTGCGCATGGGCTGGGACCGCTGGCTGCTGGGCGAGCGCGGCCGCGAGGGCAAGGACGGCTTCATCGGCATGTCGACCTTCGGCGCCTCGGCCCCGGCCGAGCGGCTCTACAAGGAGTTCGGCATCACCCCGGAAGCGACCGTCGCCAAGGCGAAGGCCCTGCTCGGCTGATCCGGGTCGCAAGGAACAGGAAAGGCCGCGCTTCGGCGCGGCCTTTTGCTTGAACCCTTCAGGTCTGGGACCGCTGCGCGCGCGGCCTCGTCCGGCGTCGACCTCTCAGGGCTGGGACCGCTGCTGGCAGGGCTCGCCCGGCGTCGACCTCTTTCCGTCACTCCGGTCGGGTTTGCCGGCCGCCCGGCGATCGCGCCAGAACCCTCGAGGGCGGCGGGATCGAGGGTCCCCTTCCGGTCGGGTTCGCCGGCTCGCCGCGGATTGCGCCACAGCGGTCGGGGACCGCAGGTCCGAGGGATCACTTCCAGTCGGGTTCGCCGGCCCGCTGGGGGTAGGTGCGCTCCTCGCCCTGATCGGTCAGGGTCGGGAACTCGCCCTGGTTCTCCACCGCCTCGATCGGTTCGCCGTCGGGATCGGTCTCGTCCAGCGGCCGGGTTGTGGCATGCGGGTTCTCCTCGATCGCGAGCAGCTCGCGCGCGCGATCCATGAAGGGAGCCGCACCGCCCTCGGGGCGTCCCGCCCCGTCCCACAGCCGCTCGGCGCGATCGGCGACGCGGCGTTCCCATGCTTCGAATTCCTGGCGGTCCATCGGCAGCTCCCTGATTGCTGCCGGCAGAACCCTCAGCCGCGGGCCGAGGTTCCGGGCTTCAGCCGGGACACCAGCCCCCAGACCGGCGCGACGATCCATTTCGCGACCGGAATGAGCGCGATGCCGAGCAGCAGACCGAAGAGCCCGTCGAGCGCCGCGGTCACCGCCCAGTCGACAAGGCCGGGGGCCTGCGGCACCGCCGCCGCGGCCGCCACGGCGATCTCGTGGATGTGGTGGTAGAGCCAGCCCCAGCCCAGCTGTTCGAGGCCGTGGATCACGATGGCGCCGCCCACCCAGATCATCGCCGCCGTGCCGACCGCCGCCAGCGCCTTGAGGAAGGTCGGCATCCCGTGCACGATCCCGCGGCCGAGCGCGCGCGTCGGTGCGAACCGGCCCCTGAGGCTCATGAACACACCCACGTCGTCGGCCTTCACGATGGCCGCCACGCCGCCATAGACCAGCACCGTGATGCCCACGCCCGCCGCCGCAAGGGCCGCCGCCTTCATGCCGATATGGCCGTCCGGCAGGGCCGCAAGCGCGATGGTCATGATCTCGGCCGACAGGATGAAGTCGGTCTTGATGGCGCCCGCGACCTTCTCCTCCTCGAGATGGGCGGGGTCGCCTTCGGTCGCCTTGTCCTCGTGATGGTGTGGCGCGAAGATGTGATAGACCTTCTCGGCCCCCTCGAAGCAGAGATAGGCGCCTCCCAGCATCAGAAGCGGCGCCACGGCCCAAGGCGCGAAGGCCGACAGCAGCAGCGCCGCCGGCAGCAGGATCACCAGCTTGTTGAACAGCGACCCCTTGGCGATGCGCCACACGATCGGCAACTCGCGCGAGGCGTCGAAGCCGTGGACGTATTTCGGCGTCACCGCCGCATCGTCGATCACCGCCCCCGCGGCCTTGGCCCCGGCCTTCGTCGCCTGGCCGATCACGTCGTCCACCGACGCCGCCGCCACCTTGGCGATCGAGGCCACATCGTCGAGAAGCGCCAGCAAGCCGCTCATGTCCTGATCCCTGCATCTGTTCCTGCCGTCAACCTTCTGGCAGATGGGGCGTTCCCTCGGCAAGCCCATGGGTCGCACCGCAACTTTGCCCGACCCTTGTGCATCGCAGCCGGCCCGGCCGCGCCGCGCCGGAGCGTCCTGCCGGGCGCGCGTCCGACCGGGCTGCCGAAAGCCTCGCCGCGCCTGCGCATGACCGATCGCAGGGCCTTTGGTCCCGACGCCGCGGTCCTTGCGCCGGATCCCTGCCTCGTCGGGGCCACGGGCACGCCGTTACTACTGCGCAAACTGTCGCAGCCTGTGCGATATCCGAGCTTATGGTGCCGAATTCCTCCTTTCTTTGGTTGAATTGCGCGCCGTTCTGGGGTCGTTAGCCTACAGACCGTCCGGGAGCGCGCGACTCGCGCGGCGCCCCCGCCAATCTTGGGAGAGCTCTATGACCGTGAAAGTGGCTATCAACGGCTTCGGCCGGATCGGGCGCAACGTGCTTCGCGCCATCGTCGAATCGGGCCGGACCGATATCGAGGTGGTGGCGATCAACGACCTCGGCCCGGTCGAGACCAACGCGCACCTGCTGCGCTTCGATTCGGTTCACGGCCGCTTCCCCGCCACGGTGACCACCACCGAGAAGACCATCGACGTCGGCCGCGGCCCGATCGAAGTCTCGGCGATCCGCAACCCGGCCGAGCTTCCCTGGGGCCACATCGACATCGTGATGGAATGCACCGGCATCTTCACGGACAAGGACAAGGCCAAGATCCACCTCGAGAACGGTGCCAAGCGCGTGCTGGTCTCGGCGCCCTCGACCGGCGCGGACAAGACCATCGTCTACGGCGTGAACCATGACACGCTGACCGCCGAGGATCTGGTGGTGTCGAACGCCTCCTGCACCACGAACTGCCTGTCGCCGGTGGCGCAGGTGCTGCATCAGGCCGTGGGCATCACCAAGGGCTTCATGACCACGATCCACAGCTACACCGGCGACCAACCGACGCTGGACACGATGCACAAGGATCTCTACCGCGCGCGCGCCGCGGCGCTGAGCATGATCCCGACCTCGACCGGCGCCGCCAAGGCCGTGGGCCTCGTGCTGCCGGAACTGAAGGGCAAGCTGGACGGCGTGGCGATCCGCGTTCCGACGCCGAACGTCTCGGTGGTGGACCTCGTGTTCGAAGCGAGCCGCGCGACCACGGTGGAAGAAGTCAACGCCGCGATCCGCGAGGCCGCCGACGGCCGCCTGAAGGGCATCCTCGGCTATACGGACGCGCCGAACGTCTCGTCGGACTTCAACCACGATCCGCACTCGTCGATCTTCCACATGGACCAGACCAAGGTCATGGAAGGCAACATGGTCCGCATCCTGACCTGGTACGACAACGAGTGGGGCTTCTCGAACCGGATGGCGGATACCGCCGTCGCGATGGGCAAGCTCATCTGAGTTCGGACCCAGCCGGGGATCGAAGGGGCGGCCTGCGGGCCGCCCCTTTCCTTTGCGGCCCTTGCGCATGCTGCATGGCAGCAGGGCGGGCTTGGCGGTTGTTGGCGCCGTCCTCAGGGTGCAATTAGAGCCCGAGGAGGAAAGCGACCAACCAAAGGACCCAAATCATGAAGACCCTGTTCCAGCCGATCCTGACGGCCGCCCGCAATCAGGCGCGCTATCGCACCACCCGGGCCGCGCTTGCCCGCCTGCCGGCCAGCACGCTGGTCGATCTCGACATCCACGACGTCGACGCCACCGCGCGCCGGGCGATCTGGGGCTGATCCTGTCCTCGCGTCTTTGGCCCTGACCAGTTCCGGACAGACAACCCAGGAGTGGTGCCGCCTGCGGTCAGCCCTTCTCTGCAGGGCCTGCGCCGGCCGGGCGCGACCGGTGGCCCCTGCCGGCCGAAGCTAGCGATACTTGGCGATCAATGCGGCGCCGACCTCGGGCGTGACAAAGCTCGAGACGTCGCCGCCGAGCCGGGCGATCTCCTTCACCAGCTTGGAGGCAATGGCCTGACGGCGGGCATCCGCCATCAGGAAGACCGTCTCGATCCCGGCGTCGAGCGCGCGGTTCATGCCAACCATCTGGAACTCGTATTCGAAATCCGCCACCGCCCGCAGGCCGCGCAGGATCACCGTGGCGCCTACGTCGCGCGCGCAGTCGATCAGCAGGTTCTCGAATGGATGCACCACGATCTCGCCCCCGTTGGCGGCGACGATGGCCCGGCATTCGGTCTCGACCATGCGCACACGTTCCTCGAGCGTGAACAGCGGCCCCTTGTCCCGGTTGATCGCGACGCCGATCACCAGACGGTCGACCAGCGCCATGGCGCGCTGGATGATGTCCAGATGCCCGAGGGTCAGCGGATCGAAGGTGCCGGGATAAAGTCCGATGCGCATGATGCCTCCCCCAATTGGTCGAGGGAACGCAAACGCATCGCGTCCCGGGATGCAAGCCCCAAAAAGCGCGTCAGAATCCCTTGATCATGCCTTCCAGCGCGTCCTTCTCCATCGACAGTTCCGACAGCCGCGCCTTCACCACGTCGCCGATCGAGATGAGGCCCACCATCTCGTCCTCGGCCATCACCGGAAGGTGCCGGAACCGGCCCTCGGTCATCATCTGCATCACCGCCTCGGCGTCGTCGGCGCAGGTGCAGGTGACGATCTTCGCCGTCATGATCGTCTCGACCCGGTCCGCGAGGATCGTCAGCCCGCGGCGCCCGAGTTCCCGGACGATGTCGCGTTCCGACACCATCCCCTCGGGCCGCTTGCCATCCCGCGAGACCACGACCGCGCCGATCCGGCGCGCGCCGAGCAGTTCGACCATCTTGCCGACGCTCATGTCCGGTGGAACCGTCACCACACCGTCATCCGACTTCGTCTTCAGGATCTGTTGAACGAGCATTGGCGGGCCTCCTCCCGAATTCTCCATCCGAGAGTCAGTCTAACGCAATTTGCGGGCGAGTCATGCCCTCCAGACGTAGGACCTCGCGGCGAATGCCCTGTGCAAGGGCCTCGGCGAACCGGTTCAGCCGTTCCATCCGCGCATCGTCCTGATGCCGGATCAGCCAGAAGGTCCGCGTCAGACTGAGACTTTCCGTCAGGACCTTCACCAGTTCCGGCGCCGAGGGCATGGCGAAATCGTGCACGATGCCGACGCCCGCCCCGGCGCGCAGCCAATTGAGCTGCACCGACACCGAATTCGAGGCGAAGGGCACCGAGCCGGAGCCGAGGCCGGTCAGGTAGTCGAGTTCCTTGTCGAAGATCATGTCGGGGATGTAGCCGACCAGACGGTGCTGCCGGAGATCGTCGAGCGACCGGATCGGCGGGTGGCGCGCCAGATAGTCCCGGCTGGCGGCCAGATGCAGATGATAGGTAGCCAGCTTCTGCACGCGAAGCCGCCCGGCCTCGGGACGGCTGACCCCGATCGCCATGTCGGCCTCGCGCTTGGACAGGTTGAACACCCGCGGCAGCGCGACGATCTGCATCTCCAGCCCCGGGTTCTCCTCGCAGATCCGGGCCAGCACCTGCGGCAGCAGGTAGTTCGCGCAGCCGTCCGGCGCGCCGATGCGGATCTGGCCGGTGAGGCCGGCCGCGCCCTGCACCTCCTCGGCCGCCGCCACCATCGCGCCTTCCGCCCGTTCCGCATGGGCAAGCACGCGCTGCCCCGCTTCGGTCAGCGCATAGCCCTGCGGGCTCTTGGCAAACAGCCGCGCCCCCAGCGCCTCCTCGAGCCGCGCCACCCGTCGCCCGACCGTCGCCGGGTCGAGCTTCAGCACCTTGCCCGCCCCCGACAGGCTCTCGGCCCGCGCCACTGCAAGGAACACCCGCAGATCATCCCAGTCCATGCCTGCATTTCCGCAAAACGCTTTTGGAGACTTGCCGCTTTATCCGGCAAAAACGCAAGCCTATCCTGCCGCCACACCAAGGGAGGATTCCATGCAAGAGCTGACCCACTGGATCGACGGCAAGCACGTCAAGGGCTCCTCGGGCCGCTTCGCCGAGGTCTTCAACCCGGCCACCGGCGAGGTGCAGGCCCGGGTGCCGCTGGCCTCGAAGGGCGAACTCGACGCCGCCGTGGCCTCGGCCGCCGAGGCGCAGGTGAAATGGGGCGCCACGAACCCGCAGCGCCGCGCCCGCGTGATGATGGAGGTGGTCCGCCTTCTGAACCGTGACATGGACAAGCTGGCCGAGGCGCTGAGCCGCGAGCACGGCAAGACCCTGCCCGACGCCAAGGGGGACGTGCAGCGCGGCCTCGAGGTGATCGAGTTCTGCATCGGCGCGCCGCACCTGCTGAAGGGCGAGTTCACCGACAGCGCAGGCCCCGGCATCGACATGTATTCCATGCGCCAGCCGCTGGGCGTGGCCGCGGGCATCACTCCGTTCAACTTCCCGGCGATGATCCCGCTGTGGAAGATGGGCCCGGCGCTGGCCGCGGGCAACGCCTTCATCCTGAAGCCCTCCGAGCGCGACCCCTCGGTGCCGCTGATGCTGGCCGAGATCTTCCAGGAGGCCGGCCTGCCCGATGGCGTCCTGCAGGTCGTGAACGGCGACAAGGAGGCGGTGGACGCCATCCTCGACAACCACACGATCCAGGCGGTCGGCTTCGTCGGATCCACCCCGATCGCGGAATACATCTATTCCCGCGGCTGTGCGAACGGCAAGCGCGTGCAGTGCTTCGGCGGCGCCAAGAACCACATGATCATCATGCCCGACGCCGATCTGGATCAGGCGGCGGATGCGCTGGTGGGTGCCGGCTACGGCGCTGCGGGCGAACGCTGCATGGCGATCTCGGTCGCGGTGCCGGTGGGTGACGAGACCGCCGACGCGCTGATCGAGCGGCTGATCCCGCGGATCGAGAAGCTGAAGGTCGGGCCCTATACCGGCGGCAACGACGTGGATTACGGCCCGGTGGTGACCGCGGCGGCCAAGGAAAACATCCTGCGCCTGGTCAATTCGGGAATTGAACAGGGTGCGAAGCTGGTGGTCGACGGGCGCAACTTCGCGCTGCAGGGCTACGAGACCGGCTTCTTCGTCGGCCCCCACCTCTTCGACCATGTCCGCCCCGAGATGGACATCTACCGCAAGGAGATCTTCGGCCCGGTGCTCTCGACCGTCCGAGCAGCCTCTTACGAAGAGGCGCTGGGCCTTGCGATGCATCACGAATATGGCAACGGCACGGCAATCTTCACCCGCGACGGCGATGCGGCGCGCGACTTCGCCAACCGGGTGAACGTGGGCATGATCGGGATCAACGTGCCGATCCCGGTGCCGCTTGCCTACCATACCTTCGGCGGCTGGAAGAAATCGGCCTTCGGCGACCTGAACCAGCACGGGCCGGATGCCTTCCGCTTCTACACGCGGACCAAGACCATCACCTCGCGCTGGCCGAGCGGGATCAAGGAAGGCTCGGCCTTCAACTTCAAGGCAATGGACTGAGACAGAGCGGCGGCCGGGGTGCACCCGGCCGCCCTTGCGCCCGAAGGTCGCGGCGCCCGCGGTCTTGACCTCGTGCCGCGCCTGCCAGACATGGAGGTGACCGTTGCAGGAGCCGCCATGACCTGGACCGACGCCCCCGGACTGTCCGACCTCTCCCCCGACGCCCGCAGCCGCCTCGAGGCGCTGCGGCCTGTCGCGGTTCCCCGTGGCACGCTGATGTTCCGCCCCGGCGACGCGGCGCAGGGCTTCGTCGTGGTGCTGCAGGGACGGGTCGAGGTCTTCCTCACCGGCCCCACGGGGCGCGAGATCCTGCTCTATGCCGTCGAACCGGGGCAGAGCTGCGTGCAGACCACGCTGGGCCTGATGGGCGGCGAGCACTACACGGGCGAGGCGATCGCCGCGACCGATGTGACGGCGGTGGTGATCCCCAAGCCGCTGTTCCTGCGGCTGATGGACGACAGCGCCGCCTTCCGCAGCTTCGTCTTCACCGCCTTCGCCATGCGGATGCAGACCATGATGCACGTGCTGGAACGGGTGGCCTTCCAGCGCGTCGAGAGCCGGCTGGCCAGCACGCTCCTGTCCATGGCCGAGGCGGGCGAGGTCACCGCCACTCAGGCCGATCTCGCCACCCGCATCGGCTCGGCGCGCGAGGTCGTGTCCCGACGACTCGACCAGTTCGCGCGCCGCGGCTGGGTCCGGACCGACCGCGGCCGCGTGCGCCTGCTGGACACCGGCGCCTTGCGGCGCATCGCTGCAGCCGACGGCGCCGAGTGACAAGGGTGACGAGGTCACAGACGGCGCCCGGCGCATCCGGTTAACCTCGTGCCATGCCCCGCGCGCCGGGGTGGTTCCAAGGGAAAAGGGTTACGCCATGTTCAAGACCAACGTCGGCGGCATCGACCGCATCCTCCGCATCGTGGTGGGCCTCGCACTGCTTGCGGGCTTCTTCCTGCTGCCCGAGGCCAGCTATCGCATGTTCCTGCTGATCGGCATCGTCCCGCTTCTGACCGGGCTGTTCTCGACCTGCCCGCTCTATTCCATCGTCGGCATCAACACCTGCCCGACGAAGGGCTGACCCCGCCAGAGGCGGACGGACCGGCTCCGGTTCCGTCCGCGGCAGCGCGGCGCGAGGGGGCTCGATGCCCCCGAGCGTCGCACCCTCGGAGCAGGGCCTATTCGGCGGCCAGACGCTTCGGCTTCAGCATGTCGCGCAGATAGCGCCCGGTGTGCGAGGCCTCGACCTTCGCCACCTCCTCCGGCGTGCCTTCGGCCACCACCGCTCCGCCGCCGTCGCCACCCTCCGGCCCGATATCGATGATCCAGTCGGCGGTCTTCACCACGTCGAGGTTGTGCTCGATCACCACCACCGTGTTGCCCTGATCGACAAGCTCGTGCAGCACTTCCAGCAGCTTCTTCACATCCTCGAAATGCAGCCCCGTCGTCGGCTCGTCCAGGATGTAGAGCGTCCGCCCCGTCGCACGGCGGCTCAGCTCCTTCGAGAGCTTCACCCGTTGCGCCTCGCCGCCCGACAGCGTCGTCGCCTGCTGGCCCACCTTGATGTAGCCAAGGCCCACCCGCATCAGCGCGTCCATCTTCTCGCGGATCGAGGGCACCGCCTGGAAGAACTCCTGCGCATCCTCGACCGTCATCTCAAGAACGTCCGCTATGCTCTTGCCCTTGAACCTGATTTCCAAGGTCTCTCGGTTGTAGCGATGGCCCTTGCAGGTCTCGCAGGTCACATAGACGTCGGGCAGGAAGTGCATCTCGATCTTGATGACGCCGTCGCCCTGGCAGGCCTCGCAGCGTCCGCCCTTCACGTTGAACGAGAAGCGCCCCGGCTGGTAGCCGCGCGCCTTGGCCTCGGGCAGGCCCGCGAACCAGTCGCGGATCGGGGTGAAGGCGCCGGTATAGGTGGCCGGGTTCGACCGCGGCGTCCGCCCGATCGGCCGCTGGTCGATGTCGATCACCTTGTCGAGATGCTCGAACCCCTTGATCGTCTCGCAGGGCGCCGGCGTCTCGCGCGCGCCGTTCAGCCGCATCGCGGCAGTCTTGTAGAGCGTCTCGATGGTCAGCGTCGATTTCCCGCCGCCCGAGACACCCGTCACGCAGACGAACCTGCCCAGCGGAAACTCCACCGTCACGTCCCTCAGGTTGTTGCCCGAGGCCTTGACGACGGTCAGCGTCTTGCCGTTGCCCGCCCGCCGCTCGGCCGGGACCGGAATCTCGCGCGTGCCCGACAGATACTGCCCTGTCAGGCTTGCAGGATCGGCCGCGATCTCGGCCGGCGTGCCCTTCGCCACCACCTGCCCGCCGTGCACCCCGGCGCCGGGACCGATGTCGAAGACATAGTCCGCCTCGCGGATCGCATCCTCGTCATGTTCCACCACCAGGACCGAGTTGCCCTGGTCGCGCAGGTTCTTCAGCGTCGTGAGCAATCGGTCGTTGTCGCGCTGGTGCAGCCCGATCGAGGGCTCGTCCAGCACATAGAGCACGCCCGTCAGCCCCGAGCCGATCTGGCTCGCCAGCCGGATCCGCTGGCTCTCGCCGCCCGAAAGCGTGCCCGCCGCGCGGCTCATCGACAGGTAGTCGAGGCCCACATTGACAAGGAATCCAAGCCGCTCGCGGATCTCCTTCAGGATCGCGCGGGCGATCTCGTTCTTCTGCACGGTGAGGGTGCCCGGCACCGTCTCGACCCAGGCGAAGGCCTCCTTGATCGACATCTGCACCACCTGACCGATGTGCAGGCCGCCGATCTTGACCGCCAGCGCCTCGGGCTTCAGCCGGTAGCCGCCGCAGGTGTGGCAGGGCCGGCTGTTCTGGTAGCGCTCGAACTCCTCGCGCACCCAGGCCGAGTCGGTCTCGCGGTAGCGGCGCTCCATGTTCGGGATAACGCCCTCGAAGGTGCGGCTGACGGTATAGATCCGCGCGCCTTCGTCATAGCGGAACGAGATCTCCTCGTCGCCCGAGCCGCGCAGGAACACCTCGCGCACGGTCTCGGGCAGGTCCTTCCACTTCTTCTTCCGGTCGAAGCCGTAGTGCTTGGCCAGCGCCTCGATGGTCTGGCTGTAATAGGGCGACTTCGACTTCGCCCACGGGGCAATGGCGCCCTGTGCCAGTGTCAGCCCCTGATCCGGCACCACCAGACGCTCGTCGAAGAACAGCTCTCCCCCCAGCCCGTCGCAGTCCGGGCAGGCGCCGAACGGCGCGTTGAACGAGAACAGCCGGGGCTCGATCTCGGGGATGGTGAAGCCCGAGACCGGGCAGGCGAACTTTTCCGAGAAGGTGGTGCGCACCGGCTCGCCCTCGCCCTCCGCCGGCGCGGTCTCGAAGATTGCGATGCCGTCGGCGAGGTTCAGCGCCGTGCGGAAGCTGTCGGCAAGGCGGGTCTCGATGCCCCCGCGCACGATGATCCGGTCCACCACCACGTCGATGTCGTGGCGGAACTTCTTGTCCAGCACTGGCGGATCGTCCAGCTCATGGAAGGCGCCGTTCACCTTCACCCGCTGGAAGCCCTGCTTGCGCAGCTCCAGGAATTCCTTGCGATATTCGCCCTTGCGGTCGCGGACGATGGGGGCCAGCAGGTAGCCGCGCGTGCCCTCGGGCATCGCCATGACCGCATCCACCATGTCCTGCACCTGCTGCGCCGCGATGGGCAGCCCGGTCGCCGGCGAATATGGCGTGCCGACCCGGGCCCAGAGCAGGCGCATGTAGTCGTAGATCTCGGTCACCGTGCCCACGGTCGAGCGCGGGTTCTTCGAGGTCGTCTTCTGCTCGATCGAGATGGCCGGCGAGAGGCCCGAGATATGGTCCACGTCCGGCTTGCCCATCATGTCGAGGAACTGCCGGGCATAGGCGCTCAGGCTTTCCACGTAGCGGCGCTGTCCCTCGGCATAGATCGTGTCAAAGGCAAGGCTGGACTT
This sequence comes from Rhodobacter sp. CZR27, assembly GCF_002407205.1. Taxonomy (NCBI): domain Bacteria; kingdom Pseudomonadati; phylum Pseudomonadota; class Alphaproteobacteria; order Rhodobacterales; genus Rhodobacter; species Rhodobacter sp. CZR27. Next base: position 1,605,650 of record NZ_CP023548.1, on the reverse strand, counting down.
GCCCGACCCCGAGAGGCCCGTGATCACCACCAGCCGGTCGCGGGGGATGTCGATGTCGACGCCCTTGAGATTGTGCTCGCGCGCGCCCCGCACCGAGATGAACTTCTGTTCGGCCATCGCCCATGCCTCTGATTGTCCGGAGGGCAGAGATAGTGGAAGGCGGCCGAGTCTCCAACCGCCGATAGTGAACATAGGATGAACTTCCGCGCGATGGCAGGGAATTTTTCAGGCGTTGGCCCTGCGGCGGGCGGAAAGCCACTGATGCAGCCCGATCCCTGCGGCGGCGGGCAGGATGATGAACAGCACCAGCCCCGGCAGACCCTGCGCGGCGAGAAGCGCCGCCAGCAGCGGTGTCCCGCTGGTGGTGCCGAGGTTTCCCAGCTGCGCCACCGCACCCGCCGCGCGGGTCCGGCCCTCGCGGTCGGGGTTAAGTTGCGGGATCGCCGCAAACGAGGCGCCCTGCACCAGCCCGAGCGCCCCGGCCAGAAGCAGCGCCGCCGCCAGCATGGCCGGCTGGTGCCCCCAGACCGTCCAGAGCAGCAGCATCGCGACAATGGCCCCCGCGAAGCCGCCCTGCACCATCGACACGGCCGTCACCCGCCCCAGCAGCCAGACCCCCAGCGTCATCGACACGGCAATCGAGGTGAGCGGCATTGCCGAGGCGAGGAGGCCCGCATGGTCCGTCATCGGCGGCAGCAGCGTGAGCAGCGCGACGTAGACCAGCGTATAGCAGAAGAAGCCGATGGCGGGGGCCGCGACCCGGGCCGAGGCGTAGATCTCGCCGTGCTGGCGGACGAGCGTGCCGAGCGCCAGTCTCGACGGCCGCTCCGGCGTATCCGCCGGCAGAAGGGCGCGCAGCAGAAGCGCGCAGCCCGCCATGTAGAGCGCATGGATCAGGAACAGCGGCGGAATGCCGAAGGCCGCGACCAGCGGCCGGCCGATCCAGGCGGTGAAGGCGAAGGAGACGGCAAAGAAGCTCGACCACAGCGTCATGGCCAGCCCCTGCCGGGCCGCCGGCGCGGTCTGGGCGATCATCACCGGCGCCGCAACCACGATGGCCAGGTGCGCCACGCCCTCGATGGCCCGCAGCGCCAGCATCACCGGCAGCGGCGGCAGCAGCGCCTGCAGGCAGGACAGGATGGTGCCCGCTGCCATCGCCGTCACCAGCACCCGACGGTATCCCAGGCGCTGCACCAGAAGCCCGGCGGTCGTGCCGAACAGCAGCCCGGCAAAGCCCACGATGGACACGACGAGGCCGAGTGCGACCTCGCCCGCGGCAGGATAGACCCGGGCGATGTGCTCGAAGATCACGCCGACCTTCGAGAACTGCGCGGCGGCGCCCAGGCCCGCCAGCCAGAGCACCACCACCTGCAGCATGGGCGAAGCGCGCATCACGCGCAGCCCGTCCTCAGAAATGCAGCGCCCGTCCGTAGGCGTCGAGGACGGATTCGTGCATCATCTCGGACAGGGTCGGGTGCGGGAAGACCGCCTCCATCAGCTCCGCCTCGGTGGTTTCCAGCGCGCGGCCGACGACATAGCCCTGGATCAGTTCGGTCACCTCGGCGCCGATCATGTGGGCACCCAGCAGTTCGCCGGTCTTCGCGTCGAAGACGGTCTTGACGAAGCCCTCGGCCTCGCCGAGCGCAATGGCCTTGCCGTTGCCGATGAAGGGGAAGCGGCCCACCCTGACCTCGTAGCCCTTTTCCTTCGCCTTCGCCTCGGTCAGGCCGACGCTGGCCACCTGCGGCTGGCAATAGGTGCAGCCGGCGATGGAGCCCGGCTTGATCGGATGCGGATGGCCGCCCGCGATCAGCTCGGCCACCATCACGCCCTCGTGGCTGGCCTTGTGCGCCAGCCAAGGCGCGCCTGCGATGTCGCCGATGGCGAAAAGGCCCTCGACCCCCGTCCGGCAGAACTCGTCGGTCACGACATGGGTGCGGTCCACGGTGACGCCCAGTGCCTCGAGCCCCAGCCCCTCGGTGTTGCCGACGATGCCCACGGCCGAGATCACAGTGTCGAATTCCATCGTCTCGGTCTTGCCGGCCGACTCGACATGGGCCGTGACCTTGCCGGGGGCGCGATCCAGTTTCCGGACAGTGGCTTGCTCGAGGATCTTCATCCCCTGCTTGAGGAAGGCCTTCTTCGCGAAGGCCGAGACCTCGGCATCTTCCACCGGCAGGATGCGCTCCATCACCTCGACCACGGTGGTGTCGGCGCCCAGCGTGTTGAAGAAGCTCGCGAATTCGATCCCGATGGCGCCCGAGCCGATCACCAGCAGCTTCTTCGGCATCCGCTTCGGCTCCAGCGCGTGACGGTAGGTCCAGACGAGGTCGCCGTCGGCCTCCAGCCCCGGCAGTTCGCGGGCCCGCGCGCCGGTCGCGATGACGATGGAGGCAGCCTCCAGATCCTCGGCGCCCTTGTCGGTCTTCACGCTCACGCGGCCGGCGGCGGGGATCGTGGCCTCGCCCATCACCACCGTCACCTTGTTCTTCTTCATCAGGTGCGCCACGCCCGAGGACAGCTGCTTCGCCACCCCGCGCGAGCGTTTGACCACCGCGTCGAGATCGTAGCCCAGGTTCTCCGCCCTCAGCCCGAACTCCTTCGCGCGGTGCATCAGGTGGAACACCTCGGCCGAGCGCAGCATGGCCTTCGTGGGGATGCAGCCCCAGTTCAGGCAGATCCCGCCGAGGCTCTCCCGCTCGACGATGGCGACGTTCAGGCCCAGCTGCGCCGCGCGGATCGCACAGACATAGCCCCCCGGGCCGGCACCGATCACGATCAGATCGAAAGTTCTCGCGGGCATCCTCGCCTCCCTGGAAAATTAGTTTGGCCTTAAACCATCTTTTCCCACCATGCAACGACACCTCATCCGCGCAGCCGGCGCACCTCGGCTGCATAGGCGCCGGCCGACAGGAAATCCTCTTCCTCGGGCGTGGAAGCCCGGCCCAGGGCGGCGTTGCGGAACGGAAAGCGGCCGAAGCGGGCGATGATCGCGGCATGGGCATGGGCATGCAGCAGCCCCTCGGCGCCGGTCTCGGGCATCCGCTCCTCGAACATCCGCACGGCGGTCGCCTGATCCTCGGGGGCTTCCGAATGTTCAAGCGGCAGGTAGAAGAACTGCCGCTCGGGTTCCGGCGCGCCGAGATCCCAGCCGGCCGCGATCGCCTTCCGCGCGGCCTCGCGCGCCAGAGGATCGGTCGCGAAGGCCAGGGCCTCGCCGCGGAACATGTTGCGCGGGAACTGGTCGGTCAGGATCAGGAAGGCGAGGCTTCCGACCGTGCCCTCGCACCAGTGTTCGAGACCGCCATCGCGGGCCGCCTGCCAGAGGTCGCCGAACCTGTCCCGGATCTCCTGATCGACGGCGGCATCGACGGCATACCAGCCCTCGGGGCCGATCTCGCCCAGCCAGAAGTCGAGCACCGCCACCGGATCGTCCGCCATGTCCCGCCTCCTGCTGTCAGGGCTCCCAGCCTGACAGGTCAGGGCAACAGCGGCAAGCCGGTCAGTCGGCGGTCTCCTGTCCCCGCTCCATCACCATGCCCACCGCGATCGACGAGGCGGTGGGCGCGACGCTGGCGAAGGCGCCGGTGTCGGCCACGGCCGGCGCCGCGCGCTGCGTCATGCGCCACCCGGCATAGAGCGCAAGCCCGCCGTAGAGCAGCCCGATGAAGACGAAGAACCCGCCGGGGCCGGCGCGCTCCATGATCCAGCCGGTCACCAGCGGACCACAGATCGCGCCCAGCCCGTTCATGAACAGCATCCCCGCCGAGGCCGCCGCCATGTCCTCCTTGCCGAGGAAGTCGTTGGTATAGGCGATCAGCAGGGAATAGACCGGGTTGGTGATCCCGCCCAGCAGCAGCGCCACGCCTATCAGCCCCCAGAACGGCGGCTGAAGTGCCACGGTCGCCGCCATCAGCAGCCCCGCCACCACGGCCAGCCCGAGGATCAGCTGCCGCCGGTCCATCCGGTCGGAGGCCCAGCCGATCGGATATTGCAGCAGCAGGCCGCCCACGTAGATCGCGCCGATGAAGATCGAGATCTCGCGCACCGAAAGCTCGGCCAGCGTGCCCCAGACCGAGGCCATGCCGAACATCGCCGAGAAGATCGCCCCGGTCAGCAGCATCCCGATGACGCCGAGCGGCGAGATCCGGAACAGTTCCCGGAACGACAGCCGGCGGGTCGTCTCGAAGGTGGGCGTCGGCGTGGCGGTCAGCAGGATCGGCATGAAGGCGAGCGACACGAGGACCGAGGGGATCACGAACAGCGTGAAGCCCGAGGGATCGGCCGCGTTCAGGAGCGCCTGGCTTGCGATGATGCCCAGCATCTGCACCATCATGTAGGCCGACATCGCCTGCCCCCGGGTCTGGTTGGTCGCGGTGTTGTTCAGCCAACTTTCCGCGGTGATGTAGACGCCCGAAAAGCTGAAGCCGATCAGCACCCGAAGCGCGGTCCAGACCATCCAGTCCGGCAGCACGGGATAGACCACGAGAACCGCCGAGATCATCGAGCCGAGCGCAGCAAAGACCCGGACATGGCCGACGCGCCGGATCATGCCCGGCACGATCTGCGAGCCGATCAGGAAGCCCGCGAAATAGGCCGAGGTCACCACCGCAAGCTGCGTGGTGCTGAACCCCTCGATCGCGCCGCGGATGCCCAGCAGCGAGGCCTGCACCCCGTTGCCCACCATCAGCAGCATGACGCCCAGCAGCAGCGGCCAGGTGGAGGCGAGGACCTTGAACATGGGATGGCTCCGTAACTCGGCGGACAGGCTAGCACGCGGTGCCGGTGGGCACCGCCGGAAGGCGACGTTGGCGGTGCCGTTTCAGCCGTCGGGGATCAGCAGGGACGCGTCGCCATAGGAGAAGAAGCGGTAGCCCTCGCGCACGGCGTGGTCGTAGATCCGCCGGATCCGCTCATGGCCCATCAGCGCCGAGACGAGCATCAGCAGCGTGGACTTCGGCAGGTGGAAATTGGTCATCAGCGCATCCGCGACGCGGAATCGGTAGCCCGGATAGATGAAGATGTCGGTCGTGCCGCGCCACGGCCGGATGGTGCCGCCCTGGGCCGCGCTCTCGATCAGCCGCAGCGCCGTGGTGCCGATGGGGATGACGCGGCCGCCCGCGGCCTTCGTCGCGGCGATCTCGGCAGCGGCCGCTTCGGTCACCTCGCCCCATTCGGCATGCATCCGGTGAGTCGTCACATCCTCGACCTTCACCGGCAGGAAGGTGCCGGCGCCGACATGCAGCGTCACTTCGGTGAAGGCCACGCCACGTGCGGCCAGCGCGGCCAGAAGCCCGGCGTCGAAATGCAACGATGCCGTGGGCGCCGCGACCGCGCCGGCGTGACGGGCGAAGACGGTCTGGTAATCCTCGCGGTCCTGCGCGTCGGGTGCGCGCTTCGCCGCGATGTAGGGCGGCAGCGGCATGGCCCCCGCCTCGGCCAGCGCCGCGTCGAACGCATCGCCGTCGAGGTTGAAGACGAGCCGCAGGTCGGTCTCGCCCTTCTCGGCCACCTCGGCCGACAGCGTGTCGGTGAAGCGGATCACCTCGCCTTCCCGCAGCTTGCGCAGCGGCTTGGCCAGTGCGCGCCAGCCGGTCGCGGCGGGTTCCATCAGGGTGATCTCGATGCGTGCCACCGCCTCGCCGCGCGTGCGGCTGCCGGTCAGCCGCGCCGGGATCACCTTCGTGTTGTTCAGCACCAGCCGGTCACCCGGGCGGAAGATCTCCACCAGGTCGCGCACGTGCAGATCGCGGATGCGGTCGCCCTCGGCCAGCAGCAGGCGGGCCGAGGTGCGTGGCTTCGCCGGCCGCGTGGCGATCAGCCCCTCGGGCAGGTCGAAGTCGAAGTCGGAGAGTTTCATGGACGGACTCAGCGGATGACGGGGGCCGGGCGGCGGAAGATCTCGCGGAACATGCCGGGCGTGAGGATCGAGAGCGGGTTGACCGAGACGGCGGGGCGATCCGCGGAGCCGGTGACGGTGTAGTTGAAGCCGAACAGCCCCTCGCCCCTGCGGGTCAGGAAGGCGCCGATGCCGTTCAGCAGATAGATCGGCGAGATCACCCCCTGCAAGTCCAGCCTGCGGTCGCTGGCGCGATAGACACCCGCAAGCGACACCCCCATCGAGGCGCCCACGGCGGCGGCCTGCGTGATCTCGACGGCGCCCGAGCCTATGCGGAAATCGACGTCGCCTTCCCCGAACAGCAGCCCCTCGCCGTTCAGCTGTTCCAGCAGGCCCACCACCGAGATCGCGTTCAGAAGCGCCGCCAGCACCGGCGCATTGGTGACGCGGAAGTTCGACACCTCGGCGCGGCCGCGATACCCTGCCTTGCCCTCGGGCGTCAGGCGCAGGTCCAGCCGCCCGCCCCGCCCGTCGGGAAAGATCCCGGCCGAGGCGATGACCCCGCCGGCATCCTCGGACCGCACGCGCACCGCGCTGCGGCCATTCATCGGCACCACGGTGCCCTCGACCAGCGCCCTGCCGTTGACCCGGCCGCGGAACGTGCCGTTGAAGCCGCCCTGCGTGCCGAAGCGGCCCTCGAACCCGGTCAGGGCGATGGCCTGCGTGACCTGCAGCCGGTCCAGCGCGACCGAGATAGGCATGGGCGCGCCGCCGCCCCGGTCGCCCGAGGTCTGGATCCGCGTCAGATCCACCGTGCCGCCCCGCAGCTGAACCTCGGGCGCACGGCCGGCGCCGCGGCCCGCCAGCGTGACGGGCGCATCGAGCCAGCCGCTCAGCCGCACCCGGTCGAACCGCACCGCCTCGAGCGCGCCATCGGCCCGCAGCGCGACCCGGCCCGAGGCGGAAAGCCCGCCGCCCTCGATCGCCAGCCGCTCGACCGAGACCGGCTTGCCCAGCGTCGCCTCGACGGACAGCTTCCCGGCGCGGCCGGCAGGCTTCTGCCAGCCGATCCCGGGCAGCCCCAGCCCCAGCCCGACGAGGTCCGACTCGAGCGTCAGCTTCGGCACCATGTCCCGGGCCATCTCGACCCTGAACCGTCCCTCGGCCCGGCCGCTGACCGACCCCTTCGGCAGGCCGAGCCGGAATTCCTCGACGGCCGCGGGCGACAGGGTCGCTGTGCCGTCCACGCTCGCGCGGCCCTTCGCCTCGGGGCCGAAGGCCAGCCGATAGACGGCGTCGAAGGGCACTTGGCCGAACGTCCCCGCCCCGGCCAGCGTCAGCCCCTGCGGCACGGCCTCAAGCCGCAGCTTCGGCGCGGCGATGGTGCGGCCCTGCACCAGAACATCCGACCGGAAGTCGCTGATCGTGCCGCGGACGCTGAAATCGACCTCCTTCGGCGTCACATTCCCCTTCAGCGGCAGCGCGAGCACGGTTTCCAGCACCGCGCGGCCCTCGCCCAGTTCGACCGAACGGCCCGCCTTCTGCAGGAAACGGAACGGCGGCTGGTCAAGCAGCGACAGCGCGGCCGTCACGCCGCTGTCGCTGTTGATCGTGATGCGCGCCTGCGCCGGGCGCTGCGTCACGTCGGGCACCTCGAAGACGGATCGCGTGACGCGGATCGGCCCGCCCGCGGGCGGGTTCAGCTGCCCCTCCTCCAGCACCATCAGATAGCGGCGGTCCTCGATCGAGGCATAGCCGGAGCTGTTCTGGATCGGCGGCAGGGTCTTCAGGAAGCGCACGTCGCCATCGCGGAACTCGTAGCCGAGCGACAGGCGCGGCTCGGTGCCCGGCGCCATCCGCAGCCCGGCCTTGACCTCGAACAGCCGCCCTTCCTGCACGTTCTCGGCCAGCCACTTGCGCGTCTTGGGCACCAGCGACAGCGGCCAGAGCGCCAGCAGGTCGGTGTGCGAAATCTCGTTCAGCCCGAGGTCGAAGGCAACGCGCCAGCCGTCGGCCTCGGTCGAGACCCGCCCCCGGCCGAGCAGGCGCCGTCCGCGCTCGACCAGCGCCAGCTGGCCGATCTCGACCCGGAACGGATCGAGCCGCATCCGCAGGTCAAGCGCGCCTTCCGAGAAGTGGATCGGCGTCTCGAACAGGCCCTCGGGGTCGGCGCTGGCATCCTCGAAGCGGATCTGCGCCAGCATCTCCTTCGGCAGACCCTCGGTCGCGCCGGGCAGATAGGCCTGCCCGGTGGCCGAGATCCGGAGCGAGCGCCCCTGCACCGAGAGCCGCGTGAGCTCGATCCGCTCGCGGGCGGGATCGTAGCGGAAGGCAAGGCCCGCGCGGTCGAAGGACAGGGGGCGGGTTGCGGGCGTGGGGCGCAGCGCGCCCTCCTCGCTGTCCAGCTCGGCCTCGAGCCGGGTCAGTCGGCCCTCGCCGTCCAGCGCCGCCGCGAACCGCCCCGAGAGCGCCGCATCCAGCACCCCCAGCCATGCCGCCGGCGCCGTCTGCGCCGCGATATCGGCCGCGGCCACGTGATCGACGGTCGCCGAGATGCGCGCCTCGGGGCTGCCCGGCGTGGTGACGAAGGTCAGGAGCGCCTGCGCCGGCGGCCGGTCGGGCCCGCCATGCAGCGACAGCCCGAGTTCCAGCGCCCGCCGCTCCGGCCCGTTTTCCAGCGACAGCCGCCCGTCGCCCACCTGCCAGATCCGTCCAACGCGACGGTCGTCGAGCGTCAGGGTCATGCCCTCTGCCTCGATCCGGCGCAGGTCGGCCAGCACCGGCAGCGCGAAGATGCGGTCGATGGCGGCGCGCAGTTCCGCATGGCCCGCCACCGGAAGCGAGCCGCCCTGCCCGCCCAGCGAGAAGTCGAACCGGCCATCCGGCAGCCGCCGCAGCGCGAAACGCGCGCCCGACAGCACGATGGTCCGCGGCCGCAGGTCCGCGCGCAGCATCGCGCTGCGGTCGAACGAGATCCGCGCCTCGGGCAGGGTCAGGAAGGCGCGCCCGTCCCGCTGCAGAAGCCGCACGTCGTCGAGCCGCAGGCGCGGCACCCAGTCCGACCCCACGGTGAGCACGGCGCCGCCCAGCGACACGGAGGCCGCCGGATCCAGCGCCCGGTTGATGCGCTGCTCGGCCCCGGTCACGGCCCAGGCCGGCAGCGGGAGCGGCCGCCCCGTCAGCGCCAGCGTCCCGAAGCCCGCCACGACAGCAAGCAGCGCAAGGCTCAGCAGCAGCCAGAGCGAGGCCCGGCCTCGTTTCGGCCGCCCCGCCTGCCCCGGTGTCGCCTGTCCCGGTGTCTCGCGCGCGTCGCCTTCGACCATCGTCTCCGCTTTCTCAAGCCGGGCTTGCCTTTATCGGCTGCCGAAGGCAACTAAAACACGTGTGACCCGTCCCTCAGCAAGGAGCCGCCCATGATCGACGCCGGCCAGACCGCCCCGGAGTTCACCCTGCCGCGCGACGGCGGAGCCACCGTGTCGCTTGCCGCGCTGCGACCGGGCAAGGTGGTGGTCTATTTCTATCCGAAGGACGACACGTCGGGCTGCACGCTCGAGGCGCAGGAATTCACGGCCCTCGCCGATCGCTTCGCCGAGGCCGGCACCACCGTCATCGGCATCTCGAAGGACAGCGTGAAGTCGCACGACCGGTTCTGCGCCAAGCACGGTCTGGGCATCATCCTCGCATCGGACGAGGGGGCGACCACCGCCGAGGACTACGGCGTGTGGAAGGAGAAGAGCATGTATGGCAAGACCTACATGGGAATCGAACGCTCCACCTTCCTGATCGACGGGGAAGGCCGGGTGGCGCGCGTCTGGCGCAAGGTCACGGCCCGCGGCCACGCGGCCGAGGTGCTGTCGGCGGCGCAGGCGCTCTGAGACGACACCGCGCCGGCGGGAATTCGCCGAGATTTCCCGCCCCGCGAGGGAACCGCTGCGCTCTAGGCGAGTTTTCGCCCATTCGGGCAAGGTTTCGCCACCGACATCCTCCGATTGGTCAAATCGGTTGCACGGCTGACGGCCGCTGGCTAGTCAGTTGCCGGGGACAGGAAGGCCGGCCCCGCGCCGGCAAGGGTTCGTCACCGCGCAACAACAGACGGGACCGACCGGTGCTGACGCGACTTCATTATCGGATCAATGCCAGCCTCGAACGCATCCTGCCCGAGCGGCGGCTGTTCCTGAAATCCGATAACGACACGCGATTCATCCGACTCCGACCGATGACGCAGGCTGCGGCGCTGGCCGGCGGCACGCTGCTGGTCAGCTGGACCATCATGGCCACGTCGATCGTCCTGATGGATTCGATCTCGGCCGGGACCGCGCGCGACCAGACCCAGCGCCAGCAGGCGCTCTATGAATCCCGGTTGAACGCGCTTTCGGCCGACCGGGACCGCCGCGCGGACGAGGCGGTGCGGGCGCAGGAACGCTTCAACCTCGCGCTGGCCGAGGTGTCGAAGATGCAGACCGCACTTCTGGCCACCGAGGACCGCCGCAAGGAACTCGAGAAGGGCATCGACGTCATCCAGGACACCCTGCTGCGCACGATCAGGGAGCGCGACACGGCCCGCGCCGAGGCCGAGCGCGTCACCCTCGCGCTGGCCGAGCAGACCGGCTCGGCGCGCACTGATGGCTCACGCACCGCTGATGCCGTGACGACGCTGGAGGAGCTGTCCGCCACCCTCGCCGCCACCGCCCGGCAGCGCGACGACATGGCCCTCGCCGTGCTGGCCGCGAAGGAGGAAACCGAGACGGTGCTTCAGGAGAAGGCCGAGCTGGAAGCGCGCAACGACGCGATCTTCGCCCGGCTCGAGGAGGCCGTCACCGTCTCGATGGAGCCGCTGGACAAGATGTTCCGCGCCGCGGGCCTCTCGACCGACTCGCTGCTGAAGAGGGTGCGCAGCGGCTATTCCGGCCAGGGCGGCCCGCTGACCCTCTCGACCAAGGGCGGCCCGCTGTCCCCCGAGGAAGCGCGCGCGAACGAGATCCTGAACGGCCTCGACCGGATGAACCTCTACCGGCTGGCCGCGACCAAGGCGCCCTTCGCCATGCCGGTGAAAAGCGCGTTCCGCTACACCTCGGGCTTCGGCGGGCGCAGCGATCCGTTCGGCCGGGGCAATCGCCGTCACGAGGGGATCGACATGGCCGGCGCCACCGGCACGCCGATCTATGCCACCGCGGACGGCACGGTGATCGAGGCCGGCTGGGCCAATGGCTACGGGCGGGTGATCAAGATCCGGCACGAGTTCGGGATCCAGACGGTCTATGGCCATCTGTCCCGAATCCGGGTTGATGAAGGACAAAGGGTATCGCGCGGCGACCGGATCGGTGATATGGGCAACACAGGCCGGTCGACCGGCACCCATCTTCACTACGAGGTCCGCGTGGACGGCTCGCCCGTCAACCCGATGACCTTCATCAAGGCGGCGAAAGATGTTTTCTAAGAGCAGAATCAACGAGCCCGGTCCGAAGCAGGGCGAGGGCGACAGGCCGAAGAATCAGGAAGCTCCCGTGCAGAAACCCTCCCCCGACTTCGCGCCCGGCGCGCCGAAACCCAAGCCGTCCGCCTCGGTCCTGTCGTCGGACCTGACGGTGGTCGGCAACCTGCGCACCACGGGCGACATCCAGGTCGAAGGCACGGTCGAGGGCGACATCCGCGCCCATCTGCTGACGGTCGGCGAAAGCGCGACCATCCGCGGCGAGATCGTGGCCGACGACATCGTGGTCAACGGCCGGGTGATCGGTCGCGTCCGCGGCCTGAAGGTGCGGCTGACCTCGACCGCCCGGGTCGAGGGCGACATCATCCACAAGACCATCGCCATCGAATCCGGCGCACATTTCGAGGGTTCGGTGCAGCGTCAGGAAGATCCGCTGCAGAACGGCGTGAAGCCCGCCGCACCGGCGGCTGCCGCGGCCCCGGGGCCGCAGGCCACGAAGCCTGCCGATCTCTGATCCGTCTTCGCCGTCGGACGGCAAGGGGCGCCCCTCGGGGCGCCCTCTTCCGTTTCGTCCGCCGCTGATCTTCGTCGGGCCGGGGCGCCATGACCGGCCGTGCTTTCCGCAAGGGCCGGGCGGGACGACCACGCCCGGCCGCGGCCTTCGCAGCGCCGCGCTCAGTCAAGCGCCAGGCGATAGAGGTGCCACGTCGCGTGGCCAAGCACCGGCAGCGCGATGAACAGCCCCAGGAAGCCCGGCAGCATGGCGAAGAACAGTATGCCGCCGATGGTGATGCCCCAAGACAGCATAAGCACCGGATTAGCCTGAACCACCTGCACGCTGGTGATCATCGCCGTCACGAAGTCGATCTCGCGATCCAGCAGCAACGGCAGGCTGACCACGGTGATCGAGAACAGGATGCTCGCGAAGACGGCGCCCACCAGCATCTCGACCGCCAGCAGGGTCAGCCCGTGCGCCGTCTTGAACATCTCGAACGAGGACGAGATGTTCACGATCGGCTGCGTGCCCATGAACAGCGCGAAGACCATGTGGGACAGGAAGTTCCAGAACAGGAAGAAGATCACCACCACCGCCGCCATCGAAGGGATCTGGCGATCCTTCTGGCGGAAGATCACGCCCAGCACTCCGCCCCAGTCCAAAGGTTCGCCAACCTCCAGCCGGCGGCTGACCTCATAGAGGCCGCAGGCGATGAAGGGGCCGAGGATGGGGAAGCCCGCCGCCGCGGGCAGGATCCACCACCAGTTGCCGCTCGTGGCGAAGGCGGCCAGGATGATCCAGCCGCAGGCCACATAGACGGCGGAAAAGAACAGTCCGAAGGCCGGCGCGCGTCGGAAATCGCGCATTCCGGCAAAAAGCACGTTCCGCAGGTCGTCCGGGGTGAGTATTCGCACCTCCGGAACCACCGCGGCGGGTTCCATGAAACTTTGCGACATGCCGAGACTCCTCCTTCTCGAAGGAGGAAGGGTAAGCGCAGGTGCCCCGCGCCTCCAAGATGATTCTGCACCTCAGCTTTTGGTCTCGGCGGCCTCACCCTTGGTAGGGGTGCCCTCAGTCCTCGGCGTTGGCCTCGGCCCGGCTCTTGCCGGCCACGTCCTGCGCCAGCGTGGCCGCCATGAACTTGTCCAGATCACCGTCCAGAACGCCCTGCGTGTCCGAGGTCTCGACCCCGGTGCGCAGGTCCTTCACCATCTGGTAGGGCTGCAGCACGTAGGAACGGATCTGGTTGCCCCAGCCCGCCTCGCCCTTCGCGGCATGCTGGGCGTTGATCTCGGCGTTCCGCTTGTCCAGTTCCAGCTGGTAGAGCCGCGCCTTCAGCGCGTTCATCGCAGCCTCGCGGTTCTGGTGCTGCGACTTCATCGACGAGGTCACGACGATGTTGGTCGGCAGGTGGGTGATCCGCACCGCCGAGTCGGTGGTGTTCACGTGCTGCCCGCCCGCACCCGAGGAACGGTAGGTGTCGATCCGGATCTCGTTCGCGGGGATCTCGATCTCGATGTTGTCGTCCACCACGGGATAGACCCAGATCGACGAGAACGAGGTGTGCCGTCGCGCCGCCGAATCGTAGGGCGAAATCCGCACCAGCCGGTGCACGCCGCTTTCCGACTTCAGCCAGCCATAGGCGTTGGGCCCGCTGATCTTGTAGGAGGCGGACTTGATCCCGGCCTCCTCGCCCGGGCTTTCGGACTGAAGCTCGACCTTGTAGCCCTTCTTCTCGGCCCAGCGGACATACATCCGCGCCAGCATCGAGGCCCAGTCGCAGCTTTCCGTGCCACCGGCGCCCGCGTTGATCTCGAGGAAGGTGTCGTTGCGGTCGGCCTCGCCGTCCAGCAGCGCCTCGAGTTCCTTGGCGCGCGCGGTTTCCAGCAGGTCGCGGATCGCGGCCTCGGCTTCGGTGACGATCTCCTCGTCGCCCTCGGCCTCGCCCAGCTCGATCAGCTCGACGTTGTCGCGCAGCCCGCTGTCGATCAGCCTGTAGGTGGACAGCTGGTCCATCAGCGCCTGCCGCTCGCGCATCAGCTTCTGCGCGCGCGCCGGATCGTTCCACAGGTTGCCGTCCTCGATCATCGCGTCGAACTCTTCCAGGCGATGCGGCGCGGTCTCCAGATCCATGCGCTGCGCAAGCAGCCCGAGCGTGCGCTTGATGGCGTCGACGTGATACTGGATCTCGGTGCGCATGGTCGGGACGTCCTCGGAACGGTTCAGGCGGGGGTGATAGCGCGAAGGCGCCGGACGGGCAAGGCCACGCCCTGCCCTGCGGCCAAAGCTCAGTAGAGCCCGCCGGAACTCAGCGTGCCGAAATCCGCCTTCTTCGGGATCACCTTGCGCTCGCCGGTCGCCGTTGTGACGGTGGAGCCTCCCGCGCTCTCGTCCTCGCCATAGGCGAAGAGCGGCAGGTTCGACCCCATCGCGAAGCCCCCGTCGACCATCGCGCCCATGCCGAAGACCGTGTCGGACCCCTCGCGGAAGTATTCGGCGACGACGTTCGGGCCGCTGGCATCGTCGGGCAGCCGGGCCCCGGTGAAGCGGTCGATCTTGATGAAATAGCCGCCCGGCGGAACGCGGAACTCGGACCCCCCGTATTTCTTCACCGCCTTCGACATGAAGCTCTGGAACACCGGGCCGCAGAAGCCGCCGCCCGAAACGGTGCCCATGCTGCGCGGCTGGTCATGGCCGATGTAGCAGCCCGCGACCATGTTCGAGGTATAGCCGATGAACCAAACGTCCTTGGCGTCGTTGGTCGTGCCGGTCTTGCCCGCCACCGGCACGGGCAGGTTGATGCCCTTGCCCGTGCCGCGCTGGATCACGCCCTGCATCATCGAGGTCAGCTGATAGGCGGTGATCGCGTCCATCACCCGTTCGCGCTGCGAGGTGATGTGGGGCGAGCGCCCCTCGGGCAGCAGTGGCTGGGCGCATTCCTCGCAGTTGCGCTGGTCGTGGCGATAGACGGTGCGGCCGAAGCGGTCCTGCACCCGGTCCACCAGCGTCGGCTGCACCCGCTCGCCGCCGTTGGCGAACATGGCGTAGGCCGCGACCATCTTGAACAGCGTCGTCTCCTCCGATCCCAGCGCGTTGGCGAGGAACTGGCCCATCCGGTCGTAGACGCCGAACTTCTCGGCATAGGCGGAAACCGTCTCCATGCCGATCTCCTGCGCGATCCGCACGGTCATCAGGTTCCGCGACTGCTCGATCCCGGTCCTGAGCGGCGTCGGGCCGTAGAACTTGCCCGAGGCGTTCTTCGGCGTCCACAGCCCCTGCGCCGTCTGCACCTCGATCGGCGCGTCGATGACGATGGTGGCCGGCGTGAAGCCCGAATCCAGCGCTGCCGCATAGACGAAGGGCTTGAAGCTCGACCCAGGCTGGCGCGTGGCCTGCGTCGCCCGGTTGAAGACGGAATACTGGTAGCTGAACCCGCCCTGCATCGCGAGCACGCGGCCCGAGTTCACGTCCATGGCCATGAAGGCGCCCTGAACCTCGGGCACCTGCCTCAGCGACCAGCGGCGGAAGCTGCCATCCTCGGCCTTAACCTCGCGCACGAGGACGACGTCGCCCTTCGACACCAGATCGCCCACCACCTTCGCCTTGCGGCCGAGCTTGCCGTCGGCCTGCCGCTTCCGCGCCCAGGTCACGTCCTCGGCGGGGATGAAATGGCCGTCCTCGTCCTCCTCGACGCCCTCGATGCCGATGCGCGCTGCGCTCTCGCCGACCTCCAGCACCACCGCCGGGTGCCAGCCCGGCACGTCGCGCGGCACGGGCGTGGCGGCCAGCGCCGCGCGCCAGTCCTTCTCGGTGCCGAGCTTCTCGGCCGGGATCGTCTGCCGCGTGCCGCGCCAGACGCCCTGGCTGCGGTCGAACTTCTCCAGCCCGTCGCGCAGCGCCGCCGCGGCCTCGGTCTGCAACTCGCGGTCGATGGTGGCGCGAATGGTCAGGCCGCCGCCGAAGAATTCCTGCTCGCCGAATTCCGAAGAGAGCTGCCGGCGGATCTCGTCGGTGAAATAGTCGCGCGGTGGCAGCGCCTCGCGGAAGGCGGGGTAGTCGCCGTTCTGCACCGACCGAAGCGGCTCGTTCAGCGAGGCAACCAGCGTCGGCTCGTCGATGTAGCCGTTCTCGAACATCTCGCGCAGGACGTAATTGCGCCGCTCGGTCACCCGCTCCTTCGCGCGCACCGGGTGATACTGGCTCGGCGCCTGGGGCATGGCGGCCAGCGTCGCGGCCTCGGCCGGGGTCAGCTGCGCCAGCGTCTTGTTGAAATAGGTCTGCGCCGCCGCGGCGACGCCATAGCTGTTCTGGCCAAGGAAGATCTCGTTCAGGTAAAGTTCGAGGATCCTTTCCTTCGACAGCGTCTCCTCGATCCGGGTGGCGAGGATGATTTCCTTGATCTTGCGCTCGCCGGTGCGGTCGCCCGACAGCAGGAAGTTCTTCATCACCTGCTGGGTGATGGTGGACGCGCCGCGCACGGTCTTGCCGCGGGTGCGTATTGCCTCGAAGGCCGCCGCGGCGATGCCGCGCGCGTCATAGCCGTGGTGGGTATAGAAGTTCTTGTCCTCGGCCGAGATGAAGGCGTTCTTCACGAGGTCGGGGATCTCCTCGATCGGGGCGAAGATCCGGCGCTCCTGCGCGAATTCGTCGATGATCCGGCCCTCGCCGGAATAGATCCGGCTGATCGTCGGCGGCGTGTATTGCGCAAGGCTTTCGTGGCTCGGCAGGTCGCGCGAATACATCCAGAACACCGCGCCGATGGTCAGGGCCAGCGCCAGCAACCCGAGCGTGAGCGCCGTGAAGATCGCCCCGAAGAATGACCCGATGAACCTCAACAATGGCGATGCCCCCTATGGTTGGGCGTCCTTATACACGCGCGGGCCGGGAAGGGCAAAACCTGCCCGTCCGGCCCTGCTTCGCGTTTTCGCGATCAGCGGCGCAGAAGATCCTTCAACGCCGCATCCTCCCGGGCCCAGGCCTTCAGCCCTTCGACCAGCGCACGCGCCATGCGCGCGCGCCACGCCGGATCGCGCAGGCGGGCAAGGTCCGCGTCGCTCGACATGAAGCCGGTCTCGACCAGGATCGACGGCAGGTCCGGCGACTTCAGCACCGAGAAACCGGCCGCCTGCCGCGGATGGCGGTGCATCGCCAGCCCCTCGGCCTTGATCGCGGCCTCCAGCGCCAGCGCGAGCCGTTCGTTCCGCGGCCCGGTCTCGGCGCGAGCCATGTCCATCAGCACCGTCGCCACCAGATCGTCGTGCCCGGTCAGGTCCACCCCCGACAGAAGATCGTCGCGGTCGTGCCGCTCGGCCAGCGCCCTTGCCGCAGCGTCCGAGGCTTCATCGGCCAGCGTGTAGAGGGTCGCCCCCACCGCCTCGCCCTCGGCGATGGCATCGGCATGCAGCGAGACGAAGACCTGCCCGCCGGCCGCGCGCGCCAGCGTGATGCGGGTCTCGAGTGGGACGAAGACGTCCTCCTCGCGGGTCATCGCCACGCGGAAGGTGCCGTCGCGCAGCAGCGCCTCCTTCACCTCGCGCGCGAAGGTCAGCATCAGGCTGGCCTCGGTGACCGGCGGGCGTTCGGCGCCGGGATCGATCCCGCCATGGCCGGGGTCGAGCACGACCGTCAGCGGGCCCTGGCCCTGCGCCCTCTGCTCGGGCAGGGTCGCCTTCGGCAGCGCCCAGCCCGGCGGCTCGGGGATCGCGGCCCGGGCGGCGAAATCCTCGGGGTCGGCCGCGTCAAGCTCCACGCGGATGCGGGCGCCGTCGCCGGTCTGCATGCCGGCCTCGGCCACCGTGAAGGGACCGTCGAGTTCCAGCACCAGCCGCGACCAGCCGGTGCGGAAGCCGCCGGCGCGCAGCGCGCTTACGTGGTCGCTGGTCTCGGGCATGGAGGAGACCTGGCCGAAATCCACCTCGCGGAAGTCCATGACCAGCCGCGGCGGAGCGTCGAGCACCCGGACGCGCCACGGCACCGGCTGCGACAGCTGCAACTCGACCCCGATCCCGCTCCAGCCGCTGTCCGTGACCGAGGACCGCGCCGGGTCGAGCCGCGCGAGCCCGGTCAACTCCTGCCCGAGCGCCGCCTGGGCCAGACCCAGCCCCGCCAGCGCCACGACCGCCATCGCGCACCCCCGCATCGGCCGGGACCTAGCGCCGGGCCCGGCGCGCCATGAAGGCTTCGAGCCGCCGCAGCCCCTCGACGATATCCGCCGTCGCCCGCGCATAGGAGAAGCGCAGCGTCCGCGCACCGCGGACAGGGTCGAAATCCAGACCCGGCGTCACCGCCACCCCGGCCTCGCGCAGGATCCCGGCCGCGAAGGACAGGCTGTCGTCGGTCAGGTCCGACACGTCGGCATAGACGTAGAACGCGCCGTCAGGGGGGGCGAAGCGGGTGAATCCGGCCTTCGGCAGCCCCTCCAGCATCAGCCGGCGGTTCTCGGCATAGACGGCGCGGTTGGCCTCAAGCTCCTGATGGCAGTCCAGCGCGGCCAGCGCGGCCACCTGGCTGGCGTGGGGCGGGCAGATGAACATGTTCTGCGCCAGCCGCTCGATCAGGCGCACATGCGGCTCGGGCACCACCAGCCAGCCAAGGCGCCAACCGGTCATGCTGAAATACTTCGAGAACGAGTTGATCACATAGACGTCGTCGGAAATCTCCAGCGCCGAGACCGCGCGGGTGCCGTAGTCGAGGCCATGGTAGATCTCGTCCGAAATGAAGGCGATGCCGCGGCTCTGGGCATGGGCGATCAGCGCGGCCAGCGCCTCCTTCGACAGCATCGTGCCCGAGGGGTTGCCGGGCGAGGCGACGATCAGCCCGGCCAGATCTGGTACGCCCTCCAGATCCGCGGGCACCGGCTGCAGGCGGTTCTCAGGGCTGGTCTGGATGCCGACCGGCTCCAGCGACAGGGCGCGGAGGATCTGGCGATAGCTGGGATAGCCCGGCTCTCCCAACGCGACCCGGTCGCCCGCATCGAACAGCGCCGAGAAGGCCAGCAGGAAGCCGGACGAGGACCCGGCCGTCACCACGACCCGCGCCGGATCGAGATCCACGCCATACCAGCGCCGGTAGAGGTCGGCGATGCCCTGCCGCAGCTCCGGCAGGCCGAGCGCGACGGTGTAGCCCAGCGGCCCTTCCTCCATCGCCCGGGCCAGCGCCGCGCGCGCCCCTGCCGGCGCCGGCGTACCCGGCTGGCCCACTTCCATGTGGATGATGGACCGGCCCGCGGCCTCGGCCGCCCGCGCCTGTTCCATCACATCCATCACGATGAAGGGATCGACCGCCCCGCGCCTTGAAACCCGCATCTTCCGCCTCTTAAGCTTCCCGTGCCGTTCCTGAGACACCGGGGCCGGAAGGTCAATGGCGGGACTCGTGTCCGAAGGCTTGCCAAACCGGGCGGAACGGTGTTCCTGAAGCGCAGCCGCGACCCGCGACAACCGGAGCCACTGATGAAACTGATCCCCCTCGGCGCCGCGGCGCTGACCAGCGCCCTGGCCCTTGCCCCTGCCGCGCAGGCCGAGATGACCGCCGCCGAACGCGAGGCCTTCCGTGCCGAGGTGCGCGCCTACCTGCTGGAGAATCCCGAGGTGCTGATGGAGGCGTTCAACGCGCTGGAAGCGCGCCAGCAGGCCGAGCAGGTCAACGCCGACCTTGCCCGGCTCGAGGAACATGCCGACGCGATCTTTTCCGATCCGGCCAGCTGGGTCGGGGGCAATCCCGAAGGCGACATCACGGTGGTCGAGTTCATCGACTATCGCTGCGGCTATTGCCGCAAGGCCAATGCCGAGGTCGAGGAACTGGTGAAGTCCGACGGCAACATCCGCTTCGTGCTGAAGGAATACCCGATCCTCGGCGAGGAGTCGGTGGTGGCCTCGCGCTTCGCCATCGCTGTGCTGCAGACCGCCGGGGCAGAGGCCTACAAGCAGGCGCATGACCGGCTGATCAGCTTCCGCGGCGACATGACCCCCGAGGCGCTG
This sequence comes from Rhodobacter sp. CZR27, assembly GCF_002407205.1. Lineage (NCBI taxonomy): Bacteria > Pseudomonadati > Pseudomonadota > Alphaproteobacteria > Rhodobacterales > Rhodobacter > Rhodobacter sp. CZR27. The sequence goes on along the minus strand of NZ_CP023548.1, from coordinate 1,585,908 downwards.
GGCCGGCTGGCGGACGAGATGAAGCTTGACCGCGCCGCGATCCTTGCGCGGATGGACGCCGACGAGGTGACGGCGGTGATCGAGGCCAACCACCAACTGGCCCAGACGCTGGAGATCTCGGGCACGCCGACCTTTGTAATCGACCGCACGATGGTGCGCGGCTATGTCCCGCTCGACGGCATGCGGCAGATCGTGGACGGGCAGCGCAAGGGCTGACCACGCGGTCATTCACGAAGCGCGAAATGCAGAAGGCGCCTCGCGGGGCGCCTTTCGCTTTCCCGGCCGGGCCGGATCACTCGGCCGCTTCGGCCGCCGCAGCCTTTTCGGCCTCGAGTTCGGCGGCCTTGCGCTCGACCATCGCGACGATCTCCTCGACCATCCGCTCGTTGCCCAGCTTGTGGATCTGCTTGCCAGCCGCATAGACCATGCCCGAGCCGTTGCCGCCGCCGGTGAAGCCGATGTCGGTCATCAGCGCCTCGCCGGGGCCGTTCACCACGCAGCCGATGATCGACAGGCTCATCGAGGTGGTGACATGGGCCAGCCGATCCTCGAGCGTCGCCACGGTCTTGATCACGTCGAAGCCCTGCCGCGCGCAGGACGGGCAGGAGATGATGGTGACCCCGCGGTGACGCAGGCCGAGCGACTTCAGGATCTCGTAGCCGACCTTCACTTCCTCGACCGGATCGGCCGAGAGCGAGACGCGCAGCGTGTCGCCGATCCCCGACCAGAGCAGGTTGCCAAGGCCCACGGCCGATTTCACCGTGCCGGCCGTCAACCCGCCCGCCTCGGTGATCCCGAGATGGATCGGCGCATCCGTCGCCTCGGCCAGTGCCTGATAGGCGGCGGCGGCCAGAAAGACGTCCGACGCCTTCACCGAGATCTTGAACTCGTGATAATCGTTGTCCTGCAGGATCTTGATGTGATCCATGCCGGATTCCACCATCGCATCCGGGCAGGGCTCGCCATACTTGTCGAGCAGGTGCTTCTCCAGCGAACCGGCGTTCACCCCGATCCGCATCGAGCAACCGTGATCCTTGGCCGCCCTGATCACCTCGCGCACGCGGCTCGCGTCGCCGATGTTGCCCGGGTTGATCCGAAGGCAGGCGGCGCCGGCCTCGGCGGCTTCGATGGCGCGCTTGTAGTGGAAGTGGATGTCGGCAACGATCGGCACCGGGCTGGCGGCCACGATCTCCTTCAGCGCCGCGGTCGAGGCCTCGTCCGGCACCGACACCCGCACGATGTCGGCCCCGGCCGCGGCGCAGCGCAGCACCTGATCGATGGTGGCGGCCGCGTCGGCGGTGATCGTGTTGGTCATCGTCTGCACCGAGATCGGCGCGTCGCCGCCCACGGCGACCGGCCCCACCATGATCTGCCGCGACTTGCGGCGGTGGATGTTGCGCCAGGGGCGGACGTGATTCAGCGACATGGGGCAAACCTCGGGTGATGGTCGCGCACAACTTAAACCCGGGGCGGCGGGGGCACAACCGCCTGCGCCCAAATGCCCTGCCCCTGCGCTGCGGTCAGTTGGTCTCGTTCTGCGCGACGGTGACGAAACGGGCGAGATCGGCGTCCCCCGTCAGGTCGGCCACGGCATATTTGCCGGTCAGCGCCTCGGGCGACAGCGCCACGTTCTTGACCACCTGCGCGCCTGGAGCCGAGGGGCCATAGGTCTGGCCGTTCACCGCGAAATAGACCGAGCCCGAGTTCCCGGCGCGCAGCACCGGCGGCTGCTCCATCTGCGGAACGGTATAGCGCTCGCCGGAATCGAGGATCTTCTCGAACAGCACCGTGCCGTCGGCCGCCTGCACCCGGACCCAGGACGGGCGGACGGCGAGAAGCTCCACCGTCGGGGGGGCGGCCTCGGCCACCTGCACCGCCGCCTCCTCGACCGCGGCCGGAGCCTCGGTCGCGGGCATGGCCGCGAGGCTGGCCTGCTGCACGACCTCGCTGGCGCGGGGATTGATCGAGGCGATGGGGCCATCGCGCGACACCAGAACCGGCACGTCCAGCGCCTGCGCCCTCGGACGATAGAGCCGGCCCATCAGGTCGGGCTGCTGCGCCGGATCGGCCTCGGCCACGTCGACCGCGGCGGGTTCGGGCGCGCTGCGCACCAGCGGCGCCATGCCGCTGACGTTGCCAAGCGGATCGACCTCGGCCACCACGCGCGGCGCCTGGTCCACGGGGGCGACCTGAACGCGCTGCACCTGCTGCAGGACCGACCAGCCGCCATAGCCGATGCCGCCGATCAGCGCGAGCAGCACCACCACCGAGCCGACGGCGCCGGGTTCGATGTTGGACAGAAGGCTCTCGCCCCGCGGCACGAAAAGCGCATTCGGGTCGGCCAGCGGATCGCGAACCGTGCCCGCGCCCCGCGCCCCCGGCTCGCGCCGGACCGAGGAGACGGCGACGGCCATCCCGTGCATGGTGGTGAAATTGGCTTCCGCGCAGAAGCGCTGGAAGGCCCAGTCCGGATCCATGCCCAGGTAGCGGGCATAGGACCGGACATAGCCCGCGATGAAGCCCTGCGTCTCGAAGGCCGACACATCGGCATTCTCGATGGCGGCGATGTAGGTCGCCTTGATCTTCAGCTCGCGCTGCACGTCGAGCAGCGACTTGCCGAGAGTCGCACGCTCGCCGCGCATGAGGTCGCCCAGCCGCAACTCGAAATCATCGAACCCTTTGGGTTTATCGACTTCGGCCGTCGAAGGTTGAGTCCTCCGCCAGATCATGCCTTTTGCCCGTCCCTGCCCCGATTTTCACCCGGTCGGTTCCTCGCCGACTCACGGGTGCCCTGTCCCGAAAGAAGTAGCACAGGGCAGAGACCTTTGCATCCGCAGAAGCGGTCAGGCAACCACCTCGGCGCGATTCAGCGCACAGTGCTGCCAGAGCACGTCCATCGCCTTCACAAGATCGTCAATCATCGCCGAATCATGCACAGGCGACGGCGTGAAGCGCAGACGCTCGGTCCCGCGCGGCACGGTCGGGAAGTTGATCGGCTGGACATAGATCCCGAAATGCTCGAGCAGCATGTCCGAGATCATCTTGCAGTGCACGGGGTCGCCGACGTGGACCGGCACGATGTGCGAGCCGTGGTCGATGATCGGCAGGCCGAGGCCCTTGAGCCGCATCTTCAGGATCTTGGCCGAGGTCTGGTGCTTCTCGCGCAGTTCCACGTCGCCCTTGAGGTGGCGGACCGAGGCCGCGGCACCGGCCGCCACGACCGGCGGCAGCGAGGTCGAGAAGATGAAGCCCGGCGCATAAGACCGCACGGCGTCACACATTTTCGCGGAAGCTGCGATATAGCCGCCGAACACGCCATAGGCCTTGCCCAGCGTGCCGTTGATGATGTCGATGCGGTCCATCAGGTTGTCGCGCTCGGCCACGCCGGCACCGCGCGGGCCGTACATGCCCACCGCATGGACCTCGTCGATGTATTTCAGCGCGCCGAACTCGTCGGCGATGTCGCAGATTTCCTTGATGCGGCCGAAGTCGCCGTCCATCGAATAGACCGACTCGAAGGCCACCAGCACCGGGCGACCCTTCAGCGAGGTCAGGATGCGGCGCAGGTCATCCAGGTCGTTGTGCTTGAAGATGTGCTTCTCGGTGCCCGAGCGGCGGATGCCCTCGATCATGGAGGCGTGGTTCAGCTTGTCCGAGACGATCACCAGCCCGGGGATCAGCGTCGGCAGCGTCGAAAGCGTGGCATCGTTGGCGATGTAGGCCGAGGAGAAGACCAGCGCGGCTTCCTTGCCGTGCAGATCGGCAAGCTCCGCCTCGAGCCGCTTGTGATAGACCGTGGTGCCCGAGATGTTGCGCGTGCCGCCCGAGCCCGCCCCGGTGGCGTCCAGCGCCTCGTGCATCGCGGCGAGCACCACCGGATGCTGGCCCATGCCGAGATAGTCGTTGCCGCACCAGACGACGATTTCCTTCTCGCTGCCGTCGGGCTTGCGCCACGTGGCTTTCGGGAAGGCACCCTTGCGCCGCTCGATGTCGATGAAGGTCCGATACCGCCCCTCGGTGTGGAGCCGGTTCAGCGCAGTGTCGAGTGCCTGGTTGTAGTCCATCTGTGTCTCCCTGACGCCCGGCTGACGGGCAAGCTGGGTGGTGATGTTGAGGTTTTGGCGGGCCGCGGCCTTGATGCGGATCAAATCCTGTAGGTCAAATCCTAAATCTGGAACCGGCCAATTTGAAACCCGTTCCTTCGTCCCTGCGTCAATCGGCCACCGCGATCGCGCAGTCTTGCGCGCCTTTCCCGGCGGCACAGGCCGCGATGGCGGTCTCGGCAGCCCCCTCGCCCGCGCCGAGGCCCCACCGGCCGGTCGAGGCCGAGATGGCCAGCGCCCGCGCGCCGCGCGTGCCATAGTCCTCGCGCAGGCCCCGGGTCGCATCCGACGACAGGCTCAGTTCGCGGGACGACCAGCCTGCCGGCCGGATCAGGCCCACGATCTCGCACCGCCGCCCGCCCTTCCGCTTCGCATCGCAGGCGGCGAGCGCGGCGGCCGAGGCGGCCTCGGTAGTGTGGTGGTTCGCCGCCGCGACCGTGGCCTCGGAGGCAAGACCCTCGTCGGGTGCGACGGCGATGGCCCCGTAATAGGGCTGTTCGGACACCACCATCCGCAGGATCTTCGCATCGTTGTCGGTCAGGAAGTTTGCGGGCAGGATCTCGACCTCGGCCTTGCCGGGCGCGAAGAGCATCCGCTTCGCCTCCCTGACCGGCACGGGATCGGCCGAGACCATGCCCGCCGCAAGAAGGCCCGCCACGGTCATCATCGCCAGACGCATCGTCGACTCCGGAAGGTTCGGTATTCGCCGGCGTCATAGCGCAGACCGGAGGCTCTGGACAGTCCCCGCATGGCTGCTAGGTTCCGCCTGCCATCACGAGAAGGACAGGACAATGACGCTCGACTCCGTGCTCGACCGGATCGATTCAACCTTGCCCGAGGCGCTGGACCGCCTGATGGCGCTGTTGCGCATCCCCTCCATCTCGACCGATCCGGCGTTCAAGTCCCATTGCGACAGCGCGGCGGACTGCCTCGTGTCGGACCTGACCGGGCTTGGCTTCGAGGCGTCGAAGCGTCCCACGCCCGGGCATCCCATGGTGGTGGCCCATGCGCCCGGCGATGGCCCGCACCTGCTGTTCTACGGGCACTATGACGTGCAGCCGGTCGATCCGCTGGCGCTGTGGGACCGCGACCCCTTTGACCCCGCCATCGAGGACACCGACCGCGGCCGGGTGATCCGCGGCCGTGGCGCCTCCGACGACAAGGGGCAGCTGATGACCTTCCTCGAGGCCTGCCGCGCCTGGAAGGCCGAACATGGCCGCCTGCCCTGCCGGCTGACGATCTTCCTCGAGGGAGAGGAGGAGTCGGGCTCGCCCTCGCTCGTCCCGTTCATGCAACAGAACGCGGCCGAACTGACCGCCGATCTCGCGCTGATCTGCGACACCGGCCTCTTCGAGTCGCGGACGCCCGCCATCGTGACCATGCTGCGCGGCCTGCTGGGCGAGGAGCTGACCATCCGCGGCCCGTCGAAGGACCTGCACTCCGGCATGTATGGCGGGATCGCGATCAACCCGATCCGGGTGCTGTCGAAGGCGCTGGCAGGGCTGCATGATGCCTCGGGCCGCGTCACCCTGCCCGGCTTCTACGACGGCGTGACGGAACTGCCCGAGGCGATCCGTGCCCAGTGGCAGGGACTGGCCTTCGACCATGCCCGCTTCCTTGGCGACGTGGGGCTGTCGCAGCCCGCGGGCGAGCAGGACCGGACGCCGCTGGAGATGATCTGGTCGCGCCCCACGGCCGAGATCAACGGGATCTGGGGCGGCTACACCGGCGAAGGCTTCAAGACGGTGCTGCCGGCCGAGGCGCATGCCAAGGTCAGCTTCCGCCTCGTGGGCGAGCAGGACCCGCATGCCATCCGCGAGGCGTTCCGCGCCCATGTCCGCGCGAATCTGCCCCCGGATTGCACGGTCGAGTTCCACGCCCACGGCAACTCGAAGGCCGGGCACATGCGCATCGACCATCCGGCCTTCGAGCAGGCCCGCGCGGCGCTGACCGAGGAATGGGGCCGGTCGGCGGCTTATGTCGGCTGCGGCGGCTCGATCCCGATCGCGGGCTATTTCCAGACCATCCTCGGGATGGACGCGATGCTGGTGGGCTTCGGCAAGGACGACGACCAGATCCATTCGCCGAACGAGAAATACGACCTCGAAAGCTTCCACAAGGGCATCCGCTCCTGGGCGCGCCTGCTTGCGAAGCTCGCCGCATGATGGCCGGGATCCGGACTGCGGAGGCAGCGGACGAGGCCGCCTTTCGCGCGCTCTGGCAGGATTACCTCGCCTTCTACCGCGTGACGGTCGCGCCCGAGGTGACCGACACGACCTGGGCGCGCATCCTCGACCCCGACTCGCCGCTGACGGCGCGGCTCGTCCTGACCGAGGGGCGCGTGCGGGGCTTTGCGATCCACCACACCCACCTGTCCACCTGGGGCACCCGGCCGGATGTCTATCTCGAGGATCTCTATCTGGAGCCGGCGGCCCGCGGGCTGGGGCTGGGGCGGGCGCTGATCGCGGATCTGATCGCGCTGGGCAAGGCGAAGGGCTGGGGGCGGCTCTACTGGCACACCGACGAGGGCAACGCCACGGCGCGGCGGCTCTATGACGGCTTCACCCGGAGCGACGGCCACGTGAGGTACCGCCTGGCGCTCTGAGCCCGGCGCCAGGTCGGATATCACTGGCCTCCCGGGGCGGACAACCACGGGCAGCAGCCGAAAGTGGTCGGGCCGGCCCGATGGCCTTAGCGATGCGAGGGGAAGGGAGAAGTGGCGCGGTTGACGGGGCTCGAACCCGCGACCCCCGGCGTGACAGGCCGGTACTCTAACCGACTGAGCTACAACCGCGCGATCTTCTTCACGTTCGGGCGGCGGCGGACGGTGGCGCGGTTGACGGGGCTCGAACCCGCGACCCCCGGCGTGACAGGCCGGTACTCTAACCGACTGAGCTACAACCGCGTGCGCCGTCCGGTCGCCGCCGAACGTGGGGGCGTATTACGCAGCCTCTCGGGCGGCGTCAAGCGTCCGCGAGAGGATTTCCGCGAAGTTTGTGACGAAGCGGGTGACGGGGCCGCCGCCACCCCGGAACGGCGGCAGCCCTCCGCCGTCAGTCCGGCGCCGGGATGAACTCGGCGTCATCGCCCGGCGGCAGGCGGAAGCGGCCATGCGCCCAGTCGCCGGCGCGCCAGGCCTCACGGGCGGCGTCGATCCGCTCCTTCGAGGAGGCGACGAAGTTCCACCAGATCCAGCGCGGCCCGTCGGCCACCGCGCCGCCGAGCACCATCACCCGTGCCCCGCGCGGCCCCGCCGTCAGCGTCAGCCGGTCACCCGGCCGCATCACCAGCATCCGCCCGGCCTCGAACTCCTGTCCGCCGACACTGACCGCGCCTTCCACGATATAGGCGCCCAGATCCTCGTGATCCTCGGGCATTGGCAGCCGGCTGCCGGGCGCGAGCACCGCATCGGCATAGACGGCCTCGACCGGCAGATCGAGCGGCGCCCGCTCACCCCAGGCCTGGCCCAGGATCAGCCGCACGCGCTTGCCCTCGCCCTCCAGTTCCGGCAGCGCGCCCGCCCCCGCATGCAGGAACGCGGCCGGATCGTCCTCGCGCGCCTTCGGCAGCGCGAGCCAGGTCTGAAGGCCGAAGAGGCTCTTCGGCGCCTCGGGCTGGTCCGTCCGCTCGGAATGGGTGATCCCCTGCCCGGCCAGCATCCAGTTCACCGCCCCCGGCTCGATCCACTGGTCGGTGCCGAGGCTGTCGCGATGATGCAGCCGGCCGCGCATCAGGTAGGTGACGGTGCCGAGCCCGATATGCGGGTGCGGGCGCACGTCGATGCCGCGCCCGGTCAGGAATTCGGCCGGCCCCATCTGGTCGAAGAAGATGAAGGGACCGACCATCTGCCGCGCCGCCGAGGGCAGCGCGCGGCGCACCTCGAATCCGCCGAGATCGCGGGCGCGGGGCACGATCACCGTCTCGATCGCGTCGACGGCGTCGCCGGTGGGGATGTCGGGGTCGAGGGCGGGGTTCCAGCTCATGGGTGTCTCCTTTCCGCTTGTGCGGGAGACAGGGCCGGGCGCGCCGGCGTCTCCTTCCGCTGTTGCCGAAGATAGGGCCGGTCCGGGCTGGCGGCATCACCTCTCCCCGCGCGTGCCCTGTGCGGCGGCACACAGGTCAGGCGTCGCGCGCGAATCCGGCCCGGCCCCTCTTGCGCTGTGCGGTGCCGCCGCCTATGGGACGCCATGACCCAGCACGATCGCCTCCTCATCATCGATTTCGGGTCGCAGGTGACCCAGCTCATCGCGCGCCGCCTGCGCGAGCTGAACGTCTACTGCGAGATCCACCCCTATCAGAACGTGACCGAAGCCTTCCTGCAGGGCTTCGCACCCAAGGCCGTCATCCTGTCCGGCGGCCCCTCCTCGGTCTTTGCCGAGGGCGCGCCGATGCCGCCCGCCGGTGTCTTCGACCTGGGCGTGCCGATCCTCGGGATCTGCTACGGCCAGCAGGTGATGATGCACTGCCTTGGCGGCAAGGTGGAGCGCGGCCACGGCACCGCGGAATTTGGCCGGGCCTATGTCACGCCGACCGAAAGCCGCCTCGCCATCCTCGACGGCTGGTTCGAGGACGGACGCGAGCAGGTCTGGATGAGCCACGGCGACCACGTCTCGCGGATCGCGCCCGGGTTCCAGGTCTTCGGCACCTCGCCCAACGCGCCCTTCGCCGTCACGGCCGATCCTGCGCGCCAATTCTACGCGGTCCAGTTCCACCCTGAAGTTCACCACACGCCGAAGGGCGCGAAGCTCTACGAGAACTTCGTGAAGCTCGCGGGCTTCAAGGGCGACTGGACCATGGGGGCCTATCGCGAGGAAGCCATTGCGAAGATCCGCGCGCAGGTGGGCGATGCCAAGGTGATCTGCGGCCTGTCGGGCGGGGTCGATTCCTCGGTCGCGGCGGTGCTGATCCATGAGGCGATCGGCGACCAGCTCACTTGCGTCTTCGTGGACCACGGCCTCCTGCGGCAGGGCGAGGCCGAGCAGGTCGTGTCGATGTTCCGCGACCACTACAACATGCCGCTGATCCACGCCGACGAGAGCGAGCTGTTCCTCGGCGCGCTCGAGGGCGTCAGCGACCCCGAGGTCAAGCGCAAGACCATCGGACGGCTCTTCATCGACGTGTTCCAGAAGCACGCGGCGGAAGTGGGCGGCGCCACCTTCCTCGCGCAGGGCACGCTTTATCCCGACGTCATCGAATCGGTCAGCTTCTCGGGCGGGCCGTCGGTCACGATCAAGTCGCACCACAACGTCGGCGGCCTGCCCGAAAAGATGGGCCTGAAGCTGGTGGAACCGCTGCGCGAACTGTTCAAGGACGAGGTCCGCGCGCTGGGCCGCGAGCTTGGCCTGCCCGAGAGCTTCATCGGCCGCCACCCCTTCCCCGGCCCCGGCCTCGCCATCCGCTGCCCGGGCGAGATCACCCGCGAGAAGCTGGAGATCCTTCGCCGCGCCGATGCCGTCTATATCGACCAGATCCGCAAGCACGGGCTTTATGACGAAATCTGGCAGGCCTTCGTGGCGCTGCTGCCGGTCCGCACCGTCGGCGTGATGGGGGATGGCCGCACCTACGACTATGCCTGCGCGCTGCGTGCGGTGACGAGCGTGGACGGCATGACGGCCGACTACTATCCCTTCAGCCACGAGTTCCTGGGCGAGACCGCGACGCGGATCATCAACGAGGTGCAGGGCATCAACCGGGTCACCTACGACATCACCTCGAAGCCGCCGGGCACCATCGAGTGGGAATGACCGGGACGGCCCGCAAGGGCCGCCCCCTTCGCGCAACCGGATGATGCGGGCCCGGCCCGCGTCATCTTCAGCTCCGCAGGTGACGTGCGGCGGCATCGCCCCGCAGGTTGCCCCCTCCCCGACCCGGTTGCGGCACCGCTTCCGCCTTTGGTTGCGGCAGGCTGGACAATCCCCGCCGCGCGGGCAATGGTGACCGGCCCGGACAGCGGACTGCCATGCCCCCCAACCAGCACCCGATCGCCGCCACCCTCTGGATGGCCGGAGCCATCGCCTCCTTCTCGGCCATGGCGGTGGCCGGCCGCATGGTGTCGGGGGTCCACGACACCTTCGAGATCATGGCCTGGCGGTCGCTGGTGGGCCTCGGGATCGTGGGGGTCTGGGCCGTCTTGGCCGGGCGGCTGGCCGAGATCCGCGGCGACCGGCTGGGCCGGCACATGGTGCGCAACCTTTGCCATTTCATCGGGCAGAACCTCTGGTTCTGGGCGCTGGCGGTTATCCCGCTGGCGCAGGTCATCGCGCTGGAGTTCACCTCGCCGATCTGGGTGATCCTGCTCTCGCCGCTTCTGCTTGGCGAACGGATCACGGCGGCGCGAGCGGTCTCGACCGTGCTGGGCTTCGCCGGCATCCTGATCGTCGCCCGGCCCGATTTCGCGCAGGTGGACATGGGCGTGCTGGCGGCCGCGGGTTCGGCGATCTTCTTCGCCGCCTCCATCATCCTGACCAAGACGCTGACGCGGCACGAAAGCGTGGTGTCGATCATGTTCTGGCTCACGCTGATGCAGGCGATCCTCGGGCTGGCCTGCACCTTCGCCGATGGCCGGGCGGTCTGGCCCACGCCCGTCTCGGGTTTCTGGCTGGCGCTGATCGGCCTTTCGGGCCTTGGCGCGCATCTCTGCCTGACGCAGGCGCTCTCGCTTGCCTCGGCCGGATTCGTGGTGACGGTCGACTTCCTGCGCCTGCCGGTCTTCGTCCTTCTCGGGATGATCCTGTTCTCGGAACCGCTCGATGCGCTGGTGATCGTCGGCGGCGGCGTGATCCTGCTGGCGAACTGGATCAGCATCCGCGCGGCAGGTCGGGCATCGCGGCCACAGGACGCAAGGTGAGATTCCGGTTCCCCCGCGTCAGCGATTGACCGCCAGCCTGCCGGTGCCGAATGATGACGCATCATCCGGCAGGGGGAGGTCATGCCAATGAAACTACTCACTTTGGCGCTGGGAGGACTGGCGGTCGGCGCCGGGGCGGCAACGGCCGGCGACATCGAACGCTCGCAGCAGAGCGTCGCGATCCTGTTCGAGCAGGGCCGCTATGCCGAGTTCAGCTTCGGCTACGTGAAGCCGGACGTCAGCGGCAGGGTCGGCCCGGGGATACCCGGCTCCGGCAACATGGCAGGGTCCTTCAACACCTGGTCCTTCGGCTACAAGCAGCCGCTGGGCTCGAACATGGACTTCGCGCTGATCCTCGACCAGCCGATCGGCGCCGATATCGATTACCCGGGCAATACCGGCTATCCGCTCGACGGCACGACCGCAGAGCTGCGGTCCAGCGCCATCACGGCGCTTCTGCGCTACAAGCTGGAAAACAACTTCTCGCTCTATGGCGGCTTGCGGGCGCAGTCGGTGGAAGGCCAGGCGCATATCCTGTCGACATTCCCCAGCCCGATCGACGGCAGCCTGATCACCACCGACTACAATCTGGATACGAACAAGGACTACTCCTTCGGCTATGTCGTGGGCGTCGCCTGGGAAAAGCCCGAGATCGCCGCAAGGGTTGCGCTGACCTACAACTCCGCGATCGACCACACGCTTGAAGCCGACGAGACCGCGACCAACCCGGTTTTCGGCGACGCCGCGGGAGAGAGCGAGTTCGACACCACGGTGCCGCAGTCGGTCAACCTGGAACTCCAGACCGGCGTGGCGCCGGACACCCTGCTGTTCGGCTCGATCCGCTGGGTGGAGTGGAGCGAGTTCCTCATCGATCCGGCGATCTACCAGCGCTATTTCCCCGGCCTGCCGCTGGTGGCCTACGACTCGGATCGCTTCACCTACACGATCGGCCTCGGACGGAAGTTCACCGAGAACTGGTCCGGTGCCATGACGATCGCCTATGAGCCGCAGACCAACGACATCACCGGCAACCTCGGCCCCAATGACGGCTATGCCTCCATCGGGCTCGGCGCGACCTACACGCACGACAACATGAAGATCACCGGCGGCGTACGCTACATCAAGCTCGGCGATGCGATCACGCGCGGCCTGTCGGCCAGGTTCGAGGACAACGACGCCATCGCCGTCGGCATGCGGGTCGGCTTCACCTTCTGAGCGATGGATGATCGCCGCGGAAGGGCTCCTGCCCGGAGCCCTTTCCGCAACTTCCGGGTCGAGGCGGTCCGGCCCTTGTGACAGAACCGCCGCATGACCCGCACATCCCTCTCCCCGCGCTCCTCGGCCGAACTGCTGCTGCTTGGCACGATCTGGGGCGGCTCCTTCCTTGCCAATGGCATCGCCCTCCCCGAGGCGGGCGTTGCCGGCATCGTCGCCTTCCGCGTTGGCGGTGCCGCGCTCTTTCTCTGGATCGCGGTCCGCGCAATGGGCCTTCGGGTGCCGCGCGAGCCGCAGATCTGGGGCGCCTTCCTGATCATGGGGATGCTGAACAACGTCATCCCCTTCACGCTGATCACCTGGGGGCAGCAGTCGATCGCCTCGGGGCTGGCCTCGATCCTGAATGCCGCCACCGCGATCTTCGGCGTCCTCGTGGCGGCTCTGGTGCTGCCGGACGAGCGGCTGACCGCGCGCCGCATGGCGGGCGTGCTGCTCGGCTTCGGCGGCGTCGTCACGGTGATTGGCCCGGATGCGCTGGCGGGGTTCGATCTTCGCTCGGCGGGCCAACTCGCACTGCTGGGTGCCGCGCTTTCCTATGCCTGCGCCGGCGCCTTCGGGCGGCGGGCTCTCGCCGGCCTTGATCCGCGCATGGCAGCGGCGGGCATGCTCACGGCCTCGAGCCTCGTCGTGCTGCCCGCGGCGCTTGCGCTGGGCGGGATGCCGCGGCTCGACCTGTCGCTTCCAACCTGGGGCGCGCTGCTCTACCTGTCCGGCATCGCCTCGGCCTTCGCCTATCTGCTGTTCTACCGCATCCTTGCCGCCGCCGGGGCCGGCAACCTCAGCCTCGTCACGCTGATCATTCCGCCGGTCGCGATCCTGCTCGGCGCGCTGGTGCTGGACGAGCGCCTGCCGCCGCACGCCTTCGCGGGGTTTGCGCTGCTCGGGCTGGGGCTGCTGGTGCTCGACGGTCGCATCCTCCAGATTCCGCGTGAACTGGGTCGTCGCGCGCGCTAACAGGAGCGCGATCCGAGGCAGGGGACACGAGTTATGATCTACGGGAGCGGGGCAGAGTGGCGCGAAGCCACCGCGAAACGGGTGCTGCTGTTCGGCATGTCGGGGCTGGGCAAGACCCATGTCTCCAACCTCCTGCGCGACAGCGGCGACTGGTTCCACTACTCGGTCGATTACCGGATCGGCACCCGCTACATGGGCGAGCACATCGCCGACAACTTCAAGCGCGAGGCGATGAAGGTGCCCTTCCTGCGCGAGCTGCTGCGCACGGACTCGGTCTATATTGCCTCGAACATCACCTTCAACAATCTTGCGCCGCTCTCGACCTATCTCGGCAAGCCGGGCAACCCGGAAAAGGGCGGCCTGCGCTTTGCCGACTATCTGGAACGGCAGGCCCAGCACCGCGAGGCCGAGGTGGCGGCGCTGCACGACACCCAGCGCTTCGTCCGCCGCGCAAGCGAGATCTACGGCTACCAGAACTTCGTCTGCGACTCGGGCGGCTCGATCTGCGAGGTGGTGGACCCGGACAATCCCGACGATCCGGTGATGTCGGATCTGGCCGGCAACCTGCTGATGGTCTGGATCAAGGGATCGGACGCCCACACGGACGAGCTGATCCGCCGCTTCGACAAGGCGCCGAAGCCGATGTATTACCAGCCCGGCTTCCTGCATTCCGCCTGGGCCGAGTATCGCGCCTTGAAGGGCGTGACCGAAGCCGAGGTAGATCCCGACGACTTCGTGCGCTGGACCTACGCCCGGGCGCTGGCCCATCGCCAGCCGCGCTATGCGGCGATGGCGCGCTGGGGCGTCACCGTGACGGCCGAGGAGGTCGCCGCCGTCCGCAGCGCCGCCGAGTTCGTCGAGCTGATCGCGCACACGCTGGACAGCCGCGCCGCCGCTGCCTAACCCTGCTCTCCCGCCAAGGAAGAACCATGCCCATCACCCTGCCCCAGTCCCTGCCCGCCTTCGACGTCCTCACGCACGAGGGCGTCATGGTGATGACGCCGGAACGGGCGGCGCGGCAGGACATCAGGCCGCTGCGGATCGGGCTGCTGAACCTGATGCCGAAGAAGATCCAGACCGAGAACCAGTTCGCCCGGCTGATCGGTGCGACGCCGCTGCAGATCGACTTCCACCTGATCCGGATGACCGAGCATCAGACGAAGAACACCGCGGCCGAGCACATGGCCGCCTTCTACCGCCCCTTCCAGGAGGTGAAGGCCGAGAAGTTCGACGGGCTGATCATCACCGGCGCGCCGATCGAGCATCTGGATTTCACCGAGGTCACCTATTGGGACGAGCTGTGCGAGGTGATGGACTGGACGCAGACCAACGTGCAGTCGACCTTCGGCGTCTGCTGGGGCGGCATGGCGATGATCTACCACTTCCACGGCGTCGGAAAGCACATGCTGCCGGCCAAGGCCTTCGGCTGCTTCCGCCACCGCAACGTGGCGCCGACCTCGCCCTACCTGCGCGGGTTCTCTGACGATTTCGTGATCCCCGTCAGCCGCTGGACCGAGATGCGGCAGGACGAGATCGACACCGCGCCGGGGCTGCGGACGCTGCTTGCCTCGGACGAGGTGGGACCCTGCCTCGTCGAGGATGCAAGCCACCGCGCGCTCTACATCTTCAACCACTTCGAATACGACAGCGACACGCTGAAGCAGGAATACGACCGCGACATCGGCAACGGCAAGCCGATCAACGTGCCGCGCAACTACTATCCCGACGACGATCCGTCAAAACCGCCGCTGAACAGGTGGAGAAGCCACGCGCATCTCCTATATGGAAACTGGATCAACGAGATCTATCAATCCACCCCATATGACATTCAGCAGATTGGCCGTTAGTCTCCTCATCGCCGGATCCCTTGCCCTCGGAGGCTGCGGCGCCGCCGTCTCGCAGCGCGCGGCCGACCGCGAGGCGGTGGCCGAGGCCTCCTATCCGCCGACGGGTCAGCTTCTCGAGGTGGACGGCCATACGGTCCACGCCCATGTCGAGGGGCGCGGGCCGGATCTGGTGCTGATCCATGGCGCCTCGGGCTCGACGCGCGACTTCACCTTCTCGTTCGTGGACCGGGTGAAGGACCGTTATCGGGTCATCGTCTTCGACCGGCCCGGCCTCGGCTGGTCGGATGACATCGGCCCGGCGGGCAACAGCCCGCTGGTGCAGGCGGACCTGCTGCGCAAGGCGGCGGGCCAGCTTGGGGTGCGGCGCCCGATCGTGCTGGGCCATTCCTACGGCGCCGCCGTGGCGCTGGCCTGGGGGCTGCGCGATCCGGGCAACACGGCCGGCATCGTCACCGTCTCGGGTGCGGTCATGCCGTGGCCGGGCGATCTCGGCCCGATCTATGCCCTGACCTCCAGCAGCTTCGGCTCGGCCGCCGTGGTGCCGCTGATCGCCGCCTTCGTCTCGGACCAGCGCGCCGACCGGGTGGTGGAGCAGATCTTCGCCCCGCAGGTGGTGCCCGCCGGCTATCCGGAATATTTCGGCGTCGGCCTTTCGCTGCGCCGCGAGAGCTTCCGGGTCAATGCGCGGCAGGTCACCAACCTGAAGCCCTATCTGAAGCTGATGCAGCCGAACTATCCGAAGCTGCCGGTGCCGGTCGAGATCCTGCACGGCGACGCCGACCGGGTGGTGCCGGCGGAGATCCATGCCGAGCCGCTTGGCAAGCTGATCCCGGGGTCTCGCGTGACCATCCTGAAGGGCATCGGGCACATGCCCCACCATGTCGCCGCCGACGAGGTCGGGGCGGCCATCGACCGCGTCGCCGTCCGCGCCGGATTGCGCTGACCGCGGCCTTGGCCATACTGGCGCCAGACATGGAGGAGCCGATGGACCTGCCGTTCGATGGCGCGATCAGCCGTTTCTTCCGCAAGGAGGCGCCGGAGCAGATCCGCAAGGCCATCGAGGATGCCTCGGAGGAGGAGATCCTCGACCCCGCCTACCCCTACCGCGAGGAGATGAAGAAGAAGGCCTATGCCGAGCGGATGGAGGCGCTGCAGCGCCAGCTTGTCCGGATGCAGGCCGATGTGAAATCCACCGGAAAGCGGATCGTGGTGGTGTTCGAGGGGCGCGACGCCTCGGGCAAGGGCGGCACGATCAAGGCCTTCACCGAAAACCTCAATCCGCGCGTCGCCAATGTCGTGGCGCTTCCCGCGCCCTCCGACCGCGAGGCGGGACAGTGGTATTTCCAGCGCTATGTCGACTGGCTGCCGGCGGCGGGCGAGATCGCGCTGTTCGACCGCAGCTGGTACAACCGGGCCGTGGTCGAGAAGGTCTTCGGCTTCTGCACCGAGCAACAGCGGCAGCACTTCTTCTGCCAGCTGCCGGGCTTCGAGCAGATGCTGGTCGAGGACGGCATCACGCTGGTCAAGTTCTGGCTCGACGTCAGCCAGGCCGAGCAGCTGCGCCGCTTCCTCGCCCGCGAGCAGGACCCGCTGAAGCAGTGGAAGCTCAGCTGGATCGACATCGAGGGGCTGAAGAAGTGGGATGACTACTCCGCTGCCATCCGCGAGACGCTGGACCGCAGCCACCTTCCCGCGGCGCCGTGGACGGTGCTCCGGTCGGACGACAAGCGGCGGGCGCGGATCGCGGCCATCCAGACCGTGCTGCGTGCCGTCGAGTTCGACGGCCGCGACGACGACAGGATCGGCACGCCCGATCCCGCGATCTGCGGCACCCCCGGACCGGCAGGCAACGGTCGCAGCGGGGAATGAGCAAGCGCGGCTACCATCACGGCAACCTCCGCCAGGCGCTGGTCGAGGCGGCGCTGGCACTGATCACCGAGAAGGGGCCGCAGGGCTTCACCCTCTCGGAGACTGCCAAGGCCGCCGAAGTGACGCCGGCTGCGGTTTATCGGCATTTCGCGGGACGGGACGAGCTGATCGCCGAAGCCGCCCGGCAGGGCTACGAGATCTTTGCCGCGCTGATGGACTATGCCTTTGACGAGGGGCGCCCCTCGGCGCTGGCGGCCTTCGAGGCGACGGGACGCGCCTACCTGGCCTTCGCCCGGAAGTATCCCGGTCACTACATGGCGATGTTCGAGAGCGGGATCTCGCTGCAGGCCAATCCCGAACTGGCGGCCGCGGCTCAGAAGGCGCGCGACGTGCTGGAACGCGCCGCCGCCAAGCTGTCGGAGCACATCCCGCCGGAAAAGCGTCCGCCGGCCGCCATGTTCTCGGCCCATGTCTGGGCGCTGAGCCACGGGGTCGTGGAACTTTTCACGCGCGGCGCGCCGGGCTCCAAGTCGCCCTTCCCGCCCGAGGACCTGCTGGAAGCCGGGATCGGCATCTACCTGCGCGGACTGGGCCTGCTGCCGCCGGATGCCTGAACCCCAGGCCCGGGCAGGGTCGCGAGCCCGGGGAGCGACGGTCACCGCCTGCGCCGCGTCGTCGCCGGGGCGGCGCTGCATCCTCCTTCAGGCACTCATGCTGCGCTGCCTGTGCGGGCGTGCATTGCTTTCGGACGCCCGAACGCGCCCGAGGCGGGCGCGGTCAGCGGAACAGCACGATCGCGCCGGGGCTCCACGCGACGCGGGTCCGCGCGCCGATCTCCAGCACCTCGCGGCCGAAGACGTTGCGCATGGAGAGCCGGATCGGCGCCTCGGTGCCGTCCAGACGGATGTCGTAATAGGTCATGTCGCCGTAATAGACGACCTCCTCGATCGTGCCCATGGCCTCGCGTTCGGCCTTCTGGCCCTCGAACAGGATGGTCGCCGTCTCGGGGCGGAAGCCGATCGAGGCGCCCGTGCCCGAGGCCACACCCGGCGCCTGCGAGGCATCGAGCAGCATCCGGCCCAGACCCTGGGCCTCGACCTCGATGCCCTGTGCGGTCTCGGACAGGATGCGCGCCGGCAGGAAGTTCATCGTGCCGATGAAATCCGCCACCTTGCGGGAATTCGGCCGCCGGTAGAGCGTCTCGGGATCGGCCAGCTGCGCGATTTCGCCCTCGAACATCACGGCGATCCGATCCGACATGACCAGCGCCTCCTCCTGGTCGTGGGTGACCAGAATGAAGGTGATGCCCACCTGCCGCTGAAGCTTGATCAGCTCCACCTGCATCTGCTCGCGCATCTTCTTGTCGAGCGCCGACAGAGGCTCGTCCAGCAGCAGCACCTTGGGCTTCAGGATCAGCGCCCGCGCCAGCGCCACCCGCTGCCGCTGGCCGCCCGACAGAGCATGCGCCGCCCGCGCGCCCAGTCCCCGCAGCCCCACCATCTCCAGCGCCTCGGCGACCCGGCGGTTCAGCTCGTCCTTGGGGAGACGCGCCCGGCGCAGCCCGAAGCCCACGTTCTCGGCCACCGTCAGATGCGGAAAGATCGCATAGCTCTGGAACACCATGTTGGTCGGCCGCTTGTTCGCGGGGACCCCCTCGGTATCCTTGCCGTCGATCAGCACCACCCCGGAGGAGATCTCCTCGAACCCGGCGATGGTCCTGAGCAGCGTGGTCTTGCCGCAACCCGACGGCCCGAGCAGCGAGAAGAACTCGCCCGCCCGGATCGTCGCGGTGATGCCGCGCAGGGCGTGGTAGTCGCCGTAGTATTTGTGGACGTCGCGGAACTCGATCATCGTGGGTTTCGCGGCAGCGGTCACAGGAAGCCTCCGGTATCCTTGGCGCCGGAACGGGCAAGGCCACGGCGGCGGAAATATTCGGCACAGGTGAGAAGGACGATCGAACAGGCCACGAGCACCGTGCCGAGCGCCATGATGACGGGCACCGCCTGCGGGAAGCGGAACTGCGAGAAGATGTAGATCGGCAGCGTGGGTTCCGTCCCGGCGAGGAAGAAGGCGATGATGAACTCGTCGAGGCTGATGGTGAAGCTGATCAGCAGCGCGGAGATGATCCCCGGCATGACCAGCGGCAGGATGATCAGCCGGAAGGTCGAGACCGCCGTCTCGCCCAGGTCATAGGCCGCCTCTTCCAGCGAGCGGTCGAGGCTCTGGAAGGCCGAGGTCAGGATCGCGATGGTGAAGGGCGTGCAGATCAGCACATGCCCGAGGATCACCGTCAGGATGGAAAGCTGCACGCCAAGCCCCAGCAGCACCACCAGCAGCGAGACCGCCACGATGATTTCGGGCAGCACCAGCGGCAGCATGATCAGCCCCATGATGCCGCCCTTCGCCGGAAACTCGTACCGGGTCGAGGCGCGCGCCGCGAAGATGCCGAGCGCGGTCGAGATGACCGCGGCCGATCCCGCGATGATCAGGCTGTTCTTCACCGCCTGCAGCAGCGTGGGCTGGGTCGCGGCCTCCAGGAACCACTTCGTCGTGAAGCCTGTCAGCGGAAAGGCGATCACCGTGCCGTCGTTGAATGCGAACAGCGGCAGCAGGAGGATCGGCGCATAGAGGAACAGAAGATACGCCAGCGTGTAGATGCGGAATCCGCCGCCCTTCATTTCGGCCCTCTCAGGAAACGGCGGTTCAGGAACAGGAAGATCAGGCTGACCACGGTGACGATGCTCATGGCCGACACCGCGATGGCCGACCCCAGCGGGTAGTTGTCGAGCTTGAGGTATTGCAGCTGGATCAGGTTGGCCACCATCCGCCCCTCGGGTCCGCCCACCAGTTGCGGCGTGACGTAGTCGCCGATGGTCGGGATGAAGACGATCAGCACCGAGGCGATCACGCCCGGCATCGCCAGCGGCAGCGTGACCCGCCAGAAGGTCATCAGCTTGGATTCCCCCAGATCCTGCCCCGCTTCCAGCAGCGACCGGTCGATCTTCTCGAGCGCGACGAAGATCGGCAGGATCGCGAAGGGCGCATAGGCATGGGCCAGCGTGATGACCACCGCGTTCACGTTGTAGAGGATGAAGGTCAGCGGCTCGTCGATGATCCCGAGGTTGATGAGCCCCGAGTTGATCACCCCGTTGAAGCCGAGGATGACCTTCCACAGGAACACCCGGATCAGGTAGCTGGTCCAGAACGGGATGGTGATCAGGAACAGCCACAGCGACTTGCGCTCGGGCGCCACATGGAACGAGACGAAATAGGCCACCGGGAAGGCGAGCAGCACCGTCACCAGCGTTACTGCCATGGCCACGCCCAGCGAGCGCAGCATGACCGTGCGGTAAAGCTCGTTGGTCCAGGCCTCGTGGTAGTTCGACAGTGTGAAGTCCCGGATGATCTCCAGGTAGCCGTCGGTCAGGAAGCTGTAGATCGTGATGGTGCCGAGCGGCGCCGCCAGCAGCAGGATGGCATAGAGAGCGGGCGGACCCACGAGAAGATAGCCATGAGCCGCTTCAGACCGCCTCAAGCGACTCCAGCGCGTGTCCTGCTCCATTGCGCCCCCATTACGCCAATGCCTCGAACTTCTGGCACAGGTGCGGGCGCAAGGGAAGGCTTTCGGCGCGAAACGCCCTCTGCCTTGCCCTGCGGTTGAGCATTTCCACGGGCACCGTGCCCGAACGCGAGGCCTTGGTGTCAGATCCGGAAAGTCTTTGCGATGCCGTGCCTTGCCCTCTGATCTTGATGAAGCGGATGAGAAACCTGCACGCCGGCCTTGTTTGCAAGTGCCACAACCTCGACCGTCGCCGCCGTTTCGTTGGGCAGCACGCAAAGCCTGCCGCCCTGCGCGCGTCCGCAGCACAGCAACGCGCGCCTTCCCGACCGCGCCGCGGCTTCGTTCAGGGGTTCCGGTCACGGCCCCGTGGCGCGCAATGCCCTGCGGCACGTCCCGGAAACTCGCCTTAGCCGTCGGGCCGTGATCCGATTCGACAGGTCCTCCGGGGCGATCTTCTCACACCGGCAGTTCGGACGGCGGAGAGGCCAGCAGCCGCGACAGCCGGTCCACCGCCGCCTCGAGCCTCGACCGCGCGGCATGGCCCGCGATGGCCAGCCGCACCGCATTGGGCGAGCGGCCATGCACCAGCGCATATTCATCGGCCGAGCGCAGCAGCACGCCCTCGGCCTCGGCCATGCGGGCAAAGGTCGAGGCGCGCCAACCCGATGGCAACCTCAGCCAGACGAAGGGCAGCCCCGCCTGCCAGACCAGATCATGGGCGCCCAGCCCGTTCACGATGGTCTGCAGCCGATCCGCAAAGGCCGCCTGCACTCGGCGGCGCACCTCGGCGGCCTCGCCACTGCCGAACAGTTCGAGGCACAGGTCCGAGACCGGCCGGCCGAGCGCGAAGAAGGCATGCTGCGCGGTCAGGCGCCCCGCCTCGCCCCGCCCCGTCGGACACAGGATGTAGCCGAAGCGCAGGGCCGCCGAGACGGTCTTGGACAGGCTGCCGACATACCATGTCCGCTCGGGCGCCAGCGCGCGCATCGCAGGCAGGGTGCTTTCGGCGACAGTATAGCAGTCGTCCTCTATGATCTGCAGCTCGTAGCGGCGCGCGATGGCGACGATCTCGGCCCGGCGCGCCTCGGGCATCCGGGCGGCGGTCGGATTCTGCGCCTCGGTGGTGACGCAGAGCACCTGCGGGCCGTGGCGCCGGCAGCAGAACTCCAGCGCGTCCGGGCGCAGTCCGTGCTGGTCGAGTTCCACCCCCACCACTTCGGCCCGCGCCAGCCGGGCGGCGTGGCGGAAGCCGGGATAGGCCAGTTCCTCGGTCAGCACCACTGGACGGTCGCCGCGCAGGCAGCAGAGCATGACGAGGCCGATGGCGCTTTGTCCGCCGTGGGTGAGCGCGATGTCCTCGGGCGCGATCGGGCCCAGCACCCGGTCGGCCAGCCACTGGCGCACGGCGTGGCGCAGCGCGGACTCCTCGCGCTGCGTGGGATAGTCGCGCCAGTCCGGCCCGATCCGCCCTGCCACGCGCCGCATCGCCTCGGCGAACAGCGCGGTCTGCCCGACATCCGGAAGCTGCGGCGAGCGCAGGTCCAGAACGCCGTCGTCCTCCTGCGGATCGCGCTCGACGAACAGGGCCTGAGTGGGCCCGAGGCGCGGTTCCGCGGCAGCGACGAAGGTGCCCCGTCCGACGGTCGCGGCAAGCAGCCCCTCCTGCGTGGCCATCTGATAGGCGCGCGAGACCGTCCCCGGCGTCACGCCCAGCCTCCAGGCCAGATCCCGCACCGTGGGAAGCTGCTCACCCGGCGTCAGCGCCCCCTCGCGGATCGCCTCGCGCAGCGCCCGGGTCAGCCCGAGATACTTCGGACCGGGGAACTGCGTCAGGTCGGGATGCCATATTGTGTCAGTCACAATGTTCCTCTGGAGCCGGTTGTTCCCACATTGTATAGTCACATTACTTGATACGGCTGATTGTATCAATACAAAAGGTGCTCCGATGACGCGCGCAATCCCGCAAACTCCGCCTGCCGTCCTCAATCTGAACCGCCCGATGCCGCCGCTGGCGCGTGTGCTGTTCGACCTCGGACTTGTGGTGCTGCGGTGGGAAGAGCGACGCCTGACGCGCCTCGGCCTCTCCCGGCTGGATCCGCATCTGCTGCGCGACATCGGGCTGACCCGCCGCGCGGCCGAGATCGAGGCCTCGAAACCCTTCTGGCGACCCTGATACCGCCACCCTTTCCCCATGACTCGGCCGGGCCCTGCCCGGCCGTTTTTTTATGTCCGGCACAGGGCGCCGGGGCAGTCGGCCAAAATAGCAAAAGGCCCGCTCGGAGAGCGGGCCTTTCCGGCGATCGAACGATCGGATCAGCGCTTCGAGAACTGGAAGCTGCGGCGGGCCTTCGCCTTGCCGTACTTCTTCCGCTCGACCACGCGGCTGTCGCGGGTCAGGAAGCCCGCGGCCTTCAGCGCACCGCGCAGCGAGGGTTCGTAAAGCTGCAGCGCCTTCGAGATGCCGTGCTTCACGGCACCGGCCTGGCCCGAGAGGCCGCCGCCGGCGACGGTCGCCATCACGTCGAACTGGCCTTCGACATTGGCGACCTTGAACGGCTGGCGCAGGATCATCTGCAGCACCGGACGGGCGAAGTATTCGCTCATCGGCTTGCCGTTGACGGTGACCTTGCCCGAGCCCGGCTTGATCCAGACGCGGGCGACCGCGTCCTTGCGCTTGCCGGTCGCATAGGAGCGGCCGAGCGCATCACGCACCGGCTCGCGCGCGATGGTGGCTTCGGCGACCGGGGCGTCGGCCACGACCGATTTCAGATCGTCGAGGGATTTGATGTCGGCCATGACTTACGCGCTCCGGGTGTTCTTCGGGTTCAGCGACTTGATGTCGAGAACGGTGGGCTGCTGCGCTTCGTGCGGATGCTCGGCGCCGGCATAGACGCGGAGGTTGGTCATCTGCTGGCGGCCAAGGCTGTTGCGCGAGATCATGCGCTCGACGGCCTTGATCACCACGCGCTCCGGATGGGCGCCATCGAGCACCTGGGCAGCGGTGCGGAACTTGATGCCGCCCGGATGGCCCGTGTACCAGTAGTAGCGCTTGTCGGCGCGCTTGTTGCCGGTCATCTGCACCTTGTCGGCGTTGATGATGATGACGTTGTCACCCATGTCCATGTGGGGGGTGAAGGTCGGCTTGTTCTTGCCGCGCAGGATGTTGGCGACGATCGTGGCGAGACGGCCCAGAACGACGCCCTCGGCGTCGATGAGGATCCATTTCTTCTCGATATCCGCCGGCGTAGCGGTGAAGGTTTTCATCGGGAATCCCTGGAATGGAGCGGAGGCGCAGCCCCCGCGAATTCGGATGCGGCTGTGTCTTGCATTTTCCGCCACGGGTCAAGGGCCTGACGCAGCAAATAATCCTTGCTCCTCAGCCACTTGCAAAAACGGTATCTTGGTACCCCATCGGCAACCCGCTGCGCAGGGCGGAAAACACCGCCCGACCGAGTCTGCGGCGGCCGGCCTAGCGCAGGATCGGCGGATTGTCCGGGTCCATTCCCGGCGGAACCGGGACATGTTCCTCGCGCAGTTCCGGCGCCGGGGGCGCAGGAAGATCGAACCGCAGTCCCACGCGGGCAATCGCGACGGCCGCGGGCGCGTCCTCGTCAAGGAAAGCCACGTCGAGCGCCCCGGCCTCAACGCCCGAGAAGGTCAGCGCCTCCGACACCGCCCGGGCAAGTGCCGGACGGGCGCCCTCGACTGCGGCGATGAAGGCGAGCATGTGCCCCTCGCGGTCGTCGGCATAGCGCACGGCGGCGAGAAGCGCGTGACCCGCCAGCCCACCTGCCCGCGCCAGCTTGGCGTCAAGCGCCTCGACCAGCGCCTCGGACAGCTGCGGAGGCTGGAAGCTCACCGGGCGGGCTTCCGCCTCGGACGGGGCATGGCCGATCGTCTCGGCCAGCCAGTCCACTGCCTCGGGCGGTAGAAGCATCGCCGAGGGCGCATCGCCGAGATTGACCCCCAGGCCGATCCCCTGCCCGGCCAGAAGACCGGCAATGACCCGCCCCGGCAGCGCCGCATAGGGCGCGGGCATCCCGGTGAAGGCCGACAGCCGCTCCTCGAGGTCGAAGACCAGAACCACCGGGCCATCCTCGAGGTCGAAGACCTGCGGCGTCAGGGTCTCGTCCTCGGGCTCGCGTTCCAGCAGCAGGAACAGCTCGCCATCCGCCAGTCGGCCGTAGAACCGCAGCCGGGCGGCATCGTCGCCGGGCGCGGCATCCATGGCGGCATGCGCCTGATCGAGCGGGGTCATGAGGTTGTCCTTCACACCTGAACGCGGGATGCACCCTCCCTAGTGCCTCGACCCGCAGCGGGCAAGCGCGGCAGGTCGTCGTCATCGCGTGGAGGGGGTGAAGGGGGCGTCCGCAAAGGGGAAGTCGAAGAAGCGAAGGGGCGGCTCGCTCCCGCCGCCCCTTCGACTTCTTGTCATAATGGAATTGGTAAGCGAATGGATACGTTCAAAAGTCTGGGCACTACTCTTAGTGATAATGTGTTTTAACTTCTGTATCCGCCGGGCCGCTGCGTCAATGTTTCCTTCACCCTTTAGCCAAAAGTGCAACCGAGAGCCGGTTGCCGCACAACCACAGCGATACCTGACGCCTCAATCGCACTCGTCGGCGGATTGTCGCGCGTGAAATGGGGGCAAGGCGCCGGGTGCTGTCCCCGAGGCCGCCCGGGCAGCGATTCGACCGGAAACTCGGCGCCGTTTCGCCGATATGAGACAGTCTCGATTGCGCTTGCCCGCCGATGCGATCTTGGACACAGTCTCTGGGCGCCGACTTTAGTCGCATAGCCATGCCGGCACCGGAGCCGGGCGCCCCTTTCGATGGAGAGACTTGACGAATGCGTTTCATTCCCACGACCCTCAAGGACGCCGTCCTGATCGAAGCCGAACCGCGTGACGACCACCGCGGCTGGTTCGAGCGGACCTTCTGCGAGGAGGAGATGGCGAAGGCGGGTCTGGCAACCCGGTTCGTGCAGCACAACAGCTCGTTCAACCATGCAGCCGGAACCCTGCGCGGCATGCATTACCAACGCCATCCGCATGCCGAGGTGAAGGTGATCACCTGCACACGCGGCCGCATCCAGGATGTCATCATCGACCTGCGGCCGGACTCGCCGACCTACATGAAATGGGAAGGCTTCGACCTCAGCGCCGGCGACCATCGCCAGCTCTACATCCCCGAGGGCTTCGCCCACGGCTACCTGACGCTCGAGGCCGGCACGGCCGTGTCCTACCTCGTCTCCACCGCCTACACGCCCGGCGCCGAAGGCGGCGTCCGCTGGGACGATCCCGCCTTCGGCATCCGCTGGGACGGCGAGATCTCGGTGATATCCGAGAAGGACGCCGCCTGGCCCGACTATACCAGGGCGTGATCCTCGACGGGGCGCGAGAGACCGAACTCGCGCTCCATCTCCTCGTAGAGCGCGTCGATCCGGCGGCCTTCCGGCAGGCGCACGTCCCGGAAGGTCAGCGCCCGGTCCTTCGGCACGTCGTGAAGCAGCACGCCACCCTCGGCAAGGCCCATGGGCAGAAGGCGTTCGGCCACGACCGCATCCATGTTGTCGGCCTGGCCGTAGATCGTGAAGCCGCCGATGCCGTCCAGCACCTCGCCCGCCTTCAGGTCGCGCTTGGCCACCGCGACCACCCCCACCTGCGGCGCACCGACCGGCGCAAGTGCTGCGTCGCCGAACAGCACGGCCCGCGCGATGGTCATCGGCACCTCGAAATGGCAGAGGTGATAGGGGGTGTAGAACAGATAATACGGCCCCTCGCCCAGCTTGTAGAGGTTCAGGTAGTGCTTCTGCCGCGGATCGTCATGCGTGCCGATCACGAAGACGCCCGGCCCGGGCCGCGCGCCGACAATGTAATCGACGATGCCCGGCCCCTCGGGATCGAGATGGGGCGCGAACATCTGGACGTACTCCTCCAGCGGCCTGAGCGGCAGCGTCGGGTTCTTGCCGGTCGGGTCGATGCCGATCATCCCGCGCTTCGCCACCCGCATGCCGGTGCCGTTGGCCACGATCGCCTGCTCGTAGGAGATCTTGGTGCCGTCCGCGAAGGAGGTCACCATGTGGACGTTCTGGCCCCATTTCTCGGCAAAGCCGCGCTGCGTCTCGGGCGTGCGGTATTCGTCCTGCAGCGCCTTGATATTGCCGGAAAGGACGGGTTTGACCCCGATCCCCTTCACGAAGCGGATCAGGTTCATCTGCACGCCAGGCTGGTCGCCGTCGCAATTGGTGATCACCACCCCGGCCGCATCGGCCTTCCGCTTCAGCAGCGGCCCGACGGTTCCGTCAAGCTCGGCATTCATCAGGATGACATGCTTGCCCGTGGCGATGGCCGCCTCGACTGCGAGCAGCGCATAGTCCATCGAGCCCGTGACCTCGACGATGGCCTCGATCCCACGGGCCACACCGATCAGGGCGGGATCGTCGGTCACCACCGGCTCGCCCGCCACGATGGCGGCCTCGATCTCGGCCTGGGTGGTGGCGATGCGGACCGCCTCGCCGGTGCGGCTGGCCTCGAAGGCGGCGACCGCCTGCGAGGTGCGCCGGGCGGCAATCGCCACCAGCTGCATCCCCGGCACCGACTTCGCGATCTGGAGCGCGATCCCCGAGCCCATGAAGCCCGCGCCGACCATGCCCACGCGGATCGGGCGCCCCTCGGCCGCCCGCTTCGCGAGCGCGGTGTCGACGATGATCATGCGACCTCCTCGACCACCGGGTTGGCCCAGTAGAGCTTGTCGTCCAGAAGCTTCGAGGCACGCAGGCGCATCAGCATCTTCAGCCGGGTATAGGGCTCCGAGCGGAACTCCTCGGGCGTCATGTCGATGCGCTCGAAAACCTGCCGCATCTGCCGCGCCCCGCGCTCGGCGGTCCATTCGCAGCGGAACTCGGGCAGGACGCGCTGGATCTTGTCGAAGTTGACACGATACGAGCGGTTGTCGGCCGAGGCCTTGCCCACCTCCAGCTCGCAGCCCGGGAAGGTGTCGGCCACGATGCGCGCGATCTCGATGACGCGGTAGTTCTGGTCGTTCGAGCCCACGTTGTAGCACTGGCCGCGGATGGCATCCGCCGGCGCGGTCAGCGAGCGCCACACCGCCTGGCACATGTCGAGCGCGTGGACGAGCGGCCGCCACGGCGAGCCGTCCGACTGCAGGGTGATCTTCTTCGTCGTCCAGGCCAGCCCGCAAAGATCGTTCAGCACGATGTCGAAGCGCTGGCGCGGGCTTGCGCCGTAGGCGGTCGAGTTGCGCAGGAAGCAGGGCTCGAAATCGTCGCCCGCCATCTTCGTCAGGTCCTGCTCGACCTTCACCTTGCACTCGGCATAGGCGGTCTGCGGATTGACCGGGCTCGTCTCGTCAAGGATCTGGTCGGGCTGGCCCACGCCATAGACCGAACAGGACGACATGTAGACGAAGCGCTTCACGCCGGCCTTGCGTGCCGCCTCGGCCAGCTGGACCGAGCCGCCGTGGTTGATCTCGTGCGTGAGGCCCGGCGACTGCTGGCCCAGCGGATCGTTCGAAAGCTCCGCCAGATGCGCCACCGCGTCGAAGCCCTGCAGATCCTCGGCGGTGATCTGGCGAATGTCCTTGGTGATCACCGCCGGCCGCGGCGCCGAGGTCGGATAAAGCCAGCCCTTCCTGTAGAAGCCGGTGTCGAGCCCCACCGCGTCGATGCCCTTTTCCAGCAGATAGGGTCCGAGCAACGCGCCGACATAACCGTCGGCCCCGGTGTAAAGCACTTTCAGAGGCATCAAATTCTCCAATCAATCCGAGCCGGCAGCCGGCTTCTTCTTCAAACGAACCCCGACGGCCCCACTGAGGCGGCAACCGCCATCGGCATCGGGACCGCAGGCCTGCTCCCGCTTATGCCCAGCCGAAATTGCCGGGCACCTCGCCAAGGAGGAGCCGATCCACTCCCGCCCCCGGATAATCGGGAAGCGTCCGCCTCAAGTCAAGCGCAGAGCCCGGAGCGCGGGAGCCGTCCGCCGCCATGGATGGGCACCGCCCGGACGAGCGCCGCGCGGCGCAGGCGTTCCTCGGCGATCAGCCGGTCGAGCAGCGCCTCCTCGCGGGCCAGTTCCTCGCACCCGAGGCTGCGCGCCGAGGGTTTGATCCCCAGCCGCGCCCGGTCCGGAAGGACCGTTGCGGCCACCGGCCGCCCGGGCCGCTTCGAAGCGCCCTGACGGCGCAGAAAGCGCGTCACGGCCCGGGCGTGCAGCCGCGCGCGCCAGTTCAACGCGCGGTCCGGCAGCCGCTCGCTTTCCCGCTCGGCCGGCGCAGCCAGGGGATCGATCAGGTCCTCAAGCTCGCGCATCTTCGCCAGATAGCGCCGCGCCGAGACGCTGGCCGCAGGCTCCGCCGCCGTCAGTGCCGCGGCGGGCGCGAGCCGCCGGGCCAGCGCCTGCAGGCGGCCGATCCAGTCGAGGCCGGTCCGCGCCTCGATCCGCAGCACGAGGCCGGGAAGACCATGCCTCTCCAGTGCCGCCGCCGCGGCATCGGCGTGGCCCCTGCCCTCGGCCGCGATCAGCAACGCCACCTCCTCGCCGCCGTCCGACAGCTCCGCCAGATCGGCGTGGAGGTCGGGCGCCGAGGCATCGTCCAGCGCCATGGCGACCACCCGGGCGGCGCGCGGGATCCGGCGGCAGTTCACCGGGCGGATGCCGAGCAGGCTCACGCCCGGCGGAAGCAGATCGTCGATCAGGAACGGAGCGGCTCGGCTCATGCAGGGTCTCCGGGCGGGAAGGTTGGACTGCGGCGCCAGTGGCTGCAGGGCGCCGGTGACGGTAGGCTCGTCGTCTCCTCCCGTCCCCTGCAGAACGCCCGCCGCAGGACGCGGTTCCGCAGCCGACCGCCGCAGGCCCGGCGAAGCCCTGCCGGGCGCCTCAAGGTCGGGATGCAGCAGGCCGCCCGCGCGGGGCCGGCTGCGCCGTTCACGAGCCATGCGCGCACCATCGGCTCTGCCCTCTCGCGCGTGGTCCTGCGCCAAGGAGATGCGCCGCGACGGCACCGCCTTCGCTCCGCCCCCCGCGCGGGTCCCGCGGCCTCCGATCCGGGCGCCCCGGGGCAACAGACCCGCTGCTTCCTGTCCAAAGGGCAACAGCAGGCTTGCCCCTGTCGCACAGGCTCTTGCCATACGGCGCAGGGTCATGTCTCCTTGAAGCGAAGGCCGCGCCCGGTCGGGCGAGGCACCGCGTCATCCTTTGGTTACGGGGGAAGCAGGGCCCGACGATGCTTGCGACCTTCCCGGCGGGAGCCGGGTGCGGAAGATCCCGGCGCCTGCCAGTCCACGTGCACGCGGCCCTCGCAACCGCACGGCGCAGGGCTGGCTGCGCATCGCATGGGAGGCCGGATGAACATCGTCGACGAGGCCCGCCCCAGGACCATCGCGCGCGAGCGGTTCGACACGATCTACCTGACCCTGCGCGACCGGATCTGCCTGCTCGACTACGAACCGGGAACACGCCTCGGCGAGGAGGAACTGGCGCGCGAGTTCGGCGTCTCGCGCACCCCGCTGCGCCGCGTCCTGTCCCGTCTCGAGGCCGAGGGGCTGGTCGAAAGTCGGCACGGGGTGGGCACCTTCGTCACCACGGTCGACCTCGAGGGCCTGATCGAAACCTACAAGCTCCGCATGGAACTGGCGGAGCTGATCGGCCGGCTCGATCCCCTGCCGCGGTCCGAGGACGACCTTGCTCGGATCCGCGCCCTTGTCGCCCAGTGCGAAGCCCTGCGCCTCTATCCCGACCCGCGGCGCTACGCCCGGCTCAACATGCTGTTCTTCCAGCAGGTCGCGCAGATGATCGGCAACCAGCCGCTGCGCGAGATCACCGAGCGGCTCTATTACCTCACGCACCGGATCTGGCTCACCTCGGTCCCGCACCTGAACCTGTCCGACGAGATCGAGGTCTTCCACCGCGAGATCGTCGACACGCTGGCCGCGCTCGAGCTCGGCGACTTCGAGGCCGTGGGCTACATCCGTCGCAGCCACATCTCGATGAGTGTCCACCGGATGGGCAGGTTCGCGTCGAAATGCTGAGCCTCGGCGCGCTCAGTGTCTTGGCGCTTTGGTTTTGCCGGATGCCGGAGCCACGGAAATTAACCAACCTCGAGGCGCGATGCCTGCCCTCCCGCGCGGACCGGCTTCCGCCATCGGCGGCGCCAGCCATGCCATTGGCGCAGAAGCCATGCATTTCCTGCATGGCCGCCTTTCCCGTCCACAGCCGAACCTCAGATTGTGAAAGCTTCGGGAGCCGTCTACGAAAGTTTCTTGCCGGACCATTCCCTCGGGAGGATTCCGTTCGGCGGAAGCCTTTTTCAGGGAGGGGAGCCCGATGCTCGACGGCGTTCAGAACGACAGGATCCGCCACGGCCGTCTGCGCGAGCGGATCGTCAGCGCCGAGGAAGCGGCGGCGCTCATCGAGGACGGCATGACCGTCGGCATGTCGGGCTTCACCCGCGCGGGCGAGGCGAAGGCCGTGCCGATGGCGCTTGCCGCGCGGGCGCGTCAGCATCCGCTGAAGATCACGCTGATGACCGGCGCCTCGCTCGGCAACGACCTGGACAAGACCCTGGCCGAAGCGCACGTGCTGTCGCGCCGGATCCCGTTCCAGTCCGACCCCGCGCTGCGCAAGGCGATCAACCGCGGCGAGGTGATGTTCATCGACCAGCACCTGTCCGAAACCGTCGAGATGTTGCGCACCCGGCAGTTGCCGCGTGTCGACGTCGCGGTGATCGAGGCGGTGGCGATCACCGAGAATGGCGGCATCGTCCCCACCACCTCGGTCGGCAATTCGGCCTCCTTCGCCATCCTTGCCGAGAAGGTGATCGTCGAGATCAACCTGAACCAGCCCGCCGAGCTGGAGGGATTGCACGACATCTACATCCCGACCTACCGGCCCAACAGGATGCCCATTCCGGTCGTGACGCCCGAAAGCCGCGTGGGTCTGCCCTTCATTCCCATCCCGCCCGAGAAGATCGCCGCCATCGTCGTGACCGAGAAGCTCGACAGTTCCGCCTCGATCCTCGATCCCGATGAAGACACCCGGGCCATCGCCGGCCACCTGACCGATTTCCTCAAGCACGAGGTCCGCGCGGGCCGGCTCGACAATACGCTCCAGCCCCTGCAGGCGGGCATCGGCACCATCGCGAACGCCGTGCTGCACGGCTTCATCGAGACGCCGTTCCACGACCTGAAAATGTATTCCGAAGTTCTGCAGGATTCGACCTTCGACCTGTTCGACGCGGGCAAGCTGCGCTTTGCCTCGGGCTCCTCGATCACGCTGTCGGCGGACAAGTACCAGCAGGTCCTGCCCCGGCTGGCCGAGTACAAGCCGCGGCTGATCCTGCGCCCGCAGGAGATCTCGAACCACCCCGAGGTGGTGCGCCGCCTCGGCCTGATCTGCATCAACACCGCGCTGGAATTCGACATCTACGGCAACGTGAACTCCACCCATGTCATGGGCACGCAGATGATGAACGGCATCGGCGGCTCGGGCGACTTTGCGCGCAATGCCTATCTTTCGGTCTTCGTGACGAAGTCCGTCGCGAAGCATGGCGCGATCTCGTCGGTCGTGCCGATGGTGAGCCACGTCGATCATACCGAGCACGACGTCGACATCCTCGTGACCGAGGTCGGCCTTGCGGATCTGCGGGGGCTGGCCCCGCGCGAACGGGCGGCGACGATCATCGCCAACTGCGTCCATGCCGACTACCAGCCGCTGCTGCGGGATTACTACGCGCGGGCGGCGGCACGCGGCGGCCACACCCCGCATGTGCTGGAGGAGGCGCTGTCCTGGCATGGCCGGCTGGCCGAGACCGGGCGGATGGCCTGAGCCACCGTTGCGACGGGCCGGAGTGTCGGCCCGTTCGGCGCGCCCTGCGCCAGCCGGACGCGCCAGCCCGTCTATGAGGTCGTGATTGGCGGGCTGGAGCTAGACGGGCCGCGTCGGCCCCTCAGCCTTCCTTGCGCCGCGGCGGCCGGCCGGGGGCGCTGCAGTCGTTCAGGCGTGCGGCGATGAAGGTCTCGATCGCCGGCGCCGGAAGCGGACGCGAGAAGAAATAGCCCTGCGCCTCGTCCACGCCCTCGGCGCGGGCACAATCGAGTTGTTCCTGCGTCTCGACGCCTTCGACCGTGGTCCGCATGTTCAGGCTGCGGCCCAGGCCTGCCACGGCCTTGAGGATGGCGAGCGCCTCGCGGGCGTGCGGCAGGTCGCGGATGAACGAGCGATCCACCTTGATCTTGTCGAACGGAAAGCTGCGCAGATAGCCGAGCGAGGAATAGCCGGTGCCGAAATCGTCCATGACGATCTTCACCCCCACCCCACGCAGCTCCTGCAGGATGCCGATATTGCGGTCGGTGGGATCGAGCAGCACGGATTCGGTGATCTCGAGCTGCAGCCGTTCCGGCGGAAGACCCGAGGCGCGCAGCGCCGAGACGACGCTGTCCACCAGTGCGCCGCCATGGAACTGCAGCGGCGAGAGGTTCACTGCGACCGAGACATGCCCGGGCCAGCGCGTGGCCTGTGCGCAGGCCTCGTGCAGCACCCATTCGCCCATCGCGCCGATCAGGCCCGCCTCCTCGGCCACCGGGATGAACTGGTCAGGCGTGACCCAGCCCGCGCCCTTGCGGTGCCAGCGCATCAGCGCCTCGCAGGCGGTGACCTCGCCGTCGCCCAGACCGACGAGCGGCTGGAAGAACACCGAAAGCTCGCCCTTCCCCAGCGCCGTGCGCAGCGCCGCCTTCATCTTCTGCCGGGTCTGGAGGTGGATGTCGGTGGCCTCGTCGAACACCCGGCAGGTGCCGCGGCCGGCCTGCTTGGCGGCATAGAGCGCGACATCGGCCGAGCGCATCACCTCCTCGGCGGTGTCACCCTCGCTGCGGGCGAAGGCGATGCCCACGCTGGCGCCGACTTCCGGCACCGTGCCGTCGAGATCGTAGGGCTTCGAGACCGCCGCGATCAGCCGCCGCGCGAGATCGCAGGCCTCCTTTTCCGAGCGGACCGGGGTCTGGATCACCGCGAACTCGTCGCCGCCCAGCCGGGCCACCGTGTCGGTGCTGCGGACCGAGGTGCGCAGCCGGTCCGCCACCTGGCGCAGCACCTGGTCGCCGACCGGATGGCCGCGCGTGTCGTTCACCGCCTTGAACCCGTCGAGGTCCAGCATCAGCACGGCCACCGACCGTCCCGGCATCAGGTCGGCAACGGCCTCCTGATAGCACTCGCCGAAGTAGTGGCGGTTCGGCAGCCCGGTCAGCATGTCGTGCCGCGACATGTGGAAGACCTGAAGCTGCGCCAGCACGCGGTCATCCTCGGCCTGCCGGCGGGCGCTGATGTCCACGCAGCAGCCGATGTAGCCGATGAAGGTGCCGTCGGCCAGGAAGCGCGGCTGCCCGACGTCGATCACCCAGGACCAGGCGCCGTTGGTCCGGCGCAGCCGGTATTCGTTGGTATAGGACCGCCGCCGTGCCAGCGCGTCGGCGAAGATCGCGCAGGACGGCTCCACGTCGTCGGGATGCACGCAGGCCAGCCAGCCCTCGCCGAGCGCCTCGTCCAGGGTCTGGCCGGTGGCGGTCAGCCAGCCGCGGCTGACGAAGGTGTTCATCCCCTCGACATCGGTCACCCAGATCATCACCGGCGCATCGTCGGCAAAGGCGCGGAACCGCGCCTCGCTCTCGCGCAGGTGGGCGATGGACATGTGACGCTCGTGCACGTCCTCGAGCAGGCCATACCAGCGTTCGATCCGCCCGTCGGCATCCCGCCTCGCGGCGACACGGACCCGGAACCACCGCCACGCGCCGCTCGGCATGCGCAGGCGATGCTCGGCATCGAAGGGGCCGCCGCGACTGGCGGCCTCGGCCCAGAGCGCCATCAGCTCCACCCGGTCGTCGGGGTGCATCACCCCCCACCAGCTGTCGACGTGCCGGGTGTCGGCGGGCAGCCCGGTCAACTCGGCCAGCCGGTCCGAGACATCCGAGAGCGTGCCGTCGGGGCTGAAGCTGAAGGGTATGACCGGATGCAAATCCATGAGCCCGCGCAGATGCGCCTCGCGCTCGCGCAGGACCCGCTCGGTCTGGCGCAGATCGGTGACGTCCACGAAAGTCACGACCAGGAAGTCGCCCGCCGGTCGACGCGAGACGAGAAAGCGCCGGGGTCCGCCCGGCGCCGGCAGTTCCTGCTCGGATGTGCTGGTGCCCTCGTCGCGCGCGGCCCGGTCGAGCGCGTCGATGTCCCCCGGTCGCGCGGAGGGGATCAGCGCGTGTTCCGGCAGCCCCACCAGTTCCGTCCGGCTCTGGCCGAAGACCTCGCAGGCGGCGCGGTTCACGAAGACCAGCCGGGACTGGCGGTCCTTGACCAGCACAGGATGCACCATCCCGTCGAAGAAGCCGACCCAGCACTCTTCGGCCACGGCATCGGGGCGTGCGGCAAGACCTGTGCGAAGCATCGGCATGTCGGTCATGGCTGCGACAGGATCGCGCTCTCGATGTGGCGGGCGGTCCGGCACCTGTCCGGTCCGCCGGTTGCGGATCAGAACAGCATGAATCCCAGGGCGACCCAGAAGCCGCAGCCGCCGATCACGCTTGGCAGGAGCCACCAGCCCGACGGCAGACGACCCTCGGCATCAGGCAGTTCCTCCGCCTCGGCCGGGGCCGGCGCGGCGATGACAAGGCGCGGGGCGCCGATGCTCAGGCTCTCGCTCATTCGGGATCTCTCGGTTTCGGTGACGGCGGGCTTCTTCCACGCCTTGCAGAGTTTAGAACAACCTCGCCTTGTGGCGGTCACGACAGGGGGATGCTGCCTACGACAATTAGTATGGCATTCCCCTTCCAAGGTCTTAACGCGGTCCGGGATGAGCCGGGAAAATTGCACAGCCGTTTCGTCCGGGACGCCGCGGCGGCTAAATCCTGCCGGGCGCCGACCGTTACCAAGCTGACGCAGACCAGCCGGAGGAACCGCCGTGACCGAGAGATTCGCCCCTGCCCGCAGCCCCCTCGAGACGGCGCTTCCCAAGGCGGTGGCACAGCGGATGCTGGCGCTGATCGAGGCGGTCGGCGAATATGACGGACGCGCCGCGGCGCACAGCCTGACCGGCCTGCTTCGGCTGGCGGCGGGCGAGCCGCCGACCCTGGCCGAGAGCACGAGCCTGCAGATCGCGGGCCTCGCGACCATCGAGGACGGCCATCTGGCGCTGACGCCCGAGGGGGGCGAAGTGCTGGCGCGGGAGACAACGCACCGGTCGCAGCCCTCCCTGCCGCCAGCCGTCCCCGAGCCTGTCGTGACCGCCGGCGACGAAAGCCCTGCCCCGCTTGCCCGGCTCAGGATCGGCCCCGCGAGCTACGAGATCGCCAGCTATCCCGGCAGCGATGTGCTGGCCTTCCGCACCGATGCCGACATGGCGTGGCGCGACCTCGAGGCCGACCTCTCGCTCGGCTGGTTCGAGATCGCGGCCGAGATCCTGCAGCGCACGCGCAACGCGCTGGAGGAATATGTCCGGATGCACATGATCCGCCGGCGCGAGGATCCCTGCACCGACGGGCAGAACGGCTTCGACCTCTACGGCCTCGGCTGGGAGGTGCGCGAGACGGGAACCGCGCTTCTGCTGCGGCTCGACGGCGATGCGGACTGGCGCGAGGTCCGGCCCTCGGCGCTCGCCCATGTGACGGGGATGCGCGAGCGCGCCGCCGCCGCCCTCGTCGCCGAGGTCCGCGACCTGCGGGACCGCATCGGGGAGGATGTCCACGCCTGGGCGCGGCGGCTGGCCGCCGGTGCCATGGTCGAGCCGCTCTGATCCTGCGGGAGGTGGCACGGCCGCCTTCGGCTCAGGTTCGGCCATGCGCCCCGCCCTGCCTGCCCCGGACGGGGTGCGGGCGGGCGGGGCGTCGCGGGACCCCGCGCCTTCCGGCGCCGACTCAGTCCTCGCCCTGCATCTCGCCGATGAAGCCGCGCAGCCGCTCGATGGCCGCCTTCTTGATCTGGGACACCCGGCCCGTGGTGACGCCGAGGATCTCTGCCACCTCGTAGACGTTCAGTTCCTCGACGAAGATGAGTTGCAGAAGCAGCGCCTCGCGTTCCGGCATCCGGCCGAGCGCGCGGCGCAACAGGCCGCGCATCTGCGTCAGCTGCAACTGGTCTTCGGCCGAGGGGTCGCTGCCCTGGAAGAGCGTGGACTGGTCGTCATAGACCTCGTCCAGCGAGGCCGTGTGGCTCGAGGCGAATTCCGCCAGCCAGTCCTGGTAGTCCGAGACCGGCATCCCGAGTTCCTCGGCGATCTCGGGCGTCTCGGGCGCGCGCATCAGCCGCCCCTCCAGCCGCTGCACCGCGGCCTTCACCTTCTGCTGCATCACGATGGTCGTTCGGCAGAGCGTCGAGTTCGATCGCAGGAAATCCATGATCGAGCCGCGGATGCGGATCGCGGCATAGGCCGCGAAGCTCACTCCGTCGCGCGGCTCGTAGCGGTGGCTCGCATCGACGAGGCCCATGTAGCCGATCTGGATCATGTCGTCGATCTCGACCTTTCGGCCGATCCGGGCGTGCAGGCTCCAGGCGATGCGGCGCACGAGGTCCATGTGGCCGCGCACCAGACGCTCGGGCGTCTGCGCCTGCTCGGCATAGCCGCGCGAATGGATCATGCCCGGTCCTCCCTCTCATCCGACCCGCGTGCCCAGCCCGCGGCCCAGGCCGCGAGGCGGTCGCGATCCATGCGGCGCAGTGCATCCACCACGCCGGTGCCGCCGCTCTCCCAGCCAAGGCGCAGGCCGGACCGGGCGAGCGCGGCCAGTTCTGCCTCCTCGGGCGTCCAGAGATCCGTCCGCGTCAGGCAGAGCGTCACCCCCGCCGGGGCCGCGGCCAGCCGCAGCGCAAGGCGCGGCGCAAGACCCGCAGGCAGGGCCAGCACCACCTCGGCGCCTGCCTCCATCATCGCCTCGATCCGCTCGGGCGAGGCATCGGGCAGGCAGGACAGGTCCACGATCTCCGGCCGCAGCGGATCGGGTTCCGGCGCAAGGAAGGCGTCGAGATCGGCCAGCCGGGGCCGCTCGACCGGCAGGTCAAGGAGCCGCGCCCAGTGGCGCAGGCGGGCGTCCGGCCCCTCGTGGCCCACGCGCGGGGCCAGGATCACCGGCTCGGCCCCGGGCCGCTCCTCGATCATCAGCGCGGCGAAGCGCAACGCGAGCAGGGTCTTGCCTGCGCCCGGTGGCCCCACGACGACCAGCCGCGCCGGCAGGCGCGGCGGCGTCGCGGGCAGCAGCGTGTCGGCGAGTGTTCCGGACCCGGGTGACAGCGGCCGCGGCGCGGGCGGCACCCAGCCGCGCTCCGCCACGAGGGCGGGGCGCGCGGTTTCGGCCCGGCGCTCTTCCAGAAGCTCGCCGAAGGTGCGGGGGGTGCCGGGCACGGGCGGCAGTTCGCGCGCCGCGCGGATCTCGATCTGCCCGTCCCGCTGGGCAGTGGACAGGATGTAGGCATCCGGCCCGAGGCGGCGGAGGACCTCCTCCATCGCCTGCTGGCTGTCGGGGGCGCGGACGGTGAGGACGCCCATGGCTTACCTCCCCGCCGCCTGCGGCAGCGACGGCGCGCCGCCCACGGTGCCCACGACCTCGACCCGGCGCGCCTCGGGCAGTTCGCCCATGCCGATCACCACCGCGTCGGGCAGATGCGGCCGCACGAAACCCGCGAAGGCCCGGCGCAGCGGCTGCGCCACGATCACCACCGCCTGCTTGCCCTGCCCCGAGGCCAGTTCCAGCCGCTCGGCCAGCGCGCTCAGCAGCGACTGCGCGAGACCGTTGTCCACCAGCAGCATCTCGTCCCCCTGTCGGCGCGAGCGAAGCAGGAGCTGCTCCAGATCCGGCTCCAGCGTGACCAGCGGCAGGGGCTGGCTCACCGGTCCCAGCTGCTGCAGCAGAAGCGGCACCAGCGACGGGCGCAGCGCCTCGGCGAGGTCTGCGGGTCCGAGGTTGCGCCCCGAAAGCTCGGCCAGCCCCTCGAGGATGCGCCGCATGTCCGAAACCGGGATGCGGTCGGCCAGCAGCGCCCGCAGCACTGCCGTCAGCACATGCAGCGGCACGAGCTTTGGCACCACCGACTGCACCAGCGTCGGCGCCGACCGCGCCAGCGTGTCGATCAGCCCCTGCACGTCGTCCTGCCCGATCAAGGCCGAGGCGTGCTTCACGAGGATCTGGCTCAGGTGCGTCGCGATCACCGACTCGGGCTCGACCACCACATGGTCGTCGGCCTCGGCCTCGGCGACCTGATGCGGCAGGATCCAGGCGGCATCGAGGCCGAAGCTCGGGTCCTTCACCGCGATGCCGTTCAGCTTGCGGCGCGAGGCGCCGCCGGGCAGCGCAAGCTTGCGGTCGGGATAGACCACGTCCTCGGCCAGGATCGCCTGCCCCACGCGGATGCGGTACTGGTTCGGCGCGAGGCCGAGGTCGTCGCGGATCCGCACGCCCGGCACCACAAAGCCGAGCGCCTTCGACACGTCGCGCCGGATCGCGGTGATCCGCGCCACCAGCGCGCCCCCGCCATCCCCGGCCAGCGGGATCAGCCCGTAGCCGATCTGCAGCGAGATGGGCGCATAATCGGTGATCTCCTCGGTGGTGATCGCTTCCGGCCCGGGCTTTGCCTCGGCCTCGGCCGCCGCGGCGCCAGCTGCTGCGCCGGGTGCCGCCGCCTTGCCCGGCTCGCGGCCAAGCGTGACCCAGGCCACCGCGGCGGCCGCGCCGCCTCCGATCAGGAACAGCAGGTTCGGCATTCCAGGGATCAGCCCCATGATCAGCATGACGGCCGCCACCGGCACCCACGCCCGGCCGATCCCCATCTGCGCGCCGATCAGCACGCTCATGTCCGTGTTCGACGAGACGCGCGTGACGATGATCGCGGTCGCGATCGACAGCAGAAGCGAAGGTATCTGCGCCACGAGGCCGTCGCCGATCGACAGAAGCACGTAGGTCTCGGCCGCCTGCATCACGCTCAGGCCGTGCTGCGCCACGCCGATGATGATGCCGCCGACGATGTTGATGACAAGGATCAGGATCCCCGCCATCGCGTCGCCCTTCACGAATTTCGACGCGCCGTCCATCGCACCGTAGAAGTCGGCCTCGGCCGCCACGTCCGCCCGGCGCTCGCGCGCCTCGTCGGGGGACAGGAGGCCCGCGTTCAGGTCGGCGTCGATCGCCATCTGCTTGCCGGGCATCGCGTCGAGCGTGAAGCGGGCCGAGACTTCGGACACCCGCCCCGCGCCCTTGGTGATCACCACGAGGTTGATGATGACGAGGATCGCGAAGACGAAGGCGCCAACGACGAAGTTGCCGCCGATCACGAACGAGCCGAAGGCCTCGATCACCTTGCCCGCCGCATCCGCGCCGGTGTGACCGTGGCTGAGCACGATCCGGGTGGAGGCCACGTTCAGCGCGAGGCGCAGCACCGTGGCCACCAGCAGGATGCTGGGAAAGCTCGAGAAATCCAGCGGGCGGTAGGTGTGCAGCGCCACCATCAGGATCAGCAGCGACAGCAGGATGTTGCCGACGAAGAAGATGTCGAGCAGCGCGACCGGCAGCGGCAGCACCATCATCGCGACGATGACGAGGATGCCGACCGGCAGGGTCATCCCGCCCAGCCGCGCTCCCCAGCCTTGCGGGGCGGCGACGGCGCTCATGCACGGGGCTCCGGGAGGCGGCTGGGGGACATGTCGGTCACTCGTTGGGTCGGCGTCGCGGCGGGTGCTGCAAGCCCCGTGCCAGCGGACGGGCGCGGTCTGGCATGGCGCTTGCAGCCCACAGACCGACCGCCCCGCCCAGCCAAGGACGCCGCCCATGCCCCTCCGCCCGCGCCTCGGACGCCTTGCAGTCCTGGCCCTGCCGCTTCTGGCCGCCTGCGCGCCGCCCCCGCCGCGGGCGACGCAGGCCCTGCCCGCGGATGCCGGGCCACGCACCACCCAGCTCGCCCAGCTGAAGGATGCCTACGACCGGCTCGACCCGCCGGCCTCGCGCCGCGGCGCCGCGCCCGCCTCGCTCGGCGCAAGGCCGCTCGTCACCGGCCTCGGCTTCGCGCAGGTTTCCGGCCAGCCCGGCCGCACGCTGAACGAGCGCCGCCTGATGGCGCTGCGGGCGGCGCGGCTCGAGGCGATGCGCGATCTTGCCGAGCAGGTGCACGGGCTGCGGCTCGATTCCCGAACCACCGTTCAGGATGCTGTGGCGGTGAACGACCGGATCGACGCGGCCGTCAGCGGCACGCTGCGCGGCGCCCGGCTGGTGCGGATCACGCCCAAGGGCGAGGACACCTACGAGGTGGAACTCGCGCTCGATGCCGATGCCGTGGCCTATATCGTGAAGGCGGCGCGGCAGCGATGAGGTGGCTTGCCCTTCTCCTTGCGCTGGCGCTGGGGGCACCCGCCACGGCAGAGCAGCCGATCCGGGTCGAGGCGGTGGGCTTCGGCACGCTTACCTCGACTGCCGACCGCGATGCGGCGCGGCGCCGCGCGGTGGCCGACGCGCTGCTGGCGGCGGCGCTTGCCGGCGGGGCCGAGGTCTCGGGCCATACCGCCACGAACCGCGGGATCGTGACCTCGGACGTGGCCGTGGTCCGCACCGTGGGCCGCATCCTCGAGCACCAGATCCTTGCCGAGGACCTGTCGGGGTCGGTCTGGCGGGTGCGGATCAGTGCCGTGGTGGGCGAGGGAACGGGGCCGCTCTGCCCGATCCGCACGCTGATCGTCACGGCCTATGCCCCCGAGGTCCAGGTCGATCCCCATGCACCGGAGTGGTCGGGCGAACTGGCCGGCACCATCGCCCGGCGTCTGGTCGAGGGGCTGGCGCGCCATCCGGCCGTGTCGCTGGCCCGCGTGACCGACCGTGACATGCCCCGCCGGTCGCGCGCGGGCGACGCCTTCGACTATCAGGTGCTGACGCAGGGCACCCTGCGCCTGCCGGGCAACGGCCACGGCTTCACGCCGGTGATCCGCCTCCGCCGCATCGCCGGCCCGAAACTGGAACTGGATCTGGAGCTTCGGCTGGCCGCCAGCGACGGAACGGTGGCGGTCCAGCGTTTCGTCCGCCGGATCCGCCTGCCCGCGCCATCGCTGCTCGGCGGTCTCGCGGTGCTCGCGCAGCCGCAGCGCGAGGCGATGGCGGCGGCGCTGCTCGACGGGGCGGACCGGGCGCTCGCGGAGCTTCTGGACCGAGAGGGCTGCGAGCCGGTCTCGGCCCGCCTCGCGGCGGCGGGTGGCCTGCTGGAGGTGCCGGTGGGGCGCGCGAACGGCCTGACGCCCGGAAGCCTCGCCTTCACCTCCGACAGGCTCGGGTCGACCCGGATCCTCGAGGTGGCGGACCTGCGCAGCGCCTCGGCCCGGCTGCGTCCGCTGGACCCGACCGTCGGCATCGCGCAGCTTGCCGGCCGGCGCGTGCAATTCGTGGAGACCGGAAGGTGAAGGCACTGGTCCTCGCCGGCCTTCTGGCGCTTCCCGCCGCCGCCGCAGAGCACGGGCTGAGCGGGGCCGAGGCCGCCGGGCTGATCGCCTCGGCCATGGCCCGGGCGGGCGTTCCGGGCGAGCCGCCCGCGCCGCTTCGCCCGCTGCCGCCCTGCAGCCACGAGCCGCATGTCGGGCCGCTGAATGGCAGCTGGTCCACCGCCGAGCTGCGCTGCGAGGCACCGGAATGGAAGCGTGCGCTGCGCACGAAGGCGCCGGCGCGGCACGATCCCCGCAAGCACCGCGCCGTCCCCGACGAAGCGACGGCCGTCGTTCTGGCCCGCCCGGTGCCCCGGGGCGCGGCGCTGGCGCCCGCGGATCTTGCGCCGGCCGAGGGCGCGATGCAGGCGCGGACGGAGGCGCTGGTCGGCCGCCGGCTGCGCGTGGCCCTTGCCCCGGGCCAGCCGGTCCTGCCGCGGCATCTGGAGCCCGACCGCCTGGTGACCCGGGGCGAGCCCATGGCCCTGCGCGTCGTGATGGGCGGGATCGAGGTCCTCGCGCCCGGCGAGGCGCTTTCCGACGCGGGCTTCGGAGACCTCGTCGAGGTGCGCAACCTGTCCAGCGGCATCACCGTGAAAGCCACCGTCACCGCGCGAAATATGGCCGAGGTCCGGCCTAACATGCGCTGAAATCCAGTCGTTACGAGGGGCATGAAGGAGGGTAAAATGGTCGAATCCGTCGTCCCCACCCCCGGCCCGAGCCGTCTCGAACGCCTGAAGGACACCCCTGCGCGGGTGGACCGATCCCATGCGGGGGCCATGCCGGGCCTCGCACGGGCCACAGGAGACACGGTCGAACTGAGCGCGACCGCTCTGGCCATGCCGGAGGAGTTGCGTTCGGGCCCGCCCGTGGACCTGCAA
The DNA here is from genome assembly GCF_002407205.1 of Rhodobacter sp. CZR27. Taxonomy (NCBI): domain Bacteria; kingdom Pseudomonadati; phylum Pseudomonadota; class Alphaproteobacteria; order Rhodobacterales; genus Rhodobacter; species Rhodobacter sp. CZR27. Next base: position 1,543,127 of record NZ_CP023548.1, on the reverse strand, counting down.
CTGGTGCAGAAGATCAAGGACGCCATCGCCGACGGGAAATATCCCATCGACCTGGAGCGCATCACCGACGCGCTGTTCTCGGACTACCTGGATCTGAAGCCCTGAGACCTGGAAAACCGGAGCACCGTCTGGAATGAGCCCCCTTCTCGTCCTGTCCCTTGCCCTGTCCGTCGCGGCGGGCGGCGCGCTGTCGCTTGTGCTGCTGCGGCGCCGACGTGCCGCAATGGCCCTTTCGGCAGTCGCCCCATTGCCGCTGGAGGCGCAGCTCGCGGCGCTGGAGCAGCGCCTGTCCGACCGGCTGCATGACATGGACTGGCGGCACGCGACGGCGCTCGACCGCATCAGCGCCACCACCGACAGCCTGCAGGCCGATCTGGACTGGCTGACCGGCGAGCGGATGATCGACCAGGCCATCGCGCTCGCCCGCCGGGGCGAGGAACCGGAGACCATCGCCGCCGAGGTCGGACTGGATCTCGATGAGGCGAAGGCCGTCGCGCGCCTGCGCCGCCACTGACCGGAAGCTGAGCCGCAACGCCCGCCGTGCCTTCACGGCGGGCGTCCGCGCAGGCGCGCAGACCGTCCGCATCCTTCGAAGGTTCCTGCCCCGGGGTGCCGTTGGCGGCAAGGCTCCGCGCGGGACCTTTGGGCAGTCCTTCAGCCCTCTTCGCCGCGGCCGCGCCCCCACCTGCGGCCGACCGGCCCGAACGGCTATCCGTCAGGACGCGCTCGCCTTTCCTGCCGCGACCTCAGCCGGTGGCGGCGCAGGCATCGGCGGGGCGGGTGGCGGTCCTGCACCAGGCCGCAAAGGCCGCAAGGGCCCCGTCCTGCACGCTGAAGCGGTCCCTTTCGGGCACCTGCGCCAGTGCTGCATCGCGCGCGCCTGCGGCCTCCGGCCGACCCAGCGCCGCCGCGATCGAGAGCCATTCATAGGCCCGCCGGGCATCCGGCTCGGGCCGAAGCTGCAGAAGGACGCGCGCAAGGCCGAACATCGCCGCGCTGTCGCCCTCGGCCACGCGGGGCAGAAGCGCGGCCTCGATGCGGGCTGACAATGCCTCCAGTGCCTCAGCGGGCAGGTGCCCCTGAAGCCGCGCCGAGAGCGCCTCGGCAGGCTCCACCCCCTCGAGCTTGGCAAGCCACGCCCAGTAGAGCGCCTCGCGCGGGTTCTGCGGCAGCCCGGCGCCTTCGGCGTAAAGTAGGGCGAGGTTGAACCGCGCCTCGGCATCACCCGCCTCGGCCAGTTGCCGGAACAGGACGGCCGCCCGTCCGGCCTCGCCCTTGCGGAAGGCCGCGACCGCCTCGGCAAAGGGATCGGCCGCCGCGGGGGCCGCCAGCGCGAGACAGAGCAGGACCGCGATCCTCATTTTCCGGCCATCATCACCAGTTGCAGGTAAAGCATGCGCTGGCGCGGGCGCAGTGGCCCCTTCTGCTCGTAGACCACCACGCGGGGCCGCGCGCTGCCCTCGGTCTCGAACACGATGCTGATGGTTTCGGGAAGGAAGACCCCGTGACGCGCCAGAAGGCTGACGGGATCGGCGGCAAACTCGTCGCGGAACAGCGGGTCGATCCAGATCCGCGCCAGCGCCCGGCCGAGGATGTCGGGCAGATAGCGCTCGACCTGCGCCCGGTTCCTCAGGTGTGTCTCGGTCCGCACGAGGTCGAAGGCGTCGGCGGGGCGGTCCTCGCGCGCAGGCCGCGCCGGGACCGGAAGCCGTTCGGCCAGCGGGGCGAGCACCTGCGGCAGGTTCAGTCTCATGCGTCTTTCCTTCCCGTTTCGCCGGCCCGCACCGCGGCGCAACCAGGCTCACGCTTCCTGCAACGGCGGCGGGCCGAGGTTTCTTAGCCGCCGCGCCCCGACTTCCGCATGGCCTCCCCTCCCATCGGGCGGGATGATCGCGAGGGTGGATCGTCTATGATGCGCCCTCAACTCGAGCGAGCCGCATGTCCGCCCCTTCGTCGCTTATCCCCTTCGGCCTGGGCCTGTGCGGCACGCTCGTGCTGTTCGGGCTGGGCCTCGGCCTCGCGCTGCAGGCCCCGTCGCCGCCACCGGAGCCCGCGCCCGAACCCGGCGAGGCCGCGGGTCCGGCCGGACCGCTCACCTACATGCCCCTGCCCGAGCCCATCCTGGCCAGCGTCCGGGACAACCGCCGCCAGCTGACCCTGCGCGTGGTCTTTGCCGTGGACGGGACCGGCCTCGACCTTCCGGCGATGGCGGGGAAGCTTCGCGCGGACATCCCGCTGCTGGTCGCCGAACTGGCCGAGGCGGTGCGCCTGTGCGACGAGACCCAGCCCACCATCGAGGCGTTCCGGCGCGCCCTGCCCGCCGCCCTGCGCGAGGTGGTCAATGCCCGCTACGGCACCGAGGCCGCCCCCGCCCCGGTCTATGAGGCGCTGCTGACCGAGTTCATCGTGCGCTGAACGGCACGGCTCTTGCAGGACCGGCAGGACGTTCGACTGCAGGGAGACCGCCATGCCGACCGATACCGCCGCCATGCCCGACGAGATGCCGCGCGATGCGCTCGACGGCCTCGTCATCGAGACGGTCTTCTTCGACGACCGTGGCGCCGAGGCCCGCCGCCGCACGCGGCCGCTTCGCACGCTGCTGGCGAGAAAGCCGCTGTTTCCCGCGGATTGTGGTCCGGCGGCCCTCTGATCCGCAACCCGTCCACGCCGGTGATCGCGCGGCACCCTGACGGGGCCTTCCGCGCGGCTGCGGGATCGCGGCGCTACGGCCGGGCGCCTTCGCCATAGGCCAGTTGCAGCCTGCGCTTGCGCATCCCCTCGGCGGCCTGGCGGGTGCGTGCGGCCTCGAGCGCCTCCTGCGCCTCGCGCACCGCATCGCGCGCCGCCACCAGCGCCAGAAGCACCTGCCCCCGCGACACGCCGCGCGTCCCCGGCTGCGCCAGGGACTCGGCAAGGCGGCGCAGATCCGCCTCGTGCTCCAGCATCGCCTCGGCATCGCCGCGGGCAATCGCCGCCCGCAGGGCATCCGTGGCCGCAGCAAGCCCCAGGCAAAGCGGCATGCCGCCCGGACCGGTCACGACCGGTCGTCCCGCCGCGGGCCGATCTGCTCCCAGGCGGCAAGGATGGTGCCGATGTGGCCGGCGGCATCGGCCAGCTGCGGCGCAGGCTCTCGCCGGAAGGCGGCGGCAACCTGGGTTCGGCAGTATTCATAGACGGCGAACAGGTTGTCCGCGATCTCGCCGCCCTTCTCGAAGTCGAGGCTGCCCTGCAGGATGTAGATCGCCGTGAAGGCGCGGTTCAGGTGCTGGTCGGGATAGACGGGGCCAGGTGCTGCCGCGGCAAGCGCCTTCAGTGACCGTTCCAGCTCGCGCAGCGTGACGAGGATGATCTGGTGCGGGTCCTCGACCGACTGGAAATCCACGGTCTCGGCACGCCGGTAGCGCGTCCTCGCATCTGCGAAAGTCATCCTCTGTCTCCTTCCGGAAGCGGCTGGGTTACAGAGGATTAAACGGCCGATCCGAAAGAACTTTTAGCGATTTTCGCGGCAGGGGGGACGAAGGGGCGGCGGCGGGGCCGCCCGGTCTCAGGCGGCCTTCGCGCAAGGATAGGAGGGCACGGAGACGACGGCCGCCGCCCGGGCGCGACGGAACAGCGGGCGGACGGTGGCCGAGGCGTCGGTTTCGGCCGCAAGCGCCTGTTCCCGGCGCAGCAGGCGCAGCTCGGACAGGATCGAGCGGATCGTGGCGCGCGTGGCGCGGCGGGGGATGCGCAGGTCGTGGCAGGGCACGAACATTCCGCCCTTCGACCAGTCGAGCAGGATCACCACCAGACGCGGATTGTCGAGCCGCATCAGCGCCACCTGCTGCCACTCGGCCGTCTCGTTCCCGGTGGTCGAGGGCCAGGAGACGACGACGGCATCGGGACGGCGGTGCGCCGGCAGCCGGCGCCCGTCAAGAACGGCAGTCTCGGCCCGGCCGCCCATGGCATGCACGAGGCCGACCAGACCGGGGATGGCGGCATCGCCGATGAAGCCCACGCGCAGGCCGGCAAGCGTGGCCTCGGGAACGGCGACGGCCCTCGTCAGGGGCTTCAGCACCGCCTCGGCATGGTCGAGCGCGCGGCGGTGCGCCTGCGTCAGCGAGGGAATGCGGCCGGTGACCTCGACGGGAAAGAACATGGCGGAACCCCTTGATGTGGCTGACGTTGAACGGAATGTGCCCTTGCCCTGCCCGGCGATCAATCGTCGCGCGGCATTGCGATACGGATGCCCCCAGCCGGCTTTCTTTGGGCAGGGGAGGCTACATCCGAAGGAGTGGGTCAGACGGCCTCCGCCTGGGCGGGCTCGCAGATCCGGTTGGCGGACAGCACCATCCCGACGTCGCCGCCGGCCAGCAATGCCAGCCCCGTGAGATGCGTCAGGCGCGAAAGAACCCCGCGCAGCGGCCTGAGCAGCACCAGTTGCTGCCCCACGAGTTCGTCCACCGGCACCGCGACCGAGCGACCGCCGGTGCAGAGGATGACGAACACCCGGCGCGCCGCGGGCCGGGGCCGGTCGCGGCGACCCTCGGGGGGGTGGCCGCGCAGGCCGTGCACCGCCACGATCTCGTTCTCGCCGATCCGCAGCACACGCTGGCCTCCGGCGGCCGAGATGGTCATCGCGGCCGAGGCTTCGACCTGAAGGATGGTGCGGATCGAATCAACCGGCACGACGTAGCGCACGCCATCGACACCCACGACCATGCCTTCCAGCACCACCATCGACAGCGGAAGCCCGATGTGGAACCGCATCCCCCCGCCCGGCAGCGGCACGGCGCGGAAGCTGCCGTTCATCCGCTTCAACCCCGCGACGAGTTCGGCCAGCGCCGGCGTCTCGGGCTGCGGCGCGCCATCGTCCTGCAGCATCACCATCACGCGCTCCTCGTCGCGGCGCAGCGTGACGTGCAGCGCGGTGGGCGCGGTCTCGGGCCGTTCCAGCCGGATCGCGCAGAGGCCGCGCAGGAGGCCGCGCAACCGCTCGAGCAGCGACAGGTCGAGCGGGAGTTCGTCCCCCGCCGAGGTCAGCCGCGCCTCGCGGCGACTGCGGCGCGCCAGCGTCTCGACGAAGGTCTGCAGCGGGCGCAGCACCGTGCTGGCAGGGCGGGCGCGCAATGTCACCGTTTCTTCCTGAAGGGCGGCGAGTTGCGCGGTCAGCGCGGTCTCGGCCTGCACGATCTCCTGCAGCCGCTCGGCGTGGCGGTCGAGCAGGGCGCGCACCGCGGGCCGTGCCGCCATCCAGTCGCCCCCGGACTGGCGCATCAGCGCGTCGATTTCGTCGGCGAGATCGCTGTCGGCGAGACCCGCCAGCAGGTGATGCACCATCGCCTGGCTTGCCGAGATCTCGCCGATGGTCTCGAGCATCTCGGGCGTGATCGCGGCGCCCTGCGAGAGCGGCGCGTCGCCGGGCACCTCGACCGGCTCCGGCTCGGCCGCCGAGGGGCGCAGCGCCTGCGTCAGCTTCAGCCGCCGCCCCGAGGGGTCCATGCGGACCAGCGCCTCGATGATGTCCGCCTCGTCCAGACGCGACGAGATCAGGAAGTCGAACAGCGTGTCGGTGCCGCGGAACACCGTGACGTTGGTGATCGAGCGAGCCTGATCGCCGCTCAGCCAGTCCAGCAGCGCCTCGGCCGTGCGCTCGTCGCTGTTGATGTCGGTGCGGATGATGTAGAAGCGCTTGCCCTTTTCCAGTTCCTCGGCCGCGGCGCGCACGCTTTCGGGCGAAAGCACGCGGTGGAAGTCCGAGGGCAGGCCCAGCCGGCGTTCGATCGCGCCCGCGGTCATCAGCCCGTCCGAGACGAAGCAGACGTTCGCCGCCTCCTCGAACAGCCGGTCGAGGATCTCCATCGCCGGCGTCTCGCCCTGCTCCAGCGCGTCGAAGGCGACCTCGATGGTCTCGATGAAGCCACGCGCGATATGTACGAGCATCGCATCCGGGGTGGCGCCGTTGGCATGCACCCGGCTGAACAGGTCCACGAGCGACATGGCGAGCTGCGCGGCGGTGTCCAGCGCGTGATGCTCGCAGGCATGGTGGGCCAGCCGCATCAGCCGGTCGAAGCGGCCGAAGTCGGCGTCGCTGCGCGAGGTCCGCAGGGTGTTCAGCACGCCCTCGAGCGTCGAGAGCGTCTCGAAGACATGGTCGGCACACCATGCCCGCAGCATCCGCCGCGGGCTGATCCCGGCCGCGGCGGCGGCCTCCGGCATCACCGCCTCGACCGCGCTCAACTCCTCGTAAAGCTTCAGCTGCGCCTGGCGGAACGCCTCGGCACCGCTGGCCAGAAGAAGCTGGTCGAGCGCCTCGACCACCCGGACGTAGCCCTGCGCGGCGGCGGCGGCGCGGGCCGGGTCAAGCGCGGTCGGAAGTTCGTCGGGCGCGGGGCTTTCGCCGGTGGCAATCCGCACGCCGATGCCGGCAACACGGGTCAGCGGCTCGGCGATCACGTCGAAGAAGGGCCGGTCGCCCGCCGGCCGCGGCGGGGCCGCCGGGGGCGCGTCCATCAGGTCATCCAGGCGCAGGACAAGGGCCGACAGCGTTTCAGGGTCCGCCGTGCCGGACAGGAAGGCCGACAGCGCTTCCTCCCAGTCGTCCAGCCCCATCTGGCGCGCCGCATGGCGAAGACCTTCCGCCTCGTTGCGCGCGGCGGTCGCGGCCGGCTGCGGCTCGGCCCCGAAGCGCGGGATCTGGCTGCGGAACCGGTCCAGCGCACCCTGCGCCATGTCGCGAAAGATCGCCCGGTAGGCCGGATCGTCGGCAAGGCGGGCAATCTGCCGGGCCGGTTGCGGCGCGGCCGGCGCCGCGGCGGCTTCGGCGGAGGGAACGGGCGCTGCGGAGGATGCCGGCGGTTCGACTGCCGCCGGCACCGCAGCAGGGCGCGGTTCCGGTTCGGGCTCGGGAGCGGCCGCCGCGGGCGCGGCAGGCTCGGCCGGGGCGGGTGCGGGTTCCGGTTCAGGGACGGCCGCCGGCGCCACGGACGCCGCACCTCCCCCTGCCCTGCACCGCGCGATCTTGTCGGCCAGCTGGACCATCAGGTCCTCGGAGCCGCCCGGGTCCACGTCGGCCCGCGTCGCCGCGGTTTCTTCCAGCATCGCCCGCAGCACGTCCGAGGCGAAGAGCAGGATCGCGACGATCTCGCCATCCATCGGAACGCCCTCGTCCCGGACCAGACCGATCAGGTCCTCGGACAGGTGCGCCCGGCTTTCGACCGTCGCAAGGCCCAGCACGCGCGAGTTGCCCTTGAAGGTGTGAACCGCGCGGAACAGCGCGCCCACATGGGCGGCGGGATCCTCGCCCGCCTTGATCGCCAGGAGGGAGGCCTCCATCGCGTCGAGCGCCTGCGCGCCGTCATCCGCATAGAGTGCCCAGATCTCGTCCATTTCGTCCGACATGGCGTCACCTCCCTCCGCAGGTCCGCCTCAGGCGGCCATCAGCGTCCGCATGGTGCGGGCCAGCTCGTCACCGGTCTTCTCCTCGAGGTCGTGCGAGACGGTCCCCGAGGGCTTGGCGACGACCCCGTCCGCGCCCAGCTCGCGCGCCCGCGCGGCATGGGGCGAGCCCGAGACCGCCACCGAGGACAGCATGCAGATCTTGGCCCGGGTCTTGAGCTTGGCGTGGCGCAGGAACTCCATCCCGTCCATGACCGGCATCTCGATGTCGAGCAGGATCAGGTCCACGTTCGGCTGGGCGGCAAGCTTGTCCAGCGCCTCCTGCCCGTTGGCGGCCTGGGCCACGACCTTGAAATCCGGCAGGGTCTTGATGAAGCTGGCAATGTAGAGCCGCATCATGGCGGCATCGTCCACGATCATGACGTTGTAGGGCATGGTTTACTCCCGATAGGTTGCGGCGCGCCGGACGGCCCCGGCGCGTCTCGGTCAGAAATCTGCGAAGCCGCGCTCGTCGCGGTCGGCACTGTGGGGCGCGTGGCCATTCGATCCCGCCCGCCCCGGACCGGCGGGTGGAGCGGTGATCGGACGAGCCCCAAGGCCCATCTGTGCGGCCACCATCTGCTGCAGTTGCGCGAGCATCTCGGGCGGCAGCGCCTCAAGGGCGGGCAAGGCGGCCGGTGCCTGAGCCTTGACCTTGCGCAGCTTGAAGCGGCCGATCTCGGTGCGCATCGCCTCGGCGGCCGATTGCATCTGCGTCGCCGACGAGGCGAGTTCGTCCGCCTGCTGGCTGTTCGACAGCGCCGACTTTGCCACATCGCCGATGGCCGAGGAGATCTGCGCCACGCCACGGGTCTGCTCGTCCGAGGCCCGCGCGATGTCGTGCACCAGCATCTTCACCTTCTCGATGTCGTCCACGATCGAGACGAACGAGCGCGAGGTCTCGGTCGCGATGCGCACCCCGGCATGCACCCGGTTGCCCGCATCCTCGATCAGCTCGGACGTCTCGCGGGCGGCCTTGGCGGATCGGCCGGCAAGGTTGCGCACCTCATGCGCCACCACCGCAAAGCCGCGGCCATGCTGGCCCGCGCGGGCCGCCTCGACGGCTGCGTTGAGCGCGAGCAGGTTGGTCTGGAAGGCGATCTCGTCGATCACCTTGATGATCTTCGCGATGCCCTGCGACGAGAGGCGGATGCCCTCCATCGCCTGCACCATCTCGGTCACCTTCTCGCGGCCTTCGGCGGCGACGTTGGCGGCGCCCTCGACCAGCAGGCTCGCCGACCGTGCGGCGGCGGCATTGGCCTTCACCTGGCTGTCGGTCTCCTCGGCCGAGGCCGAGACCTCGTCGACCGACGAAGACTGCATGGCCGAGTTCGAAGCCAGCGACTGCGAGGCCTGGCTGACCTGCATCACCGTCTGCGCCGTCTGCTCCAGCTGCACCGACAGCGAATGGAACACGCCGTTCAGGCTGCCGTAGGTCCGCTCGAAGGACCGCACGATCTCGACGAAGTCGCCCGAGAACTTGGACAGGTCCACCTCGCGGTCCAGCCGGCCCTCGACGATGCTGTCGGACAGCATCGCGACCTCGGCGGTGACCGCCTTCATGTTGGCGCGGAAGCGGTCGATGACGCGGTTCACCATGACCTTCTTGCCCGGCCACTGGCGCATCGGCGCGTCGAAGTTGCCCTCGCCGATCGCCTCGAAGCAGCGAATGGCCTCCTCGATGGACTGGACCTGGCTCTCGACCATCTCGTTCAGCGCCGCCGCGACTTGGCCCAGGTCCTGCGGATAGGCGGCGACGTTCATGCGCACGTCGACATCGCCCGCGACATGGGCCGCCGACATCGCCTTCACCTCGGCCAGAAGCCGATGGATCTGCGCGTCCGCCTCCTCGGCCGACTGGCGTGCCCCGCGCAGGTTCGCACGGACCGCCTCGATCGCGTCATTCGCGGCCGACTTGGCACCGGGGAAGCGGGACACGGGCGCATCGAGATCGCCCGCGCCCATCCTGCGCACGCAGTCGAGCGCCTCGGAGATGGTGGAGATGTGGCTTTGCACCATCTCGTTGACCATGCGCGCGGCGGCGCCAAGCCCCTCGGGATAGGCCGCCGGATCAAGGAAATGCGCGATATCCCCCTTCACATGGGCATTGGCCATGGCGGTCATGTCGGCGACCAGCCGCTCGATGTCGCTCGGGCCGGCGTGGGCGGGCGCTGCAATCGCCGCCGCGGCCTCGCCGGCCGCGGCAGGGGCGGCCTTCCGGGCGGCGCGCGGCTTGGCTGTCGGCCGCGCCGCCTCGGGCTCCGCTGCCGGAGCAGCTTCCGCCGCCGCTGCGGCTTCCGCCGGCGCCTCCAGCCAGTCGAGCGGATCGTTGGTCAGGCGCGGCGCAGAGGCGGCGGCCGGCGCCGCGGCGGCCTTGTTCGGACGGCGAGTCATGCCTTGGTTCCCTTTCGTCTGGCGCGGCGCCCGTCCTGCATCAGCAGGCGGGCAAGCTCCGCATGGTCGGCCGCGCCGGTGCTGCCCGGCGCATGGGTGAAGATCGTCCGGCCGCGTCCCGGCGCCTCGGCCAGCTTGACCGAGGTGCGGATCGCGACGGGCAGGAAGCTCTCGCCGAAACGCTCGGCGAGGCGGGCGCGCACCTCGCGGTGCACGGCAAGGCGGTCGGAAACCCGCGTGGCCAGCAGGCGCAGGCGGCTCCAGTCGAGGCCCGCCGCCTGCATGGTGCGCAACAGACGGTTCAGGCCCTGAAGCCCGAGGAAATCCGGCTCCAGCGGGCAGAGCACCAGATCGGCGCCCTGCATCAGCCGCGCGATGGCGCCCGACCAGTTCGGCGGCGCGTCGATGACCAGCCAGTCGGCGCCGCACATCGCCGGATCGGCACTGCCCTCGGGCATGTCGACCGGCTCGGGGGCGCCGGGCACCAGCCACAGGTCCGCCTCGCCGGGCACGGACGCGGGCCGGCCCGGACGCCCGGCAAGCCAGTCGGCGACGGTCCAGCCACCCTCTGTGCCGGAAAGTCCCAGGCTCGCGGTCAGGTGCATCTGCGGATCGAGGTCCACCAGAAGCACACGGCCCCCGCCGGCGCGGGCCAGCGCCGCCCCGAGATTGGCCGCGGTCGTCGTCTTGCCGACCCCGCCCTTCTGGTTGCAGATCATCACGCGCATGTCTCAGGCCACCATGTCGGCCGGGATCGCCAGATCGTCGTCGCCCACCAGCACCTCGGCATCGAGCAGGATCGTCACCCGCTCGCCCACCCGCGCGAGGCCCATCACCGGGCTTTTCGATCCACGGCCGAACTGTCCCGGCCGGTCGATCTGCGACGGCAGGATGTCGAGAACCTCGCTCACCCCGTCCACGATCAGGCCGACCGGCGCATCCGCCACGTCTAGCACGATGATCACCGTGCGCTCGTCATACAGGCGCTCGGGCATGCCGAAGCGCAGCCGCACGTCGAGCAGCGGGATCACCTTGCCGCGCAGGTTGATCACGCCCTTGATCCAGGCGGGCACGTCCGGCACGCCCATGATGCGCTGCATGCCCACGATCTCGGTGACGCGGCCAATGCCCACGCCGTATTCCTCGGGCCCCAGCGCGAAGGTCAGATACATGTCGTCCACGTTGTCCGTGTCCGAAAGCGGCTGGGCCTCGGCGCGGGCGGTGCTGGTCAGGTCTTCGGCCATGTCGCTGTCTCCTCTCGTGTCACTCATGGGCCGCAGCCCGGCGCGCCGGACTGGCGGCCGCTGCGGCCTGGGCCATGCGGCCCGGGATGTCGTCGAGCGTCAGGATCTCCTCGGCGGCGCCAAGGTCGCGTGCTGCAAGGGGCATGCCGTAGACGACCGAGCTGGCCTCGTCCTGCGCGAAGGTGCGCCCGCCGGCGCGCCGGATCGCCAGCAGCCCCGCCGCGCCGTCGCGGCCCATCCCCGTCAGCAGGGCGGCCGAGCACAGCGGACCCGCGAGCCGCGCCACCGAGTTGAACAGCACATCGACCGAGGGGCGCGAGTAGCAGACCGGCTCGCCCGGCACGAGGCGCACCCGGTATCCGCGGGCCGCGGCCTGAAGCTCCATGTGGCGCGTGCCGCCGGGCGCGATCAGCACGAGGCCGGGCAGCACGAAGTCGCCGTCCACCGCCTCGCGCACCCGCATCTGGCAGATCGCGTCCAGCCGTTGCGCGAAAGGCGCGGTGAAACCCATCGGCATGTGCTGCACGATGACGATGCCGGGCGTCTGCGGCGGGAAGAGCGGCAGGATGCGGCTGAGCGCCTGCACGCCGCCGGTCGAGGCGCCGACCGCGTGGACCCAGCCCTCGGGCGCCACGGGCGAGTGCAGCACCGGCGCGGCTCCGCCGGGCAGGCCCGGCCGCGCCTGCGCGGCGGCCCAGACCCGGGCACAGACGTCGGACATGATCGCGGGCAGCCCCTCGCCCACGCCGAGCGAGGGCTTGGAGACGATATCCACCGCCCCCGCCTCCATCGCGCGCATCACCAGCGCGCCGCTCTCGCGCGTCAGCGACGAGATCACCACCGTGGGGACGGGCGCGGTCGCCATGTAGCTGCGCAGGAAGGTCAGCCCGTCCATGTGCGGCATCTCGAGGTCGAGCGTCACCACGTCGGGGCGAAGCTCCGCCATGCAGTCCCGCGCCGCGGCGGCATGCGAGGCCGTGCCGACCACCTCGAGCCGGGGATCGGCCGACAGCCCGAGCGACAGCACCTTCCGCACCATGGCGGAATCATCGACGATCAGCACGCGGACGCGCGGCTCGCGTCCCTGTGCAGGCTGCGCGAGGGCCCCCGGGACCGGCTGCGCGATCCTCATGGCGCCACCTTCCGGTTCAGCCCGCCGGACAGCGTCCGCCAGCCCACGGCGTGGTCGCGCACGTTCTCGCTGACGCTGGTGACCAGCCAGCCGCCCGGCTCGGTCGCCTGCCACATCGCCTCGAGCGTGGCGGCCTGGTCCTCGCGGTCGAAATAATACAGCACGTTGCGGCAGAAGATGACCTGGAACGGCTTGCGGAACGGATAGGGCCGGGTCTTGAGGTTCATGCGGCGGAAGGTGCAGGCCGCGCCGATCTCGGGCGCGACGCGAAAGGCGCCACCGCCCAGCGGCACGAACCAGCGCCGCAGCATCGCGTCGGGCACGAACTCCAGGTGCCTGCGGCTGTAGACGCCCTTCTCGGCCTGCTCGACCATGGGCGCGCTGATGTCGGTCCCGAGGATCTGGGTCCGCGCCAGCGCCTCGGACCCCAGCGTCTCGGCGATCAGCATGGCGATCGTATAGGCCTCGTCGCCGCTGGAACAGGCCGCGCTCCAGATCCGGATCTCGTCGCGGCCCTCCAGCGCCGGCAGCACCAGCGAGCGGAAGGCGTCGAGCACGTCCGGCTCGCGGCAGAAATAGGTGTGGTTGGTCGAGGCCGCGTGCATCACCGCAAGCTCGAGCTCATGCGCCCCGCTGGCGTTCAGCCGGATCGCGATGTCGGCAAGGCTGGGCAGGTCATAGGCCCGCTTGACCCGCGACAGGCGCTGGCGCAGCAACTCGCCCTTGTGCTCGGGGAAGGTGATCCCGCAGCGCCGGCTCAGCCAGACGCGGATCGCCTCGTATCCCGCTTCCTCGCGCCCGCTCATGCCGCGGCCCCGCCGTGCAAGCGGTTGCAGTCGAGGACCAGCGCCACCTCGCCGGTGCCGAGCAGCGCGCAGCCCCAGCTGGCCCGCACCCGCGCCAGACGGCCGGCGAGCGGCTTCATCACGACCTGCTGGCGGTCGATCACCTCGTCCACCGGCAGGGCGATGGGTCCGTCGGCGGTCGCCACCACGGCCAGCACCATCGCGGGCAGCGGGCGCAGATCGGCCCCGGCCTCGTCGTAGAACCGCTCCAGCCGGCAGACCGGGATCCAGCGGCCGCGCAGGCGCAGCATCTCGGTCCCGCCCGCGGCGCCGATGCCCATGATGTCCGGCGCGGACGGCTGGACGATCTCGGACACGACGTCGATGGGCAGGGCATAGAGGCGTGCGCCCAGGCGCAGGATGATGCAGTCGAGGAAGGCAAGCGAGACCGGGATGTGCAGCGAAACCTCGCTGCCCTGCCCCGCGCGGCTGTCCACGCCGATCCGGCCGCGCAGTGCCGTCATCGTGGCGTTCAACACGTCCATGCCGACGCCACGCCCCGACAGGTTCGTCACCGTCTCGGCCGTCGAGAAACCGGGCTGGAAGATCACCTTCCAGAGCGTCGCGGGGTCGGGTTCCTCGTCGGGGCCGAACAGGCCGCGCTCGCGCGCCCGCTTCAGGATCTTGTCGCGCGAGAGACCCCGGCCGTCATCGGCCACGGTGATGCGCACCTCGCTGCCGATCTGGGCGGCGGAAAGCGTGATCCGCCCGGTTTCGGGCTTGCCGGCGGCGCGCCGCTCGTCGGGCGTCTCGAGCCCGTGGTCGGCCGAGTTCCGCACCACATGCAGGAGCGGGTCGTAGAGCTGATCGGCCACCAGCTTGTCGATGGCGGTATCCTCGCCCTCGAGCACCATCTCGATCGACTTGCCGGTCTGGCGTTCCAGCTCGCGCACCATGCGGCGCAGGCGCTTGAAGACCTCGTCGACCGGCACCAGACGCAGCTCGGTCGCCGCATCCTGCACCTCGCGCACGATCATCGTCAGGCGGTGCACGGCGGCGTCGAAGGCGGCCAACTCCAGCCCTTCCAGATCGGGCGAATGGACGGTCTCGGAGACCGACAGCGACAGTTCCCCCACCAGATCCATCAGGCGACTGATCTTCTGGGACGAAACGCGCATCAGCCCGCCGTCGGGCCCGGTATCGGTCGCCGCGCTCATGGCCCATCACCCCGTGGGGCGCCGGGGTGCGGGGCCTGGGCCCTGCTGCACGGAAGGATGACGGAGACCGGATGGATCATGGCGAATGCCTGTCGCGGGACGCGCGCTCAGGCGGCCTCCTCGTTCCGGTCGAAGTTGAAGATGCAGACGCCGTCAAATCCGGTGGACTTGAACAGGAAGGTCTTCTTCATCGTGTCGAGGAAGCCGCCGTGCTTCTTCTCGAAGTTCTTCAGCTCGCCGATCGCCGGGAAGAAGACGTTGATCGACACGTCGCCTTCCTTGGAGATCAGCACGTTCAGGCCGCTCAGGTTGCAGGTTGGGATGGCGTTCCCGAGCGCCTCGATCACGAACGGGACCGCGATCTGGGCCGCGTCGAGACTCGGGAATTTGAGATGGTACGTTTTTGACAGCATGACGCTCTGGCCCCGCATTCTTCTGTTCCGTCCGACGCAGAACGACCCGAACGGCAGGAATGTGAGCCGTCTGACGGATGGAACCGCCCCAACCTTTCGTATGGGCGCACCCGCAGCGACACAGCCTTCGGCAGGTATCGCCGCGGCGAAAGTCGGGCCGGCGTCCGGGCGGTCATCCACCCCGAGCCGAAAGTGCTGTCGGAAAGCCGTGCAGCCCTCGTGTCCGGGCGGGCCCCGACGGATCTTCGACGCGCATGGGCGGGTGGAGGGCCGCGAGACCCGGTCTGGGATGCTCTATCGACCCGCCCGCGGGCCGTTTTAGCAGGCCCGCAAAATTTTTCGCGGGCACCTGCGCGATCTGGCACGACTCCTGCCTCCTGTCCGGCAAGAGGCAAGAAACGTCGAGGGGCAGCCATGGCCGACATCCAGATCATCGAGACCGAGTTTGCCGCCGCAGCCGCCGTCGCGGGGCTTCTCGCGCGGCGCCGCGTGCGGCTTCAGCCTGTCGGCGCGTCCGCGGCGGGCGTGGCGGTCTTTGTATGCTCGGCCCGGCACGAGGCCGCGCTGGGGGGCACCCCGGCCGTCACCTCGGCGGCCCGTGCCGCGGGCGCGCGCTCGGTCGTGATCGTCGAGGAAGGCGCCGCCACGCTGGCGATCGCGGCCGAGATGGGCGGACGGCTGCTGCGCGTGGCCCTGCCGCCCGCTGCCGGCCAGCCCGCCCATCGCGACGCGGCCCTGCTGACGCTGGCGGACCTTCTGGCTTCGCAGGTCTCGGCGATGGTGGCGGCCGATGCGGCCACCGGCGCGCTGATCGACCTCGCCGCCCGCGTGGCCCGCACCGACGTCACCGTCTTCGTGAACGGCCCGACCGGCTCGGGCAAGGAGGTGCTGGCGCGCAAGGTCCACGAGGCGAGCCGCCGCGCCGGAGCGCCCTTCATCGCGATCAACTGCGCCGCCATCCCCGAGAACATGCTGGAAGCCATGCTGTTCGGCCACGAGAAGGGCGCCTTCACCGGCGCCTCGGGCGCCAACAAGGGCATCATCCGCGCGGCCGAAGGCGGCACGCTGCTGCTGGACGAGGTGTCGGAAATGCCGATGGGCCTGCAGTCGAAGCTCCTGCGCGTGCTGCAGGAGCGTCGCGTGACGCCGCTCGGCAGCCAGACCGAGGTGCCGGTGGACGTGCGCATCATCGCCACCTCGAACCGCCACATGCCCGACGAGGTCCGTGCCCGCCGCTTCCGCGAGGATCTGTGGTATCGCCTGAACGTTTTCCCGCTGGCGACCAAGCCGCTCTGCGAACGCGAGGACGACATCCCGGCGCTGGCCGTGGCGCTTCTGCGCCGGCACTGCCCGGCCGACATCGCCCTGCCCACCATCACCCCCGAGGCCTTCGACACGCTTCTGGCGCATGACTGGCCCGGCAACGTCCGCGAACTGGAGAACGTGATCCAGCGCGCGCTGGTGCTGCACGAGGGCGGCCGCATCACCCCGGCGGACATCGTGATCGACGCGGTCCCGGTGCTGCCGGTGCGCCCGCTGCACCTCGCCGCCGTCTGACGAGGTCCGACCCATGAGCATCAACGGCATCTCCGGCGCCTCGCCGCTGGTGGCGCTGTACGGGCCCACCGCTACCCAGCGCCCCGAGCCCGTCACTTCGACCGAGAAGACACAGGCCCCCGCCTTCAGCGAACGCCTTGGCGGCGCGATCCAGGATCTGGCCAAGGCGCAGGCCGAAGCGGGCGACAAGGCCGCGGCCTTCGAGACCGGCCAGAGCTCGAACCTCGCCGAGGTGATGATCAGCCAGCAGGTCTCGTCGCTCGGGTTCCAGCTGGCGCTGAACGTGCGGAACAAGGCGCTCGGCGCCTACCGCGACATCATGAACATGCCGGTCTGAGCACCGGGGAGACCGACAGATGGCCCTCTCTCCCACCCCTCCGGCGGTTCGCGGCCCGGAAAACGCGCTGGTGGCGCAGGTCCGCGGTGCGCTGACCCAGGTGCAGCGCTTTGCCGACCAGCCGGGCCTGCGCCGCGCCCTGCCCGCCATCGTGATCCTGTCGATCACCGCCATGGCGCTCGCCGGCTGGTTCCTGATGCGCGAGCCCGCCCGGATGACGCTTTATCCCGGCCTGCCCGAGGCCGAGAAGGCGCGCGTGATCGACACGCTGACCGGCGGCGGGATCGACGCGGTGGTCGATGCCCGCACCGGCGACATCGCGGTGCCCAAGGCCGACTATCACCGCGCGCGGATGCTGCTGGCGTCGCAGGGCCTGCCGCAGGGCCTGCCCGATGGCGGGGTCATGCTGGACAACCTGCCGATGGGCACCTCGAAATCGGTCGAGACCGCGCGGCTCCGGCAGGCGCAGGAGCTGGACCTTGCCCGCTCGATCACCGAGATCGCGGCGGTTTCGGCAGCGCGGGTGCATCTGGCGCTGCCGGAGCGGTCGGCCTTCCTGCGCGACAGCCAACCGCCGCGGGCCAGCGTCTTCCTGCAGGTGGCGCCCGGGCGCGCGCTTGACGGCGCGCAGGTCGAGGCGATCGTGAACCTCGTCTCCTCCTCGGTGCCGGGCATGGCGCGGCAGGACGTGACGGTGGTGGACCAGATGGGGCGCCTTCTGTCGCGCGGATCCGACGATCCCGGCGCGCTGGTCAACGACCGCCAGCTCCAGCACCGCGTCCAGATGGAGACGCTCTACCGCAACCGCATCGAAAGCCTGCTGACGCCGATCGCGGGGCCCGGCAACCTCGCCGTGCAGGTGACGATCGACATGGACTTCACCCGGCAGGAGATCCGCGAGGAACAGGTCGACCCCGAGCGTTCGGCGCTGCTGTCGGAACAGAGCCAGGTCGAGGAAAGCGCCGACCCGCAGGCCAAGGGCATCCCCGGCGCGGTGTCGAACACGCCGCCGGCCGAGGCGCAGCTGTCGCCCGAGGCTCCGGCGAAGGCGCCTGAGGCGGCGCAGCCCGCGCTTCGCAGCCGCTCCACCGGATCGACCCGCAACTTCGAGATCAGCCGCAAGGTCGAGACCACCCAGCCCGCCACCGCCCGCATCATGCGCATCAGCGCGGCGGTCCTGGTGCGCGCACAGCCGCAGCCCGCGGCCGAGGACCCTGAGGCCCCGCCGCCCCCGCTTCTGCCCGATGCGCTGAAGGCGGACCTGGAACGGCTGACCCGCTCGGCCATCGGCTTCGACGAGGGCCGCGGCGATGCGGTGACGATCACCGCCCAGCCCTTCCTCGACACGATCGCGACCGAGCCCGCGGGCTGGACCTCGCAGCCCTGGGTCGCGGATGTCGCGCGGCAGGTGTTCCTGCTGGCGGCGCTGGCCGTGGTCGCCCTTGGCGTCGTGCGCCCGATCCTGAACCGCGTGCTGCTGCCGGCGCCGGCCGCCGCCGGCACCCAAGGCCTCACGCCCGACGAAGCCGCGGTCGAGGTTGGCGAAGGCGAAAGCCTCGATGACGTGCGCGCCCGGCTCAAGGCCCGGCAGGGCGCGCTGACCAAGAACATGCTCGACGCCGCCAAAAGCCACGAGGAGCAGATCCTGGTGATCCGCAAGCTGGTCGAGGAGGACGCGGGCCGGATTGCCACGACGTTCCGCCAGATGATCGCCTCGGAACTCGACACCGTGAACTGAGATGAGCAAAGCCGCCGCCTCCAACTTCAAGACGCTGTCGGGCACGCAGAAGGCCGCGATCCTGCTGATGCTGTTCGGCGAGGCCACCGCTGCGCAGATCATGCGCAACCTTTCCCCGCGCGAGGTGCAGCATCTGGGCGCCGCGATGTATACGGTGCGGGGCGTCGATCAGGACACGCTTTCGCTTGTGCTCGAGGATTTCCTCGAAACGCTGCGCCGGCAGACCGGCCTTGGGTTCGGCGCGGCGGGCTATATCCGCAACGTGCTCTCGGCCGCCTTCGGCGAGGACAAGGCCGAGACGGTGATCTCGCGCATCGGCCAGTCATCCAGCGAGCGGCCGCTGGAAATCCTCGATTGGATGGATGCGCCTTCGATCGCCGAGCTTCTGGTGGACGAGCATCCCCAGATCATGGCGCTGACCATCGCCTGCCTCGACCATGCGCTGGCGGCGCAGGTGCTGACGCTTCTGCCCGAGGAGGTGCAGCCCGAGGTAATCCAGCGCATCGCCTCGCTGAACACCGTTCAGCCCGAGGCGCTGGCCGATCTGGAACAGGTCATGCAGCGCAAGTTCAAGGCCTCGACCACCATGCGCGCGAGCCAGATCGGCGGCGTGAAGGCGGCGGCGAAGATCATGAACTTCACCCGCACCGCGACCGAGGCGCGGATCCTGCGCGACATCCGCAAGGACGACAAGGACCTGATGCAGTCGATCCAGGACAACATGTTCGTGTTCGACAACCTCATCAAGTCCGACGACCGCTCGCTTCAGACGCTGCTGCGCTCGGTCGAGAACGACGTGCTGGTGCTGGCGCTGAAGGGCGCGGACGAGTTGCTGCGGGCGAAGATCCTGGGCTGCATGTCCACCCGCGCGGCCGCCAACCTCCGCGACGAGATGGATGCGATGGGTCCGGTGCGGCTGACCGACGTGCAGGCGGCCCAGAAGCAGATCATCGCGGTGGCCCGGCAGCTGTCGGACGAGGGCACGATCGTCCTCGCCGGCCGCGGCGGCGAACAGATGGTGTAAGGCATGAACGCACAAAGCCCCATCGGTCCCGAGGACGTGCTGGCGATGATCCGCGACTCTGCCGCGCGCGGATTCGGCCGCACGCCGCTTTCACTGCCCGACCCGGCCACGCCGTTCCGCGCGACCCCGCTTGCCGGTCTCGTCCGGGGCATCGCATCCGAGGCGGATGCCATCCTGCTGCCGGAGCCGGACCCGGCCGAGGTGCAGGCGCTGCCTCAGGCGCCGGACCCGCAGGCCCTGGAGGCTGCGCGGGCCGAGGGGCACGCGGCGGGCCATGCCGAAGGCTGGCGCGAGGGGCATGCCGCGGGCCTTGCCGAAGGCAACCTGGCCGGACGGGCCGAGGCGCAGGCGGCGCTCGCCACGGCGCGTGCCGCCTTCGAGGCCGCGGTGGCGCGGCTCGCCTCGCCCGCGGCCGCGGACACCGCCCGGCTTGCCGAGGCGATCGACCAGGCGGTGCGCGCGCTTGCCGCCCAGCGGGCGGGGCTTGCCATCGACGACCACCCCGAGACCTTCGTGGCGCGGATCGAGGCGCTGGCCGACCGCGTGTCGCAGGGCCTGCGCCAGGTCGCCCTTCGGCTGAACCCCGACGATCTGGCCGCGATGACGCCGCATCTCGGCACGTCGGAGCTGCTGGCCGCGGCGCGGCTGCAGCCCGATCCGCGCCTCGCCCGCGGGGATGTCGAGATCCGCGCCGAGGGGATCGTTCTCGCCGATCTGCTGGGCGGGTCACGATGAACGCGGTGATCGAGAGCATTGAGCACCATCTTGGCCAGATGCCGCACCGGCAGGCGCCGCAGGTCACCGGCCGCGTCAGCCGCTACGACGGGCTGATCCTTGAATGCGCCGGATTTCCGGCCAGTCCCGGCGCCCTTTGCCGGGTCGAGACCGAGACCGGCCCGGAGGTTCAGGGCGAGGTGATCGGTTTCGCCAAGGGGCGCAACCTGCTGTTCCTCGACCAGATGCGCGCCCCGGTGATCGCGGGGGCCCGCGTGCGCCTGATCCCCGGCGGGCAGATGGCGGCCGTGGGCCCCGCGCTGCTCGGCCGGGTGATCGACGCCGAGGGCGCGCCGCTCGACGGCCTCGCCCCGCCCGACTGCCCCGAGGAATGGCCGCTGGCGGGGCGTCCGATGAACCCGCTCGCCCGTACGCCGGTCAGCCGCCCGCTGGACGTGGGCGTTCGGGCGATCAATGCGGCGCTGACGGTGGGACAGGGCCAGCGGATCGGCATCGTCGCCGGATCGGGCGTCGGCAAGTCGGTGCTGATCGAGATGATGACGCGCTATACCGCCGCCGACGTGATCGTGGTGGGACTGATCGGCGAACGCGCGCGCGAGGTCGGCGCCTTCGCGGCCTCGGTGATGAAGGGCGAAGCGGCCTGCAAGCTCTGCATGGTCGCGGTGCCCGCCGACCGATCGCCGCTGCTGCGCCTGCGCGCCGCCCGCCGCGCAACGGCCATCGCGGAATACTACCGCGCGCAGGGGCGGCAGGTGCTGCTGATCATGGACAGCCTGACGCGCGTCGCGCACGCGCAGCGCGAGGTGGGCCTGGCCCTCGGCGAGCAGCCGACCGCCAAGGGCTATCCGCCCTCGGTCGTCTCGATGATCCCCGGCCTGATCGAGCGCACGGGCCCGGGCCTGCCCGGCGAGGGCGCGATCACCGCGATCTACACCGTCCTTGCCGACGGCGACGACACCACGAACGACCCGGTGGTCGATACCGCGCGGGCGATCCTTGACGGGCATTTCGTGCTTTCACGGCGACAGACCCAGATGGGCCTCTATCCCGCCATCGACATCCCGCATTCGGTCAGCCGCACCATGAACGACGTGGTGGACGAGCGCCACCGCAAGGCCGCGGCCCGGCTGCGCCAGCTGATCTCGCTTTATACCGAGAACCGCGACCTGATGCTGATGGGCGGCTATGCGGCCGGGCAGGACGCCGATCTCGACCAGGCGGTGCAACTCTGGCCGCGGATCCGCGAGCTGATCGGACAGGGACCGCACGAGCCTGCGGATTTCGACGCAAGCCGCGCCGCGCTGCTCGCGCTGACGGGGATGTAGCATGCGGGGTAAATCCCATCTTCTCGGCCTGATGGCCCGGCGCGAGACGGTGCGCCTGATGCAGGCCCAGGGCGCGCTGCGCGAGGCGCGCGACCGCCATGCCGAAGCTGCAGCCCTGGCCGAGCGGCTGACGCAGATGCTGGAGGGGCGCCGGACCGATGGCGGCGGCCCGGTCGCTGCGGCCGATCTGTTCCGCGCCCACCGGCTGAACCTGCAGATCGCCGAGCAGGCCCGGATCAGCGCCGCACGCGCCGCGGATCTGGAACTGGCGCTCGCACAGGCGCAGGCCGAGATGGCGCGACAGGATCATCGCACGCGCCACTTGCAGGACGCCGCCACCACCACCCGCGCCGCCGAGGCCGAGGAGAGGCTGGCGAAGGCCGATGCCCTGCGCCCCGCCCCACGCCGCGGCTGAGACCGGGGCCGGGGCGGCACTGGCACCGAACTTGCAGGATCGGAGGCAGTCAGGAGGCAGGCATGAAGATCTCGGAGGCGCAGGGACAGGACTGGATCGCGGCACCGGGCAGTGCGCCCGCGGTGCCGGCGACGCCTGATCTTTTCGCGATGCTGCTTGCCGCGACCGTCGTGGCCTCGCCGGCGCGCACCTCCACCATGGCGGCCGGGGGCGAGGCGGCTCCGGTGCCCGCTCCCTCCTCGGTCGAGGTTCCGGCGACCGACATGGCCGCTGATGGGCCGCGGCTCGCGGACCCGACGCGGTCGCCGCATGAGGCTCTGCCGGGGCAGCCTGCGCCGCCGTCCGACATGATCCCGACGGGCAGCCTCCGCCTGAGGTCCGCGGGGAACCCGCCGACCGGCGTCCCGACCGCCCTGCGCAGCACCGCCAGATCGGAAGACCTGGTGCCCGCACCGTCCGCGGATCACCCCGCCATGGCTGCGGAACAGGGCGAGTGGGCCGGGGCACGGGGGGAACCGCCTGGCGGCCTCCACCCGAATGCAGCGGAAGGACGCGCCCCTTCATCGCTGCACCCGCGCAAGGCGAGCGAGACCCCGCACGGCCACTCGCCCGCAAAGCCGGAACCGTCGGGCGAGACGCTGCCCGCGGAGGCGCTGCAGGTCGATCTCGCCCCCGGCCTGTCCGTCCCCGCAGCGGACACGGGTGCGGCTGCCCTCGCCGCGCCTGCCGTTGCGGAAGGACCGGCCTCCGCCGCTGCACGGGCGGGGGGTCACCTGCCGGGGCCGTCTGCATCGACAACGCCCCGCTCTGGGCCCGCCATCGGGCCGCAGACGCAGGGCACCGCCCTGCCGCAAGGCGCAGCGCAGGTGCGGGACGACGGCAGTTCCGCCTACCGGGCGGCCGGCCGATCCCCGGCGGCGATGCCGGGGCCGGTTGCGGCAGCCGGCCCGGCAGAGGCGGAGGCCGGTCAGCCCCTCGCGGAACCGCCGGGACCTGAACGTCCCGTCGGGGCGCCCCGGGGAACCCCGCAGGAAGGGCACCCTCCCGCGCCCCGATCCGACCGAGGTGCGACCGCACTGGAAGGCCTGCGGCCGATGTCCTCCGCAATGGACGCGCCCCGCCCGCTGCCGCCACAGGACCCCGCGCCGGTCCGGCAAAGCGCGCTCGACCCCGCCGCCGGCACGCCCGGCCCTGCGGAGCCTTCGGCAGACCGGCCAAACGCAGCCCCGCGGCGAAGCGGCCCCGTCGCAGCCGCGCATGTGCAGGAGACTCCCGTCTCCCCACCGGCGCGCCCCGGACCGGGCGAGACCGGACCCGCCGCGACCGCTGCGGGTGCACCGAGCCCCATCCTGCCGCCGGACCTGCCCTTGGCGGACCGCGCCACCTCCCTACCGGAAACCCGGGACGCGGGATCGGCCGCCGGCGCGGGCAGCGCGGAACCGCTGTCGACCTTCTCACCGGACTGGCCGGCGGCGATCGACGACCGCCTTGCCGCGGCACTCGATGCGGGACTGTCGGAGCTGGAGATCGTCCTCTCGCCCGAGTCGCTGGGACGGCTGAAGATCCGCGTCGAGATGCGCGACGGCGCCGCCTCCGTCAGCTTCACCACCGAGACGCCCGAGGCCGCGCGGCTGCTGGCGGGCCAAGAGGGCCGCCTGTCGGACCTGCTGGAGAAGGGCGGCCTGTCCCTCGCCCGGCACGAGGCGGGCCAGGGCGACACTGGCGCCCGGCAGGACCAGCCCGAACGCGGCCCGCGCCGCGCGGCCTTCCGGCCCGCGCCCCCCGCCCCCGATACCGACGCCCGCGCCGCGGGCCTTGTCAACCTGATCGCCTGAGGACCCGACCCGTGACCGATGCAACCGCCATCATCGACCGCAAACCCCGCCGTGGGCGGGGCCTGCTGAAGGCGCTGGGACTGCTTTTGCTGGGCGCGCTGCTGCTGGGCGCAGGTTTCGGCGCGGGCTTCTTCTACTTCGCCAATCCGCTGTCGCCCAACAAGGACGTGATGCGGCTGATCGAGCATGCCGCGCCCGAGGCGCAGGAACAGCAGGCCGAGACCCCGGACGAGAATGCGCCGCAGAAGGTGCCGCGGCCGACGCCCGATCAGGAGACCTTCGTCACCAGCTATTACGAGTTCAAGGAGCCGCTGACCACCAACCTGCGCGCCTCGCGTCGCTTCCTGCAGGTGGGCATCGGACTTTCGACGCAATACGACCAGAAGGTGATGGACAACGTCGCGCGCAACGAGATCGCGCTGCGCTCGGACGTGCTCGCCGTCGTCGGCTCCTTCTCCGAGGAGGAACTGCAGGACAAGGCGGGCCGCGACCGGCTGGCCATCGCCGTGCGCGATGCGGTGAATGCCCGCCTCGTGACGCTCGAAGGCTTCGGCGGGATCGAAGCCGTCTTCTTCCCCTCGTTCATCCTGCAGTAGATCATGGCCGCCACGCCCCGCAAGCTGTCATCCAAGGAGGTCGCGGCCCTCGTCGGCAACCTCATGGAGGCCAGCGACAGCCTGAGCATGGAGAACGGACTCGAGGTCCGGCCCTATGCCTTCGGCGAGAACGACCTCAACCTGCTCGGCGACTATCACGCGCTGCGCATGATCAACGAACGCTTCTGCCGCACGGCGCGCGACGTGTTCCTGCCCATGCTGCGGCTGCAGCCGCGGATCTCGTCCTTTCCGCCCGAGGTGCGCAGCTTCGACGACTACCGCTCGAGCCAGGACAACTTCGTCTCGATCACCGCCAGCCGCATCGAGGAGTTGCGCGGCAACCAGATGATCGTCATCCCGCCGCCCTTCATCTCGCTTCTGACCGACAGCTACTACGGCGGCCAGATCCGCCACATCAAGAGCGCGCGCACGGAGTTCACCGCGACCGAGCAGCGGGTGATCGAACTGGTGACCGACCGGCTGAACATCGCGCTGCAACTGGCGTGGCGAGACCTGATGGCACTGACCTTCGCCGTCGCCAGCCGCGAGGAGTCCATGCAGTTCGCCTCGTTCGTCGATGGCGACGACATGATCGTGAACTGCTCGTTCATGGTTCAGCTGCCGGGAACCGAGCCGGCGAGCTTCGACGTGCTCTATCCGTTGCAGACGCTGAAGCCGATCTCGTCGCAGCTGCGCTCGCGGATGCAGTCGGATTTCGTGGACGACGACCGGACATGGCGCGAGAAGCTGCAGCGGGCGATCCTCGAGGTCCCGCTGACGCTTTCGGCGCGGCTCTGCGAGCCCGAGGTGCCGCTGCGCCAGCTGATGCAGATCCAGCCGGGCGACGTGCTGCCGGTGCAGCTGTCGGACACGGTGTCGCTGCTGGTCGAGGGCCAGCCGATCTTCGACGCCACCCCCGGCGAGCGTGGCGGACAGACCGCGCTGAACCTGACCCGCCGGCGGACCCGCAGCTGATGCGCCCCGCCGGCTGAAGACGACGCGCGCGGGGCACCCCCCGCCGCAAGGCGAAACGAACCCGGTGCCCCGTGGCCCGGATGAACCGGAACCGAGAATGACCGACACGCCCCGCCCCTCCTCCGACCGCCTCGGCGCCGAGAACCTGCGCCTTCTGGAAAACATCGGCGTTCGCCTGACCGTCGAGGTCGGCCGCACCGAGATGACGATCCGCGACCTCCTGCGGCTGTCGGAAGGCTCGGTGGTCGAACTCGACCGGCTCGCCGGCGACCCGCTCGACGTTCTGGTGAACGGCACCCCCATCGCGAAGGGCGAGGTGGTGATGGTGGGCGAGCGCTTCGGCATCCGTTTCGGCCAGATCATCGAGCCGGAGAAGCGCGCCGAAAGCCTCTGACGCGGCACGGATGTTGCACCCCTTCGGCAACTGCCAGAGGAGTGGCTTCGCTTGGACATCCTGCGCCCCGACCAGATCCTGACACTCGGGCTATTCCTCGGGCTTCTCGGCCTTCTGTGGCTGGTGGTGAAGCTGAAGGCACCCGGTATCCTGAAGACGCCCGGCATTTCGCGCTTCGCGAATGGCGGGCGGATCCGCGTGACCGAGGCCGCTGCTCTGGGTCCCCAGGACCGCGCGCTGATCCTGGCCGTGGACGGGCGCGAGTTCCTCGTGCTGCGCTCGCGCGGGGCGGCGCCGGTGGTGCTGCCGCTGGAGGCCCGCCCGTGATCCCCCTGGCGCTCCTCCTTTCGCTGCTGTCCGGCCCTGCCGCCGCTGCCGGCCTGCCCGCGGTCACCATCACCGAAGGCACCGGCGGCACGAGCTATTCGCTGTCGCTGCAGATCCTCGTGCTGATGACCGCGCTGACGGTGCTGCCCTCGCTGGTGCTGGGCATGTCGGCCTTCACCCGCATCATCATCGTGCTCTCGATCCTGCGGCAGGCGCTCGGAACGCAGCAGACGCCGCCCAACCAGGTGCTGATCGCGCTCGCGCTGTTCCTGACCTTCTTCGTCATGCAACCGACGCTGACCACGGTCTATTCCGAGGCGCTCTCGCCCTTCCTCGACGGCCAGATCGAGGCCGAACCCGCGATCGCGAAGGGCGGCGCGATCATGAAGGAGTTCCTCGTGGCCAACACCCGGGCGAACGACCTGCTGATGTTCTCGGACCTGTCCGGGGCGGGGCCTTACGCCGATCCGAAGGACGTGCCCTTCGCCACGCTCCTGCCGGCCTTCATGACCTCGGAGCTGAAGACGGCCTTCCAGATCGGGTTCCTTCTGTTCCTGCCCTTCCTCGTGATCGACATGGTGATCGCCTCGATCCTGATGGCGCTCGGCATGATGATGCTGTCGCCGATGCTGGTCTCGCTGCCGTTCAAGCTGCTGCTCTTCGTGCTGGTGGACGGCTGGGCGCTGACGGTCGGCTCGCTCGCCGCGACCTATGGGGGACAGTAATGGAATTCGACAGCGGCATCGAGCATCTGCGCATCGCCTACTGGAACATCCTGCTGACAGCCGGTCCCGTGCTCGTCGTGGCGCTGGTGGTGGGCCTGATCATCGGCGTGCTGCAGGCCGCCACCTCGATCAACGAATCCACGCTCAGCTTCGTGCCCAAGCTCGCCATCGTCATGCTGACCATGGCGCTCGCCTCGGGGTTCATGCTGACCCGGATGACCGACTACTTCGCCTTCGTCTTCGAGACGATCGCCTCGATCCACTGATGGATACCCTGCCCGGCCTCGACCTCGTCCGGCTGTCCGACTGGGCGGTGCGATTCCTGTTCGCCATGCTGCGGATCGGCGCCTTCCTGATCGCCTCGCCCGCCTTCGGGGGCCGCTTCGTGTCGCTACCCGTGCGGATCGTGGCCACGGTCGTGCTGACCCTGCCGGTGGTGGACCGCGTGGCGCTGCCGCCGACCGAGGTGCTCGCCTCGCTTCAGGCATTGCCGATGATGGCGCAGGAGATGGCGATCGGCCTCTCGGCGGGCCTCGTGCTGACCATCCTCTTTGCCGGAGCGGCGCTGGCCGGCGACCGCATCGCCTCGACCGCGGGCCTCGGCTTCGCCGCGCAGGTCGATCCCTCGGCGGGCGGGCAGACGCCTGTGGTGGCGCAGATCTTCGGCCTGTCGCTGACCATGGTGTTCCTTGCCCTCGACGGCCACCTTGCGGCGCTGCGGATCGTGCTGGAAAGCTACGAGACCCTGCCGCCGGGCGCGCCGTTCGACGCAGCAGGCTTCGTCGGCGCGGGTGTCGCGGCCGGCGGTCGGATGTTCCTGCTGGGCCTGCGGATCATGATGCCGGTGGTCAGCGCGCTCATCCTGATCAACGTGGCGATCGGCGTCATCACCCGCTCGGCGCCGCAACTCAACGTGTTCTCGTTCGGCTTTCCCGTCACCATGACGGCGACGCTGGTCCTGCTGTTCCTGACCGCGCCCGGCACGATGGGCGCGTTCGAGACGCTGGTCGGCGAAAGCCTCACGCTGCTCTCGGATCTTCTGGCGGGCGCCGATGGCCGAGGGTGACGACGGGCAGGAAAAGACCGAGGAGCCGACCGCGAAGCGCCGCGAGCAGGCGCGCGAGGACGGCTCCATCGTCACCTCGAAGGAGGTCTTCGTCTTCGCCACGCTGGCGGGCGGCACGGGCCTTCTGGTGCTGGCCCAAGGCGCGCTGCCGGGGCTGGTGCGCGGCTGGTCGGGATATTTCGTGCTGAACCCCGGCACGGACCTTGATGCGGCGATGCTTCTCCGGCTCGGGCAGGCCTGGCGCGAGGTGCTGGTCGCGGGTCTGATCGTCGCGGCGCCGCTGCTTGCGCTGGTGCTTCTGGTGCAGTTCGGCATGGGCGGCATCAACGTCTCGACCAAGGCGATGTCGCCGCGCTTCGACCGGGTGAATCCGGCGGCCGGGCTGAAACGCATGGTCTCGACCAAGGCGCTGGTGGAACTGGCGAAGGCGGTGGCCAAGGTCACGCTGCTGATCGGCGTGGCGGTGATGGTGCTGCGCGACGAGCTGGCGCCGCTCGACCGGCTGTGGACGGCCGAGGCGGGCGATGCGGCGCAGGTGATGGGCGCGGGCCTGCTGCATCTGCTGTCGGCGCTGCTGGTCGTGCTTGCGGTGATCGGCGGGCTCGACCTCGCGTGGCAGGCCTGGAGCCTGACGAACTCGATGAAGATGTCGCGGCAGGAGCTGAAGGAGGAATCCAAGGAGTCGAACGGCTCGCCGGAGGTGAAGGGCCGGATGCGCCGGATGCAGATGGAGGCCTCGCGCAACGGCGCGCGGCGCCGGGCCGCGCTTGACGACGTGCCGAGGGCCACCGCCATCGTGACCAACCCGACCCACTTCGCGGTGGCGCTGCGCTACGTGCCGGGCGAGACGCCGGCGCCGGTGATCCTCGCGCTCGGCAAGGGGCCGATGGCGCTCGACATCATCGAGCGCGGAAGGCGGGCGGGTATCGGGACCTTGCGCCTGCCGCTTCTGGCCCGCGCGCTCTACTTCACCGGCGACATCGGGCAGGAGATCCCGGACCCGCTCTACGGCGCTGTGGCGACGGTTCTCGCCCACGTCTACCGCCTCGACCGCGGCGAGGCCGCCGACCTGCCCGAGGTCGAGGTTCCGGTGTCCCTAGCCTTCGACGAATTCGGCCGGCCGCTGGGTGACGGGCCGGATGCCGGCCCCCGTCCGGCGTGACGGGTGGCTGGCATGGATCTTGCCCCATGGATCGCAGTGCAGGAGATGGCGCGATGACCGAAGAGACCGATCCCCTCAGCGACGGCATCGCCCGCGCGCTCAGCGCCGCGAGCGCGGCCAACGACGCCGCGCAGGATCTCGACCAGTTGCAGGCCGAGCACCGGGCTTTCGTCGAGCGGATCACCCTCGGCCAGAGGCGGATGCAGGCGATGTCGCTTGGCATCCTTGCCGGGGCCGGCGTGGCGGTCCTGCTGGGCGGCCTTGTCTATTTCCGCTCGGTCGCGGATCTGCGCGAGGCGGCCGAAGTGCAGGCCGCCGCGGGAGAGCTGATGATCAGCCGCCTGACCGAGCTGGGCGAGGTGATCGGGAAGGTCGAGGCGCTGTCGGGCAAGCTCGAGACGCTGGAGGCAGACCTCAAGGGCAGCATCGACGGCGTGGGCGAACGGATTGCCGGCGATCTGGAGGGTTTCGCACAGCAGGCCGCCGCGGTCGAGCCGCAGTTCGCCAGCGCGATCCAGAACCATGTCGACCAGAGCCTCGCCGGCACGCGCGACGCGCTGCTTGCCGCGCTGGGAGAGGTCGATGGCTCGCTGCGCAAGGCCATCGAGGCCGGCGCGGGGTCAAGCCCCGAACTGCGCTCCCTGATGGAGGAGCTGAAGGCCGGACGCCGGGTCGCCGCCCCCGCCCCGGCCCCGGCGCGGGCCGTCGCACAGCCCGCCCGGCCCGCCCGGAAGCCGGTGGCCCAGCCGGCGCCGAAGCCCGCGGACAACCCGATCCGGTTTCCCTGAACCGCCATGACCGACGCACTCTGCCTAGAACTTGCCTCGCCTTCCCCAGCCGGGGCCGCCCTGCACCTGCGGCCGGGCGACCGGCTTTGCCGCGTCAACGGCCTGCCCTTCACGGGCGCACCGGAGGATTTCGCCGCACGCTTCGCGGCAGCGCCCCGGCTTGCGCTCGGCTTCCGGCGCGGCGAGGCGGACTTCGTCGTGCTGGCCGAAACCGCGGCCCTCGGCGACTGGATTGCCGTTCCCGCCACGGCACTGCCGGACGGCGCAAGGTTGCACCCGGAGGCGCTTTGCAACTGGGAGGTGATGGCGGCACGCGACGGCTGCTATGACATCCAGCCCCTGCCCGCCTCGCGCGCCGCGCTGCTGGCTGCGCCCCTGTGGCTGTTGCAGATGCGGCTCTGGGGGCTGGCGGCGGCGCTGATGGCGGCGGTGGCCCTTGCCTTCGCCGTGGTGCCGTGGCTGGCCGTGCCGGTCTACCTGCTGGCGGCGATCCATGTCGGAAGTGCGGGCCCCGCCTATGTCCGGGCCGACCGCCGCCTGCGCGGGATGCAGCCGGTGGCGGTGCTGGCGGCGCGCAACGAGGCCGGGGCGCATGCGGCGTGGAGGGGACTTGATGGCCGCGCACGGTTCCTGTTCGCCCGCGCCCCGGCGGCCGCTGCCCCGGTGTCGGCCTGAACGGCGCGCGCCGCCGAACGGCCAGAGAGGGGCTCCCGTGGAAGCGGGTCAGAGTGCGCCGGTCACCAGCGCCTGCCTGCGGCGCTGGACCGAGGACGGGATGTTCAGCTGCTCGCGATACTTGGCAACCGTTCGACGGGCCAGCGTCACCCCCTCGTCCGAGATGATCCGGGCGATGGCATCATCGCTCAGCGGGTCGTCGGGGGACTCGGCCTGAACCAGCTTCTGGATGCGGTGCCGGACTGCCGCGGCCGAGCCGGAGGTGTCCCCCTCGCGGCTGGCCAGCGCAGCCGTGAAAAACGACTTCAGGGGAAAGGTGCCCTGCGGCGTGGCGATCATCAGCCCCGAGGTGACGCGGCTCACCGTGCTTTCGTGCACGCCGATGGCATCGGCCACCTCGCGCAGCGTCATCGGCTGCATCTTCGACAGGCCCTCGTCGAGGAAACCCTTCTGGCGCCGCACCACCTCGGCGCCGACCTTCAGCGTGGTCTGGTTGCGGTGCTCGACCGCGCGGGCCAGCCAGCGAGCCACCGAAAGCCGCTCGCCGACATAGGGCGCGGCGCGGCGCGCGAAGCCCTCGGCGGCATCGTCACGCACCACCACGGACGGAAGGGTGGACCGGTTCAGGTCGACGCGCCAGCCCTCGGCGCTGCGGCTGACCACCAGGTCCGGCGGCCGCTGCGGCGACGGCGCGGCATCGAACAGCGCGCCGGGCTTCGGGTTCAGCCCGCGCAGCTGGCGCAGGACGAGCTTCAGTTCCTCCATCCCGCAGCCGCAGGCACGGCAGATGCCGCGCAGATCCGCGGCAGCGAGCAGCGGCAGATGCCCGAGCACGGCCGAGAAGAGCGGCGTGAGCAGCCCCTGATCCTCGGCCTGCAGCCGCAGGCACTCGGCCAGAGACCGCGCGAACAGGCCGCGGGGCTCGATCCCCTGCAGCCGTGCCAGCAGCGCCTCGGCCTCGGCCTCCGACAGCCCCGCGCGCAGTGCCAGCACGTCCAGCGGCTGGCCGAGCCATCCCCAGGGTTCGAGCGCGTCGAGAAAGACCCCGGCGGACGCGGCTTCGGCCGGCGTCAGGCCAAGGCGCGCGATCTCGGCGCCGACATGGACATAGAGCGACGGCCCCGGATCGGCCGCGAGGCCCGCGATCCGGTCCCAGTCGTCGCCCACCGCCGCGGCCGTGCGGGGCAAGGCCACGGACGGCGCGGGCGCCGGAGGCAGGCGCAGCTCGACGAACGGGTTTTCCTCGGCCTGGGCCTCGATGAAGGACGAGAGTTCCGCATTGGGCATCTGAAGCAGGCAGATCGCCTGTTGCAACTGCGCCGTCACCACGAGCGACTGGCGCTGTGCGAAGCTCTGGGCGGTGTAAAGCTGCATCGTCAACGCCTTCCTGCTGTCCTTGCCCCCAAACTGGCCAAAAATTGCCGATCAGGCAAAATTTCCGTTTGACAGGGGTAAAACGACGGAAGCCTGACACGTCTGCGGCGGGCGCGCCGCGCAAGTGCCTGATGCGAAAGCCCTCCGCCCGATGCCGGGCGGAGGGCGCTTGGCCTGCTGTCGGTTTTCCGTCAGCCGCGGAGCAGACTCAGCACGTTCTGCTTGGACGAGTTCGCCTGCGCAAGCATCGCGGTCGCCGCCTGGCTGAGGATCTGGCCGCGGGCGAGCGCCGTCGATTCCGCGGCGAAGTCGGCATCCATCACCTGCGACTTCGCGGCCTGCACGCTGGTCGAGATGTTCGTCAGGTTCGAGATCGTCGAGTCGAGGCGGTTGGAGACGGCACCGAGGTCGGCCCGCGATTCCGAGATCTTCGACAGCGCCACGTCGATCACCTTGATCGCTTCGGCAGCGCCCTCGGAGGTCGTCAGGTCGATCTGCGAGACCGCGCTGAGCTTCGAGCCGAAGTGCTGGGAAGTGGTCATGGTTTCCGAACCACCTTCCGCTGCCGCAGCGGTTCCAAGAAGGGCGCGCGCCTCAAGGCTTCCGTCCGTGTCGAACATCGAGGTGTCGCCGGTGCCGGCCGTCACCGTGTCATAGAGCGTGTCTTCCGTCGGCGTGTCGGTCGAGTCCTCGACCTCGGCCCCGGCGGTGGCAGCCTTGTCGGTCGCGACCGAGAAGGAGTTGGTGGAAGTGAACTCCACGGTGCCCTTGATGTCGACGCTCGTGGTGCCGGAAGAGAGGGTCGCGCTCGCCGCCCCGTCACCGGTCGAGATCTTCATCGAGGACCCGGTGGTCGAGCTGGTGAAATCGTCGATCTCGATGTCGCGGCCGTCATTGGCGGTCAGCGAGATCTCGCCGTCCTTGATGCTCGCGCTCACGCCGGTCTGGCTGGTCTTCTGGTTGATCGCGTCGCGCAGCCCCTCGAGGCGGGTGCTGGCGTTCTCGGTCGTCTCGGCGGCGACGGACACCGCGTCGATCGCGACGCCGTTGATGGTCATCGAGACGGTCGAGGCGACGCCGGTGCCGCCGGCGTTCTTCGGGCCTTCCAGCGTCGCATTGGTCTGCGCCGTCGCGCTGACGCCGGTCGATGCGGTCTTGGCGTTGATCAGGGCTGCGATCTCCTTGGCGGATTCGCCGCCCTTCGTGGTCACCTGCTCCGAGCCGCGGTTGCCCGAGATCGTCAGCGTTTCGGCCGCGAAGTCCGAGGTCGAGGCTTCGGACGTCACCTTGTGCGCCCCGATGTCGCTGGCCTTGGCGCTTTCGACGTCGATGTTCATCGTGGTGCCCGAGTCGGCGCCGATCTGCATCTGCTTGCCCTTGAACGAGCCGTCGAGGATCTTCATGCCGTTGAAGGTGGTCGTTTCGGCGACGCGGTTGATTTCCGAGACAAGCTGGCTGGCTTCCGACATCAGCGAACCGCGGTCCGAGGCGGTGTTGGTGTCGTTCGAGGATTGCACCGCCAGTTCGCGCAGGCGCTGGAGCATCGACGAGACCTCGACGTGCGCGCCTTCGGTGGTGTCCACCAGGTTCTTGCCGTCCTGGGCGTTGCGGATCGCCTGGTTCAGGCCCATGACCTGCGCGGTCATCTTCTCGCCGATCGCCATGCCGGCGGCGTCGTCCTTGGCGGCGTTGATCCGCAGGCCGGTCGAAAGCCGCGTCATCGCGGTGTTGAAGTCGTCGTTCACGCGGGTCATGTTGGCCTGAGCCGCGATGGCACCGATGTTCGTGTTGATCGTCGTCATGGGATGAACCTCCTGATCTCGCCTCGCGCTCGGTGGCGCTCTGCCTCCTAAACGACCCGTTCCGAAAACTTTTAGCCGGCCGTCCCGAAAAGCCCGAAAGGCGGGATGCGGCACGCCTTCAGCCCGCACACCGCGCGCTGCCCGGGGCGGCGTGCCGGTGGTGCAGGATCCGGTCCCGCCGCCCGCGTGGCCGCGCGGCCCCATCGCGCGCGGGCGCTAAACCCGGCGGCCCCCGAGCCGTTACTGACGAAGGAGCGGAAGGAACATCGCCATGGCCGTGGACTATCTGAACGCACTCGGCGCATCCGGGTCAGGGCTGAACATCAGGCAGCTGACGACGAGCCTCGTCGAGGCCGACACCGCCCCGCGGCGCGCGGCGGCCGAGAAGCGGATCGAGGCGGCCGATGTCTCGATCTCGGCGCTCGGCAAGGTGCGGGCGCAGTTCGAGACGCTGTCGGGCGCCATCGGGGTGGTCACGCAATCCTCGGTGCTGAAGGCCACGAGTTCCAGTTCCGCGCTGGCGGTCACCGTCACCGACAAGGCGCTTGTCAGCGACTCCGCGACCTCGATCGAGGTGCTGCAGATGGCGCAGCGTCAGGTGATCGAGTTCTCGGGCTTCACCGCGGCGGATGCGCCCTTGGCCGCCGGACGGATCACGGTCGACTTCGGCGTCTGGTATGCGCCCGAAGGCGAGGAGGTCGCGACGAATTTCGCGGCCAATCCGGACCTTCCGGCCTCCTCCATCGACGTGGGCGACGGGGCGACGCTGCAGGACCTCGCGACCGCGCTTTCCTCGATCCCGGGCGTGACGGCGCGGGTGCTCGACAAGGGCGACGGCACTTTCTCGCTCGGCGTGATTTCAGAGCCCGGCGCCGGCAGCGCCCTGCGCTTCGGCGTGACCGAGACGGTGTCCGGCAGCGGCCTTGCCCGCTTCGACACCACGGCCAGCAATGCCGATGTCGAGATCCAGGCGGCCACCGACGCCGTGCTGACCGTGGACGGGATCACCGTCTCGCGCGGGTCGAACGAGATCGACGACCTGCTGCCGGGTGCCAGCCTGACGATTTCCGGCACCACCTCGGACGCGGCCACGGTCCGCTTCAGCCGCGACACCGAAACCGCCGAGGCCGCGATGACCTATCTGGTCGAGGAACTGAACGCGACCCTGTCGCTTCTGGGACAGCTGACGCTGCGCGCGACCGACGGCAGCGACTCGGGCGATCTTGCCGGTGACAGGATGGTCGAGGGGATGCGGCGGGAACTTGCCGCGCTGATCTCGCGACCGCTGAACGGGCATGGCGAGAAGCCGGTCTATCTCTCGCAACTGGGCGTCTCGACCAACCGCGACGGCTCGTTGCGCTTCGATGCGGATGCGTTCCAGACCGCCTTCGCCGAGCAGCCGGCGCTCTTCGACGCCATCTTCGCCAACAGCTTCACCTCGCCGCAGGCGGGCGTGTCCGTGACGGGCGTCCTGTCGGGCAGCGCGCCCTCGGGCGAGTTCGCTTTCCGGCGCGATGCGGTGACCGGCGAGGCGACGGTGGACGGAGCGGCCACGCTCGCCCTGCCCGCCGAGGACGGCCGGAGCCGCTATCTCGTCCTGTCCGGCCGGCTTTCGGGGCTGCTGGTGACGGTCGAGCCCGAGGTGACCGATGCCACCGTGCGCTTCGGCCGCAGCCTCGCCTCGTCGCTGCAGGGGCTGCTCGAGGGGGCGCTGGCCACCAACGGCGCCATTTCCGAGCGCGAGACGCAGATCAAGGCGGGCGTCGAGGCGCAGAACGCGATCCTCGAGAGCCTCGACACGCGCGAGGGCAAGCTGGAACAGCGCTACCTCGCCCAGTTCACCGCGATGGAACAGGCGGTGAGCCGGATGAAGAGCACCGGCACCTATCTCGAGAACCTGATCGCAGCCTGGCACGCGGACGACTGAGGCGGGCGATTTCCGGGCGCGCGGCGGACCGGGCGCAGGGCCGACGCCGGACGGCCAACCTCTGGCCGTCGCCCGAATGCCGGGTGCCCGCCTGGCGCGGGTCTCGCGGGAAGGCCGCCGTGGGGTGACCTCAGGCCTCGGCGCCGCGCAGGATGCCGAACTTCTTCATCTTCTCGATCAGGGTGGTGCGCCGCAGCCTCAGGGCATCGGCTGCGCGGGTCACGCAACCATCGCGCTGCGCAAGCGCGGCCTCGATCAGCGCCACCTCGATGTCGCGCAGGTAGCCGCGCAGGTCGAGGTCGGACCGGCTGGACAGCGCCTGCTGGAAGTGCTGCGGCTCGGGCAGGCCCTGTGTTGCGGGCGATGGCGGCGGCGGCAGGTTGCCCTCGCCCTCCGGGTCGGGCATGGCCAGTTGCAGAAGGTTCTCGCGCACGTGGCGTGCGGTGACCATCCGGCCGGGAAACAGCACGAAGGCGCGGGCCAGCACGTTGCGCAGCTCGCGCACGTTACCGGGCCAATCATGCGCCGACAGCGCCCGCAGCGCGCCGGCGTCGAAATGCGGCACGTCCGAGGCCGGGTTGCGCGCCTGATGATCGTCGATCATGCGGGCAAGGATCAGCGGAATGTCCGAGGTCCGCTCGCGCAGGTCGGGCAGGGTCAGCGGGAAGACGTTGATCCGGTAGAAGAGGTCGGTGCGGAAGCCGCCGGCGGCCACCTGCCGCGCAAGGTCGCGGTGCGTCGCGGTGACGAGGCGGAAGTCCACCTCGATCTCGGCGCTGCCCCCCACGCGCGAGATGCGCCGGCTTTCCAGAACGCGCAGAAGCTTCGCCTGCAGGGCAAGCGGCATGTCGCCGATCTCGTCGAGGAACAGCGTACCGCCGCTGGCCATCTCGATCCGGCCGATCCGCTGGCGGTCCGCGCCGGTGAAGGCGCCTTTCTCGTGACCGAACAGTTCCGACTCGAGAAGTTCCGCCGGAATCGCCGCGCAGTTGACCGCCACCAGCGGCCCCTGACGCCCCGAGGCGCGATGCAGCGCCTCGGCCGCCAGTTCCTTGCCGGTTCCCGTGGACCCGTGGACGAGGACCGGCGCGTCGCTGACGGCGACCGCCGCGATCAGGGCCTTCACCCGCCGGATCGGCAGGGACTCGCCCGGGATGACACGGTCGATCAGGCCGGCCGGCGGGGGCAACGGGCGGGAAACTGCGCCCTCGGGCGAGAAGTGACTGGTCATCTTGCGCGATCGCCATCCTTCGGAAAACAAGGTTAAAATCGCGTATATGTCGACGTCGCGTAAACAGAGCCATTGGCGCTTTCACCCGACCAAAAAGTCAGTCTTACACAATAGGGAGGCCCGTCCCATCCATTAGGAGAGGTTTCGTTCTCAGGGCTGTTCGGCAAGCACTGCGCGGAAGGACTCGATGCTCGTCCACCGCGCCCGCAGCCGGGGCGGCAGGTCGGCCTCGGCCAGAAGGCCCGTCGCGCCCTGCGGCAGGCGGGCGGGCAGGCGGGACGGGATGGCCGCGGCGGCCTCGGGCAGGCCGAAGGCCGCCATGCCATCCCCCAGCGCCACCATCGGCTGCGGCGCAAGGACCAGAAGCCCCTGCACCCGCGCGGCGGCCATGGTCGCCTCGTCGGGCAGCGGCCCGCCGGCATCGGCCAGCTGGACACCGCCGCGGGCCGCCTCGACCTTGGCAAGATAGGCCGTGCCGCGGCTCCGGTCGGACGAGTGATAGGCCGCGGTCGCCGCCTCCCACGAGCCGAGGCGCTGGCGCAGTTCCACGAGGAAACGCGCGGCATGGCGCGTGTTGCGCAAGGGGTCGATCATCTCTTCGGCCGAGCCGAAGGCTGGCGAATGCCAGCGCCAGTTCAGCTGCATGCAGCCGACATCGATGTTGGTGACGCCCGAAGCCACGACCGAGCGCAGCATCGCCAGCGCCTCGTCCCGGGTCTCGAAATACATCCCCTTTCCGCCCTGGTTCAGCGTCCAGGGCCAGGCGCCGCCGCTGCGGCCCGATTCCACGCGCGCGATCGCGGGCATGAGGCCCTCGGGGATGCCCGCCTCGGCCCCAGCAGCGGCGGCGAGCTGCTCACAGCTTTCCGCGGCGCGCAGCGCGGGCGTGCCCAGCAGGAGAAGGAGAAAAAGCGACAGCACCAGCCTCATGCCCTCCTCCGGGCAAGGCCCGTGCCAGTCGGGTCAGCGCAGGTAGTCGAACAGGCTGCGGTTCGCGATCTTCACATAGGTCTGCTGCGCCGCCTCCTGCGTCAGAAGCAGCGATTGCAGCCGGGTGACCGCCGCGGCCACATCCAGATCCTCGAGCCCGGCCACCGCCTGCGCCATCCGCGTCTGGCGCGCGGTGATGGTTTCCTTCTGCCGGTCCACGGTCGCGGCGAGCGAGCCTGCGCGGGCGCGCTGCTCGGCCATGTGGCTGACGGCATCGTCCAGCGCCACCGTCAGCTTCGAGGCGTGGAACCGCTCGGCCGCCAGCGGCTTCACCGTGCCCGCCGCATCGGTGAACGAGGCCAGCACCGCCGGCGTCTCGTCGCTGCGGCTGAACCCCGAAACCTCGATCCCGCCCCGCGCCGTCAGGAGCAGCGCACCCGTCCCGTCGGCACTGGCGCTGATGCCGGTCAGGCTGGACGCGGCGTTGATCGCATCCTCGACGGAGCCGGGCAGGACCTGCTCGATCCCGGCCGATCCCAGCGGGCCCGACAGCGTGAAGCGCAGCGTGGCCTCGCCCCGCACCGCCGCGATGGACAATGTGGCGCTGTCGTTCGCGCTGGCCGAGACGCTGGCCCGGCTGATCGGCGGCGTCAGGGCCGCGACCAGATCGTCGGCGATGTCGAACAGGCTGCGCACGCCGCCTGCCGTCCTCACCGACATGAAGACCTCGGATCCGCCGAGGCCGGTGGGCAGCCGCATGCTCTCGGACAGCTGCGCGACGGTCTGGCCGTCATTGCCGGCAAAGACGACCTTGCCCCCCTTCTCGACGAAGGCCGCCTCGGTCCCATAGCCCGAGAACAGGCCCTGCCCGAGGCCATCCGTGCGGTTCGCCGCCGACAGCAGCGCGTCGCGCAGCGCCTCGGCCTCGATCCGCAGGCCGGCGCGACCCTCGTCGGTCAGGCTGGCATTGCCCATCTGCAGCACGATGTCCTTCAACTCGCGCGTGTAGGTCGACACGTCCGACAGCGTCAGGTCGGCATGGGCCAGCCGGTCCGCCGCGGTGGTGGCATTGGCCGCGAACCGGTCGAGTGCCGCGCGCTGTTCCACCGCGGCCGACAGGCGGATCGACCGCGCGAGGTCGGTGGACGGCCGCGGGTCCTGCGTGCCGGCCGAAATCCGTTCCTGAAGGCTGCCGATGTCCGACTGCAGCCGGCTGAAGCTGCGGCTGGCGAGTGCGGCGAACAGGGTGTTACCGATGGTCATGGTCGCCTCACAATGCGTTCAGAAGGGTTTCGAACAGGGTCTGCGCCACCGAGAGCACCTGCGAGGACGCCTGGTAGGCCTGCTGCTGCTCGACCAGCCTTGCGGCTTCGGCATCGAGATCCACCGCGCCCGCCTCGGCCGCTGCGCGCTCGGCCACCTCGAGGGCTGCCCCCGTGGCGGAGACGCGGCCGCTCGCGGCACTGGCCTGGCTACCGAGGCGCGCCTGCAGATGCGCATAGTCCGATCCATAGCCGCCCTGCCCCGTGGCCCGGTCGCCCGTGCTGAGGTCGAGCAGCCGCCCGAGGATATCGGCCCCGCCCGCCGTGGTGGAGTTCTGCGTCAGGAAGAACCGGTCGCCGGTGGCGGCCTGACCTTCGAGGCTGATGCGCAGCCCGGCAACGGTGGCCGATCCGTCCGCGCCCAGCGTCCGGGTGCCGATGGAATGGCCGGTGGCCTGGTCGAACACCTCGATCCGGCCGGTCGCGGCATCGGTCACCCGCACCTCGACCGCCGGCGGAATGGCGGACGGGGTGCCGGCCTCGACCGCGCCCGCCAGCCGCAGCGATCCGCCGCCGGTCATCACGACGATCAGATCCTCGTCGGGCAGGTCGGTGAGGCGGAGGCGCTGGCTTGCCAGAGCCTCGGCCCCGGCCGTGAGCGGAAGCGGCGCGCCGTCGGTCGCGGTCAGCACCAGCCCGCCGCCCGTCACCGCCACATGCGCACCCTCGGTCGCCAGACCGGCCGCCCGCGCGCCGGCCTGCGGTGCCACGCGCAGCGCACCGGCAGTGGCCGGGATCTCCAGCACCAGCCGGCCCTCCGCATCCCATGCGGCGCTGCCCGGAAAGCCTGCGGGCAGCGTGATGCCCCCGGCATCGGCGGCAAGGGTCCAGTTCGTGCCGCCGACCGTCACGTCGAACGAGGACGGCAGCCCCGCGGGATCGGCCGGTTCGCCCTGCAGCCGCAGGACGGCGCCATCCGCCGCCGCGATGCCGAAGGCCGCCGCGGCGCCCGACTCGACCACAATGCCCGCCCCGTCGAGCGACCCTGCGGCGCGGACCTGCAACCGGTTCGAGGCGTCGAATCCCGCCGTCAGCAGGCCCGACTCGCCGCCCTCGACGACGAGGCTGCCGCCCGACATGCGCAGGGTGTAGCTCTGCCCCTCGTAGGACAGGGTGACCGAGCGTCCATCCGGCGGCGGGGCGGTCAGGGCCCGCCCGGTGAGGCTGGCCGTCGGCGCGCCCTCGCGCAGAAGCGCCGCCAGTTCCGCGGCGACGCCCGCCCCGTCCGTCACGCCGGCGGCACCCGCATCGAGCGTGACCGAGCGGCTGCCGAGCGTGACCGAGTAGCGCGCCGATGCCGACTGCGCAGCCAGCCCGTCCGCCGAGACGCCCGCGCCGTCGACCGCGGCATCGAACCGGAAGTCGAGCCGCTGGACAGCGCCCGCCCCGCTCTGCGTGCGGGTGATCAGGCCGCCCAGCAGGGGATCGACCTCGGATTCCGTCCGCGTGCCGTCCAGATCGGCGGAAAAGCCCGAGGCCGAGGACAGCCGGACCTGCCCGGTGAAGCGCACGCTGTCGGCGCTGCCCGAAAGCGTGACGGGGCCCCCGACCGCCCGGTGATCGGCATCCACCGCTTGCAGCGTGACCGGAGCGCCCGCCTGATGGGCCACGGAGGTCAGCGAGATGTTCTCGCCCTCGTCCTGCACGAGCAGCAGCCGCATACCGTCCGGCGACAGTTCGGCCCGGATGCCGGTCGCCGCGCTTACCGCATTGACCGCCTGGGCCACGCCATCC
Source organism: Rhodobacter sp. CZR27 (assembly GCF_002407205.1). Taxonomy (NCBI): domain Bacteria; kingdom Pseudomonadati; phylum Pseudomonadota; class Alphaproteobacteria; order Rhodobacterales; genus Rhodobacter; species Rhodobacter sp. CZR27. The sequence goes on along the minus strand of NZ_CP023548.1, from coordinate 1,502,532 downwards.
ATCCGCCCGCCCGCCACCGCCCCGCTGATCGTCAGCGGCGTGGGGTTGCTGCCCGTCAGCCGGAAGGACAGGGCGCCGTCGGCGGGCGCGGCCACAAGGACGGCGGTCCGCGCCGAGGCCTCGACCCCGTCGAGCGCCGCACCGATCGCCGCCGCGGCGCGCCGGGCCGAGGTGCCCCCGGCGATGTCCACGGCAACCGGCAGGCCGGTGCCGGTGTCGAACGACAGACGGCTCGCCTCCGTCCCGATGGGCAGGCTGCCCGAGGTGCCGGTCGCAGGCAGCGCGATCCCCAGCGACAGCGCCTGCCGGCCGGGAACGAGCGCACTGTCCAGCCCCAGCCCGCGGTAGGCGGTGCCGCCGGCCGCGTCGAGAGGGTCGGCGGCGTAGGTATAGACGGCACCTGGCAGGAAGCCGTTCTCTTCGGTCAGGAGCAGCGCGGCCTCGGCGGCCGAGAGCGGGGTGCCGGCGATGTGGCGCCCTTCCCGCGTGATGATCTGGATCGTGCCGCCGGCCGGCTCGGACGCGGTGCGGCTGCCCGCCACGGCCAGCCCCGGCCCGGTGATCTGGGCGCCCGCGTCGAAATCGCCGCTGCCGAGCGTCAGTGTCAGCCGCCCTCCGGTGCCGCTGGCTGTCACGCCAAGGGCGGCCAGCGTCTCGCCCGCGGCGCTGGCCGCCCCTGCATTGAGGGACGCGACAAGGCCTTCCACCGATGTCGCGGCAAGGGGCGCAAGGTCGAACTCGTGAAGCGTCCCCCCCAGCGAGAACGACAGCCGCGTGGCCTGCCCCGCCTCGGCATCGCTCAGCAGGAAATCCTGCGCCGACTGCGTCCCGAGGCTTGCCAGTTCCAGCGACTTCGTGCCCGCGGGGACGTAGCCCACCACGCCGGCGCGGATCAGCGAGACCGCCTCGGCGCCCCCGCCGCCCGCGAGAAGCCCGGCCACCGTTCCCAGCGCCGGCGGCTCCACCGTCACCGGAGTCAATGTGGCCGTCGCGCTGCCCCCGTTCCCGGCCGAGGCCGAGACCAGCGTCGCGGCGGCTGCTGCGATCTGGCGGGTCGTGGTCGGCACGAAGCGCATGTCGATGGCGCGCCCCGTGCGCGGCGTCACGAGCAGCCGGTCGCCGTCCTGCGCAACCCCGGTCATCCGAAGCGTCAACCCGGGCAGCGCCACCGTCTCGGTGCCGCTGCCGATCTCGGTTCCCGCGGCATCGAAGGCGCGCCACAGGGCGGCCGCGCCGTCGCGAACCAGCGTCACCTCCCCGGGCGCCTCGTCCATCACGAAGCTCTCGATGCTGGCCCCCGCGCCGCCGCGGTTGGTGGCCGGCGCCGCGACCTTCCACCCCTCCAGCGCGAAGAGATCGCCGCCCGGCTGCCCGGTCTGGTCCAGACCCTGCCGGTGCACGGCGTTCATCTCGGCGGCGATCTGCTGCGCCAGCGCGTCAAGCTCCGCCGCGGCATTGTCCACCGCCCCCAGCGAGGCCGCCAGCCCCTGCAGGCTGCCCCCCGAGATCTGGCGGCTCTGGCTGGTCGCGCCATTCCGCGTCAGGCTGAGCACCAGGCCGCCGGCCTCGGCCACCCCGACCTCGGTCGCCACGTCGCCCTCGACCAGCAGCGGCCCCCCCGGTGCCGCACCCAGTGTCACGCGCACCCGCCCGATCTGGTCGAAGCTGGCCGAGATGCCCACCGATTGCGACAGGTCCCGAAGCAGCCGGTCACGCTCGTCCAGCAACGGGTTGAGCGCGCCCTGCGACGAGCCCACCATCCGGCCGTTGAGCTGCGCCAGCTGCTCAAGCTGGCTGGACGCCAGCCCGGCCGCCTGCCGGGACAGATCGAGCACCTCGGTCCGAAGGCCGGCGAGGCCGCCGGCCACCTGGTTGAACGCACTCGACAGATCCTCGCCGGCGGCCATCATCACCTGCCGCAGCGCCCCGTCGGAGGGGCTGGCGGATAGCGCGTTCACCGCATCGAAGAAGCCCGACAGCGCCTCGGGCACGCTGCCCGCGCCCGAAAGGAACAGCGTCTCGAGCGCGGCGGCCGTGCTTTCAAGGCTGGTCGCCGAGGCCGAGGCGGATTCGGCGCCGCGCAGGCGGTTGGCCACCAGCCCGTCGAAGGCGCGTCGGACATCCTCGACCCGCACCCCCTGCCCCGAGGTGCCGCCGCTTGTCGCCGTCGTCTGTCCGCCCGGCGCCTGCTGCAGCGAGATCTCGCGCCGCACGTAGCCTTCGGTGTTCACGTTGGCGATGTTCTCGGCCGTAACGGACAGCGCCGAGCGATAGGACAGGATGCCCGAACGCGCGATGTCGAGGATGGACATGTCTTCAGCTTCCCTTCACGAAGGGCGCGAACTGGCGCTCGATGGCATCGGCGATCCCGAAGCCGGTGCGTCCGGCGGAACTGCGGGCAAGCTCCATGTCCAGCATGTCCCGCGCCGTATCGACGCCAGCCGAACCCAGCAGGTCGTCGCCCGGCAGGCCCGCCCGGCCCGCCTTCAGAAGCTCGGTGACGAAGAGCGACTCGAAGCCCTGCGCCGCCTGCCGCAGATCCTCGCGGCCCTGTGGTTCCGGCCGGCTTCCGGCCAGCGACAGCGGCGACAGCGGGTGAAGCTTCACGTCCATCGGGTCCGTCTCCTCACAGGGGCCGGGCGCTGTGCCGGCCCGGCATGACCGGCGATGCAGGTCCCGCGCCGCCGCCGCCTTCCCGCGCCCGGCCATCCGAAAGGGTCGGCCGAACGCGCGCCATCAGATCACCACCAGTTCCGCGCGCAGGGCGCCCGCCTCGCGCAGCGCCTCGAGGATCGCGACGAGATCCGAGGGGCTGGCACCGACGGCATTGATCGCGTCCACCAGCGAACTCAGCGAGACGCCGGGATCGAAGACGAAGGCCTTGGCCGGGTCCTCGGCAACCTGAAGGGTGCTGTCGGGGGTCACGACCGGCTCGCCCGGGGCGACCACCGTCGCATTGTTGCCCACCACCACGCTGGCGCCCTGTGTCACGCGCTGGTCCTCGGTGACGCGGACGGTCAGCGAGCCATGCGTGACGGCTGCCGGCGTCACCTTGACCTGTCCGCCGATCACCACGGTTCCGGTGCGCGAATTCACCACGACCTTCGCCACCGGCGGCGCGGGGTCCACCTCGATGTTTTCCAGCAGGCTCATGAAGCTGACGCGCTGGGCAGGGTCGCTGGGCGCGCGAACGCGGATCGAGGTGCCGTCGAGCGCCACCGCCACCTCGGGGCCGAAGGTCCGGTTCACGCCCTCGGCGACGGCCGCGGCGGTCGAGAAGTCGCCCCGGTTCAGGTTCAGCATCAGGTGGTCGGTCTCGAGGAACGGGGTCTCGACCATCTTCTCGACCGAACCGCCGCGCGGCACACGCCCCACCGTCGGGATGTTGACGGTCAGCGACGAGCCGTCCTGCCCCTCGACCCCCAGCCCGCCCACGATCAGGTTGCCCTGCGCGATGGCGTAGACCTCGCCATCCGCGCCCATCAACGGCGTCATCAGAAGCGTGCCGCCCTTCAGCGACTTGGCCTGCCCGACGGTCGAGACCGTCACGTCGAGGGTCTGGCCGATCTTCAGGAAGGGCGCGAGATCGGCCGTCACCATCACGGCGGCGGCGTTCTTCGCCTTCAGGTCCGAGGCATCGACCGACAGCCCCAGCCGCGAGATCAGCGACTGCATCGACTGCTGCGTCAGCTGCGAGTTGCCGTCGCCGGTGCCGGACAGGCCGACCACGATGCCATAGCCCACCAGCGGGTTCGACCGCACCCCCGCCACCGTCGCCAGATCCTTCAGCCGGTCGGCGAAGGCCGGCGGCGCCAGCGCAAGCAGCAGGCCGAGGAGAAGCCCCACCCTCACAGCGGCGAGACCACGGAAAGGCCGCGGCGCAGCCAGCCGGGCCTGGCTGTATCGGCCGTGTCGCCCGCCCCGATGTACTTGATCTCGGCATGGGCGATCCGGTCCGAGGTCACCACGTTGTCCGGGCCGATGTCCTCGGGGCGCACCACGCCCTTCAGCCGGACGTATTCATTGCCGTTGTTCAGCGTCAGCAGCTTCTGGCCCATGATCTCGAGATTGCCGCCCGGCAGGATGCGCGTGACCGAGACCGACATCCGCCCGCGCAGCGAGTTCGATTGCGAGGCCGCGCCCTTGCCGGCAAAGCTCTGGTCGGTGCTGTTGGTCAGCGCCCCGTCATCAAGGCCCAGCGTGATCGCGTCGGGCAGGTCGATGTCATAGTCGTTCGTCCGCGCCCCCGAGGCCGACTGCGACTTCGAGGCCGAGAACTTCTCGTCGAAATCGACCGTCACGATGTCGCCGACGCGCGCCGCCCGGCGATCCGAGACGAAGAGGCCGCGCGAGGTCTCGGTGTAGATCCCGCCGGTGGGCAGGCTGTCGAGCCGCGCGGGCTCCTCCACCGGATAGACCGGCGCCCAGGCTTCCGAGGCGCGGTCCTCGACATAGGTCGAACAGGCCGAGAGCAGGACGAGGGCGAGGCCGCCGGCCCCGGCGGCGCGGCGGGCGGCGCGTCCCGGCATTGCAGCCGACAAGGGCGCCCCGGCGGACGGAAGGCCCGGAGGGGGCGGAACGCGGAAGTGGGTCGGCGGGGCGCGGCGGGGCATCGGGATCTCAGAGCTTGTTGGCAAGGAACTGCATCATCTCGTCCGAGGCCGAGATGGACTTGGAATTCACCTCGTAGGCGCGCTGGGTCTCGATCATGTCCACGAGTTCCTGCACCACGTTGACGTTCGAGGATTCGAGCGAGCCCTGCACCAGCTTGCCGAAGCCCGGCTCCACCGGGTTGCCGATCACCGCCTCGCCCGAGGCCGCGGTCTCGACCGCGAAGGTCTCGCCCACGGGCTGCAGGCCGCGCGGGTTGGCGAAGGTGGCGATGGTGATCTGGCCCACCTCCTGCGCCTCGGTCTCGTCGGGCATCAGCACCGAGACGATCCCGTCGGCCGAGATGGTCACCGAGACGGCGCCCTCGGGGATCTGGATCTCGGGCTGGACGACATAGCCCGAGGGCGTGGTGATCGTGCCTTCGGCATTCTGCGAGAAGGTGCCGTTGCGGGTATAACCCATGCGGCCGTCGGGCATCAGCACCTCGAAGAAGCCGGGGCCGTCGATGGCGAGGTCGAGCGCGTTATTCGTGTTGGTGAGCGAGCCCTGCGTATAGAGCTTCTCGGTCGAGACCACGCGCACCCCGGTACCGACCGCCGAGGGCGAGGTCATCGCCGTGCCTTCGGACGTCTGCGCGCCGGCCGGTTTCCAGGTCTGGTAGAGCAGGCTCTCGAAATTCGCGCGGTCGCGCTTGAAGCCCGTGGTGTTGACGTTGGCAAGGTTGTTCGAGATCACCTGCATCCGGGTCTGCTGGGCGTTCAGACCGGTCTGGGCGACATGCATCGCGTTGGTGGACATCGGGTGGCTCCTTCAGGCGCTTCGCGCTTCCGGTTGCAAGGCCCGTGCCACCCGGCCCTTACTCCGGCGGGCGCAGAAGCCGCGAACCGCTTTCGTCCAACTCCTTCGCGGTCGAGATCATGCGCAGGTTCAGCTCGAAGGTGCGCTGCAACTCGATCGAGGAGACAAGCTCCTCCATCGTGTTGACGTTCGAAGCCTCCAGCACGCCCTGAAGCACCTTTGCGCCCTGGTTGGGCGGCGGCAGCGGCTTGTCGCCCGCCCGCACCTGGCCGTCGGGCGACTTGCGCAGCGCCAGCCCCGCATCGGGGATGACGGTGGCCAGCACCGGGCCTTCGGTCACCTGCCCCTCGGGCGCGTCCTGCGCCTCGAAGGTGATGCGGCCGACCTCGTCGATGGTGATCGAGCGCACCGGCGGCAGGTCGATGGGTTGCAGCGCCTGATCCAGCATCGCCTCGCCCGCGCCGTTCACCAGCCGGCCCTGGGCGGTCAGCCGCAGGTCGCCGCGCCGCGACAGCGCCGGATCGCCGCCGCCGTCGGGCTGGATGAAGAACCAGCCCTCCTCGGCGATGGCGATATCCATCGGCTCGCCGGTCTGGTTCAGCATTCCGGGCGCGGAGGAGAATTCGTGCGGCCCGCGCTCGGTCTGGAAGGCGCGGCCCGAGGCCGCATCCATCGCCTGCAGGAAGCGCGGGTCGCCCTCGTTCACCAGATCGCGCCGGAAGCCCGGCACGGTCTGGCTGGCAAGGTTCTGCGCCTGGATCACCCGCGTGTCGCGCAGGTTCGCCAGCGAGTTCAGCGCGGTGTGGATCAGGCGGTCCATCGGTCAGCCTCAGCTGCGGATGTTCATGATGGTCTGCATCAGCGAGTTCGAGGTCTCCATCGCCTTGGCCGAGGCCTGGTAGTTGCGCTGCGCGGTGATGAGGTGGACGAGTTCCTCGGTCAGGTCGACGTTCGCGTGTTCCAGCGCCCCCGCCCGGATGATGCCGAAGCCCGAATCCCCGGCCGTGCCCGCGACCGGCTGGCCCGAATCCGCCGTGGCGGCAAAGCCCGAGGCGCCCAGCTGGCGCAGGGCCTGCGGGTTGGCGAAGGTCACCAGCACCACCTGCCCCATGGCGACCGGCGTGCCCGCGCCATAGGCCGCCCAGACCGTGCCGCTCGCGTCCACCTCGAGGCTGGTCAGCGCGGCCGCGCTTTTGCCGTCCTGGTTCACGGTGTTGACCTCGAAGCTGCGGTCGGCCAGCTGCGTGCCGGTCAGGTCGAGCCCATAGGACTTGCCCGTGCCGGCGGTGAAGCTGAGGCTGCCCGATCCCGCGGCGAGCGCGCCGGTGGCATCGAAGGACAGATCCCCCTCGGCCGGGGTCAGCGGCTCGCCTCCCACCACGAGGCGCACCGCCCAGCCGGTCTCGGGCGCGCCGACCGTGGGGTTCGACGTCTTGATGAAATAGGCCGCCGCCTCGACCGCATTGCCGTTCTGGTCGAAGACCGGGATGGCGGTCACCGAGGCATAGGTCGCAGGATCGGCCGGGTCGAAGGCCGCGGCGGGCGGCACGGCCGTCTGCTGGCCCAGCATGGCGTCGTCGGTCGGCAGGTCCACCGACAGCGCCACGCTGCCCGTCGCCACTGGCGAACCCATCGTCAGCGGGATGGTCAGCGGCACCGCCGTTCCCGGCACCTGGCTCAGCGCGTCGCCCTCGACACTGACCGGCCAGGCGAGCAGCTTCTGCCCCGAGGCGTTCACCGCCACGCCGTCGGCGTTGAGGCCGAAGGCACCGGCGCGGGTATAGACCGGCTCGGGCTTGGCCGAGTTCGGCCCCACCGCCGGCTCGCAGGCGAAGAAGCCCTGCCCCTCGATGGCAAGGTCGAGCGTGTTGCCGGTGGCCACCACCGACCCCTGCCCGAACTGCATCGCGGTCCGCAGGGTCTGCACGCCGGAACCCACCGCCGTGCGGGCGATGCTGTAGGGCGAGGCGTTGAACACGTCGGCGAATTCCGCCCGGCTGCCGCGGAAGCCGATGGTGCCGACGTTGGCGATGTTGTGCGACGTGGCAGCGATGTCGTGCTGGGCCGCGGCAAGCCCCGAGAGGGCGGTGTTGATCGACATGGGAAGAAGGCTCCGTGGGGCTTGGTTCAGCGGAAGGAGGTGATGGTCTCGGCAGAAACGGTGCCCTTGTCCTCGACCTCGAGCACGACGCTGCCGTCAGCGGCCGTGCCGACCGAAAGGACGCGGGAATAGACCGAAGGCGCGAGCGGCTGCGAACCCTCCGCCGTCGCGGCGGTCACGCTGACCCGCAAGGGCACGCGCGAACTGACGAGCGAGGCGGGCAGCTCGTCCCAGCCGAAGGCGACCGGGCCGGCCTGCTGCGGCCCGAGCGTCTGGCTGTGCAGCAGCTCTCCGGTCACGCTGTTCGAATAGGTCACGACCACGGCCTCGGCCGGATCGGTCAGGCTTGCCGAGCCACGCGCGGCGCCGTCCGCGTCGGGGCGGACCAGCGTGCCCTCGACCAGCACGCTGCGCCCGATCAGCGAGGCGGCATTGGCCGCCCGGAACTGGCCGAGGCTGGCGCCGATCCCGCTGAGCGTTCCGTTCAGCTGCTCGATCCCCGAGACGGTCGAGAACTGGGCCATCTGCGCGAGGAACTCGCCGTTCTCCATCGGCTGGAACGGGTCCTGGTTCTGCAACTGCGTGGTGAGCAGCTTCAGGAAATCCTCCTGCCCGAGGTTCGAGGTGCCGGTGGATCGCGTCGTGGTCCGAAGGGCCAGCCCGGCAGAGGTGGCGGGGTCGATGGCGGTCATGTCACTGTCCCATGCTGGCGGTGCGCGCCATCAGCGACCGGAGGGTCGAGACGGCCTCGAGCGTGTTCTGATACTGCCGGCTCGCCTCCATCATCTCGACCATCTCCTCGTCGACCGAGACGGCGGCCTCGAAGACATAGCCCTCGGCGTCGGCCTGCGGATGGTCGGGGCGAAAGACCCGCGCCGGTTCGCGGTCAAGGCTCACGACGCCGGCGACGTCGGTGGTGGACAGGCCGGTCTGCCCGGCCGCCTCGGCAAAGGCCGTCTCGAACACCGGGCGCAGCGGGCGATAGGCCGCCTCGGCGCTGCCCGCCACGGTGCCCGCGTTGGCAAGGTTGCTGGCGACGGTGTTCATCCGCACCATCTGCGCCGAGAGCGCCCTTGCGCCTACGTCGAAGACGTTGTCGATCCCGCTCATCATTCCCCCTTGATCGCCGTCATCAGCCCCGAGATGCGGCGGTTCAGCAGCGCGAGGCTGGTCTGGTAGCGCAGCGTGTTCTCGGAGAATTCCATCTGTTCCACGGCCATCTCGACCGTGTTGCCGTCAAGCGAAGGCGTCACCGGATCGCGATAGAGCGCCTCGCCGGACGCAGCTGGCCCGCCCATCGCCAGATGGCGCGAGTCGCTGGTGCGCAGGCTGGCGTTGCCGGCCGCCCGCGCCATCTCGGCCTCGAAATCGAGGTCGCGCGCCTTGTAGTGCGGCGTCGCCGCATTGGCGATGTTCGAGGTCAGCAGGTTGCCCCGCGTCTCGCGCAGGATGAGCGCATCCGCGTGCAGCCCCAGCTGGTCGCGCAAGCCCGAAACCGTCACCTTGCCCTCCGTTCCCCGCCACCCGCGGCGGCATCTGGACCGGGACTTGCAAGGAGGATGCCAAATGCCGGCCTTGCGAGGAGAAACCCATGACCGTCCCGCCGGAGCTTGCCCGCGATCCCCGCATCGACGCGGCCGCCCGCGCCGTTCTCGAGGCCCTTGCTGCAGTCGACCTGCCAACCGCCCTTGCCTGTCTGGAGCGGATGCATTCCGAGGCTGCCGCGGGTGCCGCCCGGCGCGCGATCCTGGCGGCGCGGGTGGCGCTCCTGCGCGGGGCGAAGGTCCTGCCGCCCCTGCCCATCGCGCCGCCCGTGGTCGAGGCCGCGCCAGAGCCGCCGCCGCCCCCGCCTCCTCCGCCGCCGAAGCCGCTGGTGATCCCGACGCTGGATCTTTCCGCGATGATGTCGCTGCTCGATGAGTTCGATGTCCCCGAGGCACCGGCGCCCACGCCCGCCCCCGCCCCTTCGCCCGAACCGGAGCCGGCGGTTCCCGCGGAGGGTGGCTGGACCCGCGTCAGGCTGACCGAGGACGGCCCCCGCGGGCCCGGCCACTTCCCGAAGGGCGCGGCGCTCTCGGTCACGCTCGAGGATGCGGCGCGGCTGCTGATGGCGGGCATCGCCGAGGAACTGGAGCCGGGCGCCGACGGGACCCCGGGGGCCGAAGACGGGCTCGACGCGGGTGATGACGAGGCGCCGCGGCTCCGCGCCAATGGGACATCGCCCGACTTCGGCGTCCCGGATGCGACGGCGGCGGCTGCGAAAGCCCCCTTCGTCGTGACCTTCCCGGACGAGGGCGAGGAGGCCGACGACTGGTTCGCGCAGTCCAGGCCCCCGGCCCCGTCATTCCGGGTGGACTTTCCGCAGGACGATGCGGGACCCTCCGCCGACCCCGCGGGTCCGGCTTCTGCCCGGTCCTTCAAGGTGGTGTTTCCGGATGACGGCGCGGAGCCCGCCGCTGAACCCGCTGCTCCGGCGTCCGCCAAGCCTTTCCGGGTGGTCTTTCCCGAAGGCTTCGGCGAGCCGGCACAGGAAGCCGAAACGGAGGCTGCGGAACCCGTCACCCCCGCGCCGAAGACGCGCAAGCCCCGGACTCGCCGCCCGAAGAAGCCTGCGACGCCCGACGGATCGGGGGTGTGAGGCGGGAACGGCCGGGTGTGGCGGCTCAGGCCGCGTCGGCCTGCAGCGCGGCGGCGGTGCGTTCGAGCGTCTCCGGCAGGCTTTCCAGCGCCGCCCCGGCGGCTTCCGTATCGGCGCTGTCAGTCGCCGTCTCGTAGCCCGACAGGGTGCGGTGCAGCGCGACGAGCCCCACCGCGGCCGCGGCACCCGCCGTCCGATGCGCAACCTTGGCGGCCGCGCCATGCTCGCCCGCCGCGTGCAGCCGGCGCATCTCGGCCAGCGCCGCTCCCGCCTCGTTCATCACGCGGTCGATCATGCCGGCGATGTAGTCATGCCCCAGGTTGCCGATCAGGTCGGCGCGCAGGTCGTGGTCGATCAGCGGCAGACCCTCCGCTGTCGTATCGTCTTCCGCCAGCATTCCGGCCTCCTCGATGTCACCCGTGTGCATCTGGATCGCGCGGAACAGCGCGACCCGGGTAATCGGCTTGACCAGCACATCGTTCATGCCGGCGGCGAGAAACTCCGGCACGCGGTCCGGATCGGCATGGGCGGTCGCGCCGACGATCGGCGTCTGCGCCGACGCCCCGCCCTGCCGGATCATCCGCGTCGCCTCGAGCCCGTCGACGCGCGGCATGCTCACGTCCATCAGGATCAGGTCGAACCGCCGTGCGGTGGCAGCCTCCGCCGCTTCGGCCCCGTCCTCGGCCAGCGTGACCTCGTGGCCCGCCATGGTCAGGATCTCGGCAAGAAGCTGGCGGTTGATGGCATTGTCCTCGGCCACGAGGATCGACCGGGCCTGCGCATTGACCAGCAGGCCGTCCTCGTCCGGCTCGTCCTCGCTGGCCTCCGCGTCATCGGCGACCGGCATGGACACGTGCAGCGTGAAGACCGAGCCGAGGCCGAGCTTGCTCTGCACGGTGATGCGCCCGCCCATCGTCTCGGCCGCGAGCTTCGCGATGCCAAGGCCGAGGCCCGTGCCCTCGCGGATCCGGCCATAGGATGAGTCGAGCGTCTCGAAGTTCCGGAAGATCGTCTCCAGATGCTCTTCGGCGATGCCGATGCCGGTGTCATTCACATGGATGCACAGATCGAGCGTGCCCGGCGCGTCGCCCGGCCGCGACAGCATCTCCACCGAGATCTTGCCGTTGTCGGTGAACTTGATCGCATTGCCGATCAGGTTGTACATGACGCGCAGGAACAGGTGGCGTTGCGCGATCACCCGCGGCAGCGGCTCCTTCGGGGGTGCGAACCAGAGCCGGTTCCCGCGCTTGGCCGCCTGCGGCTGGTTCTGCCGGATCAGCCCCTCGATCACCTCGACCGGCGAGAAGACCGAACGGGAATAGCTCGCCCCGTCGCGGTCCGACAGCCGGGTGAGCTCGAGCACGTTGTTCACCTGATCGAGCGCCGCCGAGCCGCATCCGACCACGATGTCGGTCAGCCAGCGCTGCCGCTCGGTCAGCTCGGTCGAGGTCTGCAGCAGGTCCGAGGCCGCCATCAGCCCGTTCAGAGGGGTGCGCATCTCGTGGCTCATCACGGCAAGGAAGCGCGACTTGGCCTCTTCGCCCTTCAGCGCGTCGTTGCGCGCCTTCTTCAGGCTCTCCTCGCGCTCCAGCCGTTCCGAGATGTCGCGGATGAAGGCGATGAAGAACGGATCCTTCGAGGCGCCCTGCGCCTCGGCGACGCTGACTTCGACCGGAAAGGTCGAGCCGTCGGTGCGCTGCGCCATCATGGTGATGCGCCCATCCGTGCCCGAGGGCACGCTGTCGCCGTCGTCGTCGCGCCGCTGCGGCCGCAGCAGGCCGTCGGCGTCGTCGGTCCGGATGTAGTCCACGAAATTCGCGCCCCGCGCGGCATCGTCCTGCCAGCGGAACATGTCCAGCGCCGACTTGTTGCATTCGACCACGCGACCCATGTGGTCGAGCACCACCACCGCATCGAGCGAGGACTCGATGGTCGCGCGCAGGTTGTGCACGGAGCGTTCCAGCAGCACGCCGCGCCTGCGCCGCGCATTGCTCTGGACGATCACGATGACGATCAGGATCGCCATCAGCGCCAGCAGGCCGAGCGAGGCAAGCGCGAAGGTCTGCAACGAGTTGCGAAGGTTTGCCCGGTGCGAATCCGACATCGTCATGATGTCGCTCAGCGTCTCGACCACGCCGGCCCGCACGACGGCGGTCTCGACGTCCAGCTCGGCGATCAGGCGCGGCAGGGCGGCGCGAAGCTGGTCGTCCGGGCCGTCCATCAGCGGGATCCACCGGTCGAAGAACCCGCGCTTGCGGTCGAATCGCGGCAGCACTTCGGAAGCGAGCTTGGCGATCGTGTCGGGCTCGGAATCGCGGACGATGTCCACCCGGCTGTAGAGGATGTCGAACTTCTGGCGCAGGGCATCGAGTCGCGACGGATCGTCGCCGTGCAGCTGCGCCATCTGCACCGCCGAGGCGAAGTTCAGCACGTCCACCTCGAGCTGGGCGAGCACCCAGGTCCGGTTGTCGAGATGGGCGACCCGGTTCGCCTCGAGCTGGTGGTCGATGTCGGAGAAGATGAAGAAGGCGCCGATCAGCGCCGAGACACCAACCGCCAGGACGAGGATCAGCCGGGTCCAGCGTTCGAATATCCCGCCGGGCGCGTGGTCGCGCGCTTCGGAGAACATGGCCTTGACTTCGGTTTCCCGCTCGGCCTGTCCCGGTTGTCGGGACCCCCTGTTCATTGCGAGACGGTCAGCCTGTCGAGTTGCCAGATGCTTCGCCCGTAGGTGACCTCGGTGCGATACTTCTCGTCCGCATCATAGGGGAAGAGGACCCACAGCGGACCCTTCTCGCGACGGGAAAACTCCTCTCCTTCAATGTGATAGGCGATGATCGGCGCCTCGTCGGTGATCGCGTCGGCCGGGATCTCCACGGCATAGTCGTTGATCGCCTTCGCCGAGACCGACACCCCTTCGGCCGCGCCGAGCCGGTCCAGCAGCGCCTTGAGCGGCACGCCCGTGAACTCCAGCACGCCGTCCGTCCAGACCGTGCTGGTGCGGTAGCTCATCTTCGGCATGTCCTGCAGCATCCGCATGTCGAAGACCGCCTTGCCCGCCACATTCGTCACCTGGATCGGGCCATCCACGGTCAGGACGGGCTGGCCCGAGGGCGGGGAAAGGTCCTGCGCCAGGGCCGGCAGTGCCAGCGCGACCACAAGGCCCGCCGCGGCACCGACGCGACGCCCGACGGTCACGAAACCCTTCGCAATGCCGGACATGTCTGGACTCCCTTCCGACGAACGTCTCGGCTGGAACGAATAGCAGAGCTTCCTGAACGAGACATCAGGGCTTAAGCATGCGCTTACATACTTTCGGATATATCCTCGCCAGACCATCGTCAGGATGGGAGCGCGGGAGGCTGCATCGCTGCTATTCCACTTGTCTCTTCCCAAATTTTTCGGATGTGTGCAACCTAGAGATGCTGGTTCCTCACTTTGGAGGACCTTCCTTCGAATGAATGAACCGCCCCGCAAGCCTGCGAGGAAGCCAGAAGCGAGCCGACCATGACCCAGATGCCTCAGAAGCTCAGCGTTCTCATCGCGGACGATCACGAGATGGTCGTCGAGATGTTCTCGCTCTTTCTGACCGCCTCGTCCGAGATGACCGTCAAGACCGCCAAGAGCCTCGATGAGGCGCTGGAGCGCATCCGGGAGCACGGCCCGTTCGACGTCACCCTGCTCGACCTGAACATGCCGGGCATGAACGGCGTGGCCGGGTTGACACGGGCGATCAAGCTCAGCGCCGGCAAGCCGGTGGCGATCCTGACCTCGAATCCGACCCCGCGCATGGTGGACGAGATCCTTGCCGCCGGCGCCTCGGGCATCGTGCTGAAGACCACGCCGGTGCGCAGCCTCGGCAACGCCATCCGCTTCATGTACGCGGGCGAGCACTACCTGCCGCTCGAACTGGCGCGCGACCGGCGGCAGACCGGCGACACCTCGGGCGGACGCCTGACCGAGAAGGAGATGCTGGTGATGTCCTATCTGGCGGAAGGCCGCCAGAACAAGGAGATCGCGCACGGCCTCAACCTTGCCGAGCCCACGATAAAGATGCACGTCAAGTCGATCTGCAAGAAGCTCGGCGCGACGAACCGCACGCAGGCGGTGGTGACGGCGCGCAATCTCGGCATCATCTGACGGCTCTGGCCCGCTTCTTGCAAGGCTCGCCGCAACGGCGGAGGGAGCGGTGATGGGCTACAGCGCGGTGGAACTCGACAACGGCGCGGCGTGTCTTGCGGGAATGGCGGGCGAAGCGCGCAGGCGCGCGGGAAGCAACTACCTGCTCGACAATCGCTGGTTCCCCCCCACCGCCTATGTGCGCGAGGAGGCGGGCTCGCTCGAGGAAGGCCGCATCCGCGCGGTGATCCTGATGCCGGCCGGAAAGGGCTGGATCGTGGACATCCTGCTCGACGGGGTGGAGACCGAGGCGGTGTTTCCCTCGCTGCCCGCCTTCGTCCGGGACGAGGCCGAGGCGCGCGACAAGGCCTTCATCTGCCTCTGCGCGCTCTACCAGACCATCTTTGCCCGGCGCGTGGCCGAGCACGGCGACGGCGGCCTGCCGACCCGGCCTTTCGACCTGATGGGACACACGCTGCGCGTCACCGGCGGCATGCAGGTGCGGGCGGGCCTTCTGGTGGAGTATTTTGGCGCCACCGACGACGCGACGGCGCCCGCCGCGCTTCTGCGCTCGGCTGCGGAGCCCTTCGTGATCGAGGGCCGCTTCTCCACCGAGCGCTGGCTGGCGGCGAAGTCGGGCGAGCGGGCGCTGGTCTATTTCCACGCCGCGGCCCTTCTGCGCGAGGGGGTGGACGCGATGCCCCTGCCCGACCGCGATCCGATGCCGCGACAGCGCGAGGCACCGGCCTCGCGCGCGTAAAGGCCCGAGCGCTTCTGGCCCACCGCGGGAGCGCCGGGCCGGCCTCGCGTTTAGGGGCCCGCCGACGGCATGCTCCTGTTCAACATGCGGAAAAGCGGCCTCGTGCGCGCAGGGAGCCGCGACACGGCGGCCGCCCGGAACGGCTCCGCCGGTCCGTGCGGCCGGAACGCCTCCGATGCGACTTGCGGCCGCCGTAGGGAAAAGGGCGACCACCCGCAGGCGGCCGCCCTTTTCCAGATCCTGATGAGCCGCCGGCCCGGCCCGGGACTTGCCCGTTTCGGGTCCTTCCGGTTCAGCCCACCCGGTTTTTCGCCGATGTCAGGCGGCCCGGTTCAGCCGGGCTTCCGCCAGTTGCGTCAGCTTCATGTCGGCGGCCTTTTCCTCGGTCAGCGTCTGATCAAGGATCTGCGCCACGTCACTGCGCCCCAGTTCCTTCGACCAGGCGATGAGCGTGCCGTAGCGCGTCATCTCGTAATGCTCCACCGCCTGCGCCGCCGCAGCGAGCGCGGCATCGAGCACATTGGCATCGGCGATGTCGCCAGCCACGTCATTGGCTTCCTGGATGATGCCGTCGATCGCCGGGCAGGTCGCGCCCTTCGGCGTCTGGCCGAGCAGCGAGAACACCTGCTCCAGCCGCTCCACATGGCCGCGGGTCTCGACCAGATGGCTTTCGAACCCCTGCCGGAGCGCGGCATCGCTCGCCTTCGCGATCATCTTCGGCAGAGCCTTCTCGATCTGCATCTCGGCGTAGTAGATGTCCTGCAGCATGTGGGTGTAAAGATCGTCCATCGACTGGATGTCTTTCGAGAACAAGGCCATAGACTGTCTCCTTCATGTTGGCGCGATGTTCGGCCGCTTGCCTGCGACCAAGCCGGGTCCCGAACAGGCACCGCCGGGATTTGTTCCCGCACCGCACGGCCGCGCCCGCAGATCGCGCCTTTCGGAGGGGCCGGATCCGCCGATCTTGCCGCTTTACTCCGCAAGCCGCGCTCGCCTAGGGTCGGCGCATGGATATCGGGCTTGTCATCTTCGACTGCGACGGGGTTCTGGTCGATTCGGAGGTCCTCGCCGTGAGGACGCTGATCGAGGAGCTTCGCCGCGTCGGCGTGGAGGTCGACGAGGACTTCGTCCATGACAGGTTCCTCGGCCGCAGCTTCTCGGTCGTGCAGCAGGTGGTCGAACGCCAGTTCGGCGTGATCCTCCCGGCCGCCTTCGAGGCCGAGGCCCGGACGCGGCTGGTCGAGGTCTTCGACCGCGACCTTCGCGCGATGCCCGGCGCGGCCGAGGCGGTGCGCGGGCTTGGCGTGCCCTGCTGCCTCGCCACCTCCAGCGCGCCCGAGCGCCTTGCCCGGTCCCTCGAGATCACCGGGCTTGCGGGGCTGTTTGCCGGCCGGTGCTTCACCGCGGCCGAGGTGGCGCGCGGCAAGCCCGAGCCCGACCTGTTCCTGCTGGCGGCGAGCACCATGGGCGTCAGACCCGAGCGCTGCCTGGTGATCGAGGACACCGAGGCCGGCGTGATCGCCGCCCGGCGCGCGGGCATGCAGGTCTGGCGCTTCACCGGCGGCAGCCATTTCCGGGGCGCCTTAAGCGCCGAGCCGCCCGAGGCCCGGCCACACCGTCACTTCGACTCCTTTGCCCGGTTCTACGACGGCGCACCCGGATTGCGCCGCACCTGTTGCGGGGTCCAGCCATGATCGACCGTCCGGATTCCGAGCCCACACCGCTCGATGACGCCGCGCGGGCGGGCTGGCTCTATTACGTGGCGGGGCTGACGCAGGACCAGATCGCGCGCGAGCTGGGAACCTCGCGCCAGCGGGCGCAGCGGCTGGTCAGCCGCGCGATATCAGAGCGGCTGATCCATGTGCGACTCGAACACCGGGTGTCGGCCTGCCTTGATCTCGAGGCGGCGCTGATCCGCCGCTTCGGCCTGAAGCTCGCCCGCGTCGCGCCAAGCCTTGGGGCAGAGGTCGATCCCCTGCCATCGATCGCGCCGACCGCCGCCGCCGAGATCGAGCGGGTGCTGCGCTCGGAAAAGCCCACCGTGGTGGCCTTCGGCACCGGCCGCAGCCTGCGCGCCACCGTCGAGGAGATGACCTCGATGGTCTGCGAGCATCACAAGATCGTCTCGCTGAACGGCAACATCTCGGCCGACGGCTCGGCGAGCTATTACGACGTGATCTTCCGGATCGCCGACCGCATCCGCGCGCCGCATTATCCCATGCCTATGCCGGTGATCGCCCAGACCGCCGAGGAGCGCGAGCTGTTCCACTCGCTCAAGCCCGTGCAGTCGGTGCTGCGGCTGGCGCGGAACGCGGGCGTGACCTTCGTGGGCGTGGGCCAGATGGGCGAGGACGCCCCCCTGCTGAAGGACGGGTTCATCACCGAGGCCGAGCTGCGCGAGATGCAGGACCTGGGCGCGGTGGGGGAAGTGGCGGGCTGGGTCTACGACTCGGCCGGGCGCTATCTCGAGACCAGCATCAACCAGCGCGTGGCGGGCGTGCGCGTGAATGTGGCCGACGACCGGGCCGTGATCGCCATTGCCGGCGGGCGCCGCAAGCTGGCCGCCCTTGCCGCCGGGCTGAAGGGCAACCTTTTCAACGGCCTGATTACCGATGAGCTTACGGCGCGGGCACTTCTGGCCTGACCTCGCACAGAACCGCGGCAGAAAATCATTGACACATTGCCGCGCCTCGGTGAGTAATTATTCGCCGCACGAACTATTGCTCACGCGCGCGGCCAGGGAGGACACCGATGACCGACAGATTTCGCGCCCTGATGGGCGCGTGCGCCGTGGCTGCGATCTCGACGGCTGCAGGCGCCGAAACCATCACCGTCGCAACCGTGAACAACGGCGACATGATCCGCATGCAGGGCCTGATGGCCGAGTTCAACGCCAAGAACCCGGACATCCAGGTCGAGTGGGTCACGCTGGAAGAGAACGTGCTGCGCCAGAAGGTGACGACCGACATCGCCACCAAGGGTGGGCAGTTCGACGTGCTGACCATCGGCACCTACGAGGTTCCGATCTGGGGCAAGCAGGGCTGGCTCGTCAGCCTCAACGACCTGCCGGCGGAATATGACGTCGACGACATTCTGCCGGCGATCCGCAACGGTCTGACCGTGGATGGCGAACTTTATGCCGCGCCCTTCTACGGCGAAAGCTCGATGATCATGTATCGCACGGACCTGATGGAGAAGGCCGGGCTGACCATGCCCGACGCCCCCACCTGGGAGTTCGTGAAGGAAGCCGCGGCCAAGATGACCGACAAGGATGCCGAGATCTACGGCATCTGCCTGCGCGGCAAGGCTGGCTGGGGCGAGAATATGGCGTTCCTCTCGGCCATGGCCAACAGCTACGGCGCGAAGTGGTTCGACATGGACTGGAAACCCCAGTTCGACAGCGAGGCCTGGAAGGCCACGCTGACCGACTACCTTGAGATGATGACGAACTACGGCCCGCCCGGCGCGTCGAACAACGGCTTCAACGAGAACCTCGCGCTCTTCCAGCAGGGCAAGTGCGGCATGTGGATCGACGCCACGGTGGCTGCGTCCTTCGTGACCGATCCCAAGGCCTCGACCGTGGCCGACAAGGTGGGCTTCGCGCTTGCCCCGGACACCGGCAAGGGCAAGCGGGCCAACTGGCTCTGGGCCTGGAACCTTGCGGTGCCGGCAGGCTCGCAGAAGATCGAGGCGGCCAAGACCTTCATCGCCTGGGCGACCTCGAAGGAATATGCCGAGCTTGTGGCCTCCAAGGAGGGCTGGGCGAACGTGCCTCCGGGCACCCGCACCTCGCTCTACGAGAACCCGGAATACGCCAAGGTGCCCTTCGCCAAGATGACGCTGGAAAGCATCAACGCCGCCGATCCGACCCGGCCCACGGTGGACGAGGTGCCCTATGTCGGCGTGCAGTTCGTGGCGATCCCCGAATTCCAGGGCATCGGCACGGCCGTCGGCCAGCAGTTCTCGGCCGCTCTTGCGGGTTCCATGTCGGCAGACCAGGCCCTTGCGGCCGCCCAGCAGTTCACGACGCGCGAGATGACGCGCGCCGGCTACATCAAGTGAGCTGACTGCTCACGCGGGCCGGAACCGAACTCCGGCCCGCGTTCTTTTCCTTCCGAACAGCTCCAGCCCCCGAGGCTTCCATGGCGACCGAGCATTCCAGGACTGCGGCGCGTCTGATGATATCCCCGGCGGTCATCCTTCTCTTCCTGTGGATGATCGTCCCGCTGTCGATGACGCTCTATTTCAGCTTCCTTCGCTACAATCTCCTCATGCCGGGGATGGAAAGCTTCGCCGGCTGGGACAATTACTATTACTTCCTGACCGATCCCGCCTTCTTCGCGGCGCTGACCAACACGATCCTGCTGGTCGGGGGGGTGCTGGTGATCACCGTGGTCGGCGGCATCCTTCTGGCGCTGCTGCTGGACCAGCCGATGTGGGGCCAGGGGATCGTGCGGATCCTGGTGATCGCGCCGTTCTTCGTGATGCCGACCGTCTCGGCGCTGGTCTGGAAGAACATGTTCATGAACCCGGTGAACGGCATGTTCGCCCATGTCGCCAAGTCGATGGGACTGCAGCCCTTCGACTTCCTCGCCCATGCGCCTCTGGCGTCGATCATCGGCATCGTGGCCTGGCAGTGGCTGCCCTTCGCGACGCTCATCCTGCTGACCGCGCTGCAGTCGCTGGACCGCGAGCAGATGGAGGCCGCCGAAATGGACGGAGCCTCGGCCTGGTCGCGCTTCGTCTACATCACCCTGCCGCACCTGACGCGGGCGATCACCGTCGTGGTGCTGATCCAGACCATCTTCCTGCTGGGCGTCTTCGCCGAGATCCTCGTGACGACGAACGGCGGGCCCGGCACGGCCTCCACCAACATCACCTATCTCGTCTATGCGCAGTCGCTGCTGAACTACGACGTGGGCGGCGGCTCGGCAGGCGGGATCATCGCGGTCATCCTCGCCAACATCGTTGCCATCTTCCTGATGCGCATGATCGGCAAGAACCTGGACGCCTGACATGTCACGCCGCATCACCACCGGGCGCACCGCCCTCGTCACTGCCGCCGCCTGGACCGTCGGGTTCCTGATCTTCTTCCCGATCCTCTGGACCGTGCTGATGAGCTTCAAGACCGAGGGCGACGCCATCAAGGCGCCGTTCTCCATGCTCGCCTCCGACTGGACCTTCGCGAGTTATCACGAGGTGCAAGAGCGGTCGAACTACGCGCGCCACTTCATGAACTCGGTCATCATCTCGCTGGGCTCGACCCTTGTGGCGCTGCTCATCGCGATCCCGGCCGCCTGGGCCATGGCCTTCGTGCCGGGCAAGCGGACCAAGGACGTGCTGATGTGGATGCTCTCCACCAAGATGATGCCCGCGGTGGGCGTGCTCGTCCCGATGTATCTGCTGTTCCGGGATACCGGGCTGCTCGACACCCGCGTGGGCCTCGTGGGCATCCTCACGCTCATCAACCTGCCGATCGTGATCTGGATGCTCTACACCTACTTCAAGGAGATCCCGGGCGAGATCCTGGAGGCGGCGCGCATGGACGGCGCGACGCTTCGTTCCGAGATCCTCTACATCCTGACGCCCATGGCCGTGCCGGGTATCGCTTCCACGCTGCTTCTGAACGTCATCCTCGCCTGGAACGAGGCGTTCTGGACGCTGCAGCTGACGACGTCGAAGGCCGCCCCCCTCACCCAGTTCATCGCGAGCTATTCGAGTCCGGAGGGCCTGTTCTACGCCAAGCTATCGGCCGCCTCGACCATGGCCATCGCGCCGATCCTGATCCTCGGCTGGTTCAGCCAGAAGCAACTCGTCCGCGGCCTGACCTTCGGTGCAGTGAAGTGAGGGGGCGGCGCGGCAAAATGAGGCTCCCATGGGCAAGATAACCCTGCGCAACGTCCAGAAGCGGTTCGGCGAGGCAATCGTCATCCCCTCGCTCGATCTCGACATCGAGGATGGCGAATTCGTGGTCTTCGTCGGTCCCTCGGGCTGCGGCAAGTCCACGCTACTGCGGCTGATCGCGGGGCTCGAGGATGTCTCGGGCGGCGATATCCTGATCGACGGACGCAACGCGACCGAGATGCCGCCAGCAAGGCGCGGCCTCGCCATGGTGTTCCAGAGCTATGCGCTCTATCCGCACATGACGGTCAGGAAGAACATCGCCTTCCCGCTCAAGATGGCGAAGATGGAGCAGGCCGAGATCGACCGCCGCGTCGACAACGCGGCAAAGATCCTGAACCTGACGAGCTATCTCGACCGGCGACCGGGCCAGCTGTCAGGCGGCCAGCGCCAGCGCGTCGCCATCGGGCGGGCCATCGTGCGCGAACCGGCGGCGTTCCTGTTCGACGAGCCGCTGTCGAACCTCGATGCGGCGCTGCGCGTGAACATGCGGCTCGAGATCACCGAGCTTCACCAGACGCTGAAGACCACGATGATCTACGTGACCCACGACCAGGTCGAGGCCATGACCATGGCCGACAAGATCGTGGTGCTGAATGCGGGCAGGATCGAGCAGGTGGGCAGCCCCCTCACCCTCTACCGCGATCCGGCGAACCTCTTCGTCGCGGGCTTCATCGGCAGCCCGAAGATGAACCTGATCGAGGGGCCGGAGGCGGCGAAGCGCAACGCCACCACCATCGGCGTGCGCCCCGAGCACATCAGCATCTCGCGCGAGGGCGGCGACTGGCCGGGCGAGGTCGGCGTGTCGGAGCATCTGGGCTCGGACACCTTCCTGCATGTCCATGTCGCAGGGATGCCCACGATCACCGTCAGGGCCGGCGGCGAGTTCGGCGTGCACCACGGCGACCGGATCTTCCTGACGCCGCAGCCCGACAAGATCCATCGTTTCGGCCCGGACGGCAGGGCGCTCTGACATGCGCCGGCCCCCCGGGATCGCCCCGTCCCGGGCGCCGCGCGCCGCATTCCTGCCGCCCGGGCACCCATTGCTTCCGACGGACATCGGGCAAGCCGAGGCCCCGCGCCTCGCCAGGTTCCGCATCCGCCCCGCCACTCCCGCCGCACCGGACTGTCCGGTCGGCCCTTCTGCCTGACCGAGGTAATCCATGACCCGCACCGTCGCCCGCCCGGCCTATGACCGCAGCACCCTCGCCCCCGGCATCGTCCACATCGGCGTGGGCAACTTCCACCGCGCGCATCAGGCCGTCTATCTCGACGATCTCTTTGCGCTGGGCCAGTGCCACGACTGGGCCATCCTCGGCGCGGGCGTGCGCCCGACCGATGCCCGGATGCGCGAGGCGCTGGCGGAGCAGGACAACCTGTCCACCGTGATCGAGCTGGACCCCGCCGGCCACCGCGCGCGCCAGATCGGCGCGATGATCGGCTTCCTGCCGGTCGAGCCGGACAATGCCGCGCTGATCGAGGCCATGTCCCATCCCCGCATCCGCATCGTGTCGCTGACGGTGACCGAGGGCGGCTATTACGTCGATGCCACCGGAGAGTTCGACCCGACCCACCCGGACATCGTGGCGGACGCTGCGCATCCCTCGGCTCCGGCGACGGCCTTCGGCGCCATCCTCGCCGCACTGAAGAACCGCCGCGCCGCGGGTGTCGCGCCCTTCACCGTCATGTCCTGCGACAACCTTCCCGGCAACGGCCACGTCACGCGCAACGCAGTCGTGGGGCTGGCCGAACTGTTCGACGCCGATCTTGCCGGCTGGGTGAAGACCCATGTCGCCTTCCCCAACGGCATGGTGGACCGCATCACCCCCGCCACCGGCCCGCACGAGCGCGAGCTGGCGCAGGGCTTCGGCCTGAACGATCCCGTGCCCGTAACCTGCGAGCCGTTCCGGCAGTGGGTGATCGAGGACAACTTCCCCGCCGGGCGCCCCCTGCTCGAGAAGGTGGGCGTGACCTTCACCCCGCATGTCCACGCCTACGAGGCGATGAAGATCCGCATCCTGAACGGCGGCCATGCCGTCATCGCCTATCCCTCGGCGCTGATGGACATCCTGCTGGTGCACGAGGCCATGGCGCATCCGCTGATCGCGGCCTTCCTGCACAAGGTCGAGGTCGAGGAGATCCTGCCCCACGTGCCGCCGGTGCCGGACACCAGCATCCCGGACTACCTCAAGCTGATCGAAAGCCGCTTCTCGAACCCCGAGATCGCCGACACGACGCGCAGGCTCTGCCTCGACGGGTCGAACCGGCAGCCGAAGTTCATCGTGCCCTCGCTGCGGGACAACCTTGCGAAGGGCACGATGCCGAAGGGTCTGGTGCTGCTCTCGGCGCTCTGGTGCCGCTACTGCTATGGCACCACGGATTCGGGCCTCGTGGTCGAGCCCAACGACCCGAACTGGGCCGCCCTGCAGGAGCGTGCACACCGCGCCCGGACCGATCCTGCCGAGTGGCTGGCAATGGCCGAGGTCTATGGCGACCTTGCCGGGAACGAGGCGCTCGTGGCCGAATTCGCCACCGCCCTGCGCGCCGTCTGGGAGGATGGCGCCGAGGCTGTCCTGCGCCGGTTCCTCGCCGCCTGACGCCCTGCCGGCTGCCGCGGGCCTTCCCGGCAGCCGCGCCCGCGGCTTGGGCAACTGCCTTCGCCGCATGCATCGGCCCTCCTCAGGAAAGCGGGCAAAGCCCTTGATCCTTCGCGACTTCCGCGAAATGCAGGGGTCGCTCCGCGCGGGGCCTCCTCAGTTCTGGACAGCGGCGGTTGGCGGTGTAAGCTGCCCGCAGCGCGCGTTCCGCCGGGGGGCGGAAACGCGCCACGTCCATCAAGGGAGGATCAATCAATGGATCGACGTTCATTCATCACCACGGCCGCGGTGGGAGGTGCCGCTGCGGGTGCACTCGCGGCGCCCGCCCTCGCCCAGACCGCGCCGAAGGTGACGTGGCGGCTCACCTCGTCCTTCCCGAAATCGCTCGACACGATCTTCGGCGGCGCGGAAGTGCTGTCGAAGATGGTCTCCGAAGCCTCGGACGGCAACTTCCAGATCCAGGTCTTCTCGGCCGGCGAACTGGTGCCGGGCCTGCAGGCGGCCGACGCCGTGACAGAGGGCACCGTCGAGGCCTGCCACACGGTCGGCTACTACTACTGGGGCAAGGATCCGACCTTCGCGGTGGCGGCGGCGGTGCCCTTCTCGCTTTCGGCGCGCGGGATCAACGCCTGGCACTACCATGGCGGCGGGATCGACCTCTACAACGAGTTCCTCGCGCAGCACAACATCGTGGCTTTCCCCGGCGGCAACACCGGCGTGCAGATGGGCGGCTGGTTCCGGCGCGAGATCAACACCGTGGCCGACATGCAGGGCCTGAAGATGCGGGTCGGCGGCTTTGCCGGCAAGGTGATGGAGCGTCTGGGCGTCGTGCCGCAGCAGATCGCCGGCGGCGACATCTACCCCGCGCTGGAGAAGGGCACCATCGACGCGACCGAGTGGGTCGGCCCCTATGACGACGAGAAGCTCGGCTTCTTCAAGGTCGCGCCCTACTACTACTATCCCGGCTGGTGGGAAGGCGGCCCGACAGTCCACTTCATGTTCAACAAGGCGGCCTACGAGGGCCTGCCCGCCTCGTATCAGGCGCTGCTGCGCACGGCGAGCCAGGCCGCCGATGCCAACATGCTGCAGATGTACGACTGGAAGAACCCGACCGCCATCAAGGCGCTTGTCGCGCAGGGCACCCAGCTTCGGCCGTTCAGCGCCGAGATCCTGAACGCCTGCTTTGACGCGGCCAATGCGGTCTATGCCGAGATGGAAGCCACGAACCCGGCCTTCAAGAAGATCTGGGACTCGATCAAGGCGTTCCGCTCGGACCACTACACCTGGGCGCAGATCGCCGAGTACAACTACGACACCTTCATGATGGTCCAGCAGAACGCCCAGAAGCTCTGAGCCCTGCGCCGATCACGAAAGGAAAGACCCCGGAGCGATGGCTCCGGGGTCTTTTCGTTCCGGGTTCGGGCGAAAGGCGCGCAGAAGCCGCGGGGGCATAGTGGAACGGCGGCACCCGCAGGCGCCGCCGCTGCCTCAGTTCGCAGCTGGCGGGGCCAGGCCCGGCGGCACTCCACCTGGCGCAAGCCCCTGCGGAGCCCCCTCTGGTGCCGGCGCGGGCGCGGCCGGGGTGCCGGGCGCGGTTCCTGCCCCTCCGGGCGCCGGAGGCGCAAGACCGGGCGGGGTGCCGAGGCCACCGGGCGCCGGAGGCGCCAAGCCCGGAGGCGTGCCGGGACCACCGGGAGCCGGAGGCGCAAGGCCCGGAGGCGTGCCCAGCCCGCCCGGAGCGGGAGGCGCGAGGCCCGGAGGCGTGCCGAGACCACCGGGAGCCGGAGGCGCAAGGCCCGGCGGCGTCCCCAGCCCGCCCGCGCCCGGAGCCGGCAGGGCACCCGGACCGCCCAGGCCGCCCCCCAGTCCGCCGCCGAGACCGCCGCCCAGTCCCGGCATCTGCGGCAGGGTGATGGTCACGTTCTTCGTGTCCACCGGCGCGCCCTTGTAGTGCATGACCATCTGCGGGAACAGGATCACCAGCGCCACCATCACGATCTGGATGCAGACGAAGGGAACGGCCCCCCAGTAGATCTGCCCCGTCGTCACCGGCGCCATGCGTGCCTTGGTCACCGGATCGACATAGGAGGACCGCGGCGCCACCGAACGCAGGTAGAACAGCGCGAAGCCGAATGGCGGGTGCATGAACGAGGTCTGCATGTTCACCCCGAGGATGATCCCGAACCAGATCAGGTCGATCCCCAGCGCCTCGGCCGCCGGCGCCAGCAGCGGCACGATGATGAAGGCCAGCTCGAAGAAGTCGAGGAAGAAGGCCAGCAGGAAAACGAGGAGCGAGACCGCGATCAGGAAGCCGTATTCGCCCCCCGGCAGCGAGGTCAGCAGATGCTCGACCCAGATGTGCCCGTTCACGCCGTAGAAGGTCAGCGAGAACACCCGTGCGCCAAGCAGGATGAACATCACGAAGGCCGAGAGCCGCGTGGTCGAGGCCAGCGCCTGCGTGACGACCCCCATGTTCAGCCGGCCCTTCACCGCCGCCAGCAGCAGCGCGCCAACCGCGCCCATCGCGCCGCCCTCGGTCGGGGTGGCGATGCCGAGGAAGATGGTGCCGAGCACGAGGAAGATCAGCGCAAGCGGCGGGATCAGCACGATGATCACCTGCTGCGCCAGCCGCGACATCAGATGGCTGCCGGTGGCCCGGTCGATGATGGCGGCGATGTAGATCGTCACGATCCCCGCCGTCGCCCCCAGCACGTCGGCGTTCTGCGACCCCTGGCTTTCGGACAGCCAGACATGCGCGCCGTAGGCGATGCCCGCAGCGACTGCCAAAGCGACGAAAAGCGACGTGACACCCGAGCCCAGCGTGCGCGCCTCGAGCGGCAGCGCCGGCATCGACTGCGGACGCAGGATCGACATCACCAGCACATAGCCCATGTAGATGCCGGTCAGCACCAGCCCCGGGATCAGCGCCGCCTTGTACATGTCGCCCACCGACCGGCCGAGCTGGTCGGCCAGCACGATCAGCACGAGGCTGGGCGGGATGATCTGCGCCAGCGTCCCCGAGGCCGCGATCACGCCCGAGGCGAGCCTGCGGTCATAGCCGTAGCGCAGCATGATCGGCAGCGAGATCAGCCCCATCGCGATCACCGAGGCCGCGACAACACCCGTGGTGGCCGCGAGCAGCGCGCCCACGATGATCACCGCATATGCCAGGCCGCCCCGGATCGGCCCGAACAGCTGTCCGATCGTGTCGAGAAGATCCTCGGCCATGCCGGATCGCTCCAGCACGATGCCCATGAAGGTGAAGAAGGGGATGGCCAGCAATGTCTCGTTGGACAGCACCCCCCAGAACCGGTCCGGCATGGTGCCAAGCAGGTTCCAGCCCAGCGTGATCGTGCCTTCCGACAGCGGCGCGAGTTCCACGCCGATGAAGAAGAAGAGCAGCCCGTTCGCCGCCAGTGCGAAGGCCACGGGATAGCCCAGCAGCAGGAACACGACGAGCGAGGCGAACATGATCGGCGCCATGTTCACCGCGATGAATTCCATCATTTCTTCACCTCGCCGGCAAGAAGCTCGCCTTCCCGCTCGGCTGCCTCATGGGCCGAGACGAAGGGGGTCGGATCGGGAATGACGCCCCGCATCACCGCGATCTTCTTGATGATTTCGGAAATGCCCTGCAGTGCGAGCAAAAGGAAGCCGATCAGCAGCAGCGCCTTGGCCGGCCAGATCACCAGCCCGCCGGCGTTGGTGGAGACCTCGCCGTTCATGAAGGACCGCCGGACATAGGGGCCGAGGTAGACGATCATCAGCACCACGAAGGGCATCAGGAAGAAGACATGCCCGAACAGGTCGATCCAGTGCTGGACGCGACGCGGGAACAGCCCGTAGACGATGTCGATGCGAATATGCTCGTTCTGCTTCAGCGTGTAGGCGGCGGCGAACAGGAAGGCCGCGCCGAACAGATACCACTGAAGCTCGAGCCACGAGTTCGACGAGGTGTTGAGCACCTTTCTCACCGTGGCATTGCCCGCGCTGATGAAGATGGCGATCAGGATGAGCCACGCCACCCCCCGTCCGATGAACTCGTTCATGCGGTCGATCAACCGCGACAGGCCGAGTAGCCCTCCCATAGTCTTCCCCTCCCGGTATCGTTCTTGGAAAAGTGCCGGCTCCTGCGGGTTACCTATGTCCGAGCGTCCTGCATGCGTCAATGAGCCGACCGGGCCCCGAGGGGCAAAGCGCCCTTCGGAAAGCCGCAATTTCCGCAGGACCCGGCTGCCAGCCGCCGCGACGCCCAGCGGATGGGCAGGCCGCCCGCAGCAGGGCATCCGATTCGCGGCCTGCCGACCCGCGGCACTTTGGCGCAGGGCGTGCGGCGTCCGAACGCGTCATCCTGCACTTGGCGAGAATTTCTGATGCAGATCAAGGCGCCGGCCTGGAACGAATGGTTAATCAGCGGCTGATACAGACGGATGAGACGGCGCCGGGGGCCAAGCCCGGCAGGTTTCTCTCCGCCCGGAAGGAAGCAGACACATGTTCGACCTGATGAACAGCCTCGATCCGCGGGCCTCGCTTGCGCTGCATCTGGGCATCGTCGCCGTCACCGTGGCCGCCATCCTTCTGGTCGCGGGTGTGCTGCGGGAACCCTCCCGGGATGGCGCCGGCACCTACGAGAGCGGGGCCCCCGCTTCTCCGCCACTGCGCGGCAAGGTCGCGACGCAGTATTTCCTGATCGCCGTCTTCTTCATGATCTTCGACGTCGAGGTGGCGGTGCTGTTCGCCTGGGCAGTCTCGGCGCTGGAACTCGGGATGCCCGGGCTGATCGCCGCCACCGTGTTCATCCTTGTCCTGCTCGCGGCCCTCGCGTGGCTGTGGATGGACGGCGCACTGGAAACCGGGCCGGGGAAGGACCGGGCATGAGCTGGAGCCTCGAGCGGCCCGGCGCGGAGGCGCCGGAAGAGCGCATGGCCGCATCGCATCTGTTCACCCGGCTGGACGATCTCGTCGCCTGGTCGCGCAAGCACAGCCTCTGGCCGTTCAACTTCGGCCTCAGCTGCTGCTATGTCGAGATGGCGACGGCGCTGACCCCGGTCTACGACCAGGCCCGCTTCGGCGCCGAGGTGATCCGCTCCACCCCCCGTCAGGCCGACCTGCTGATCGTCTCGGGCACGGTGTTCCGCAAGATGGCGGTGCCGCTCTACCGTCTCTACCAGCAGATGCGCGAGCCGCGCTGGGTGATCTCGATGGGCGCCTGCGCCAATTCCGGCGGAATGTATGACATCTATTCCGTGGTGCAGGGCGTGGACAGCTTCCTGCCCGTCGACGTCTATGTCCCCGGCTGCCCGCCACGCCCCGAGGCGCTTATGGAGGCGCTGGTGCTGCTGCAGGGCAAGATCGCGGCCGAGGCCCGCCCGCTGCAGATCCGGTTGGGCGAGACCCCGCCGGCCCGCCCCTTCGATCCGGTGCCGCGGCGCGATGCGCTGCGCGAGGCCCGCTCCGCCGTTACCCGTCTGGCAGAACCGGGGGCGGAATGAGCCTCGACATCCCCGTTTCCGACGCGCTTCAGGCGCTGCGATCGCGCTTCGGCGCGGGCATCCTTGCCGAACAACCGACGGGAGAGTCCTTCCCCGTCCTCTGGCTTGCGCCGGATGTCTGGCAGGACGCCCACCGCTTCCTGCGACAGGAGATTGCCCGGCCCTTCCCGCTTCTGGCCGATCTCTGGGCCATAGACGAGACCCGTCGCCGCCACCGCGAGGGGCAGCCGGCCTCCGGCGTCACGATCTGCACGCATCTGGTTTCGCTCGAACGCAATGCCGACATCCGGCTGAAGCTCGCCTGCGACGGCGACCGTCCGCAGGCGCCGAGCCTCGCCGCCATATACGCCAACGCCGACTGGTATGAGCGCGAAGCCTTCGACATGTTCGGCCTGGACTTCGGGCGCGAGATGCGGCGGATCCTGATGCCGCCGACATGGGACGGCCATCCGCTGCGCAAGGCGCACTACGCCCGCGCTACCGAAAAGCCGCCCTTCGTGATGACCGACCGGCTGTTTGCGGCCGAGGAACGCGCGACGGTGACCGATCCCGCCCTGCTCGGTCTGCCCGCCTCACGGGACGGCGAAGAGCTGATGGTCCTGAACTTCGGCCCGCATCACCCTTCCACGCATGGCGTTTTCCGGCTGCTGCTCGGGCTTGACGGCGAAGAGGTGGTCTGGGCCTGGCCCGACATCGGCTATCACCACCGCGGCGTCGAGAAGATGGCCGAGCGGCAGACCTGGCACGGCTTCATCCCCTACACCGACCGCGTGGACTACCTCGGCGGCGTGATCTCGGAACTGCCCTATCTTCTGGCGGTGGAACGTCTCTGCGGCATCACCGTGCCGGAAAAGGCGCAGGTGATCCGGGTCATGCTCTGCGAATTCTACCGCATCATGAACCACCTGCTGTTCTACGGCACGATGGCGCAGGACGTGGGCGCCATGTCGCCGGTCTTCTACATGTTCACCGACCGCGAGAAGGGCCACGAGGTTCTGAACGCCATCACCGGCGCGCGGATGCACCCGGCCTTCTTCCGCATCGGCGGCGTGGCGATGGACCTGCCGCCGGGCTGGGACAGCCTCGTGCGCGACTTCCTCGACTGGATGCCCGCCCGGCTCGATGACTACGAGCGCATGGTGCTGCGCTCCGAGCTTTTCCGCGCCCGGACCGTGGGCATCGGCGCCTATGACACCGCGACCGCGCTGACATGGGGCACCACCGGGCCGGGCCTGCGCGCCACCGGCTGCGACTGGGACCTGCGCAAGCGGCGGCCCTATTCCGGCTATCAGAACTTCGCCTTCGACGTGCCGACCGGCCAGCGCGGCGACTGCTTCGACCGCACCCGCGTGCGCGCCGACGAGATGAGGGAGTCGTTGAAGATCATCCGCCAATGCCTTGAGAACATGCCGGAAGGTCCCGTGAAGGCGGATCATCCGCTGACCACGCCGCCCCCCCGCGGTGCGATGCAGAAGGACATCGAGACGCTGATCGCCCATTTCCTGCAATCCAGCTGGGGCACCGTCGTTCCGCGCGGCGAAGCCACGGGCCAGATCGAGGGCCACCGCGGGCTCACGCAATACGCGCTGGTTTCGGACGGCGACACGCAAAGCTACCGGACGCGGATCCGCACCCCATCCTTCGCGCATCTGCAGATGATCCCCGAGATCGTGCCGGGCATGACCGTGGCCGACCTCGTCGCCCACATCGCCAGCATCGATTTCGTCATGTCGGACGTGGACCGATGAGCCTCTCCGCCGATCTCCTCGCCCGCATTCGCGCGGCTTCCGACGACCACGGCGGCCCGCGCCCCGCCATGCTGGAGGCCCTGCGGATGATCCAGCACGAGCACGGCTGGGTCTCGGACGCCCATCTGGCGGAGGCCGCCGCCACGCTCGGCGTGCATCGCGCGGAAATGGAAGCGCTGGCGAGCTTTTACAGCCTGATCTTCCGTCATCCGGTGGGCGAGACGGTGATCCTGCTCTGCGACGGCGCCTCGTGCTGGTTGAACGGCGCCGATGCGGTGCGCGAAGAATTGAAGGCCCGCCTCGGCATCGGCTTCGGCCAGACCACGGCGGACGGCCGCTACACGCTGCTGAACGTGGCCTGCCTCGGCGGCTGCGACCGCGCGCCGGCTGCCGTCGTGGGCCGCGACCGCCGGCTGATCGGCCCGCTCTCGCCCGAGGGCGTCGCGGAACTGCTGGAGGGAGGGCTGTGACCGAACTGCCGCTCACCTCGCGCGCCCGGCCCGACCGGCGACCGCATGCGCTGGGAGAATGGCGCGCACTTGGCGGCTATGCGGCGGTGGAACGCGCACGGGCGATGCCCCCTGCCGAGGTCATCGACATGGTGGAGGCCGCCCATCTGAACGGCCGCGGCGGCGCGGGCTTTCCGGCGGGGCGCAAGTGGCGCTTCATGCCGGAACGCGGCACCTCGCCCGGCGAGGGACCGAACTACCTGATCGTCAACGGCGACGAGATGGAGCCCGGCGCCTTCAAGGACCGCTACCTGCTCGAGGCGCTGCCGCATCAGGTGCTGGAAGGCGCGATCATCACCGCCCATGCCACGCATTGCGACGAAGCGATCATCCTGATCCGCGACGAATACCGCCCCGGCATCGCCGCGGTCGAGCATGCCATTCACGAAGCGCGGGATGCGGGGCTGCTCGGCGGCCTGCATGTCCGGGTGCACCCCTCGGCCGGCCGCTATATCGTCGGCGAGGAGACCGCGCTGATCACCGCGCTCGAAGGCCACCGCGCCGTGCCACGCAAGCGCCCGCCGTTCCCGGCGCAATCGGGCCTCTGGGGGCGGCCGACCACGGTGAACAATGTCGAGACGATCTCGCTCGTGCCGCACATCCTCGACCTCGGCGCCCAGCGGTTCCGCGCGCTGTCGCGGACCGAGGAAGGCGGAACCAAGCTTTACGGAGTCTCGGGCCGGGTGAAACGACCGCAGCTGATCGAGGCGCCCATGGGCACCACCGCGCGCGAGCTGATCGAGCGCGCCGGCGGCATATCGGGCGACGGGAGGCTCCGCGCCTTCCAGCCCGGCGGCGGGGCGAGCGGCTTTCTCGGCCCCGAACATCTCGACCTGCCGCTGGATTTCGGCCATGTCGCGGTCGCCGGCTCGATGTTCGGCACCGGAATGCTGATCGTGCTCGACGGCAGCGCCTGCCCGATCGGGCTTCTGGCGCGGCACATGCGCTTCTATGCCCGCGAAAGCTGCGGCTGGTGCACCCCCTGTCGCGAGGGGCTGCCGCTGGTCTCGAAGATCCTCGACCGCTTCGAGGCCGGTCAGGGGCGGCGCGCGGACCTCGACCTGCTGCACATGACGGCCGACGAGGCCTCGCCCCGTGGCCGCAGCTTCTGCGACCTGATGGGGGGCGCGATGGCGCCGCTCTCCTCCGGCCTGCGGATGTTCGCGGCCGAGTTCGAGGCCCGCCTGGCCGAGGGAGAGCGGCCATGAAGATCACCGTGAACGGCCGGGATCTCGAGGTCGAGGGGGGGCACGACCTGCTGACCACCTGCCTGTCGCAGGGCATCGAGGTGCCGCATTTCTGCTGGCACGGCGATCTTGGCTCCGTCGGGGCCTGCCGGCTTTGCGCGGTCAAGGTCTTTGATGGACCCGAGGACGAGACAGGCCGGCTGGAAATGGCCTGCATGATCCCGGCGAAGGACGGCCAGCGCGTCGAGGTCCACGACCCCGAGGCCGAGCGTTTCCGCGCCCGGATCATCGAATGGCTGATGGTGAACCACCCGCACGATTGTGCCGTCTGCGAGGAAGGCGGCGCCTGCCATCTGCAGGATATGGTGGTGGCCTCGGGCCATACCCGCCGCCGGGCCGAAGTGGCCAAGCGGGTGCATCGCAACACCGACCACGGGCCGCTGCTGACGCAGGAGATGAACCGCTGCATCGGCTGCTACCGCTGCCTGCGCTTCTACCGCGACTACGCTGGCGGCAAGGATTTCGAGGTTCTGGGCGCGCATGACCGGGTGTGGTTCGGCCGCACCGAGGCCGGGCCGCTCGACAGCCCCTTCGCCGGCAACCTTGCCGAGGTTTGTCCCACCGGCGTCTTCGACGACCGCTGGTGGTCGCGCCACTATGCCCGGCCATGGGACATGGCGGCCACGCCCTCGATCTGCGCCAACTGCTCGGTCGGCTGCAACATCACGCTGTTCGAGCTCGCGGGAACCCTGCGCAAGGTGCAGAACCGGACGCATGGCGCGATCAACGGCTCGTTCCTCTGCGACCGCGGCCGGTTCGGCGCGCTTGCGGCCGAGGCGCCCCGGCCGCGCCATCCCCGGCGCAAGGGCCGCGAGATCCTGTGGGACGAGGCGGTGGCCGAGGCGCGGGCGCTGGTCGCGCGGGGGGCGGTGGGGATCGGCTCGCCCCGCGCCTGTCTTGAATCGAATTTCGCGCTGCGCCGGCTGGTGGGCGAGGACCGCTTCTTTGCGGGCGTCCCGGATCCCGAGGCGGCGCTGGTGCGGCGGATGGCCGAAATCCTGCCCGCCGGCCCGGCCGGGATCGCGACGATCCGCGACATCGAGCGCGCCGATGCCGTGCTGGTCCTTGGCGAGGATCTGACCGGCACCGCCCCGCGCGCGGCGCTGGCGCTGCGGCAGGCGGCGCGCGGAGCCGAGCGCAGGCTCGCCGCCGAAAAGGGCGTGCCGGAGTGGATGGATGCCGCCGTGCGGGTCGCGGGCGAGGGCCGCCGCTCGCCGGTGGCGCTGGTGACCGCCCTACCCGATCCGCTCGACGAGGTGGCGCTCTGGCCGGTCCGCCGCGCGCCCTCGGAGGTGGCGGAGTTCGGGTTTGCCGTGGCGGCAGCGGTGGGTGGCGCGACGACCGATCCGCTGGCCATGGCGATCGCCGCAGCCCTCGCGGCGGCCGAGGCGCCGGTGGTGATCGCGGGCGCGGGCCTCGGCCTTGCCGGTCCGGCCGAGGCGGCGGCCGCGGTTGCCGCGGCACTGGGATCCAGGGCGCGGATCGCGCTGTTCCCGCCCGAGGCGGGCAGCATGGGCCTTGCGCTGCTGGGCGGCGCGCGGCTTGACCGCGCGGTCGCGGAACTGGAGGCCGAGCCACGCCCGGTCATCCTGCTGGATGCGACCCTTTCCGACCGGGCACCGGCCGAGACCGTCGAGCGCCTGATGGCCGCCGCGACCGAGGTCATGGTTCTCGACTGGCTGCACGGGCCGCTCTCGGACCGAGCCGAGCTGATGCTGCCGGTCACCGCGCCAGCCGAAAGCGCGGGCACCTTCGTCAACCACGAAGGCCGGGCGCAGCGCTTCTTCGCCGGGCGGCCCTCCGACCTTGTTCCGGCCTGGCGTCTGCTCGGCCCGCTCTGCGGCGCCACCGAGACCCGGCTTGACGAGATGCTCGCGGCGCTGGCGCATGACTGCCCCGATCTTGCGGCGGTCGTCGCGGCCGCCCCGGGTGCCGAGGCGGCGCCCGTCGCGCGCCTTCCTGCCCGCGCCTCCGGCCGGACGGCCTTCGATCTCGCCGGAAGGGTTGCCGAGGGCCAGCCCGCCGCGGATCCCCATTCGGCGCTGGTCTGGTCGATGGAGGGCGCGCAGGGTCTCGACGCGCCGCCCGCGCTGCGCGCCGCCGCCGCGGCGCCCGGCCTGCATTCCGCCAGCAGCGGATGGCTCGGCACCGAAGGCGTCGGCGGCCCGGTGCGCGGCGGCGATCCGGGCGTGGCGCTGATCCGTCCCGGCAGCGGACCCGCCGGCGCCCCGCTTGCGGACGCAACGGGCGAGGGCCTTCGCGTCCTGCCGCTGCACGAACCCTTCGCGGCAAGTTCCGCCGACCGCGCAAGCCCGCCGCTGGCCGAGCGTGCACCGCCGCCGCGGGTGCTGCTCCACCCCGAGGATGCCGCGGCGCTGGGTCTGGCCGAGGGCGCACGGCTGCGCATCGACGGCATCCCCGCGCCCGCACCACTCGCGCTCGACCCGGCGCTTCCGCGCGGCCACCTTGGCCTGAGCGGCGCGCGCGGCCATGCCCGCTTCGTCACGGTGGAGGCGGAGGCATGAACCTGATCCTCGTCGCGATCTTCTCCGTCCTGCTGCTTGTCGCGCTCCTCGCCGCGGCGGGCATCTTCACCTGGGTCGAGCGGCGGCTGCTCGGCTTCCTGCAGGAGCGGCTCGGCCCCAACCGCGTCGGCCCCTTCGGCTTCCTGCAATGGGTGGCCGACACGGTGAAGCTGATCACCAAGGAGGACGCGCCGCCCGCCGGGGCGGATGTCGCCGCCTACCGCCTCGCCCCCGCGCTTGCCGCCGCGCCGATGCTGGCGGGCTTCGGCGTCGTGGCCTTCGGTCCGGGCCTTGCGGTGTCGGATCTCGACATGGGCGTGCTCTTCGTGATGGGGATGCTGGCACTGACGGTCTGGGCGCTGGTGCTGGGCGCCTGGGGCTCGCGCAACCGCTATGCCATGCTGGGCGGCCTGCGCGCCGCGGCGCAGATGCTGGCCTATGAAAGCTTCCTTGGCCTCTCGCTGATGGGCTGCGTGCTGCTCGCCGGCTCGTTCCGCATGGGCGACATCGTGGCCGCGCAGGAGGAGGCGTGGTTCATCCTGCTGCAACCGCTTGGCGCGGCTCTTTTTTTCCTTGCCGGCATTGCCGCGGCGCACCGCCTGCCCTTCGACCTTCAGGAATCCGAACAGGACCTCGTGGCCGGCTTCATGACCGAATACTCCGGCATGAGCTTCGCGCTGTTCTTCCTTGGCGAATACATCGCGGTTCTGCTGGTCGCCTCGCTGTTCACGACGCTGTTCCTCGGCGGCTGGGCGGGTCCGCTGCTGCCCGGGCCGGTCTGGTTCGGTGTGAAGGTCGGAGTGATCTCGGTCGTCTTCATCTGGCTGCGCGCGGCGCTGCCCCGGCCGCGCTACGACCAGCTGATCGGCTTCGCGTGGAAGGTGGCGCTGCCGCTCGCGCTCCTGAACCTTCTTCTGACGGCATGGATCGCGGTGGGGAGGGCGGCGTGAAAGGCATCCTCGACAGTCTCTTCCGCGTTGGCCGGATGGCCTTCGCCCCGACCCGGACGGTCGAATATCCCGAGGTGAAGCAGGTGCTGCCGCCGCGCACCCGCGGCCGGATCGTGCTGACGCGCGACCCCGACGGGCAGGAGCGTTGCGTCGCCTGCAACCTCTGCTCGGCCGTCTGCCCCGTGGACTGCATCGACGTGACCAAGGCCGAGACCGAGGACGGCCGCTGGTATCCCGAGACCTTCCGCATCAACTTCGCCCGCTGCATCTTCTGCGGCTTCTGCGAGGAAGCCTGCCCGACCTCGGCGATCCAGCTGACGCCCGACGTGGAACTGGCCGACTACGCCCGCGGCTCGCTGCAATACGAGAAGCAGGACCTGCTGATCGCAGGCGAGGGCAAGCGCCCCGGCTACCGCTACTGGGACGTGGCCGGCAAGGCCATAGCCGGAAAGGACCAGCAGCCGGTCGATCCGAAGGATCTCTGCCCATGAGCCAGTTCGTCGCCCTCTGGTGCGCCGCCGTGGCGCTCGCCTGCGCGATCCTCGCCGTGACGCGGCCGGCGATCGTCCATGCGCTGATCTGGCTGGTCGCGGCGCTGCTGTCGCTGGCGGCCTGCTTCTTCGCGCTGGGCGCAAGCTTTGCCGGCGCCGTGCAGGTGCTGATCTATGCCGGGGCGATCGTCGCAGTCTTCGTCTTCGTGGTGATGACCGTTGACGCCTCACCCGAGGCGCTGGCGCGCGAGCGTGCGCGGCTGGCCGAGGGGTGGAAACGGCCAGCGGCGGCGGTGGCGATGGTGGCCATGCCGCTGGCGCTGGGGCTGGCGTCCGGCGCGGCTCAGCCCGTGGCGGGGCCGGAGCAGAGCCTCGGCGCCCTGCTCTTCGGTCCCTGGGCGCTGGCGGTCGAGGCGGCCTCGGGCCTGCTGCTCGCAGCCCTGATGGGCGCGCGCCACCTCGGCCGGCGGAGGCGCGACGGATGAGCGCGACCACGCTGAGCCTGCTGCTGATCCTTGCCGGCGGCCTCTTCGTCACGGGCTTCTTCGGGCTGCTCGCGCGGCGGGCGATCCTGTTCCAGCTGATCTCGCTCGAGCTGATGCTGGCCGGGCCGGCACTTGCCTTCCTTGCCGGGGGTGCCTTCCACGGCAGCCAGCAGGGACAGGGGATGTTCGTGCTGATCGTCATCCTCGCGGCGGCCGAGGTCGCGCTGGGGCTTGCGCTCTATCTCGCGCTGGGGCGGGTGGCGGATGTCGAGGACAGCGACACGATCACGAGGCTGAGGCACTGAGATGCTGAGCCCCTATCTCCTGCTGCTGCTCGTGCCGTCGCCGCCGCTGGCGGTCTTCCTGATCCTCGGGCTCGATCCGTTCTTCCTGCGCCGCAAGGCGGTGCAGGCGCTGGCGCTGCTGGGCGGCATCGCGCCGCTTCTGGTCATGCTGCCGCTGCTCGGCATCTGCCTCGGAAGCGAATGCCACGGCGTCGTGCCGATCTTCACGCTGGTCTTCGGAC
Organism: Rhodobacter sp. CZR27; assembly: GCF_002407205.1. Lineage (NCBI taxonomy): Bacteria > Pseudomonadati > Pseudomonadota > Alphaproteobacteria > Rhodobacterales > Rhodobacter > Rhodobacter sp. CZR27. Next base: position 1,465,034 of record NZ_CP023548.1, on the reverse strand, counting down.
AGGCCGAGGTGGCGCTTGCGCTGCTCCTCGACCCGATGAGCGCGCTTGTGGGCGTGACGGTCGCCGGAGTGGGCGCGATGGTGATGGTCTATGCCATCGACTACATGTCGGATGCCCGCATCGCGGACCTGCGCCGCTTCTTCGCCCTGATGAACCTGTTCCTCGCCGCCATGCTGACGATGGTGCTGGCTGGCGACACCATCACCTTCTTCTTCGGGTGGGAGCTGATGGGGCTCTGCTCGTTCTTCCTGATCGCCTACAACACCAGCCTGCCGCAGGCGGTGGCGGCGGGGCGCAAGGCCTTCATCATCACGCGCTTCGCGGATGCCTTCCTGCTCGCGGGCCTGCTGCTCTTGTTCCTCGAGGCGAACTCGGTCCGGCTCGACGTGCTGATCCCGGCCGGCGCCACGATGACCGAGGAGCGGCATGTGGTGATCGCGCTGCTGATCCTTGGGGGCGCGCTGGGCAAGTCGGCGCAGGTGCCCTTCCACACCTGGCTCCCCTCGGCCATGGCCGGGCCCACGCCGGTCTCGGCGCTGCTGCATTCGGCCACGATGGTGGCGGCGGGCGCCTTCATGCTGGCGCGCTTCTCGCCCATCGTCATGTCCGAACCCGCGGTGCAGATGATCGCCGCGCTGTTCGGGGTGGGCACGGCGGCCTTCGGAGCGCTGTCCGCGGTGTTCCAGTCCGACGTGAAGCGGCTTCTCGCCTATTCCTCGATCAGCCAGATCGGATTCATGGTGCTGGCGGTCGGCGTGGGTGCGCCGGCGGTCGCCATCGGCCATTTCGTCGTCCATGCCATGTTCAAGTCGCTGCTGTTCCTTGCCGCGGGCGACATTACCCACGGCTCGGATCTTGGGACCAGCATGGCGGCGATGCGCGGTGCGGTGCGCCGTCGCCCGGTGGCCTATACCGCCTATGTCGCCGGGGCGGCCTCGCTGGCGGGGGTGCCCTTCATCACCGCCGGCTGGTGGTCGAAGGAGGCGGTGCTGTCCGCCGCCTGGAACAGCGGCGCCTTCGGGATCGCGGTCTGGACGCTGGCGCTGCTGACTGCGGTCTGCACCGCCGTCTATGCCTTCCGCCCGGTGTTCGAGGCCCTGCTGCCCGAGCCCGAGCACGTCAGCCGCGCCCGGCATGGCCATCCGGTCATGCTCGACCTGCATTTCCGCAGCCGCGTGGGCAGCGGCTTCATCGTGATCCCGCTGGTGGTGCTGGCCACCGGCTCGATCCTCGGCGGGGTGCTGGTCGCCCCCATCATCCGCTTCCTGGGCGGAGAGTTTCCCCATGCCGCCCCGCTGCCGGCGCTGCTGGCCGGTCTCGCGCCCTTCGTCGGCCTCGTCGGGGCGGCGCTTCTGACCTTCGTGCCGTCGCTCGCCGCGGCCGTCGCGGGGGCGAGGGACATGCGGCGGCCGACGCGGCTTGACCGCAAGTTCCAGCGCTGGGTGATCGAGCCCTACGTGCGGCTCGTCCGCTGGCTGAGCCGCGACCGCCGCAGCCCCCTGACCGAGGACGAGCGAGACGAGCGCCAGGTGCAGCTGGTTCGCTGGCTCAGCCGGGGCGCACGGATGGACGGGATCTATCAGGCGCTGTTCGTGCGGCCCTTCGTGAACCTCGTGCGCTGGCTGAACGGCCATCGCGGCGGAACGGTGGACCCGGTGGGCAACCTGCCCGTCACCTTCGTCCTGCAGACCGTGCAGGCGATCGTGACGCCACTCGCGCATGACCGGTTCGACCGGTTCTGGATGAGGTTCGCGAACCGGCTCGTTCGGCTGTGGGTGCTCGCGCGCGCGATCCAGACCGGGCGGAGCCGGGATTACGCGCTGGGCGCGGCCTTCGGGACCGCCGCGCTTCTTGTGATTGCATGGGGTACGACATGGAACTGACCGCGCTCATCCTGCTGCCGTTCTTCGGCGGGATCGCCGCGCTTTTCGCGCCGCGCTGGGGCCGGGATGCCGAACGCTGGGTCGCCGTAGCGGCGCTGGCCCTTGCGCTGGTCATCCTGATCCTCGCCTGTCTCACCCCCGAGGAGGGCCGCTGGATCGCCTTCGAGCGCTTCGCCTGGGCGCCATCGATGGGGCTGCAGGTCATCCTGGCGATGGACGGGCTGTCGGCCGCGCTGCTGGTCGTGTCGCTGGCGCTGGGGATCGTGTCGGTCGTCGTGTCCTGGAAGATCACCGAGCATTCCGGACTGCTGAACGCGGCCCTTCTGTGGACGGTCGCGGCGTCGAACGGGGTCTTCCTGTCCTTCGACCTTCTGGTCTTCGCCTTCTTCTGGGAGCTGATGCTGGTCCCCGCCTTCCTGCTGATCTCGGTCTGGGGCCACGGCGACCGCGAGGCAGCGGCGCTGAAGTTCCTGGTGTTCAACGCGGTGGCGGGCCTCGGGCTGCTGGCGGCGGTGTTCTACCTCGGCGCCAGCGGCGAGGTCGTGACCTTCGACGCCTTCGAGATCGCCGGGCGCCAGATCCCGCACGGCGTGCAGGTGATCCTGCTGCTGGGGTTCGCTGGCGCCTTCCTGGTCAAGCTGCCGGTGCCGCCGCTGCATGCCTGGCTGCCCGACGCGCATACCCAGGCGCCGACCGCGGGCTCGATCCTGCTGGCGGGCCTGCTGCTGAAGACCGGGGCCTACGGCCTGTTCCGCTTCCCGCCGATGCTGTTCCCGGAAGGCTTCGCCACGCTGGCGCCCTGGGGCCTTGCCCTCGGCGCCTTCGGCTCGATCTATGGCGCGCTGCTGGCCTGCGGACAGACCGACGCCAAGCGGCTGGTGGCCTATACCTCGGTCGCGCACATGAGCATCGTGCTGATGGGCCTGTGCGGCGGGGTGTATTTCTCGCTGATGGGCGCGGGCGTCGAGATGGTGGCGCATGCCTTCTCGGCCTCGGCGCTGTTCCTGCTGATTGGCGCGCTCTATGACCGCACCGGCACGCGCGACCTGCGCGAGCTGGGCGGGCTGCAGCAGAACGCGCCCCGCTTCGCCGCGGCCTTCGCGGTGTTCTTTTCGGCTGCGCTGGCCATGCCGGGCACGGCGAACTTCCTGGGAGAGGCGCTGGTCATCACCGGCATGTTCCAGGTGAACTGGATCTTCGCCTCGATCACGCTGATCTCGCTGGTCGTTTCGGTCGTCTATGCCACGCGGCTGTTCAAGCGGGTGGTGTTCGGCAAGTCGCGCCGCACCGAGACGCTCGAGGACCTGACCCTGCGCGAGATGGGTCCGATCGTGCTGCTCGCCGTGGCGACGCTGCTGTTCGGGATGCTGCCGCAGCTGCTGATGGGCGCGCTGGAAGGCGCGGTGGGGGCGGCACTCGCACCGGTGGCGATTCCCTGATGCCCGGCCTTCTCCCTCTCCTGCCGCTGATCCTGCTGGGCGGCGGTGCCGTCGCCGCGATGCTGGCCGCACCGCGCGCGCCGGCCCTGTCGCGCGCGCTTGCGGCCCTTGCGCTGGCGGCGGCGGCCGTGGCGTTCGGGCTGCGGCTTCCCGCGCCCGACGCGACCTTCGCCCTGATCGTCGACGACCGGCTGGCGCGGCTGGCGGGGCTCGTGGTCTGCCTGAGCGGGCTTGGCAGTCTCGCCTTCCTGCGGCCCGGGGGCCCCTCGCGCGAGGGGCCGGCGCTTCTGCTGCTTGCGACGATGGGCGGCGCGCTGCTGTCGGGGGCCACCCATGCGGCAAGCCTTCTTCTCGGGCTGGAGCTGGTCACGCTGGCCCTGGTCGCGCTCTTCGTGCTGCCGCTGTCGGCCGTCGCGCTGGAGGCCGGATACAAGTTCCTCATCCTCGGCGCGGCGGGGGCGGCGACGCTGCTGATGGGCCTCGCCCTCGCCCATGCCGCCACCGGCTCGCTCGAGTTCGCGGCACTGTCGCACCGCGGCGCGCTTGTCGCCGCCGCCGCGGCGCTGCTGCTGGCGGGCCTTGCCTTCAAGATGGCGCTGGTGCCGTTCCACATGTGGACGCCGGACGCCTTCACGGGCGCGCCCGGGGCCGCTGCGGCCTTCGCGGGCGCCGCATCGAAGGTCGCGGTCGTCGCGGCAATCGTCCGGCTCGACACGGTCGGGCCGCCCGCCGGCTGGGGGATCGGCCTTGCGCTGTTCGGCGGCGCATCGATCCTGCTCGGCAACCTCGTCGCGCTCAGGCAGGACGGGATGGCGCGGATGCTAGGCTATTCCTCGATCGGCCATGCGGGATATGTGGCGGCGGTGCTCGGTGCCGGCGCAGCGGGGGCGCATGACGCCGCGCTCTTCTACATCGTTGTCTATGCCCCGGCGCTTCTGGCCGCGCTCTGCGTCTCGACCCTCGTCGGGCCGGAGGCGCGGATCGGCGACCTGCGCGGCCTCGTCTGGCAAAGGCCGCTGGCCGGATGGGCGCTGGCGCTGGCGCTGATCTCGCTGGCCGGCCTGCCGGTCTCGGCCGGCTTCTTCGGCAAGTATGTCATCTTCACCGCCCTGATCGAGGCCCGCGCCTGGGTCCTGCTCGGCCTCGCGCTCACCGGCGCCGCGCTGGGGGCCTATTACTACCTGCGCTTCGTGGCCGTGATCTTCCGCCGCCTGCCCGATCCGGCAAGCCCGGCGCTTCCCGGCGCCGAGCGGGTTCTGCTGCTTCTGGCGACGGGTGCCACCCTGCTTCTCGGCATCCGGCCGGACCTGCTTCTCGACGCCCTGCCCTGAGCCCGAGGAACCACGCCCGGTCGGCGGTCATTGGTGCGGCAAGAGCCCGAAGATCGCCGGAGCCATGACCCCACAGCGACCCATCCTTCGCCCCCAGGAAACCTGCTGGCGCCTCGAGCGGGCGGAGCGCATGGCGGTCATCATCGATGCGGCCGACTATTTCGCGCTGGTCAAGCAGGCGATCCTCGGCGCCCGGCACAGCGTCATGCTGATCGCCTGGGATTTCGACGCGCGCATCCGCCTCGACCCGCGCGCGCCCCGCGGCAAGGCGCCCGACCGGCTGGGGCGGTTCCTCAACTGGGTGGTGAGCAGCCGGCCGGACCTCGAGATCCGGGTGCTGAAATGGGACCTTGGCGCGGTGAAGGCGCTCGGGCGCGGGATGACGCCGCTCTTCGTGCTCGACTGGATCACCGACGCCCGGATGCATTTCCGCCTCGACGGGGCGCATCCCATGGCCTCGGTCCACCACCAGAAGGTCGTGGTGATCGACGACGCGCTGGCCTTCTGCGGCGGGATCGACATGACCGCCGACCGCTGGGACACGCGCGACCATCTGGACGAGGACCCGCGCCGGCGCCGGCCGACCACGCGGCGCTCCTATGGCCCGTGGCACGACGTGACGACCGCCGTCAACGGCCCGGCCGCCCGTGCCCTGGGCGACCTCGCGCGCGAGCGTTGGGAGCAGGCCACGGGCGAGCGGCTGGACCCGCCGCCGGCCTGCACCTCGCGCTGGCTCGACGGGCTGGAACCGCTGGTCGAGGATGTCGAGGTCGGCATTTCCCGCACCGTCCCCGACTATGGCGACCGCCCGGGCGTGCACGAGATCGAGGCGCTCTACCTCGAGGCCATCGCCCGGACCGAGCGCTGCCTTTACATCGAAAGCCAGTATTTCGCCTCGCGTCGGCTGGCCGAGGCGATGGCGGACCGCCTGCGCGAGCCGGACGGACCCGAGATCGTGGTGGTGAACCCGCTCACGGCGAACGGCTGGCTGGAGGAGAGCGTGATGGGCGCCTCGCGCGCGAGGCTGCTGGGAATGCTGGCCGAGGCCGACCGCTTCGACCGCTTCCGCATCTACTATCCCGTGACGCTGAAGGGAGAGGCGATCTATGTCCATGCCAAGGTGCTGACCATGGACGACCGGCTGCTGAAGGTGGGCTCGTCGAACCTGAACAACCGCTCGATGGGCTTCGACACCGAATGCGACCTGTCGGTCGAGGCGGGACCGGATGAGACCGGCCTGCAGGAGCGCATCCTTGCGCTGCGCGACGACCTGATCTCCGAGCATCTGGGCGTGCAGCGGTCCGGCTTCCAGCAGACGCTGGCCGCCAAGGGATCGCTGATCGCGGCGATCGAGGCGATGCGCTCGCCCGGCCGGTCGCTGCGCCCGTTCGAGCCGCCCGAACTGGGTGTCGTCGGCGAGAAGATCATCGCCGACAACGACCTTCTAGACCCCGAGCGCGTCTCGAGCATCTGGAGCAGCCGCCGCGCGCCACGGCTGAAGCGGGCGCCATGACGCCCGAGCAGGCAGAGGACGAGATCCGGAGGCTCGACAGGCTGGCACGGCTGCTCGACGCCCGCTTCAGCCTGTTCGGCATCCGGTTCGGCTGGGACGGGATCGCAAGCCTCATCCCCGGCGTCGGCGATGCGGCGACACTCGCGCCGGGCGCCTGGCTCATCTGGCGGGCGCATCGCCTTGGGGTGCCCGGCAGCGTCATCCTGCGCATGGCGGCGAATTCCGGGGTGGATTTCGTCTTTGGCAGCATCCCGGTCCTCGGCACGATCTTCGACGTAGCCTTCAGGTCGAACCTGCGCAACATGGCGCTGCTGCGCCGGCATCTCGACCTGAACCGGCCGCGGGGCGGCAGGGCCGGAGGCGCGCCGCGCACCACAGGAAGGTGAGCCATGGCACGGAGCGGAATGCTGACGGAAGCGCCCGCTCAGGATCGCACCCGACCTGACGCGGCGGACGACGAGGGCCGGGCCGGTCGGACCAGAGCGGCCCGCCGGCTTGATCATCCGCCGTTCCGGTCACCGGCTCCAGGTTCGATGATCCGCCGCCGGCGCAACCATCGCGCCACGAGCAGGCAGCCAAGCGCCCACGCCGACCCCGCCGTCCAGCCGGCCAGAACGTCCGTGGGCCAGTGCACGCCGAGATAGACCCGGCTCACGCCGACCATCACCGTGACGATCACCGCCAGGACGAGCAGGAACAGCTTGACGCGGAACAGCGGCTGGCTGCGCGCCAGAAGCGCCGCGAGCGTCAGGTAGGTCACGGCGGCCATCATGGCATGCCCCGAGGGGAAGCTCGCCGTATAGACGAAGGACTCGTGCGGGACGAGATCGGGCCGCGGCCGGTCGAAGAAGCGCTTGGCGAAGGAGCTGCAGAGCTGGCCGCTGCCGGTTGCCACCAGCACGAACCACATCGTCCGCCAGCGCCCCGTCAGGCCGAGGAAGACCGCCACGGCGAAGGTGAGGAACGCGAGCAGGCCGATGCCGCCCAGAGCGGTGGCGTCCCGCGCGAATTCCTCGAACCACGGCGGGCCAAGCGGATCCGAGGGATCGGCCGGATTGCGCATCCAGAGCAGCACGCGCTCGTCGAAGGCATGGGCTCCGCCCTCGGCCATCGCCTCGGCAAGTTCGGCGAAGGCCCAGCCCGCGGCCGAGATCGCGAGGATGAGCGCCACGGTGCGGCGTTCCACCCATGAGCCGAGCCGCGCAAGGCGGAGGCGCCGGGATTGTCGAATGATTTCCCTCATGCCGCCTCAAGACTTCCGGCGGGTTTCGGTTCCCGCGAGGACCCGCGCCCGGCTTCGGGACGGAGAGCCCGGCCCCGGGCACGCGGCTCCGGCACGGGTCCCCCGGTCCCGATCAGGCGACATCCTCGATCCGCACCAGAGCCCGCTCGCCGCCGAGGGCTTCGAAGGCGCGCTGGCGGCAGGTCAGGACCAGGATCTGCTGGTCGCGCGCGATCCGGTGCAGCGCGGTGAACATCGCCTCGATCCGCGCATCGTCGGTATGGACCAGCGCGTCGTCAAGGATCACCGGGACGGGCTGGCCGCGCCGGGCGAGCAGTCGCGCGAAGGCGAGACGGGTCAGGATGGCGATCTGCTCGCGCGTGCCGCCGGACAGGATCTCCAGCTCCTCGTCGACGCCGGACCGGGCGAGCGCCGCGGGCAGCAGGGTGCGGTCGTCCAGACGCAGTTCCGCGCCCTCGTGCAGCAGCGCGAGCAGCGGGCGCAGTTCGGCCGTCACCGGGCCGAAATAGGCGTCGCGGGCGGCGGTGCGGGCGTCCTCCAGCGCGCGGCGCAGGCGGACGAGCGCGCGCACCTCGGCCTCGCAGTGCCGGGCGCGGTCACGGGCGGCGGAAAGGCGTCCACGGACCTCCTCGAGTTCCTCCTCGATGCCGAGGCTCGCCTCGGACCGGATGAAACCGTCGAGTTCGGCCACACGTCGCACCAGTTCGGCCCGCTCCCGCGCGGTGCGGTCGATCACGCTCTGTGCCCGGTCGAGACGCGCCTGCGCCGTATCGAGGTCCGGCGCCGATGCCTCGAGCGCGCCGAGGCGATCCTGCGCGGCGGCGAGCCGGCCGGCCGTGTCGGCCACGGCATGGCGCGCGGCCTCGGCGCGGGCCGCGTGCTCCGCCGCATCGCCCGCCTCGGCCCGGGCAGCGTCAAGCGCGGCGCGGCAGGCGGCCTCGGACGCCTCCGACCGGGCAAGCCGCTGGCCCGGCTTCGGCCGCCGCGCGGCGGGCAGCCTCTGCCGCGGCCGCCGCTGCGGTCTCGGCGAGTTCGGCCGCATCGAGCAGCGCCGCGACCGCGTCCGGGTCCTCGGCAGGGTCCTGTGGCGCGCCCGCAGCCTCGGCGGCCGTGCGGGCGAGATCCTGCCGCAGGCGGGCCATCCCCTCGGGCGCGACCGAGGCCAGAAGCTCGGCGGCGCGCGAGCATTCGTCACGATCTGCCGCAGCCTCGGCAAGGTTGCGGCGCGCCTCGGCCAGCGTGGTTGCCGCGCAGGCCTCGAGCGCCGCAGCAAGCGCCACCTCGGCCGCGGCGGTCTGGCGGGGAAGGTCGTCCTCGGCCCGCTCGCCCGGATCGAGCCGCATCCGTCCCAGCCCCGGCAGATCGACCTCGACCGGGCGATCGATGCGAAGAGGCACCTCGATCGCCCTGCCCCCGACGGTCGCTCGGACCCCCGTGTAATAGTCGAAACTCAGCGTCACCGCCCGCGCCTCGGCCCGGGCACGCAGCCGGTCGAGCGTCAGGGCGGCTTCCTCGGCCGCGGCGAGCGCCTCGGGCCGGAAGGGACGGGCCGCGAGCCGGGCGCGCGCCTCCTCCTCGCGCTGGCGGAAGGTCTCGGCCTTGTGAAGGCGCGCCGCGAGATCGGCATGGTCGCGCGCGGCCTTGCCGGACAGCACGGCGCGCTGCGCGGCGGTCAGCCGGAGGCGCAGCGCCGCCGTGGCCGCTCGCGCCCCCTCCAGAACCGCGGCGGCGGTCTCATCGTCGGCGCGCGCGCAGGTCGCGACCCCGAGGGCGCGCTGCGTCTCCTCGACCGCCGCGGGCGTGACTTGCGGCGGCCTCGCCCAGCCGCTGCGCCTGCGTCTCGAGGGCCGCGAGGTCGCGCGCGGCGGCAGTGGCGGCGAGTTCGGCCAGCCGCACCTCCTGCCGTGCCTGGGCCACGCGGCCGGCATGGGCGGCAGCCGCGGCATGTGCGGCGCGCGCCTCGGCAAGGGCGGTCTGACGCGCCGCCTCGGCGTCGGGGTCCTCCAGCGCCTGACGTTGCCGCTCGGCATCGCGACGGGACGACAGGGCGCCCGACAGCGCCGAGGCACGGGCCGCAAGGTCGGCCTCGCGCGTCTCGAGGCTTTCGGCCTCCTCGATCGCGGCGGCCCACTGCCCCTTCGCCTTCGGGCGCAAACGGTCGGTCGCAAGGCAGGACAGCCCCTCGGCCACCCGCGCCAGCACGGCATCCATCCGCCGACCGCCGGTCAGCATGTCGATCTCGCCCGCGACCGAGGACATGAGGTCGCGCCGCGTCGCCAGCAGACGCTCGCGCTCGGACTTCTCTGCCGCGCTGCTGCCCTCGGGCTCCAGCCCGAGCAGCCCCTGCCGCACCCAGAGCAGGCCCGAGGGGCCGGCGAGACCGCCCGAGACCGCGCGGTCGATCCAGGCCTCGGCCTCGTCCTCCTGCGCGATCAGCCGGCCGGTGGCGTCCATGACCCGGGCAGCGGGGCGGCCGAGCCAGCGTTTCTCGATGCGGAACCGCCCCTCGGGCAGGTCGATCTCGGCCGCGACCTCGGGGGCGGCGCCGGTATGCGGCTGCAGCGATGCGGCCCCGCGGGCGCGGGAGCGGTGGCGCTCGAAGAACAGCGCGTGGAGCGCGTCGAAGAAGGTGGACTTGCCGAACTCGTTCGGCTCGGCCAGCACCGTGATGCCGTCGCCGATGCCGTCCAGCGTGGCACGGCGGCCGGCAAAGCGGCGCACGTTGGTCAGCGCGATCGAGCGGAGCTTCACGCCTGAACCTCCTGCGCGAGACGGAAGAGATGCGCCAGCGCGGTCTCGGCGGCGGCGCGGTCCTCGGGCGACAGCGCCGGATCGCCCGCGTCGGTCAGGAGCGCCTCGGCCGCGGTGCGCAGCGCGCCGCCGCGGTCGATCAGGTCGAGATCGTCGGGCCGGGCCTCCACGGTCAGTCGGGCGGCGTCGCAGTCGAACCAGCCGAAGTCGGGCCCGGCCTCCTCGGCCGCCCGAAGCAGCGCCGCGCGCGCGGGCAGCGGCAGCCGACCGGTGAGTGTCAGGCGCAACAGCGTGTCACGCCGCTCGCCCGGCGGCGGCAGCGCGGCCGCGAGCCGGGCCGGGGCATCCTCGGTCGGCAGCAGCGCAAGCCCGGTCGCGCACCAGCGGAAGCAGCCGGTTTCCACCCGCTCCACCTTCGGCGCGGCGCCCGGCGCTTCCAGCGCCACCAGAAGCGCGCCTCCGGCCGCGTCATGCTTGAAGCTGTCGGGTTCCGGGGTGCCGGAATACCAGCAGCGATCCGTGATCCGCAGCGTGCCGTGCCAGTCGCCAAGCGCCAGCCAGTCGAGCCGCGCGCTCGTGGCGCGGTCGGGCGGGATGATGCCGGGGGCGCCCTCCTCTCCGTCGAAGCTCGTCACCGCGCCATGGGCAAGGCCGATGCGCAGGCCGTTGCCGCCTGTTTCCGCCATCCACTCGGTCAGGTCCCGGCCCGGGCGTCGGCGCGTGCAGGGCGCGGGCAGCACCGTCACGCCGGGCGCGAGCGCAACCGGCGCCGGTTCCAGCGCGAGTCGGAGGTTCGGCGCGGCATCCGAGGCGATACGGCGCCAGAGTTCGGTAGCGCCGAGGCTGTCGTGATTGCCCGGCAGCAGGACCCAGGTGACGTCGACTTCCGCCGCCATCGCGCGAAGTGCCTGTCGAAGCGTGTCGGGGGCCGGCGTCTCGGCGTCGAACGTGTCCCCGGCCAGCAGGATCGTCGCCGCCCCACCGGTTCGCGCCGCCGCGGCAAGGCGGGCAATGGCACCATGGCGCGCCTCGCGCAGGCGGTAGCGGATCGCCTCGGGGAAGGTGCCGAAGGCGCGCCCGAGGTGCAGGTCGGAGGCGTGCAGGAAGCGGAAGCTCATGGATCCCTCGGGAATCGGGCGGGTGGCGTGCATCCTGACCGATAGCGCGGGAGGGTGTAAGAAGCTGTCGCGTCAGTCGAGCGTCTGGCGGTAGCGGCGCAGGGCGAGCGTGACGATGACCACCATGATCGCCAGCAGTCCGGCCATGTCGGGCAGGATCTCGGTCAGGCCCGCGCCCTTCAGCAGCACCTTGCGCGTGACGCGCAGGAAATGGGTGGCTGGAATCGCCGAGCCAAGGGCCTGTGCCCAGCCCGGCATTCCGGCGAACGGGAACATGAACCCCGACAGCAGGACCGACGGCAGGATGGTGAAGAACGAGATCTGCATCGCCTGCATCTGGTTCCGCGCCACCGTCGAGACGAGGAAGCCGAGCGCGAGGTTGACCACCACGTAGAGGTTGAAGCCGAGGAAGAACGCGAAGGGTGAGCCGAGGAAGGGCACGTCGAAGATCAGCCGCGCCGCCAGAAGGAAGACCAGCGTCTGCACATAGCCCACGAGGATGTAGGGCGCGATCTTGCCCACCATGACCTCGAGCGGGCGGACGGGAGTGGCCAGCAGCGTCTCCATCGTGCCCTTCTCGCTTTCGCGCACGATGGCGACGGCGGTGATCATCACCATGGTCATCGACAGGATGATGCCCAGAAGGCCCGGAACGATGTTGGTCGCGGTGCGCGCCTCGGGGTTGAACTGCCGGTGCACGGTGATGGTGAAGGGCGGCGGTGCGGCGGCCTCGGGTGCGAGCGTGCCGGTCAGGGTCTGCGAGACGGCGGTGTCGATGATCCCCGACAGCGCCGAGACCGCCCCGCCCGAGGCCGTCGGATCCGAGGCATCGGCGGCCAGCAGGATCTCGGGCGAGACGCCGCGCACCACGTCGCGCTCGAACCCCGGCGGGATCACCACGACGAAATTCGCACTGCCGTCCCGGAGCGCGCGGTCGCCCTCCTCGCGGCTGGTCACGGTGCCCTGGAAGTCGAAATAATCCGAGGTGTGCATCGCGACGAGCAGCGCCCGCGTGACGGGGCCGGTGTCCGACATCTCGACCAGCGTCGGCAGGTGGCGCGGGTCCGAGTTGATCGCGAAGCCGAACAGGAAGAGCTGCATGATCGGGATCCCGATCATCATGGCGAAGGTGACGCGGTCGCGCCGCATCTGGATGAACTCCTTCGACAGCACCGCAAGGAAGCGCGACAGCGAGAAGTTCATGGCGCCGCCCCTGCGAAATTGTCCCGCGCCGAGGCCATGAGCCAGATGAAGGCCTCCTCCAGCCCGCCCTCCTGCTTCTGCCAGCGGTGCGTGCCGCGCGCGGCGAAGGTGGCGGCGAGGCGGTCGAGCGCCCCGGCGTCGGTGCCGGAGACATGCAGCACCGAGCCGAACCGCGCGACCTGCTGCACGTCCGGCTGCCCGCGCAGCTCGGCCTCGAGCGCCGCGATGTCGGGGCCGTCCACCCGCCATGTCTCGAGGCCCAGCCGCTTCGGGATCTCGGGCGCCGGCGCGTCGATCAGCTTCCGGCCATAGGCGATGTAGGCGATGAAGTCGCACTGCACCGCCTCGTCCATGTAATGCGTCGAGACGAGGACCGTGACGCCCTGCCCCGAAAGCCTGCGGATCTCGTCCCAGAAGTCGCGCCTCGCCTTGGGATCGACGCCCGCGGTCGGCTCGTCAAGCAGCAGCAGGCGCGGGTCGTGGATCATGCAGGCCGCCAGCGCCAGCCTCTGCTTCCAGCCGCCCGAGAGCGTCCCGGCCAGCTGCCCCGCCCGATCGGCAAGGCCGAGGTCCTCCAGCGCCTTGCCGACCCGTGCTGGCCGGTCGGCGATGCGATACATGCGGGCGATGAAATCGAGGTTCTCGCGGATCGTCAGATCCTCGTAGAGCGAGAAGCGCTGGGTCATGTAGCCCACGGCCTCCTTGATCCGCTGGCTTTCGCGGCGGATGTCGAAGCCGAGGCAGCTGCCCTCGCCCGCGTCGGGGGTGAGGAGGCCACACATCATGCGGATCGTCGTGGTCTTGCCCGAGCCGTTCGGCCCAAGGAAGCCGTAGATCGCGCCCTTCGGCACGTCCATGTCGAAGCCGTCCACCACCTTGCGGCCGTTGAAGACCTTGGTCAGGCCCCGGACCGAGATGGCGGGCGCGGTCATGGCAGCGGTTCCAGCGTCACCGGCTGCCCCGGCATCAGGCGCGACTCGGCGTCCAGTTCGGCCTCGGCGCGGAAGACGAGGCGGGCGCGCTCCTCGCGACTGTAGATGATCGGGGGCGTGTATTGCGGATCGGTGGCCAGTTCGGTGACGGTGGCGGTCAGCCCCTCCGGGCAGCCGGTGCAGGTCAGCGCCAGCCGCGTGCCGGGCGCTATGCGCAGGCGGTCGGCCTCGGGCAGGAAGAAGACGGCATGAAGCCGTGCCGGATCGTAGAGCGACAGGATCGGCGCGCCGGCCGCCACCACCTCGCCCGGATCGTGGAACCGGGTTTCCACCCGGCCGCCGATCGGCGCGATGAGCCTGCGGTTGTCGAGCGCCACCTGTGCGGCATCGGCCTCGGCACGGGCCTGCCGCAGCGCGGCCTCGGCGGCCAGCCGCTCGCCTTCCCGCGCCGGCAGATGCGCCACGGCGAGTTCCGCGCGCAACTGCTCCACCTGCGCCTCGGCCGCCGTCAACGCAGCGCGGTCCTGATCCACCGTGGCCTGCGGCACCCGGCCCTGCGCCAGCAACTGTTCCGAACGGTCGAGCGTGATCGAGGCAAGACCCAGATCCGCCTCGGCCCGGTGCAGCGAGGCGGCGATCACCGCGATCTCCTCGTCCCGGCCTCCGGTGCGCAGGTTGCCCAGATTGGCCTCGGCCACCGCGACCGCCGCGTGCGTGGCCGCGAGCGCGGCCTTCTCGGCGTCGCCTTCCAGTTCCACCAGCGGGTCGCCAGCGGTCACGAGATCGCCCTCGCCGGCGGCGACGGTGACGATCCGCCCCGGGCTGACCGGCGCGACGAGGATCGTGTCCGCCTCGGCATAGCCGTTCCAGACCTGCGGCTCCCCCGCCCCGAGGAGGGCCGCGAACAGGCCGAGGATCGTGTCGGGAAAGGTCATGGCGCGCGCTCCGGCTCCAGCCCCGCGCAGAGGATGGCAAGATGCGTCTCGAGCAGGGCATCAAGCCGGGGCTCGCCGATGCCGAAGACATGGGACAGCAGAAGGTGGACGAAGATCGGCCCGACGATGCTGCGGACGGCAAGGTCGGGATCCACCGGGCGGACATGGCCGCCCTTGACCCCCTGCGCGATCAGGCCGCGCAGGGCCGGCAGCACCTTTTCAAGCACTTCCGCGCGATACATGGCGGCGACCTCCGGGGCCGAGGCGGCCTCGCGCAGCACAAGGCTTGGCACGGCGAAGACCTTCGGATCGGCCAGACGCTCGGCAAGCAGGCCCGCCAGTTGCCGGATCACCGGCCGAGGATCCCCGCGATGGCAGGAGATACGCGCCAGCGCCTCGTCGGCCAGCGGCACGATCGCCCTCCGCACGAGGCCGGTCAGCAGCGCCTGTTTCGAGGGAAAGTAGAGATAGACCGCAGCCTTCGAGAGGCCGGCGTGACGCGCGATCTGCTCGACGGTCGTGCCGGCAAAGCCCTTGCGCGAGAACAGGTCCAGCGCCGCGTCGAGCACCTCATCCGGCCGAGCCTCTGCCCGCCTCCGGAACCGGGGGGTCTGGTCGGGCCGTGTCGCGGGAGCCGCTCGTTCCACCATGCACCATTACTAACCGACCGGTCAGTTAGTTGCAATGCGGACCTGCGCAGGTCACCGCCGTGGTCTGCAGCGGCAGCGCTTGGTTGGATCGGGGCGCGGCGTCGGGGCGCCGCGCCGGCCGCGCAGCCTGAAGCGCGTCGAATCCCCAAAGGTCCGCGCCACAAGAGAAGCGTTGACGCTACGTCAGAAGAGGCGATCCAGCTGCGACATGCCGTCGCGGGCACGCCCCGGTCTAGTGCCGCAACCCCGCTCCCAGATTGCGCAGCTCGGCCAGTTGCGTCTCGCTCAGCTGGCCAATGCCGCTGGTCTCGTCGTGCAGGACCTGAACCGTTTCCAGCGCGAAGCTGGCCTCCTCATCGGTCAGTTCCCGCTCCGGCCGGCAGAAGAAACCCAGCGTGCGAGCCGAGGCCTCGCCCACCGAGACCACGATGCCGTAGCGCAGCCCGAAATCGGCTGCCTTTGCCATGACTCCGGCCTCGTCCTGGTCACTCAACTCGCTCCACCGGCAGATGCCCGGGTGCTCCATCCCCCACCGCACAGTCGGATCCACGAAGATCAGCGCCTGCTCGGCGTAGGTGTTCACCCACGCCTCGGGGTAGGTCTGGTAGAGCAGCGTCGGATTTGCGAAGCGGATGCGGACGCCGATGGCGAAGTGCCAGTCGGAGCGGGCGGCCACAGCCGAAAGAAGCTCACGCACGCGCAGAACGTTTACCATGCTTTGTATCGGCCCGGAGGTTGTGTATCAAAAAGAGGCACGGCATCATGCCCTGCGACTACCAGTTTACGGCTTGCCGGATAACAATGGAACAGCACAAGCTTATGCATCTGTCGGACATGAAGGGAGCGTTCCTGCAGATAGCACAGGCCGGCTTCTACGTCGCCCTCCGCCTCGGGTTCTACTCGCCGGAGGATGAACTGAATACCTTTCCGGAACCATTTGTCGAACTCTATACCGCACGAGGACTTGCGCTGCAGGACCCGCTGATGCGGTGGACCTTTACCAACCAGGGCTCGCTGCGCTGGAGTTCCATCGACCTTGCCGATCCGCTGGGCGTCATGGCCCGCTACAGACAGTATGGCATGCGCTTCGGCGCGACGATCTGTCTCGCTGGACGCGGGACCGTCCCGAAGAAGAGCTTCGGCATCTTCGCACGTTCCGACCGCGAATTCACTGATTCCGAGATCCAGGACCTGCGCGAGATGCTGACCGCGCTGCATGTGAACGAACCGCAGTCCCTGACCGAGAGCCAGGTCGAGGTGCTGCGGATGCTCTCCACCGGGATGCGCTACAAGCAGATGGCCT
The DNA here is from genome assembly GCF_002407205.1 of Rhodobacter sp. CZR27. NCBI lineage: Bacteria > Pseudomonadati > Pseudomonadota > Alphaproteobacteria > Rhodobacterales > Rhodobacter > Rhodobacter sp. CZR27. The sequence continues at coordinate 1,448,733 of NZ_CP023548.1, read as the reverse complement.
ATGCGCTTGGAATTTCGGAGAGCGCGGTCAAGGCCCGCCTCAAGGGCGCGGCCCAGCGGATGAATGCCAAGACCGCCGCCCAGGCGGCGTCGGTGGCCGCCAGCCGCGGGATTCTGTGACCGAAAGGCGTCCGCGGCGCCTCCCTTCGGCCAGGAAAACATGGTAAGAAAGGCTTGCCGGCACGCAGCACGGCCGGAGCGGAGCCGGCAGAATGGACATCATCGACCTCAGCACGGTCACTTCGAGTGACGAGAACTTTCTCGAATATCTCGATCAGCTTTGCGCGACCCTGGGGTTCGACTATGCGTCCTACGCCACGACGAGCCCGGTCACCGGCGCGGTGCAGGGCTATGCCAACTACCCCGACGCCTGGAAGATGCACTACATGCGACGCAACCTGCACCGCGTGGACCCGACCATCCACAAGTCGGCGCAAAGCATCGCCCCCGTCGACTGGAGCCGGTTCGAGCGGGACGAGCGCTTCCATGCCGTCTTCTTCGCGGCAGAGGATTTCGGCATCTCCGCCCAGGGCATGACGGTGCCCGTCCGCGGCCCCTACGGTGACCGTGGGCTTCTGTCAGTCACCCGCGCCTGCCCGCGTCCGGAATGGGACAAGCTGCGTCGCGCCGTCATCGGCCAGCTTCAGGTGGCGGCGGTGCACCTGCACGACGCCGTGATGCGCTCGGACGTGATCTCGCGCGCGCTGCGCCAGCCGAGGCTCTCCCAGCGCGAAATCGAGGTGCTTCAGTGGGTCGCAGCAGGCAAGTCGCAGATGGACATCGGCGACATCCTCGGCATATCGCACCGCACCGTCGAGGTTCACCTGCGCTCGGCACGCGAGAAGCTCGGCACGCTTTCCACCGTTCAGGCAGTGGGTCGCGCCATCGGGCTGGGGCTGGTCTACCCCAGATGACCTAGCCCATCCCCCTGAAGAGAAAGCACGCCGAAAGGGCCCGCGATACGGGATTCCCCTGATAGCCGAAAAAGCAGGGATTGCGCAACTATAGCCGTATGTTACGCAACCTTGGGGACTCAACCAATGATTTTCATCATCGACTCGCTCAACTTACACGAGCATGCATCCCTCGTGAAGGACATGTATAGGTTGCGCAAGCGGGTCTTTGCCGATCGTCTTGGCTGGGACGTGAAGGTGTCCCAGGGAATGGAGCGCGACAATTTCGACGAGCTTGACCCGGCCCATGTCGTGAGCGTGGACGACGACGGCCAAGTGGTGGGCTGCATGCGGCTGCTGCAGACGACCGGCCCGCACATGCTCTCGGACGTGTTCAGTTCGATCCTCGACGGCGAGCCCCCGCTCCGCAGTGCAACCTGCTGGGAAGCCACGCGTTTCTGCGTCGATACCGAGCGGCTTTCCGGTGGCCGGTCGCGCAACTCGATCGCCTATGTCACCAGCGAGGTGATGATCGGCGCGTTCGAATTCGCGATGTCCGCCGGTGTCACCGATGCGGTCGCGGTGATCGACCCGGTGATGGATCGGGTGCTGAAGCGTTCGGGCAATGCCCCGCACGGCTATCTTGGCACGCCGAAGCCGATGGGAAAGGTCACGGCGCTGGCGGCGCTGATGGACTGTTCGGAAGAGCGTGTGGCAAGGATTCGCGACTTCTCCGGTATCCGTCACGACGTGATGCAACCCCAGACTGTATTTGCCTGACGGGCCGGCGGCTTCCCGCCGGTCGGAACGACAGGAATGTTGCACGAGGCAACGTGCAGGGGCACTTCGGAGGCGTCGGCAGAACGGAGCGCCGCCCCGAAATCGGAAGGACAAAGCATGGCGAAGCCGGAGCATGACCTGACGAACGTGACGCAGCTTGCTGCCCGGCGGCCCAGAAGGCCGCAGGGCGAGCATGCCTGGCTCGTGCCGCACCTGATCTCGTTGATCGGCTATGCCGAGCGCCACAAGCTGCACGAGGTCGAGCACGCCCTGTCTCAGGCCGCCGAGCGCGTCGCGCCGGCCGTCCGCCGCCCGTCCGACCCGGAGCATGACGCCGGCGCCGAGCGTCTCGTCCTGCTGCACGGCCCGCGCCCCGAGCGCCGCGACTGAGTCCGTCCCCGGCCGTCGCCGCGCTGCCCGATCACCCCGCGCCACCACCCGACTCACCCGACGGAAAGCCGCACATTCCGCCCTGCGGCATTTTCTCTCCGCTGCCTGTCTGCACCGCAGCATCCGGGCGATTTTGCACCGCGCGGGGCATTTCGCGCATGCAGCGCCATGGCGCCCCGGGGGACCTGCGCCGATTTGCACACAAGTTCGGCGAAAGCACGCTTACCAGCCGCCTGCGGCACCACCCGACCTTGCAAGTGCCTAGCACACAACCATATTGCTGGTCGGTGCGAATCTCGCAGTTGCACCGCCCAACTCATTGGAATCCGGACGTCGCCGCATCATATGTCGTTGAACGCCACACCCTCCGCCCGGCTGAACCGCCGCGTGCTTCTTTCGGCGGCAAGTTCGTCGCTTGCCCTCGCCGCCGGCGGCCTTTTCGGGCTGCCTTTGCGCGCGCAGGAAGCACCTGCCCCCCAGCCGGCAGCGCCCGTGGTCCCGGAAGCGCAGCCGGAGGCGCCGGTTGCCGCACCGCAGCAGTTCAGCTTCGACTGGCTGACCGAGGAGATGCGGCTCGCCGCCACCAAGCCGCATGTCGAGCCCGAGAACCTCACCGGTTTCCTGGGCGAACTGAAGTATGACGACTACCGCTCGATCAACTTCCTCGCCGAGCGGTCGCGCTGGGCCGACACCGACAGCATGTTCCGCGTGCAGGCCTTCCACCTCGGCTGGCTGTTCGGTGCGCCGGTCAGGCTGTTCGACATCACCGACGGCACCGTGCAGGAGATGAAGTTCTCCACCGACGACTTCGAATACCGCAACGGCCTTGCGGAACGCGTGGCGCAGCATGTCGACCTGCCGGGCGTCGCGGGCTTCCGGATGAACTTCCCGCTGAACCGGCCGGACGTGTCGGACGAACTGGTGGCCTTCCTCGGCGCCAGCTACTTCCGGGCGCTCGGCCGCGGCAACGGCTACGGCATCTCGGCCCGCGGCCTTGCGATCAACACGGCGACCGCCTCGCCCGAGGAATTCCCGCGCTTCTCGCGCTTCTACTTCCAGCGTCCGGGGGCCGGCGACCTGTCGGCCGAGTTGTTCGCCGCCATGGAAAGCCCCAGCGTGACCGGCGCCTACCGGATCGTCATCACCCCCGGCATCGAGACCGTGATGGAGGTGACCGCCCGCCTGTTCTTCCGCAGCCCTGTCGCGCAGCTCGGCGTGGCGCCGCTGACCTCGATGTTCCTGTTCGGCGAGAAGAACCGTGCGAGCTTCGACGATTTCCGGCCGAACGTGCACGACAGCGACGGGCTGGCAATCCGCCGGGCTGATGGCGACACGCTCTGGCGGCCGCTGAACAACCCGCCGCGCCTTGCGAGCAGCTATTTCGGCGAGGAGAACATCGCCTCCTTCGGCCTGCTCCAGCGCAAGCGCGCCTTCGAGGACTATCAGGACGCCGAGGCGCATTACGAGCGCCGCCCTTCGGTCGCGGTGGAACCGATCGGCCAGTGGGGCAAGGGCGTCGTGCGGCTGGTCGAGATCCCGACGAAATACGAGACGAACGACAACATCGTTGCCTTCTGGGTCCCGGAAGGGCAGATTGCCGCCGGCGATGCGCGCGAATTCGCCTATCGGCTGCGCTGGGGCGCCCTGCCGGTCGAAGAACCGTCCGACCTTGCCCATATCCATGAGACGCGGGCCGGTCACGGCGGCGTCTCGGGCACGGAGAATGACGGGGAAACACGCAAGTTCGTCATAGACTTCAAGGGCGGCCTGCTGGGCAGCCTGCCCCCCGATGCCGAGATCGAAGCCGTCGCCTCGGTCCAGCATGGACAAATTGTTACGCAGACCCTTGAACGACTCGACGACATGGACATATGGCGTCTCGTTCTCGACGTGGCCGCACCCGAGGGGGCCACGGTGGAACTGGCAGCTCACATTGCCGGTTATGGACGCAAGCTCTCGGAAACCTGGCTCTATCAGTGGAACAAAGCCTGATGCTGCACCCTGCCGACACGTTCCGGACCGAAGCCCACGAGGCCGCCACGGTCGAGGATATCGCGGCCCTCGTAGACAGTCTCGGCGCGCCTCCGGCCGCGCCCTGTGCCATGCCCAAGCAGCAGCTCGAGCCGACCCCGAGCGGTCTGTTCTCGGTGCTGCGGCTCTTCGGGGTCCGTGCCCCGAGGCCGGGGCTCTGAGCCATGCCCGCGGTGCGGCGCCTGCGCGCCGTCACGTTGGCCTCGCGCCTTCTCGCAGCGGCGATCAGCCTGCTCGCGTCGGCCGGGGCCTTCTTTCTTTTTCTGCAGTTCGGCTCGACCGACGGACTCGACTCGATGGACATCACGCGCAGCGTGCTGATCCTCGTCTCGACCTCGTGGCTGGCCTGGGGTGCCGCGCATGCGGTGCTCGGCCTGTTCACGCGCGCGCGGCGGCCGGCGAATGTCCGTCCCAATGCGCCCATCGCGGCGAAGACGGTGATCCTCGTCCCGGTCTACAACGAGGATCCGGTGGCGACCTTCTCGCGCATCGCGGCCATGGATGCCTCGCTGGCGGCGACGCCCTGGCATGACCTGTTCCATTTCGCGATCCTGTCGGACACGCGGGACGAGACCATCGCGGCGCGCGAGCGGTTCTGGTTCCTGCGGCTGCTTCGCGAGCGCGAGGCCGAGGGCCGGATCTTCTACCGCCGCCGCCCGGTGAACAAGGGCCGCAAGGCCGGCAACATCGAGGATTTCATCCAGAAGTCCGGCGCCGCCTACGAGCTGGCGGTCATTCTTGACGCCGACAGCCTGATGGAGGGCGAGACCCTCGTCGAGATGGTCCGCCGCATGGAGGCGGAGCCGCGGCTCGGCCTGCTGCAGACGCTGCCCGCCGTCACCAAGGCGAAGGCCCGCTTCGGCCGGTCGATGCAGTTCTCGGCTGCGCTGCATGCGCCGATCTTCGCGCGGGGCCTTGCCATGATGCAGGGCGAGACCGGGCCGTTCTGGGGACACAACGCCATCGTCCGCGTCCGCGCCTTTGCGGAAAGCTGCGGCCTGCCCGAACTGAGCGGCCCGCCGCCCTTCGGCGGCCCCGTGATGAGCCACGACTATGTCGAGGCCGCCCTGCTGGCGCGGTCGGGCTGGACGGTGCGGTTCGACGACGACATCGGCGGCTCCTACGAGGAAGGCCCCGAGAACCTCGTGGATCACGCCAAGCGAGACCGGCGCTGGTGCCAGGGCAACCTGCAGCACGGGCGGATCCTGTTCGCGCCCGGGCTGCGGGCCTGGAACCGCTTCGTCTTCGTCCAGGGCATCATGGCCTATATCGCGCCGCTGTTCTGGCTGGGATTCATCCTCGCCTCGATCGCGGCGCCGTTCTTCGCGCCCCCGCTCGACTATTTCCCGGTGCCCTACTGGCCGTTCCCGGTCTTCCCCTCGGACGAGACCTGGAAGGCCATCGGTCTGGCGGTCGGCATCTTCGGCCTGCTGCTGCTGCCGAAGCTGCTCATCGCCTTCGAGGCGATCCTGACCGGCCGTGCCGCGGGCTTTGGCGGCGCCTTCCGCGTCCTCGTCTCCACCCTGGCGGAGCTTGCCTTCTCCAGCATCATCGCGCCGATCCTGATGGCGTTCCAGACCCGCTCCGTCCTGCAGGTCGTGCTGGGACGTGACGGCGGCTGGCCCACGAACAACCGCGGCGACGGCAGCCTGACGCTGGCCGAGGCCTGGATGGCCAGCCACTGGATCGTCACCTGGGGCCTCGTCGGCATCGGCGCCACCTACTATTTCGCGCCGGGCCTCGTGCCCTGGCTTCTTCCGGTGGCCATTCCGATGATCCTTTCCCCGCTCGTCATCATGAGCACCTCGAAGCGCAGCTGTTCCGCGCTTTTCACCACCCCGCTGGATATGGCCCCTACCCCGGTGCTCCTCGCTCATGAAGCGATCCTGGCCGACTGGCAGAACAGCCAGGCCCCCGAGGAAGGGATGGCGCTGGCGGTGCAACATGCCTGACGGGGGATCGATACAGGCGGGACGCGACAAGCGACTCGACATGTTCCGCGGCCTCGCGCTGGTGATGATCTTCGTCAACCATGTGCCCGGCACGGTATGGGAGAACTTCACCAGCCGGAACTTCGGCTTTTCGGACGCGGCCGAGGCCTTCGTGCTGATGTCCGGGATCGCCGCCGGCCTCGCCTACTCCAAGGGCTTCTGGCAGCCTTCCTGGGCAGCGGCCCGCAAGGTCTGGCGGCGGGCGTGGACGCTCTACCTCGTCCACATGCTGACGACGGTCTGGGCCATCGCCATCTCGGCGGCCTTCGCGCTCTGGTTCGCGGCCCCGCAACTCCTGCACGAGAATCAGGTCTGGGTGCTGTTTGAGAAGCCGCTCGGCTTCATGATCGGCGTGCCGGCGCTGACGCATCAGCTGGGATACACCAACATCCTGCCGCTCTATGCCACGCTGCTCCTGGTGACGCCGCTTCTGCTCATCGCGGCGCTGCGCTGGCCGCGCACGCTTCTGGCGGCCTCGGTGCTGCTGTGGGCCGCCGCGGGTCAGTTCCGGCTGAACCTGCCGAACTTCCCCAACGCAGGCGGCTGGTTCTTCAACCCCCTGTCCTGGCAGATCATCTTCGTCTGCGGCCTGCTGACCGGGGTGGCGCTGAAGCGCGGACAGCGATTCGTGCCGGTGCTGCCGTGGCTGCAACTCCTCTCGGCGGCCTATCTGCTGCTGTCGCTTCTCTGGCTGAAGGTCCCGGCCGTGAACGAGGCGATGAACCACTTCATGTGGATCCTGAACACCGAGCTGGGCCTGCCCTTCTACGTCACCGCCTTCGACAAGACCTTCGCCACCGTGCCGCGCCTGCTGCACGTTCTGTCGCTGGTCTATCTGCTGACGACGGTGGGCTGGGTGCGCAGCCTTGCGGCCTCTCCGGTGACGGAGCCTCTTGCGCTGCTCGGGCGCCATGCCCTGCAGGTCTTCGCCACGGGCACGGTGCTGTGCTTCGTGATGCAGGGCATCAAGGACGTGACGGGCGACCACTTCCTGTTCGACACCCTGCTGCTGGCCACGGGCCTGTCGGTGCAGTTCCTCGTGGCCTGGCTCGCCGACCGCTGGAAGCACCATGGCGCGGCGCGCGCGTCGGCGAAGGTGGCGCCCGCGACCTTCGCGGCGGTTCCGGCGGTCGAGGCTCGGGGAATTGCATGAGGTGCAAGAAGGCTCTTGCAGCCGCCGAACGCCTCGGCTAATACCCGGCCCACGGAGCGCGGGCGTAGCTCAGGGGTAGAGCATTACCTTGCCAAGGTAAGGGTCGTGAGTTCGAATCTCATCGCCCGCTCCAGACGACAGAAGGGCACCCTTGCGGGTGCCCTTCGTCATTTCCGGCCTTGCGACGGCCGGCCCCTCCCGAAAGTGCGGATGTCGGACGGGCTCCGGCCCGCCGCTGCAACACGCCCCGCGCGGGCCAGGCGTTGCCATTCCGGGTCGTGCCGGGTGGGGCATATGCCGGCGGGACAGCCGGGTTCTTCCGCTGCCGGATGCCCGCCTGCCTTTTCCGGCGCATGGCTCGACTCGTTGCCGCAACAGCCACCGTCAGGCTGCCCGCAATTCCGGCACCGCCACCTCGCCCACCAGCCGCATGAGGTCGCCGAAATAGCCCCCGCTGCGGGCGGGCTGCGTCGGGTCCGAGGTGATGACGACCGTCGCCTCGAGGTCCGGCAGCAGGCAGACGATCTGCCCGCCATAGCCGCGCGCGAGCGCCAGCCTCTCTCCCGCAGAGGCGCCGAGGAACCAGCCATAGCCGTAGTCCAGCCCTGAGAATGGCGACCGCGTGCGGGGGGTGAGCGAGCGGTCGACCCAGTCGCGCGACAGCACCTGCCGGCCACCCCACGTCCCGCCCGTGCGCACCATCTCGCCGAAGCGCAGCAGGGCGAGCGGCGACAGCGCCATCTCGTTGCCGCCGAGATAGAAGCCCTGCGGGTCGCGCGTCCACGACGGGATCGCGATGTCGAGCGGCCCGCCCAGCCAGTCGCGGGCGAGCGCAAGCAGGCTGCGGCCCGAAACCTCTGCCAGTGCCGCGCCGAGGATGTGGAAGCTGCCGGTGGAATAGAGCATCGCCCCGCCCGGTTCGGCGACGAAGGGACGCGACAGGGCGAAGGCGACCCAGTTCCCGCTCGATACCCAGGCGCCGTAATTCGGGCCCGAGGTGCGCTCCAGCCCCGACCGCAGGCTCACCAGATCCTCGAGCGTCAGGGCGCGGACACGGGGATCAGCCCCGTCCGGGATCAGCCCCGGCGCAAGCTCTCCCAGCGTCGCCCGGACGCCGGGCACCACGCCGCGGTCGATGGCCGCCCCGAGGAGTGCCGCGACCAGGGTCTTGGACACCGACTTCACGTTGACGGGCCGGTCCGGCGACGGCCCGCGCAGCGCCTCGGATACCAGGATCTCCCCGCCCCGCGCGACCACCAGCGCATTGAGCTGGCGCAGCGACCGCGCGGCCTCCAGCGTGCCGGCGAGGCGCGGACGGCGTGGCGCCTGCGCGACCGCCGGCAGGGCAAGGCCGAGCGCGGTGGCGGCTCCGGCAAGAAACTGGCGACGATCGATCGGCATGGCGGCGTCCTCCGTCTCCGCGAGGTGGACCGCGACCCTTCCGCGTCAAGCGCCGATGGGCTTCACGTTTGCGCGCAGGCGCAGGGCGCCTCAGCGCATCGCCTGCTCGGCGACGCGGGCGGAGACTTCCTGCAGGCCATGAACCAGGAAGACGCCCATGAAGCCGTGATACACGATCGACGCGCCAAGCACGTGGAGCAGGTAGATCCAGCCCCCGGCGAAGGCCGCCGCCACCGTGACCGCGAGCGAGGCCACCGCCGAGATGAACAGCGCCGCAAGGATGGCGCGGCCGTTGGGGCCCAGCCTGCGGGCCACGATGGCCCGCCGCTCGATCTCGGTCGCGCCCAGAAGCAGAACCAGCGAAAGTCCCAGGGACAGAGCGAGGAACTGGAACACCTTACTACATCCTTCTCCCCTCGATCGGCGCCGTGCGCCGAACCTGCCTATCCGATAGCTTCCCCGCGGGCGTTCGACAATGGGACCGAATGCCCGATGACGCCCGCCCCGCCGAGAGCCCCGGCGCCAGGGCGCAGCGGCCCGGCGCCGGGCCGCCTCCCCCCCCACCCGCCCTCGCCGCGAGCGCGGCGGCAAGGCGCGCGCGGAGGCCGCACCGATGGATAAGGGCCCATGCGATGGGGGGACTCGCCAAATCCCGACGGGCGTGGTTGATGGCGCGCATGGCAGCGGGAACAGACATCGGAATCTATCGCGAGGCGCTGGTGTTCCTGGGCACCGCCGGGGTCATGATCCCCCTCATGGCGCGGCTTCGGGTCAGCCCTGTGGTGGGCTTTCTGGTGGCGGGCCTGCTGCTCGGGCCGAACAGCATCGGCCGGCTCGAGGGCGCGCTCCCCTGGCTTGGCTGGATCACCATCACCTCGCAGGAGGCGGTGGACCGGCTGGCCGAACTGGGCGTGGCGTTCCTTCTGTTCACCATCGGGCTGGAGCTGTCCTTCGACCGGCTCTGGACCATGCGCCGGCTGGTGTTCGGCCTCGGGATGGCGCAGGTGGTGCTGACCACGGCGGCCATCTGCGCCACCGCGCTCGCCTTCGGCAACCCGCTCGACGCGAGCCTGGTGATCGGCGCCTGCCTTGCGCTGTCCTCCACGGCGATCGTCCTGCAACTGCTGGCCGAGCAGCACCGGCTGACCTCGGTCGCCGGTCGCAGCATCTTCGCCGTCCTGCTGGCGCAGGATCTGGCGGTGGTGCCGATCCTGTTCCTGATCGTGGTGTTCGGCGGGACTGTCGGCGACGGCGCGGCGACCTCGGTCTGGGCGGGGCTCGGGCTTGCGCTGGCACAGGCGGCGGCGGCGATCCTGCTGATCGTCGGCTTCGGCCGGCTGATCCTGCGGCGCCTGTTCCGGCTGGTGGCGCGCACGCACAACCGCGAACTCTTCATGGCGACGATCCTGTTCGTGGTGGTCGGGACCTCGCTCCTGACCCAGTTTGCGGGCCTCTCGATGGCGCTGGGGGCCTTCCTCGCCGGGCTCCTGCTGGCCGAGACCGAGTTCCGCCGTCAGGTCGAGGTGGACATCGAGCCGTTCAAGGGCATGCTGCTCGGGCTGTTCTTCATCTCGGTCGGCATGCGGATCGACCTTGCCGAGGTGACGCAGGAGCCGGTGATGCTCGTGGCCTCGGTGATCGGCATGGTCGCGATCAAGGCGGCGGTCGTGGCGGTGCTGGCGCGCCTCTTCGGCCTGGCCTGGCCGCTGGCGGCCGAGGCGAGCCTCCTGCTGGCGGGCGGCGGGGAATTCGCCTTCCTCGTCCTCGGCCTTGGCAGTTCGAGCGGGCTGATCAGTCCTGATGTCGAGCAGTTCATGCTGCTCGTCTCCTCGGGAACCATGCTGCTCACCCCGCTCCTCGCCAAGGTGGGAAGCCGGGCGGGACTGCGCGCCACCCGCGCCCGCGCGCTGGACGAGGGCCATGCCGATCCGGGACCGGTGGAGGCGGGACGGGTCGTCGTCGTGGGCTATGGCCGGGTCGGGCGCCTGATCTGCGAGGTGCTGGCCGCCGAGGGCCGGCCCTTCATCGCAATCGCGCGCGACACCGAGGCCGTCAGGCAGGGGCGCGCGGCAGGCCATGATGTCGTCTATGGCAATGCCGTGCAGCGCGAGTTCCTGCGCAGATGCGGGCTGGATCAGGCCGCCGCCGTCGTCCTGACCATGCATGACCCCGTCGCGGCCGAACGCATCGCAGCGGCGATCCACGCCGAGCGCGCGGGCATTCCCATCGTGGTGCGCGCCCGCGACGCCGAGCATGCGATCCGGCTGTTCAAGCTGGGAGCGACCGAGGTGGTGCCGGAAGTGCTGGAGACGGGTCTGGAACTGGCCGGCACGGCGCTGGAAACGCTGGGCATGCCCGCGGCGCGGATCGATGCGGTCATCCGCGGCAAGCGCGAGGCGATCAAGCGGCCGCTGCGCGACGCGATCGCGGCCGAGTGAGCGGCCTTTCAGCGCCGGCTTTGCCCCGTCCGGGCCCGCCCCGGCGATCCGACGCCCCTTCCCGGCACCCGGGCAAGCCCCCATGTCCGGCAGATCCGATCTTCAGCCCGGAGCCGCCTCCGTGACACGCCTGATACTGGTGCTCGGCGACCAGCTGAGCGACACGCTCGCCTCGCTCCGGGCCGCCGATCCGGCCCGCGACCTCGTCGTGATGGCCGAGGTGATGGAGGAAGGCACCTACGTGCCGCATCACCCGCAGAAGATCGCGCTGGTGCTGGCCGCGATACGCAAATTCGCGGATCACCTGCGCGGGCGGGGCTTCCGGCTGGCCTACTCGCGGCTCGACGATCCCGCGACGGGGCCTTCCATCGGGGCCGAGCTTCTGCGCCGGGCCGCGGAGTCGGGAGCGGCGGAGGTGCTCGTGACCGCTCCGGGCGACTGGCGGCTGACCGCCGCGCTCGAAGCGCTGCCGCTGCGCATGCACCTGCTGGCCGATGACCGCTTCATCTGCCCGCCCGCGGTCTTTGCCGACTGGGCCCGCGGTCGCCGCCAGCTTCGGATGGAGTGGTTCTACCGCGAGATGCGCCGTCGCACCGGGCTTCTGATGGAGGGCGACGCGCCGGTGGGCGGGCGGTGGAACTTCGACGCCGAGAACCGCAAGCCGGCCCGGCCGGACCTGCTCCGCCCGCGTCCGCCGCGCTTTCCACCGGATGCCGAAACGGAAGCCGTGCTCGATCTGGTCGAAAGCCGCTTTTCCGCGCATTTCGGCCGGCTGCGCCCGTTCCTGTGGCCGACCGACCGGGTGCAGGCGCTTCAGGCGCTTGACCACTTCATCGCCGAAAGCCTGCCGCGCTTCGGCGACGAACAGGATGCGATGCTGTCGGGCGAGCCGTTCCTGTCGCACTCCCTGCTGTCGTCATCGCTGAACCTCGGCCTGCTCGATCCGTTGGAGGTCTGCCGCCGGGCCGAAGCCGCCTTCCAGGGCGGCGGGGCCCCGCTCAACGCGGTCGAGGGCTTCATCCGGCAGATCCTCGGCTGGCGCGAATATGTCCGGGGCCTGTGGGCGCTGAACGGCCCGGGCTACACCGCGCTCAACGCGCTCGGCCACGACGCCCCGCTGCCGGCCGCCTACTGGGGCGGCCCGACCCGCATGGCCTGCCTGGCCGATGCTGTCGCGCAGACGCGGGACCTTGCCTACGCCCACCACATCCAGCGCCTGATGGTGACGGGAAATTTCGGGCTGCTCGCGGGGGTCGATCCGGCGGAGGTGCACGAGTGGTATCTGTCGGTCTACATCGACGCCTTCGAATGGGTCGAGGCGCCGAACACGCTGGGCATGAGCCAGTTCGCCGATGCCGGGCAGATGGCCTCGAAACCCTATGTAGCGTCGGGGGCCTACATCGACCGGATGTCGGATTACTGCGGGCGCTGCCATTACCGCGTGAAGGAGCGCACCGGCGATCGTGCCTGCCCCTTCAACCTGCTCTACTGGCACTTCCTGGACCGCCACCGCGACCGCTTCGAGCGGAACCCCCGGATGGTGCAGATGTATCGCACGTGGGACCGGATGGAGCCGCGCCACCGCGAGCGGGTTCTGGCAGAAGCACGGAACCTGCTCGCGGCCCTGAAGGCAGGCGAGGCGGTCTGAGGACACGGACGGGCGGGCGCCGGCAGTCCCGGCAGCTGGAGCAAGACCCTGCAGCGCCGCGTGCCTTTGCGAAGGGCAAGGACCCGTGCCCGCCTCGAGCTGATGGCTTGGCGCCTGCCGCACCGCGCGTCCTCGCGAAAGGCAAGGGCCCAGCGCCAGCCTCGGCGCCTGCCGCATCGCGTGCCCGCGCCAAGGACAAGGGCGCTTTCTCCGGTCGGATCGGCCCCTGCCGGCGGCACCGGGGCCGCCCCCTCGCCCATTGCAGGCAAGGGATACGGGTCACGGGCCGGGGTAGCGGCGCAAATATTCCTGTGGCCGAACGGCTGCGTCTTCCGTATGAAGCCGGCCGCGACCCTGTGTCGGGAAAGGCGATCCGTCACGGCAGTTCCGCGCCGGACCGTCGGGCCGAACCAGCCATCACGAACCGCCGCCGGGCCCGGCGCGGCTCTCGAAGAGGAACAGTATGGAAATTCTCACTCCCGAGGGCTTCGCCGCCCTGCTTCAGGTCATCGCCATCGATCTCGCGCTTGCGGGGGACAACGCCATCGTCATCGGGCTCGCGGCCGCCGGCCTTCCCGCCGACAAGCGGCCGCGCGCGATCCTTCTCGGCATCATCGCGGCCACGGTGCTGCGGATCCTGTTCGCGGGGGTGACCACGCAGCTTCTCGCGCTGACCGGCCTGCTTCTTGCGGGCGGCATCCTGCTGCTCTGGGTGTGCTGGAAGATGTGGCGCGAGCTGCGCGCCGGCCACGAGGTCGAGGAACAGGCCGCCGAGGAAGCGCTTGCGGGCGCCGACCTCAACGCGGACGGCACCATCGCGGCTGGCATTCCGCAGAAGACGATGATGCAGGCCGCTGTCCAGATCATCGTGGCGGACGTCTCGATGTCGCTCGACAACGTGCTCGCCGTGGCGGGCGCGGCGCGCGAGCACCTGACCGTCATGATCGTGGGCCTCGCCCTTTCCATTGCGCTGATGGGCCTTGCCTCGGCCTACATCGCCCGGCTGATCGGCCGCTATCGCTGGATCGCCTATGTCGGCCTGCTCATCATCCTCTATGTCGCCCTGCAGATGATCTGGGAAGGCTGGCACGAGGTGGAACCGCTGGTCGTGAGCGCGATCAGCTGACCGGACCGAGGGCCGGCCGCCCCGGGCCGGCCCCACTGCCCGCGCCATCCACGCCGCGGCTCGCGCTGGACGGCATTGGCTCCACAAATACAGGGGCGGGCGGCATCCCTTGCGACGGCAGGTCGCTTGAACCCTGCGCCCGGACAAGGTCGGATGCCGGGAAATGTGCTTCCTGCGGAAGACCATTCGAAAGGACGAGCATGAGAACCTGCATCACCACCGTGATCGCCGTCTGCCTAGCCGGCATGGCGCAGGCCGGGGGCGAGCACACCGGGGGCCACATGGCGCATGACACCAAAGCCGGGGGGCACGCGTCGCATGACACCGCAGCCGGGGGCCACGCATCGCATGACGTCGCAGCCGGAGGCCACGCGTCGCACGAGGACGCGGCCGGAGGCCATGTGACGCCGCTCGGCACGCCGGCCTCTGCCGGGTCGGCGACGCGCAGCGTGACTGTCAGCATGGCCGAGACGGCGGACGGCCGCATGATCTTCCGCCCGGCACGCCTGTCCGTCGCGGCCGGCGAGACGGTCCGGCTGCTCATCCGCAACGACGGCCAGCAGGAGCACGAGTTCATGATGGGCTCGGCCCCGGAGATCGCCGCGCACAAGCGGCTCATGGAAGAGACGCCGGACATGCCGCACACCGAGGCCAACGCCGTTCGGCTCGACCCCGGCGCGAGCGGCGAGATCGTCTGGAGCTTCGGACAGCCCGGGCGCTACGAGTTCGCCTGCCTCATCCTCGGCCATTATGAGGCGGGGATGCACGGCCCGCTGGTCGTCGAATGAGGTGCCGCGGCCCGCGGCGTAACAGGGCGTCTGCAGCGCCCGGACCGGGCATCCCGCCGGGGCTCGCGTGAAGCGCCCTCCCGTCTCGGGCGGGCCGCAGCGCGCGCCGGCCCAGCCTTCCCGATCGCCGTCATCGCCGGGCGTTCCCGGCCGGCCGACCTGGGGGCAGGTCTTCCATGTCATGGCCAAGCCCATCGGCCCGCGCTGCAATCTCGACTGCGGCTACTGCTATTACCTCGAGAAGCAGGCGCTTTATCCCGAGCGGCACCGCTTCCGGATGGAGGAGGCCGTGCTGTCCCGCTTCATCCGGGACTACATCGCAAGCCAGAGCGCGGCGGGCCAGCGGGAGATCACCTTTGCCTGGCAGGGCGGAGAGCCGATGCTCATGGGCCTCGACTACTTCCGCCGCGTTGTCGAGATCCAGGCGCGTCACTGCCCCCCCGGCCACCGGATCGGCAATGCCCTGCAGACCAACGGCACGCTTGTGACGGAGGACTGGGCGCGGTTCCTGCGCGAGAACGGCTTTCTCGTCGGCGTCAGCCTCGACGGGCCGCCGGCGATGCACGACCAGGCCCGGCCCGACCGCCGCGGACGGCCCAGCTCGGCCGCCGTCCTGCGCGGGCTGGAGCGGCTCCAGCGGCACGGGGTCGACGTGAACATCCTGACCGTGATCTCGCGCGCCAATGTCGGGGCGCCGCTCGAGGTCTATCGCTACCTGCGCGGGCTGGGCGCCGAGGTGATCCAGTTCATTCCCGCGCTGGAGCGTCTGATGCCCGACGGGCGGCTCGCCGGGCCGCCGGGCCGGGGCGACCGCGGTGCCGTGGTGGCGCCATTCTGCGCAAGCGGCGAGGAACTCGGCCGCTTCCTCTGCGCGGTCTTCGACGAATGGGTGCGCCACGACGTGGGGCGGGTCTTCGTGCAGCATTTCGACGTGATGCTGGGGCTCTGGATGGGAGAACCCGCGTCGCTCTGCATCTTCGCCGAGACCTGCGGGACTGCGCTCGCGCTCGAGCATGACGGCGGCCTCTATGCCTGCGACCACTATGTCTATCCCGAGCATCGGCTGGGCAGCCTTCTCGCGCGGCCGGTGGCGGAGCTGGCCGCGCTGCCCCGACAGCGCCGCTTCGGCAAGGACAAGGCGGCGACGCTGCCGCCCGGGTGCCGGACCTGCCGCTGGCGCTTCGCCTGCAACGGCGGCTGCCCCAAGCACAGGATCCTGCCGGACCCGACCGGCGGCCCCGGCCGGATCAACCATTTCTGCGACGGCTACCGGATGTTCCTCGACCATGCCGCGCCCGCGTTCGACCGGATGGCCGAACTGCTGCGGGCGGGCCTTCCGGCCTCGGCCATCATAGCGACCGGCGCGCGCCCGGCGTAAGTCGCCGGTCCGGTCAGTTCGAATAGCAGCGCGAGCCGCGGCCGAAGCCCGCCGGCGAGCAGATCCAGGACCCGCGTCCGATCTGGCGCTGGAGGCGGGCCTTGGCGGGGGTGAGGGCCGCCGGGGCGACGGCCGGCCGGGCCAGCCAGCTGAAGGCTCCCGCCGAGTGGGTGATGACCACGCCCCGTCCCGTGGGATGGTTGCGGGCGGAGTCGTTGGAGGCATCGGCGAGGTGCGGAAGCGCGGCCACGATCGCCACCCCGAGGCCGGCGACAAGCTTGCGGACAGTTTGCACAGTCGGATCTCCTTCGCTCGACACGAAGGCCCAGGCCTGGCGATGCCGAATGCAACCGCCGGACGTCATGGACTACGTGACGATATAGAAACTACCGACATGTCTGGTAGGCGATCACGCCATCAGATTGGCCCGAACATGGCCTCTTTCGGGCAGTCACCGCCCAAAGAATGTATCTTGAAGCTGCCTTTGACCGGGTCCGCGGGTGGTCAGTCCGGGGAGTCCGTCACCCGGTAGTCGAGCCGCCAGTCCGGCAGGCCGAAGCCGTCCGGCCAGGCATAGACCTCCTTCTGGTTGAAGTGGACCGCGCCGACGAGGTTGGGAAACTGCGCCCCCACCTGGCGCACCGCGCCGTCCCACGCGTCGACATAGTCCCGGCTGCCCGAGACGCCGTATTCGGCCACGACGACGGGCTTGCCGAAGCCCGCCACCCGCTGGTAACGCGGTCCCAGGATGTCGACGAAGCTGCGGTCGCGCCCGACCTTGAACCGGTCCTGGGCCTGCAGGCCGAAGACCGAGATGCCGATCAGGTCCACGACGTCGTCACCCGGATAATAGGCCTCCAGTCCCTCCTCTCCGCCCGGCGACCACATGACCCGGATGGCGGGCGCGATCGAGCGGCAGAGCGAGGTCATGTGCCGGAACGCCTCGACGTAGTCGGCGGGGTTCCAGCCCGACCAGATGAACTGGCCGTCCTTCACCTCCATCTCGTGCGCCCACCGCAGCGTCACCGGGCTGCGGAGAGCGGCGAGCACGTTGCAGACCGCTGCCATGTTGGCGTCATAGGCGCCGCTGCGGATACCCTCGCGCAACGCCTCGGGCGTGTTGCGCTCGTCGCGGGTCCAGGTCCAGGGCTCCAGCGTCACCAGCAGCGCGCGGTTGCGCTCGCGGGCGTAGGTATCGGCGTCGAGCAGCGAGGGCAGGTAGACGTCTTCCCAGGGCAGGAACAGGTGCTCGATCACCAGGTCCTCGTCGTCGCGATAGTCGCCCGCCGGGTCATAGGCCCCGAAGGGAAGGCTTCCGGGAGGCGCGGCCACGGCCACGCCCGCGCAGGCAAGGCCGACCGCTGCGGCGATTGCCGCTGCCGCGACCCGTGTCTTCCGCATTTCATGCCGGCACATCATCCATCTCCTTCCTGTCAGCCACCGATCAGGGGGCTGGAGTTCCATGCGGGTGCGAAGCGGAAGTGCACCCGCGGCTCTTCTCCGCTTGCGGCGCCGGACACGACGTATTCGGCGCGGGTCAGCTGCAGCGGCTCCAGCCCGAAGGCGAGCGCGGCCAGGCTTTCGGGCCCTCGCATCATCGCGCCGGCCACCACGAGGCCGATCACGGCGGCCACGGCCAGTCCCTGCACGGCAAGATCGGCCATCTGCTCGCGCCAGACCGCGCCCAGACCGCGCAGGTGGTGCCAGACCATCACGGCGACGAGACAGCCGTAGAGCGCGGCGTTCAGCATCGACAGAAGCAGGAAGCCGCGCGCCTCGGACACGTCCTGCGCCAGGAACACCGGCACCACGCAGCCGGCCGCCAGCACCACGTAGATCGCCGTCATCCGGGGCGGGATGCGCCGGTTCGCCGCCTCGCCCTTGGGCGTGATGCGGAAGTCGACGAACCGCCCGGTCACGCGGTCCCGCACCGCCATCGCGCAACCCCAGAGCACCCAGGGCCATTTCATCGCGAGAAACAGCGCCTTCTCCCAGCTGACGATCGGCGCGTCGACCGGCCGGCAGAATCCGTCGCGCTTCAGGCGCCACGCCATCCAGGTCAGGATCGCCACCGCCGGCAGCGAATGGCCGATGAAGGCCGGGAAGGTCACGTCCGCAAAGCGCATGTCGAGCAGCAGCGCCAGCATCGGCGCGACATACATCATCACCATGACGACCGCGAACATCGGATACCAGAGCTGGCAGGCCACGAAGAGGAACTTCAGCCGTGCCGGAAGCCGGCCCAGGTAGCGCGGCGTATGGCTCAGCAGCAGCGACAGCAGGCTGCGCGACCACTGGAACTCCTGCGTGGCGAGGTCCGCGACATTGGCGGGCCCGTCGCCGAAGGCGATGGCGTCGATGGCATGGACGCCGCGCCAGCCGCCCGCGTTCATCAGCATCGAGGTCGAGTGATCCTCGGCCAGTTCCGGCCCGAGGCCACCGACCTCCTTCAGCGCCCGCGTCCGCACCGCGTAATGCGAGCCGATGCACATCGGGGCCAGCAACCCGGCGTAGCCGGTCTGGAACACGCCATGGAACGTGGCTTCGGTGTGAAGCCGCGTGCGCGCGGCCCAGCTTTCGCCGGCGTTGGCCGAGCAGATGCTGGGCGCGCTGACATAGCCCACGCCCGGATCGGCGAAGGGCCGCAGGATCTCGCGCAGGTAGCCTGGCTGGGGCACATGATCGGCATCGAGCTGCGCCACGATGTCATAGTCGCGATAGCCCCAGTGGTCATAGAAGAAGGCAAGGTTGCCCTCCTTGCAGCGCGTGCGGCGCGGCCAGACCGCGCGGTGATAGTCCGCGCGCCCCTTCCGGCACGAGATCTTGACCCCATGCGCCGCGCACCAAGCCGCGGTTTCGGGCGTCACATCCTCGTCGGCAAGCCAGGTGTCGTGCGGATAGTCCTGCGCCAGCATCGCCTCGAGCGTGCGGCGCACGACCGGGAACGGCTCGGACGGGGTCTTGGTCACGATCATCGCCACGCGCCAGCGACCGGGCACCGGATCGGGCGCCGAGGAGCGGTGGGCGTAGAACAGGACGATGACGAAATAGAGCTGCAGCGCACTCAGCCAGACGAGCGGAAGGGTCACGAACAGGAACCCCGGCCAGCCGATGACATGCACGGGCTTCAGCCACCAGACCCAGAACCAGACCAGCGAGACCAGCCAGAGCAGCGCTAGGACGCCATAATGCCTGCGCTGCACACGGCTCATGATCGGCTCGAGGTAGCGCGCCCCGGTTCCGGCCCGGCTGCGAAGGCGCTCCTGCCGCTTCAGCCTTGCCCTTGCGCGCTTGCGGTCACTGCGCTGCGACATCGGCCGTCTCCAGCCCGAACCACGGCGCGGCGTGGCGCACGATGGTGGCGATGTCCGAGCATTCGGTGCGGAAGCCAAGCTCGGCCGCGGCCCGCGCCGGATCCGCCGTCAGCTCGGGCGGATCGCCCGGACGGCGCGGCTCCATCCGCAGGGGCACCTGCCGGCCGGTGGCGGTCTCGATCGCCCGGACGATCTCGCGCACCGACAGCCCCCGCCCCGTGCCGAGGTTCAGCGCGACGCTCTCGCCCCCGCTCAGCAGACGGCCAAGCGCCAGCACATGCGCCCGGGCCAGATCGGCCACGTGGATGTAGTCGCGGATGCAGGTGCCGTCGGGGGTCGGGTAGTCGGTGCCGAAGATCGCAAGCGGACCGCCCTGCCCCGACGCCGCCCGCAGCGCCAGCGGCAGCAGATGGGTCTCGGGGTCGTGACGCTCGCCCAGCTCGCCCTCGGGGTCGGCGCCGGCGGCGTTGAAATAGCGCAGCGCGACATGGGCGAAGCCCTCGACCCCCATGTCGCGCAGCATCTGCTCGCAGATCAGCTTCGTCCGGCCATAGGGGTTGATCGGCCGCTGCTCCAGCGTCTCGCGGATCGGAAGGCTGGCGGGCACGCCATAGGTGGCGCAGCTTGACGAGAAGACGATGCGCCGGACGCCTGCGGCCCGGCAGCCCTGGATCAGCCCGATCATCCCGCCCAGGTTGTTGTCGTAGTATTTCGCGGGATCGCTGGCCGATTCGCCGACGTAGGCCGAGGCCGCGAAATGCATGACAGCCACCGCCCCGTGGCCACGAAGCGCGGCCTCGACCGCCGCGGCGTCGCGGACGTCGCCGCGCACGAGCGGTCCGAAGCGGACCGCATCCGCATGGCCCGTGCTCAGGTTGTCGAAGCTCACCGGCCGGTAGCCGGCCCTCCGCAACGCCTTGCAGGCGTGCGAGCCGATGAAGCCCGCACCGCCCGTCACCAGAACGACGTCAGACATGATGCAGTTCGGCCTCGCGCAACGGGAGGGTCTTCAGCTCGTCCGCAAAATGGCGGATCGTGAGGGCGAGACCCTGTTCCAGCGGCACCGTCGGAGCCCAGCCCAGAACCGACGTCGCAAAGCCGATGTCCGGCCGGCGCTGGCGCGGATCGTCTACCGGCAGCGGATGGTGCACGATCCTCGAGCGCGAACCCGTCAGGCGAAGCACCCGGTCCGCCAGCTCGCGCATGGTGAACTCGCCCGGATTGCCGAGGTTGACCGGCATGCTGCACTCCGCCGCCATCAGGCGCCGCAGGCCCGCCACCATGTCGTCGACATAGCAGAAGGAGCGCGTCTGCATCCCGTCGCCGTAGAGCGTCAGGTCCGCTCCGGTAAGCGCCTGCACGACGAAGTTCGACACGACGCGACCGTCGTCCGGGCTCATCCGCGGGCCATAGGTGTTGAAGATGCGCGCGATGCGCACCTCGACACCCTGATGGGCGCCGAATTCCCAGAACAGCGTCTCGGCGGCGCGCTTGCCCTCGTCGTAGCAGGCCCGCGGCCCGACGGTGTTCACCGCGCCGCGGTAGCCCTCGCGCTGCGGGGTGACCTCGGGGTCGCCATAGACCTCGGAGGTCGAGGATTGCAGGATCCGCGCGCCGGTGCGCCGGGCCAGCCCGAGCAGGTTCAGCACGCCCTCGGTGCAGGTGCGGAAGGTGTGGATCGGATCCTTCTGGTAAAGCGGCGGCGAGGCCGCGCAGGCGAGGTTGTAGATCTCGTCCAGCGGCCCGTCCCATGGCAAGGCATTGGTGATGTCATGCCGGACGAAGTGGAACCGGTCATTCTTGAGAAGGCCGGCGATGTTCTCCATGCGGCCGGTCTGCAGATTGTCGAGGCAGACGACGGAATGGCCGTCGGCGATCAGGTTGTCGCAAAGGTGGGATCCCAGGAAGCCGGCGCCGCCTGCGACCAGAACGATCTTTCGCCGACTGAACTGTGGCGAAAAAAAGTCACTGCCGGTCGAGACGACCGGAATCGGGCTTCCGTCCATTTTCCATTGCTCCGCTAGAGCGGCAGGAAACTGCTGTCCGTCATGCACGGCGCAGTCGGTTTGCCGGTCTTGTTCAATAGCCTGGGGCCTGCCGGGGCGGCCCGAAGGTTAGTCGTGGCGTGATCCGTTCGGGCTCCGACAGATTACTAAAGTTATAGATACTACTCTTAAGAATACGTCCATCTGGTGTCAACAAGATGGCAAAGTCCAATTGGGCAAGTCGATCCGGCTGTCCTTCATGAATACGGGTCGGATTTTATATCTCAGGTTGAGATGTGGTATTAGGAAGACACTCAGGCGGGAATTACCCGATCATTCCGATAATATACGCCGCGAGTCGCCGACACGAAGATCCTTGGCGGGAAACAGGTTTCACCCGAACGGGAAACACGTGATGAGAATATCCGGGCACGGCGCGGCGGTGAGGTCACGCCTCGCGCGGCAGGGCGTGACGCTGCGCCACCGGAAGGATGCCTGCCAGCGCCCGATGCTTCGCGACCGTTCGTCGCGCCACCCGGATGCCGGCGCGTCCCAGCTCCGCGGCCAGCGCCTCGTCGTCCAACGGGCGACGCCCGTCCTCGGCCGAGACGAGGGCGCGGATGCGCTGTTGCAGGACGGCCGCGGTCACGCCGCCGCCCTCGCCTGCCGCCAGCGCGCTTCGGAACAGCAGCCGCACCGGCACGATGCCGTGCGGGGTCTGCAACAGAAGCCCGCTGACCACCCGGCTCACCGTGCTGGGATGCAGGCCGAGCGGTCGCGCCACGTCGGCCAGTCGCAGGGGCTGCAGGGCGTCCGGGCCATGATCGAGGAACGCCTGCTGGCGCCGCGCGACCTCGGCGCCGACCAGTAGCACCGTCTCGCCCCGCCGCGACAGCGCGCGCTGCAACTCGCGCGCCTCGCGCCTGAGGCGTGCGACCTCGTCCCCCGGCCGTCCGGCGGGAAGATCCGCCACCCGGACGGCAGGCAGGAGCGAGCGGTTCAGCTCCACCGTCCATCCCCCGGCAGAGCGTCGCGCCAGCAGGTCGGGCTCGCGCAGCGGCGGCGCGTGCGCGGCATCGTCGAACCGGGCGCCGGGCTTGGGATCCATGCGGCGGATCGCGCCAAGGCAGCAGCCGACTTCCGCCGGATCAAGGCCGGCATCGACGGCGACCGCGGCGGGCCCCTTGGCCGCCAGAAGGTCGAGCCGGTCGAGCACCCGCTCCATCGCCGGCGTCAACTGGCCACGGTCGGCCGCCTGCAGGCGCAGGCATTCGCGCAGGCTGCGCGCGAACAGGCCGGCCGGCTCGATCTGCTGCAGCATCTCGAGCAGGGCAAGGGCATGGGCCACCGGGACGCGCGCCGCGGCCGCGATCGCCTCCACCGGCTGCTCCAGCCACCCCGAGGGCGCCAGCGCCTCGATGAACCGCTCCGCAAGATGCAGGTCCGCCGGCCTCGTGAGGCGCAGGCCGATCTCGGCGCGCACATGGTCGTGCAGGCCGGGTGCGGCGGCCAACGGCTCCGTTCCGGACAGGGGAGCGCCGAGCGCCGGAGAGCGAAGCCGAAGGAAGGGATTGCGCCGGGCCTCGGCCAAAAGATGGGCCGAAAGCTCGGCGGCATCCATCCTGAGCAGCGAGAGCGCCGCCAGCTGGCTGACGGTCTGGACCTGCCGCTGCCCGAGACGCAGGCCGAGCCGGCTCATCCCGCGCAACCCGGCGCGGGGGGGCGGGGACCGGTCATCGCGGGTTCCTTCAGTGGCGGTTCAGCGCGTCCGGTGTCCGGTCGCAGATGAAGCGCGCGGCAAGCACCAGGGCGCCCACGGCGAAGTCGCGGCCATGCGCGGCGATCATCTCGTCGGAAAGCTCGGCGATGCGGGCGAAGAACGCGTCCTTGCTCGGCTCGTCAAGGTGATTGCGGGTGGTCATGGCAGCCTCCTGTGGCTCATTTGAAGATCTGTGCGGGAAAATCGACGAGGGCAGCCAGACCGCCGCGCGTGCCGATGGCCAGGTGCCGGCCATCCGCCGACCAGACGAGGACCCCGATCGCGTCGCCGTCCCCGGGCCGCAGCACCATCTCGTCCGGCTGGCCCAGCCGGGCGAGCGCGAGTTCCCCGTTGGCCCGCCCGACCGCCACGACATCGCGCCGGGGATGGGGTGCCGCCGCCGTCACCGCCACCAGCCCCGGCCGCCCGGTCCGGAGCGCTCCTGCCATCCCATCCTCGAACGGCGGCCGGTCGAGGCTCCAGGCGGTAAGCCGATAGGCGCCCGAGGTCACGAGCCGCCCGGCGGTGTCGAAGCCGACCGACGCAGGCGGCAGCGGAAAGTCCGCCAGATGCGCGATCCGGCCCGTGGCGATCTCGGCCAGCCACAGACCGCCCGCGGCCGTCCGCCCCGCCGCCCAGCTCCCCGAGGGGTCGAGCGCCGGCGCGCCTTCGGGCTCCGGAATGGCGAGGTGGCGGCAGGAGGTCGCGTCGCGAAGCGTCAGGCCGCCGGCATGGGCCACGGCGATGCGGCCGTCGCGGACGGCGATCCCGCGGGGCCGGTCGGTCTCCACGTGGCCGAGCCGGCGAAGATCGGCGTCGAGGATCTCCACCCCCGCCTCGCGGGCAATGACCAGGCTGAAATGCACGGGGTCACAGGCGAGTGCCTTGACCGGCCCGGCGGCCGGGGCAAGCGCTGTCACCTGTCCCCTCGGCGTCACGCGGTGCAGCGCGCCCGCGGCATCGGCGGCAAGCACCCCGGGCCCGGGAAACGGCGCGATCGCGGCAGTGACGAGCGCCGCCTCGGCAAGCGGCGCGGGTTCGTGCTGGCGCGGACGGATCACGGCACGCCCCGTTTCGAGTTCCAGCCTCAGGCGGGCCGGCGTATCCTCGGCATCGGCCACAGGCGCCAGCGCCAGCCGGCCCTCGACATCGCGAAAGACCACGGCCTTGCCGCTGGCCTCGAAGATCGCCCCGCACACTTCCGCCGGTCGCAGCCACCGCCGGGAGAGGAGATCGAAGGGTGTCAGTGCGAGCGTCTGGTTCATGGCTTTCTCTCCTCTCCCGGCGACGCCTCTGCCGCCAGATCCCGGTCCAGTTGCGCAAGACGCGCCTCGAGCGTCGTCATGCGCAGGTCGCAGGCGGCTAGCGCCTCCTCGGCCGCGGCGCGCCCCGCATCCACGGCTGCACCGCCGGCGGCCTCGATCTCGAGGCCCGAAAGCGTGCGGACGAGACGCTGGCGGTCCGATTCCAGCCGCGCGATCTCGCCCACGGCGGCAATCCGTGCGAAAAGCAGCGCGCTCATTCCGGCCTCCGCGCGGCGTGCAGATCGGCCTCCTGCCGACGCAGCCGCTCGACCACCGCGCCGATCCCGTCCGCGAACCGCGCCTCGGCCAGTTCGATATGGCTTGCGATGGCGTCCCAGACGTCGATGCGCATGGTGGCCTCGGCATCCCCCGTCAGCTCCTCGATCTCGCGCAGGCGGAACTGGCGGGCAAGCGACACGCCGGTGAAGACGAAGTCGCGCAACTCCGAGGCATGGCTGTCGATGAAGAACGGAAGCAGCGGATGCTCGTCCGCCGTGGCCCCCGCCTCGGCCAGACGGCGGGTCAGGAACAGGCGGAAGTGGGCCTGCAGGATGTCCTGGCTCTCGCCAAGGAAGCGCATCACGAAGACCAGATCCTGCGGGGCGCGCGCAAGGACGCGCTCGGCCACCAGACGCGATGGCACGGGCCTGCCGATGGGAAGATCCTCGGAACCGGACATTCCTCGCCTCCGTTGCTGGAACACGGGACAAGCGTAGCACCCATGGGCCGCCTGCCGAGCGGGTCCGGTGCCGAAAAGCGCATCCTGCACACATATTTTTCGGCGGCGTCCGGGCCGATCGTGACAGGGCGTTACGCCGGGACTTTACAGCCGTTTCAGCCTGTTACGGTCGCAGGTGCAGAACGCGGGCGCCGCGGCGCGGCACCCCTGGCGAGGCCGCGAATCGCCCGAGCTGTCCGCGTGCTGTAACGCCGGATCACCCGGCGCGTTACACCTGTAACGAAAGCTGCCTGCGCCCTGGACAGGCCGCGCACCGGCTGCGGCCGACGAGGCGAAATTGCTGATTCCCTCCTGAATTTTTTTTCCCGGCCACTTTCCGGATGTTAGTCGCGCCGCCCGGTGCATCGGGCGCCGGAGCGGCGCGTTTTCCCGGTCTCTGGCACCGGACGTGCTTCCATTCCGGCATAACCGTCCGTCATCGCCGAAAGGCCGACGGCAGAAGAACGAAGGATGGGAGGAGGCCGCCGTCCGCCGGTCCGGCGCTGCGGCGGAGGTGCAGAGCCCCGAACCTTTGCCGTGATCCGCAGACCGCCGGCCCCTTCCGGGCCGCACCCCCGCGGGCCGCTGCCCGCGCCATACATGGAGGCTCATGGCATGACGTCTTTGACGCTGAACAAGATCACCTCGCAACGCGGGATCTCCGTCGGCGAGGCAACGAAAAGGATTTCCGACCTCGGCTGGAACCCGACCTACGTCCAGGAGGCGGCGACCTTCCCGACCGACTACAAGATCGCCAAGGCGCCGCGCGATCCGATGAAGCAGGTGCTGCGCTCGTATTTCCCGATGCAGGAGGAAAAGGACAACCGCGTCTATGGCGCGCTGGATGCGGCGCTGCGCGGCGACATGTTCCGCAATGTCGAGCCGCGCTGGGTCGAGTGGATGAAGCTGTTCCTGGCGATCATCCCCTTCCCCGAGATCTCGGCCGCGCGGTCGATGGCCATGGTCGCCCGCCTCGCGCCCGGCGAGGACCTGCGCACCGGCTTTACCATGCAGATGGTCGATGAGTTCCGCCATTCCACGATCCAGATGAACCTGAAGAAGTGGTATATGGAGAACTACATCGACCCGGCTGGCTTCGACATTACCGAAGAGGCGTTCGGGAAGTGCTACGCCACCACCATCGGGCGGCAGTTCGGCGAGGGCTTCATCACCGGCGACACGATGACCGCGGCCTGCATGTATCTGACGGTCGTGGCCGAGACCGCCTTCACAAACACGCTGTTCGTCGCCATGCCCTCGGAAGCCGCGCGCAACGGCGACTATGCGCTGCCGACGGTTTTCCTGTCCGTTCAATCGGACGAGAGCCGCCACATCGGCAACGGCCACTCGCTGCTGATGGCCGCGTTGAAGGAGCCCGAGAACCACCTGCTGCTGGAACGCGACCTGCGCTACGCCTTCTGGCAGAACCACGCGATCGTCGATGCGGCCATCGGCACCTTCATCGAATACGGCACCACCAACCGCGACAAGGACAAGGAGTCCTACGCGGAGATGTGGCACCGCTGGATCTTCGAGGACTACTACCGCACCTACATGCTGCCGCTCGAGAAATACGGCATCAAGGTGCACCACGACGACGTGCAGGAGGCGTGGAACCGGATCACCAAGAAGCACTACGTCCACAAGGTCGCGCAGTTCTTCGCGGTGGGGTGGCCGGTGAACTTCTGGCGGATCGAGGCCCAGACCGACAAGGACTTCGAGTGGTTCGAGCACAAGTATCCGGGCTGGTATGCCGAGTTCGGCGAGTTCTGGCGCTGGTATGCGAAGCTCTCGAAGCCCGGGCAGAAGATCATCACCTTCAACGAGGAAGTGGGCTACGTCTATCCGCACCGCTGCTGGTCCTGCCTCGTGCCCTGCCTGATCCGCGAGGACATGGTGGTGGACGAGATCGACGGACAGTTGCACACCTTCGCGCATGAGCTGGACCGCTGGACCGCCGTCGAGGCCTTCGCCGACGAATACCAGGGCCGGCCGACCCCCGCGATGGGCCGCTTCTCGGGCAAGCGCGAGTGGGAGACGCTCTATCACGGCTGGGATCTCGCCGATGCGATCAAGGACCTGAACTTCGTCCGCGACGATGGCAAGACGCTGACGCCGCAGCCGCACCTGCGCTTCGACGACAAGGACATGTGGACGCTCGACGACGTGCGCGGCCACACGCTGCTCTCGCCGCTCACCCTCCTGCGCGAGATGAGCCCCGAGGCGCGCGAGAAGCACCTCGCCGACTACCGCGCGGGCTTCACCATCAATCCCTGCCACTGACCGCGATCCCGGGGGGCCGGCGACGGCCCCCTTCCTCAGACGACACGAACGGACGGCAGGGAGGCCGAACCGAATGGGCGTTCATACCGCAGCGAAGCGACCCGAGACCGCGGTCGAGACCCACACCGTGCGGCTCGAACCGGTGGGCGTGGAATTCGAGGTGCGCGAGGACGAGACCGTGCTCGATGCCGCCTTCCGGCAGGGCATCGCGCTGCCGCATGGCTGCAAGGAGGGCCAGTGCTCGGCCTGCAAATGCGTGCTGGTCGAGGGCGAGGTGGACATGCTGAAGTATTCCACCTTCGCGCTCAACGACGGCGAGCGCGACAGCGGCCACATCCTGATGTGCCGCGCGAGGCCCTTCGACGACCTGACGATCGACCTGCTGAACTATGACGAGGAGGTCCTGTCCAAGTCGATCCCGGTGAGAACCTTCGCCGGCCGCATCACCGGCTTCGGCGCCCTCACCCACGACATCCGCGGGGTCGAGATCGAGATCGACGCCCCCCTGAAATTCTGGGCCGGACAGTATGTCGACATCACCGTCACCACCGAAGAAGGGGAGACGATTACGCGGTCGTTCTCCATGGCAAATCCGCCGGGCGAAACCCAGAAACTGCGCTTCATCATCAAGAAATACCCCGACGGGAAGTTCTCGAACCAGCTCGACAGCGGGGGAATCCGGCTCGGGGCCTCCGTCTCCGTCACCGGACCCTACGGGATGTGCTTCCGGCGCGAAGGGCGCGAAGGACCGGTGATCCTTGTCGGCGCGGGCTCGGGCATGTCGCCGGTCTGGTCGATCCTGCAGGATCACGTGGAAAGCGGCGAGGATCGCGAGGTGCTGTTCTTCTACGGAGCCCGCACGCCCGAGGATCTTTTCCATCTCGAGGAGATCGGGGCCCTGACGGCGGCGCACCCCTCCGTCCGCTTCATCCCGGTCCTGTCGCATGCCGCCGTGGATTGCGGCTGGGAGGGCGAGCGCGGCTTCGTCCACGAGGCGGTCTCTCGCATCCTGCGCGAGGAAGGGATCGAGGGCCAGGGCGACGTCTATGCCTGCGGGCCGCCGCCGATGATCGACGCGCTGCAGCCCGTGCTCTTCATGCTCGATTTCGACAGCGATCGCATCTTCTTCGACCGCTTCACCACAACCTCCGGCGCATCGGGACACTGACGCCGGCCATTTCACCAGGGAGGAAGACCAATGCCAGCACTTTCGAGTTCGGTGGGCTCGGGCGCCGCGGGAGCGGCGATCTTCGCGGGCTCCGCCAGCCGGCGCTACAACTACTTCGAGCCGCGCGGCAAGCGGGCCACCCACTACGAGGACGTGACCTGCGACGTCCAGCCCGATCCCGAACGCTACCTGATCCAGGACTGGATCATCAGCTTCTCGAACGGCAAGGGCGCCTATACCAAGGACAACACCCATGCCCGCAGCTCGAACTGGCACGCCTTCCGCGCGCCGGACCAGGAGTGGGAGCGCACGCATTACCAGCGCCAGTCGAAGATCGAGACCATGGTGCAGTCGGTGATTGCGAATGCCCGCAAGGCCGGCGCGCCCCGCGCCTTCGACCGCGCCTGGGTCAAGATCCTCCAGACCCATCTGGGCGCCTGGAAGCACGCGGAGTTCGGGCTCGGCACCTCGCTGATGCAGGCGCAGCGCTACGGCTACACGCAGATGATCAACAACGCGACGCTGACCAACGCCTCCTACAAGATGCGGCTCGCGCAGGACATCACGCTGTATCTGGCCGAGATCGGCATGGACATCGAGGGCTGGGACGACGAGGCCGGCAAGCGCGCCTGGCTTGACGATCCGGTCTGGCAGCCCTGCCGCGAGGCGGTCGAGACCATCATGGGGACCGAGGATTACCTGGAGCAGTATTTCGCGATCAACCTGATCTTCGAGCCGCTGGTGGGCGAGCTGTTCCGCTCGGGCTTCCTGATGCAGGCGGCGGCGGCCAACAACGACTTCATCACCCCCCCGGTGATCTCGGCGGCCGAGGCGGATTACGAGCGCAACCTCGCGAACACCATCGACCTGATGTATCTGCTGGCCAATGACGAGCAGCACGGCGAGGCGAACCGGGCGCTGTTCCAGGCCTGGATCGGCAGGCATGCCGCGCTGGCCGACCGCGCGGCGGCGGCGCTTCAGCCGATCTGGTCGCAGCCCCACTCCAAACCCGTGAGCTTCGAGGATGTCCGGGCCGTCTCGCACGAGCGGCTGGAGCGGATTCTCGGCGAACTCGGCCTTTCCCGCTAAGGAGACGTGACATGTCCGTTGCAGCCCGCGACAGCACCAAGTCCAACATCTTCAAGTCGATGAAAGACATCACCTTCGAGCAGACGATCTCGCACCAGTGCGGCGTCACCATGAATGACTCGGTCGAGGCGCGCGCCATCGCCGAGTTCATGGACCAGGATCCGAAGGTGACCGTCACCTACAACCCGGCGCTGATCCGCATCGACGGCGAGGGCAAGCTGATCTTCAAGATGGACGAGATCAGCGAGTTCCTCGGCAAGGAGATGACGGCCGAGATGTTCGAGGTGAACACCTCGACCCACTACGGCCGCATGGTCCGGGTGGACGACAATACCGTGATCCTGTTCGGAAACATGGACGAGGTGTTCGAATACATCTGACCGATCCGGGCGGGCCGCCCGGCCCGCCCTGCCCCATCGAGTTGACAGGGAGGAAGACATGTACCGCACCGCTGACGGCCGCGAGATCTTCGTCGTGGATGCCCACACCCATTTCTGGGACGGCAGCCCCGAGAACCAGGCCAACATCCACGGCAAGCAGTTCATCGACTGCTTCTATGCCTATCATTCCGCGCTGAGCCCGAAGGACGAACAGTGGGACAAGTCCCGCTTCGAAAAATGTTCCGAGGATGACATCTACCGCGACCTGTTCGTGGACGGCCCCGACGACATGGCGATCATCCAGACGACCGTGCTCGGCGATTTCTACAAGACCGGCTTCGGCTGCATCGAGCGCTCTGCCAGGATGGCCGCGCGCAATCCCGGCCGCTTCATCGTCAATGGCGCCTTCGATCCGCGCGACGGCGAGAAGGCGCTGGAATACATCCACTACATGAAGGAGACGCACGACATCCAGGGCGTCAAGCTCTACACCGCCGAATGGCACGGCGACAGCCGCGGCTGGAAGCTGACCGACCCCGCCGCCTACAAGTGCTTCGAGTTGTGCGAAAAGCTCGGCATCCGCAACATGCATGTCCACAAGGGCCCGACGATCATTCCCCTGTCCAAGGACAGCTTCTCGGTGGGCGACGTGGACGATGCGGCGACCGACTTCCAGGGGCTGAACTGGATCGTGGAGCACTGCGGCCTGCCGCGGCTGGACGACTTCTGCTGGATCGCGGTGCAGGAGACCAATGTCTACGGCGGCCTTGCCGTGGCGCTCCCGTTCATCCACACCCGCCCGCGCTACTTCGCCGAGGTGATGGCCGAGCTTCTGTTCTGGCTCGGGCCGGACAAGCTGCTCTTCGGGTCGGATTATGCGATCTGGACGCCGAAATGGCTGGTCGAGCGGTTCTGGAACTTCCAGATCCCCGAGGACATCGCCGCCGATCGCGGGGTGCAGCTGACCGACGAGATCAAGGAAAAGATCCTCGGGCTCAATGCGGCGCGGCTCTACGGCATCGACATCGAGGCCAAGCGGCGCGACTTCGCGGACCATCCGGTCCTGGCTGCGGCGGAGTAGGCCGATGCAGGCGCCGACAACCGGAAAGGGGGCCCAGCTCTGGGCCCGCCTTGCCCGCGTCTCCGACCCCGAGCTTGACGAGCCGGTGACGGATCTGGGCTTCATCGAGCGCATTGCGGTTCTGCGCGACCGGGTCGAGGTGGACTTCCGCCTGCCGACCTACTGGTGCTCGCCCAACTTCGCCTTCCTGATGGCGGAGGGCATCCGGCGCGAGATCCTCGCGCTGCCATGGGTCGCGCAGGTGCGCGTGCGGCTGGTCGATCACCTCTTCGCCGACAAGGTGAACCGCGGCGTGAACGAGGGCCTGCCCTTCGCCTGCGTCTTCGCCGAGGAGGAGGGCGGCGACCTCGACGAGCTGCGCGCGAAGTTCGAGGAAAAGGCGTTCCAGCGCCGGCAGGAGGCCGTGCTGCTCGCGCTGCGCGAGCGGCAGGTCCCGGACGAGGCGATCTGCGCCATGACGCTGGCCGATCTGGACCGGCTGCGCTTCACCTCGGGTCCGGCCGCGGCCGAGCTTCCGCGCTACCGGGCGATCCTGCGGGACTCGCTCCGCGCCGCCGCCCCGGGCGATCCGGCCTTCGTGACTTGGGCGGGCGATCCCCTCTCGCCCGCCACGCTTCCGGCGCACATGGCCCGCCTTCGCTCCGTCCGGATCAACATGGAGTTCAACGGCGCGCTCTGCAGGGGGCTTCAGGCCGCACGATACCGGGACAGCCCGGAGGAGCCGGAACTGATCGACTTCATCCTGAACCGGGTTCCGCCGCGCGAACCCCTTGCCGGCCGCGCCTGAGCGGCCCGCCCGATCATCAAAGGAGGCGCGCCCCGCGCAGGCGGCGGCGCAGGGAGGACAACCATGCCGAAGAAGATGCTGCACAATCACGAGGCGCGGAAGGCGCTGGCCCGCGGGGTTGCCCGCCTCGCCGCGGCGGTCGAGCCGACGCTGGGCCCGAAGGGCATGAACGCCATGATCGACCGGCCGGTGGGCACGCCCCTCGTCACCCGCGACGGGGTCTCGATCGCCTCGGAGATCGAACTGCCCGACCGCTTCGAGAACATGGGCGCGCAGGTCGTGCGCGAGGTCTCGATGCAGACGAACGAGGTGGCCGGCGACGGCACCACGACCGCCATCGTGCTGGCCAACGCCATGATCCAGCAGGGGGTGATCCTGGCCGAGAAGGGCGCGAAGCCGGTGGACCTGTGCCGCGGTATCGAGCTTGCCGTGGGTCGGGTGGTGGCCGCGCTGAAGGAAACCGCCCGCCCTGCCGCCGATGACGAGGCGATCCTGTCCGCCGTCGCCCGGATCGCGGCCACCGACGAGGCGCTCGGCGCGCTGGTGGCCGAGGCGCATGCGCGCGTCGGCACCAGCGGCGTCATCACCACCGAATACGGCGTGACGGTCGAGACGGTGCTGGAGGTGATCGAGGGCATGTCCTTCGACCGCGGCTATCTCTCGCACCACATGGTCACCGACACCGAGAGCATGGAGGCCCATCTCGACCGGCCGCTGATCCTGATGACCGACCAGAAGATCCGCGACCCCGAGGACCTGCACCCCGCCCGTACCATCGCGCGCGAGGAAGGCCGCCCGCTTCTCGTCATCGCCGAGGAGGTCTCGCCCGAGGTGGTGATCTCGCTGCTCGAGGCGCCGGCGCCCGAGAGGTATCTGGTGGTTCACCCGCCGGAATACGGCCACTGGCGGCGCGCGATGATGGACGACCTCGCGATCCTGACCGGCGGCTCGGTGCTGGCGCGCGACCTGGGCCAGAAGGTCGGGGCGGTCACGCGGGCGCAGCTGGGCGGCGCGGCACGGGTGGTGACCAGCGCGAGCCACACCACCATCCTGCGCGGCGAGGGCTGCGCGGCCACCATCGCCGCCCGCCGGGCGCAGGTCCAGCGCCAGTATGAGGCCGCCCCCCCGAACATCGAGCAGGACAAGCTGCGCGAACGGGTGGCCAAGCTTTCGGGCGGAACGGCGATCATCCATGCCGGCGGCGTGACGCCGGTGGAGCAGAAGCGCACGATCCAGCTGGTCGAGGATGCGCTGAACGCGGTGCGCGCCGCCGCCGAGGATGGCGTGGTGCCGGGCGGCGGAACGGCGCTTGCGCAGGTGGCGCCGGTGCTCGACACGCTGACCGGGCTGTCCGGCGACGTGGCCGAAGGGGTGCGGCTGGTCCGCTCGGTGCTGACGCGGCCGCTGGCGCGGATCGCGCTGAACCGCGGCAGCGACCCGAATGCCGTGGTGAAGGCCGTGACCGAGGCCGAGTCCGGCACCGGCTTCGACGCGGCCTCGGGCCAGTATCGCGAGATGATCGCGGCCGGGATCATCGACCCGGTGCGGGTCACCTGCGCGGCGCTGCAGAATGCCGCCTCGGTCGCCGCGCTGATCCTGACCACCGAGACCCTCGTCGGCCACTTCGAGCAGGTCGAGGATCCGACCGAGGGTCCCGCCCTCGGCGGCGGTGCCGAGCGGCTCGGGCGGCCGTGAGGCAAGCGCCCGCCGGCGTCTCCCCCGGCGGGCGCCCTCGATCCCGACACCCGCTCGCCGGAAGGGCGAGCCGATTTCCAGGAGGAACCCGATGAAGGCTGCAAGGCTCTATGAATACGACCCCGCGATGAACGTCCGGCTGAAGATCGAGGACGTCCCCGCCCCCACCATCGAGCGTCCAGACGAGGTGATCGTCAAGGTGGGCGCGGCCGGGCTCTGCCGCACCGACCTTCACATCATCGAGGGGGTGTGGAAGGACTTCATGGACACGGGCGGGACCCTCCTGCCCTACATCATGGGCCACGAGAACGCGGGCTGGGTCGAGGACGTGGGCTCGGCCGTGACCTCGGTCAAGCCCGGCGACGCGGTGATCTGCCATCCGCTCAGGACCTGCGGCATCTGCCTGAACTGCCGGCATGGCCACGACATGCACTGCCAGCACAGTCTCTTTCCCGGTCTCGGACTAGACGGCGGTTTTGCCGAGTATTTCAAGACCTCCGAACGCTCGCTGATCAAGCTGAACACCGGGATCACGCCCTTGTCGGTCGCGCCGATGGCCGATGCCGGCATCACCGCCTATCGGGCGGCGAAGCGGGCGGCGAAGCTGCTGAACCCCGGCGAATGGGCGCTGATCCTCGGCGTGGGGGGCCTCGGGCATATCGCGCTGCAGGTCCTGAACGAGATGGCCGGCTGCCGGACGATCGCAGTGGACCGCGAGCCCGGCGCGCAGGTCCTGGCCAAGGAACTGGGGGCGGACAAGGTGCTCTCGGGCGGGCCGGACATCATCGAGGAGGTGCGCCAGATCACCGGCGGCGGCGCGAAGGTGGTGATCGACTTCGTGGGCGAACTGGGCGTCGAGAACCTGTGCTGGAAGCTGCTGAAGAACGGCGGCGACCTGATCATGGTGGGCTATGGCGGCACCATCGAGATCCCGACGCTGGAACTGGTCGCGCGCGAGATCCGCATCGGCGGCAGTCTGGTCGGCGACTACACCGAACTGGTGGAACTGATGGAGCTGAATGCGGACGGCAAGGTGAGGATGCACCAGACCGAATTCGCGCTCGACGACATCAACACGGCGATCGACGACTTCAAGAACCGCCGCTTCACCGGCCGCGGCGTGATCGTGCCGGGCGCGCCGCCGAAGAAGGTCGCGGCGTCGGAGCGGGTGGCCGAAGCGGTGAAGTGACTTCGATTCAGCCGGGCGCCCGACAAAGGGCGCCCGGACGTGGCCATTGCGACGGCACGCCCCTCGCCTCACCCGGCGCTCGTGGGCCCGCGGCGCCCTTCCGCCGGGCCGAAGCCCTCCCGGAAAATGGCGCTTCGGCCCGTCACTCGTAGGTCCGGCGGATGCCGTAATGGCGCATCTTGCGGTAGAGCGTCGGCCGCGAGATCCCGAGCATGGCCGCCACGCGCGTCACGTTGCCCTCGGCGGCGGCGAAGGCCCGGCGGATTGCGGCCTCCTCCACCTCGTCAAGGCTCAGATCCTCGGACCGCGGGCCGGGCCGTGCGGGACCGCGGCGGATCGACTCCGGCAGGTCCGTCGCGCGCACATCCTCGCCGCGCAGGAAGACATGCAGCCGGTCGCAGAGGTTGCGCAACTCCCGCACGTTGCCCGGCCAGTCCCAGCCATCCAGAAGGGCCATCGCCTCGTCCGAGAACCGCAGCGGCGCCCGGCCCATCCGCCGCGCGGCGGCCTCGTTGAAATGCGCGATCAGCAGCGGCACGTCGCCCCGACGCGCGCGCAGCGGCGGCACCTCGATTGTCACGGTGCTGATCCGGTAATAGAGGTCGCGGCGGAAGGTGCCGGCCGAGACATCGTCCATCAGGTCGCGGTTGGTCATCGCGACCACCTGCACGTCCACCGGCCGCCGCCGGCTGTCGCCGACACGGTAGATCGCCCGCTGCTCCAGCACGCGCAGCAGATAGGGCTGGATGTCCAGCGGCATCTCGCCGATCTCGTCGAGGCAGAGCACCCCGCCATGCGCCAGCTCGAACTTGCCGGGCCGCCCGTCGCGCATCGCTCCGGTGAAGGCGCCCGCGACATGGCCGAACAGCTCGGACGCCACCAGTTCGACCGAGATCGCGCCGCAGTTCATCGTGATGAACGGCGCATCCGCCTTGCGCGCCACGAAGGAGGCGTGGACGAGGCGTGCGAAAAGCTCCTTGCCGGTTCCCGTCTCGCCCTGGATCAGGATCGAGGCGCCCGCCTCCGCCGCCCGCCGGGCAAGGTCGAGCGCGTTCAGGAACTCGCCGCTCTGGCCGATGATGGGCAGCGGGGCCTCGCCGGTGCCGGCGCGCGGCGGGATCAGGCTCGCCACCGCCGCGACCGGACGCGGCGCGGAGACGACGCGGGGCCGCGGCAGATGCAGCACCGTGCCGCGCTGCTCGCCATCTAGGATCAGCCGGCTGATCCCGCTGGGCCGCAGCATCGGCGGCAGGGCAGCCGCGATCTGGCTGTCGCTTGACAGCCGCTTCAGGTCGACGAGCATGTGACCGAGGCGGAGCGGACCTGTGGCATCCTGCGCCTCGGGCGCGATGTTGCGGCTGAAGGCGACCCGCCCCATGCGGTCGAGGATCACGACGCCGTCTTCGGGACCGCGTCCGGCGCTCGTGTCGATGAAGGCCTCCAGCAGGCGCTCGCGCTCCTGCCGGCGGCGCTCGGCCAGGCGCGCCTCGATGTCACGCGCCGCCGCCGCCACCAGCGCCAGGTTGTGCGGCCGGAAGATCGAGGGGCCGCCCGAAAGGTCGATCGCCCCCACCGTGCCGAAGCCGAACGGATCGCGGATCGGAGCGGCGGCGCAGCTCCAGCCCTTGATGCCGGCGCAGAAATGCTCGGAGGCATGCACGAAGGTGGGCCGCTCCTCGCGGATCGCGGTGCCGATGCCGTTGGTGCCGATCACCGCCTCGTCCCAGGTCCCGCCGACCTCGAGGTTGATCTCGCGGCCCTGGTCGCGCGTGCGCGCATCGCCGATGGCGCGGATCACCATGCTGGAGGCGTCGCAGAGCAGCAGCATCGCCCCCGCCCCCTCCAGCAGGCGGCCCAGCTGGTCGAGCGTGTCGGTCGCGGCCTCCAGCAGTTCCTGCGCGCCCTGCAACCGTTCGCGCAGCGTCTCCTCGCAGGAGTGCAGCGGCGCCTCGCAGGCCCGCGCGTCGGTTCCGACCTTGCGGCAGCGCTGCCACGAGGCGAGGATCTCCGGCCGGACGCCGGCGGCCGGCCCCTCGGCCGCGACGCCGCTGAGCAGGTTTTCCCAGGCGCGCATCGTGGCGCCGTGGTCATAATCGGCCGACGGCGCCGCCGGGCGGTCGCTTCGGGCGTCAGTCATCCCGCGTCTCCCTGCTGTCCCTTCCGGGATTGGCTGGACATGCCGCTCAGGCCGTCAGGCCGAGCCGCCCGGACAGTTCGCGTGCAAGCCGCTCCTCGGTCAGCTCGGGCCCGATCTCGCATCCGTCGAGATCGCCGAGCACCTCGGCCATCCCCTCCGCCACCGGCGAGAGGAAGCCGTTGCCGGCGGTGGCCAGCGCGAAGCGCGTGCGCCCGTCGCGGCGGCGCAATTCGCCCAGCAGATGAAGCTGCCGGCCCGAGGAGGCGCAGGCGATCACGACCCGCCCGTTGCGGCTGATGCGAAGATAGGGCGCCTGCTCGGCCGGCGCCGCGGGACCGCCCCAGGCATGGATGCGGCGGGCCGGGGGCTCGGGGGCGGATGGCGCCGGGGTGGCGGCGGCCCGCGATGCGGAATAGCCGCCGCCGGTCAGCTGATCGGCCAGCCGCGTGATGCTCTGGCGGTTCTGATCGATGAGATGGCGTGCGGCGGCGTCTTCGCGGCGGGGACCGTCCCGCCTCGAGATGATGTCGACCATGTGTCCTCCCCTGGACCGGCAGGCGGCCCTCCCCGGCAGCCGGACGGTCGTTACTTCGGGACCCGCGGCAACCGCCACCCCATGTCGATCCGCTGATTTTGTCTGGAGGGGTGGCCAACGGGCCTGCAATCGGAATGCGGGAAGTCTAGCGGCCAATGGCACGGATAGGTGGTAACGGGCTACTACGCGGCCTTCGGCTTCCTCCCTTCGGCGCATGCCGGTCGCGTCTTCGCGGATGCCCCCGCCGCGCGCATGATCTGCCCAAGCTGCAGGCAAGCGCGCCCGGCCGAAGGCGGCCAGCCGAACCGCGGCCGGCCGCGCACAACCTTGCCGGGGGTGCGGGACGCTCCGCCGTCATGCGCCCGCCTGAAACATTGACTTCCGCGAACCCTTGTCCGTAGCCTCGGACCTGCCCCGCCCGCCCGGGTCGGGCCATTCGCGGGCCTGACCCGCAAGACGTTCAACACGGGAGAGAATCTAGTGAGGCGCTTTATCCTTCTGTCCACCGCTCTGGCAGGCTTCGCCCTGCCTGCCGCGGCCGACGAGATTGCGGTCCTCGGCTGGGGCGGAGCCTATACCGTCAGCCAGGTGGAGGCCTATCACAAGCCCTTCACGGCCAAGACCGGCACCACGGTCGTCTCGGTGGATACCGACAACCCGGCCACGCCGATCAAGGCGCAGGTGGAGTCGGGCAACGTGACGACCGATGTCGCCAGCGTGGAATATGCCGATGCCGTGCGGCTCTGCGACGAGGGCCTGCTCGAGCAGATCGACCCGGCCATGCTGGCGCCCGCGCCGGACGGCTCGCCCGCGACCGACGACTTCCTGCCGGGCTCCATAGCCGACTGCTTCGTGGCGACGGACGTGTTCTCGACCGTGATGGCCTACGACAAGAGCAAGTTCGCCGAGGGCGCGGCCCCCGCGAAACTGGCCGACTTCTTCGATCTCGAGAAGTTCCCCGGCAAGCGCGGCATGCGCAAGTCGGCCAAGGTCAACCTCGAGATGGCGCTGCTGGCCGATGGCGTCCCCGCCGCCGAGGTCTATGACCTGCTCGGCACGCCCGAGGGCATCGACCGCGCGTTCAAGAAGCTCGATACGATCAAGGACCAGATCGTGTGGTGGGAAGCCGGCGCCCAGCCGCCGCAGCTTCTGGCCGATGGCGAGGTCGCGATGACCATCGCCTACAACGGCCGGATCTTCAACGCCGCGATCTCCGAGAACAAGCCGTTCGAGATCGTCTGGGACGGACAGGTCTACGAGTTCGAGGGCTGGGTGATCCCGAAGGGCGCCCCCAACCTGGACAAGGCCAAGGAGTTCGTGACCTTCTCGACCGGATCCGAGCCACTGGCCAATGCCGCCGAATGGATCAGCTACGGGCCGCCGCGAAAATCCTCGGCGCCGCTCGTGGGCATGTATCAGGACGGCAAGACCGAGATGGGCCCGCACCTGCCGACGAGCCCCGAGAACATGTCCAACGCGCTGGCGTCGGACTACGAGTTCTGGGTGGATCGCGACACGGAACTCAACGAGCGGTTCAACGCCTGGCTCGCAAGCTGATCCCGCTCTTGCCGCCCGGCACGGTCCGGGCGGCAGGTTCTCCCGGAGGCGGCCTGCCGGCTCCGGGCCCTCGCCTTGAATGAACGGGGGGCGCTGACACCACCCCTTCCGGCCGGCTCCGGGCCCTCGCCTTGCCTGAACGAGCGGCTGACGCCACTCCCTTCCGCCCGGTCGCAAACGTCGCACCCCGGGCGACCGGCTTGACCGATGCGCCGCGCGGCGCTCGAATGGCCGGGGGAGGATCGGATGATGGGACAGGACTCCACCGAGACGAAATACGTGCTCGCCTGGGTCGACAGCCGGGACCGGCTGGAATTCGACCGGCACTATTCCGACGGCAGCCCGATCGAGTTCGACAGCGAGGCCGAGGCCGTGAAGGCCATTCCGCCCGAGGCGACCCGTCTGGTGCTGAAATCGGTAACGCGGCACCGCGCCGAATAGCCTGCGCCCGGCCGCGGCCGCCATCGTTTCGCGGCGCGCGGCCTGATCCGCTGTCACACCGCCGGCGAGGGATGCGCCTCGGGTTTGACGCCCGCAGGCCGTGCCGTCTTGCCTGACCGGCCGCCGCCGTGACCGGGGCGCGGATCCGGTCCGCCTCTGCCCGCTCCCGTCGTCGTCCGACGACTGCCGCAATCATGGGCAGGCCCCCTTCCGGTGCCGTCGCACCCGGCAAGATGCCCGCCAAGGAAGAGTTGCCTCGACGTCAGGTATTCCTCTTGATCGCAAAGGGCGAATCGCTGATCCTGAATTTGCTTGAACGTCCGAATTCTGAAGATCCGCTTCACGACCGATATCCCTGCCCGGAGGGTCGCATGACAGTCCGCATCTCTCGGAACCCGCCCCGCCTCCGGCCTTCATCGCCCGCCACCGCGCGCCCTGCGCGTTGACGCCGCCAGCGCGGCGCGCTGGCCTCCGACAGCACAGCCTCTGAAACCCCGCCGGTCCCGGACGGCCCTTGCCGCATGTCCGGCCGCCATGTCACCCGTCACGGGAGAGCGCCCGCCATGTATCAGCACCCCGGCGTCTATATCGAGCACGTCACCTCGAACGCCCTCGCCATCGAGGCGGCCTCGACCTCGGTGACCGCCTTCGTCGGCCGCACGCGGCGCGGCGCGCGGGTGACCGCCTCGGGCGGCGATCCGGTCTTCGTGACCTCGCTCGACCAGTATGCCCGGGCCTTCGGCCCGGCCGGAGGCGGCCTCGGCGGCATCCGCAACGACGACCAGAGCGCGGATGCCATGGGCCATGCCGTGAACCTGTACTTCGCCAATGGCGGGACCAAGGCCTATATCGTGCCGGTCGGCGAGGATGCGGGGACCGCCGCCACCGCCTCGATCGCATTCAAGGACGGCTCGGCCAACCGCAAGCTGACGCTGACGGCCAACTCCCCCGGCGTCTGGGCCAACAAGCTGCTCGCGCGCCTCGAGGTCGGCGATCTGGCGGGAGAGTATCGCCTGCGGATCGGCCTGCAGACCTCAGCGAGCCTCGCCGAG
Source organism: Rhodobacter sp. CZR27 (assembly GCF_002407205.1). Lineage (NCBI taxonomy): Bacteria > Pseudomonadati > Pseudomonadota > Alphaproteobacteria > Rhodobacterales > Rhodobacter > Rhodobacter sp. CZR27. The sequence continues at coordinate 1,408,243 of NZ_CP023548.1, read as the reverse complement.
ACCGATCTGGCGAAGAAGGCGATCGGCACCGAACTCGAGGTGATCCCGGGCCTGACCACGAAGACAGGCACCACCGGCTTCTTCGATCAGCGCGTGGCGCTGCTCTCGGGTCTGGTGACGGCCAGGCTCGAGGACGGCACGGCCGGGACCGATCCGCCACTGAATGCCGTGCTCGACACCGGCACCGACCCGAAGGCGCCGAAGACCACCGACTACACGGCGGCCTTCGAGCGGCTGCGCGATTACCGCGACATCTCGATCGTGCTGCTGCCGGGGCAGGTCTACAAGACCGGCACCGATGGGGCGACGGCCTATGACGCGGCGCTGACCCATGCCGAATACATGCAGAACCGGCTGGTGATCATCGATGCCGACGCGAAGGGCAGCCTGAAGACCCCGAAGGACGTCGCGGATGCGAAGCTGCCCACCTCGCCCTATGCGGTGCTCTATCACCCCCACCTGCTGGTCGCGAACCCCTACCACGACCCCGACACCGCCGCGAACCTGCCCCGGACCTTCGAGATCGGCCCCTCGGCCGCGGCGGCCGGGATCTGGGCGCGCATCGACGCCACGCGCGGGGTGTGGAAGGCGCCGGCGGGGCTTGAGGCGACGGTGCGCGGCACGCTCGGGCCGACGATCCTGATCGGTAACGAGGTGCAGGACAACCTCAACGAATGGGGGGTGAACTGCCTGCGCGCCATCATCGGGCCGACCGTGATCTGGGGTGCGCGGACGCTGGCCACCAAGGCGCGGCCGCAGTTCCGCTATGTCCCGGTGCGCCGCACCCAGAGCATGATCGGCGAAAGCCTCTACCGCGCGCTGCAGGCCGTGGTGTTCGAGCCGAACGACCACAAGCTCTGGGGCGCGCTGCGTGCGAGCGTGGGCGACTTCATGGACGGGCTGCACCGCTCGGGCGCCTTCCAGGGCGAAAAGTCCTCGGATGCGTGGTTCGTGCGCTGCGGGCTGGGCAGCACCATGACGCAGGGCGACGTCGATGCCGGCATCGTCCGGGTGGTGGTGGGCTTCGCGCCGCTGAAGCCGGCCGAGTTCGTCGTGGTCGAGATCCAGCAGAAGGTCGGCCAGTCGAACTGACCTTCCGTTCCCGCCGTTCAGGAGGCTTCCGCCATGCCCGCTCCGATGTTTCCCGCCAACGCCCACCGCTACGATCCCTACCGCACCTTCAAGTTCCAGGTGGTGATCGCGGGCCGCTCCGTCGCCGGCCTGTCCAAGATGGGCGCGCTGAAGAAGACGACCGAGGTCGTGAACTGGCGCTCGGCCGGCGATCCCTCGCACCAGCGCGCGATCCCCGGCGGCACCAAGTTCGAGAACGTGACGCTGGAGCAGGGCCTGAGCCACGACGAGGTGTTCGAGGAATGGGCCAATTCCGTGAACAACGTGGCCGAGGGCGACGCCGGCATGAGCCTGGTGAAATACCGCCGCGACGTGGTGATCAACGTGCTGAACCTGCAGGGGGTGCCCGCGATCTCCTACAAGCTGCGCCGTGCCTGGGTCAGCGAGTTCCAGGCCCTGCCGGAGTTCGACGCCAACAACATGAACACGGTCGGCATCCAGTCGATCACGATCGCCTACGAAGGCTTCGTGCGCGACCGCGCCGTGGCCGAGCCCGCGGAGAGTTGACGATGGGCTGGCGCGCGCCGGAGACGCTGGCGCTCGCCTTTCCGGAGGCGGTGCCCCGGCCGATGACGGGCGCGGTCGAGCTTCGTCTGGCCGAGGCCGCCATCGCGCCCGTCTCCCGCCCCGAGCGGGCGAGCGAGGTGCTCGTCGCACTCTACGAGACGCTCGGCGGCGAGCGGGTCACCGCACCGCTGGTGCGCCGGCTGCCGTCAGGTGCGCGGGCCTGGCTGCTCTGCCGGGCGGCCGCCCTGCTCGGGCGCGAGAGCGGCTGGTTCCAGGCCGACTGCTCGGCCTGCGGCGCGCCCTACGACCTGCGCCTGCACCTTGCCGAGGTGCCGAAGGGCCCGCCCGGCCCGGGCTTTCCCATGACCGAGGTCGAGACCAGCCTTGGCCCGCGCCGCTTCGAAGTGCCGAACGGAAGGCACGAGGAAGTGCTTGCCCGCGGCACCACGGCCGATCCCCGCCGCGATCTTGTGGCCCTGCTCGGGCTGGCCGGGACCGCGGTCGAGGATGCCTGCCGCTTCACGGAAGCCGATCTAGACCGGATCGAGGCCGCGCTCGATGCCGTCGCGCCCGACATCGGGGACGAGATCGCCACGACCTGTCCCGCCTGCGGGGCCGCCACCCGGGCGGTGATCGACCCGCTTGCCTTCGCGCTGCCCCGCCCAGACGAGATCCTGCGCGAGACGCATCTGATCGCCCGCGCCTATCACTGGGACGAGGGCGCGATCCATGCCCTGCCCGTGAGCCGCCGCCGGGCCTATGCGCAGCTCATCGCCGCCGAGATGCGCGGCACGGGGGGGGCGCGATGAGCCTCTTTGCCCGCATCCTGTCGCGCGCGGCCGTATCCGGGCTTCCCGCGGTGCCGCTGGCCCACCCGAAGGGCCGGCTCGGCACGCTGTCGCGCCTCGAGGAGCCCGAGCGCGAGGCCGGGGAGACGCCGCTCTCGCCGCTCTACCGCGCCATGCAGGAGGAGGAGGAGGCGCAGCCCCTGCGCCGCGCCGCCCCCCGTGCGGAAGAGGAGGAGGAGGAGGAGCCGGTCCGGCGCACCGCCGAAGGGGAGGAAGAGGAGCCGATCCAGGCGCAGCGTGATCTTCCGCCGGACGAGGAGGAGGCGCTGCAACCCCTCCGCCGCGCCGCCGCCCCTCCGGAGGAGGACGAGGAGGAGCCGGTGGCGCGCAGCCTTGCCCCCGACGACGAGGAGGAGGAGGCGCGGCCCCTTCGGCCGCTTCTGCGCCGTGCCCCGCCCGGGCCGGAGGAGGATGAGGAAGAACCCGTCGCGCGCCTCGCCCCGGACGCCGATGAACTTGAACCCCGCACCAGTCCGAAGCCCGCCTGGCTTTCGGCAGAGCCGGAGCCCGAGCCGCTGCTGACGCTGCGCCGCGAGGCGGCCTCGCCCGTGCCGGCCGTCGCCGGCCCTTCCGGCGGCCCCGCCGTCGATGCCGACATGGCCGCCTTGCCGCCTGCCGAGCCGCTCTGGTCGCCGGCCGCGCCATTCCAGCCCCCGACGCCGCTCACCGGCCCCGCATCGGTCGCCGAGCGCCCCCGCGTCGTGATCGAACAGATCGACGTGACGATCCATGAACCGTCTGCACCGGCCACGGGGATGGATGCCTCGGCCCTCTCCCGCGCGCTCCGCAGCCGCTATCTCGGGGGGATGTAAGCCATGGCGCTGCCGGTCTCCTCGCTGTCGGTCGCGATCCAGGGCTTCGCGGATTTCCTCGACACCCGCTTCGGCGAGGAGGTGGTGATCTCGCTCGACGCGCCGCAACGCGCGCAGGAGACGGCGAAGGGCGGCGAGAAAAGCCTGCTCAACATCTTCGTCTATCGGCTTGCGCCCTCGGGCTTCCATGCCGCCGCGGGCTCGGGCGATCCGTTGTTCGTGCGGGCGCATGTGCTGCTGACCTGCTTCCCCGCCGGTCAGGGCGATCCGCCGGCCGATACCGATCTGCGCGTCCTGGGTCACGCCATGTCGGTGCTGCAGAGCTTCCCGGTGATCCCGGTCGTCCTGCCCGGCGCTGTGCCCGCGGGCACGCCCGCCGATGACTTCCGCCGGCGCGAGCATGTCCTCTACCGGATCGAGGCGACGCTGCAGCCGGTGACGATGGAAGAGATGAACCACATCTGGACCACGCAGGGCGGCGAACTGGCCTATCGCCTCTCCTGCGGCTACGAGCTGGCGCTGATCCCGGTGGAGCCGCTCAGCCCGCGCGAAGCCGCTCCGCCGGCTCGGGCGGCGGTCCTCGACATCTCGCCCTCTCCGGTGCCGGTGCTGGCGGCGGACGGAACGCTGGCCTATGGGGCGGAGGCGCGGGCCTTCCCGCTGGCGGGCGCCACGGCGCCGCCGGCCGACTGGCTGCCGGTCCAGCTGTTCCGCAGTGGCGAAGGCCTCGGCTCGACGACGACGGTGCCGGCCGGGACGGCCACGGTCGAGGTGGCGCTGGCCGGTCCGCTGGGCGGGCGGGCCGCGCTGACCGTCGCGTGGCTCCGGGCCGGCGGCGCATCGGAGACGCAGGCGCCGCAGGCATTCACTATCGCCGCGCAGCGCATCGACGATCCGGCCGCGGCGGTGACGCTTGCGCTTCAGGGTGCCGCGGGCGGGGACCGGGCAACCATCACCGCCGAGCCCGCGGCCAACGACGGCACCCCTCTGCCCGGCTCTGCCACGGGCAACGTGCTGACCCTGACGGTGGGGTCGTGACATGACCCTGCGCCCCGCCGGACTGGATGCCTTCCTTGATGCCGAGTTCGACCGGGTGGCGGCGATGATCGCGCTGGCCGAGGCGGTGCGGACCGGCAGCGCCCTGCCCGACGAAACCGCCGAGCGGTTCCAGAGCCTGTCGGCGGCGGTCGAGGCGGCACGGACCTCGGGCGCCTGGGCCGGGCTGCTGGCGCTTGCCCCGCGTGAGGATCTGGCGGCGCTGACCCGTCTCGACGTCGATCTGATGGCGCTGGCACTGGCGCCGGTGGCGCGGCCGGCACTGGGGCCGCGGCTGTGGTCGCTGCAGCCGCAGGCGGGCAGCTGCTGGCCCTCGCTGCCGCTGATCGAGGACCTGTTGATGCTGGACGGCGGAGGTCAGATCGCGCTGCTGGTCGACCGCCTGCGCCCGACCGCGCCGCTCTCGGCGCTCGGGCTGATCCGGGTGGAGGGCGCGACGCCCGCCCAGACCGTCCGGCCCGCGCCGCGGCTGATCCAGACCATGCTGGGCCGCGATGCCGAACTGGCGCCACCGCCCGGTGCCACGCTCTCGGATCGCCGCGGCCGGTGGGAGGAACTGGTGCTGCCCGAGCCGACGCTGGCGCAGCTGCGCGACCTGACCGCCTGGATCGCCCGCGGCCGGATGCTGACCGAGGACTGGGGCGCGGCGCCGGCGCGCGGTCCGCTCGCGCTGTTCTCGGGGCCGTCCGGCACGGGAAAATCCTTCGCCGCCAGCGTGATCGCCTCGGCCCTTCATGCGCGGACGGAAGAGCCTTGGGCGCTCTACACGCTCGACCTCGGCCGGATCATGTCGAAATACGTGGGCGAGACCGAGGCCAACATGAATGCGCTGCTGTCGGCTCTGGAGGGGCGCAACGCGCTCCTGCAGATCGACGAGGCGGACGGGCTGCTGGGCAAGCGCGGCGAGGTGACGGATGCGCGCGACCGCTACGCCAACCTCGAGGTCAGCCACCTGCTCGCCCGCCTGGAAGACCATACCGGCCCGGTGATCCTGACCACCAATCTGCGCGCGAACGTGGATACCGCCTTCCTGCGCCGCTTCCAGATGGTGGTGGACTTCCCCGCCCCTGACGCGGCCGCCCGCGCGCGGCTGTGGCAGGTGCTGCTGCCGCCGCGCGCGCCCCGTGCCGCGGATCTGGACCTGTCCCGCATCGGCGAGGCGGCGCGACTTTCGGGCGGCGCGATCCGCAACGCCGCCACCTATGCCGCCGTGCTTGCGGCCGAGCGGGACGAACCCCTGGGCCTTCCCCACATCGCCCGCGCGGTCTGGGCCGAACTGAACAAGGACGCCCGCCAGATCCGCCGCACCGAGATCGGCTTTCTGGCCGAGCATCTGGAGGAGCCATGCTGATCCGCCGCCTGAGCCTGACCCTGCCCGCCCGGCTGCGTCCCACCGCCGAGCACGACGCCCGCGCCATCGCCGAGGCGCTGGCGCTCGAACTGTCGCGGGGCACGGCGCAGGGTTCGCTGGCGCTCTCGCTGCCCGGCAATGGCCTGAGCGGCCCGGTGCTGGCCGCGGCGCTGGCGGCGCAGGCACCGAAAGGGGGCCGCCATGGCCGTTGAGACCCGCGGCGTGCTGTTCGAATACGGCCTGACGATCCCGCCCTTGGCGCTGGTCTTCGACTTCAACCCGCAGGAGATCAGCCGCAGCCGCACCGTGACGGTCAAGACCGGCAACGCCCCGGGCGCGCGGGGCGGCTATGACTTCCTGACCCCGCTCGAGACCGCCCGCGTGGCGCAGGGCGTCGAGATGCAGGCCGAGAGCTTCTCGATCACCATCCTGCTCGATGCGACCGACCGGCTGAACGAGGGCGACGCCATCGCCCGCACCCATGGCGTGCAGCCCCAGATCGACACGCTGCGCGCCATGGCCGAGCCGAAGGCGCAGGGGCCGGCCGGGCTGAAGGTGCTCTCGTCGCTCTCCTTGGGCGGCGCGCGGGCCTTCGAGCGGCAGGAGGTGGCGAGCGTCCTGGTCTTCGCCTGGGGGATGCAGCTTCTGCCGGTCTTCCTGACCTCGGTCACGCAGAAGGAAACGCTGCACCTGCCGAACCTGATGCCCTACCGCGCCGAGATGGGCCTGACCATGCAGGTCATCGAAAGCGCCAACCCGTTCTTCCTTGCCGACAAGGTGCGCCAGACCATGGGCACGGCGCTGAACCTCGCCTCCGGCTTCCACACGGGATGATGCCATGGCGCTCTTCAAGGGATCCTATTACGAGGGCCTGAAACCGTTCGATCCGCCCGAGGACGGATCGGCCCCGTTCCGCGGCCTGCGTCCCCGCCCCATAGCCGCGCCGGAGCCGATCCTGGAACACACGGTCGCGGTCGGCGACCGGCTGGATGCGCTGGGCCAGCACTATTACGCCAGCCCGCGCGACTGGCGCCGGATCGCCGATTCCAACCCGCAGGAGATCTTCCCCGAGGATCTGGTCTATGCGCCCGAACCTCCGCCCCCCGGCGAGGTGCAGCGCGAGGCGGTGGGCGAGGTCGTGCTGATCCCCCGCCAACGGGAGGTGCGCTGAATGTCGCTGCTCGCCACCCTTCTCGATCCCGGCTTCCGGCAGGCGGCCTCCGTTCTGGTCACGGTTGGCACGGACGGGCGCGACCTCGGGCCGCTGGCCGATCTGGTCAGCCTGATCGAGATCCGCACCGCCCGAACCGAGGCCGCGACCGGCACCATCACAATCGACGATCGCCGACAGGAGGACGGGCGCTGGATGGCGGCCGACGCAGGCCTGTTCGCGCGATGGGAGCCGGTGACGGTCACCGCCGACTTCGGCACCCATTCCGAGGAGGTGTTCCGCGGCCACATCGTCGAGCTGAAGCCGCAGATGCCGCAGAACGGCGGCGAGGCGAAGCTGGTGCTGGAGTTGCAGGACGAGGGCGCGGCGCTGAACCGCGAGCACATGCGCAGGCTCTGGGGCGAGGATGCGCCGGTGTCGGACGGCGACATCCTGTCGGAGCTGATCGCGCCGCTGAACCTGTCCGTGGCAAGCGGATCGGGCGAGGGCCAGTCCTCGCGGACGCTGGCGATGGACGCCACCCCCACCGCCTTCCTGCGCGAACGTGCCCGCGCCAACGGCTACGAGATCATCTTTTCGCGTGGCGAGGTCTGGTTCGGGCCGATGCGGCTCGACGCCACGCCGCAGGCCACGATCATGATCTACGCTGGCACGGCGACCAACTGCCTCTCGTTCACCGTCTCGGACGAGGCGCAGAAGCCCGATGCCGTGACCTTCGAGACCGCCCCGCGCGAGGAAGGCGCGGACCCGGTGGTCGAGACCGTGACGCCGGACCTGCCGCTGCTGGGCACGACCGCTGTGGCCGACGAGGGCGCGGGGCTGGGCACGCCCGCCATCGCCCGCCTCTCTCGCGAGGGGGACGAGACCGAGGAGGAGACCCGGGCCCGCGCGCAGGCGCTGGTGAACGAGGCCAGCTTCCGCATCCGCGCCACCGGCGAGCTTGACGGCACGCTTTACGGTCACGTCCTGCAGGTCGGCCTGCCGGTGCGCGTGGATGGCGCGGGCGAGCGCAACGGCGGGCTCTACTACGTCGACAAGGTCAGCCACGCCTTCACCCCCGACGGCTACCGCCAGCGGTTCGAGCTGATCCGCAACGCCACCGGCGACAGCGACTCGCTGGGGGGCGCGCCGCTGTCCAAGGCGCTTTCCGCCATCGCCGGCCTGTTCTGAGGGGAGGAGAGAATGGACGAATTCGTCAATGCCCTCGACCGCACCGTCCGCCAGCAGCGCACGAAATACTGGGGCAAGTACCGCGCCTTCGTGCAGGACAATGCCGACCCGGAGGCGCTGGGCCGCATCCGGCTGACCATCCCTTCCGTGCTGGGCGAGGCGGCCAGCGCCTGGGCGCTGCCTTGCGTGCCCTATGGCGGCGGACAGGATTTCGGAATGCTGGCAATCCCCCCGGTCGGCGCGCAGGTGCTGGCCGAATTCCTGGAAGGCGACATCTCCTCGCCGGTCTGGGTCGGCACCTTCTGGCGGCAGGCGAGCGAACTGCCCGCCGAAAGCGCCGGCAAGCCCGAGGTCAAGATCCTCAAGACCGAGACCGGCCACCGCATCGTGCTGGACGACACCGAAGGCTCCGAGACCGTGACGATCCATTCGAAGGCCGAGGCCGAGATCGTCATGGACAAGGACGGCGCCATCCTGCTCACCGACAGTTCCGGCGGCAAGGTCACGCTGGATGCCCAGGGCTCGACGCTCACGGTCGAGGATGCGAACGGCAATTCGATCACGCTGTCCTCGACCGGGATCGCCTGCAAGGATGCCAACGGCAACGAGATCACGACCAGCGGATCGGGCGTCACGATCAAGTCCTCGGCCACGATCAACATCGAGGGCTCGCAGGTGACGGTGGCGGGCGCCGGCGGCGAGCCGCTGATCAAGGGCACCACGTTCCTGTCGATGTTCAACACCCATGTCCACAACGCCACCTCGATCGGCGCGCCCACCAGCCCGCCGATCGTGCCGCTGACGCCCTCCGTCCTCACCACGAAATCGACCGCGCAATGACCGACCGTCCCGCCACAGCCCTGCCCCGGGTGCGCTACATGGCCTTTCCGTTCCGGATGGAGCGGACGGGGGCGGCCACCGCCACCCGCTTCGACCACATCCGCCAGCAGGTCGAGCAGGTGCTGTTCACCTCGCCGGGAGAGCGGGTGTTCCGCCCGGAATTCGGCTTCGGCGCCCGGCGGCACGTCTTCGAGCCGAATGCCGCGGCGCTGTGGGATTACGCGCAGAACCGGCTTTACGGCGCGCTGGCCGAGGCGCTGGCGGGCGAGGTCGACCCCAGGACCATCCGCGTCGAGATCGGCGCCCCGGCCGACCGGCCCGAGGTGCTGCTGGTGCGGATCGCCTATATCGTCGCCGCCCTGCAGAAGGAGGAGGTGCATGACTTCGCCCTCTGACCGCCATGGCTGATCTTGCCCCGCCCCTGCTGACCTTCGACGGCTCCTGCCCCGATTGCGGCGAGCGGACGGCCGTCCTGCCCCTGCCGCTGCCGGGGGTCGAGGACGACTTCGACTGGCAGACCCGCGACTACGACAGCTTCCGGCTGTTCATGATGCAGGAACTGGCCTCGCGCTTCCGCGAGCGGCGGCGCTGGACCGCCGCCGACATGGAGGTGGTGATCGTCGAACTGCTGGCCGCGGCGCTCGACCGGGCGAGCCATGCGCTCGACCGGGTGCAGGCGGAACGGTTCCTCGACAGCGCCCGGCGGCCGGAAAGCGTGCGGCGCCTGCTGGCCCTGATCGGCTGGCAACCGGATGCCGGCCTGATGGCGGACCTGCGCGCGGCCGAGACCGCGCGCGGCGGATCGCGGCCCGATGGCGTGCTGCTGGAAGATCACTGGCGCCGCGTGCCCTCGGCGATGGAGTTGGCCCGCGCCGAGGGCCCGCGCCGGATCGGCGAGCAGCGCCGGATGGTGACGCTGGACGATCACGCGACGGTGCTCGCCTCGCATCCGCTGGTGGCGCTGGCCCGGGCGCGGCTGGTCTGGACCGGGGCGTGGCATTCCATCCTGATCGCCGTGCTGCTGGAAGACGACATCGACCTCGACGGCGCGCTGCACGAGGCCGGCGAGCCGTCCGAGGCGGGCGTTCCCAACCGCATCCGCCGCGCGCTCTGGGACGAGGTGACGGCCTTCCACCGCAGCCTCGGCCTGCCGCTGCCGCCGGTGGACGGGCAGCTCTGCGGCCGCAGCATCCTGCGCCCGCTGATCGAGCAGTATCGCATGATCGGCACCGAGGTCTTCCTGGAAGGCGCCCGCGCGGCCTCGGTCATCGTGACGCTCTCGGTGCGCGCGAAGCCCGGCTATTTCCGATCCGAGCTGCGGCAGGCGCTGGCGCAGGTCTTCACCGCCGATCAGGGCGGCTTCTTCGAGCCGGGGCGGCTGGGCTTCGGCGTGCCGCTCTATGCCTCGGATGTCATCGAGGCTGCGATGCAGGTCGAGGGCGTCGCCGTGGCGTGCCTCAACCTCTTCCGCCGGGTCGGTCGCGGCTTCGAGGACCAGTCGGCCGATGGGGTCATCACCGTGGACCCGGACGAGTTCATCCGCTGCATGAACGACCGCGCCCGCCCCGACCGCGGCACGATCCGCATCACCGTGAACGGAGGAGAGGCCGCATGAGCGCCCCGAACCCGGACCGCCCCGACATGACGCGCGACCTGACGCGCTGGAACCGCGCGGGCCTCACCCGCTTCCGCTATGTGGACGGCGATGCGGCGGTCTGGCTCGAGGAGCTGCGGCTGGCGCTCTTCGGCCTCTACCTGCGCGGCGAGCCCGCCGCCGACCGCCTGCCCGAAGGCTGGCGCGACCTGTTCCTGAAGCCCGTCGAGGAGTGGCCCACCGCCGCGCGGATGGAGGAGATCGCGGCGCGGGTGGACTGGGCGCGCCTCGCACCCTCGCGCCCGCCGCGGGCCGAAAGCCGCGGGCAGCGCAACCGGCGGCTCCTGGACCAATACGAGGCCCCGCCCGACGGCGATCACGCCTGGGAGATCCTGCGCGCCTTCGCTCGCGCCGCCGATGTGCTGCTCGGCCATCTCGATGCCTATGCCAACGAGGGCTACCTGCGGACGGCGACGCAATGGGACAACCTGCGCCGGCTGGCGGCGATGGTGAACTACCAGCCCGGGCCTCCGGCCTCGGCCACGACCACCGTCGCGCTGACGCTGAAGCCCGATGCTGGAACCGTGAGGATCGGGCGGGGACTGGCGATGAAGGCGGCCCCCGCAGGTGGCGGCGCGCCGCTGGTCTTCGAGACCCTCGCCGTGCTGGACGCCCATCCCGACCTGAACGCGGTGCGGGTGGAAGACTGGGACGTGAACGCCACGCCCCTGCCGCTGGGCACGACGACGGCCCTGCCGGTCGACTGGCTGAAGGGTCCGAAGACGGCACTGGACCCGGGCGATCTCGTGGTGGTCGCGCGCGGCGAGGCCGGGGATGCGCGCGCGGTCGCCGCCACAAGCGTGGGCGAGATCGCCCTGACCGTCACGCTCGACCGCGGCCTGAACGGCGCGGTCCATTCCGGGACGATGCTCTGGATCGCCGCCGATGACGTGCGCGTGGCCGAGCCGCAAGGCCGCGAGGGCCGCCTCGTGATCGAGACCGTGGCCCCGATGGCCGTCGGGCCGGGCGACATCCTGTGGATCCGCGACGGCAGCCGCCATGCGAGCCATGTCGAAGTGGTGGAGGTGCGCGGCGATGCGGTCGTGGTCTCGACCGACCGTGCCTTCGCCGGCGGACTCGAGATCCTGCCGCTGGTGCCGCTGGCGGCCGACGACGAGGGCTTCGTCCGCGTGCCGGTTTCGGTGTCGCGGGTCTGGTTCTCCGGACCCGGCGGCCCCGTCTCGACGGCCTGGGGCGACGAGGGCGAAACCCGGCCCGAACTGGCACCGGACGGCCGCACCGAGGTCAACCGCCTGTTCGCCGCCAAGGGCTTCACCGCGACGCGCGGGTTCCGCCACGACGCGGCGATGACGGCGGTAGAGGGCAAGGTCAGGCCCTCCGCTGCGCCGGTGCTGCCGGACCGCCCGGCCGACGCCACCCGCACCGCAAGTTTCGCCGGCAAGCCTCCGAAATCGCTGGCGGTCGGCAGCTGGTTCGCGCTTCGCCCGATCGAGGGCGGCACGCCCAGGGCGCTCCGCGTGGTGGGCCTGTCGGCGGGGCCCGGGCGCTATCATGTGCTGTTCCACGACACGATCGACATTCCCCCCGAGCGCGCCGAATTCCACGGCCCGATGACCGAGGCGCTGCGCCCTGTCGGCTGGAACCGCAATCCCCTGCCGGGCGCGCCGGGCAAGGTGGCACGCCTGACCGGACTCTCGCCGGAAGCGCGGCTGCTGTTGAAGCCGGGCCGCAGCCTGATCGTCAGCCGCGGCCCCGATGACGCGCTGGCGACGATTGCGACCGTCAGCACCGGCGACGCGGTGGAGATCACGCTGGCGACCTCGGCCGACCTCTCGGACTGGGCGGCGGGGGACATGCTGCTCAGGCTGAATGCGGTGCTTGCGGGCCATGGCGAGACGAAGCCGCCGCGCCTTCTCGGGTCGGGCGATGCCGAGCAGCCGCTGCAGAGCTTCCGCCTGCCGGTGAAGGAGGTCAGCCACATCCCCTCGACCATCGCGGAGGCGGGCGTGGTGCCCGACATGGACGTGGCGGTGGATGGTGTCGTCTGGCCGTGGCGCGACCTCGTCGACGTGACGGCCGAGGGCGCGAAGGCCTGGTCCTCGAGCCTGACGGAAGACGGCGAGATCCTCGTGCGCTTCCGCCGCCGCCTGCCGACCGGGACGAACAATGTCACCGTCCTGCGCCACCGCGTCGGCACCGGCGGCAGGGGTTCGGGGCTTGCCGCCTTCTCTTTCACGAAGCCGATGAAGAAGCATCCGCAAGTCGATGCCATTCATCAGCCTTTCGTCACGGCAGGCGGCGCCGACCGCGAGCCGGTGGCCAGCCTTCGCCTGTCGGCGCCGTCGCGGCTGGCGGCCAACGGCCGCGCCGTCTCGGCCCGCGACTTCGAGCGGCTGGCCATGCGGGTGCCTTCGGTCTGGCGCGCGCGGGCGGAGGAACGACCGGGCGGCGGCGCGATGCGCGAATTGCGCCTGACACTCGTCACCGCGGATGGCCAGCCGCTCTCGCCGGACCTGACCGAGAGCCTGCGGGTGAAGATCCTGAAGGACGCGATCCCGGGCGTGCGGCTCTCGTTCGCGCTGTTCGAGACGCTGCCGCTGCGCCTCGAGGCGGTGGTGCGCGCCGACCTCGTCTCGTTCGACGCGGCCGATGTGAAGGCTGCGGCAGAGGCCGCGCTGTGGCGGGCGTTCGGGCTGCAGGCGCGGGATTTCGGCCAGCCCGTGCACCGCGCCGAGATCCTTGCTGCGCTCGAGGCCGTGCCGCAGGTCGAGACGGCGGTGGTCACGCGCTTCGACCTTGCGCCACCCTATGACCTGAGCCAGCCGAGGCCGGAGGGATCAGCCCTGCCGTGGCCTGCGAACGTGGCGCTGCTCGACGGCGCGGTGGCCGCGATCTACCCGGCCGGGCATCAGGTGGCGCATCTGCCCGGGCCGCTCCAGCCCGAGCCGCGCGGCATGGTCTCGGTCACCGTGGAGGGCCTGACATGAGCCTCGGCATCGACGATCTGCTGACGCGGGCCGGTCACATCCTCTGGCGCGAACTGCCCGAAGAATACCGCTATCGCGACGTCCCGCCCGAGCCGGACGAGCCCGGCGACCTGCAGGCCTTCCTGCACGGCATGGGCCACCTGCTGGACCTGATCCGCGGCACGACGGAACAGCTTCACGCCGACAGCTTCGCCGAGGCGCCCACGGGTGGTCGGCAGATCCAGTCATGGATCCTGCCCTATCTGGCCGAGATCGTCGGGGCCGACCTTGCCGCCCCCGATCCGGCACAGCGGGTGGCCGAGCTGAACGCCTCGGTCCGCTGGTTCAAGTCGAAGGGCACGCTCGCCTCGATCGACGAGGTGGGCGACGTGGTCGTGGGCGCCGAGACGGTCGCGCGAGAGGGCTGGCGCCGGGTGCTGACCTGTCCGCGGCCGGGGTTGCCGCCCTTCACGCTGCCTCCGGAAGGCGCGGCGGACGAGCTTGCACCCGACGGGCGCCGGCGGGTGCCCCATGCCGCCGACCCCGGCGCCCATGCCACGATCCCGCTCGGCTGCCCGGATTTCCGGCGGGAAGACCGGGCGGTGCGCGACCCGTCGGGCGCCAATCCGCTCTATCGCGTCAGCCAGCCGCGGCGGGACGCGAACGGGGTCGAGACGGCGGCCGAGGCGATCTTCTGGCGGCCGGCGGCCCCCGGCGGCGTGCCCTGCTTCCCGGGCGCCTATGACGACGGCGCGGCGCGCTGCCCGGACCTGCGCGACCCCGATCGGGTGGCGGTGCCCGGGCCGCATCCCCGACGGACCCTGATCCATGTCCGCCCGCCCGACGGGCTGTTCGCCGAAGGGCTGAAGGTGCTGACGCTCGACGCCGCGCAGCTCGAACCCGGCCCCGAGGGTCTGGAGGTCGACCCGCGGGCGGCCTTCGCGCTGGCCGGCACGCCGCTGCCCGAAACGGCGCCCGCGCCGGACCGCGTGGTGGTGCGCCTCGCCGCCGATGTGCGGGTGGCGGCAGGGCGCGAGTTGCGGCTGACCGGCATCCTGATCACCGGACAGGCGGGCGCCAACCCGGTCCGGCTGATCGCCGCCCCCGGCGCCCGGATCCTTGCCGAGCGTTCCGCGGCCGAGCGTGTGGTGCTGGAGGGCTTCGGCCCTGACGGCGAAACGGGCCTGCCCCGACCGACGCTCGAGGCGCGGGATTCGATCTTCGGCGAGATCGCCGGCGGCACGGGCTTCGCGCGTGTGGAATACTGCACGGTGACGGGCGAGACCGACGTGACGCTGCTGCAGGCCTCGGACTGCATCCTCGGCGCCCTGTCCAGCAATCTCGCCTGCACCGAAAGCGCGGAGGCCGGAACCCCCGCCTCCTGCATCCGCTTCTCGCGTGCCGAAGCAGTCGGGGAGTGCGCCGGAAGCCCCAGCAACACCGCCGCCCTGCCGCGCTTCGCCAGCCGCTGGATCTGCGGCACTGTGCCCGAGTTCCGCCCCGCCCGCTACGGCGAGCCGGGCTATGGCGTGCTCTCGACGCTCTGCCCTGCCGCCATCCGCAGCGGAGCCGAGGACGAGGGCGAGATGGGTGCCCATCACCACCAGTTCCTCGCAGCCGAACTCGAGGCGCTGCGGCTGAAGCTGCTGACCTTCCTGCCTTTGGGGCAGGAGATCGCGATCTTCCACGACCCCCTGCTCGCGCTCCGGCCTCCGGAGGCCCTGGCCTGAGCCGGCACCCGTTGAATGAAGGACAGTGACGATGAAAGGTTCGAATTCCCGGTTCAGCCACCGCGCCTCGCAGCGTTATTCGAACCTCGCGCAGGTGCAGGGCGGCATGGTCACGGATGCCGACCTGACCGAGGCCGGCCAGCTCCATCAGGCGCGCGACGAGGTGCTGGGCGGCCTTGCCTTCCGCTCGGGCGTTCCGGCGCGGGACGGGATGGTGGGGTTCGACGGCGCGGGGCTGCCATTCCTGCAGGAGGGGCAGGTCGTCGCGCGCGGCAAGCCGGGCCGCTTCACGCTGACCGGCTCGCCCTCGGGCACCGCGGCGCGCTTTGCGGCGCAGGCCGATCTGCCGGATGGCCCGCCCCTCGGCACCGGCCGCGTCCTGCTTTACGCCGATCTGTGGGAGCGCCCCGTCTTCGCGATCGAGGACGGCTATCTGGCCGATCCGGGCCTGCACGGGGCCGAGACCAGCTATCGCACCCGGACGATGGTGCAACTGAAGGCGATGCCGGTTGCCGACGCCGCCGCGACCGCCGCCGCACTGGCCGCGCTCGAGGCGGGCGCGTTCCCCTTCCTGCGCCGGGGCACGGCGCTCGCCTCGGTCGCGCCGAAGCAGACCGAGATCGCCATCGACCGCTGCGACCCCTGCGCCGACCGGATCGACATCGGCCAGACCCTGCCCAACGCGCTGTTCCGCATCGAGGCCATTGCGGTGGCGCGCGATGACGCGGGCGCGGTCTCGGCCGTCACGCTGGCCTGGTCGCTGGAGAACGGCGAGGCGCTGGAACTGGCCGCGAACCTCTCCGACGCCACGACGCGAGAGGCCTTCGCGCGGCCACCGGCGGTATATGAATTCTGCTCGCAGGCGACCGAGGCGCAGGTCGGCAGCTTCCCTGCGGGGATCGCCGCCCGGCGGCCGACGCTGTCGGAGACGCTGTTCCCGGTGCCCGCGGGCACGCCCCCCTTCACCTTCGTGCGGCGCTGGGACGGCGCGGCGACAGCCAGCCTGAGCGGCGCGGTGTCCGAGGAACTCGGCACCGGAACGCTCACGGTTTCTGGCCAGACCATCGGCCTCGCGCACGAGTTCTTCTCGCTGACGGTCGACCTTGCCGGGCGCGAAGTGCAGCCCGGAGACTACTGGCTGGTCGAGCTGCGCCGCCATGCGGCCGAGGCCGACCGCCTGCGCCTCGTCGGCGCCGATGCCGCGGGCAAGGCGCCACCGGCGGGGATCGAGCACCACTATTGCCCGCTGTTCGTCACCACCGGCGACACGGCCGAGGCGCCCGACGACGCCACGCGCCGCGGCCTGTCGATGCCCGCCCTGTCGGACCTGCCCGCCACCCATGTGGGCTTTGTTCCGGCCTGCCCGGACTGGTATGGCGAGGTGGAGACCGTCCAGCAGGCGCTCGATGCGCTTTGCAACCTTCCTGCGGACAAGGTCAGCTTCACCCCCGACCCGGACTGCGAGCGGTTCGAGGGCACGACGACCGTCGCCGAGGCGCTCGCGCGGCTCTGCACGGTCGAGGACAATGCGGGCCTCGGCCTCATGCTGCGCACCATGATGGACTGGGGCGTGGTCTGCGGCCTGAGGCTCTCGATCTCCTCGGCAGAGCGTGGCGAGATCCAGCTGTCCGACGGCGTGGCGCTCGACGCGGCCGGGCGGCTGGTGCAGGTCAAGGGCCGCAAGCTCGACCTGCGCGAGGTGAAGGGCGCCGAGGACGTGCCCGAGATTCAGCGCAAGTTCGGCGAGGTCTGCCTCGCGCTCGCGATCGGGCGCAACGACGGGGTGACGCTGCACCTGATCGATCCCGACCGCGCGAAGGGTGCGGCCGATCCGACCATGGCCGAGGCGATCCGGGCCTGCAAGACCGGCAAGAAGGGCGGCCTGCTGGGCGGCAAGGCGCTCAAGGCCCTGACCCGGCCCGAGCGCGAGGTGCTGCGGAAGGTCAACATGGTCTGGTCCGAGCGCAAGGCGCTCGACGGCAAGCTGGGCCTTTCGGTGGCCGAGGCGCAGACGCTCGACCGCGTCTCCGAGGCATTGCTGGCCGATTATGCCGAAGCGATCTCGGCCGAGGAGGCTGACGAGATCCGCGAGATCTGGAAGCTCGCCGACACCGAGTTCGACCCCGGCCGGCGGGCCGGCGGCGCTGCGGATGTGCGGCGGATGCAGCGGGCCGTGGCGCGCATCGCGACGCTGGGCGAGTTCGAACGTCGCTTCCTCGAGGATTGCGAGTGCCGCCACGCGCTCACCCCCTGCCCGCCCGATGCGCCCGAGCCCGCCTATGTGCCGCTCGGCTGCATCGTTTTCGCCGATCCCGAACCCGGCGTGCTTCGGATCGGGCGGATCTGCCACTTCTGCTGCCGCCGCCAGGCGATGAGCTGGCGGGCCTGGCGCTACCACCGTGGCAGCTTCACCCAGGACCTGTTCGCCAAGCTCGAGAAGGTCTGCTGCGTGGCCGAAGTGAAGCCGAAGCCCGGCGGCTTCGACGACGACCTGGACACCTGGCCTCCGGGGCGCCGGCCGGACTTTCCGGATCTGGAGCCCGAGGTCGATCTGCTCTGGCCGCCGAAGATCGGGCCGGACGACCTGCTGCCCGGCGGAGGCTTCACCGATCCCGTGCCCGACGACATCCGGGTCCGGCCCGACATCCTGAAGCTGGGGCTGAAGGATGCGGTGGACGTGCTGACCGGCAACGGGCTCGAGATCGCGGAGGTGATCGACCTCGACCGCGACCCCGCCGGCTTCGGCAAGGTCTTCGAACTGGCGGAGGCGGCCGGAACCTCGGTCCGGCTCGATGCGGTGCCGAAGGCCGGCGACCGGGTGGCGGTGCTGGTCCGCGGCGGCGAGGCGCTGGGCTTCGCCACCATCGGCGCGGGAAGCGGGCGCTTCCGCTTCCGCACCCGGTCCGAGGACGAGGCGGTGCAGGCCGAGATCGCTAAGGCGGTCGAGGCGGCGACGAAGACGCCGACGACGATCGACACCTCGGTGATCGAGGCGAAGCTGCGCGATCTGGCCATCGACCGGGACCGGCTGAACCAGGACCTCGTCGGCCTGCAGTCCTCGCGCGCGGCGCTGGCCGAGGGCCTTGCCGCCCTCGGGCCGCAGCGGGCCGCCGCCGAGGCGGGACTGGCGGGGCTGAGGGCGGGGCTGGCCGAATTCGAGCCGCAACGGGCCGCCGCCGAGGCAGGGCTTGCGGGGCTGAAGGCCGGGCTGGCCGAGCTGGACCCGCAGCGGGCGGCGGCCGAGGCGGGGCTGGCCGTCGTCAGGACGGGGCTCGCCGAACTGGAGCCGCAGCGCACGGCGATCGAAAGCGCGCTTGCATCCGCACGGACGGAGCTTGCCGCGATCGAGACGCAGCGTCGGGCCGCGGAGGCGGGTCTGGAAACGGTGAAGGCGGATCTTGCGACGCTCGAGACCCGCCGGCAGTCAGCGGAACAGGGGCTGGCCACCGCGAGGACCGAACTCTCCGCCCTCGAGGCACAGCGCGCCGACGCGATGCGCGGGATTGACGAGGGAAAGGCCGCGCTGGCCGACCTGCGCACGGCGCAGGAGAAGCTGCTGCTCGACCTGCGCGGCGCGCAGCCGGTGGACAGCCTGAACCTCGATCCCGAGGCGGTGACGCGGCTGCGCAGCAACGGGATCCTGACGGTGAGGGATCTCGATGCCGCCAGCGCACCGCAACTTCGCCGCATGCTGTCGGGCACGGCCGCGGATCCCGCCGCGCTGAAGTCCGCCGCATCGGCCTTCCTGAGGAGGTGAGGATGGCGGGCAAGCGCAGGTTGCGCCGGGCAAGGGCACTGCAGGCGCCGAAGATCCGGCGGGCTGGCGACGCTCGGGCCGCGGCGCAGCGCGACGAGGCTCGGGCCGCGATCCTGCTGGGCGGGGCGCGCGATCCGGCCGAGACCGCGGCCGAGCGGCTCGGGGCGCGGGCGTGGGACTTGCGCCCGGGCCGGTGGCCGCGACCGGGGGCCCGCGCCGGTGCACGGCCCGCCCCGCTGCCCGCACCGGCTTCCCGCGCGCTGGCCGCCCTGGGTCCGGGCCGGCCGCTGGACAGCCCGGCGCGGGCGTTCTTCGAGCCGCGCTTCGGGCGCACCCTCGGCCATGTGCGCCTGCATGACGGCGCTTCCGCCGATCGTGCCGCCCGCGCGCTCGGTGCGGCAGCCTTCACGCGCGGACCGGACATCGGCCTTGCCGCCGGCGAGAACCGGCCCGCGACCGTGGCGCATGAACTGGCGCATGTCGCGGCGGGACCGTCGCCGCTGGTGCGGCGGAAGATCAAGGTGAAGGACGACCCGAAGATCGACCTGATCCCGTCGCTCCGCGCGAAGGGCGCCGGTCAGGGCAAGGCCGGCCTCACCGCCGCGGCCGGGCTTCTCTCCGCGCCCGCCTTCCTGAACAAGGGTCCGGTCGAGGCGCAGATCGCGCAGAACCTTGCCGCGTCCGAGCGGATCTTTCCGCTGGCGGGGGGCACGCAGAAGGAGGTGGCCGCCAGCCTTGATGCGCAGATCGGCGCGCGGCGCGAGATCGTGGATTTTGCCAGGGGCCTGCGGGTGGGCTTCACCGCCCGCGGCCCGAACATCGACCCGGCCTACGCCGACCTGACCTTCGGCGAGGTCAGGCGCCGCCTGACCACCGCCGAGGCGCAGCTGCGCGCGCAAGGCCGCAGGGACGACGAGATCCGGGCGATCCTGAAGGCCAATGCCTTCCCCACCCTCGTCCGGGTGTTCGAGGACATCGCCGGGACGGCCGGCTTCACCACCGCCATCGCCGACATCAGGTCGAAAAGCCGCGACTTCGACCGGAAGGCCGCGCAGCAGAAGACGGCAAGCCCGGCCTACGATTACGCGATGGCCTGCCAGTTCGCGACCATGACGGTAATGTATGGCGGGGCGCAGGCACCCCTGAAGTCCGCGGACGTCAGCGGCACCGCGGTAACCTCGGCCGCAGGAAAGGAGATCGGCAAGTCCGACCGGACCTCGGCGGTCTGGACCGACTGGGTGCCGGGCGACTGGGGCTATGTGAAGAACACCGGGACGCAGACGCCCGCGCCCGGGCAGGAGGGTGAGAACATGATCTCGGTCGGGAACGAGCGGTTCTGGGCGCATGACGACCCGAAGAAGGCGATCCTGTCGCTGCCCGAGGTGATGGACAAGGTGCGGCGCTGGAACAAGTCGGCGAGCCTGCAGCCGCTGCGGCGCTATCCCTCGAACGGGTTGACGTGAGGGTGGCATGGCGCGCGGCAGATCCCCGAGGGCCGCCGCCCCGCCGCGCCCCTGCAAGGGACGGGGGTGGCGATGTCCGGCGTGAAGACAAGGGCGCCTCAGCCGGTCCGGCGGCCGGCGCCGGTGCGTCGTGCCGGCCCCGCGCCGCGGACCGCCACGCCAGAGGCGGGGCGGCTGGTGCAGCCCGCCCTTCGCGTCGGCGCCGTCAACGATCCCGCCGAGCGCGAGGCCGAGGCGATGGCGGCGCGCGTCGTGGCGAGCGGCGCCACGAGCCTGCCGCCGGATGCCCCGCCGCGCGCGCAGCCCGGGCCTTTGGCCGCCCCCCTGCGGCGGGCGGAGGAGCAGCCGAACACCGACAGCCTGACCGTCCCGCCCCTGCCGGCCGAACAGCAGGATTTCGAGCTTCCGGCGGCGCAGGACGTGCCCACCGGCGCGCTTGAACCCGGCGATCTGGACGAGCTGGAAAGCGGCGATGTGTCGGAGACCGGCGCCGCGGCGGGCGAGCCGCAGCCGGCCCCGCCCGAGGAAGCCCCCCTCGCCCCGGCGCGCCCCGCAGGAGCGGTGGTCGGGCGCGAGGGCGGTCCCGCCCCGGCCGATGTGGCCGCCCGCGTTGCGGCGCCGGGGGCCGGGCGACCCTTGCCCCCCGCCCTCCGCGCGCGGGTCGAGCCGGCCTTCGGCGCCTCGTTCGAGGCGGTCCGGCTGCACGACGGCGCGCCCGACCGTCAGGCGGCCGCGCGGATCGGCGCCCGGGCCTTCACGCACGGCTCCCACATCTGGCTCGGGCCGCGGGAAAGCGCGCTGGACCTGCGGCTCATGGCGCACGAGTTGACCCATGTGGTGCAGCAGACCGGCGGCACCCTGCCGCGGGAGGCCGCGATCCGGCGCGACGGCTGGATCGAGGAGAAGGGCGAGGCGCTCGCCCGCCATGTGCCGGGCTATACGCTGATCACCGTGATCGTCGGCCGCAAGCTCCTGTCCGGCGACCCCGTCGCGCGCACCGCCGCGAACCTCGTCGGCGGGCTCTTCGGCCTCGTTCCCGGCGGCACCGCGATCTTCGACCGGCTGAACGAGACCAACGCGCTCCACGACGCCTTCCTCTGGATCGAGGAGCGGCTGAAGGCGCTGAACCTGACGTGGACGCGGGTCTCGGCGCTGCTCGACCGGGTGCTGGATGCGGTCGTCTCGCTCTCGCCCATCGACAACCTGACCGCGCTCTTCGCGCCACTGGTCCGCGACATCGTCACCTTCGTCGGCGAGATCGCCGGCAAGGTGCTGGAATTCATCATCCGCGGCGCGCTGAAACTGGCCGGCCCCCATGCCGACCGGGTCTGGGAGGTGATCCGCGGCGCCCGCGAGTCGCTTGGGCTGATCCTGGAAAACCCGCTGGCCTTTGCGAAGAACCTCGTGGGCGCCGTCGTTGGCGGCTTCCGGCAGTTCGGCACCAACATCCTCGACCACCTGAAGCGCGGCCTTCTGGGATGGCTGTTCGGCGCCTTGTCCGGCGCTGGGATCGAACTGCCCGAGCGGCTGGACTTCCGCGGGCTGATGAGCCTGCTGCTCCAGATCCTCGGCCTGAGCTACGCCGCCTTCCGCAAGATGCTGGTGAAGAAGCTCGGTCCTCGCGGCGAGCGCATGGTGGCCTTCATCGAACGCTCGGTCGATGCGGTGAAGACGCTGGTCGCCGAGGGCTTCCTGGGCCTCTGGCAGAAGATCCTCGGCCTGATCGACGGCTTCCGCGAGACGCTGATCGGCGGCATGACCGAGATGGTCACCACCGCCATCGTCAAGGCCGGGATCGGCTGGCTTGCCGGGCTGTCGAACCCGGTCGGTGCGGTGGTCAAGGTGGTGCTGGCGATCTACGACCTGATCGTGGCCTTCATCGAGCGGATCGGCCAGATCATGGAGGTCGCGCAGTCGATCTTCGCCTCGATCGGCGCCATCGCGCGCGGACAGGTCAAGGCGGCGGCGGATTTCGTCGAGCAGACCATCGGGCGGACGGTGCCGGTGGTGCTTGCCTTTCTTGCCGCTCTGCTGGGCCTTGGCGGGATCTCGACCAAGGTGAAGGCGGTGTTCAAACGGCTGCAGGCGCCGGTTGCCAAAGCGTTGGCCAAGCTGGTGGAGTTCGTGGTCAGGAAGGCGAAGAAGCTCTTTTCCGGGCTGATCCGCCGGCTGAACGGCAAGCGCAAGCTGCCGGGCCACGCCTTCCGGATCGGCGAGACCGACCATTCCATCTATGCGAAGAAGAAGGGCCGGCGCGTCGAGTTCCTGATCGCCTCGGAAAAAGGCACGGCGGTCGAGACGGTGGTGGAGGCGACGCGCGCCGAGCTGCCGAAGATCCGGGACGAACGCTCGCGCGCCGATGCGCAGAAGGTGGCGGACGAAGTCTCGACCACGGAACGCAAGCTCGATCCGCTGGAGAGGACCGATCTGGAGAACGAGACCCGTCCGCAGCGGGCCGAAGTGGCGAGGATCGACACCGCGCAGGCGGCCGGCGCGCGCGAGATCACCGCAGATGGCCGCCCCATCGACCGGAACGTGGCCACCACCTCGAAATCCGACACTGCCGCGCTGCTGCGAGCGCGCGAGCCGCGACTGGAAGGGTTCGAGGGCAGCGCCGCGCGCAGCTATGCCGAGCTGAAGCAGAAGGGCGAGGCCTATGCCGCCAAGCGGCAGCTGAGCTTCCCGGTCTCGACCTATTGCGAGCTGGATCACACGATCGAGAAGCAGTTCCCCAAGGCGCTGCTGGAAAACCTGCACCTGCTGGCGGTCAAGCCCACCGACGAGGCGCAGTCGGACCTGCTGCGCGGGGGCGCCGAGCGCGAGGCGCGCAACACCGCCGCGGGCCGGTCGAACCGGACGGCAGCCTATGGCGATGCCGGCGCGCGCCCCTTCGGCAAGCTGGGCAGCGAGGGGTTCGAGAAGATCGACGAGAACGCGCTGCAGTTCCCGGCCATCGCCGTCTATCACCGCAACCACGTGCTGCAGAAGGGCAAGGGCCTGCCCGATCCTGTCGAACTGGTGAAACAGGCCCGCGCCGAGGGCGGCAAGTCGCCCGCGGCCCTGGCCAAGAAGCTGCTGAAGCGCCAGCTTCAGGGCGAGATGGCCGAGATCCGGACGGTGATGGCGAAGGACCCGACCGCCACCGAGGCGATGCGGGCGGATGTCGAGGCGGGCGTTGCGGACCTCGAAAGCTTCAACAACGGGCTCTACGCGATGAACGCCACGGTGGCCGCGGCGGCCCGGGTCCCCACCCCTCCCGAGGCGCTGAATGCAGGCGGCGGGTCCGACATGCCGTTCCAGTCGCCCGGCGGCCCGGACTTCGCCCGCGAGGAGGGGGTCGGCACGCCCTATTCCGGTCGCAAGGTGGGCACCGGCGATTTCTTCGAATACGACCACATCATCGACAAGGCCTATCCGAAGCGCGCGCAGGCGCTGATGACGCTCGGCCCCGAGGATGCGGCCGAGGTGGCTCGCCGCGTCGCGCCCGACGGGGTGCCTTCCGAGGCGCAGGCCCGCCGGCTGAAGCTTCTGCAGGGTCGGCCGCTGTTCGGCGACCGGCCGATGCAGGCCTATCAGGACGAGACCGGCTGGTCCGTGCCGCTCTACCGCCCGATCGCCAAGCGCGTGACCAGCGAGGTCGGCGCGGTCGAGGATCTGGCGCCCGTCGCGGCCGCCGGGCGCACGGCCGCGCTGCCCCTGTTCGTCGCGCATGTCCGCGACAACGACCTCGGCGCCAAGCAGCGCGCCTCCGAGGCGCTGGCGGCGCCGGTGCGGACGGCCTTCCTCGCCCGGACCGAGGCGCATTCCGCCAGCGTGCGCACCCTTTATCGCGCGCAGCTGCAGGAGGTCCGGGCAATCAACCCGCCCGAGCGCACGGCAGAGGTGAACGAGCTGATGGGCCGCATCCTCACCAATGTCAGCCACTCGCTGAGAGAGGCGCGCAGCCGGACCGAGGCGCTGTTCTGACGACCGCTACCCAAAGCCCCCGGGTGTGTTCTCAGGCGCACATCGGCTGTTGGCTACTGTGC
The DNA here is from genome assembly GCF_002407205.1 of Rhodobacter sp. CZR27. Classification (NCBI taxonomy): domain Bacteria; kingdom Pseudomonadati; phylum Pseudomonadota; class Alphaproteobacteria; order Rhodobacterales; genus Rhodobacter; species Rhodobacter sp. CZR27. Next base: position 1,383,798 of record NZ_CP023548.1, on the reverse strand, counting down.
AATTGCTACGGCGGCCGCGGCGGGACAACTTTCGCAGGGCAACTCACAGCAATCGGAGACCCCATGAGATCCCTCGTCCTCGCCACTGCCCTCGCCCTCGCCGCCCCGGCCGCCTTCGCGGCGCCCGAAACCTATGTCCTCGACCCCAGCCACAGCCAGATCGTCTTCACCTACAACCACCTCGGCTTCTCGACGGGTTCGGGCATGTTCTCGGGCTTCGAGGGCGAGATCGCCCTTGACGAGGCCGATCCGACGGCGTCCTCGGTCAAGGTCTCGTTCCCGGTGACGACGATGCTGACCGGCTGGGAGGCGCGGTTCGAGCATTTCATGTCGCCCGACTTCTTCGGCGCCGCGGGCGACAAGACGGTCAGCTTCACCTCGACCAGCGTCGAGATGACCGGCGAGAAGACCGCGAAGATCACCGGCGATCTCACGCTGAACGGGGTGACGAAGCCGGTCGTGCTGGACGCCACGCTCAACCAGCTCGGGATGCATCCGATGGAGAACAAGCCCTGGGCCGGCTTCGACGCGACGACCACCGTCAAGCGGTCGGACTTCAACCTCGGGCTCTACGCGCCCTATGTCTCGGACGAGGTGGCCGTGCGCATCTCGGTCGAGGCGACGAAGGTGGAATGAACCATCCGGCCGCCATGCGTGCGGCCGGAACCCCATGACAGCGAACGGGCCGCCGGATCTCCGGCGGCCCGTTTCCGTTTGACCCGCGCGGATGCCGCGCCCCTCAGCCCCCGCGGCGGGCGGTCAGCGCGACATCGACCCGGACGCCGAAACCCACGGCGGCCTCGTCCACGTGGCTCTTGCCGATACCGAAGTCGCGCCGGTCGAGCGTGGTTGAGCCTTCCATCCGCGCAAGGTCGCCCTCGATCTCGAGCCGGAAGGGCAGCGTCACCGGCACCTTCACCCCGCGCAGATCCAGCGTTCCCCGCGCGATGTATCCCTGATCGGCCGGCAGGATCTCCGCCCGGAACACGGCCCGCGGATGGGCGGCCACGTCGAGGAACTCGGCCGAGCGCGCCTGCTCCGTCACCGCGCCGAGCGTGAGGCTGTCCGCCGCGATGGTGACCGTGACCTCGCCGTGGCGCCCCTCCACCGGCGTCTCGTCGAAGCGGATGGCGGCGGTCCAGTCCGGAAAGCTGCCGCCGACCTCGCTGCCCATCTGCCGGACGGTGAAGCCCAGCGACCCCTCCTCCACCACCCAGTCCGAGGCGACCGGCGCCAGTGCGGTCGCGGTCTCGGGGCGGGACGCGGACATCAGCGCCAGCGCGCCGCCCGCGGCGGCGGCATAGAGGGCAAGCGCCGCCAGCGCCGGCCCGGCGGACCGCGCTGCCCGGCCCGGTCCTGCGGCCCGGCCCCAGGCCATGCGTGCAAGCGTCTCGTCCCGGTCCGCCAGCTGGTGCTTCAGCGCCCCCGCCACATGCAGGCCGATCGCCAGGATCATGGACCAGCCAAAGGCCACATGCAGCGCGCCTGCGACCTCGGCCACCGCGGCCGACTTCGGCACCAGCGGCAGGGACTGCCCGAGCGGCCAGAGGATCGGCGCGAACCCGTCGCTTGCCGCATGTTCGACCCATCCCGCCAGCGGCACGCCCAGAAGCGACAGATAGAGCAGCCCGTGCACCGCACCGGCAAGGGCGGTCTCGATCCGCCGCTCGGGATGGAGCGGGGCGGGCCGCGGCTGCACCAGCACCCAGAGCACGCGCAAGAGCGCCATGCCGAAGATCGCGACGCCCAGCGTCTTGTGCAGCGAGAAGACCTCGACCTTGCGGGCAAGGGCCTCGGGCGTGTCGTGCGGCAGCCGGTTCGCGATCAGGCCAAGAGGCGCCGCCGCGAGGATCATGACGGCCATCAGCCAGTGGAAGCTGCGCTCGACCGCCCCATAGCTGCGGGTTGTATTCGTGAGGGCCATGGACTGTCTCCTTTCGCGCGAAAGGCTAGTCGGTCGGGCATCCGACCGGAATGCGAGGCGCCGCACAGCCGATGTGCACGATCGCAGCGCGGACGCAGCCGATCCCCTTCACTGAGGCCGGCGTGCCTGTTGCCCAGCACCGGACGCGGCGGCCCGCCTTGGTGTATCTGGTGCGACCTGCCGGAGCCCCGGATGCTGAAAATGGGGTCGTCCTTCAATGCCGTGGGGGAGAATCTCCTCGACAGGCCGCAGCTCCGTCAATAGGCTGGCAGGGTGTCATTTCCTGTCAGGTGCCGCATGTCCTTCGCCAAGGCCACCGATCTGCTCCGGCTTGCGGAGATGGCGGCGTCGCGCCACTTCGGGGTGGGCCTTCAGGAGATCGAAGCCGAGTTCGAGGTGGACCGCCGCACCGCGCAGCGCATGACGCGGGCGCTCGAGGACTGCTTCCCGAACGTCGAGACCCGGACCGACGACCAGCGCCGGAAGTTCTGGAAGCTGAAGGGCGAGGACGCGCGGCTGATGCTGGCCCGCGGCATCCGTGACAGCGAGCTGGCCGCGGTCGAGATGGCGATCCGCCGCGCCGAGCGCGAGGGCGAGGTGCTGGAGGCGGCGGCCCTGCGCTCGCTCCGCGACCGGCTGCTGTCGGGGATGCCGGGGCCGCACGCCCGCCGGGCCGAGGCCGATGCCGAGGCGGTGCTTGAGGCGCATGGCTTCGCCTCGCGGCCGGGTCCGCGGGTTCGAAGCGACCCGCATGTCCTGTCGATCATCGCCGAGGCGCTGAAGGGGCCGCATCTCGTGACGATCACCTATGCCGGCGGCCGCGACGAGGCCCCGCGCGAGCGCAGGCTGGAACCGTATGGCCTGCTGCTCGGCATCCGGCGCTATCTCGTGGCGCGGGAACAGGGGGGCGACGGCCGCTTCCGGCATTTCCGGATGGACCGCGTGCTGGGCGCGCGGCTCGAGGCGCCGTCCTTCATGCGCGACCCCGGCTTCAACCTCGACGACCATGCCGCGCGGGCCTTCGGCTCGTATCACGCCGATGCGGAATTCGAGGAGGTCGTCTGGCGCTTCTCGCCCGAGGCCGCTCCGGTCGCACGGGAATTCGTCTTCCACCCGCGGCAGGAATTGACGGACGAGCCGGACGGCGCGCTGACCGTCCGGTTCCGCGCCTCGGGCTGGCTCGAGATGGCGTGGCACCTCTACCAGTGGGGAGACGCCGTCGAGGTGCTGGAGCCCGAGGGCCTCAGGAGCCTGTGCGCCGGCCACCGGCGCGCCGATTTCGACGCGCTGCCCTGATCCCATCCGGGTTGCCGCAGACCCCGGCTTGCAGATCCCGCTCCTCCGGTTAGCCGGCGTGCGGCCGTCGCGCCCTGCCCCGCAAGGATCAGGCCGCGGGTCAGGTCCGGCGCGCAGGCCGTTCTAGGCACGAGGAAAGTCCGAGCCCCGCCTTGGACTACCCGCGCGCGGCGCTACCTTTGGCCGGCTCGGATTTGCCCGCGCGCTGGCGTATCGCTGCCTTCGTGACGGAACGTGGATTGCACGGCTGGCCTTTAACCGAGCTGGAACCCGCCGTTCATGCCCGGTTCACCATGTCTCTGCTAAGGCAAAGCCCATGATCAGGATCCTCGCCGTCATCTGTCTCTGCCTCGGGACCGTCGGGCCGACGGCGGCATCCGCCTGGGACGAGTTGAGCCAGGCCGAATTGCGCGACAAGGTCCGCAAGGGCGAGAGCATCAGCCTGTCGCGCATCCTGCGCAAGCTGAAGGCTTCGGTCGAGGGCGAACCGGTCGATGTCCGCGCCTACAGGGCGGACCGGGTGGTCTATCGCGTCGTCGTCCTGCAGCCGACCGGTCGGCTTGTCAGCGTGGTGGTGGATGGCGCCAGCGGCGACTTCGTCCCCAGCAACAGCGCGACCGCGAAGCAGATCCGCGAAACCGCCCGGCGCAATGCATCGGCGGCCGGCACTGCCTCGCCCCGCGGCACGGCCAGCACCTCCGCCGGGCCGGGACCCGGCACCAGCGCGTCCGGCAGCACGAAGGGAACCAGCGGAACCCCGGGAAGCGGCAGCGCTGCCGGAGGCAAGGGGAACAGTGGCGGGAGCGGCAACAGCGGCGGAAGTGGTGGCGGCAACGGGAATGGCGGCGGCAACGGGAATGGTGGCGACAACGGGAACGGTGGCGACAACGGGAACGGCGGCGACAACGGGAATGGTGGCGACAACGGGAACGGTGGCGACAACGGGAACGGTGGCGACAACGGGAACGGCGGCGGCAACGGGAACGGTGGCGACAACGGGAACGGCGGCGACAACGGGAATGGCGGCGGCAACGGGAATGGCGGCGGCAACGGGAACGGTGGCGACAACGGGAATGGAGGCGGCAACGGGAACGGTGGCGGCAATGGGGGCGGGAACGGGAATGGTGGCGGTGGCGGGAACGGAAGGAAGTAGATATGGTTTTCCTTCCACCACACAGGAGCCCGGATGCGGATACTGCTTGCCGAAGACGAGGTGGCGCTCTGCGACCAGATCCGGCGCGTCCTTGCCGCCGAAGGCCGCGCCGTGGATGTCGCGCATGACGGCGACGAGGCGGCGTTCCTCGGCGCGACCGAGCCCTATGACGCAATCATCCTCGACCTCGGGCTTCCGCGGCGCGACGGCCTCTCGATCCTGAAGGACTGGCGCAGCCAGGGCATCGACATCCCGGTGCTGATCCTCACCGCCCGCGACGGCTGGTCCCAGCGGGTGGACGGGCTGGACGCCGGCGCCGACGACTATCTCACCAAGCCCTTCCACATGTCCGAACTCGCGGCCCGCATCCGCGCCATCCTGCGCCGCCGGATGCCCTCTGCCGATCCGGTGTTCCGCAAGGGCTCGCTGGAGTTCGACACGCGCACGGGCCGAGCCACGGTCGAGGGGGTGCCGGTGGACCTGACCCAGCAGGAGGTCGCGGTCATGACCTACCTCGTGCACAACATCGGCCGCATGGTGCCCCGGACGGAGCTGTCCGAGCATATCTACAGCTATGACGGCGACCGCGACTCGAACACCATCGCCGTCTTCGTCGCCCGCCTGCGCCGCAAGCTGGGGCCGGACCTGATCCGGACCGTGCGCGGCCGCGGCTACAGCATCGACGCGGACTGATGCGCTCGCTGCGCAGGCGGGCGATCCTTTCGGGGATCGCACTGGCGGCGCTGTCGGTCGGGCTTGGCGGCGTCACCCTGTTCCTGTTCCTCGACGCCCTCGCGCTGCGCCAGTTCGACGAGGCCCTCGCTGACCGTCACCTGCAGGTCGTCGCGGCCTTCGACGCCGTGGGCCCCGATGCCGAGGCGATGAGCGGGCTTCTGGGCGTCCCCTCCTACGAGTTGCCGCATTCGGGCCGCTACTGGCAGGTGGTGGGCGAGACGGGGACCATCACCGCCTCGACCTCGCTGCTCGACAGCGTGCTGCCGGTGCCGGAACGGGTGACGAGCCGGCTCGGCGTGACCGAGGCCGAGGGACCCGGCGGGCAGGTGCGCATCGGCCACCGCCGCATCGACCTCGAGGACGGCTCGGAAGCCACGGTCATGGTCGCCGAGGCGACGGAGCGGCTGGAGGAAGAGCGGCGGCTGGTGCGCAACGGCCTTGCCGCCGCCTTCGGTCTGGTGGCGCTGTTCGGCCTGCTGAGCGCGATGCTGCAGACCTCGGCCGTGCTGCGGCCGCTGTCGACCCTGCGGCAGGACATCGCCCGGCGCTGGCAGCGAGAGGAGGCGCTGGACCCCGCCGACTATCCCTCGGAGGTCGCCCCGGTCGTGGCCGATATCAACCTGCTGATCGCGCGCAACCGCGATCTGCTCGGGCGCACCCGGCGGCAAGCCGCCGATCTCGCCCATGCGCTGCGCACCCCTTCCGCCATCCTGCGCAACGAACTCGACAGCCTGCAACAGGCCGGCGCCCCGGTCGAACGTGCCGCCGAGGCGCTGGACCGGATCGACGCGCAGATCCTGCGCTCGCTGGCGCGCATCCGCGCGGCGAACGTGCCCGTCGGAGGAACACGGGCGGACGTCCGGCAGTCGGCCGAGCGGCTCGCGCGCCTGTTCCGCTCCATGCCGCTGAGCCTCGGCAAGACGCTGGAGATCGAGGTAGAGCCCGACCTGCGCATCGCGATGGATGCGCAGGACCTTGAGGAGGCGCTGGGCAACCTCATTGAAAACGCGATGAAATGGGGGCGCAGCCGCGTCGTCGTGCGCGCCGCCTCGGACGAGGGCCGGGTCTCCGTCTCGGTCGAGGATGACGGGCCGGGCCTGCCCGAAAGCGCGGTGGCCGAAGCCCTGCGCGCCGGTGGACGGCTCGACACGAGCGCGGCGGGCTCGGGCCTCGGCCTGCCCATCGCGCACGACCTTGCCGAAGCCTATGGCGGCAGGATCGAGCTGCAGCCTTCGGATCTGGGAGGGCTGCGCGCCACGCTCTCGCTGCCGCGCGGCGGGCCACCCGGACTGCCTGCGCTGGGCGGGCAGCCCTGACCGATCGACCCGATCCGCACAACTTTAACGGCAGATGAACAGCTCGTTCGCCGCCTGTTCAACTCTTCTGTGCTTGGCTGTCGTTCCGCATCCGCTGCGCTTGCCGCGTGGATCGGCGGAAGCCGATGACGACAGGAGACTCCATGCCACTGCCTAAGACCCCGACCCATCCGCAGGTTGTCATCCGCCGCCGTCCCCCCGCGGTTGCGGCCCCCGGTCGGTCAGAGCGCGTCCTTTCGGGCGAACTGGCCGACCGGGTTGCGCGGCTGCGCCCGCTTGCACGGGTGGAAGGCGTGGCACTTGATGTCCGCGCCGACGACCGGGCCGAAGAGGCGCGGCTGGGCGACGCCGAGCGCCTCCTCGACCTGACGACGGCGCTGGTGCGCAGCGCGATCCGCTTCACCCGACGCGGCACGGTGTCCGTCCGCATCGGCGGCGAGCCGGACGGGCCGGTGACGCTGTCGGTGCGCTTCGGCGACATCCGCGAGGCGGCACGCGACGACGGGCTGATCTGGGCCCGCGCCACGCCCGTGGCCGGGCCGTCGATCCAGACCCTCGTGCGGAAGTTCGTCAGCGAACTGGGCGCCAGCGTCGGCCTTGCCGCCGGACCGGGCGAGGACAGCGAGCTGGTGATCGTCCTGCCCGCTGGCCGGGAAGAGCCGGGCCGGGACGCTGCGGCGGCGGATCTCGAGGGGCTCGATATCCTCGTGGTGGAGCAGCAGCGCTCGCTCGACGGGGTGGCCTCGGCTCTCGAAATGCAGGGCGCGCGGGTGGTGCGGCGGTCCGACGCCGGCCCGGCCGCAAGCCTGCGGTTCGATCTGGTGCTGATCGACCTCGACGGTCCGGTCGATGGCCTCGAGTTGCTGGGCGCGCTCCGGCGCCGCGAGGCTGCGGCGGGTCGCTCTCCGGTGCCGGTGGCGGGATTGGCCTGTGAGGCGCCGCGCGAGGAGGCGGAGCGCCTCTTCTGCGGCGGCTTCGACGCGGTGAAGCTGAAGAGCGCGCCGTCCGAGGACCTCTGCGCCACGATCCGGCGCCTGACCCGCAGCCATCGCCCGATCCTGTCCCTGCCGCGGATTGCCCTTGCCTCGATGGTGCAGCGTCCCGAGGGCGGCGGCTGCGCCGGAGTGCCCGGATTTCCGGCGATCGGCCCGATCGGCCGGCTACGCTGAGCCGCAGCGCCCGCCGCGGTCCGGGACTGGCGGGGCGAGATCGCCGCGCCTCGGGTCCGGGTTCAGCCCGGCAGGCGCGAAACCATCGCAAGCATCAACATACCCATCCTCGCGGTAAAACTCCTGGCGGATCAGTCCGGCAGGTGCGGAAGGCCCATGGCAAGGGCCTCCCATTCGGGACCAGATCCGTCGATGAGCGCGATGCGCGAGCCGTCGGGATGGATGGCCTCGACAGACAGCCCGCCATCCTGCGCGCGAAGCAACCGGACCTCGGCCAGATGATCGGTCCGCAGGTGCAGGTTGAAGCGGGGGTCCATCACGTTGATCCAGTAGCCCGCCGGCAGGATCCGCTCGACCGTGCCGCGGAAGACCTGCAGGCAGCCGGCGTTTCCGACCCGGATCCCGAGCGGCACCTGCCCCGCTGCGGCACGTTCCAGAAGCTGGGTCACAGCCTCCGGAGCAAGCCCGAGGCAGCCAGCCGTGCCCGTCCCCGCCGCCGGCGCCGCGGCCGGGGCAAACGGCAGTGCATCCGCCTGGTCGGGCAGGCGCAGCGCCTCGACCAGACGGTCGAAGGCGGCAAGGTCGCTTTCGGGCGTCAGGTGGATCTTGTGCACCGCCTCGCCGGCGGCATCGAAGATCTGGATCGATCGCTTGGCCGCCTTGGCCGTCTCTTCGGTGACGGCGAAGGCATGGACCCAGTGCTCGGGGAAGATGTGCAGTTCGATCTCGGGGCCTGCGACCCTCGCCTCGCAGGGGTCGTAGCGCTCGTAACTGCCCTGCCGCTCCTGCACCGCCGAAGCGTTTCGGGTCAGCGCCAGCGCCTCTCCCAAAGCGGCGGCGAGCGGCATCAGCCGGTCGGGCGCGGCCTCGATGGCGACGGCGCCGGGGCCCACGAAGGCGGCGACCAGCGCGGCCTCGGGGATGCCATGCGCCTCGGCAAAGTCGCGGGCGCGGGCGCGATGGGCGGCGGCACGGGCGGTTCTGATCTCAGCAGGCGTCATCGGGGCGGTCCTTCCGGGTGGGCAGCAGGCGCCGGCGACGCGCGCCGGGCGTCCGCAATCGTTGGCACAGCAGCCGCCGGCTGCGGAAGGCGCAAATTGACGCCGGGATCGGGCGGGACGATGGCGGGGCCGGCCTGCATCCGCATGGCGGCCCCTTCCCGGGCGCCGACGTCGCGGAGCGTGCCCGGCGCGCCGCGACCCTCCGGGGCGGGGCCGGGCAGGCGTGACAGGGGTCAATGCCGCGCGGGATGACTGGCTTATCCTTCGGGCCGGCAGAGGAGAGAGGGATGACCATCATGGACAGCAAGCTCTGGGCGCTGGTGCTCGATTCCAGCCATGCGCGGATCCTGAAGGGACTGGAGGAGGACCGGCCCCCGCCCGAGATCGAGATGCACATCGAGGCGCACAAGCTGCGGGACATCATGTCGGACAAGCCCGGCCGCAGCTTCAGTTCCACCGGCGAAGGCCGACGCTCGGCGATCGAATACGGCTCCGATCCGCTGCGCGAGGAAGAGAAGGACTTCCTGCGCAAGATCATCGCGGAACTCGAGGATCATCACGAGGCCGGCGAGATCGAGCGGCTCGCGATCTTCGCCGAGCCGCGGATGCTCGGGCTGCTGCGGACCTTGCTGCCGGCATCCCTGGGACGGCTGGTGGTCCACGAGAAGGCCATCAACCTCGTGCATGTGGCGCCGCACGACCTGCCGAAGGTGCTGCGGCGCCACCTGGAGACGTCGGAGTAGCCGGCGGCGTTCCGGCGCCGGGGAGGGTGCCGGAGCGCTTGGGGCCGGCACCCTGCCTTGTCAGCCGATGAGGAAATCGCCACCCGTCAGGTTCAGGCCGGGCGAGACCACCGCGAAGCGCACCGCGGCAGACCCGCCCAGTCCATCGCGATCATACCAGAGGGTGCCGGTATCGGTCTCGTAGATGATCCGGTCGGACGCATCCGCCGCGCGCCCGGCCGCGTTGCGCGCGAAGGCGCCGGCTGCAAGCGACCCCTCGGACAGCGCGGAAAAGATGCGGTTCTCGAGCCGGATGGTGTCGTCCACGGCGCGAAAATCCACGATGCGGTCGACGTTGCTGCCGCCGAGCGTGGTGGAGAAGACGAAGACGTCCTCGCCCGCCCCGCCCATCATGCCGTTGGCCGCCGAATTGCCGGTGATGCGGTCGTCCCCGCTGCCCCCCAGCGCAACCTCGATCATGGTGCCGAGGGCGATGGAAAGGTTGCCGACCGCGCCATAGACGTTGGAGACCGAACCGGGGCGAAGGTCGATCTGCTGCCCCTCCGACGCGGAGCGCAGGTCGAGCACGTCGCGCCCGCCCTGGTCGAAGATCGTCCAGGCGACTTCCTCGTCCGGAAGGCCCGCGATGCGGTTGTAGATCCCGCCTGCGGTCGCGTTGTCGCCATAGACGGTATCGCCGCCGCGGATGTTCCGCGTCGGGCCGTAGAGCGTCTGGATCGCCAGGATGTCCGCGATCATCGGCGTGACCACGAAGGCGTAGTCGGCGTCGATGAAGGTATTGTCGGTCTGGCTGAAGTAGGACATCACCGTCGCCTGCCAGCTGTCGTTGGCATAGTGGTTGTCGGTGCCATACTCGGCATAGCCGTTGTAGTTGCCCGCATGCCCCAGCCCGAGCGCGTGGCCGATCTCGTGGATGTAGGTCTGCAGCGAATAGCTGTTCAGCCCCGTCCCGTCGTTCTCAAGCCAGTTGCGGCTCACGTTCACCTCGGATGAATGGATCGTCCCGCCGGAGTAGACGGAGGTGCTGTAGGCATCGTCGCCGAGATCGTCGAAGTGGATGTGGACGGGCGCGCCGGCGTTCGGCGTGGTGTCGAAGCGGATGCCCGTGACGGCCGACCAGGTCTGCAGCGCCACCGTGGCGAGCCGCTGGCCGGCGGCGGTCAGGTCCGACAGATCGACGTTGAGCGTATCGCCCTGCCCGACGTCGAAGCTGCGCGACGACGTGCCCGTCGACTGCCAGTAGCCGTTGACCAGCTGGTCCGCGATCTGGTGATGCGTGAAGACGGGCGACCCCTCGCCGCGGGTGACGGAAAGGGTGTATCGGCCGGTGTACTCGCCACCGAAGGACCCGGCCGAGATGTAGAAGGTGCCGGTCGTCGTCGCGGTGAAGGTGAGAAACGAGTTCATGTCCGTTCCGCCGTCATCGTCACTGGCCAGCCAGCTCCCGTTTGGGCCGCGGATCTCCAGATAGGTGTCCTCGACCGGCGAGGCGCCGCTTCCCGCGAGGCTGATCGAATAGGTTTCGCCGGCGACCAGCCTGATGCCGATGAAGTCCTCGTCGCCCACCCTGCCGAGGGTTCCGGTGAACTGCCCGCCGGGGCTGATCCGGTAGGGCGTGGCCGTGGTGGCCGGGGCATCCACGCCTTCGGTCACGACCGTGCGGGCAAGGAACGACTCGAGCGGTGATGGCAGGCTCATGGGCAGGAATCCTCTGGTTCGGACGCAGGTCAGCGCGACGGGACGGCGTCAGGCAGGTCTGGCCCGACACGGGAAAGCAGGGTCTCGGCGAAGCGCGCGATGGCGCCCTCGGGGAGCGTCTCGCGATCGACGACGGAAAGCTCGAGGATCGGCGTGGTGCGCTCGCCCTCCGGCAGGCGCCAGCCGAGACGCGCGGCAAGGCGCGTCGGCCCGGCTTCCACCACCTCGAGCCGGAAAAGCGCCGGCTCTCCGGCGGGGATGCGCGGCAGGGCGCGGCCGTGCATGGTCATGAACGCCTGCTGCACCGCGATGCACAGGCGCTCGGCCGGCTCGGACGCGGCAGCGGCGCCCCCGCAGGACAACCCTGCCTCGCCGGCCTCCGCGACGGCGGCCGAGAGACAGAGGGCCAGGGCAACCCTGAAGAAACCGATGGGCAAGATGCGGGCACGTCAAAAATGGGAGAAAAACCAGTCAGACAAATTGGTAGTCCGGGGCAGGCCCATCCACAAGCCGGAGTTGGGCGACAACGCCGGGCCGCAGGGGCCGGAATGGAAACAACGCGCGGCGCCGCGCCGCGGGACCGGGGCCGGACACCGCGCGCGACGCCACTGGCATCTTCCGGCGCAGACCCGAGCGGGCTACGGTCTGGTCCTGTCCGCCGGAGATCCCTGCCCGAATGGCCTTCACCCTGCGCCAGCTTCGCTTCTTCCTCGCCGCAGCCGAGGCCGGCAGCGTGTCCAGCGCGGCGCGGGCGCTCTCGATCTCGCAATCCTCGGTGACCGAGGCGATCCGCTCGCTGGAGGACGACCTGGGCGTCATCCTGTTCGAGCGGCGCGCCCGCGGCCTCGAGCTGACCCACAAGGGCGCGCTCTTCCTGCGCCATGCGAGCCAGATCCTCGACGATGTCTCATCGGCCCGACAGGCCTTCCGGGACGAGACCGGCAGCCTCGGCGGGCAGCTCTCGCTTGGCGTGTCCTCGCTGGTGGCGGGCTATGTGCTGTCGGACCTGCTGACGCGGTTCCGCCGCGGCTGGCCAGCGGTGGAGATCAGCGCGCTGGAAGAGACGGGCGACTATCTCCAGCACCTGCTGATCGGCGGCGAACTGGACGTGGCGGTGCTCTTCACATCGGCGATCCGGGACCGCGCCGCGCTCAACGTCGAGACGCTGCTGGTCTCGCCCTACCGGCTCTGGCTGCCGCAGGGGCACCGGCTGGCCGCGGCCGAGGCCATCGCGCCGGAGGATCTGGTGCAGGAGCCCTTCATCAGCCTGATGGTCGACGAGATCGAGGAAAGCACCCGCCGCCTGATGGCGGGCCTGTCGGTCCGGCCGCGCGTGGCCTTCCGCACCCGCTCGGTCGAGGCGGTGCGCAGCCTGGTGGCCACGGGCGCGGGCGTCGCGGTGATGCCGGGCCTCGTCTACCGGCCGTGGTCGCTGGAGGGCGACCGGATCGAGATCCGCGACGTCTCGGGCGACCTTCCGACGGTCTCGGTGGGGCTTGCATGGCGGAAGGGCGCGCCGCTCTCGGGTCCGGCGCGCAACTTCATCCGCTCGGCGCAGGGCGCCCTCCCCTTCAAGGCAAGCCCGTGACCCATCGGTTTTGCCGATAGGACAGTTCTGGCTTTTGCATTTGCGACATCCCGCCGCGCGGCATTACCGTCGCTTCAGTGCCGGGCAAACCGGACGGCCGAGGGATCGGCGTCACCACAGGGATTTTGCCATGAAAACCATTTGCCTTTCGGGCGCGACCGCCCTTTCGCTTCTCTACCCGCTTCACCCGGCGCTGGCACAGCTTGCCGCCCTCGGCACGCCCGAAGGCCAGGTCGATATCGTGGCCTGGCCGGGCTATGTCGAGCGCGGCGAGACCGATGCCAAGTTCGACTGGGTCACGAAGTTCGAGCAAAGCTCGGGCTGCAAGGTCAACGTCAAGACCGCCAACACATCGGACGAGATGGTGGCGCTGATGAACGAGGGCGGCTTCGACCTCGTCACCGCCTCGGGCGATGCCTCGCTGCGGCTGGTGGCGGGCAAGCGCATCCAGCCGGTGAACACCGATCTCGTCCCCTCGTGGTCGAAGATCGACGACCGGCTGAAGGACTCGCCCTGGCATACGGTGGGCGGCGTGCACTACGGCGTGCCCTACCAGTGGGGCCCGAACGTGCTGATGTACAACACCGAGGTCTTCAAGGACGGCCCGCCGAAGTCCTGGAACGTGGTGTTCGAGGAGATGACGCTGCCCGACGGCAAGTCGAACAAGGGCCGCGTGCAGGCCTATGACGGGCCGATCCACATTGCCGATGCCGCGCAATACCTGATGGCGCACAAGCCCGAGCTCGGCATCACCTCGCCCTATGCCCTGACCGAGGACCAGTACAAGGCGGCGCTCGACCTGCTGCGCCAGCAGCGCGAACTGGTCAGCCGCTACTGGCACGACGCCTTCATCCAGATCGACGATTTCAAGAACGAGGGCGTGGTGGCCTCGGGTTCCTGGCCGTTCCAGGTCAACCTGCTGAAGTCCGAGGGCCAGCCCGTAGCCTCGACCATCCCCGAGGAAGGCGCGACCGGCTGGGCCGACACGCTGATGCTGCATGCCGAGGCGCCGCACCCGACCTGCGCCTACCTGTGGATGGAGCATGCGCTGAGTTCGAACCTGCAATCGGACCTTTCGGTCTGGTTCGGCTCGAACCCGGTGGTGCCAGCCGCTTGCACAGATGGCAGCGGCATGCAGACCAAGGAGGGCTGCTCGGCCAACGGCTTCGACGACTTCGACCGGATCCGGTTCTGGACCACGCCGGTCGCGAATTGCGAGGCAGGCAACTGCGTGCCCTATTACCGCTGGGTGTCCGACTACATCGGCGTGATCGGCGGCCGCTGAGCCCCGGTTCCGGCTCCGGACGCCGGGCCGCCCATTTCGCTGGTCCGCGGCCTGTTCCGCCGCCCTTCTCCAATGTGTGACCCATGACCCCCGCCGTCGAGTTCCTGAATGTCCAGCGCCACTACGGCGCCGGAGCCTATGCCGTGAAGGCGGTCGACGGGGTGGATCTCGCCATTCCCGAAGGCGAGTTCTTCGCCATGCTGGGGCCGTCGGGCTCGGGCAAGACCACCTGCCTGCGGCTGATCTCGGGTTTCGAGACGCCCACGGCCGGGGCGATCCGCATCTTCGGCGAGGATGTGGGAGGCGTGCCGCCCAACCTGCGCAACGTGAACACGGTGTTCCAGGACTATGCGCTGTTCCCGCACATGAGCGTGCGGGACAATGTGGCCTACGGGCTGATGGTGAAGGGCGTGAACCGCCGCACCCGCCACGCGAAGGCCGAGGAGATGCTGGCCCTCGTCCACCTGCCCGACTACGGCAGCCGCAAGCCCGGGCAACTGTCCGGCGGCCAGCGTCAGCGCGTGGCGCTGGCCCGCGCGCTGATCAACGAGCCGCGGGTGCTGCTCCTCGACGAGCCGCTGGGCGCGCTCGACCTGAAGCTGCGCGAGGCGATGCAGGACGAGTTGAAGAACCTCCAGCGTCGCCTCGGCATCACCTTCGTCTTCGTCACCCACGATCAGGGCGAGGCGCTGAGCATGGCCGACCGCGTCGCCGTCTTCTCGCACGGGCGCATCGTGCAGGTCGGCACGCCGGCCGAGATCTACGACCGCCCGGCCACCCGCTTCGTCGCGGATTTCGTGGGGTCGTCGAACGTGCTGCCCCCTGCCCTCGCCGCCCGCCTCGGCGGCCCGGCGGCCTGGACCAGCCTGCGCCCCGAGGCGGTCCGACTGACCGCCACCGCGCCCCGCGCCCGGGGCCGCGTCACCGGGCTGCGCTATCTCGGCCTCGGCACCCGCGTCTCGGTCGAGGTCGAGGGCGTCGAACTCGTGGCGCTGCTGCCCGCAGGCCAGCCGGTTCCCGCCACCGGGGCCGAGGTGGGCCTGACATGGTCCGAGGATGCCGCCCATGTCATGGCGGGCGAGCAGCCGGCGGAACCCGCGCGCAAGCCGCGGATGACCAGCGCATGAGCGAGGCCTTCCACCCGAGCCGCGGCCTCGGCGACCGGCTGACCGGCCTCTTCTGGCGCCGCCCCGCGATCCTGCTTGCGCTGCTGATCGCCCCGCCGCTGGTCTGGCTGGGCGTGGTCTACCTCGGCTCGCTCGCGGCCCTTCTGTGGCAGAGCTTCTATTCGATCGACGAATTCTCCGGAATGGTCGTGCCGGAGTTGACGCTGAAGACCTATGCCGAGCTGCTGCGCCCGGCGAACGCCGACGTGATCCTCCGGACGCTGGCAATGGCCTCGGCTGTCACCGCGGCCTCGGTGGTCCTCGCCTTCCCGATCGCCTATTACGCCGCGCGCTACGCCCGCGGCCGGATGAAGGCGGCCTTCTACCTCGGCGTCATGCTGCCGCTCTGGTCGTCCTATCTCGTCAAGGTCTATGCGTGGAAGCTGATCCTGGCGCGCGAGGGGATCGTGACCTGGGCCGCGGAGGGCATCGGCGCGGGCAACCTGCTGAACGCGGTGCTGGCGCTGCCGGTGATCGGGGGCACCTCGCTTTCCACCAGTTACATCGGCACCTTCGTGGTCTTCGTCTATGTCTGGCTGCCGTTCATGATCCTGCCGATGCAGGCCTCGCTGGAGCGGGTGCCAGAGGCTACGCTGGAAGCCTCGGCCGACCTCGGCGCCACGTCGTTCCAGACCTTCCGCCACGTGATCCTGCCGCTCGCCCTGCCCGGGGTGATCGCGGGCACGATCTTCACCTTCTCGCTGACGCTCGGCGACTACATCATTCCCCAGATCATCGGCAGTTCGCGCCTCTTCATCGGGCAGGCGGTCTACATGCTGCAGGGCACCGCCGGAAACCTGCCGCTCGCCGCGGCCTTCGCGGTGATGCCCATCGCGATCATGCTGGTCTACCTCGCCTTCGCCCGCCGGATCGGAGCCTTCGATGCCCTCTGACCGCCGCGCACCCCTTGCCCTGAAACTCGCAGCGCTCGGCGGACTGCTGTTCCTGCACGTGCCGATCCTGCTGATCTTCCTCTACGCCTTCACCACCGAAGAGCGCAGCTACCAGTTCCCGCCGCCCGGCCTGACGCTGAAATGGTTCGCCATGGCCTGGAACCGGCCGGACATCTGGGGGCCGCTCTGGCTCTCGCTGAAGGTCGCGGCGATCTCGACGGCGCTGGCGCTGGTGCTGGGAACGCTCTGTGCCGCGGCGATGGCGCGGGCGCGATTCTTCGGCCGCGACGCGATCTCGCTGCTGGTGATCCTGCCCATCGCGCTGCCGGGCATCATCACGGGCATGTCGCTCCGCTCGGCCTTCTCGATCATGGACATCCCGTTCTCGACGCTGACCATCGTGCTGGGCCACGCCACCTTCTGCGTCGTCATCGTCTACAACAACGCCGTGGCGCGGTTCCGAAGGCTCTCGGGCTCGATCCTCGAAGCCTCGGCCGATCTTGGCGCCAATTCGTTCCAGACCTTCCGGCACGTGATCCTGCCGAACCTCGGCTCGGCGCTGCTCGCGGGCGGGATGCTCGCCTTCGCGCTCAGCTTCGACGAGGTGATCGTGACGACCTTCACCGCCGGACAGCAGGCCACGCTGCCGATCTGGATGCTGAACGAACTGGTCCGCCCGCGCCAGCGCCCGGTGACGAACGTCGTCGCCATGATCGTCTTCGCGGCCACCTTCGTGCCGATCCTGATCGCCTATTACCTGACCCGCGGCGGTTCCGAGACCGCCGGCGGGGGAAAATGATCCCGGGGAGAGAGACATGACCCAGACCTTCGACACCGACCTGCTGATCGACGGCCGCTTCGAAGCCGGCGCGGAGCCGGGAGAGCCGGTGCTGAATCCCCGCACGGGCGCGCTGATCCTCGAGCTGGCCGAGGCGTCCTCGGATCAGGTGGCGCGCGCCGTGGCGGCCGCCCGCCGCGCCTTCGACGGCTGGTCGCGGACCACGCCCGCCGAACGCTCGGCCGCGCTGCACCGGATCGCGAACCGGATCGAGACCGAGGCCGAGGGCTTTGCCGCGCTCGAGGCGTTGAACTGCGGCAAGCCGATCAACGCGGCCACGAACGACGAGATGCCGGCCATCGTCGACTGCTTCCGCTTCTTCGCGGGGGCCGTGCGCTGCCAGCAGGGGACGGTCGCCGGCGAATATCTGGCCGGCCATACCAGCATGATCCGGCGCGACCCGATCGGCGTCGTGGCCTCGATCGCGCCCTGGAACTATCCGCTGATGATGATGGCCTGGAAGCTCGCGCCCGCCATCGGCGGCGGCAACACGGTGGTGTTCAAGCCGTCCGAGCAGACGCCGCTGACCGCGTTGAAACTGGCCCGGATCCTCGCCGAGGAGCTGCCGCCGGGCGTCGTCAACGTGCTGCCCGGGCGCGGGCAGACCGTGGGCAACGAACTCATCCATCACCCCGGCGTCGACATGATCAGCCTGACCGGCGATGTCGCCACGGGGCGCAAGATGCTCGATGCCGCCGCGAAGACGGTGAAGCGCACGCATCTGGAACTGGGCGGCAAGGCGCCGGTGGTGGTCTTCGACGATGCCGATGTCGCCGAGGTCGTCGAGGGGCTGCGCGCCTTCGGCTATTACAACGCGGGCCAGGACTGCACCGCCGCCTGCCGGGTCTATGCCGGGCGGAAGGTCTATGACACCCTTGTTGCGGAGTTGAGCGCCGCGGCCTCGTCCATCGTGCTGGGCGCCGAAGACGACACCACGAACGAGATCGGCCCGCTGATCTCGCTGCGCCAGCGCGACCGCGTGGCCTCCTTCGTCGAGCGTGCGCGCGAGCAGCCGCATGTCGAGATCACCGCGGGCGGCGAGGCGATGGGATCGGGGGGCTTCTTCTACCGCCCCACCGTCGTCGCCGGTGCGCGCCAGACCGACGAGATCGTCCGGCGCGAGGTGTTCGGGCCCGTCGTCTCGGTCACGCCCTTCTCGGATGTCGAGGAGGCGCTGACATGGGCCAACGACAGCGACTATGGCCTTGCCTCGTCGGTCTGGACGAAGGACGTCGGGCGCGGCATGGCGGCCGCGGCGCGGCTGCGCTACGGCTGCACCTGGGTCAACACGCATTTCATGCTGGTTTCCGAGATGCCGCACGGCGGGCTGAAGCAGTCGGGCTACGGCAAGGATCTGTCCGCCTATGCGCTGGAGGATTACACCGTCGTCCGCCATGTCATGGTGAAGCACGGATAAGGAAGAACCGCGGCCCCGCGACGCCGGGAAGGCGGCCGGACCGGCAGCCTTCCCGGGCGGTGCGCCCGGTCGTGGCGTGATCGCCCCCCCGCACCGTTTCGCGCGGGGGCCGCCTCATCCGTTCCGCACGGCCGCCCCGTCCCGATGGTCGTCCGCCGCGACCCTTCGGCGGAGCGGCCCATGATCGCGGCCGGAGCGCGCCGTTACAGATCCGGCGAGACCTTCCAGTCGCGCAGCTTGTAGACCGTGCCGGGCCGCGGACGCGGCTTGTCCTCGCTCTCGCGCATGCGTCGCTTGAACGAGTGGATCGGCGTCGCGCGGTCGTCGATGCGAACTTCGACCACCGAGGGTCCGTCATGGGCGAAGGCTTCGTCCAGCGCGGCGCCGATATCGGCGGGATTTGAAACGTAGATCCCCTTCAGCCCCAGCCCGCTGGCGGCGGCGGCATAGCCGGGCACCACGCTCTGGGTTTCCAGCTCTGCCGACTGGACGTTCTTGAAAAAGATTTCCTGCCAAAGCTGGATCCACCCCAGCTTGCCGTTGTTGATCACGATGTTGACGATCTTCTGCCCATACTGCGCCTGCGTGGCGAGTTCGCCGATGGTGTAGGAAAAGGCGCCGTCGCCCGCCAGCGTCACCACCCGCGCACCTTTCGGCGCCACGGCGGCGGCCCCGATGGCGCCCGGCACCGAATAGCCCAGCCCCCCCTGCCCGCGCGCGAACAGGAACTGGCGCCCCGGCCGCTTCGCCGGCAGGTAGCCCGCGATCCAGCCCGCCGCGAACGAGGCATCGGACACGACGATGTCATCCTCGCCCAGCCGCCGGCCCAGCTCGGCCATGACGCGCGGCGGGATGACCGGGATCTGGTCCGAGGCCATCTCCTCGGCCTTCACCGCATCACAGCGCGCCTTCACCTCGGCGATACGCGTCATCCAGTCGGGGTTGTGGCCGTTCCTTTCGCCCAGCACCGCATCGAGCGCCGCGACCGTCTCGCGCACGTCGCCCAGCAGCGCCACGGTGGGGCGGAAGGTGCGGCCATGCTCCAGCGGGTCGAAGTCGATGGTGATGGTGGATTGCTCGGGCGTGGGCAGCGTCCAGTTCATGCCGGTGTTCTGGCTGACCTTCGAGCCGCACCAGATGATCAGGTCGGCCTCCTGGATCAGCTCGATCGCCGCGGCCGAGCCGAGCGGATTGAGCACGCCCGCCGCATAGGCGCGCGTCTCGGGCACCGCGCCCTTGCCGGAAAGGCTGGTGCAGACGAGGCCGCCCAGCCGGTCCGCGAAGGCGGTCACGATATCGGCCGCATCGGAGCCGTGGACGCCGCCGCCGCAGACCAGCGCCGGGCGCCTCGCCTTGCGGATCAGGTCGGCGGCGGCCGCGATCTCGGCGGCCGGCGCCACGCTGCGCAGGTAGGGGATGCGGCGGCTCCGGTCATCGACCTTCACGGGAAGGATCTTCGGGTCCCAGTCCGCGTCGAAGATGTCGTGCGGGATGATGAGCGCCACGGGACCGGGGCGCGGGGCGGTGGCGATGCGGAAGGCGGTGCGGATCAGCTCGGGCAGCGCCCAGATCGAGGGCACCAGGAACGCCTCCTTCGAGCAGGTCTTGAAGAAGGAAAGCTGGTCGAAGCCCTGGCTCGCGATGCCCTTCTCCTTCAGCGGCAGCCAGTCGAGCGGCAGTTCCCCGATGATGCCCACCATCGGGATCGAGGCGTTCAACGCCTCGAGAAAGCCCGCCGGCAGCAGGTTCGCGCCAGGCCCCACCGTCACGTCGCAGACGCCGGGCTTGCCGGTCAGCCGGGCATAAGCGTCGGCGGCATAGGCTGCGTTCCTTTCGTCGCGCATCAGGATGTGACGGATGCGGTCCGTGCGGCGCGAGATCCCGTCATGCAGCGCCGTGGTCTGCCCGCCCGGCATCCCGAAAACATATTCCACACCCGACTGGGCGAGCATCTCTGCCACGAGATCCCCGACATGGGGCTTCGCGTCCATCATCTGTCTACTCCTGAGGCAATCGGCGGGCGGGCGCGCCCGCGAGGGAATGCCGGGGGCGGTCGCCCGCCCCCGATCGGTCAGCCCTGTTGCCAGGACTTGATGAGTTCGTCGTAGGAGATGGTCTCACCTGCGGGCTTCTCGTTCTCGAGCTTGCCCACCGGCGCGCCGGGGGCATCGAGCCATTCCTGCGGGTCCTTCTCCTCGTTCAGCTTCGGACCGAGGTCGCCCTGAACGCCCGCGCGTTCCAGCCGGGCCAGCACCTTCTCCTGCTCGGCGCAAAGCGCATCCAGCGCCTCCTGCGGGGTCTTGGAGCCGGACATGGCATCGCCGACGTTCTGCCACCAGAGCTGCGCGAGCTTCGGATAGTCTGGCACGTTGGTCCCGGTGGGCGACCACTGCACGCGGGCGGGCGAGCGGTAGAACTCGACGAGGCCGCCGAGCTTTGGCGCGCGGTCGGTGAAGCTCTGGTGCTGGATGGTCGATTCGCGCACGAAGGTCAGGCCGGTGTGGCTTTTCTTCACGTCCACGGTCTTCGACGAGACGAACTGGGCGTAAAGCCACGCCGCCTTCGCCCGATCGTCCGGGGTGGACTTGAGCAGCGTCCAGGACCCCACGTCCTGATAGCCGACCTTGGTGCCCTCCGACCAGTAGGCGCCGTGCGGCGAGGGCGCCATGCGCCACTTGGGCGTGCCGTCCTCGTTCATCACCGGCAGGCCTTCCTTGACCATGTCGGCGGTGAAGGCGGTGTACCAGAACATCTGCTGCGCGACGTCCCCCTGCGCGGGCACCGGGCCGGATTCCGAGAAGGTCATGCCGGCAGCCTGCGGAGGCGCGTATTTCTGCAGCCACTCGATCGACTTGGTGATCGCATAGACCGCCGCCGCATCGTTGGTCGCCCCCCCGCGCGCCACGCAGGAGCCGACGGGACGCGAATTCTCGTCCACCCGGATGCCCCATTCGTCCACGGGAAGCCCGTTCGGGTCGCCCTTGTCGCCCATCCCCGCCATCGACATCCAGGCGTCGGTATAGCGCCAGCCGAGGCTCGGATCCTTCTTGCCGTAGTCCATGCTGCCATAGGCGCTTTTCGGGCCGCCCATGTAGCTCATGTCGCGGCCGGTGAAGAATTCGGCAATGTCCTCATAGGCCGACCAGTTCAGCGGAACGCCGAGGTCGTAGCCGTACTTCGCCTTGAAGTCCTCCCGGGTCCGCGCATCCTCGAACCAGTCGGCGCGGAACCAGTAGAGGTTGGCGAACTGCTGGTCGGGCAGCTGGTAAAGCTCGCCATCCGGCGCGGTGGTGAACTTCAGCCCGATGTAGTCGTCCAGGTCAAGGTTCGGGTTCGTGACGTCCTTGCCCTCGTTCGCCATCCAGTCGGTCAGGCTGCGGGCCTGCTGATAGCGCCAGTGCGTGCCGATCAGGTCGCTGTCGTTGATGTAGGCGTCATAGATGTTCTCGCCCGACTGCATCTGCGTCTGAAGCTTTTCCACCACGTCGCCTTCGCCGATCAGGTCGTGGCTGATCCTGATGCCGGTGATCGCGGTGAAGGCCGGGGCGAGCACCTTCGATTCGTATTCGTGGGTGGTGATCGTCTCGGACACCACCTTGACTTCCATCCCCGCGAAGGGCTTGGCGGCGTCGATGAACCACTGCATCTCGGCCTCCTGCTCGGCGCGCGAGAGCGACGACAGGTCGCCGATCTCGGCATCGAGGAACTGCTTGGCCGCCTCGATGTCGGCAAAGGCCGGGGCGCCCAGCGCCATCAGCGCAAGCGCCATCGCGGTTCCCGTCGTTCCGTATCTCATTCCGTCTCCTCCCAGAGTTGGATGGTTGGCCGGGACGTCCCCCCGGCGTGGGGTCACACCCAGCGGAAGACCGCCGCAGCGTAGATCAGGCAAAGCGCCAGCGCGCCCCAGAGCGGCGTGCCCATCAGGCCGAGCCAGATCAGCGCGATGAAGGCCGAGCCCAGCAGCGAGATGAACAGCCGGTCGCCACGGGTCGTCTCGATCCGCAACACGCCGACGCGCGGCGTCTCGGGGTATTTCACGGCAAGCACCGTCATCAGGATCAGCAGGCTTCCGATCAACCAGAAGAAGAAGGCGACGGGGAAGCTCCAGGCCATCCAGCCGCCCTCGACCATCTGGCCGAACCAGTCGAACCCGTCCCCCGTCCGCGGCACGGCGGCGACAAGGGCCGCCAGCGATCCGCCCATGAGGGCCAGAAGGCCAAGGGGAACCAGCGCGCGCATCACACCCTCCCCAGGGCGAAGCCCTTCGCGATGTAGTTGCGGACGAACCAGATCACGAGCGCGCCGGGGATGATGGTCAGCACGCCCGCCGCCGCCAGCGTCCCGTAATCGAGCCCGGTGGCCGAGGAGGTTCGCGTCATCGCCACCCCGATGGTCTTGACGTTGACCGAGGTCAGCGTGCGGCTGATCAGCAGGTCCACCCAGCTGAACATGAAACAGAAGAAGGCCGCCACCCCCACGCCCGAGCCGATCAGCGGCAGGAAGATGGTCAGGAAGAAGCGCGGGAAGGAATAGCCGTCGATATAGGCGGTCTCGTCGATCTCCTTCGGGACGCCACGCATGAAGCCCTCGAGGATCCAGACCGCCAAAGGCACGTTGAACAGGCAATGCGCCAGCGCCACCGCGATATGGGTGTCGAAGAGGCCAACCGAGGAATAGAGCTGGAAGAAGGGCAGCGCGAAGACGGCGGGGGGCGCCATGCGGTTGGTCAAGAGCCAGAAGAACAGGTGCTTGTCGCCGGTGAAGCTGTAGCGGCTGAAGGCATAGGCCGCCGGCAGCGCCACGGTGATCGAGATGGCCGTGTTCATCACCACGTAGATCAGGCTGTGGACATAGCCCATGTACCAGGTCGAGTCGCCGAAGATGCGGGCATAGTTCGCCAGCGTCGGCGTCTCGGGGATCAGGTTCACGCTGCTCATGATCTCGGAATTCGGCTTCAGGCTCATGTTCACGAGCCAGTAGATCGGGATCAGCAGGAACAGCAGGTAGGCGATCAGGAAGGCGCCGGCGATCAGGCTCCGGGTGCGGGCGGCATCGCGGGGCCGGGCGCGGGTGCCGGAGGCGGCGAGGGGCATGGAGACGGCGGTCATTCGCGGGGCTCCCGGGGTTCCTTGTCGAGGGTGGTCATCACCGTGTAGAAGACCCAGCTCACCAGCAGGATCACGAGGAAATACATCAGCGAGAAGGCTGCGGCCGGGCCGAGGTCGAACTGGCCGATCGCCATCTTCACGAGGTCGATCGACAGGAAGCTGGTCGCCGATCCCGGACCGCCGCCGGTCACCACGAAGGGCTCGGTGTAGATCATGAAGCTGTCCATGAAGCGCAGCAGGACGGCGATCAGCAGCACGCCCTTCATCTTCGGCAGCTCGATGTAGCGGAACACGGCCCAGCGGCTCGCCTGATCGATGCGGCCGGCCTGGTAATAGGCCTCGGGGATGGATTGCAGCCCGGCATAGGCCAGCAGCGTCACCAGCGAGGTCCAGTGCCAGACGTCCATCACGATCAGCACCGCCCAGGCGTCCAGCGCGTTCTGGCCGATGTTGAAATCGATCCCCATCCCGTGCAGCGTCGAGCCGAGCAGGCCGATGTCGATGCGCGCGAAGACCTGCCAGATCGTGCCCACGACGTTCCACGGGATCAGCAGCGGCAGCGCGAGCAGCACGAGGCAGAGGCTGGCGCGCAGCCCGCGCTTCGGCAGCGTCAGCGCCACGGCGATCCCCAGCGGGATCTCGATGGCAAGGATCAGCGCCGAGAACAGCAACTGCCGCCACAGCGCCTCGTGCATCCGGTCCGAGGTCAGCACCTCCTCGAACCACTCGAAGCCGACCCAGAAGAACTCGTTGCTCCCGAAGGTGTCGTTGAAGGCGTAGTTGACCACCGTCATCAGCGGCAGGATGGCCGAGAAGGCCACGAGCGCGAGGACGGGCAGCACGAGGAACCACGCGCGGTTGTCCTGGGTCTTTTCCATCAGGCAATCCTTTGCAGGGCGCGGGGGGCAAGCCGCCAGTCGTCGGCAAAGACCCCGATGCGGTCGGGCAGGAAGGTGACGCGCGCGTCGCCGGCCGGCAGCGGCACCCCCTCGGGCAGGACGGCGGACAGTTCGGTCGCGCCCAGCCGGGCGCGGACGATGCGGTGCCGGCCCACGTCCTCGATGCGCGTGACGGTGACGGGAAGGCCCGGGCCGTCGATGAACTGCACGAATTCGGGGCGGATGCCGATCTGGATGCGCCCCTCGGGTCGGCCGTAGTCCGCGCCAAGGGGAATGACGTGGGCGCCGATCCGGGCGAGCGGCCCCGAAACCTCGGCGTCGAACAGGTTCATTCCGGGCGAGCCGATGAAATAGCCGACGAAGGTGTGGGCCGGGCGCTCGAACAGTTCCTCGGGCGTGCCCATCTGCACCACGCGGCCGTCATACATGACCACGACCTTGTCGGCGAAGGTCAGCGCCTCGGTCTGGTCGTGGGTGACGTAGATCATCGTATGGCCGAATTCGCGGTGCAGCTGCTTCAGCTGGGTCCGCAGCTCCCATTTCATGTGCGGGTCGATGACGGTCAGCGGCTCGTCGAACAGGATCGCATTCACGTCCTCGCGGACCATGCCGCGGCCGAGGCTGATCTTCTGCTTGGCGTCGGCGGTCAGGCCCCGGGCCTTGCGGTCGAGCATCGCCTCCATGCCGGTCATGGCGGCGATCTGGTTCACGCGGGCCTTGATGTAGGCCGCGGACATGCCGCGGTTCCGCAGCGGGAAGGCGAGGTTCTCGCGCACCGTCATCGTGTCGTAGACCACCGGGAACTGGAACACCTGCGCGATGTTGCGCTGGGCCGTGGGGGCGTCGGTCACGTCCGTTTCGCCGAACAGCACCCTGCCCTGCGACGGCCGCCGCAGCCCCGAGATGATGTTCAGAAGCGTTGTCTTGCCGCAGCCCGACGAGCCCAGCAGCGCATAGGCGCCGCCGTCCTCCCAGACATGGTCCATGGTCTTGAGTGCGAAGTCCTGCTCGCCCCGCGGATGGGGAAAGTAGCTGTGGGCGAGGTTGGAAAGCGTGATGCGGGCCATCGGTGCTCCTCAGGCGGCAAGCGCATAGGCGGCGGGGGCGACAAGATCGCCACTCGCGCCGAACAGGTAGACATGGGCGCAATCGAGCCACAGGCTCACCTCGCCGCCCGGTGGCAGGTCGTGGACTCCGTGCACCAGCGCCACCCAGCGGTCGGGGCCGTGGGTCAGGTGCAGGAACGTCTCCGACCCGGTGATCTCGGACACGCCGAGCGTGCAGCGGAATTCCAGCGCCGCGCCGGAATGGACGTTCATGTGCAGGTGGTTGGCGCGGAACCCCGCCAAATAGTCGCCGTCGGGGAGGCGGGCGAAGGGGCCGTCCGCCGGGGCCTGCACGCCGTGGCCGAAGCGCAGGCGGGGACCCTCCTTCCGGCAGGGGGTGAAGTTCATCGGCGGATCGCTGAAGACGCGCGCCGTCACCGCATCCGCGGGCTGGCGATAGACGCGGGTGGAGGG
This sequence comes from Rhodobacter sp. CZR27, assembly GCF_002407205.1. NCBI lineage: Bacteria > Pseudomonadati > Pseudomonadota > Alphaproteobacteria > Rhodobacterales > Rhodobacter > Rhodobacter sp. CZR27. The sequence goes on along the minus strand of NZ_CP023548.1, from coordinate 1,358,049 downwards.
GCCGAACTGCGTCACCCGCCCCTGCCAGAGCGTCGCGGTGTTGCCGCCCAGCAGCAGCGCCTCCTCGGGCTCGGTCGTGGCATAGACGAAGATCGCGCCCGAAGCCTCGAAGATCCGGGGGATTTCCAGCCGCAACTCCTCGCGCAGCTTGTAGTCGAGGTTGGCCAGCGGCTCGTCCAGAAGCACCAGCCCGGCGCCCTTGACCAGCGCGCGGGCCAGCGCGCAGCGCTGCTGCTGGCCACCCGACAGCTCCAGCGGCTTGCGGCCGAGAAGCGGGGTCAGCTTCAGCATGCCGGCGGTCTCGTTCACCGCCCGGTCGATCTCGGACCGGGACCGGCCCATCAGCCGCAAGGGCGAGGCGATGTTGTCGAAGACGCTCATCGATGGGTAGTTGATGAACTGCTGGTAGACCATCGCCACGCGGCGGTCCTGCACCCGGACGCCGGTCACGTCCTGCCCGTCCCAGAACACCCGCCCCGCCGACGGCGCATCGAGCCCCGCCATCAGCCGCATCAGCGAGGTCTTGCCCGCCAGCGTCGGCCCCAGCAGGACGTTCATCGTGCCCTTCCGCAGCACGAGATCGGTGGGGTGGATGTGGGTCTGCCCGCCCGAGACGCGGCTCACGCCCTTCAGCTCAAGCATGGCAGGTCTCCGACATCCGCGAGGGGCTGCGCCAGGCCTGCGCCATCGCCTCGGTCATGGCGCGGTAGCGGGGATACTTGGCGCGATGGGCGGCGCCGCGGTGGCGCTCCACCTCGTGCCGGCGCGAGGTGCGGGCCATCGCGGAGACAGCCTCGTTCAGAGAGCCATGCGCGCCGACCGCGGCGGCGGCACAGATCGCCACGCCGAGCGCGCCGAGTTCCGATCCCTCCGGCACCTCGACCGGCAGGTCGAGGATGTCGGCGAACATCTCGGACCAGATCGCGCTGCGCGAGGCGCCGCCGGCAAGGCGGATCACCGCGGGGCGGGCGGCGTCATTGCCCGACAGCAGCCGGTCGATATCGACCTTGTGGGCGAAGACGATCCCCTCGAACACCGCCAGCATGATGTCGTCGAAGCTGTAGTCGGCAGTCATCCCGAGCAGCCCCGCCGGCGCGCCGTCCGGCCCGCCGAACAGGAACGGGAAGAACAGCGCGTCCCGCGGCTGCCCCCGCCGGCGAAGGACCGCATCGTTGACCACGTCGTAAAGGCCGCCCGCCAGATCCCCCGGCAGCGCGCCGCCATGGCCAAGCATGGTCTTGACCAGCCATTCGAGGTTCGAGGCCGAGGTGGCGGCGCCTTCGGTCGCGAGATACCCGCCCAGCGGGTAGGCGCTCTGCAGGAAGGGCGAGATGCTCTGCCGCGGGCTGGCGCGCAGGGTGGAGTTGATGCTGAAGGTTCCCGCCACCACGCTCATCTGGTCCTCGCGCATCACGCCCGAGGCCATGGCGGCGGCCGTCACGTCCACCGCGCCCCGCACCACCGGCGTGCCCGCCAGCAGGCCGGTCAGCGCCGCGGCCTCGTCGGAGACATGGCCCACCACCTCGTCCGGGGGGCCGATCTCGGGCAGCTTCTCCAGCCAGCCCTCGAGGCCGAGCAGCCGGAAGGCATCCCGCGCATAGCGCCCCGTGGTCACGTCGATCAGCCCCGCGATCCCGGCATCGGTCGGATCGGTGGACATGTCGCCGCAAAGCCGGGTGCGCAGGAAATCCTTGCAGAACGAGATCCGGTGCGTCCGCGCCATCGACTGCGGCTCGTGCCGCTGCAGCCAGGCCAGCAGGACGAGGCTCTGGCCGGGCCAGAGGCGCTGCTGGATCAGCGGCTCGACCAGCTGGCCGAGGCCCGAGGCCGTCCATTCGGCCACGATGCCCGCCGCGCGGCTGTCGGTCGAGACGATGCCGGGGCGCACCACCTGCCCCTCCCCGCCCAGCAGATAGAGTCCGCTGCCATAGCCCGCCACGCTGACGGCGGCGATCCGGCCCGGCCCGGTGCCGGAGATCTCCAGCACCTCGCGCACCGCGCCCGCAGCGGCCGCCCACATGGCGTCCGCATCGCGCTCGGTCCAGCCGGGCATGGGAAAGGCCATGACGTTCTTGCGCCGCGCGCAGGCCAGTTCGCGGCCCGAAAGATCGAACAGCGCGGCCTTCGTCATGGTGCCACCGGCATCGATGCCGATCACACGGTCCTGCATGAGTCACCTCCCTGCTGCTGGCGCGGGCCTCCCATCCCGTGGCTCGCCAACTTGTAGTGATGAGTTGAGGCTACACGCGTTCCGGAGCCTGTCAAGAAAGATGAGTTCAATGTCTCCGGTTTGGTAAACCCCTGCCCTGCAATCGTTTAGTGATCCAGACCGCCATAATCCCGCGCGGGACTCCGACGAAAGTATCATGACTTGTCATTACCAGTTGCGACCGCCGCACCGCTGCGCCAGTGTGATCCGCGGCCACCGTGGGAGGACGCCCGATGCGCATGCGCGACGAGATGCTGGCCCGGCTGCGCGCCGGGGACGTGCCCGACATCCTGATCGTCGGAGGGGGGATCAACGGCGTCGGCGTCTTCCGCGATCTTGCGGCGCAGGGCGTGCCCGCGCTGCTGGTCGAGGCGGGCGATTTCTCCTCGGGCACGAGCGCCGCGCCCTCGCGGCTGATCCACGGCGGGCTGCGCTATCTGGAAACCGGCGAGGCCGCGCTGGTGCGGGAGTCGCTGACCGAGCGCAACCTGCTGCTCAGGAACGCCTGCCATGTCGTGCATCCGCTGGCCTGCTGGGTGCCGCTGCGCAGCTGGCTTGCGGGAACGCTCGGTGCGGGGGCGCGGCTTCTTCGGCTGACCCGCACGCCCGGGCGCAAGGGTGCGGTGGCGGTGAAGCTGGGGCTGATGCTCTACGATGCCTTCGGCCGGACGCATCAGACGATGCCGGATCACCGGCTGCTGACGGCCGGACAGGCCCGGCGCGAACTGGGCGGGCTGGCCCCCGACATCCGGGCGGTCGCGGAATACTACGACGCGCGCATCTCGCATCCCGAGCGGCTGGTGATGGAACTGGTGGCCGATGCCGAGGAGGACTGCGAACCGGCCCTCGCGCTCAACCACGTCAGTGCGGGGCGGCAGACGCAGGGCCGGGTAACCCTGACCGACCAGCTGACCGGCGAGACCTTCACGGTCACGCCGAAGATCCTGATCAACGCGGCGGGCGCATGGGTGGACGAGGTGCAGGCCGGCCTCGGCTTCAACGAGCGGCTGATCGGCGGGACGCGCGGCTCGCATCTCGTGCTGCGCCACGCGCAACTGGCCGAGGATCTGGGCAACCGGATGCTCTATTTCGAGACCGACGATCACCGCGCCTGCCTGATCTATCGCCTGTCCGGCGACCGGGTGCTGCTCGGCACCACCGACATCCGCAGCGACGATCCCGGCGACAAGCTCTGCACCGAGGCCGAGATCGACTATCTCTTCGCGGTGCTCCGCCCGATCCTGCCCGGCGTCCGCCTCTCGCGATCGGACATCGTCTTCGCCTTTGCCGGCGTCCGCCCCCTGCCCCGCATGAAGGCCGGCGCGACCGGCGCGATCAGCCGCGACCACCGCATCGACGAATTCGCGCCCACCGCCGACCGGCCCTTCGTGACGCTGGCCCTTGTCGGGGGCAAGTGGACCACCTATCGCGCCTTTGCCGAAAAGGTCAGCGGGCGCGTGCTGGCACGGCTCGGACTCGGCCGGCGGCAGAGCACGGCCGGCATCGCCATCGGCGGCGCCCGCGGCCTGCCCTTCGATGCAGCCGGGCGCGCGGCCTGGGCGCGCAATCTGGCGCAGGAGACGGGCCTTCAGCCCGCCCGCTGCGCCACGCTCGTGGACCGCTACGGAAGCCGCGCCCGCGCCGTGGCCGAAGCCGAGGCGGCCGACCCTGCGCGATTCGACGCGCTGCCGGACTACAGCCCGGCCGAGATCGGCCTGATCTGCGCGACCGAACGGGTGGCGCGGCTGGATGACATCCTCCTGCGCCGGACCCTGATGGGGTTCGAGGGCCATGCAAGCCGCGCGATCCTTCGCGAGGTGGGCACGGTCGCCGCCCGCAGCCTCGGCTGGGACGCGGCACGGCTTGCCGCGGAGATCGAGCGCACCGCGACGCTGTTGCGCGAACGCCACCGCATGAGTATCGCCTGAAGCATGTCGATGTTCCGCGCACGGGGAGAGGACAGCTTGCCGGTCGGCTCGAGCCGCAGCTTCGGGAAACGCCTTCGCCCCACCAACCGCGAGGCGGATGCGCCGCTGTGGGCGCAGGTCAAGGCCTCGCTCACCGCGCTCATCCTCGAGGACGGGCTGCAGGAACATGCCCGCCTGCCCTCGGAGGCGGAACTCTGCGCCCGCTTCGGCGTGTCGCGCACCGTCGTGCGCGAGGCAATGTCGCAAATGGTGAACGAGGGGCTGATCTACCGCCTGCAGGGCAAGGGGGCCTTCGTGGCCGGGCGGCGGGACGAGCAGGACTTCGTCGGCACCACCGTGGGCTTCTCGGGCGAGCTGGCCGACAAGCGCAAGCAGGTCACCCGGCGCATCCTGCGGCAAGAGACCGGCCTTCCGCCGCCGCGCATCCGCAAGCTTCTGCGGATCGAGGAGACCACGCGGCTGGTCTTCGTCGATCGCGCCATGGCGGTCGAGGGCAGCCCGCGGATGATCGTGCGCTGGGCGATGCTGGAAAGCGTGGTGCCGGGCCTTGACGCGATGCCGCTGGAGAACCGGTCGCTCTACGACACCATCGGCCGGCAGTATGGCGTGCGTCTCGCGCGGGCCGAGCGCTGGATCGAGGCCGTCCCGGCGCTGGGCGAGGATGCCGCCCTGCTCGGCGTGGCCGAAGGCACGCCCGTCCTCGGCATCGAATCGGTGGCCTTCAACCCGGCGGCACAGGCGATCGAGTATTACACCGCCCTCTATCTCACCGACCGGTCGCGGCTGCACTTCACGGTCTCCTCGCCGAATTTCTAGCCCGGGGCGGCTGTCGGCCGGACCTGCAGTAGGCCAGTTCTCGCCCCCGCGGAGGCATGCATCCCATGGCGGCGCCGGGCGGAGCCCGACCGGCCATCGGCTGCCTGTCGCGCGGCCGGCCCGATCGGCACCCTGTCACGGAAAGCGCCGGGCTGGCATGATGGTGCCCCGTGAGCTAAAGGCTCAAGGCACTTCCACATTATTGCCCGGGAGGCGGCACATGAGCAGCGACGTCCATATCCTGAACGCCTTCGACCGTGACCTCGACGCGATCCGGGCCATGATTTTGCAGATGGGAAAGCTGGTGCTGGCCGGCCTGCGCGATGCGACGCTCGCGCTCGAGGCGCGGGACGAGGCCATGGCGGCCGGCGTGGTCAAGGCCGACGCCGCCATCGACGCGATCGAGCTTCAGGTGCAGGAGGCCGCCGCACGCCTGATCGCGCTGCGCGCGCCCACGGCGGGGGATCTGCGCACCGTGCTTGCCGTGATGAAGATAGCCTCGTCGCTGGAGCGTTGCGGCGACTATGTGAAGAACCTCGGCAAACGGTCGGGCGCCCTCGCCCACCTGTCGCCGGTGGAAGGCTCGACCGGCTCGATCCTGCGCATGGCGAAGCTCGTCGGCGACCTGCTGACCGATGTTCTGGCAGCCTGCGAACGGCGCGATGCCGAGCTTGCGGAAAGCGTGCGCCAGCGCGACCGCGAGGTGGACCAGATGTACAATTCGATGTTCCGCGAGTTCCTCTCGCACATGATCGAGGATCCGGGCAGCATCAACGCCTTCATGCACCTGCATTTCATCGCCAAGAACATCGAGCGGATGGGCGATCATGCGACCGGCATGGCCGAGCAGGTGATCTATCTCGTCACCGGCAGCCTGCCCGAGGATCCGCGACCGAAGGACGACGTCACCGCCTCGGCGATGGACAGCGGCTCCGGCCACTGACCCGGCGCCGGTCGCCGCGCGGGCCGTCTCCGCCCTGCGGCCCGCGGCCAAGCCGGGACCCGGTGGCGGCCGGGTTGGCCGCCGCCGCATCACGCGCCGCTCAGCCGCCCGAGGTGTCGCCCGGTTCCTGCTGGGCGAAGGGATCGCCTTCGGGAACCTGTCCGGGCGCGGCACGCACCGTGCCCGGCACCAGCGCGAAGTCGGGCGTGAACTGCACGAGGATCCCGCGCATCCTGTCGAACACCGTCCTGTCGCCGTCCAGGGTCGCCTTGCCGGCCTTCACCAGATCGTCGAGCGTCGCCGTCCCCGCCATCACGGTCTCGAGGTCGGTCCGGTTCACCGTGATGGTGAGATCGGGATTGGCCGCCTGCCGGCCCTTGATGTTGGTCAGGGTCGAGTTGCTCAGCTCCACCACGAATTTCTCGCCGTTGTCCGGTGTCACGAGGTTGATCACCGTCCGCAGGCCAGCCGCCTCGGCCGCATCCAGCCGCACCCCGAGGAAGTCGAGCCAGAGGTCGGTGCTCATGGCGCGGATCGTGTCCGGGCCGCTCGTCTTGACCTGCAGGCCCGCTGGCATGCCGTTGCGCAGCTCGTAGGCCGCGGCGAGAAAGCTGTTGCGCAGGCTGGGGCTTTCCTTCTGGTAGCCGATCTGTTCGAACGTGTCGGCCAGCAGGTTCTTGGCAACCTCGTTGCCGGGCTGGGCATAGACCAGCTTGTTCAGGATCTCGACGGCGTGGAGATACCGGCCCGTGTCGAAGAGTTCCTGGCCCTTCTTCAGGATGGGACCGGCGCCCCCCATCATCTCGACATAGAGCGGCGCCGAGTCGCGCGGCGACAGCGGGATCAGCGTCGCCGGATTGCCGTCCCAGTAGCCGAGGTAGCGGTTGAGCACCGCACGGCTGTTGTGCTCCTCCGAGCCGTGATAGCTGTGCGCCGCCCACTGGGTCCTCAGGCTGTCGGGAAGCCGGTAGACGTTCTGGATCTCGTTGATCGTGACGCCCCTGTTCGCCAGGTGCAGCACCTGGTTGTTGAGGTTGGCATAGGTGTCGCGCTGGGTGCGCATCACCTCCTGGATGCGCTCGTTGCCGAAGCGCGGCCAGCTGTGCGAGGCGAACATCACCTCGGCCTCCTGGCCGAACTCGTAGAGGGCGACGTTGATCTGCTTGGACCATTCGAGCGCATCGCGCACCAGCGCGCCGCGCAGCGTGTAGATGTTGTGGATCGTGCCGGTGATGTTCTCGGCCGCCCAGAACGCCTTGAACTGCGGGAAATAGGTGTTCATCTCGGCCGGCGCCTCGGTGCCGGGGGTGTTCTGGAACACCATCGTCACGCCGTCGACGGTGATCGTCTCGAACGGCTTCTCGACCAGCCGGGTCGGCGCGATCAGGCCGGTATTGCCGGCGGCGGTGTTCTTGCCGATCGACTGGTCGACATGGCCGAAGGGGCTGCGCGGCAGCAGAAGCCCGTACTGGAACATCGCGCGCCGGTTCATCGCGTTGCCGGCATAGACATTCTCGGCCACCGCATGGCGCATGAAGCCCACGGGCGCGATCACCGGCACCTTGCCGCTGGCGACGTCGGCCTCGTCCACCACGCCGCGCACGCCGCCATAGTGGTCGGTGTGCGAGTGCGAATAGACCACGGCGACCACGGGACGCTCGCCCAGCTTCTCGTTGACGAACTGAAGCGCGGCGCGGGCGGTCTCCTTCGCGGTGAGCGGGTCGAAGACGATCCAGCCGGTGTCGCTGCGGATGAAGCTGATGTTGGCGAGGTCGAAGCCGCGCACCTGGTAGATCTTGCCGGGAACCACCTCGTAGAGGCCGTAGGCCATGTTCAGGATGGCCTGGCGCTGCAGCGAGGGGTTGATGCTGTCGAAGTCCTTGCCCATCAGCAGGAAGTCGTAACTGCCCATGTCCCAGGCGACCGTTCCGGCGTCCGACATGATCTGCGTGTAGTCGGGCGCCGCGATGAAGCCGTGCTTCGCTTCCTCGAAGTCGCGCCGGTCCTCGAACGGCAGGGACTTGCGCAGGCCGTTCTGCAACTCGATGGTGAATTTCGAGGGCATCTTGCCCTTGGCATCGAAATGCCGGCCCTCCTTCGCCCCGGGATCCGAGAGAACCGCCCCGCCACCGGCGGCCGCGACCTGGCCAACAGAGGCAATGGCAAACACCAGGGTCAGCGCTGTCGTCACTGCAAGCTTGGACATCACGTTCAATCCTTGGACTGTGGGTTTGCGTTCGTGTCGGGTCGTGAACTTCGAGATGATGAAGAGGAACGTCCGTGGGTGCTCCGGTCGATGATCGACCCCGACCGGCGCCGGGCAGACCGGCCTTTTCCGTTCCGCAGGCGGGATATCCTACGGGGACCCTTCCGGTCCCCGCCGGATGCCTATTGTGCCAGCATGGGGGTGCCGGTTGCCTTCTCGACCGGCGGCGGCGCCCACCGGCCGGTCAGCACGTCCATCCGGGGCGCATAGAGGCGCATCGTCAGCGTGAAGGGACGCTGCGGCGCGGGCAGCCAGTTGGCTTCCAGCGCCTTGCCCGGGCTCTCGTTCTGGATGAAGAGGTCGAGCGAGCCGTCGGCGTTGTATTCCAGCGGCATCCAGCTGCTCAGCGCGAAGCGGTTGATGGCGTTCGGCACCTGGAAGCCGTCGGTATCATAGAGGGTCACCGACCAGAACGCCTCGGCCGGGGGCAGATTGCCGGGCGGGAAATGCATCGTGTAGCGGTGGCTGCCGTCCAGCGGCTGCCCGGCCGCGTCCTCGACGCCGAGCGGATAGACCGCGTCCTCGGGCAGGTTGGCGCCGAGGCCCACCTGCGCGACGATGGCCCGCTTCAGGTAGTAGTTGCCATAGACGCCCATCGTGTCGGTGTTCATCTGCCAGCCGTTCTCGGACCGCGCGAGCGTGCGGGCCTTCGCGGCCATCAGGCGCTGCCCTTCCGAAGCGGCCCGGGCGATGGCCTGCCGCACCGGGGCGTCAAGGCTCTCCGGGTCGAAGCTCTTGCCGGGTTCAAGGCCGATCCGCTTCATCCGCGCGATGACCGGCTGGTCGGTCGGATGCGGCGGATGCAGTTTCAGGAGCTCCGCGCCCAGGGCGAAGAACGCCTCGGACGTCATCGTGTCCACCTGCACCTTCGGCGGCGTCTTCATGTCGACCGCGGGATCGGGCGTCATGGCGACCGGTTCCGGCGTCCTGCCCCATTGCGAGAGCGGGGTCAGGGCATAACCGTCCTGGATCGCATGCACCGCCGCATAATCGGCGGGACCATCGGTCTTGGTCCGCCCGACGATCCAGACGAAGGACGTCGGCGCCTCGATCACCTGCGTCTCCGCCGGCAGGCCATGGTCCTCGATCAGGCTGGCCCGCCTGTCGGGCTGCCAGCCCTTCGCGACCACCACGAAGTGACCGGCCTCGGTGCCGGTCGTGCGCCAGCCGGGCGAGGCGAACACGTCCGACCACATGTCGAGCATCGGCAAAAGGTAGTAGCGCCCGGCCGTGTCCGGCACCGAGACCACGACGGGCTCGCTCCGCAGGTCGAGGAACGCGCTGGAATAGAGGGTGTCGAAGTTCGGACGCACCACCGCCCGGTCGGTGGCTTCGGGATAGGCGCGGATGTTGGCGAAGGTGTTCATCGGACCACCGAACCCCTTGCCCGGTTCGACATTGGTCAGCTGTCGCCGCGTCACCTCCATCGTGACGAGGGGATAGAGATAGACATAGGCTTCGAGGGCGATGTCGCTCGCCTCCCGATCGGCGATGGCAGCAGCGGGGGCAACCGCGGTATCGCTGCGGACGGGACCTGCCGCGGCAAAGGCTGCGAGGGCGGCGATGAGGCTGGTCTGCACGGCTTGCGCGGAAAGACCGCGCGCTGGATGTTGCATGGCACTCTCCGGAAGAGCGGAAACTCGGACAGGCACGGCCGGACTGCGCCCTCGCACCACCGCAAGGCGCGCATCCGACGAGAGCGTAGGGACGATCTGCGGCCGATGGATTGATCTTCGTCAACGGAGCCGGTCGATAGATCGCGGCGACCGGACCGGACACCGGAGCCGGACGCTTCCGCCCCCGGGGGCCGCCGCTGGCCTTTCGACGGCGGCGCGGCCGGCTGGCGAGTTTGCCCGGCCGTTCCGTCACCGCGCCGGCCCGGTTCCCGGGGGCTGCCGCCGTGCCCTTGGCCCTGTCGCGGCGCGGCGGCGCGCGGGCCGCATGCCCATGCCGCCGACCGGGCGGAGAGTTCACAACCTGCGACGCGCCGGCAGGCGGCCGGCGCGCTCGGGTCGCCCGATCGCCTAGCAGCCGGGCGGCGCGGCCGTGGGCCGGGCAGCCGCGACGGCGGCGGGCGTGCGGTCCAGCCATCCGGCTGCCACCTGCCGCCTGTGCGCCACCAGCGCGTTGCGCATCAGCATCGCCACCGTGACCGGCCCCACACCGCCGGGAACCGGCGTGATCCAGCCCGCGACCTCGGCCACGGCCTCTGTATCGACGTCGCCGAGGATCCTCACCCTGCCCTCCGCATCGGACACCTGATTGATCCCGATGTCGATCACCGCGGCGCCCGGCCTGACCATGTCGGGCCCGACGAGATGCGGCCTGCCCACGGCCACGACGACAACGTCGGCGCGGCGCGAGTGCATGGCGACCGACCGCGTCATGTGGTGGCAGACCGTGACCGTGGCGCCTTCCGCCATCAGCATGAAGGCGACGGGCTTTCCCACGATCTCGGAATGGCCGATCATCACGACCTCCAGCCCCTTCATCGGCAGGCCGGTCTCGCGGATCAGCTCGACGGCGGCGGCGGCCGTGCAGGGCGCCAGCGCCACGTCGTTATAGACGATGTTGCCGATCGAGGCCGGGTTCATGCCCTCCACGTCCTTCAGCGGATGGATCGCCGACTGAAGCGACCGCACGTGGATGTGCGGAGGCACCGGACGCTGCAGGATGATGCCGAGCACCCCGGGATCGTCGTTCAGCGCCACGATCCGGCGCTTGCAGTCCTCCTGCCCGAGGGCGGCGGGCCAGACCTGCTGATCGAAGGGGAGCCCCGCCTCGGCGGCGCCGCGCGCCTGGTTTCGCACGTAGACATCGACCTCGGGCGAGGGACCGATGGAAATGGAGACGAGCCTGCCGACCGGATGGCTCGCGGCCGCGAGGTCCAGGTCGTGCCGGACCTCGGCCAGGATGCGCCGCCGCACGGCCTTTCCATCGATTTGTCGGTGATCGCGTCGTTCGGCCATGGTGTGACTATCCCGCAGTGATGAGGACCCGACGTGGCCGGGGGTGTTCCGCCCGCGGCCGCGTTGCCAGGCGAGAATGGCACGGCCGACCGGGCGCACCCGGAGCCGGGCCGACATGTTTCGCAAGGAATCCGTCTCGTGCCGCGTTTCGGAAGGGCGACGCGCGCGCCATGTCGGGCGGGCGCGGCGGGCCCTTCCCGGCTCGTCCTGCGAGATGGAAGAGGCCCCTGAACGGGCCCCATCCGGGTGGGTGACGGCAGCCGATCGGCGCCCCTCGGATCGGCGCGGCGGGGTGCCCGGCCGCGGCCCGCCCCCGCCTGCCCGACCTGCCCAACGCCTAAAAGTGCGATGTGACCACTTGACGCAGGCCCCTCACCTTCTACGTGGCGGCGGAAAGCGACCGGGGAGGAGACAGCCGATGATCAGCCTGGGCATCAACGGACGCGAGATGACGCTCGACGTCGATCCCGATACACCCCTGCTCTGGGTCCTGCGCGACGAGCTGCGCCTGACCGGAACGAAATTCGGCTGCGGGGTGGCGCAGTGCGGGGCCTGCACGGTCATGCTCGACGGGATGCCGCGGCGGTCCTGCGTGACGCCGATCGGCTCCGTCGCGGGCGCGCAAGTCACCACGATCGAGGGCATGCAGGGCCGCGAGATCGAGGCGGTGCAGGCAGCATGGGCGGCCATCGATGTGCCGCAATGCGGCTGGTGCCAGTCGGGACAGGTGATGTCGGCCACTGCGCTCCTGCGCGAGATCCCGAAGCCCTCGGACGAGGACATCGACCACGCCATGGCGGGCAACCTCTGCCGCTGCGCCGCCTACGTCCGCATCCGGCAGGCGATCCACGATGCAGCCAGAACGCTGGAGGGCTGAGCCATGACGAAGATCTCGCGCCGCGGCTTCATCGCCGCAACCGCCGGCTTCACGCTGTCGCTGGTCCTGCCCGCGCCGTTCGCCCGGGCGCAGGGCGCCCCCGCCGCGGGCCCCCCGACCCCCAATGCCTTCATCCGTGTCGCCGCCGATGACACGGTGACGGTCATCATCAAGCATCTCGAGATGGGCCAGGGCCCCTATACCGGCCTGGCCACGCTGGTTGCCGAGGAGATGGACGCAGACTGGAGCCAGATCCGCGCCGAGGCGGCCCATGCCGACGACAGGCTCTATGCGAACCTCGCCTTCGGCGCGCAGGGCACCGGCGGCTCGACCGCCATCGCCAACAGCTACATCCAGATGCGCAGGGCGGGGGCGGCCGCACGCGCCATGCTGGTCGCCGCCGCCGCCGCGGAATGGGGGGTGTCGGCCGCCGAGATCACCGTGAAGGCCGGACGGCTGTCGCACCCGAGCGGCAAGGAGGCGGGCTTTGGCGCCTTCGCCGCCGCCGCCGCCGGCATGGAGGTGCCGCAGGACCCGCCGCTGAAGGACCCGAAGGACTTCGTGCTGATCGGGACCGACGTGCCGCGGCTCGACTCGGTGGCCAAGTCGAACGGGACCGCGCAGTTCACGCTCGATGTCTACCGCGAAGGCATGCTGACCGTCGTGGTGGCGCATCCTCCGGCCTTCGGCGCGAAGGTCGCCTCGTTTGACGACGCGGCGGCGATGAAGGTGGCGGGGGTCGAGATGGTCCGGCAGATCCCCGAGGGGATCGCGGTCTATGCCCGAAACACCTTCGCCGCGCTGAAGGGCCGCGAGGCGCTCGAGATCCGCTGGGACGAGGCGGCCGCCGAACGGCGCGGCACGGCGCGGATGCTCGAGGAGATGGCCGCGGCGCTGCCGCAGGCGCGCACCGTGGAGGAAGCGGGCGACACGGCTGCCATCGACGGCGCCGCCGAGGTGCTGGAGGCGGACTATCGCTTCCCCTATCTCGCCCATGCGCCGATGGAGCCGCTGGATGCGGTGATCGAGGTGACGGGCGGCAAGGCGGAACTCTGGTATGGCTGCCAGTTCCCCTCGATCGACCGGCCGACCGTGGCGCAGACGCTTGGCCTGTCGGTCGAGGACGTGCGGATCAACGTCCTCTTCGCCGGCGGCTCGTTCGGACGCCGCGCGCAGGGCTCGGCCCATCTGGCCGCCGAGGCCGCAAATGTCGCGAAGGCCGCCGGGCGCGACGGCAGCTTCAAGCTGGTCTGGACGCGCGAGGACGACCTGCATGGCGGCTACTACCGGCCGCTCACCCTGCACCGGCTGCGGGCGGGTCTCGATGCCGAAGGGCGCATCATCGGCTGGGAGAACACGGTCGCCAACCAGTCGATCATGGCGGGCACCGCGCTCGAGATGTTCATGCAGGACGGTCTTGACCCGAGTTCCTACGAAGGCTCGAACGACCTGCCCTATGACGTGGGGGCGCGGCGCATCGCATGGGCGCGGGTGGAAAGCGCGGTTCCGGTGCTGTGGTGGCGCTCGGTCGGGCATACGCACACGGCCTTTGCGGTCGAGGTCTTCCTCGACGAGGTGCTGGAACGCGCGGGCAAGGACCCGGTGCAGGGCCGGCTGGAGTTGCTCCTGCCCGAGGCCACGCGCCACCGGGCCGTGCTGGAGAAGGTCGCCGAGATCGCGAACTGGCAGGGCCGGACGCGCGAGGGCCGCGGCTATGGCGTGGCCGTGGTCAAGAGCTTCGGCAGCTACGTCGCCCAGATCGTCGAGGTGGAGAATGCCGGCCGCATGCCGAAGGTCACGCAGGTCTGGTGTGCGGTCGATTGCGGGGTGGCGGTCAACCCCAACGTGATCCGGGCGCAGATGGAGGGCGGCATCGGCTATGCCCTCTCGGCCGCGCTCTACAGCGCGATCACGCTGGGCGACGACGGGCAGGTGCAGCAGTCGAACTTCGATGACTACCGCGTGCTTCGGATCAACGAGATGCCGAAGGTCCATGTCGCGATCATCCCCTCGACCGAGCCCCCGACCGGGGTGGGAGAGCCGGGCGTTCCGCCCCTCGCCCCCGCCGTCGCCAATGCCTGGCGCGCGCTGACGGGCCAGCCGGTCCGCCAGCTTCCCTTCTCGCAACTTCTGGCCTGAGGTGCCCATGCGCTTGCTGTTCCCTGCCGCGGCCGTGCTGGCCGCGGCGCCCGCCCTCGGCCTCGCGCAGGACTTGCGTGGACCCGAAGCCTTCGCCAGCCTCGCCGATCCGGCCGAGCGGTCGGCCGCGATCTTCACCGAGATGGGAAAGGTGCTGACCCATCCGCGCTGCCTGAACTGCCATCCGGTGGAGGGCGGCCCGACCCAGGGCGAGGCGATGGAGGCCCACAACCCGCCGGTTGTGCGCGGGCCCGCCGATCTCGGGGCGGTCGGCATGGCCTGCACCACCTGCCACGGCGGCGACAACGTGGCCTTCACCGGCAGCCCCGGCAGCATCCCCGGCCATCAGCCATGGGCGCTGGCACCCGTGAGCATGGGCTGGGTCGGGCTCGGCCTTGGCGAGATCTGCGCGCAGTTGAAGGACCCCGCAAGGAACGGCGGCAAGGATCTCGAGGCGCTGCACGAGCACAACGCGCGCGACGGCCTCGTCGGCTGGGGCTGGCATCCGGGCGAGGGTCGCGAGCCGGCACCGGGCAGCCAGGAGATCTTTGGCGCCCTGACCCGCGCCTGGATCGACAGCGGCGCGGAGTGTCCCGCCTGACGGCCTGGCCGGGACGGATCGGAGATGCTTGACCCGGCCGTTCCGCCATTGCGGTGGACGCACTTCCGGCGGCCGTTCCAGCTTGTCGGACATTATCCCTCGCCTGCCGGCCGCCCGGCCGAGGGCGGATAAGTTCCGCAAGGCCCCTCGCCGCCGGGCGGCCTTGCCGGGCCGCCGTCCCCGTCAGGCGGCGCAGCGTGTCTGTATGCGCCAGCATACTGATATTGAAGGCATTTTGCAGGGCAGCCATGCAGGAACGGCATTTCATCCCTGCTCGGGATCATCTATAGGAGTGCGGAGTTCCCGGAGAAGAACCATGTCACCCGTATCGATTTCGTCCGGCCTGCATCAGGCCGGCCAGGAGAGTCTTTCGCCCTGCCATCGGCTTGCGGCCATCCCGAACGCGGCGGGCATCCTGCTGCACGGGCCATGGCTGCGGCCGGCAGCCTCCTTCCTGAAGGAGATCCCCGGCATCGAGGCCATCGGCCTCGCAACCCCGGCCATCCTGGTCCCGAAGGCATCGGCCCCGCAGCTTCAGGCCGTGCTGAGCGGCATCGACGCCTGGCGCTCGCGCGAGGCCGCAAGGCTGGAACGCACGCTCTGGCTTGCCGGTCTCATCGCTTGCGTCGAGCGCTACAATGCCAAGGCGTCGCCGGGGGCCATGGTCGAGATCGACCTTCCGATCCTGACCGTGCCCGCTCCCACCGCCGGCCTGCGCGCGATCCTGCTGCGCTGTGGCTTCGCGGAGGGTGACGGCGGCGCGCTCTGGATCGACCTGAGCAGCGGGGCTGCGGGCTCGACGGACGAGTTCCGCCGGGCGCAGGCAATCGCCGACGGGCTGGACGAGGCATTGCAGGGCGCAAGCGCGGTGGCCGGCGCCGCGTGACAACCACGCACGGCATGACGATCAAGGGCAACGGATCCACCCGGAGGGTGCGGACTCCGCCGCGGTGACGCGCGGAACGGGTGCAGGCGCAACGGGAGCTGATCCGAGGGCCCACAGGGGCCGCCCTTGTGCTTGCGGCGCCCCGCGGTCGTCAGACTGACGGCCGGCGGACCCTGGCGGTTGCGATCCGCAGGCCCGATCCGGCGCGACCGTCACTTGTCGCGGCCGCCCCCGCCCTTGCCGCCACCGTTCCCTCCGCCCTTGCCTCCGCCATTCCCGCCGCCCTTGCCGCCTCCGTGGCCGTTGCCACCGCCCTTTCCGTGGCCATTGCCTCCGCCGTCCCCGGATTTTCCGGCACCGCCACGCCCGCCACTGTTCCCGCGCCCGGCAGACCCTTCCCGGCCCGCGCCGCGCCCCGGATTGCCGGTCGCTCCGGAAGCGCCTCGGCCGGAACGCTGCGCCTTCGCGCCGCGGCCGGTGGCGGTGCCCGCGACGGCCGAGCCGCCGCGGCCATCGAGCGAGGCAATGGCTTCGCCCGAAGTGGGGAAGGCACCTCCGCGGCGTGCCGACCCCGTCGCCTTCGAAGCGGCCGGCGCGCTTGCGACACCCAGCGCGAGGGGGATGGCGGACAGGCAGGCGGAGGGCTTGCACCCCTCGGCCCGATCGCCTTCGCCGGGCCAGAGGATCAGGACTTCGCTGCCCGACACCATCCGGCGCGCCCAGGCCCCTGCAGGGACCGGTGGCCGGGCAGAACGGCCCGCTTCCGGAAAGACCAGTGCGGCCCGGTATTGCACCCTGCCCACCGATGCGGCCGGGAACAGGGCGAGGATCGGCGCCTGTGTCGCCCGCGCAATCCGGAGGGGCCAGGCGAACCCGGGGGCGGAGGAGGACGGCGCAATCTCCCAGGGTGGCGCCTCGGAGAGCGTGGGCGGTGCGAGAAGACCCGGCGAGACCGCACGCGCGACGCCGTCAAGGACCCCCGGAAGGCGAAGCGAGGCGCCCTCGGCTCCTGCACCGGCGGGCAACGCGACCCTCTGCAGCGCGGCCGGCCGCGGCGGGGGCACGGCATCCACCGCCGGCTCGGCTCGCGCCGCCGCGCCCTGCAACAGGGGAACAGGCGGGAACGCCGGCGATACCGCAAAGATGCGCCGCGGCGCCTCAAGGGCCGCCTCCCGATCCGGATCGGCCATCAGGAAGCGCATGTCGTGGGCGACCGCCACCTGCTCGACGGCCAGCGGGTCCGGCTCTCCGCGGGGATCCGCCTCCGGCGCTTCGGCGCGCAACGGGGTCCGCCCCGGAAATGCCAGCAGCCCGCCGGGCGACAGATCCACGGTCAGGATCACGCCGAGGGCGAGATAGGCCCCCGCCGCGCCGGCAAACAGGTGCAGCTTGCGTGGACGCCAGCGCAGCACAGGGGATGAGGTCGCGGGCCGGGGCTGCTCGTGACGACACGACGCCGGCACGGCGGGTGTCCATTGAAACGGAAGATGGCTCTGCTTCTGCAAGCCCATGAAACCCTCTCGCGGCTCCCGCGCGCTCCGGTCCGCCGACTGCAACGCTGTCCAACCTTCGGTGCGTCGTCCTGTTCCGCCCCCGACGCGCATCCGCGGAAGATCCCTCCCGTTGGACGCGGCCATGCCGAGGGGCAGCGACCGTTGCAGCCGGACCCGGTGTCCCGGAAGGATAGCAGATGCCGGAGGCGCTGTGGCACCGGCTGCGACACGGCTCCGCCGGGCCGCGCCCGACACGGCGGAGTTCCGCCGGCCCGCCCCGGCTGGCGTCCGACGGAGGCTTGCCCGCACCGCCGCGCATCCGGGGTTCAGGCGCGCGGGACGCAGCCCCGTGCGACCGAGGCGATCCCTGCCCCACCGGCGCCCTGCCCCAACGTAGGGAGCGGCCGGAAGCCGGCGTGGCAGATCCCACCGGCAACTGTCCGCCTGTGCCCTGCGCCGGCGGTGGAACAGAGGGCCCCGACCCGGACTTGATGCGATAGAAGAAGCGCAGGCGCTGCCGCGACGGCTTTCGCCCGTGGTGCGCCCTCGCTGGTCCCATGGTTGCACGAGAGAGAACCCACATGGCGCATATCGATGGAAACACGTTCGCCAACGAACTGTTCGGAACCTCCAATTCCGACACGATCCACCCCGGCCGCGGCAACGACACCGTCTATGGCTATGGTGGCAACGACACGATCGACGACTCGGGGCATGGCTCGACCGGCAGCGGCGGCAACGACTCCTTCTACGGCGACGGAGGAAACGACACGCTCCTTGGCTGGACCGGCCATGACACCCTGGACGGCGGCAGCGGCAGCGACCGCCTCTACGGCGAGGACGGCGACGACGACCTCGACGGCTGGACGGGCGATGACTACCTGAGCGGCGGGTCCGGGATCGACTACCTGTTCGGCTATACCGGCGACGACACGCTCTATGGGGGGATAGATGCGGATCGCCTCTACGGCGAGGCGGACGAGGACATCCTGCATGGCGGCTCGGGCCACGACGACCTCTTCGGCGGAGCCGACGAAGACACCCTCTATGGCGAGGACGGCAATGACCTGCTTGTCGGCGGTGCGGGCGAGGACCGGCTGGTGGGCGGCGCCGGCGCCGACATCTTCAAGTTCGGCCGGGCGAACCATTCGAGAACCGGAGACGCGGATCTCATCGACGGCTTCTCGTTCGGCAATGACGTGATCGATGTCGCGGGCATCGACGCCAACTTGACCTACCAGGGCAACCAGACCTTCCGCTGGTCGAATGCGACGCAGGGTTCGCCGGCCAAGGGCTATCTGATGGCGGTGGAGGGGGATGGCGACGCGACCTACATCCTCGGGAACATCGACAACGATTCCTCGCCCGAGATCACCATCGTCGTCGACGACGGATCGCGCAGCGCCGCCTATTGGGTGGCCGACGACTTCGTGCTCTGAGACGGGCGCAGCGCGTGCCAAGGCAGGCCGGTCGCTGATGACCGGCCTGCAATCCGGTCGGGCGCCGGGACGCGGCTGCCGTTCGCCCGTACTGGCGGGCGGGCGCAGATGATCCCACCGACCCGCCACCCTGCCTGACCTGGCGCCTGGTCCTCGACCCCGCTGGAAACCTCGCGGACGTCGGGTCATCATCCGGCCGAACCGGGCTCTCTCTGTCACCCGGACCATCAGGAGGCCCGCCATGAACCACGACGTGCCTGCAAGGCTGCTGCGCCGCATGTTCGAGGCCGCGGTGGCGGCGGCGCTGCCCGCGCGCGTCGTCCCTCCGCATCTGCCCGCGCCGCCGAAGGGCCGCACCATCGTCCTCGGGGCGGGCAAGGCATCTGCCGCCATGGCGCGCGCGGTCGAGGAGCACTGGACCGGCCCGCTGGAAGGTCTGGTGGTGACCCGCTACGGACATGGGGTGCCCTGCGACCGGATCGAGATCGTCGAGGCCGCCCATCCGGTCCCGGACGAGGCCGGACGGATGGCCGCCGCACGGATGCTCGCCATGGCCGAAGCGGCGGGACCGGACGATCTGGTGATCTGCCTGATCTCGGGCGGCGGCTCGGCGTTGCTGGCGCTGCCGGCGGAGGACGGGCTGTCGCTCGGCGACAAGCAGGCCATCAATGCCGCGCTGTTGCGCAGCGGCGCCGACATCGGCCAGATGAACACCGTCCGGCGGCACATCTCGGCGATCAAGGGCGGGCGGCTTGCGGTGGCCGCCCACCCTGCCCGCGTGGTCAGCCTGCTGATCTCCGACGTGCCGGGCGACGATCCTGCCGCCATCGCCTCCGGTCCAACGGTGGCCGATCCCACCACCAGTGCCGAGGCGGCCGCCATCCTTGCCCGCTACGGCGTGGAGGTTCCGGACTCCGTGCGACGCCATCTCGCGTCGCCGGCCTCCGAAACCCCGAAGCCCGGTGATCCCCGGCTTGCCCAGGCCACGGCCACACTGGTCGCCACGCCGCAGAAGTCGCTTCTGGCCGCAGCCGAGGTTGCGCGGGCGGCCGGATACACCCCGCTGATCCTCGGCGACGCGCTGGAAGGCGAGGCGGCCGAGATGGGCAAGGTGCTCGCCGGGATGGCCCGCGCGGCCGCAGGCACAGGCCATCCCGTCGACGCGCCCTGCGTGCTGATCTCGGGCGGAGAGACCACCGTGACGCTCCGCGGCACCGGGCGCGGCGGGCGCAACGTGGAGTTCCTGCTGTCGCTTGGCCTCGCGCTGAACGGCCATCCGCAGGTCTGGGCCCTGGCCTGCGACACCGACGGCATCGACGGCACGGAACCCGCCGCCGGTGCGCTTCTTGCCCCGGACAGCCTCGCCCGGGCTCGCGCGCTCGGCTGGGACTTGCGCAAGGTGCTGGAGCGCAACGACGCCCACAGCCTGTTCTCCGCCCTGGGCGACCAGGTCGTGACCGGTCCGACCCTGACCAACGTGAACGACTTCCGCGCCATCCTGATCGCCCGGGCAGACCGCGGGTAGCTTGCCTGCCCCCGCAGGGTCCCCCCTCCACAGTCCGGCCGTCGAGCCCGTTCAGGACCGCGCGCAGCCCGCCACGCGAAGGAACCTCATGTTGTCGCTGACAGGGATCCCGGGCATGGGTCACGCAAGCATTGCCAATCCTCAGGCCCGCCGGGCAAGGCAGCAGACCCGCCGGAAACGGCACCCCGAGCGACGCGACGGCGGCTCGTCAACGATCAGCCCGTGGAGCCTATCGGTGTCGGGCTGACTGCCTGCTCAGCCGTGGGCCCGACTGAAGCGGGCGCACCCCGGCAATCGTCAAAACGGCAGAAGATGTGGCGATTCCGTCGGAATCGAACAGCCCGCGATCGGGCGCAGCCTCAATTAGGCGCATGGGAGCCGACAAGACACCACCATTTTAACGCCATCTACTGCGGCCGACTTAGTTCACACGCCAATATGGGTAGGATGCGAGAGTGAGGATTTCAATCTACCTCGTTCGACCGCTCCATAAAGCCTGTGAGGGCTATAGTCAAACCCCACGAAACATGCGCAACTGTCGCACCTGAGACTTTCTCGCGTCCGGCGCTGCCAGGTCGCCAAGCATCTGCAATCGCAATTCAATTTTCTCGCGACTGCATATTGCAGATTTGGTCATGTTGACAGGACGGCAGGCAGGGTTATCGTCTCGACAGGTTTTTAGGTTCATCCTCTTCGATTCATCAGCGAAGGAGGAGATCACTTCGTCGTATTGGAAGGTCAGCATCATGATGAAAACGCGGACCGACGCGGCAGTTTTAATGCTGGATCAGACTCCCGAGGCGTCGGAAGACGGCATGTCCATTTTTACCACCAGGATCGCGCTGGATTTGCCGATCGACGTGGCACCGGACAAGGCTGCAGGTGAATTGGCTCCCCAAGGCGATCAGGCCGGGTTTCACATCGTGTCGGCCCGGGCCAGGCGGCGGTTGCCGCGGCAGATCGGTTTCAAGCCGACGCACCCGCGGGCCTACCGGGCCTATAATGTCCTGTCCGCAGTTCTGATCCTTGTCTGTGCGCTGCCGATCCTGATCGTGATCTCGGTCGCCCTGCTGCTGACGCAGGGGCGAGAGATCTTCTATCGCGGCCCGCGGCTCGGGAGGGATCTGAAGATCTTTCAGATCTACAAGTTCCGCACGCTGAACACCGCCGCGGCGGCGCGCCTTACCGGAGACCGGACCCTGCCGAGCAACTCGGGCCTGGAGACACCTCTCGGCAAGTTCCTGCGGGACACGCGGCTGGATGAGCTGCCGCAGATCCTCAACGTGCTGCGCGGGGACATGAACCTTTGCGGGCCGCGTCCGGTCCGCCCGGAGATCGCGGCCATCGAGCGCGCGCGCATCCCCGGCTATGACATCCGCTTTACCGTCAAGCCGGGCCTTGTCGGGCCGGCTCAGGCGCTGATGAGCCACGGAACCTCGAAAAGGATCCGCGCGCTGTTCAACAACACGGCCTGCCGGCGCCCGGTGTCCATGAAGGCCGAACTGACGCTTCTGACCGCGATCGGTCTTGCCGTGCTCCGCCGCAGCGTCGTGGAGCTTCACTCGAAGATCCTTCGCAAGGCCAGGCGGGCGTGGTTGCGGTTCAGGTCCTTCGTCGCGCGGATCCTGGAGACATTCTCCGGCATCGAAAGCTACCAATCCGTCAGCGTGGCAATTCCCGGCATTCCCGCCCCGCAAAGGGTCAAGCTGCATCCCGGTCAGGTGCTGGAGATCCTGTCACTCGCCGCCGTGCCGGCCATCGCCGGGGACGGAGCAGGGTCTCGGGTGACGCTGATCGTGCAATTGCCGACGGGTGGCACGCGCCGCGCGCGCGTCACGCTGCAGCCCGCGGGAGAACCGGGCCTCTATGTCTATGCCGCGACGACGGCAGCATCGGGATACATCATCGAGCGCTACCTGCTGGGCCTGACCGTCCTGGGGCCGACCCGTCGGCGTCAGGTCGCACGGCCGCAGAACGTCCGGTTCGGCTGAAGGATCGACGTTCGTGCAGGCCAGCAATACCGCAATGACCGCCCCGGCCAATGCTGCAACGCCGGGAAAGTCCAGACTGCGGGTTTCCTCGCTTCTGTCGGCGGTCCTGCACTTCGGCGGGCAGCTGGTCGGGATCCTGCTGGCGCTGCTGGTTTCGCACCTGATCGCGCGCCGGCTGGGCATCAGCCCGGAAGCCGATGCCTTCTTCTTCGGGCGCCGGATCGCCACCAGTGTGATCGAGACGCTCAGCCAGGTGATGGCGGTCTTCTACATTCCGCTGGTGGCAGCCCATGCCATAGGGTCCGGGCGCGGGTTCATGAAGGCGACGCTGCGCCATGCCGGAATCGCCGCCGTCGCGGGCGTGGGCCTGAGCCTGCTGATCGGCTTCGGCGCGGGCGCGGCGACCCGGCTTCTCGCCCCCGGCCTCGAGGCGGAGGCTGCCGTTCTGGCCCGACAGACCCTGATGATCTTTGCCGCGGTCCTGCCGGCGACGATGGCCTGCATCGTCTTTGCCGCGGCGCTGAACGTGGCGGGGCATTTCGGCATGCCCTCGATGATCCGGCAACTGCCGCGCGCCGCGATCGCGGCGACCTTGGCGGTCGCGGGCGCCAATCTCGTACTGATGGCCGCTGGCGCCTTCGCCGTGGCATGGCTCGTGGTGGCGGCGATCATGCTGGTGCAATGCCTGCGCATGACCCGCACGT
The DNA here is from genome assembly GCF_002407205.1 of Rhodobacter sp. CZR27. Taxonomy (NCBI): domain Bacteria; kingdom Pseudomonadati; phylum Pseudomonadota; class Alphaproteobacteria; order Rhodobacterales; genus Rhodobacter; species Rhodobacter sp. CZR27. The sequence continues at coordinate 1,335,263 of NZ_CP023548.1, read as the reverse complement.
GGGAGCCCGAGCCGGGGATCGCCGCGCAGCCGGCCCGTCCGCTGGCCGTGGGCATCGCAGCGGTGCTGCTCGTGGTGGCGGCCCTGGCGAGCACCTGGCTCGAGACCGCCTTCGCCGCACAGGTCGGCACGGGCGGGATCACGCGACTGGAGCTGACACAGCGCCTCGGCACGCTGCTCGGCAACGCCCTTGCGACCGCCCTGTCGCTCGTGGTCTTCACCGCATGGTCAAGGCGCGCGGCGGCAGGTGGCCGGATTCTGGCCTCCGACCTCTGGCGGAACGTCTTCATCGGACTGGCGCTCCTGCTGCCGGTTCAGGTCTACGTCGCCCTGCACAGTCCGACCCTGGTCTCGTTCCTGCTGGGACATGGACGCTTCGGCGACAAGGACGTGCAGGACGTGGCCGAAAGCCTGAGGTGGATGACGCTGGCCCCGCTGAGCGCCTTCGTGCTGCGCATGGTGCTGGTGCGCATCCTCGTCGACCGGGCGCTGCCGGTGGTCCGCCTCGTCGCCATCGGCGTGTCGGTCGACACGGGCATGAAGTTCCTGCTGTTCCTGTGGCTGACCCCGGCGCTCGGCGTGAACGGGATCGTCCTGGGACAGGCTATCTCGCCGCTCGTGACGCTTGCCCTGCTTGCGGGCCTGCTCCGGGGTCGCGGAGTGCTGGTCGGACCGGTGCGGCTGGGGCGCGAATCTGGCCTCGCAGTGGCGGCGATGGCGGCGATTGCCGGCATCATCCTGGCTTCGGTGTCCATGTTCGCTTTCTCCGGCGTTTTCGGCCCGGAGCCCTCCGCGGCTTCGGATTTCGCGACGCTCGCGCTCTCCGGCCTTCTCGGGCTTGGCCTGTTTTTCCTTTCGATAAAGGTGCTTCGTGTCTCCGTTGCGCTGGACTGATGCTCCGGCATCCATACGTTCGTATGGGCGCGGTGACATTTCGTATCAGCGCGAGAAGTTGCCGACTTCACCCCTCCGTCGGCGGAATGCAGACCATCTACGCCGAACGGTCAGACGTAACCGATTTTCAACGCCAACCATCCACATTATGCCCGCCCGCGCAAAAATGTGGAAAGGTAGCCAATTGGCGTATACTAGAATTGTGGAGAACCTTGTTCTCACCTCGACCCTGCGGCTCGAAGGCGCGGAGTGGAACAACACCCTTGTGCGCAACGTGACGATCCGGGATGTCAACGGCGACGGCCTGATGCTGCGCAACGTCAGCAACGTTCGGATCGAGAATGTCACGATCGAGGACGTCAGCGGCACCGGGATCAAGCTGAGCAAGACCGGCTCGACCAGCAACGTCGAGATCGTGAACAGCAGGATCGACGGCACCGGCCGCGACGGCATCAACTCCGGCGAGGCCGCGGGCGTCGACCATGTCGGCCTGAAGATCATCGGCAACACGATCGCGAACACCGGGCTGGATGGCGGCTCGAGCGGGCTTCTGCACGGCATCTACCTGCAGGGCTCGGAGTTCCTGGTCGAGGACAACACCCTCATCAACAGCCACGACGGCAACGGCATCTCGGTCCGCAGCTCGGGCATCGTGCGCGGCAACCACATCGACGGCGCCTTCAAGAGCGGCATCGCCTATTACGCCGACCATCCGGCCGGCACGAGCAACAGGCTGGTGATCGAGGACAACATCGTGGTCGATGCCGGCCTGGGCGGGGCCCGCGGCGACATCAACCTGCTGAACCTGCCCAGCGGAAGCGACCCGGTGGACAGCATCATCGTGCGCAACAACACGCTGTCCGGTGAAAAAGGCGTCATCATCGACTCGGGCTACGCCGCGAGGAACATCGCGACCACCTCCTCGGGCAACATCGTCGTCAGCGAGGCCGAGGCGCGTCGCCTGATGGACCAGGACGAGAACGGGCCGGTCGGTCCGTCCCCGGTCGAGACGCCCCTGCCCGTCGAGGCGCAGGAGGGCAGCGTGGGCCTCGAGCTGAACGCCGCCGGCACGCGCACCAACGTCGAGATGCTTCGCGACGATGCCGTCGTCCAGACGGCATCGGCGGCGAGGCAGAAGCTCGCGGCGGTGAACCTGGACGACATCGACCTCCGGATCACCGCGACGAAGAACGGGGCGGCCGCCTCGGTCGGGATCGACAGCGGGCACCTCGGCGTCGCGAGCAGCGGCGAAACGACGGCCAACTCCAGCCTGATCATCGGAAGCGAGACGATGGTCTTCGACTTCTCGAAGCAGCCCGGCGATGTGGTCGACGTGACGCTCGACCTGCTCGCGCAGGGGACGGCGGTGCTGACCGGATATCGGGATGGCGTCGCGATCGGAAGCCAGACGGTCCGGGGCACGAGCGTGTCGTTCAGCGATGCCGACGGCTTCGACAGGCTGGTCCTGTCGGCGGGATCGGGCAGCACCGGTATTTCGGTCACCGGCCTCGACGCCGAGTATAGATATGACGACAGCTATCTGATCTGATCCCGTCAGGGACAGGGCGGAGTCGACCACCAGGCGCAAGGCGCAGCGAAAGAGGACGGACATGAAGGACAAGATCTTCCGGCACGTCTTTCGCAGCGCTTCCTGCCTTGCAATCGCTCTGGCTCTCGCAACAACGGTGGCTCTGGCGGAGGACCTGCCAGAGCCGCAATTCCGGCTCGCGCCGGGCGACGTGATCGCGATTTCCATCTTCGCGAACAACGATCTGTCCGGCAGCTATCCGCTGCGCGAGGACGGATCGATCGCCCTGCATCTGATCGGGTCGCTGCCGGTTGGCGGCAGAACGCCCGCCGAGGTCGAGCAGATGCTGCGCGACCGCCTGAAGACGATCATCCCCGAGCCGATCTCGACCACCGTTTCCGTCTCGCGCTGGCGTCCCGTCGCGCTTCTCGGCGCCGTCGCGCAACCCGGGATGTACGAATTCAGCAGCGGGCTTGACGTGATGCGCGCGGTGGCGCTGGCGGGTGGCTCGCTGCGGCTGGCCGCGGATGCTCCGGTATCGCAGGCGATGCGGGTGACCGAAGAGGCTGGCCGCTATCTGGGCATGAAGGCGCGACTCGCCGCGCTTCTGCTCGAGGAGTCGCGGCTGCTGCAGGAGCGTGCGGGCGCCACCGACCTGCCCGTTCCCCCGGAGGTCGAGCGGCTGGTCGGCGCCGAAACCGCCGCGCAACTGGCCGAGGAGCAGGTCCGCCTGATGGATCTGCGTCGGCAACTCCACGAGATCCGAACCCAGGGAGAGGAGGAACGCGCCGGCCTGTCCCTGATCGAGGCGCAGTCCTTCGCGGATCGGCGCAGCCTGTCGAAGCGGCAGATCGAGGAGATCGAGCGCGACCTGGAAAAGCAGCGCTCGCTTCGGGAACAGGGTCTCACCGTGGCCGCGCGCTATCTCGAGGTGACGCTGGCCGCGGATCAGTACCGCAGCAACGAACTGGAAGCCGCCGCCTTCGAGGCCGCGGCCCGGCAAAGCGCCAGCGCCGCGACCAGCGCCGCCCGTGGCCTCGTCAGCCAGCGCGAGGAGGAAATCACCCAGCGCCTGACCGAGGTCCGCCAGGAAATCGCCGAAGCCCGCGCCACGATGGCGGCAAGCCGCAATCTGCTGGCCGAATTCGGCGGTGGCGCGGGCCTTGCCGATCCGACGAGCGAACCACGCTATCTCGTGACGCGCCGGGCCGGGACCCAGACGCACACCTATACGGCCGGGCCGGTGTCGCTGCTGCAGCCCGGCGACACGCTCGAGGTGATCGTCGACCCGCCGGCGCTTCCGGAAGGACCGCAATGAGGGCGTCGGCGCAGCGGGTCGGGGTGCTTTTTGCCGTGCTTCTGACCTGCCTTGCCTCGACGGGCTGCCGCGCGGCCGCGCAGACCATCGACCTCAGCCGGCTCGTCGTCGAGCCCAATCCCCGGATCGGCCTCTCCTTCCCCGGCTCGCAGGTCCGCTATTATCACTACATGGCGGGGGCCGGTGTCGGCGTCGCGCGGATCGCCGTCACCTGGCAGCTGATCGAGCCGGAGCGCGGCCGCTACAACTGGCGCGGCCTTGACGAGCGCGTGGGCGCCTTGCTCGCGCTGGGGATCCGGCCGTTCCTGACCTTCGAATCCAAGTCGGACTGGGGCACCCGCCCCGAAACGTCGAAGGTCAAGAACGGCGACCCGACCGACCTTGGTCTCTGGACAGGCTTCGTCGGCCGGGTGACAGAGCGCTATGATGGCGACGGCCGGGACGACATGCCCGGCCTGAAGGGGCGCGTCGTCCATTACCAGGCCGCGAACGAATGGGAGAGCCCGACGAACCCGTCGGGTGGCTGGATCGGCTCCGGCGCCGCGCTGATCGCCTACATCAACGCGACCCATGACGCGGTGAAGGCCGCCGATACGCAGGCGGTCTTCGTTCTCGGAGGGATCGCGTCCTTCAACCTCGACGTCCTGCTCGTCGCGCTCGACCGCGCGGATTTCCGGGTGCAGCAGCGCTGGAGCGAGGCGTCCACGACGGTCTTCGATCGCGATCGGATCAAGAGCCCGGACATCGCCGCCCTGATCGACGAGCGGGTGATGCCGGTGCTGCGCGAGGCCCGCTATGACATCGCGGACGCCCATCTCTATGGCCCCGAGGAGCGCGACGCCGCCCGCCTTGCACTTCTGGCCGAGTTGAGCGGGCGGCCGGTGCTGTCGGCGGAATGCGGTGGCCCCTCGCGCGATTACGGCGACGACTATACGCCCGAAGGGCATTTCCTCGCAGCCGTCCACCGGCACCTGAACGTGCTCGCCTCGGGCGGCGCCTTCTGCCTCTGGTTCCGGCTGGGCGAGGACGACAAGACCACCTGGGGCAACCGCTTCACCGCGCTTTATACGAATGACGCGCGGCCCAAGCCCGGCGTCTGGGCGTTCCGGATGCTGGCGCGGCTGCTGGGCCCGGATGTCCTGCCGCATCCGCTGCCCTCGGGGGGATTCGAGCTGCGCGGAAGCGGCGATCCCGTGCGTCTTGCCTGGGGCGAGGGCGCAGCCGACGTTCTGGACTGGGCCGCAAGGGGCTCCACGCCCGCCTGGTGCCTGATCGATCCCGTCCAGGGGACGCTCGCGCCGGTCGGCGCGGACTGTGCGCCTGGAGCCTTCATTGTTGCAGGGTCGGACGTGGCCCGGCTGCTTTCCCTTGATCCATGATCGGCCATTACAGATGTTGACACATTTTCGGGATCTCATTCGCGCCAGCTACCGCATGATCCTTGCCTGCGCGCTTGGGGCGGGGCTCGTCGCGCTCGTCCTCAGCGCCATCCTGCTGAAGGCCAGGCCGCTCTACGAAGCGACGGTCACCGTGACAATGGAGCCTTCGGAGGAGGAGTTGCGCTTCAACCGCAGCTTCATGGGGGTCAGCCAGTTCAACCCGGCCACGATCATCGCGCAGTCCCACATCGAGCGCCTGCTGAGCCGCCCCGTCGCGGAGCGCGCGCTCGACCTGCTGATCGAGGAACTCGGCGGACAGATCCCGGCGAAGGAGCCGACCGTGCTTTCCGCCATCACGACGGGGATCTGGCGGGTCTGGAACACGCTCAACTACGGCTACTTCGTGCCGCTCAGCGAACGCGAGCAGATGGTGGCGGATCTGCAGAACGCCCTTGAGGTCGAGATCGTCGAAGGGTCCTACATCCTGAGCATCAGCATCACCTACGACATTCCCGAGATCGCATCGGCCGCGGCCAATGTCCTCGCCCGCGCCTATGTCAAGGTCGCGCAGGATTCGTTCCGCCGCGATGCCGAAGTGATCGCCGCAACGCTTGCCGAGGCCGAGAAGGCGGCGCGGGTCCGGCTGGCCGAGAAGCGGAACGAACGGCAGGCGCTGGCCGAGAAGCTCGGCGTGACCGATCCGGTTACCGAACGCGCGGTGATGCTGCAGGCGCGCCAGGATGCGCGTGACGCCCTGCGCTCGACGGAGGCCGACCTGAGCGGCGAGGCGCGCCGGCTCGAGGTGCTGCGGCAATCGCTCGCGACGCAGACCGACGTGACCATCGCGCGCGGAATTCGCGAAGTGCTCGCCACGGGCGAGGCGGAATTGCAGCGGCTGATAGAACTCCGCCGCCAGCGGCAGCACAGCCTTGCCGATCAGGAGGCGGCTCTGGCGGCGCTTGACAGGGCACAGGCGCTGCTGCGCATCCCCGATGACCAGCTGGCGGCGATCGACGCCGATCTTCTGCAGTTGCAGGAACGGCGCGTCGCGCTCGATCTCTCGACGCGGGCCGAGCTGTCGCAGGTGATGATCATCAATCCGGCGACCACGCCGCTCTATCCGAAGTTCCCCAAGCTGGCGGTGAACACCATCATCGCCGCGATCGTCGGGGCGATCTGTGCCCTCGTTCCCGTCATCGCGCGCGATGCGCTGGGCTCTCAGGTGCGCACGAACCTTGATGTCGGGCAGATCCCCGGAACGCGGCCGCTGCCGCCGCTGACGCGCGGGCGGATAGCCCGTGGCCGGAAGCTGGACGTGCCCTATGTGGAGCGGCTGGTTCGGCGCGTCTCGGCGGACCGGGGCGGCTGGCCCGGACGCGCGCTGAAGGTGACGGGCTTCCTGCCCGAGGCTCAGCTGCAGCAACTGGCACGCATGTTCGATGGCGCGAAAGGCAGCGATGACAAGCCGATCAGCGCGGTGCCCATGCCGCCGCTGACGGCGGCGTCCGACTGGTCCTCGCTCGCCGGCCAGGTGGTGATCGTCGCGCTGCGGTCCGGCGATCTCGACCGGGGCGAGCTTGAAACGCTGCAAGCCCGTGCCGAGGCCCTGCAGATGCATGCCTATTATCTGGTGGTGCTGTGAGGCAGCGGTCCGACCGGCGGACCACGCGGCGGCTGATCCTGCTGCGCTTTGCGGCCAGCGTCTCCCTGGCCCTGCTGCTGCCCCTGGCCGCTGCCGGTCAGGGGCATGCGCTGGCCGTCCTGCCCGGCTCGGCACTGCTCGTCTGGCTGGGGAGCCGCGGGATGCGGCGCCCGGGCGGCGTGCCGGTGATCGTCTATCACAGCATCGCGCCCGAGGCCGGCTGGCTGCCGTGGAGCGACAGCATCACCGTCCGGCCCGAGGTGTTCCGCCGCCACATGCAGGTGTTGCGGAACCTCGGACGGATCGTCGTCTCCAGCTCCTGCCTGAGGGAGAGGCGGGAGTCAGGTGCCTCCGTCGATCCGCGCTGGGTCGTGCTGCATTTCGATGACGGGTATCTGGACAACATGCTGCATGCCGCGCCGATCCTGCGCGAGTTCGGCCATCCCGCGACCATCTTCGTCTCTGCCGACTTCATCGATCCCGGCAGGGGGCTGCGCAGCCAGGGCATCGGCTACATGAATGCCGACGAATTGCGCGCCATGGATGCCGACCCGCTGATCGAGATCGCGTCGCATGGCCTCGACCACGGCCGCATCGCCGTCTCGGACCGGATTGCGGGCCACCTCGATGCCGGGAACTGGCGCCGGTATGCGCCGCATGTCTGGGCGCTGTCGCCCGGCCCGAAGGCCCGGTGGTTCGAGGCCGACGGCCCGGCGCCGCTGCGCCTCGGCGATCCGATCCGCCAGAGCGACTCGAAGCTTTGCGGGCGCTGGTGGCGCGATGGCGCGCAGGAGGACGAGGCGGCCCGCGACCGGCGGGTGGAGGCGGAACTGCGCGAGGCGCGCGCGCGCCTCGAAGGCATCCTGGGGCGCGAGGTGCGCTTCCTCTGCTGGCCCTTCGACCGCTGGACGCCCGCCGCGCGCCGCGCGGCCGAGGCCGCGGGATTCCGAAGCTTCACCGGCGGGCGCGGCGAGAACCGCCCGGACGAGGATCCCGCGGTGCTCAGCCGGGTCCATGTGCACGATCATGCCTTCGGCGGCGGGCCTCTCTGGCTTGAAGACCTGGCGTTCCGGGCAAAGCTCGGCTTGATGAGCGGGACCCTCTACTGGGCGCCGCTGGTCATGGCCGCCTCGCTGATCCGGCGCCGCCGCTTCGCAAGGCCGGGGGTGCATGCATGACGAACCTGCGGCGCATCGGCGAAGGCCTGGCAGTCGTCGGCACGTCGGTATTTGCGGGGCTCGCGACGCTTGTGATGGCGGTGCTCGCATCGCCGGTGCTGGCGATCGGGGTTCCGGTCGCGCTGGTCGGCGGGGTCGTGCTGCTGAGCTATCCGTTCTCGGGCATCGCCGTTCTGGTGTTCTTCAGTCACCTGGACAGTATCGAGAAGCTGATCTTCGGCTTTCTGCCGCTGTCCGCCTTCAAGGCGCTGACCGCCGCCACGCTGGTCGTGACGGTCCTGACCGCGGCGCAGCGTCGTGCTTGGGTGGCCACCGCCTTGCGGGATCCGGTCGTCGTCGCGGCGCTGATCTTCGGCGCGCTCGGCATCGTGTCGTTCCTGCTCTCGGCCGAGCGGGCGGTCGCCCTGACCGAGATGCGCAAGCTTGCAAGCCTTCAGGTTCTGCTGCTGCTGATCGTCGTGCTGGTCGACACGCCGCGCAAGGCGGGCGTGATCGTCTGGATCCTCATCGTCAGTTCGCTGGTCTCGGCCCTGATCCTGATCGCCGACACCGTGCTGGGCACCCATCTGGTCGCGGCCTCCGAGGCTGCGACCACGGCCCAGTCCTCGGAGGGGTTCGTGCGATCCTCGGGTGCGTCGGACCAGAACCCGACCACGGCCGCCTCGCTCCTGCTCGTGGGGGTTGTCGTGGCCCTGGTCCATGCGATGGAGTCGCCAAGGTTCCGGCTGCTGCTGCTGGGCGTGGTGGGCCTCGGGACGATCGCGCTGATCTTCTCGTTCGCGCGGTCGGCGGCGGTTGCCTACGGCATCGTGGGGCTCTGCCTTGCCTGGCGCTACCGTCGCTCGCGGTTCGCGCCGCTGGCGCTGTTCGGGGTGGTGGTGGCGGGCCTGGCCGCCCTGCCCTTCATTCCCGCGGAATACTGGGAGCGGATGGGCACGATCTTCGGCGGCGGCGGCGACTGGACGCTGGGGCGCCGGCTCAGCTACAACCTGATCGGCATCCAGCTGTTCGCCGAAAGCCCCGTCTTCGGCATCGGGCCGGGCAATTTCGCCGAGCGGTTCAACGACCCCGAGTTCCGCTACTATCCCGGGCGGACGCTCCTGGGGCGCGAGTTGCACAACATGTATCTGTCGGTGCTGACGCAATACGGCGTCCTGGGGGCCGCTGCATTCTTCGGGATGCTGGGCGGCGCGTTCGCAGCCCTGCGACGGGTGCTGCGCAGCCCGGCCAGCGAAACCCTGCGGATCTGGGCCCTGTCGCTGGCGTTCGGGTTCTTGGCCTATCTCATCGCCAGCCTGTTCCTGCCGAACGAATACACGAAATACACCTGGATCCTCTGCGGCCTCTGCGCGGCGCTCTACCGGGTGAACGAGAAGGAGCGGGCGGCATGAGGATCCTCGTGGTGGTCAGCGAATTTCCCAAGCTGACCGAGACCTTCGTCTACCGCAACATCGCCGAGTATCGCCGGGCGGGGCATGAGGTCTGGCTGTTCTACGCCAAGAAGCATTTCCCGCAGGAGCTGGTCCACGCCTTCGCCCGCGACACGGCGGACAGCGCCTTCACCTTCGGCTTCCTCGCGCCGCGCAGCCTTCTGGCGCTGGGGCGCGAGGCGCTGCGCCACCCGATCCGGCAGATGGGGCTCTGGGCGACCCTCGCCCGCAGCCACCGCAGCGAGGTCGGCCGGGGGCTGCGCAGCCTTGCGGTGCTGCCGAAGTCGGTGGCGCTTGGCCACTGGTGCCGGTCGCAGGGGATCGACCACATCCATGCCGAGTTTGCGGGCTTCCCCGCGACGGTCGCGATGATCGCCTCGCGCGTGTCGGGGGTGCCCTACAGCTTCTCGGCCCATGCCAACGACATCTTCGTGTCGCAGGCGCTCCTGCCCGAAAAGGCGGCCGGGGCGCGCTTCGTGCGCTCGATCAGCCGCTACAACATCGACTGGCTGGGCCGCGTCCCGGGCTTTCCCGCCGAGCGGCTGCGGCTGATCCATTGCGGTGTGCCGCGTGCCCTGCTGGAGGCGCCGGAACCGGAGGCTCCGGGGGAGGGTCCGCTGAACGTGCTCTACGTCGGCTCGCTGATCGAGAAGAAGGGCGTCATCCATCTTCTCGAGGCGCTCGCGCGTCTGCGGGACCGGATGCCGCTGCGCTGCCGGATCATCGGTCGCGGCGATCTGGAAGCCACATTGCGCGAGGCGGTGGCGCGGCTCGGTCTGCAGGGGATCGTCACCTTCGACGGCCCGAAGGATGCCGAGGCCGTGCGCGCCGCCTACCGCTGGGCGCATGCGGTGGTGGTGCCCTCCGTCGTCGGCAGCAAGGGTCGGGTCGAGGGCATCCCCGTCGTCGCGATGGAGGCGCTGGCCCATGCCCGGCCGCTCGTCGCCTCGCGGCTGTCCGGGATCCCGGAACTGGTCGAGGACCGGGTGACCGGCTGGCTGACCGAGCCGGGCGATGCCGCCGGGATTGCGGAAGCGCTGGCGGCGATCCGCGAGGACTGGCCTCGGGCCATGGCGATCGCGCGGGCCGGGCGGGAGCGCGTGCGTGCCGAATATCTGATCGAGGACAATGCCGCAGAGCTTCTGCGGGCCATGAGGGAGGCCGCATGACCTGGATCTTCTGGCTGTGCGCGGTGGCGCTCGTCTACAGCATCGCGGGCTATGGCCTGCTGGTGGCGGCTCTGTCGCGTCTGGCCCCCCGGCGCGAACCCGTGCCTCCGACATCGCCGATGACCTTCAGCTTCCTGATCGCCGCCCATAACGAGGCGGCCCATATCGAGGCCAAGATCCGCAACACGCTGACACAGGATGCGGGGGGCCACTCGGTCGAGGTGATCGTCGTCTCGGACGGATCGACCGACCGGACGGTGGAGCTGGCACGGGAGGTCGCGGATCCGCGCGTGACGGTGCTCGAGTTGAGCCAGCATCAGGGCAAGGCGGATGCGATCAACATGGGGCTTGCCGCTTGTCGGGGCGACGTGGTCGTGTTCACCGATGCGAACAGCCTGCTGGAACCGGGCTCGCTTCTCGCCATCGCTCGGCATTTCGGCGATCCGCAGGTGGGCGGCGTCTGTGGCCGGATCACGGTCCCGTCGGGAAAGAGCGGGCCGACGGGCCGGGCCGAGGGCCTCTACTGGCGCTACGATCAGGCGATCAAGACGGCGGAATCCCGGCTGGGCGGCACGGTCTCGGCACAGGGGTCGATCTATGCCATCCGGCGCGAGCTGACGAAGCCGCTGATCATGGGATGCGCGGACGATTTCCTGATGTCGGTCAATGCCGTCGCCGCCGGCCGGCGGCTGGTGTTCGAGCCGGGCGCCGCGACCTCGGAACCCGTCAGCGAGAAGCTCGGCCGCGAGATGGGGCGTCGCACCCGCTCGACCGAACGCGGCTGGCGCGCGCTGATGGTGCACCGGGCGCTGATGAACCCGCTCAGGACCGGCTGGTATGGCTGGCAGCTGTTCTCGCACAAGCTGGTGCGGCGGCTCAATCCGCTGTTCCTGATCGGGCTGTTCGTCTCGAACCTGGCCCTGATGGGCCAGCACTGGCTCTATTCCGTGACCGCGGCCGCGCAGCTGATCTTCTATGCCGCGGGCCTTGCCGCGATGGCCTTTCCGGCGTTCCGCCGCTTTCGGCCCGCGGCGCTTGCGGCCTTCTTCCTCTTCACGCATGTCGCCATGCTGCGCGGGATCCTGCGCTACTACAGCGGGCACAAGAGCGTGACATGGCGTCCGGTGCGCGAATGACCGGGCCGATCCGCATCGGCTTCTTCCTGCCGCATCTGCGTCACGGTGGGGCGGAACGGGTCGTGCTCCTGCTGCTTCGGCACCTCGACCGCGGGCGGTTCCGACCTGTGCTGATCCTGCAGCGGCGCGAGGGCGAGTATCTGAAGCTGCTGCCGCCGGATGTCGAGGTGATCGTCCTGCGCCGACCCCGCCCGCCCGCCTGCGTGCCGGAACTGGCCCGCCTCCTTCGCGACGCGCGGATCGACGTTCTCTACAGCGCCACCAACGCGACGAACATCTATGCGGCCACCGCGGCGCGTCTGGGCGGCGGCCGGACGCGCGTCGTCATCAGCGAGCATACCCCCCTCGACTATAGTCTCTCGACGGCGAAGCTGCTGGCGGTGCGCCGCTTCGGCATCCGCCGCGCCTATCCGCTTGCCGATCTGATGGTCGCCCCGCTGGACCGGATCGGGGACGAGATGAGGGACTACCTCGGCGCCGCGGCGCCGCCGTTCCGTTGCCTGCCGAACCCGGTCGTCGACAGCGTTGCCCCACCCCGCGATCAGCCCGTCACCGCCCTGCGGATCGTGAGCGTCGGTCGGCTGGCGGCCGTCAAGCGCTTCGACCTGCTGATCGAGGCCTTCGCCGCCTTCCACAGCCGGCAGCCGGCGGCAAGCCTGACGATCTTCGGCGACGGGCCGGAACGGGCCGCGCTGGACCGTCTTGTCGCACGCCTCGGGCTGGGATCCGCCGTGGTCTTCGGGGGCTACGTCGAGGACGTGCAGTCGCGGCTCGCGGCCTTCGATCTGTTCGTCTGCACGTCGGAGCGCGAGGGCTTCGGCAATGCCATCGTCGAGGCGATGGCCGCGGGTGTCCCGGTCCTGAGCGTCGACTGCCCCTTCGGGCCGCGCCTTCTGCTGCAGGACGGCCGGACGGGGCATCTGGTGGCGGTGGCGGACACGCCCTCGGTCGCGCGTGCCATGACGGAGATCGCCGAGGACCAGCCCGCGCGCCAGCGGTATGCCCGGGCGGCGCGCGACGTGGCTGCATCCTTCAGCGTGGCCCGGGCTGTCGCGGCCCATGAACAGGTCTTCGCCGCGGTTGCGGCCAAGGCATCGGCATCGTCGAGACAGGAAGGAGAGACCGATGGCAGTCACGATCGAAACGCGAGGGTCTGAGATCCGCGACACGTTTCTGGCGAAGATGGCCGAGACGTTCGATGCCCAGGCGGTCGAGCGCAAGGCCCGGGCCTGGGACTGGATCTTCAGTCCGCCGCTGGGTCCCGACGCGCCGGCGGTCCGCGTGCTGACGGCATGGCGGGACGGCCGGTTCGTCGGCGGCAGCATCACGGGCGTCTCGGCCTACATGCTGCATGGCGAGCGGCGCTATTTTCTCTCTCCCTTCGGCACGAACATCGACCCGAAGGAGCGCGGCCTGGGGATCAACCTGATCAAGGCGTTCTATGCCGGTCCCGCTCGTCGCATCGGCATCCCGATCGACGAGCGTTTTGCCCGGGTAAACGAGAAATATGGCGCGCACAGCAGGGCGCGCGTTCAGATGTTCGCACCGCTGCGCGCGGGCAGCGCCCTGGCGCGGCGCAAGCCGGCTGCCGCGCCCGTGGCAGGGCTGGTCAACGCCGTCTGGTCCGCCTGGCGCGCGCTCTCGGGACTTGGCGGCTCGCGGCTCAGGCGAGGCGAGACCATCACGGTTGCGCAGGAGTTCGGGGCCGAGCATGACGCCTTCTGGCAGAAGGCCGTGACCCACCACCCCTTCATCCAGGTGCGGGATTCGGCCTTCATGGTCTGGCGCTTCCGCGACATGCCGCTGCAGAAATACGATGTCCTGCAGTTGCGCCGCGATGGCGAATTGCGCGGCTACGTCGCCATCGGCCACGACACGGATCCGAAGCGCGGCACCGCTCAGGTCACCGACATCCTGACGATCGACGACGATCCGCGCGACCTCGCCCTGCTGTTTCGCGCGGCCTCCCGGCGCCTCGAGAACCTTGGCGCCGAGGTCGCCGTCTTTGGCTGCGTGGTGAATGAGGCCCTGATGCAGGCGGCAAGGATGGCCGGCTTTTCCCGCAGCAAGCCGACGCGCCCTGCCCAGATCTACTACGGCGCCGCCGAGGACGCGGTCTCGCTGGACGAGGATCTGGGCCTTCTCTACCTGACCCGCGCGGATCAGGACGAGGACTACTGAAGGCGCCCTTTTTTCGGAATGAAGGCGTGCTGCCTTGCCCGGATGCCGCGGGATGGCGGCGTCCGGGCGTTCCCCATCCCTGCGTGCAAGGGCGGGCGCCTGACAAGGCTGCCGGGATCGAAGCTGCGCCGTCTTCGGTCTTACGAAGGTGTCGCCCATACCGGGATCCGCGCAGCCTTCTTGGTCGCCAACCGCGAGCGATACCTGCGGCGCGCCCGCTTCCGGTCATGGTAGGGTCTCGCCGTAGGCCGGACAGTCGGGGCACTTCCGGGAAGGGGGCCGGCCGCTCCCAGCGGCCAGTCATGGCGTGCGTGAGCCGTCAGGGTTTCGGGCGCGGCGTGTCTGCGGTGCTGGGCGGCAGGACCGGATAGACAACCGTCGGCGCCTCGCCGGTGAGGCTGACGAGGAAGGCCACCATCTCGTCCACCTGCGCCTCGTTCACGTTCGCACCGAGTTGCGCGGTCGCCATCACCTGCACCGCCGTCCGCAGGTCCCAGACCGCGCCGGAGTGGAAGTAGGGCGGCGTCAGGGCCACGTTGCGCAGCGGCGCCACCCGGAAGGTATACTCGTCGCTGGCGGTCTTAGTCACGGCGAAGCGGCCCTTGTCGTCCGGCGGGCGGACGGCGGCGTCCGGCGTCTCGACGAGGCCGAAGGGCTGGTAGCCGTTGCCGCCGATGTTGCGGCCGTTGTGGCAGGAGGCGCAGCCTTCCGAGATGAAGAGTTGAAGCCCCTGCTTCTCCTTCTCGCCAAGTGCGGTGTCGTCACCCCGCAGCCAGCGGTCAAAGGGGGCATCGGGCGTGATCAGCGTCTCTTCGAAGGCCGCGATGGCCGCGGTCGCGTTGGCGAAGCTGACGGGGTCGGCCTCGCCCGGGAACGCCCTTGCGAAGAGCGGCGCGTAGCCGTGGATGCCGCTGAGCATCTCGGTCACGTGGTCCGGGTTCGACGCCATCTCGACCGGGTTCTGCATCGGGCCGCCCGCCTGCTCGGCGAGGTTGGCGGCGCGGCCGTCCCAGAACTGCGCGGTGTTGTAGACGGCATTGAGCACGGTGGGCGAGTTTCGTCCGCCCTTCTGCCAGCGGTGGCCGAGCGACACGCTGGCAAGGTCGGCACCTCCGGTGCCGAGATTGTGGCAGGTGTTGCAGCTGATGTTGTGGCCTTCGGACAGGCGCGGCTCGAAGAAGAGCGCGCGGCCCAGCTCGACCCTGGCCGGATCGGGCACCGGCTCAGGCTTTGGCGGTATCGGTTCGAAGAGGCCGAGGGCCTCCTTCCGCAAGGCCGCGTCGTCAGGCGCCTCGGCCGCAGCGGGAAGAACCAGACCTTGCGTGAGAAGGAGCACGAGAAGGGGAACGGTACGTGGCATCGCAAATCCTCGGGATGTCGTGATCGCACGATCGGGGAAGCGACATGGGCCGGCTGATACCGCAGCCGCTATCGCCGCTCCGGCCGGGCCCACTGGACGCTCCCGCGAAGGACTCGGCCAAGGCCGATCATGCACACCAACCTTACAGGACCCTGACACTCGGCCTTGGCATGAAAAAGCCCCGCCGGCGGGGACACCGGCGGGGCAGGAACGGGCCGAAGGGACAGATGGCCCGGAACAGGTCTGGCGGATCAGGCGACGTCGCCGGGTTCGGCGGGGCGCTTCAGGCCAGTCACCATCGACCGCGCGAGGTTTTCGCGGTGGCGCATCGAGGCCAGCGCCACGCCGCCGAGATGCAGCACGACGAGAACCAGCATCAGGTTGGCCAGCGCCTCGTGGACTTCCTCGACCGCGCCGTCCCCCCGACCTTTGCCATGCTCGCCCTCGCCGTCCTCGTCCGCGAAGGCGGGCGCCACGATCGCCGGCAGCAGGACCTGGCGCTCGGGTTCGGCCATGAGCCAGCCCGTCCAGGCGGTGCCCGCCATCGACAGCAGCAGCGCCACGATCATGGCCGCCCCGGCCGGGTTGTGGCCGACGTAGCGCCGCTCGCGCCCCGTCGCCATGTCGCGCAGGTAGGCGGCGACAGCGCCCGGCCCACGCACGAACTGCGCGAACCGCGCATAGTGCGAGCCCGTGAGGCCCCAGACCACGCGCAACGCCACCAGCGCAGCCGCGGCATACCCCAGCCATTCGTGCGCGCCCTGCACCTCCTCGGCCGTCAGCCAGGCCAGCGCGAAGCAGGCGGCAAGGCCCCAGTGGAAGAAGCGCACGACGGGATCCCAGACGCGGATCATACTCTGTTACTCCTTTCGGTTTTCCGGGCGGCGCTTGTCCCGCCTCCCGTCTTCCTGGTCGATCTCGATCTCCACCACCGCGAGCGTGGCCGGATCGAGTGTCACCTCGACCTCCACCCCGTCGCGGTCCCAGCCGTCGATCTCGTAGCAGCCGTCATCGACATGCAGCCGCCGGATCGTCCATCCTTCGGACAGGGCCAGCGCCTCGACCGCGGCGCGGGGCTGCCAGTCGGCCATCGGCACGCTGCAGTCGTCGTCGGCCCATGCGGCCCCCGCCACCACCGTCGCGAGTGCAGCCATCGTCAGCATTCCCGGCCTCATCCTGATCGCCTCCATGGGATCGTTCCCCCTTCTCGCCGGCGCGCCTTACGGCCACCTGACAGGCGGAAGGAAAATCTGTCAGCATGCCGTCAGGCAAGGGGCCGAAAGTGACGGGAAGCGGCAACAGAGAGTGACATGCGCATCCTGCTGGTTGAGGACGACGAGGTTCTGGGCAACGCGGTGGCGGACCACGTCGCCGACGAGGGGCACACGATCGACCGCGCGCGGCGGCTGGCCGAGGCCGCCGACGCGCTGGCCGTCGCGGCCTACGACCTGATCCTGCTGGATCTCATGCTGCCCGACGGGCTGGGCATCCCCTTCCTGCGGGGGCGGCGCGCGCGGGGCGACGCGACGCCGGTCATCATCCTGACCGCGCTCGACCAGATCACCGAGCGGATCGACGGGCTGAACGCGGGCGCCGACGATTACCTCGTGAAGCCCTTCGACCTGGCCGAACTTTCCGCCCGCATCGGTTCCGTCGCCCGGCGCTACTCCGGCAATCCCAACCCCTTGGTGCGGGTGGGCCCGTTCGAGGTGGACCTCGCCGCCCGCAGCATTCGCCGCGACGGCAAGCCGATCCCGCTCACCGCCCGCGAATGGGTGCTGTTCGAGGCGTTCCTGTCCCGACCCAACCAGGTCCTGTCGAAGGCGCAGCTGGAAGAGCGGCTCTGGTCCTTCGACGCCGAGGTCGAGAGCAACGCCATCGAGGTCTATGTCAGTCGCCTGCGCCGCAAGCTCGACCATTCCGTGATCGAGACGGTGCGGGGCCTCGGCTACAAGCTGGGCTGCCCGTGAGGGTGCGCTCGCTGCAGGCGCGGCTCGCGCTGATCCTCGGCGCGGGGGTGACGGTGCTCTGGGTCGGCAGCGCCACGGTCACCTCGCGCATCCTGCACGCCGAGCTGGACGAGGTGTTCGACTCGACGCTGGAGGAGACGGCGCAGCGCATCCTGCCGCTCGCGGTGATGGAGATCGTGGGCCGCGAGGAGCCGGCCACCGGGCAGCGGATCGCCGCGCTGCGCGCCCACGAGGAGTTCTACACCTACCTCGTGCGCGACGCGGGCGGGGCGGTGCTGATCGCCTCGCACCGCGCCGAGCCGGCAGACTTCCCGCCCTGCACGGCGCCCGGCTTCACGCAGACAGCGACGCACCGGCTTTACTGCGACCTGGCACTTCGCGGGACGGTGACGATCGCGGTGGCCGAACCGCTTTCGCATCGCGCCCAGGTCGCGCGCGAGCTGGGCATGGCGCTGGGGTTGCCGCTGGTCGTCATCATTCCGCTGGCGCTGGCCGGGATCGTGGCGGTCGTGCGCTGGAGCTTCCGGCCGGTGCGGGCCCTGCGCGACGCCCTCGCCCGTCGCGGCGCCGGCGACCTGGCTCCTGTGGGCGAGGCCGAGCTTCCGACCGAGATCGCGCCGGTGGCGGCGGCGGTGAACCAGCTTCTGGAGCGGCTTCGCGCGGCCTTCGAGGCCGAGCGCTCCTTTGCCGTCCATGCCGCGCACGAGCTGCGCACGCCGGTGGCCGGCGCTACCGCGCAGGCGCAGCGCATCCGCATCGAGACGTCGGACCCCAGGGCTGCCGGGCGGGCCGCCGACATCGAGGCCACGCTGAAACGCCTCACGCGCCTGTCCGACAAGCTGATGCAACTGGCGCGTGCCGAAGGGGGGCGCGGGCTGGCCGACCGGCCGGCTGACCTGCGACCGATCCTGTCGCTGGTGGTCCAGGATTTCACGCGCGCGGGTGCCGGCGACCGGCTGGTGCTGGCGCTGCCCGAGGCGGCGGTGCCGAGCCGGATCGACCCGGACGCCTTCGCGATCCTCTGCCGCAACCTGATCGAGAACGCGCTGCGCCACGGGGCACCCGGCGAACCGGTCGAGGTCACGCTGACGCCCGGCCGCGACCTTTCGGTCCGCAACGGCGGCACGCCGGTTCCGCCCGATGCGCTCGCCCGCCTGACCCGCCGCTTCGAGCGCGCGCCCGGCGCGGGCGAGGGCTCGGGCCTTGGCCTCTCCATCGTTCGCACCATTGCCGAGCGGGCCGGCGGCACGCTCGGCCTGCGCTCTCCGATCCCCGGCCGGGCCGATGGCTTCGAGGCGACGATCGGGCTGCCTGCCTGAAAGGCCCGCTCAGGCGGCCACGCCGAACACGAGGCCAACGGCAGCGGTCACCGCCATGGCCATGGCGCCCCAGAAGCCCACCCGCAGCGCGCCGCGGCCCCTCGGCGCCCCGCCGACATGGGCGCCGAGGGCACCGAGGCCGACCAGCGCCAGCAACGTCGCCAAAGCGACGGCGACCGCGACCATTCCTTCCGGCGCGGCCAGCGCCACCGCCAGCGGCAGCGCCGCCCCCGCCGCGAAGGTAAGCGCCGAGACCACGGCCGCCTGCACCGGATGCGCCGGCCCCATCCCCGAGATCCCGAGTTCATCGCGCAGGTGTGCGCCCAGCCCGTCCCGCTTCGTCAACTGAAGCGCCACCTCGCGCGCCAGCCCCGGCTCAAGCCCACGCCCGACATAGATCCGTGTCAGCTCTTCCAGTTCCTTCGCGGGAATGTCGCGCAACTCCTGCCGCTCGCGTTCGGTGTCGGCCCGCTCGGCATCGGTCTGGGAGCTGACCGAGACATATTCGCCCGCGGCCATCGACATGGCACCGGCAGCAAGGCCCGCGACGCCCGCCACGAGGATCTCCGGCCGGCCCGAGCCCGCGGCGGCCACGCCCACCAGAAGGCTCGCGGTTGATACCATCCCGTCGTTGGCGCCCAGAACCGCGGCCCGCAGCCAGCCGATCCGGTGGACGGTGTGGATGTCGACGTGGGAAACACTGGTCATGGCTCTACTCCCTGAAGACGATACGCGACGCGCGCCGGATCGGGTCCGAAAGCCGGCGAAGGCCATTCAGGAGCACCGGCAGGATGCCGCCTTCGCGGCACGGCCGGGGTCGAAAACAGGCCCCTGACCACCAAGGTTACCGCGTCGCTTCCTTTCGATCATTCGGTCTCGTCAACGTGGCGCGCATCCTCCGACGAGGAGCGGAAAAAGGCCGAGGCTCCCGGCGACGCGCTGGACGCCGCCGGGAGCCTTCAGCCGAAAGGCGGGGCCTCAGTCGTCGTCGAAGACACCGCGCTCGGCGCCGGTGTGGCAGGAGGCGCAGTTCGCCATGCTCTTGGCTTTCTCCAGCATCCGTGGCGTCACCTCGTCCGAGTGTTCCCGCTTGAACCAGGGCAGCTCCGAAATCCTGAGCGGCGTGTCGGTCGCGGCCACCCCGCGCAGCGAGCGGCCCCCGCCCGCGCTGTCGGCGGCATTCGCGACCAGATAGGCCTCGATGTCGGCGCGGGTCTTGTCGTCGAGCGAGGCATCCTCGCCGAAGTGGTTCGGCAGGTCGGCCATCATCGCACGCCACGACCGCGCCGGCAGGAAGGCCGCCGGATAGGCCATGTGGCAGGCCGAGCATTCGGTCCGGGTGGTGGCGTCGGTCACCACCATGGCGGCGCGGCGTCCCTCGTGCCCGCCCTCCTCGCCATCGTCATCGGCGATCGTGGCAGTCAGGGTGAACGGCAGGACGCAGAGCGCCAGCGCCAGGCTGCGGATGGTCATGGTCGGTCCTCCGGTCATTGGGTCGCAAGCCAGGCCATCAGGTCGGCCTTCTCGGCGGGGGTGCAGTCGCGGCCGAGCACGCTGTTGCAGTTGCGGCCGAACCACTTCTCGACCTTGGCCGTGTCGGTGAAGCGGTCGGGCGTGACCGAAAGGGCGAGCGGGGCGATCTCCTTGCCGGTGCGGGTCTGGCCGGCCTTCGTCACGTCCGCGCCGTGGCAGGTGGTGCAGGAGGGCGTGTCGGGTTTGCCACCGGTCTGGGTCCACAGGAACAGCTCCTTGCCCCGGGCGGCGTCGGCCTTGGCGCCGGCGGCGGCCTCGTAGCCCGCGATCAGCTGCGCGGGGGTCGTATCGCCCGCCAGCGCCGGACCGGCGACCAGGACGGAGAGGATGAGAAGACGTTTCACGGAGTCACTCCTTGGGAACATGGATGGAGAAGGGAGAGAAGAGGCCGCTCTCGGCGTCGGCATGGCAGGCGGCGCAGTTCGATCGGCTCTTGATCGAAGCGCGCCGGAAGAGCGCGTCGGGCAGGTCGCCATGCAGGCGGTTCCAGAACGGGGTCTCGCTGATGGTGAAGGGTGCCTCGGGGGCGACACGCGCGAAGACATGTGCCGGCAGCGTGTCGGCACCTTCGGCGGCGTTCGCGACAAGCCAGCCTTCGATTTCGGCGGCGGTGGCGGTGTCGAGGCTCGCATCCTCGCCGAAATGGTCCGGCAGCCCGGCCATCAGCGCGCGCCACGAGTCGGCGGGCAAGAGGCTCGGGTGATAGGCCATGTGGCAGGCCGAGCATTCGGCCCGGGTCGTCGCATCGAAGGCCACCGGCATGCCCCGTGGTGCACGCGCGGCGAGCGAGGCGTTCGCGGCCCAGAGGCCCGAGCCCGCGAGCAGCAGGAAGAAGACGGCCAGCGGCACCCGTGCCGGGATCTCGCGCACCGGATGGTCGCCGGGGCGGGCCTCCTTCACGCCGGTCAGCATGGCGCGCGCGAGGTTCTCGCGGCTGCGCAGGCTTTCGAAGACCACCCCGCCCAGATGCAACGCCACCAGCCCGAGCACCGCCCAGGCGGCGAATTCATGGATCTCGCGCCCCGAACGTCCCGCCTCGAAGGACCAGAAGGCGAACGGGCCGGTCTTGAACATCCCCCCCAGCATCGCGAGGCCCGACACACCGATCACCAGCATCACCGCGATCAGCCCGAAAACCATCAGCGCGCCCAGCGGGTTGTGCCCCAGATGGCGCGGGCTGTCGGAGCGGACGTGTTCCACCACATCGGCCGCCGACGGCGCGAAATCCCGGAACCGCGCGTGGGTGGGGCCGGTGAAGCCCCAGACGATGCGCGCAAGCACGAGCCCCACGGCAACGAGGCCCGCGCCCACGTGCCAGCGGATCGCCTCCGCCCCGCCGAGGAAGCCGGTGGCGGCGGAAATGGCGACGCTCGCGGCAAGAGACCAGTGGAAGAGGCGGATCGGAAGATCCCAGACGCGAACAAGGACAGGACGACTCATGACAGGCTCCGGTGGTGGCGAGGCCCTTCTTCACGTCCAAGGTGACGCTTGCCTGACGCGCCCAGTCAGCTTCCTGTAAGCTTCGCGGCGCGGGCGGCCTTCCGCATCAACCTGACGATCCCCTGACCGGCGCTGTCAGGCGACGCTCAGCGTGGGATGCGACATCGGGTCCATCGAGACCGAATCATCCTCACAAGCCCGATGGAGACCGCCATGCACCTTTCCGCCCCCACCGCGCCCCGGATCGCGTCCGCCCCCCTTTCGCTGCCGGCCGCGGCGCAGCTTGCGACCTCCGTTCCCGAAAACCGCGCGAGCCGCACCGAAAGCCCCTGCGGTGCCTGCACACTCAGCTGGTGCGACGCCCCCTGGTCCTCCGGCCGAACCGCCTGCCCCGCCTGCCCCGGACGGGGGAATTGATCGGGACGGGTGTCGAAGATCCTGTTTCGCAAACGTTTCCGGGCGCCCGGCCGACGACCGTCGCTGGCCGCGTCGCCGCGCCGATCCAGCCGCGGGATCAAGGAGCCGCCGTCGCAGGACCGGCCGCCGGCGTGGTTCAGACCGGGACCGACCGCGCGCCCGCCTTCCTGTCGGTTGCCCACCGTTACCCTCTGCCCTTTCGCGCGCGCCCGTTAGCGCACGATGGCGAGCCCGGCCCCGGCCGGCTGCCGAGGCCGGGGGCCGCCGCAGAGCGGCGCGCGCGTTCGGTCGAGAGGGAGAGACGCTCGGTTCCAATCTGGATCCAATGGCGGCAGTTCCCCGAGGTCGCCACGGGCTGCGTCAGGCAGCTTCATCACGGGCTTGCCTCGGGCTGTCCGGCTCGGATATCAGTCCGGCATGGGCGGGAACGGGCAGAGCGATGAAGCGGCGCGCGGCGGTTTCCTTGCCCGCCTGCTCTTCCTGCTGTTCCTCGTCCTCGCGGTTGCCCTTGCGCAGGGACCACGGAGCTTCGGCTGGCAGCCGGTGCTTTCGCTGCATGCCGGCGAGCCCGGCAGCATCCTGGCGCGCGGTGACCGCGACGGCGCGACGATCATGCCGCTCCGGGCTCTCGGGAAGCCGCTGCCTGCCGACCACGATCCCGCCGCCCCTCAGGCACGGCTGGCGCCCAGGGCGCCCGGGCAGGTCGGCGGCCTCGCCTGGCGGCTTCATCATGACGTGGCGCTGCCACGCGCCCCGCCCCGGGCCTTTTCGGCCCGCGCGCCTCCCGTCGATCTCCTGACACGCAGCCCCTCGCGGGGGTAGCGACGCCGGCATCCGCCGGTCGCTCATACGTATTCTTCAGGAGAAAGACATGATCAACAATATCGGCCTTCCGGGCCTTCTGGTCATTGCCGTGGCGGTTCTCGTCCTGTTCGGCAAGGGCAAGGTTTCCAGCATGATGGGTGAAGTCGGCAAGGGCGTCGCCGCCTTCCGAAAGGGTCTGGACGCAGAGACGGACGCGGAGCTGGCCGAGCGTTCCGCCGAGCCGCCGCGCCGTATCGAGCGCGGCTGACACCCTTCCCGCCCAACCTTTCCCGACCGGAGGCCGGAGAGCCCGGTGGCGACGCGCCACCGGGACGTGCGTGATGGCGGCGATGCGCCGTCACGCACCGGTCGGGATTTCGAATTCATGGAGACCGCATGTCCCGGACACCGCACGAGACCACCAACGGCGCCGATGGCACCCCCCGAAAACCCGAGACCGAGATCTGGCCCGAACCGACTAAGGCCGACCGAAGGGAGCGACTCGAGGTGCTCCTGTCCTGGCTTCTTCTCATAGGAGGGTTCGGCGCGCTGGTCGCCCTCGGACCTCTGCTCTGACAAGGCCTGCGCCGGAAGCCGGACAGCCTTCGGCGCAGATGACACCCTGCCGGTGCCCGCCCTGAGTCGTGCCTTCGGCGTAAGGCCCCTCGCCCCTTTCTGCCCGGCGCTCGCGGACAGGTCGCTGCGTTTGGTCGACCCTCCCGGTGGCGGGCGGCAAGACCTGCCGCCTTCGGCGCCCGCGCGGAACCCGCGAAACGTCTCCGGGACAGCTGCAGCGGAGCCGAGGCGACCGGCTCCGACGAGGCTCGCGGATCGGCGCGGGCGGGGCGCCGTCGGGTGGACCCGGAACACCGACAGCCGCAACCCGAGAGGCTGCGACCAGCGGCAGGCCCCGGGCTTCGGTGCGGAAGCCGAAGACGGCGGCCGTCGCGGACAGGTCAGCGCTACCGGGCAACAGCGTCCCCTCGTTGCCCCCGCCCCGGCCGAGGCCGGGGATCACACGTTGACCTGCGTCCCCAGTTCCACCACGCGCGAGGCGGGGATGCGGAAATAGTCCGAGGCGCTGGTGGCGTTGCGGGCAAGGTAGAAGTAGAGCAGGCTCTGCCAGTGCGGCATCTTGCGACGGGTCGCCAGCCTGAAGCTGCGCCTCGACAGGATGAAGGAGGTCGACATGATGTCGAACTTCCAGCCCAATTTCCGGCAGAGCAGCAGCGCCTGCGGCACGTCCGGCTCCTCGGCATAGCCGAAGGTCATCTTCACCCGCCGGAAGCGCTCGTCGACGACCTCCATCGTCACGCGCTCGTCAAGCGGCACGCGCGGAATGTCCGCCGTGTGCATGGTCAGGATCACGTTCTGCTCGTGGATCGCCTTGAAGTGCTTGAGGGTGTGCATCAGGGCGACCGGCGTGATGTCGGGCGTGCTGGTCAGGTAGACCGCCGTGCCCGGCACCCGGGCGATCGACTTCGACTCGAGCTGGCGGACCAGGCTTCCCAGCGGGACGTCGCTGTCGCGCTCCTGCGCCATCGCGATGGCGGTGCCGCGCTGCCAGGTCCACATCACCAGAAGAAGGAAGGCCGCAATGGCCAGCGGCACATAGCCGCCGGCAAGGATCTTCATCATGTTCGAGCCGAAGAACACGAGGTCGAGCGCAAGGAAGGGCAGCATCATTCCCACCGCAAGCCAGAGCGGCAGCCGCCAGTGGCAGTGCGCCACGATCATGGTCAGAAGCGTGGTGATCACCATGTCGCCCGTCACGCTGATGCCATAGGCCGAGGCCAGCGCCGAGGACGAGCCGAAGAGCAGCACCAGCAGCACCACGCCCACCATCAGCCAGAAGTTCACCTCGGGCATGTAGATCTGGCCCTGTGTCACCTCGGATGTCACGCGGATGCGCAGGCGCGGCATCAGCCTCAGCTGGATCCCCTGCTGGGTCAGTGAATAGGCGCCCGAGATCACCGCCTGGCTGGCGATGACGGTGGCACAGGCGGCCAGCACCACCAGCGGCAGCACCGCCCATTCGGGATAAAGCAGGTAGAAGGGATGTTCGGCCGCGCCTTCATCCGTCAGGACGAGGGCGCCCTGGCCGTAGTAGTTCACCAGAAGCGCCGGAAAGACGAGGAAGATCCACGAGGCACGGATCGGCCGCTTGCCGAAATGCCCCATGTCGGCATAGAGCGCCTCGGCCCCCGTGACGGCCAGGAACGCCGCGCCAAGCACGATCAGGCCGAGCGTGCCGTTGTGGACGATGAAATCCAGCGCGTGGAACGGGTTCAGAGCCACCAGAACGGTGGGATGTCTCACCAGGCTCGCCGCCCCGCCGGCGAGGAGCACCAGGAACCAGACCAGCATGACGGGGCCGAAAAGCCCCGCCACGGCCGCCGTTCCCCGGCTCTGGACCAGAAAGAGCACGAGGATGATCGCGATGGCGATCGGCACGATGAAGGGCGTGAAGGCGGGCGTGACGAGCGACAGGCCCTCGATGGCCGAGAGCACCGAGATGGCGGGCGTGATCGCGGCATCGCCATAGAAAAGCCCCGCGCCGATCATGCCGAGCAGCAGCACGCCCTTGTGCCGATGCCCCATCGCGCGCTGGACCAGCGCCAGCAGCGAGAAGGTTCCGCCCTCGCCGTCATTGTCCGCCCGCATCACGATGACGACGTATTTCAGCGTCACCACGATGATCAGGGCCCAGGTGATCATCGACAGCACGCCCAGAACATCGGGACCCGTTATCCCGCCATGCCTGGCGCCGGTGGCGGCAAGCGCCTCGCGGAAGGCGTAGAGCGGCGAGGTGCCGATGTCGCCATACACCACGCCGATGGCGCTGAGCGCCCCGGCCAGAAGGCCGGCCTGACGGTGCGCCGGAAGGGTGGGAAGCGAGGTTGCCTCAGCGGTCATGCGTGCCTCAACAGTTGCGGTTCAGCAGAGCTTCGGCCCGGCCCGTGGTGGATGACAAGAATTCCGAACGGTTACGGCGACGCATCTCCCGAAGCGCGACCGCCAGCGACATGAGTGCCGAAAACGGATGCCGTGCGGAAGGTCCGGGGGCACTCTGGTCGGCGAGGCATTGCTGTCGCGCGCCCACGGCGGCACGGCTGATGACGAGCATGGGTATTGAGGGCATTTCGGGAGCAAGCCGCACGAGGCGACCATCCCGGACAGATCGGCGCCCTCGCCGGGCGCGATGAGCCGGCAGCCCCTGGTGCCCGCGCCGAACATGCGCCGGGGCAGCGGCTCCGCTTGCGTCGCGACCCGGACGGGCCTTCGTCCATGTCCCCGTTGTCATCGATGCCTGTGCCCGAACGCTCGACGGCTGGCGCGTCAGCGCCTCGCATGCCGACCGTGTCATGGATGCCGGGAGCAGGCAGTCATGAATGTCGCCAGGCCACGGGCATGGGCTTGGTCCACCACAGCAACCGCGAGGCACTCCTGCAATCCGGCATAGCGAGCCCCTCGCCGAAGCGGATCGACCCCTCCATCCGACGCCACGCCTCCGGCAAGCGCGGCGTGGTTCGATGCCCGCGACGGACGTCCGCTTCAGCGCTTCCAGGGCGGCGGCAGGATGTGACCACGCCGAACGGCAATCATCAGCAGGATCACGCCGGCGGTGGTGCAGAGCACCAGCGCGATCACCGAGGATTCCAGCCCGAAGCTGCCGCCTGTCAGCAGGTCCGGGCCCTCGATCACGTCCCGGATCAGGCCGGGAAGGGTGACGCCACCGGAAACGACGCCCGAGAAGATGGCCGACTGGGTATAGTTCCATGCCATGTGGAAGCCGATGCTCATCCAGAGCCGGCGCGTCAACAGATAGGCGGCCGCCAACAAGAGGCCGGCTTCGATGCTGATGTAGATCGCACCCTCGATCGTGCCGCCCGGATTGAGCAGGTGAATGAAGCCGAACACGAGAGAGGACACGACCAGCGAGATCCAGCTGCCGAACAGGTCCTCGACGGACCGGAAGACGACGCCGCGGAAGAAAAGCTCCTCGAAGATCCCCGAACTGAGCGCCATTGCCACGGCCGGGATCAGGAAGGACAAGGGGTTCAGCCCCTCGATGCGATACATGCCAAGCATCATCAGGATCAATGCGCAGCTGGCAAAGAGCCCGGCGCCAATCAGCGCTCCGGTGGCCCATTCCCGCCCCATGCCCGGCAGGGACAGTTCCGTCACCTCGCGCCGTTCGATGAACCTGCCCCAGCCCGCATAGATGGCCATGGCCAGCCCGCCCATGCCGATCGTGATGGCGATCGCCACGGCGGGAGTGGCCTTGAAGTCCTCCATGAAGCCGTTGTTCACGGCCATCATGTAGAAGATGATCCCACCCAGCAGAACAATGCGGGTCGGCGGGAACTGCAGGACACGCAACCAGAGCGGCCTGATGGCAATCGTCGAAACGGTCACGTCAGAACATCCTTTCAGCTCGTGTGGTGCGTCGTCGGACCACCCGCGACGGTGCTTCCTCCAGTGGTCTTCGGGACGGCTTCGCTCTGCCTCACCGAGACTGGTAGCGTCCTCCGGCTCCGGTCGTCCGTCCACGTCACGGCCGTCCCGGTCGTGCGCGGGATCCGACCGCATTGCCCGACCCCGCGCCGATGAAGGCGTTTGATCCCGATTGCCCCGAGCGTACGAGCCGTAAAATGGCCAGACTATCCATTTTGCGAAATCCGCCGTGTCTGCCCAATCGCTTCGTCCGGAGACGCTGCGGGCACCGCAACCGCACTTCCCCCGGTCCTGCACCCCCCATTTCCCATGCGGAGCGGGCAGCGATGCAATCAGGTTCCCCTGCGCTTCCGCCCCCGCCTGCCGGTCGGTCAGGGTGACCGCCGCTCCGAGCATCCGTTTCGGCGGTTCCAGGTCCGTCGAGGGGACAGGGATCTGCGAAGTCCCGGGCCGTCGGAACGGGTGCACGGGGACATGGACGACGTCGGAATGATCCGGCCGAAGACATGCCCGTTGGGCATGCCGAGAAGCGCCGCGCCACCCCGGGGGAACCGTCTGCATGACCCTTGGGAAGGCGGGAACGACCCTTCCCCGGAGGCTGGCATGGCGGCAGCCGGCAGAGTGCATCCCGGCAATGCAAATTCGGCAGGTGTCGTGGGGCCGGCGGGAGATTATCTCGGTGTTGCGGGCGAAGGCGCCCGTAAAAGGATGAAAACCATGAAATTCAAGGTCCCCGCGCTCCTGAACTTGGCTCTGGGTGCGGCTGATGTCTTCTTCGCGGCGGTGCGCGCCTCTGCCTGTGCCGAGCGACACGTGATGCCCGCCGCGCATGACCTCGCAATCCTCGGGATCGACCCGGCCGCGTTCCGCAGGATCGGTCGCGGCTGATCGGTTCCGCGGCCCTGAAGACAAGCAGAAGATCCGGCGCACGACCGTGGCGCCGGATCTTCTGTCTCGCGTGCAGCTGACCCCCTCTCAGGCCTCCTCTTCCTGGAAGGCCTCCTCGCGACTGCGGCGGAAGGAGGGGAGGATCATCAGCGCGAGCAGGATCACCGTCGCCACGAGCATGACCAGGCTGATCGGGCGCTCGACGAAGATGCCGGGGTCGCCTTGCGTGATCAGCATGGCGCGCCGGAGGTTCGCCTCGAGCAGCGGGCCGAGCACGAAGCCCAGAAGCAGCGGTCCCGGCTCGCAGCGCGCCTTGCGGAAGGCGTAGCCGAGAAGCCCGAACCCCGCGGCGAGCACCACGTCGAAGATCCGGTTGTTCATGCTGTAGACACCGATGCAGCAGAACAGCAGGATCGCCGGGTAGAGCAGGCGGTAGGGCACCGTCAGCAGCTTCACCCAGATCCCGATCATCGGCAGGTTGATGATCACGAGCAGCAGGTTGCCGATCCACATGCTGGCGACGAGGCCCCAGAAGATCTCGGGCTGATTGGTCAACACGGTCGGACCGGGCGTGATGCCGTGGATCATGAAGGCGCTGAGCATCATCGCCATCATGTTGTTCGAGGGGATGCCAAGGGTCAGAAGCGGGATGAAGGAGGACTGCGCCGCGGCGTTGTTGGCGGCCTCGGGTGCAGCGACCCCTTCGACGACGCCGGTTCCGAACGCTTCGGGATGGCGCGAGACCTTCTTTTCCAGCGAGTAGGCGCTGAACGAGGCGAGCGTCGCCCCACCGCCCGGAAGAAGCCCAAGCAGCGTTCCTAGCCCGGTGCCGCGCAGCACGGCCGGCCACGAGCGGCGGAAGTCCTCGCGCGTGGGCCAGAGCCGTGTCAGCGGCGCGAGCGTCACACCTGCGGAGCCGCTGCGCTCGAGGTTGGCGATGATCTCGGAGAATCCGAAGAGGCCGATGGCGATCACGATGAAGTCGATGCCGTCGAACAGCTCGATCGCGCCGAAGGTCAGTCGTTCGGCGCCGGTCTCGGCATCGGTGCCGACCATGCCGAGCAGGAGCCCCACGAGGATCATGCCGACCGCCTTCAGCACCGGACCGCTCGCAAGGATGGTCGCGGCCAGCAGGCCGAACACCATGAGCGAGACATATTCCGCCGGTCCGAACGACAGCGCGAAGCGCGACAGCGACGGGCCGGCAAGCGCGATGGCAAAGGTCGCCACCGTTCCGGCGAAGAACGAACCAAGCGCGGCCACGGCCAGTGCCGCACCCGCGCGGCCCTGCTGCGCCATCTGGTAGCCGTCCAGTGTGGTGACGACGGCCGAGGCTTCGCCAGGCAGGTTCACCAGCACGGCCGTGGTCGAGCCGCCGTATTGCGCGCCGTAATAGATCCCGGCCAGCATGATGATGCCGGCGAGCGGCGGCAGGTAGAAGGTGATCGGCAGGAGCACGGCGATGGTGGCGGTCGGCCCGATGCCGGGCAGCACGCCGATCAGCGTGCCGAGCAAGGCACCCAGCAGGCAGAAGCTCAGGTTGGCGGGCGTGAGCGCCTCACCCAGACCGAGCATGAGCAGGTCGATGAATGTCATGGTCTCCTCCCCGGGACGCTGACGGTCAGAACGGCCAGAGCGGGATCTGCACGCCGAGGCCGTAGACGAAGAGCAGGGCACTGGCTGCGGTCAGCCCCACCGCGAGCGGAAGGATCTGCCGCCAACGCCCGCCCGGATCTGCGAGGGACCCGGCCAGGATCAGCCAGAGCGAGGCCAGCACGAAGCCGAGATGCGTCGCCACATAGGCGAAGACGACGATCGAAAGCGTGATCACCGCGACCGGCCGCAGCCGGACCTGATCGATCGCCTGCGCCGGCCGGCGGAGCGCCGGCAGACCGACAGCCAGCCCCACGCCGATCAGCAGGACCGAGACGACGCGCGGAAGGAAGCCCGGACCCATCTGCGCCAGATGGCCGGCCTCCAGCCCCCGGCCGAGGATCAGGCCGAGCGTCCCCAGCCCTGCGAACAGCAGGGCCGAGAACAGGTCGGGACGGTTGCCCCTCGCGATGCCAGGCGCCGGCATCACTCGCCCTCGATCAGCTTGAAGATCTCGGTGTAGCGGGCGAGCCGCGCCGGCATGTCGGCCTGCCAGTCCGCGCCGGACTTGTAGGAGAGCGGCAGCGCCTGCTGCTTCGCCTTCTCGAGGAAGGCCGGATCGGCCAGCGCCACGTTCACCGCGTCAGAGATCTTCTGGCGCACGTCCTCCGGAACGTCGCAGCGCGCGGCAAGGCCCCGCTCGGAGGACATGATGACGTCGAAGCCCTGTTCCTTCGCGGTCGGCAGGTCCTCGGCCAGCACCGAGCGCGCTTCCGAGAACTGCGCGAGCGCGCGGAAGCTCGACTTCTCGCTGGTGGCGTACTCCCCGACGTTCAGGCCGATGACCTGCACATGCCCGCCAAGGAGCGCGGTCTTCGCCTCGTTTGCGCCGCCGAACGGCACCGCCGTCAGGTCGATGCCCGCCGCCTGCTCAAGCTGGAGCATGGCGAGATGCTCGTCGGTGCCCTTGCCGGTCGTGGCGACCGAGACGGCGCCCGGATGCTCCTTGGCGTAAGCGACGAGATCGCCGAGCGTCTGGAACTCCGAATCCGGCTGCACGATGAAGGTGCCCGGATCCTCGACAATGCGCGCGATGGGGCAGATCGCGGCCGGATCGTAGCGCAGCTTGCGATCGATCTGCATCGTAAGGAACCCCGGCGTGTTGAGCGACGAGACGGTGTAGCCGTCTGCCCGCGCCTGCGAGAGTGCCGTATAGGCGATCTCGCCCGAGGCGCCGGGCCGGTTCAGCACCGGGATCTGGGTGGCGAGCTCGGCCTCGAGGAACGGCGCGAGCGTGCGCAGCATGATGTCGGTGCCGCCGCCGGGGGCGAAGGCGACGATCATCTCGATCGGCCGGTCGGTCGGCCAGTCGGCCAAAGCAGCCCCCGTGGCGGCGATCGAAACGGTTGCGGCCAGGGCCGCGATCCTGGTGATGGACATGTGGTCTCCTCCCTTGTCCGCCCCTGCACCGTGCAGGGGCCTCCTGTCTCAGGCGTCTTCCGGCATCTCGCAGCCCAGCTTCCGCAGCGCCGCATCCACCCAGCTCCGGTCGTTCGTGCCGGCGGCAATGGCCGCCATCAGCTTCGCCTCGGCTTCCTGCTTGGCGACCGTTCGCGCGAAGACCTCTTCGGCCACGGCGAAGGGCACCGACAGCACGCCATCGCTGTCGCCCAGCACGAGGTCGCCCGGCTCGATAACCATGCCGTCGATGGCGACGGGCACATTGATTTCGCCCGGACCATCCTTGTAGGGGCCGCGGTGGGTGACTCCCGCAGCATAGACCGGCAGGTTCGTGGTCAGGAACGCATCCGCGTCGCGGATGGCGCCGTTCAGAACGAATCCCGCCACGCCGCGCCGGACGGCGTGCGCCAGCATCAACTCGCCCATCAGCGAGTTCGTGAGATCGCCGCCGGCATCGACCACGATCACGTCACCGGGGGCCGCGAGGTCGATGGCCTTGTGCAGCATCAGGTTGTCGCCCGGGCGCGTCTTCACGGTGAGCGCGGGTCCGGCGAGCGTGCCGTCGCGGTGCATCTTCTGCAGGCGGGGGCCGGCGGCCGTCATCCGGTGCATGCTGTCGCTGACATTGGCCACGGGAAGCGCGGCAAACCGGGCCACCAGGTTGGCGGACACCGCCTGCCCGCGTGTCAGAATGCGAAAGCCGATGGTCATGGGGTTCTCCTTCTCAGGGGCTGACGGGGTGGGCAGCCAATGCGGCGCGGTTGACGATCCGGGCCGACGGAACCGGGCGCCCAGACAGCAGATCGACGATGCCCTGCGCCGCCTCGATGCCGACGCGGGCGTTGGCGGCCTCGGTCACGCCGCCGATATGCGGGGTCATGACCAGCCGCGGCTCGCGCCAGAACGGATGATCGGCGGCGGGCGGTTCCTGGGCGAAGGTGTCAAGCCCGGCGCCGGCGATCCGGCCCTCGGCCAGGGCCGCCGCGAGGGCCCCCTCGTCGATCAGCCCGCCCCGCGCGGTGTTGATCAGGATCGCGTCCGGCTTCATCAGCGAAAGCCGCCGCGCGTCGATCATGTTCCGGGTTTCGGGCGTCAGCGGCGAATGCAGGCTGAGGATGTCGCAGCGCGCCACCAGATCGTCGAGATCCTTGACCGCCGTAACCCCTGCCGCGGCGACGGTCTCCGACGGGCAGAAGGGATCGTAGGCCATCACGTCCATGCCGAACGCCCGGGCATAGACCGCCGTCTGCCGGGCGATGGCGCCGAAGGCGACGAGCCCGAGACTCGATCCCGCCAGTTCGCGGCCGCGGAAGCCCGGCTTCTCCCACCGGCCGGCGCGCAGGCCGCCGTCGAGCGCGACGATGCGCTTCGCGACCGCAAAGAGCAGCGCCATGGCATGTTCCGCCACCGAGACGGCGTTGGCGCCCGTCGCGACCAGCACCGGCACGCCATGGGCGCTTGCCTGCTGCAGGTCGATGTTGTCCACGCCGACGCCGTGCTTCGCTATCACCCGCAGGCGCGGGGCGGCCTCGAACACCGCTGCGTCGATCCGGCCCATGCGCGAGATGATCCCGACCGGAGAGGCCGCGCGCACGGCATCGACAAGACCATCCCCGGCCGAATAGGGCGGCACATAGGCCGGGGCAAGACCTGCGGCCTCCAGCACGGCCACCGCGGCCGGGGCAAGGCTTGGCCCGGTGATCAGAACCTTGTCCGACATGCATCTCCCCGTTTCGGCATCGAGGCCCTTTGCCTCTGAACCCGGATAGCATTGAAATCTCTGGAGCAAAGACCGTATATCTGAACGTGATATTAAGGTTTTCTGAAACAATGGACACGCGGCAGCTGAAGACCCTTCTGGCGATCGTGGAGCATGGGAGTTTTTCCCGCGCCGCCGTGGCCGTTAACCTGAGCGTCTCCGCCGTGAGCCAGCAGATCCAGGCGCTCGAGGCCGAGGTTGGCGCGCAGTTCTTCGACCGGACCTCACGTCCGCCGAAGCTGACGGCGGCGGGGTTGCAGATGGTCGAGGCGGCGCAGGAGCTGACGCGGGCGGCCGACAACGCGATCGATGCAATCTCGGGGCGCCGAATCGTGGGGATCCTGTCGCTGGGCTCGGTGCGGACCAGCGCCCTGTC
Source organism: Rhodobacter sp. CZR27 (assembly GCF_002407205.1). Lineage (NCBI taxonomy): Bacteria > Pseudomonadati > Pseudomonadota > Alphaproteobacteria > Rhodobacterales > Rhodobacter > Rhodobacter sp. CZR27. The sequence goes on along the minus strand of NZ_CP023548.1, from coordinate 1,302,031 downwards.
GCTGTTGCCGCGTGCGATCGTGCGGTTGAGCGCGGTCCATCCCGACCTGAGGATCAAGCTGCGCGTCTCGCTGTCCGAGATCCTGCTGCAGGATGTGGTCGCGGGACGGGTCGACGCGGCCATGGTGGCCGAGCACGGCAACTTTCCCCCGTCGCTGCGATGGCGTCCCTTCCTGCGAGAGCCCCTTTTCCTTGTCGCTCCGCCCGGATCGCCGATCCTCCCGGTCGAGGAATATCTTGCGCGTTACCCGTTCGTCCGGTTCCGGGCCAATGTCCCGCTCGCCCACCTGATCGACCTGGAGCTTGGCCGGCTGAACCTGCCGCTCACCGAAGTGGCCGAGATCGATACCGTCAGCGCCATCACGGCCTGCGTGGCGAACGGTCTGGGCGTGTCGGTCGTGCCGCATGTCGCGATCGCGGACTGCGCCGCTCCGCTGGTCCAGGTGCCTTTCGGTTCACCGCAGTTGCATCGGCAGATCGGCCTCGTCGAGCGGACGAAGGCGCCACGTGCCAAGCTCATCGACGAGTTGCACGGGCTGCTGGTTCGGGAGAGCAGCCCCTATGGTGTGGAGCCGACCGACCAGGAACGAGCCGCCGTGGCTTTGCCGCGCGGACGGCGTCTTGAGTGACGTTGAGTCAGGGCGGTTCGGCGCCTGCACCCGCAACCCCGCCGCTAGGTGCCGCCCCTGCCGCAGTCGGGCGTCTGTCAGGGAGACGAAGTTCGCCGGGGCGGGGAGGAGAGCCGCGTTCGGGATGGCGGGCCTTCTCGCGGGCGAAGGCGACCTCTACGCGCCTTGAGAGGCGGGAACATCCTCGTGCAGGCAAAGGATGTTTCCCTCGGGGTCGGTGAACCAGGCGGCTTTCTCCGACCCCAGCACGCACACGTGCCCGACCGTCTTGAATCCCGGCATGTCATAGTCCGAGAACACCACGCCGCGGCTTTCGAGCAGGTCGATGGAAGCGCGGATATCGTGCACCCGGAAGCTCAGCGCGGTATGCTCGGCCTTGGTCCCCTCGGGCCTGGGGAACAGCGCGATCTCGGTGCCGCCGCAGCGATAGACCACCTTTCCGTCGAGCCGTTCCTCACCGGCCGGCAGGGCCAGCGCCCGCTCGTAGAACTCGCGCGCCCGTGCAAGATCGCGAACCGGCAACATCACAGTGACCTGGCTGGCATCGAGATGCATGGCCCCCTCCTCGCCCGAGGGATGCAGTCTACTCCCGCATCGGTTCCAAGGCCAGCACCCTCAGGATCTGCCTTGCCAGGATGGCGGGCTTGGGATGCCGGAGAAGATACGAAGGACCGCTGCGGGAAGAGCGCGACACCGGCCTCGCCGGCACGTAATGCGCCTGTCACCTGTGCTGGCACGGGTTGTGTCGTCAGATGGTTCGGGCGCTTCGGCCGTCCTCCCGGAAGGGGGAGAATGTCCCCTTGCAGGCGCAGCCACCACCGGAAAGCGGGGCGCCCGCCGCTGCGCATTGACCTGCGGCCGGGGGCTGCGCCATGCTGAACCGTCCGAGGGAGCATGCATGAAGCCCGACCATCCGCACCACCCCGCCCCGGCCGACGCCGGTGCCCGCCGCGCCGTCCCGCCCGTCATCTGCTACCCGGTGGACACCCTGCCCCAACCCGATCTGGCGGGGCTTCGGGAGGCGCGCGTGGGCTGGCGTCTGACCGGCACGGTCCTGGTGCCGCCGCGCGAGGCGCGCTGCTTCGAGGTTCCGGCGGCGCATTTCTTCCGCATCGCCTCGGTCGAGGGGCCGCAGGTGGGTGACCTGAACCTGTGGAACGCGGGCGACCTCCGGGAACGGTTCTACTCGGGCAAGACCCGCGCGCTGCACGGCACGCATCTGTCGACGGGGGACCGGCTGTGGTCGGGCTTCCCGCATCTGCGCCCGATGGCCACGATCACCGAGGACACGCTCGACTGGTATGGCTTCGACGCCGACGGCGGCTCGGTGCATGACGTGATCGGCACGCGCTGCGATCCCTACACGCACCACCTGCTCTCGGGTGGGCAGTATCACCATTGCTGCCATTCGAACCTGACGCGAGCGCTGTCCGCGCACATGGGCCTGCCGCTCGCCGAAGCCGAGCGCCATATCCACGACGTGCTCAACGTCTTCATGTGCACGGGCTTCACCCGCGACACCGGGCAGTATTTCATGAAGGCCAGCCCGGTCCGACCCGGCGATCACCTGGAGTTCTTCGCCGAAATCGACCTGCTGGGCGGCCTCTCCGCCTGCCCCGGCGGCGACTGTTCGGCCGAACACTCCTCGGACGCGGCCGCCTGCTTTCCGCTGCAGGTCGAGATCTATGCGCCCGCAGCACCGCCCACGGGCTGGGTGCCGCCGGCCGGGAACGGCTATGACCGGAGCCATGGCGCCGTCTGAGGACCCGCCTCACTCGCCGACCGCAATCCCCTCGCGGCGGGGGTCGGCGCCGCCGCGGAGGCGGTCGCCGAACAAGATCGCGTACAGGCCCGAGGTCAGCGCGACCGGGATCACCTCGTGGCCGAGGAGCGGCTGGCGCAGCTCCTTGGCCGCCGTTCCGGCCTTGATCTGATGGGCCGCGATCCCCCTCAAGTCCTGCGCCTCGATCGGACGGCCCCGCCTCCTTCGCCGCCATGGCGGCCTGCGCCGCGGGCGAGAGGCTGTGGAAGGCGGCGGGGCGCGGTCGCGGCCTCAGACGCGACGTATCGCTCGCCTGCTGCGCAAGGGCCGGCGGGGCAAGCGGACTGGCGACGAGCAGAGACAGGGGGCGCAGCATCCTCCCGGTGGTGAGGCTCGATCTGGGCCCCCGCTCCGGCCGTCAAGGACGAGGCCCCGGAACCGCCGCAGCGATGTCGCGTTGGGACGGTTCCCATGTCATGAAAGGACGAGTGAATGACCGACCAGTCCCACCCCCAGGAGAAGGCCACCGACGCGCTGGGCGCGCTGCACGACCGCACCATCGATGTGCTCGCCGGGTTCGAGACCATGGTCGACAAGGCCGAGCCCGACTTCCGCCCCCTCGCCGAGCGCTTCCGAGGCCTGCACCAGCGCCACGCCGGGCAGATCGCGGCACTTCTGGCGGCGGCGGGCCGCGAGGCGGATGCGGATGGAACCTTCATGTCCACCGTGAACCGCGCCGTCGTCTCGATGCGGTCTCTCGTGGACGACATCGACGAAGACATCCTGAAGCAGGTCGAGAGCGGCGAGCAGCATGTGGTGGACGCTTTCGATGAGGCGCTCGCGCAGCCGCAATCCGCAGAGGCCAAGGGCCGGCTGACCGAGATGCGGCAGGAACTGGTCAGCCTGCTGGGCGAGGCGCGGGCCTGGCGCAGCTGACGCGCGGGCGGCCCGTCACGGCTGGATCCGCCAGCCGCAACGGAGATCCACCAGATGACGCCGAGGCAGAGGCCGGTGAAGGCGGTGGTCGCGACAAGGCTCACCCCCACCGGCACGCCCGCAGTGTCGAAGAACGACCAGCGGAACACCGACATGAGATAGCCCGCCGGATTGAACAGCGCGACTGTCTGCCAGGGCCTTGGCAGCATGTCCACGCGGTAGAAGCTGCCGCCGAGGAACGATGAAGGCGAGCTACTCTTTCATGGTTGCGCCGCCCACTGAGCGAAAACAGCCGAAGCTCCGCACCACCTCCACCTCTTCCTTCAGGCGACGGTTCCCGCGACGCAGTTCGGTCAACCCTGCCGCCTCGGCTTGTGGTCCGCGGATCGACTCAGCCGAACCCGCGGCTTCAAGTTCGAGCCGCCAGGCCTTCAGTTGGAATGACGTCACGCCGAGATCCCGTGCCACGCCTGCCCGAGTGGCGCCACGCTGGACCAGGCGCGCAACCACCTGCTCCTTGAACTCCGCCGTGAAGTGGCGGCGCGGTGTCTGCTCATCTCCGATTCCTTTCCCTGAAAGTCCTTCAACTCCCAGTCCGGGATCAGGGGGCAGGCTCAGTCCTGAGCCGGCACCGAGGCACGTTCCGCCGCGGACGCCCTCCCCGGTCGGGATCGGACGTGGGGACCGCGTCGACCCTTCCGTCGAATGATCAGGACGCAGGCCCATGCCCCGCGCCCGGCGGCTCCGTCAGAGTGTGGGCGCGTCCACAGGGGTCTCCGGGTTGACAACGGCGCGCAAGGGGGTGAGCATGATCCTTTTGGATTCCTGTGCGCGTGGTAAAAAATGGCCGTCATCACAGATCATTCCAGAACCCTGCTTTGCAATTCTAGCGGCGAAATCCACCAGTATGACATCAGTTCGGGAGCAACGCGCCTGGTCGCGGATACCGGGCTCGCCCTCACGGATATGGCGATGTCTCCCGATGGAACGCTGTATGCGATCACGGCGCACGATCTGTTCAGGATTGACCTGATATCGGGGCAGGCGCATCGCATTGCATCGCTGGATGCCGTTCTTTATGCCGGCGATGACGGCATATCATCGGCGAGCGGCTTTGACATCAGCCCTGATGGAGTTGCAAGAATTTCGTTCTCGGATAGCGCCGTGATCGTCGATGTGAACCTCGGAACCGGCGACATGACCCGGGTCAACAATCCATCCCACCTTTACAATGGAAGTCCCGGCGACATCTTCTTCGACTACACCCGGGATATGCCCGTATATTACGTGAGCACAGAGTCCTATACACTGGTGGAGTACCGACGGGTATTGGCCAATGGCGTCCCAAACGGCCATGAGATGGCCTATACCAGCACTTTCGTATCATCACAGATTGACGCGCTGATCGGGAAGATCAGCGGCGTCGACTCCGCCGGATTGCTCGGGGTGGTTGGTAGTCAGATCATCGACTTTGGCGTGCCCGGCGCTCCCTATTCCCTGAATTCGGTCGTAGCGACCCTCAATGGCCTGGGGCAGATCACCGGAGCGACGCTCGCTTCATCCTCACTTGATCTCTACCATTTCGGCAATGACTTCTCAAACCTTCTGGCGGGGGGTGCGACTTCCGAAATCCTGCTGGGACGAGGCGGCAACGATTCCATTCATGGCGGCGCCGGACAGGATGACCTTTACGGTGGCACAGGACACGACCTGTTGAACGGCGGCGCGGGAAATGATCGGATCGATGGCGGGACAGGTAATGACCGGATCGACGGTGGCGACGGCATCGACCAGATAGTCTTCAGTGGAGCCGTTTCGGTGACCGTCAACCTGGGTCGAACAACGGCGCAAGGTACGGGCCAAGGTATCGATGCCATTGCCAACGTTGAACGAGTAACCTCCGCCAGCGGCGCCGACCGACTCATTGGAAGTGCGGGCGACAACGTTCTGCGCTCCGGCTCCGGGAACGACACCCTGAACGGCGGGGCCGGGAACGATGCCTTGTTTGGCGGCACTGGCAACGACATCTTGGCCGGCTCTGCCGGCGCCGACGCGATCACGGGAAATGCCGGGCGCGACGTGATGACGGGAGGAGCCGAGGCCGACCGCTTCATCTTTGTGGCGCGGCTCGACACCGGTTCTACTGCCGCCACGGCCGACCGTATCACGGACTTCGTGCGTGGCAGCGACCGCATCGACTTGTCCGCGATCGACGCGGCGATCGGGCTTGCGGGCAACAACGCATTCGTGTTTCGCGGGACGGGAAGCTCGGGCACGGCCTCGTCGGGGGCGATCACCTACGAGCTGTACGACAATCCGGGTACAGGGAACGACCATACGCTGATTTTCCTCGACGTCGATGTGGACGTCGCGGCCGATGCGATTATTCGGCTTGACGGGATTCACAAGATCCTGGCCTCGGACTTCCTGCTGTGACCGCAGGTCATTGATCAGGATTTGGGGAGGCCGCCCGGCACGGTGTTCACCGCCTCGAACGACTGCAGCATGCGTCCATGGCCGAGGCGGTGTGGAAACTCTCGGACAGGCGACCCTGCGGGTAGTTCGTGCGTCCCGCGGGGCCGACGATCGGTCAGGAGCCGTCAGGGACGTCCAACCGTTTTGGCGGGCGGCCAATTGCGTTTCCGGCGCTTGTTTCCGCCGATCAGCCGGGAATCGCCTCCATCAGGCGTCGGACGCCGATCAGCGCGGCCATCCGCTTCATGTTGTAGACCGGCACGTTCGGCGCCATCTCGGTCCGGACGTTCTTCAGACGCCTCGTCAGGAAATGGGTCGTGCCCATCCAAGCCTTGAGGGAGCCGAAGACGTGCCCGACCGTGCAGCGCCAGAGCGTCATCGGGGGTCGGGGTCGGGATCGCGGCCGAGGCGTTCCCGCATCGCGTCGATCAGGTGCTCGTGCTCCCAACGGGTGATCCGCCGCTCCGTGCCGCTCGTGCAGCGGCGCTGGATGGGACAGGTCTGGCAGTCGTTGACCCGGTATCGGCGGACCTGCAGGCCGCCTTCCTCGCGGTTGCTGCGGTAGGTCAACTCGTTGCCAGCCGGGCAGGTGTAGATGTCGCGCGCCGGGTCGTAGAGAAAGTCCGTCTTCACGAACATGCCCTTCGCCTCGCTGCCGGAGGTCAGGGGTCGCGGCACGGTGGTGGTGACCCCGGCTTCGTGGCAGGCGAGGATCTCGGTGCCGCTGAAGTAGCCTTGTCGGCGATCGCGTGCAGGTCGTCACGGCCAAGTGCCTCCTTGGCCGCCGTCGCCATCGGGCTCAGCTGGTCGCGGTCCAAACCCTGGTTGGTGACATCATGGGTGACGATGATATGGTTTCGGCATCGACCGCGCACTGCGCGTGATAGCCGACCAGCTAGTTGTGCCGCGCGCTGGTCGCCATGGCGCGGGATCGCGCGACCCTGGGCAACCGGGTCGGTCGCGCCTGCTTCCACCTCCGGCCGATCGACGAGCACCTGCGCTGGCATCTGAAGGCCGCCGACCGCCTGTTCATGGATGAAACGACGGCGCCGGTGCTCGATCCCGGCCGACGAAGGACCAGGACCGGCTTCTTCTGGGCCATCGTGTCCGACGACCACCATGCGCCCGGTCGCGGTGCCGTTCACGCCCTGCGGTTCCTCGAGGGCTATCGCGGGCAGTTCCTGCAGTGCGACGGCTTCGATGCCTATGGGAAGCTGACGGAAGTCGTTCGTCCCGAGGGCTCCTGGCTTCTCGTCCATTGCTGGACCCATGTCCGCCGCCGCTTCGTGAAGCGGCTGCAGAGCGACGGCTCCCCCATCGCCGAGGAAGCCCTGCGCCAGATCGCCCAGCTCTACGCGATCGAGGCCTCCGTCCGCGGCCAGGCGCCCGAGATCCGGCGGGCCACCCGCCAGGAATTGTTGGCACCGATCGGCATTGCGTTCCGTCGCTGGCTCGAGGCGCAGCTCTCCCGCATCCTACGGTCCTCAAAGCTGGCGGAGGACATCCGCTACACCCTCGGCGTCTGGCCGGGCCTGGTCCGGTTCCTCGACGACGGACGGCTGGAGATGGACACCAACCCGGTCAAGAACCAGATCCGCAGGTGGACCTCACGCGGAAAAATGCGCTGTTCGCCGGTCACGAGGTCGGCGCCGAGAACCGGGCAATGCTCGCCTCGCGCGTGGCCCCCTGCAAGATGAGCGACGTGAACCCGGTGAGCTATATCGCCGAAACCCTGCGCGCGATCCTCGACGGTCACCCGGCAAGCCGGATCGAAGACCTAGGCTCCAGACCCATTGATTTTGGGCGGATCGCGTGATTCAGGCCTCGCAAGGAGACCTGACCGATGAGCAACCTCTACTGGCTGTCCGAGGCGCAAATGGAGCGCCTGAAGCCGTTCCTTCCCAGGAGCCATGGCAAGCCCTGTGTCGACGACCGGCGTGTGTTGAGCGGCATGATCTTCATCAATCGCAGTGGCTTGCGGTGGTGCGACGCGCCCAGGGAGTATGGGCCGGCGAAGACCCTCTACAATCGCTGGAAGCGTTGGAGCGAGAACGGAGTCTTCGCCCGGATCATGATGGGCCTGGCGGCCGAGAGAGCCGAGCACAAGACGATCATGATCGACGCGACCTGCCTGAAGGCGCATCGCACGGCCTCCAGCCTGCCGCTGCCAACGTATGGCCCGCCCCGGTGCAAGCGCCGATTGGGTGACAGCGTGATCAGTCTGCACAAACGTATCCGGCATGTCGGCGCCAGTGCCGCTGCCAAGATGGAGATCCGCGCGTCCCGATCCTCATAAAGGGGCCGGCCTCGGAGACCAATTTTGACCGGAGGCTTTCGAGACGCCGTTCAACTGTCAGGCCATCTTCCTCTCACCACTCGCAGCTTGTCGTGTCCGTCCGAGGACTGGACGGACACGTGTTTCGTCAGCCCACCGCCAACGGCACAGGTGTATCGACCCAGTGAAAATCTGCTCATGCTACAAGGAGTAAGGTAGCGATGAGTGTGACGATGGACGACCCGATCAAACGCTGGACGGCGAAGCGCAAGACGGCGCTCGTGGTGGAGATCATCCAAGGCACTTGTGAGGGACCGTGGCGCCAGTGGCGCCGCGTAAGCCCGAACAAGGACGGTGGCCGAGGCCAGCCGGTCCTATGATCTCTCGCCTTCCGAGATCGAGGGTTGGGTCGAGGATGCCAAGCGGGGGATGGATATCGAAGGGGACCGTGGCCGCAGTGCGGCCGCGTAAGCCCTGGAGATGGCGCTCCGCGCCAACCCGCTCGACATCCGCGAGCAGTACGAGAAGCAGCTGAAGGACCTTCAGGAAGCCTATGGCGAGGCGATGCTGGAGCTGCGGGCGAGAAAAAAGCTCCAGGCCCTGCTGGATGCGGCGGATCGAGCCATGGAGCCGCCACTGGTCCGAGGCCCATGGCGAGGAAATGATCCAGAGCATCCAGCAGGGCCTTCTGGCCGATGGGATCACGGTGCCGCTGACCAAGCTGTGTGCGTGGTTCGGCGTGCCGCGGCGGACCGTGTACTACAAGCCGACGAAAGCTGCGCCGAAGGTTGATCCACGATTTGCCGAGCCGATCAAGGCCATGATCGAGCAGGAGCCGTCCTTCGGCTACCGCACGGTCGCCTGGCTTCTGGGCTTTCAACAAGAACACGGTGCAGCGGGTCTTCCAGATCAAGGGCTGGCAGGTCCGCAAGCGCCCGATCGGAATGCGACCCAGGATAGAAGCGGTGCCCTCGGTGGCCCAGGCCCCCAACGAGCGCTGGTCCACGGATCTCTGCCGGGTCTGGGCCGGGCGCGACGGCTGGGCCACGCTCGCCCTGGTGATCGACTGCCATACCCGCGAGCTTCTGGGCTGGCACCTGTCGCGCTCGGGCAAGGCCTCCACGGCCGCGAGCGCGTTGGAACACGCGCTGATCAACCGGTTCGGCACACTCGGCCGGGTGACGAAGGAGTTCCTGCTGAGGTCCGACAACGGCGTTCGCCATGGGCCTCGGACCAGTGGCGGCACCATGGCTCACTCTTCACCAGTCGCAAATACACGGCCCTCGTCCGCAGCTACGGCCTGAAGCAGGAGTTCATCACCCCGCATTGCCCGCAGCAGAACGGCATGGTCGAGCGCGTGATCCGGACCCTGAAGGAGCAGTGCGTTCACCGCCAGCGCTTCGACAGCCTCCAGCACGCGGCACGCGCCATCGGCGACTGGATCGCTTTCTACAACCATCGCCGCCCGCATCAGGAGCTGGACATGAAAACCCCCGCCGAGGCATTCGCCTTGGCGGCTTAACCTGTGCAGATTCCGCTGGGTCGATACAGCCGCGGCGTCTCGACACGCCCCTGGCACTTGCGGCCCTGCACTCAGCCGTGGCCAACCGAAACCCTCCCGAAGGCTGTCTCCACCCTACGGACAGGGGCTGCCAATACGCATCTCAAACCTACCGTGATGCCCTTCAGGCCGCGGGTCTGCGTGGTTCCATGAGCAGCGTCGGAAACCCCTATCACAACGCGCAGGCGGAAAGCTTCATGAAGACACTGAAGGTCGAGGAGGTCTATCGGGCCGGATACGAGACCTTCGCTGATGTGGCTGCCCGCTTGCCCGTGTTCATCGAGCAGGTCTACAATTCGAAACGACTGCACTCCGCCCTCGGCTACCGAACCCCCGAGGAATTCGAAACCCTATTCGCCCGCAAGGCGGCTTAGCTTGGACGGCCCCCGTGGTCCAGCCCGCGGGGTTCACTCCATGCCCGGGTCAGTTCTGCGTGGAAATCAACAGTCGAGATGCTCTTCGCGCATCTAAAACGTATTCTGGGACTCAGCCGGCTGCGACTGAGGGGGCCATTGGGAGCGAAGGACGATACTCGCCGCCACCGCCCAGAACCTCCGGAAATTGGCCAAGCTCTGCCTGACAAACGCCCCCGCGATGCAGATCGGCTGAGAAAGTCGACCATACACGCGACAGGCGTGGAAGCGGCGGGCCGAAAGAACGCGCGCAATTGCTCCCGGTCAAAACCAACTGAGAGTTTTTCAACAGCATCGGCTGCTCGGTTCCTCGCTGCAGCGCGCTCGACTGGCCGCTTCGGAAGCCTGCGCCGGGAGGGTCGACCGGCGGCTCAGCGTCGGTCGGTTCTATTCGAGGGCGCTGTCCCGCAGCGGTCGCTTTTGCCCTTCGCCCACGGTCCGGCTTGGAACATGGGGTCTCACCAGCTTCGCCAGCCTGTGATACCTTCGATCGGCTCTGGCGGCACGGGCTGTGTCACGAGGTAGTTCTTGCGCTTCTCGTAGAAGGCGTTCCCGCCCGTCACGAGGACATAGTGCATGTTGTCGTAGGGGAACCGGTGGCCGGCGGTGTGGAAGAACATCGCGTTGCCGATCATCGGGTGGCGTTCGTGTAGAGCGTCAACCTCCTTGGCCGTGACCGACAACCAGGATGGCCGGTTTTGACCGCTGCGGTCGTTGGTGTTAGTCGGCGCTGATCTCCCTCTGCTTGTCGTTGATGTTGTCGGTGGCTTCGACGCCGATGTTGTCGCTGGAGGTTGTCGGCGCAGCGACAGGCTCCGTGGATCGGCGTCGTGCGGCGGCGCGTCGGCGGAAGCTCTCGCCGTTCATCTCGAGGATGGTCGCGTGGTGAACCAGCCGGTCGATGGCGGCGACGGTCATGGCCTGATCGGGGAAGACGCGGTTCCAGGCGCTGAAGGGCTGGTTGGCGGCGATGGCGAGGCTTCTGGTCTCGTAGCGCCGGGCGATGAGCTCGAAGAGCACCGAGCTCTCGGCCTGGTCCTTCTGGGCGTAGGTGATGTCGTCGAGGATAATCAGGTCGAATTTGTCGAGCTTCGCGAGGGCGGCCTCAAGGACGAGGTCGCGGCGCGCGGCCTGCAGCCTCTGCACGATGTCGGTGGTGGGGGTGTAGAGGACGCGCTTGCCGGCCTCGACGAGGGCATGGCCGATGGCACAGAGAACGTGGCTCTTGCCGGCGCCCGAGTTGCCGATGGCGATGAGATTGGCGCCGGTCTCAACCCAATCCCCGGCGGCCAACGCCTCGATGCGGGCCCGGGTCACGCCGGACAGCGCCTTGAAGTCAAGCGTTGCCAGCGTCTTGCCGCCGGGAAGTTCGGACTGCTGCAGATGGCGCTGGATGCGGCGGGCATCGCGATCGGCGAGCTCGACCTCGGCCAGGGCTGCGAGGAAGCGCGAGGCGGGCCAGCCCTCGGCGTCGGCACGCTCGGCGAGCATCGGCCAGTGGCGCTGGATGCTGGGCAGGCGCAGAGCCGTGAGCATGGCGGGCAACGCATGCACATCGACGGGGTGCGGGGCAGCGGCGGTCATGCGCGCGCCTCCAGCAGCTCGTCGAAGCGGGCCAGATCGGTGAGGTTGACGGGCGTGTCGTCGGGCAGCTCGCGCCGACGCGGCTCCAGCTTGCTCCTTAGCGCATGGGCTTCGGGCAATTCGCCATGACCGAGGGTGTGGGCAATCAGCGCGGCCAGTTCAGCCTCGCAGCCCTCCGCATGGGCAAGCCACAGCAGATCGACCATGCGACGGCAGGCGTCGCGGCGCGGCAAGGCGGCGGACAACGCAACCCAGGCCTCGGCGTATTCCGATCGCGGGAACAGGCCGTCGCGGTAAACGGAACCGGCCAGCGCCTGCGGCTTGCGGCGCAGGGCGTGGATGACAGGGCGATAGTTGACGCAGTGGACGCGGGCGCCGTCATCGCGGCCGCGACGGCGGGGGTGCGTGACGACAGGGGTCGCTCCGAGAAAGGCCTCGATCCGGTCGTCGTAGACATGGACCCGCAGGCGCTTGCCGATCAGCTGCGAGGGTGCCGAGTAGAAGACCTGGTGGACCAGAAAGCCCCCGGTCTTCGTGACCCGCGCGACCACTTCGGTGAAGTCTGTGGTGCGCCGGGCCGGCAGCGGCCTGAGCGCCGCCATCTCGATGCGCACCGCGGACTCGCGCCGGCGGTTGCGTCGGGCGACCAGTTCATCGACGAAGCGGCGCCAGCTGGCGAGATCGGCGAAGTCGCGGGAGCCACGCAGGATCAGGGCCTGGTCGAGGGCGACCTTCAGGTGGTTGTTGTGGGCCTCGACCGATCCGTTCTCGTGCGCCTCGCCCGGGTTGTTGCGGCTGGCGAGCATGCCGTAGTGGGCGCAGAACGCCTGATAGCGGCTGGTGACATCGGCCGCCGCTTCGGTGTCGAGGTTCCGGTAAGCTGCGGACAGGCTGTCGGTTCGGTGCTCGTGCGGGACGCCGCCAAGGGTCCAGAGTGCGTTCTGGAGGTTCTCGGCCAGCGCCGGGAAGCTCTCGCCGCCCAGCACCACGGCGGCATGTTCCCAGCCGCTGTAGGCCAGGACGAAGTGGTAGAGGCGCTGCTCCAGCGGCTGCCCCGCGATCGTCACGCAGAGTTCGTTCGCATCGGTGAAGTCCGACAGGGCCATCCGGCCGGGCTCGGGCGTCTGACGGAAGATCACGTCGCGCTCGGGGCCGTTCAGGGCACGCCAGTCGCGGACGCGCCGCTCGAGCGTCCGGCGCACGCGGTCGTCCGGGAAAGCCTCCGGGTCGCTCATCTGAAGGTGCCGCAGCAGGGTCACGGCCTGAACGGCCGGATCACGCGCGAGGATCGGCAGCAGCACCGGCTCCCACACCGCCTCGAGCGGGTCGGGCACGGTGCGGCCCCGGGGGGCCGGACGTTGCGAGGGAAGGCGCGGATCGGCATCGATGCGGCGGGCGGTGCGCTCGCTGAAGCCGGCGCGGGCGGCGGCGACACGCTGGCTGTGCTGGAGACGGTCGGTCATGTAGACTCTCAATTGCTGGTCGGTGACGGGTTTGCCCGGCACGGTCGGATCTCCGTTTGGACGCAGAGATCCCGATCCTACCGGCCCGCAGCGGCCAGCACCCACCCTTCTCCCCCGAAACGAGGGCCAGCCGCTGGGTTCAGCCTCCGGGACGGGCTACGCCCGTCCTCCGGCTCAACCCAGCGGCCAACTTGCCTGACGGTGTCGGACAACTTGGTTGTCGCTCGTCACGTTCGCCCTGCAGGACGGACTGAGCGGTCTCGCGCACCAGCGGCAAGGACCTCGAGTCCATCCGGCGGGACATGATGCCGGGGGCGAACTGGCCGCGCTGGCCGACGACGCCGCAGACCGACCTCGGATACTGGCCGGACTCGACGCGGTTCATGACCACGCTGCCCACGGCGACCATCCCGTCGCGGCTGGAGCGGTTGGATTCGAAATACATCGCCCGCTCCATGCACTCCTGCGGGCTGCGCCCGCAGGCACCGAGCAGCGCTGTCAGGGCGAGGCACAGGGCGATGGGCGATGTTGCTCGGGGAAATCTCATCGTTGGTTCATCCGCGAAGCTTGAAGCGGGTCTGTGTCGCCAGCGCCGCCTTTTCGGTTCAGGGAGCGGCCGAGGTCCTTGGTTACTCTCATGCGCGCTGGCTCTGATGCAGACGATCCGGTCACACCAGAACCTCCGTTTCCAAGGGCCCATGTTGCCGGATCGTTGCCGCAAGTTTCCGTGCAACAGGCACCAGGTCAGGGCCGATGTGCTGGCTTGGGGGCCGGCTGGGTGGAGCGGAAGATGCCGCCGCTCCACCTGAAACATTTCAACAGCTTATCGGCAGAGGGCGCCATACCCTCGAAAAAAAGGGCGCCGAAATGACGGGAAAAGGGCGTTTATTCCTACCCCGTTCAACAACCGCTGTTGGAGGTAGGGAATAACGCCCTCCGGCAAACACTAACTACTTGCTTTTATTGAGGTGCGCCTGCCATTCGGCCGTTAATTCCCCCTCTTTGTCACGCGTTTGTCGCCCTCGTGCCCGAGCGAGAAAGGATGCGCCTGAAAGCAAAACGGCCGCCCCAAGGGGCGGCCGCGTCGAAGGTCAAGTCTGCAGGTTCAGAGGTCCGCTCGTCGATAGACAAGCTTGTTCAGGGATGACTTCGGCAGGATCGCGTGGATCCCCAGTCTCAACAATTCGGCTTGGAGGACCTTGGTAGAGATGCCGCGCTCCGCCGCAAGTGCCCTGAGTTCGACATGGGCGTCCGCAAAGGCCTCCACATCGCAGGGGTCGAAACAGAGTCGGACTTGGCCCGCGGCGTTGCGGCTCTTGGTGAAAGGAAGCAGAGCCCTGCCCTTGCTGTCGGTCCCGGACGTCAAGTTCTGGACCGCCCAGGGTTCGAGCTGTAGCCTCTCCGCCGCTTCGACCACGGATAGCCGGCCTTCACCGTCCCCTTCACGGAGGCGCTCCCGCACCTCTTCGGTATCCACGAGAACGGACTTGAGCTTCAGGTCAGCCGACAGGAGCGCGACGCGTTCCAACCGCCCGCCGAGCACGAGCTTGATGATGTCGATCGCCGGCCAGCGGAGGATCCTGGACGCCTCGACCACATCGGCCATGCCGGCGGTCAAAGCCGATGCTCCGGTACCGGCCGACCGGAAGCGGGCAAGGAACTCGTCGAGATCCTCGACGGCCACCATGTTCAGGCCGAATTGCCCGTTATTCCGGTCTTCGCCGATCCGGGTCACCACCCCGTGCCTAACAAGAGCCTCGGCCTGCAGACGACAGCAGTTCAGGTACGCGGGCATCGCGGTCACGGAGAGCGACCGGCGCATGCGTTCGGCGAGGCGCTCGCCGTCCGAGGCGTCGACCGTCAGCAACCGGTCGAGTACATCCGCGTTTCCCTCCGGCATCAGGCCCGTCAGGACGACGGCCCGGTTCAGCGTTCGGTAGTGCAGGCCGAACTGCCGCGCCAGGCTGGCGACGGAGTGGCGGCGGCGCGATGGCACCGCGTCGCCGAACAGCATGGTGCCCGGCTCGATCGCCATCGTTTCGAGAAGATATTCGCGGACCACCTCGCGGATCGGGCCGCGGTCCTTGGCGCTCTTGTTGTACTGAAGCCACTGGTAGAGACGGCCGAAGATCGCCTGGGGACCGCCGCGCTTGCGGGTGACGCAGGGCGGCGAGCGGATCTCGTCGAGAGCCTCGCGGATCCCTTCGGTCCCGCGCGACGTGAAGCGGTAGCCGACTGCTCCCGCCTCGTCCCAATCGGTCTCGGTCTGCGCCGGAAGTTCGACGTGGGGATGGCGAAGAACGCACATCCCCAGGATCTCGGTGGCCCGGACAGCCAGATCGATCTGCTGCCCGTCGAGCCACGCCGGACCCTCCTGCCCTTCGAGGCGCCCCTCGACGTAGGTCTGCAGGGGTGACACCCGCCGGATGGAGGTGCGCCCCAGAAGAACCTGAAGTTCCTCATCCGCAGGCGCCACGATCTCCATGTCCTGGAACCGGTCCGACCAGGTCCGGTTGGGCTTCCGGACGAGCGGAAGATCGTGGATCGGGCAGGTGCGAACCGGCGCAAACAACCAGTTCACGCGGCCGACGCGCTGCCCGCCGGAGAGACCCTCACGCTCGCGATCCGCGAGCAGGCATGCGGGACAGTAGGTTGTGCGGTCCCTTCCCCCAAACTCGGCGTGGAAGCGCTGCCCCTGGTGGTCGTAGAGCCGATCGTCGATCCGGACGTAGGTGCCGCGCAGGAAATCCGCGGGAGCGACACCGGTCACTTCTTTTAGCCGGGCGATCCCCGCGGGTGTGGCATCGATGATGTCCCTCCCGCTCAGGGTCATGAAGCGCAGGAAGTCGGCAGGCTCCATGCCGACCTCCTCGCGACCTATGCGGGCCACCCAGGACATGATGCTCTCGCCGGCGAGCAGCGGAGTGTCCTTCCCGAGGTTCAAGGTCACGACCTCTCGCGCTGCTTCTTCTGGCGCGCGCTGCGGTCCGCCTCGAATTCCTCGGCGGCCTGATCGAGCCGGATGGCGCTCCAGCTGTCCGCCACGAAGACGTTTTCCTCCCAGCGGCAGCCCTCCTGCATCCCCCATGCTTCGGCGAAATGCTCGCGCGTGAGGGCGCCGGAGCTTTCCGCGAGCGCCCGTTCGATGGCGTTGATCGTCGTCTCGACGGCCCGCCCGAACCGTCCGCGGCTACCATGGATGAGGCGTCCGGCGATCTCGCCGCCGGGCTGAAACTGCAGGCCGGCCTTGGCCGCGTACTTGCCCACGATGCCGAGCATGTTGCCGCCGTCGAGCGGGTCGAGGTCGCGGGGCAGGATCTTGGTGAACCGGCGGTTGACCTGCGGATCGTAGGCGGTGATCTCGGATAGCCGTTCCGTGCCGCTGAGGACGACGACCACCGCCGACTCCCCCTGCATCAGCGCCTTCAGCATCTTCAGCATGTCGTCGATCTCGCGCGACGAGCGCGAGAGGAAGAGGTCGTGGGCCTCGTCGATCCAGAGCAGCACGAAGCCCTTCTTGCCGAGGCGGTGGCGCACGGCATCCCAGATCTGCCAGACCTTGGCACGCTCCTGGATACCGCTGATACCTGCCGCACGCAGGATTTCGAGTCCGAGGCTCTTGAGGGTGGCCGGGCTCGGGACCTGAATGCTGAGGTAGCGCGGCGCGCCGTCGGCGGGGTTGAGAGCGGGCGTCGATGCGAGGACGTGCCGGATTGCAGTGGTCTTGCCGCCTCCCGCACCCTCGATCAGGGCGATCCCCCGCGTCTCCATGTTGGCCGTGAAGCGGATGGGCTCGGCGGTCTGATGGCCATTTTCGTCGACCTTGAACAGCCGGTCGAGGTGAAGGCGCACTTCTTTGTCGCGCCAGTTGGATATGTGGATGTTCCGCAGCTGGGTCAGCCGAGCGGCGGCTTGGGGGAAGATGAGGGTCAAGGTTGGTCTCGTTCTTCACGATGTCGCTGCCCGTGATCGAGCACTCGCAGCGAGGTTGATCGAGCGGCGCCGGATTTCCCATCGCGGGCCCTTCAGCCGGCGCCATAGGTGAGATTGGTCGCCTTTCAAAATCCGGAAACGAAAATTTCACATCCGGTGAGGGTTCGGGCGACCATGCCTGGTGACAGGATGTGATCGGGCCTTCCGCACCTGCGCCCGATGGCCACGATCAACGCGGACACGCTCGACTGGTATGGCTTCGACGCCAATTCAGGTTCGCTGCACGGAGTGCTGAACGTCTTCATTTCAAGGGCTGCACGTGGGACAGCGGACAGTCGTTCATGAAGGCGAGCCCCGTCCGCCCGGCGACGACCTCGGGTGCTTTGCCGAGATCGACCTGCCGGTCGGTCTGTCGGCTGCCGCTGCGGCAATTGTTCCGTTTAACGCTCCTCGGATGCAGCTGCCAGCTTCCCTCTGCAGATGGAATGTGTGCGCCCGCGGCCGCACCCCGGCGGGGCGCCGCTCCGGGATCGGCTGTGACTGGAGCCAGGGGGCGGCAGCCTGAAGCTTGGGGACCCTGCACAAGCGAGAGGCAGAGCAAGAGGTACAGCATCGCCTCATCCCCTGCCCCCGATGAGGTTCGGATTGCACCAGCCGCGGCGCGCGTGACGTCGAGGTGGGGGTCCGGGAGCCTGCTCCACAACAAGGTGAGCGCAGCGGAACGACAGGGATGGTGCAGGACGCGGAAGCTGCTGCGTCGACGTGGCCGCGCGGCTTCACGGCTCGCCTCCGCACCCCGTCACGAGCGACATCACTAGCGGAGGCGCGTGCCCAGGTTTGCCCCCAAGCATGCAGAAGCCCCGGCAGGTCTGGCCTGCCGGGGCTCCGCATCGTGTGTGTGGTGGCTCCGATCCTACTCGGGGAACTCCCAGTCATCGTCCGAGCGGCGTCCATGCTGTGCGGTACGAGATGCTGCCGCGATGCCGTCCTCGCCGGCATTCGCATCCAGGTCTTCCTCGATGATGACGCGGCCCCCTCCGTCCGGCGCAGGCACGACCTGCGGCTTCGCATCGGTGATCCGGAACGACGTGAAGAGGGACTCCTCGAGGTGCTTGAGGTGCTTGTCGCTGTAGGGCTTGTCGATGAGCTTGAACTGCAGCGCGCGGTGCTGGTTCAGCGCCTCGATGTCCCGGACGGCTTCACGAACCACATCCGCCGTCCAGGCTTCCCGCGTCGCCGACCGGCTGCGCAAGGCACGGCGGGCGGCGATCCAGACCTGAAGGTGCAGGCCGTCGAGGAAGTCGTGAACGGCGGGCACCTCGTACCACTGCCCATCGAGTTCCACCTCGATCGCGCCAAGGTTTTCCGGATCCCAACGAACCTGCAAGAAGCGCGGTCCGCGCAGAACGATGAACCGTGCCAACTCCTCGCTCTGGTAGCGGGCGCCGAAGATGGTGATCCCGGCCTTCGTGCCCTTCACCGTGCGCGCCTTTCCGAAGGCCAGCCGCTTCGCCCGCCGGTCGGGCGCCGCTCTGAGGGGATAATTGCCGTCCCTATGATCGGCCTCCCACTGCTCTCGCGGCGTCCGGCCACCAAGGCCGCCGTGCGGGGTGTTGTGGTAGATGTCAACGATCCAGCGCACGAGCACGGTGCAGATGTCCTCGGGATCAAGGCACGCGCGCTTCTCGGCCGGATGATCCCCCTTCTCGACCACGTCGGAGAAGGTCCGCCCGTTCAGACGCGGAAGCAGCCCCATGCCGCAGGTACGGAACAGGCGCTCGATGGTGCCGCGCATGGTCGGCATGCCGGCGATGGTCCGCTCGATCGTGATCCCGAGGTCGTTGCAGGCGTCGGTGAACACCGTAGACTTGAACGACGGTCCGTTGTCGGTAACCAGAACCTCCGGCGCGCCCGCTTCCGTCCAGCGGCAGGCCGCGCCGACGGCATCCGAAATGGCGCCCTTGTCGCTGACGACCATGCGGAGGCAGCTCATCGAGGAACTCTCCTTCGGATCTTTGGTGAGCATCGCGCCGAGGAGCACCCTGGTGCGGCAGTCGATCGCCGCGACCATCCACCAACGTGACTTCTTGTCGTTGAGACCGAGAACCTCGAGTTCCTCGGCGCTGAAAAGCTTCAGCAATCCGGCTTGCGACATCAGCGTGATGAGGTCGATCCGCCATTCATCCATCTCCACCCGCTCGAGCGGGCGTGTCACCTCGAGACCTGTCGTTACCGGCCGGTGCTTCGCCATGGCCTTCTCGATGCCCTCCCGCGCGAGGGTGACCGAAAAGGCCTCGAGGCTGGCAAGGTACTGGCGGACCGCGCGGCGTCCGGGCACCTTAAGCAGCGGTCGGCCGTCGGCAGCGCGCAGCTTGTTCTCGTCGTGGAAGGCATCCCGGACGGCGTCCTCGGTCTGCTTCTTGGTCTTCCGGTTCAGGTTTAGGTAGGTTCGTTCGACGGTCTCCGCGAGAAGCGCGTTTACCTCCACTTCATATCCGTTGCCGCGCGCCCCGCGCTCGTGGTGACGATCCACCAGGCCGATCTTGCCGAACTTGTCCACATTCCTGACCCACTCCAGCAAGGTTCGTGGATGCGGCGGCGATACGGACAGCACGGCCTTGCCCCCGTGAGCAGCAGCGCTCTTGTTGTCCCCCGCTTCCTGCGCCTCCTTCTTCCGCTCCTCCTCGAAACGGTCGATCGCCTTCACGGGCACCGTCGTCTGGAGATACGGAAGCGCCGCCTCCACGATCTCCTTGCGGGATGCCTTGATGGATTCCTTTGTCTTCTTCACCCTCCCTGCACGGTAGAGGTCGTTGAAACCCTGGACGAGGGCGAAGTGCCGGTCGACGCGGTCCTTCTGTTTCGGCGTCAGCTGCGCAAGCCATTGTTCGGCAGGACCTGCCGCCCGACGCAGGGCGATCATCGGGTTGAAGTAGTCGACTTCATGCTTGATCCGCCCGTCGGCGTTCAGCGTGTTCAGGTGCTTGAAGGCGAAGGTCTGGACCAGGCCGTTGCCGTCCACCGGCACCAGAACGAAGGCCTCGGACAGCTGCTGGAGCAGACGGAACCGCATGCCGTCGATCGTCACCCGATCAAGCGGGCCGATGTGGAAGCGGGGAAAGCGGGAGTCGAAGTCGAGGCTCACTGGAGCAGTTCCTTGTGCACGAGGGAGGTGGGTGAAATCCGCTCGCGGCGTGCAAGGCGCAGTTCGCCCGAGCGGAGGAGACGAAGAAGAGCGCGGTGACCGCGGGCTTCGAGGCCGATAAGCCGCGCCAGTTCGAAGAGCGGAAGCGCGCCGATCAGCCCTGAGATGCAAGCCCGAGCCGCGGCATCAGCCTCGGGGTCGGCATCGCGAAGCGCGGCGAGAACCTTTG
Organism: Rhodobacter sp. CZR27; assembly: GCF_002407205.1. Lineage (NCBI taxonomy): Bacteria > Pseudomonadati > Pseudomonadota > Alphaproteobacteria > Rhodobacterales > Rhodobacter > Rhodobacter sp. CZR27. Next base: position 1,281,627 of record NZ_CP023548.1, on the reverse strand, counting down.
CGTTGTGCAGATCGACGGGATCGAGATCGGCCTCCGTTAGCAGGCGCACCTCGGATGCGAAGCCCTTCACGCGAACGTGCCGGGCGACGACCGCCATGTGCGAAAGAAAATCATGCGAGCGGAGCTCCACCTCGGGCTTCACTGTGTAAGCGATCCGGGCACCAGAGGTCATCGTCGCGATCATGTCGAAGAAGTGTTTGTCCTCCTCCCCTGCGCCGAACCGGAAGAGAACCTGCTCCTGCAGGTGGAGGACGCCAGGGGCGACGCTGAGACGGAGAAGATGGCAGAATTCGATGTGGGACTCCGCCTCGAAGCGGACGCCCGGCCCCTGCCCCAGCACCGCATAAACCGTGCAATGCCCGGTCGACGCATTTGCAACCTTGCGATCGCCCTGTCGCGTCGCCGGCAGGAGCCGGCCGTCCGAGGCCGGCCGAGCCGGGCCAACTTCCCGACTCTTCGGTGCGTTTGGAGGCTGAAGCCCCTGATTCATGACGTGTGAACCGGGAGGCTCCGCGTCGATGGAAGCGTTGTACATGCGCTTGAATCCTCTGCTTGGTGTCAGGTGCGCGGGAAGTGGACGCACTCGGGCAAAGACGGACGAAGATTTGCGGGTGGTTTTCTTGACAGACGGATTCAGGATTTTCGTGGGGTGCCACGTCTCCGACGAAGGTCGGGCTCATCCCCTCCAAGGCCTCGGAGGGCAGGCACGGCACAGCCCTCCGGGCGCCGCAGAGCGGCAGGGCTCGACGGCCTTGCCGCTCTGCGGGAGTTCATGACAGAAGATCCGTCAGCCGAGCGCCATGCCAACGGGCCGCGGACACCAGATCGGGTCCTGCGAATTTCCCGGCATGCCGCTGCAGCCTCTCGAAGGGCACGCACTCAAGCGCCTCGAGCACGACCTGCAGCCGCGCCTCGATCGGCTCGGCATAGTCAGCGGGCGCCTCGGCCGCCAGCACGCCGGCCGTCTCCAGCGCGTGAGAGACGAAGACGTCGTCGATCGCGGCGACGACGTCGGCCAGCGAGGCTCCGTGGCGGTCGAGATGCGCCCGGATGCGGGTCGCGCGCTCATGCCGTTCGGGGGCCGGGAAGTCGGGTTGCAACACTGTCATCGAGGATTGCTCCTGCGCCAGCGCGCGGCGACGGCCGTGACGGACAAACTGGCGCGTTCAAGCAGCCGCTCCGCCTGGGGCGGCTGGTCTCCGGTGAAGCGCTCAGGCCGCGACGGGCTGTGCCGGCGCGATCTCCGAAAGGAGGCTGGAGAGGTTGTCGGCGAGGAGGCAGATCTCCAGCACCCGCGGATCGGCAGGATGCAGGGGGAGCATCGACGGGAACGGATCCCGGTCGGCGTCCTCGAGGCTCAGAAGGCGATGCAGGGCCTCGAGCCTTGTGCGCATGAGCCGCGAGAACCGCTCAGCGTGTCGCACGTCATGGATGAGGCGGAACACACCATCGGCCGCCGCAGCGCCACGGAGAAGGCGCGCGGCATTGGCCGCCGCTGTTCCATGTTCATCCAGCCAGGCCTGGACGGCGAAGAGGTTGGCATGGGATTGGTGATCGAAAGGCATTGGATGGAGCCCGTTGAAAGCGGCGATCTGTCGTGATCGTCAAGAGGGTCGGACACGGGGTCTCCCACCCCTGCTACCCTGTCGCGGAGCCGCCTCCTGCCCCGCCAAGCCTGTCGCCTGAACCCCTCCTGCTGACCTTTCCTGCAGGTGATATTGGCCGTTCCTCGGAATTCGGAAGAACAAAATCGAGGGGGCGGCCGATTTGAGCTGCCGTAGGATCCCGCCGCCTGCTGCCATGACAGCGCGGTGGGCGGACGCGCCGCGCGCCTATTCTTTTGATGATGGCACTACGCGGCTTCAACGCGCTGTGGCCACGTGATCAGCCTCGCCCAGATGAAGCTCGGCGCCTGTACCATGGAGCCATGCCTCGATGCGCTCCCGAGCGGCCGCCACACCTGCCCCGGTGCGCAGGGCGCACTCCCAAACCGTGGCCACCCGCCATCCCGCCTCGAGGAGAGCCGCACGGACTACCTCATCCCGAGCAACGTTTGCCTTGAACTTTGCCATCCAGAACTCCGGGCGCGTCGAGGGAAGGGTCGAATACCGGCACCCCTCGTGGCGATGCCAGAAGCAGCCATGCACCAGGATGACGGCCCGGTACTTCGGCATCACGATATCCGGCTTTCCAGGCACCCCCTTTGCATGAAGTCGAAACCGGTACCCCGCCGCGTGCAGTGAGCGGCGCAGGACGAGTTCAGGTTTCGTGTTCTTTCCGCGGATCCCGGACATCATGCGGGATCGGGTCCGGCTGTCGACGATGTCTGTCATCTGCCTCCTGGTCTCGGCCTATGGAACCAGTATACAACCATCAACCGAATCCGAGAGGACCATGAATTGCCAGCCACTTTCGGCGTCGTCGATCTGTTTGCAGGCCCGGGCGGCCTCGGCGAGGGGTTTGCCTCGCTCAACGTAGATGCGCACTCACCGTTCCACATCGGCATCTCGGTCGAGAAGGAGGCGTCGGCTCATCGGACACTTACTCTTCGCGCCTTCCTTCGCGCGTTCGGTTTGCAGCATGGTGCCCTGCCGGAAGCTTTCGTGAAGTTCCATGCCGGACGGACGGACGAACCGGACTGGGCAGAGGTCGACGCCGGCTCATGGGCCGCAGCCACCAGCGAGGCGCGCTGCCTCGAACTGGGCGCTGATCCGGGCGCCGTGGCCATCGACGAGACCATCGGCAAGCTGAGAAAGACCTTTGACGACACGATCCTGATCGGCGGTCCGCCCTGTCAGGCCTACTCGCTGGTCGGTCGGGCGCGGTCGCGGGGAAAGGCCGACTACGTCCCCGAGGAGGACCACCGCCACTACCTGTTCCGGGAGTACATCCGGGTGCTGGATCGCCTGCGGCCGGCCGCCTTTGTCATGGAGAACGTCAAGGGCATGCTGTCCTCGACCGTCGAAAGCCGGTTGGTCTTCGAAATGCTGATGGAAGACCTGGCCTCCCTGGGCGCGGGTCACGGCCATCAATACGAACTGCGAGCTATCCGCGTCTCCGATGGAAAGGCAACCTTGCAGGAGGCGACGAGGCCATCCGACTTCATCGTGCGCTCCGAAGAGTTCGGTGTCGCGCAGCGCCGCCATCGCGTCATCATCGTCGGCCTCCGGTCGGATCTGGCAGCCCGGGCGGCAGGAGCAAGCATTCCGGTTCTGGGCACGCTCCGAACGGTCGCCGAGACCATAGGCAACTTGCCGCCGCTGCGCAGCGGCATCAGTCGAGCGACCGACAGTGCGATAGCGTGGCAATGGGAAGTGGTCGGCTTCGCGGAACGTCTCGCGAATATCCTGAAGGGCGAGAATGACGGTGCCCTGCACTCCGACTTCCGCGAGGTCGCGGAACTCCTGAAGCACGGCGCCGAGACCCGACGCTCTTCAGCCGTGCTTCCTGCAGGCTACGGAACGTCGAATGACGACCTGGTGCGCTGGCTGGAGCGTCCGGACCTGCGGGCGCTGGCCCAACACACCACCAGGGGCCACATGGCTCCGGACCTTGGCCGCTACCTGTTTGCTGCCGTCTTCGGCAAGGCACGTGGCTACAGCCCGAAGGCCGCGGATTTCCCCCTGGTTCTCAGCCCGGATCACAGGAACTGGCACAGCGGTGTGTTCAGCGACCGCTTCCGCGTCCAGCTTGCCCACGAGCCGTCAACGACGGTGACCAGTCACATCTCCAAGGACGGCCATTATTTCATCCATCCCGATCCCTTGCAGTGCCGCAGCCTGACGGTGCGGGAAGCCGCTCGCCTGCAGACCTTTCCCGACGACTATCTATTTCTCGGAAACCGGACCCAGCAATATGTTCAGGTCGGCAATGCGGTTCCCCCGTTTCTTGCGAGGCAGATCGCAGGCCTCGTGTACGCCGCCCTGACAAAAACTGACACCTGAGCTTCCTCGAGAGTCCGATTGGCCTTGATTGTGCCATCTTAATCGAGCCTGATGGGAGACGAAGACTACCGGGCAAGTTGCAGAGAAATGATTGCTTACAGACGGCCAGATGCTACTCATCACGCTGCCGCATCAATCGAGGGTCTCAGGGATATCGCCTATGCACGGCGACTTGGTGACGAGACCGTGACGGCGGCTGCAGCGCTCAATCATGTCGGTTAACATTGAAGAGTATGATCTCGCCAGTCCGGGTGCAGCCGAGCTCTTCGAGTCCCTGCGCGCTTTCGGCTATGATCTTCCTACTGCGCTCGCCGACATCATCGACAACAGTATATCGGCGAACGCCCGGAACATCTGGATCGACATGATCTGGGCCGGCAGCGAATCACGCATCGCGATCCGCGATGACGGGACCGGCATGACAGAGGATGCGCTGCGCCAAGCAATGCGGCCCGGCAGTCTCAGCCCGCTCGAGGTTCGCGGCGAAAAGGATCTCGGCCGCTTTGGGCTCGGCATGAAAACAGCATCCATCTCCCAGTGCCGCTGTCTCACCGTGATGTCGAAGACGTGTGGCGGTGAGATCAGCATTCGGCGCTGGGACCTCGACTACATCGCCTCGACCGGAACCGGCGAATGGCGGCTCCTCAAGGGGAGAGATCTGCTGAGCGAAGAGGACCGGGTGCTGCTCGATTGTCAGGAGCAGGGAACTATCCTCTTCTGGGACCGTCTCGACCAGCTTGTTGGCCATGCCACCGCCGACGACGAGACAGCACAGAAGCACTTCCGCGAGCGCGCCGATGCCGTGAAGGCCCATCTCGCCATGGTGTTCCACCGATTTCTGCGGGGAAGGAATGCGGTCAGACTTCACCTCAACGGACGCCAGATCGACCCTTGGGATCCATTTCTCGAGGACACCGACAAGGTCGACCCTCTGCCAACCGAGGCGCTCGTTGCCAATGGCGAGGCAATCAAGGTTAAGGCGTTCATCCTGCCGCATCATTCGCGGATCTCGCCCGAGCAGCATGCAAAGGCGGCCGGCCCTCGGGGATGGAATGCTCATCAGGGCTTCTACATCTACCGCAACAAGCGCCTGCTGGTCGCAGGCGACTGGCTGGGCCTTGGCATGCAGAAGGAAGAGCACTTCAAGCTCGCCCGCATCCGCATCGATCTCGCCAACTCCGCCGATCTTCTCTGGCAAATCGACGTCAAGAAGTCCCGGGCGCGACCGCCGGCCGCGCTTCGCCGCGATCTCCTGCGGATCGCCCGCACTGCCCGGGGTCAGGCTGCGAGCATCTATCGACATCGCGGGAAGGTCGTGCAGCGCAAGTTCGGCAGCAACGACGTGTTCCTCTGGAACCAAGTCGAGAAGCGCGGAAAGACCTACTACAAGATCAACCGCGATCATCCGCTAGTGCGCAAGGTGCTCGACACGGCCGACGACAGAGCTCCGGTCCGTGCCCTTCTCGCGCTCGTCGAACAAACGATTCCGACCCCGCTGGTCGTCATCAACAACGCAGAGGCACCCGACGGTTTCGGACAGCCGTTCGAGGACTCCGCGACCGATCTCAAAACGGCCATGGCCGAGACGTTCCAAGCCCTGCTAGAGGACGGCCGCGGCCGCCCCAACGCGGCGCGCGCGCTCCTGACTATGGATCCGTTCAACCAGTATCCCGAACTGGTGGCCGCCTTCCTCGATGAAGCGGCGACCGGACAGTAGCAGGAGTGGATTTTATGGCGGGAGGCCCGGGGGAGCCGATGTTCGATGCTGCCTATGCCGTCGCAAGCGGCTTGCTGATGATGGAGACGCGCGTTACGCCCGAGGCGCTCGACCGGGCCGTGGCGACCGTGGCCGGAATGCCCAACTTTGACGGCATCAACGCCGATCGCCTTCGCCGCGAGTTGGAGACCAACAATAATGTTTATGTCGGCGGCTATTCAGTCATCGACGACCGCGACTTCAAGGCGTGGATCAAGGCGGCTCGCGAGAACCGGAGGTTCCATTTCTGGTCCCGCTACCGTAAGTATCTCGAGCTCCGGAAGCGAATGGCGCACGACGTGGTCGAACAGCTTGACGGCTTGACCGACGACATTCTCGACCGACTGCGCGATCCGCTGACCGACGGGGAATGGGATCGTCGCGGTCTCGTCGTTGGTGATGTGCAATCCGGCAAGACCTCTAACTACACCGGCCTGATCTGCAAGGCCGTCGACGCCGGATATCCCCTCGTCATCGTGATGGCTGGCGTGCACAACAGCCTGCGCAGTCAGACACAGATCCGTCTCGACGAGGGCTTCTTCGGATTCGATACCCGTCTCAATCTGCGGGCCGACCAGCAGAACCAGCGCATCGGCGCAGGAGCCTTGCCGGGCGCGCCTTTTCTCGTCGCCCATTCGCTGACGAGCAGCATGGAGAGCGGCGACTTCAAGCTGTCTACCGCGCAGGGAACGAAGATCATTCCGGGCGGGAAGGATCCGGTGCTGCTGGTAGTCAAGAAGCGGGTCAGCATTCTCGAGAACCTGCACAAATGGCTGAAGGTTCGGGCAGAGAAGGACGAGGGCGTGCCCGGCGGTGAAATCGTTCGGGGCGTGCCGCTGCTGATCATCGACGACGAAGCCGACTATGCCTCCGCAAACACGAACGAGTATCGCGACGAGAACGGCAACATCGACCAAGATGCCGATCCGACCAATACCAACAAGCACATCCGCCGGCTGCTGACGCTCTTCGAGAAGAGCGCGTATGTCGGCTACACGGCCACGCCGTTCGCGAACGTCTTCATCCACCACGAAGGATGGAGCAAGAATTACGGCGAGGACCTCTTTCCTCGGAGCTTCATCATCAACTTACCGGCGCCCTCCAATTACGTTGGCGCGACGAAGGTCTTCGGTCTAGCTCGTCCGGGTCCCGACGGCGAGAGCCGGGGACTACCCATCATCCGGGAAGTCGACGATGCAGAGACTATCTTCCCCACCAAGCACAATAAGGAGCATCCGGTCGCCGAGCTGCCCGAAACACTACACGAGGCCATCCTCGCCTTCATCCTCGCCTGCGCTGCCCGTCGGGTGCGAGGCGATGTGTCGGTCGACAACTCGATGCTCGTCCATGTCACACGGTTCACGCTTGTCCAGCAGCAGGTCGCGCGCCTAATCGAGGAGGAGCTGACCGACATTCGCCGTCAGCTCGAATATCCCGGTACCGGCGGCGATGCGCTTGATCGTCTGGAAGCACTCTGGCGCAGCGACTTCGCGGCGAGCTTTCCGGCGCTGCACGAAATGCTTGCCGATCATCAACTCGCGCCGGTGGAATGGGATCAGGTGCAAGAGCAACTGTTCGACGCCGCACGCCGCATCGAGGTGCGGGAGATTAACGGTTCGGCCAAGGATGCGCTGGACTACGCCGAGCATCCTAATGGCCTTTCGGTGATCGCTGTCGGAGGTGACAAGCTGTCGCGCGGCCTTACTCTTGAGGGCCTTTCGGTCAGCTACTTTGTCCGCACCTCGAAAATGTACGACACGCTCATGCAGATGGGACGGTGGTTCGGCTATCGTCCTGGTTATGCCGACCTCTGCCGTCTGTACACGTCGTCCGATCTCGTGACCTGGTATCGTCACATTGCCGTTGCAACCGCCGAGTTGCGCGAGGAATTTGACCTCATGTACGCGACCGGTCAGACCCCCGACCAGTTTGGCAACCGCGTCCGTGCGCATCCAAATGGCATGCTGATCACAGCGGCGAACAAAATGCGCGCCGTGAGCAAGGTGCGCGCCGGCTTTTCCGGCACGATCTCCGAGACAGTCTCTTTCGACACCGCCAGCGCGGATCGCAACTTCGAGACCTTTTCCAGTTTCATCACTGGGCTGCCAGTGATCCAGCCTAAAAGCGACCGCTATATCTGGACCGACATCGGTGGCGGGGATGTCGCGGCTCTGATGGCGCGAGTTGAGACTGCGAGAGAATCCTGGAAGGCGAATTCGCGCGCGATCGCTGACTACATATTCGATCGGGTGTCGGATGGGCGCCTTGACGAATGGACCGTCGGCCTGCTTGCCGGCGGGCGCGGCGGCGGACGGCATGACATCGGCGGCTACAAAGACATCCCCCTCACGCGCCGCGAAAACAAGTCGCCTACTCAAGTAGGGAAATACACGATCGGCCGCCTCGTCAGCCCTTCCGACGAGGTGCTCGACCTCGATCGAGTCCAGATTGATAGAGCATATGATGCCACGCTGGCAGCGTGGGATATTAAGAAGCCGCCGAAGCGCGACCGGCCGAGTAGTGCCAGTGGACCCTTCATCCGCCGCCAGCGCGATCCATCGCGTGGCCTGCTGCTGATCTATCCAATCGACACTGGGGCGGGATCGACGCCGCTGATGGGCTTTGCAGTCAGCTTCCCCTGGGACGAGAATGCCCGCGAGATCGAATATGCCGAGAACAGCGTGAAGCAGCTCGAGGACCTCTTCGATTGACACCGGCTGACCTCATCGAGCGCTGGGCGAATCTTGCGGCTGCGCGGCACAGCATGTCTGGGATGGAACGACGGCGGCTCGACCCACAGGCTGCGGTCGATGTCTTTGCCTGCATTTTCTGGCCTCGGGGACGCAGCGGTCTTCTGGTGGAAGGCGATGGACATGTCACCGACCTGGCGGAGCGCGTTCCGCGCTGCAGGGGCGTCCGCGTGACCCACGAGGAACATGGCGGCGGCGGTCACCCCGAACGCACGCGGCTGAAGATAGTCCTTGAGGAGGAACGGCTGCGCGAGATATTCGCAGTCCTCTCGGCCGATCTTGTCAACGCCATCGTCGCCAAGCACAGCTCGGACTCAGCGCTGCGGGTCTGCATTGACCGGCTCTGCATGTGGCAGGGCCTGTTTGATCGGATCGCGCCGGACGGCCTGTCCGAAGAACGACAGCGTGGACTGTTTGGTGAACTCGTCGTTTTGGATCGGCTGTTTCTCGAGAGCGGAACCCTGCTCGATGGCGTTACGGCTTGGGTCGGCTCCGACAGCGCCCACCAAGATTTTCGCCGAGGAGGGCTTGCGATCGAGGTCAAGGCCTCACTCGCCAAGCGTCACGCAAAGATCATGATCTCGAACGAGAAGCAGCTCGACGAAAAACCGCACGACACGCTCGTCCTTGCGAGCGTGCGGCTCGACGAAAGCGAGGCCCATGGCCAGTCGCTGCCCGACCTGGTCGCGCAGCTACGGCTGCGGTTGGCCGGTGACGAGCCTGCGGCCCGACTGTTCGACGAGCGCCTGCTGCTCGCCGACTATCTCGACGTCCACGCGCCGCTGTATGAGGCGCGGCGCTATCGCGTCGCGTTGACCCGGTGGTTCCGCGTCGCAGGAATGTTTCCGAGGCTGACCGCGACAAACCTGCCGGCCGGGGTGGGCGACATCCACTATTCGATCATCGCCGACGACCTTGGCGCATGGGAAATGGATGAAGAGACCGTGCGTAACATGACCGGGTGCGGAGCGTGACCGAAACTGAGGAACTGGGCCAGTTTGCGCGAGACCTCCAGCAGGACGTCTTTGCGAGGGCGGACGCGGCAGAGGACGGGGCGCTGCGCGCGAGCGCCTTCACTGAGCTCATGATCGAATATCTGGTCGATGCGTCAGAAATTGATGACGGTATGGCTTGCGACTTCGAAGGCCGCGGCATGCGCTGCAGCGGTTGGTACTTGTCGGAAGACGGCGATCGGCTCGACCTCTACCTGTCGCTACCCCGGCTGGATGGCGAGGCGGGAACAGTGCCCAAGGCGGATGTCGACGCCGCCTTTCGACGCCTGTCCACTTTCCTGTCGCGGTCGCTCCACGGACAGCATCGCTCGATGGAGGCGGCGCTCGATCGCTATGACATGTGCCGCGCGATCCACGACGCGCGTAACGATCTCAGTCACGTCCGCCTCTTCGTGCTGACGGACGGCATCGCCACCATCGACCGCATCGAGAACGAGATGATCGGGCGGATCGAGGTTTCCAGTCATCTCTGGGATCTGCGCCGCCTGATGCGCGCGCGCTCCTCGGGTGTCGATCGCGAACCGATAGAAGTCGATTTCGGCCGGATGGGGAAGTCGGTCCGGTGTATCGTCGCCACCCCTCCCGACGCCGGCTATCGCTGCCTGATGACGATGCTAACCGGCGACATCCTCGTCGAGATGTATCGTCAGCACGGGCCTCGGCTGCTGGAGCGCAACGTTCGCAGCTTCCTCCAGTTGAAGGGGAAGGTTAACCAGGGAATACGAAAGACCATCATCGAAGAGCCGGAGATGTTCCTAGCCTTCAACAATGGACTGTCGGTCACCGCTTCCGGTATAAAACTAGTGGATCATGGTGACGGGACTGCCGACCTACTCTCTGCGAGCGACTTCCAGATCGTCAACGGCGGACAGACCACCGGTTCGATCTTCCGGGCATGGCGGAAGGACAACGCCGACCCTGCAAGGCTGCAGGTGCCAGTGAAGATCACCGAAATCCTGTCGGACGGAGACATCGACGACATCGCGCCGCGCATCTCACAGTCCGCCAACAACCAGAACAAGGTAAACATGGCAGACTTTTCGTCCAGTCATGTGTTTCACCGTCGGATGGAAGAACTGTCGCGCTCGATATGGGCGCCGCCGGCGGGCGGGTTCCAGCGGCAGACACGCTGGTTTTATGAGCGTGCCCGCGGCCAGTATCATGACGCGCTGGCGCAGAACCGTACCGAAGCCGAACGCCGGAAATGGGAGCTAATCCATCCGCGCAATCAGCTAATCACCAAGACGGATTTGGCAAAGTACGAGCACAGCTGGTCGCAGCTGCCGCACATTGTCAGCCGGGGCGGGCAAAAGTGCTATCTTGATTACATGGACATGCTGCAGCAGCGCGGAGATTTCGAGCCTGACGAGCGATGGTTCGAACGTGCGGTGGCCCGGGCGATCCTGTTCCGTCAGTCAGAGAAGATCGTCTCGCGTCAAAAGTTCGGCGGCTACCGCGCGAACATCGTCACCTACAGCATCGCCTGGCTCTCCCATCACACCGAACGCCGGATCAACCTCGATGGCATTTGGGCAACCCAAGAATTGACCCCGGCGCTGGCCGGATTTGTCGAGACGCTCAGTCATCACGCCCATGAACACATAACCAATCCGCCCGGCGGTCAGAACGTGACCGAATGGGCGAAGAAGCTCCCCTGCTGGGAAGGCTTCTGTCACCTCGCCATCGAGATTCCGCCGGTCCTAAAGGCAGAACTCGTGACGCGCGACGGCGCGCGGACGGCGGAAGGCGCGCACGTCTTCGAAGAGCAAGTCAGCGCCGCGGAAAGCGAACAACTCGCGCGGGTGTCGGCCGTGCCGTCGCAGACTTGGTTCGACCTTGCCGCTTGGGCGAAGGACACCCAGAGCCTCCAGCCATGGCAGCGGTCGCTGTCGTTCAGCCTCGGCAAGGCTGCTGGCAATGGCAAGCCGCCTACCCGCAAGCAGGCGGTGCATGGTGAGAAGCTTCTGACAGAGGCTCGATTGCTAGGTTTCAAGGGCTGAGCGTCGTCGTATCTGGAGCTATGGCTGGATCTGGGCGACGCCGCGCGTTTCAATGCGCCCGCGGAACTCTGCGACAGCAGACGTTCGCCGCCTCAGGCCGAAGGGCTGCGATGCGCAGGAAGCGACCGAGGCACGTTGCCGCTGCCGAGCCGACTGGGGGGGTAGGGTCGGCCCAAAGTCGCCGGTCGCAATTCCTGGCGCAGGCCTCCAAAGCGGCCTTTCGAGCGTGCTGCACCGAGGGACCGACAGCCCGCAGCCGTCGCTCGACGTCGGCTGGAACCCGCGACCGTGTCTTAAAGATCCCGGCGCCCACCCCATCCGCCGGACAGCGCGGTTTCGGTGAATAGGCCGAACTCAAGGGTGAACCGCCTGTTGCGATCACCGAAACTGTCCGTATCGTGAAGGTGCGGCGATCGAGCAACTCGCGAGGAAACCGGTGCATCCAATTTTAAGCCTGGCCCTCCTGTTTCTGACAGGACATGCAGCCCACTCTTTCGAAATCAAGGAAGTGACTGTTCCCATACACGGAAGTGGTGACCACACAACACTGTTCCTCAGTGGCCCGATAGCTCCTGGCGACTCGGCTAAGTTCAGTCACATCGCGGACAGGTATTCCAGAGCCACCGTCACTCTGGACAGCCCGGGAGGAAACGTGACGGAAGCGCTCTCGATTGGCGCAGAAATCCGTAGCCGGAACTTCGCGACCATGGTCCTGCCGCAGGCGGAATGTCATTCGGCCTGTGCCCTGCTCTGGCTGTCAGGCGCAAGGCGATACATGAGCGAAGACTCCGTGATAGGGTTTCACGCCGCGTACATCCGTGACGCCAATGGCGAGGCCCGCGAAACCGGCATGATGAATGCGGAGATCGGGTCCTTTCTCACTCACCTCGGATACAACAAGCATGTCATTCGCTTTGCGACCGTAGCCGGACCGGAATCCACACTGCGACTGAGTCCGGGAACAGCGCGCGCCCTGGGTATCGACATATTTCTCCAAGATGGAGTCAAAGTGACGACACCCGACCAGATCCCGACGGCCCCGACACTCGCCGCTCGTTTCGTAGAGCTCGTATATCTTCAGAACATCTGCGCGGACTTGATGGATCTCAATGTCGCGCACGTAGAGGTCGAGGCGCGGGTTGCGCATGCAAAAGGCAACGCTCTGGCCGGCGAAGACTTGTGGATAGATTTCTTCACGACAGAAGTCGAAATTCAGAAGGGGCGCAGCCGAACCATGACACCTCCCGAGCTCTGTGTGCATTTTACAGATGAACTGCGTTCTGCTTCGATCGACTTGGGTATCTCCGGCCCGAGCTTCGACTGTTCGAGGGCGCGCAGCAATGCTGAACACGGAATCTGCGATCATGAGAGCCTTTGGGTTCGAGATCAGGTGTCGAGCAAACTCTATGTCTTTATCCGGCAAGGAAGCCCGGATGGCCGCATCCTCGACAATCAGCGGGAGTGGCTCAAGGGGCGCGATAGTTGTGGTTACAATGCCGATTGCCTGGCCCGCATCTACGATAGCCGCATCCGGCAGTTTGGTGCTGCAATCTTTGCAGAATAGGTGCGCCCTGCAGATTGCGATGAAATGAATGGTGTCCCTGTGGTTCGACAAGTTGCAGTGGTAATGGAATCCGAGAATGAATGGGGCTGAAATCTGGTCGGTTATCAAGACGGTGGGATCATTGGGGGGATTGATCTCCGCGGCATTTCTGATTTGGGATCGCGCGACTAAGTCTCGACCTTATGCTCGCTTCCTTCAGGATGACGACCATGACATCCCTGAAAGAAACCGCGTTATCCTGCGGGTGCATAATCCGAGCGATCGCCTTGTTCTAGCTCAGGCAGGAAACTCAAGCAGCCCTCAAGACCTTTTTCTCAGTGCTGACGATGAGACATTCATGCGCGCAGATATCTACGGAATAATGGCGATTAAGCCAGGGGAATTTGTTGATATGCATGTGATGAGGCAGGATGGTTGGGAGGGCCTGCCAGACAATGGGATGGTGCGAGCTGTCTTCAGATGGAAGTATGCTCAACCAATGGTTTTTCGAAGCTGGCGAACCGAGCGATTGATGATCGAAAAGCAGGACTATGACGCCATTTCGCCCTGTCCAAGGGCGAGTTGAAAGATTAAGCGCAACGATTGAACTGGAGGCCGCTACTCCTTAGGCCAGCGCTTCCTCGGGGGAGACTCCATCCGAGGGTTTTTTTGGTTGGCTGGTTCATCAGTCGCGTCACGTCGTTGAGCCAGGGTCTGGCTGACGTCGCCGGGTTGGTGCCCTTCGGCATGAACTGGCGCAGCAGGCCGTTGGTATTCTCGTTGCTGCCGCGCTGCCACGTTGCGCAGGAAGGGGCCGTCGCGCTCGGGTGGACGCGCCTTACCCGACCGGTGCAGCCGGCCCATAGCCGCCATTAGGCTAGGCGTCATGATGCTGCATCCGCAACCCACATAGCTGCCGCTCACCTCGCCTCAGCTCGCAGTTCCAATTGACACGAAAGAACTTCTTCCAGTTCGAATCTGCTAAGTTAGCGCCTTCGATGAAGGCTGCGGCGCAACGCGCGGTTGCCCTCGTCTGGGTCATCCTCCCCGGGGTGTTTTCCCCCGCCCTTCCAGTCGTCCGACACGAGCCATTCCTCGAAATAGATCAGCCAGAGGTGGGTCCAGGGGATTATGGTGAGGTCCAGACGCTTGCTGGCGTCCCATTGTCCGGTCCCGGGCAGATAGAGACAGAGCCGATCCGGGTCATGGTAGATATGCGGCAGGTCGCGTCCACCGGCGAGGAACCTCAAGTCAGGATCTACGACCCGAACATCCGGCGTCCCGTCCTTCTCCAGGGCAAGGGTGACCTGATACGACCGGGAAAGCGGCGTGGGTTGTGCGCGAAAGTGCCATTCCAACTGGCGCGGACCAAGCGCCCCCTTGCCGACTATTGTCTTGGACTTCTGCAGGAACAGGTACTGCTGGGGCAGTGTCAGCCGGTTTCTCGTGGTCGATCCCGCCATCGCGCCTAGTCCCCGAAAAACTCGTTCTTGGGAACGGGCGTCGAAGCAACCGATTTTTGGGTGGTAAGGCCAACACCCGCACCAAGTACGAGTGCCCCCGTCTTCCGCCCCTCGTTCAGCGCATCCATCCGCCGGTTCATGGTCCGGGAAACAAGTTTGTCACCCAGGCTGTCCTTCATCGAGCCGACAATCGCGTCGAGACCGACCAAGTCCCGCAGCGCTTCAAAGTCGGCAAGCGCCTTGCCGTGCCATTTGTAGAAGGCCTCGACCCGCGCCGGTTCTTCATTCCAACGCTCGGCAAAATTTTCGCCTTCGGTGGTCTCGTTCCAGACCGCGTAGATCTGGCGGCCGTTGACGAGGGGACGCTCGATGAAGATCGGCATCAGGCGGATCGTGTCGATCAGCACCTGGAGTTCGTCTGCAAAAACGTGACGCCTGACGCACATCTCATAGGATCGCATGGCCAGGGTCGTGATGATGATCGAGATCGGCGCAATTTCCTCCTGAACATGCAGGAATTCCAGATCCCGGTGACGCTTCAGGAGCTGCACGGCCCGCGGCAGAATGCCTTTGACCGACTGGCGAACCGGGAAGGGCTCGATCGTGGCCGCATCGCGCTGCGCCGCGATGATCGACTGGGTCATCCTCGGAACCAGGGCCGCCCGATCGTCGAAGAGGGCCCGATAGGCCCGAGGATTTGTCGCATGCCAGTCCCGTAGCTTGCGATCAGGCACCAGTTCACCGCCGTTCATGCAGTTCGGATTGGCAATGGTCGGTGAGATGTCGAGGTGAAAGTCGCCGGCGTAGTTCAGGCGCCAGCAGCGCTTCTTTTCTTCCAGAATCGACGTGTAGTAGGCGTGTTCGCGCAAGCGCTTGCCGATTGCAGCCTTCAGGCGCGCCGGTGCGATTTCCGGGCCGAGACCGAGAATGAAGCTGATCAGATCGACGTCGAACTCGTCGCGCCCGATCGGCTTGATGGAAGTTCCGAGCGCGCCGGATCCGTGCAGGTAGACATGGAGGGAGCCAAGCATCGGATCGCTCGATCCGGCCAACCAGTCCGCGACGGCTTCGTAGCTGGTACGGGCCTTCTCGAACTGGGTCTGGGTCCATTCCAGCTCCTGGCAGATTTCTTCGAGGATCGTGAAGACCTGCGCCCGCCGCTGAATGGCGGTATCGGTAAGGGGGTGCGAGAAGATCTGGTTCATGCCGCGTTCCGTTTGAGTTGATGCACAGGCACGAACTGCGCGGCAGGTTGCTGGAAGAAGATGGGGGTCAGGGTGGGGCTGGCGTGCCGGGCGCTGGAGGCACCAAGCCCCTTGAGCCTCTGGATCTTGTGGTGCCGTCGAGGGAAAAGAACCCGTCCGGCACGCTCGGCGAATACCGGTGAACAGCCGTCCGGTCATGCGGATCGCCTGTCAAATGACGGGCAATGCCGAGCGCACCGCGAGACTGGCCGTCCATGAGAAGGCTGAGCGCCTTCAACCCAAGACCGGCCTTGCCGGGAGATTCAGGCAGCATGTAGACCTCGTCGACACAGCCGAGGCTCAGGATGTGCAGGACCTGCGGAGACCAGCCAAGCATCGAGATCGCTTCTACGGTCGCGACGCCCACTGGATTATTGCACCAGGTGCCGCCATCGAGGAGCCCGACATCATCCACCGTCTTGTGGCGCGCGAAATAGGTCGGGGCGGCCGACGTCGCCATCGCGGCGTCTAGCGCGGGCTTCCGGTAATCCTTGGTGAGCCGCGGATGATGTGACGTCTTGTAGATGTAGACGCTTCGCTGATCGGCATCCCAGGCCGGGATCAGCAACCGGGTCTTCGCCTCGCCGATGAGCTTGTCGCCAAGGACGGCGTGGAGCTCGTCCCGAAGCGTCGATGCCTCGTGCTTCGGCTTGACCAGGTGACGCAAGGCGGCACGCGCATCTCGGACCTTTCGCCCGAGCCAGTTGTTGTCCCCCGCTGGCCCGAAGATCGTCGGCCCGCGATTTTCGTAGAGTTCCAGAAGGGTCTTGGCCCGGATGCCGAGGGCAAGACCGATCGCGAGAATCCCCCCGGTTGACGTTCCCGCAATCAGATCGAAGTAGCGGCCAATCGGTTCATCAAGGTCTTCTTCCAAGCCCGCCAGAAAGGCTGCGGGTTGGGTGCCTTTGATGCCACCGCCATCGATGCACAGGATACGTCTCATGATTCACTTAGCCTTCCGGGGGATAGGGGTCTTTGCCGTAGGTGTTGCGCTCGCGGATGCGACCGTGTGGAGCGACCGCGGTGGCTTTCTGCGCCCTTCTGCCAGTCGCGCCGATCTGGCGACGGGAGTTCATCGCTAGATGCGCGTGCCTCGGGAGGGAGCGCGGCAAGGGGAGCGTGACGGGGCGCCGTTATCAGCCGCCGTACCAGCCCGTCAGACCCTCGACCGGCTCCGGCGGCACAGGCTGTGTCACCAGGTAGTTCGGCCGCTTCTCGTAGAAGGCATTGCCGCCCGTCACGACGACGTAGTGCATGTTGTCGTACGGGAAGCGATGTCCGGCCGTGTGAAAGAAGGTCGCCGTGCCGACCAGAGGATGGCGCTCGCCCTGCAGGACGGAGGTCGCGGCCTCGCGGACGAGCGGCATCGACTGCGGGTTCATCCGCCGCTTCATGACGCCCGGCGCGAACTGGCCGCGCTGTCCCACGACGCCGCAGACGGTGTCGGGGAACTGCGGAGACTCGACGCGGTTCATCACCACCGTGCCGACGGCGATCATGCCGTCGCGGCTGGATCGATTGGATTCGAAGTGCATCACGCGCTCCATGCACTCCTGCGGGCTGTGGCCGCAGGCTGCGAGAAGCACGGCTGCCGACAGGCAGGAGCCGGTGACGAGGGTCTTGCGGGAAAGCTTCATCGTTCGTTCGTCCTTCCGTCTTCGGTCCCGGTCGGCGGCGGCATCCTGGGCCGGGCGCGGCGTCACTTCCACAGATCGCTGATTTGGTTCCCGCACATCGATGCCGCAGCTCCCTCGCGTCCTGCGAGCATCAGATCGGTTGGCGGACCCGGGATGACGCAAGACGAGCGCAGGGCGGGTCGACCGCCTCGAAGGATTAAGCCCCGGAGCATGAAGCCTTGACCTCACCGCAACGAGCCACCAGGGCGGCGAAGGTCTCGTATCCGCAGTCGGAGCAGCGTCTTCTGGGTTGGAGCCCGTCGCAGCGCGGCGAATGCTGCAGCGCAACGAGCCAGATTGTTCCGGACACCGGAAGATGATGTGCCCGCACCAGGAGGAGACCTCGCGAAGACGCTCGTGCCGCACCGAAGCCACTCTCAAAATCAACGGAACCGCCGAATTCGAGGATGTCCTGGCGGGGCGACGAGAGCCGCCGCCCCACCTGAGGAAATTCAGGGCGTTACCGGCGAAAGGTGCCATACCCGTGACAAGGGGTGGCCGAAATCACCGGAAGAGGGCGTTTAACCCTGACCTGAACAACCGTGTCGCTGCGGCGAAAGTTGCTCCCGCGGCCCATTAATTTCCCTTTAGAATCAATGGGCGATTGAGGCTCTGCAGGTAAAGTTTGTCCCGTTTCCGGGAAAAGTCTGTCCCGACAGACCCTTCACACGAACGTGAGCCCTGAATAAGCGAAAGGGCCCGCCGCAGCGAGCCCTTTTCGTTGCAGAAATTCTTTTTCGCGTTTTTGGCGTCAGGTGGAGATTGCGGCTCCAACGAGGACCTTCAAGGGTTCGAGATCCCTCGACCGGATCCGGATCTGCGCAAGGCCGACATCGCCCCGCCGCCTTACCGCAGGCAACGTCCCGGCCAGCACGCGAGCGACGAGATCACCGGTGGTCCGGCCCGTCCGCTTGGCTGCATTGACCAAGTCGACGACGCCGTCGGCTCCTTCGACTTCCAGTGGCAACCCCGACAGCGTCATGAGGAAACCTTCGAGGTCACGTCGTGCGAAAGCGATCTTGCCGATGCCGGACCCGAGGTCGCGATCGACGACGGGGCGCAGGATACCTTCCCGGTGGAGGCTCTCCGCCTGCGTGCGGGAACAGCCGATGACCTCGGGAACGAGATGCAGCGAAACCGCATCGACGATATCGCGGCACATGTCCTCGGCAAGCTGCGCCGGAAAGACCAGCCGGTTCGCTGCCATGTCCCAGCTGGCCTCGGACACCAGCCCGGTTCGCACGAGGATCTTCCGGAGCCTCTTCCGATGCAGGCCGGTCCGTTCGGAGAGACTATGGACCGAATGCAGCCGGCGGATTTCCACCCTCTCGCCCAGCAGGAGTTCCCCCGGCTCAATGGCCAGCGTGTCGAGAATGTGCTCGCGCAGCACCTCCCGTATCGGCCCCTGGTCCACGACCGGACTGCCATAGGCCAGCCATTCGTAAAGCCGGCCATAGATCGCCTTCGGCCCGGCCTTGCCGGACGACGTGGTGGACAGCGATGCTATGCCGTCCAGTGCCTCGCGCACGGCACCTTCGCCGCGGGACGCGATCGCGAAACCCGCCGCCCCTGCCCTTCGCCAATCCTCGGGCGTGAAGCTTCCATGATCGAACGCGGGGCCCTGCCCGACCGTCGCCCCGACCATCTCGCAGACCTGGACCGCCTGCTCGAGGGTCTGCAGCCCGAGCCATGATCCACCGGCACTCCGGGATCCGGCGAGGCGGTCCAGGATCATCGTTTCCAGCGGCGTCGGCACCTGCACCTGCGTCTCGACCGCCATCTCGCGGAGTTCGGCGGCGCTGGGAAAGCGGTAGTCGAGATCGTCACTGGCCTCCGCACCCGGCAGGGTGATCAGCGACCGGTGATGGCGGTGGCAGGTCAGGACGGGTCGAAGACGCCAGGCGATGCGGCCGATCCCGCGCCACTCGGCCCCGGCAACGCCATCCTCCAGCAGGCAGTCCGGGCAGAAGCGAGCCCCTTCCGGCAGGACGAAGCCGCGCGTCCAGCGCTCGCCGCGAAACTCGCGGCAGCGGTCGAGGCGCCGGATCATGCTGTCGGCGAGCGCCTCGGGCTCCACGGCCGCGGCCGCCGCAAGAATTGCAACGGCGTCCGGTGCGCCGGCAAGGAAGGCGCGCAGGTCGATGCCAAGGTCCTCCAGCAGCCGGCGGGCGCCGCCACGCCCGGTGTGGAACTGGCCAAGGCGGCGCGCGAAGGAGATTGCGGTTTCAGATCGGTCATGGGCGAGATGAGGACGGAGGATCATGGCGCCCATCCCGTTTCTTTCAGATGGGCCTCGAGCGACGGCCAGTCCTCGGGGCCGAAGGGGCCCACCCCCGGCGCGCCCCGTTCGAGATCGAAGGACTGGCGGAAGTCGTCGAGCGTCAGCCGACCATTGCCCCGACGCAGCGCTCGGTAGATCGCGCCGTGCATCAGGTCGATCGACCGCCCGAAGCTGCCGTGGGTCGCCGCCGCAAGCCGCTCCACGAGATGGGGATCGTCAGGCAGCGCCAGCTTCGCGAGCGCGCAGCACCGCGCAATAAAGTCTTTCAGCCGGCCCCTTTCCTCGTGGGTCCGAATAGGTTGAAGCGCGATGCGCACCGCGAAACGACGACTGGTTTCCCGATCCTGCCGGATCGCGGCATCGAGCGACGGAACCCCCGAGACCACCAGAGCCAGTGCGTTCTCTCCTTGCATCAGCGATTTCAGCCGCTGCAGCACGTCCTCCAGTTCATTCTTAGCCTTCAGAAGGTGATGCGTCTCATCGAGGCAGAGGATCGTGATCCCGAGTTTGCCGAGTCGGTGGGTGGCGATCTCCCATGCTTCGGGCGTGCGCAGCTTGGGCGAGATCGGGTATCCCGTCTTCTCACCGATGACGCGGGCCACGCCCTTCAACGTGGCTTCGGGAGGCACGCGGACGTACAGCGCCTTCCCCGGCCCCGGTCCGTCGGAGAGGCCGATCGCGGACGCCCGCATCAGGTTTCTCTTGATCAGGGAAGTCTTGCCGCTGCCTGACTCGGCGAAGACGAGCAGCCCGCGGGTTTCGTCGACGAGGCCGAACCGCATCGGCGCCGCCGTCAGGTCACCCGCAGGCGTGGTCTCGAGGATCTCCTTGAGCCCCGCCACGAACACATCGTCGCGGGCATTCGGCATATAGCGGTCGCGCAGCCAGTTGCAGAACTTCGCCGGGTCGGAGGGATCCGGAGCATTCGCCATGTAGGCCGGGGTGGTGGTAGAGGAAGCGGTCATTCCATGATGTCTCCTGTGTCAGTGGATGCCGGGTCGTGCGAGGCATGCGGCGTCGGCACCGGCGCCGAAGCAGGTTGGTCGGGGATGAAGGGCGGCACCTCGTTGTCGAAGACATCGCCATATACGTCGGGGGTACGGTCGGGGCTGGCCATGTACCGGCTGAATTCCCGCGTGCGTTTCTCGAGTTCCTCCGCCGACGGCGGAACCGGAATGAGCCCACGAAGGGCCGCCTTCTTGTTCATCTCAATATCGAGATCGACGATGGCGCGATCCCGGTCCGCCTGACCGAAGAGCGCGGCCTCCTTGTCGGCGAGGCGTTGCCGAATGAGGTCGTCGTAGGAGGCGTCCGCCCACTTCGGGTCGACGCATTCGGCGGTGACCCAGCGCCCGTCCGGCAACCCTACCTCGATGGCACCAATCTTCTTGTCCCACCAGACGACCTCGAGGTCGCGTTCCGTCTCGCTCAGAA
Source organism: Rhodobacter sp. CZR27 (assembly GCF_002407205.1). Taxonomy (NCBI): domain Bacteria; kingdom Pseudomonadati; phylum Pseudomonadota; class Alphaproteobacteria; order Rhodobacterales; genus Rhodobacter; species Rhodobacter sp. CZR27. The sequence continues at coordinate 1,260,523 of NZ_CP023548.1, read as the reverse complement.
ACCAGCGAGCGATCTCTTCGTGATAGTATCTCAGCCCCTCGACCGTCACGCCGTCCCGGCACACCTTGCGGCTGTGCAGGCTTCCAAACGCCTTCCGCAGCATCTTCTGGTCGGTGCGCACAAGCGGCGGGCTCGAAGCAACCGCCTCGGTCCAGGTCTGGAGCGGAGACTTCCGGCCGATGGTGTCGGGCTTGCGGGTGTGATAGGTGTCGACGATCCAGCGGGTGAGCCATTTCAGGAACTCGTCGAGGGTCACCGTTGCGCGTGCCGCCGGATCGTTCTCACCGCGACGAACCACGTCCGAGAAGGTCCGGCCGCTGAAATGGGTGAGGAACAGGCTCCCGACCGTCCGGAAGAACTGCTCGATCCAGGGTTTCAGGAAGGGCTTTCCGGCGGGAACCGCCAGGTTCGTGATGCCGGCATGGCTGAGGCGAAGATAGACGATGTCGCTCATGTTGATGTTGGACCGGTCGAGGGCGAGCGTCTGCGGTTGCCCATGCATCGGCCATTCGCGCCGCGCGCCGACGGCATCGGCGATCGGCTGCTTGTCGAGGTAGATCATCTCGATCGTGCGCAACGTCACCTCGACCGATCCGGCCCGCGCGATCTGCAGCCCGACGATCGCGCCGCTGAAGACGTCGATGGCCGCCGAAAGGATCAGTCGCTGCGGCGTGCCGTCGAGCCCGAGAGCCCGCCTCTCTTCCGGTGTGAGCTTGGTGTCGATCTCGAGCATCCGCATGAAGACCATGAGGTCGACGGTGTACTCGTCGAGTTCCACGCGCTCGAGGACGCGGGTCACCTGCAACCCCAGACCGAGCGTATGTAGATCCCGGTAGGCAACTGCCATGCCGCGGGTCCGGACCTTGTGATCCACCGGAGCAAGACGCGCGATCATCATCCAGATCCAGTCATAGCCCGGGACTTGCATGACCGTTTCGGGGATCGGCAAAGCCGATCGCCGCAAGTTCTCCTCGCGAACTGCCGCCTGCACACTCTCGACGATGCTGGAAATCGGCGGTCGCTCCTCGTGCAGGCGCATACGGATGACATTGCCGTAGAACTCGTCCTCTTCGTCGGTGTAGCGATCGCCCACCTTCCGCCCGCAGTTCCGGAACCCGTCCATCTGCAGGATCCTGGACCCCGCAGCCCACTTGCTCCACCAGCGGAAGATCGTTTCGCCGCATTCAGGAGGACGACGATTCTGAACTGTCGTGCCACATTTGGAGCCTCCGGACGTGCGGTCGGCCCGCTTGTTCGCCAGCTTGGTTCCCAGCCCGAGGATCACTAGGTAATGTCGGACGAAATCCACGCGACGCGCCTGCAACTTTTCGTCGTCGATCAACTGCTGCGCCGCGAGGATGTAGCATTCCCGATGGCTGGCCCTCTCGAGTTCCACCTGGGTCGGCACCGACTTGCCCGGCACCTGCCCGCCGTGGACCATGGTTTCCGGAAGCTTGAGGATCCGTAGATGTCCCCTCGAAACCTCACGGCCGATCACCTCGGCCGGGATGAAGTCCGCAATGGCGCGCACGACCTCGCCGGTTTCGAGATTTAACCACTCGTGCCAGAGCACCTCGCAGCCGTTGGGCGCAACGCGGTACACCTTTCCGGTCCGGACGCCCCGGGCGAACTCGGTGCCCTCCGCGAGAACCATCGGTGCAGAGGCAGGCTGGTTCATCATGCTGCGATCACTCCCCGGCGGACGACGCTGCCGAGGTTGAGGGGCCACTCGACGTCGGTCCTCAGGATGCCCTTGCGGATCAGGCGGATCGCTCCGTGATAGCCTTCATCTCCGATGCCCGCCGCACGGCAGAAGTCCCGGACGGTAGCGGGTCCTTCGAAGTCGTTGGCGGCGCAGGCCAGAACCTTGTCGTGCTCGGGCTGAGCGAACCGGCAATAGTGAAACAGGGACGCACGGGCCAGCTTGTGGGGATGGATTTGCCGCTCGGTCACGACCACGACGCGATCGACAACCGTCGGCACAGCAGCAGCGCGCACCCGCGCGGCCTCATCCTGGAATTCGGCCTTCTCCGCACGCCACTCGGGCTTCACCATGACCCCGGTCCGGCGACCGGCGGCTTCATAGGTGATGAAGTCGAAGTAGTGCTTGCCAGCTTTGCCGTTCGCCTTGGTGAACATCACCGGACCTACCTGTTCGCGGACGTCCACGATCCCGGGCCGATAGATCAGCAGCAGCGCCGTCTTGTACTCGAGCAGGCTTTCGAACTGGAGACACTGTCCTTGCCCGGCCTCCTCGCCGAAGGTCAGTTGGCCGAGAAAGTGGTCCGAGGACTTGCGCGGGATCTTCCGCTGGGCGCGGCTCGGCTTCGGCGGGCGCCAGAGCAGCTGGAGTTCAGTCAACATGGTATCGTTCCCCGTCAATCGAGGTTGGCGGCTGCGCCGCCGGGTTTCTGTGGATTGGCCGGGAGATCCGCTTGCGTTCTCGTTGGAACCGCGTAGGCTTGTGCCTCAGGATAGTGTCGGGTTCGCCCGGCCGACTTCAGAGACCCGTTCCCTCAGGACCGGGTCTTTCTTTTTTGGGATCAGGGTATTTGCTGCTGCGATAGCGCCTCCGTTGCTCGTCTGGTTCATTGTGATCAGCTCTCAGGAGGATTCCGAGTCGAAACGATCGGTTGTCCACACCCTTGACGAGGTGCGGCCGCGCAGGTGCGCACTGCGACCATGCCAGCCAAACTTGCGTTCCCGAGCACGACGTGCAGGTTGTGTGTCGCCACCCAGTCTCAGCTGGTTTTCGGGCGTCGTGTCCGTTGTCCTGACCGGCGGCACTTTCATCACTGCAGCGGCGGCCGCCGCTCCATCCTCTCGGCGTGGTCGAGCATGCGCAGAACGGTTCTGAGATCCGGCACGTAGCCGCGGGCCACCGCCCGGTCCAGCGCTTCGCAGATCGCCTCGATCGAGGCCTCTGACAGCCCCCGCCGGGCGCCCTGGTGCCGGGCGAACCCCTTGAGATGCTGCAGCGTCGGCCGCTCCAGCCGGATTGGCGGGCAGCGGCTGAGCAAGGGCTGCGGCAGGGATCGCCAATCGTTGGACGCGAGGATCCAGCTGATCCAGCGCATGTCGAAGCCGATCTCGAAGTACGGGCAGCTCCAGGCGGCCGCGGAGGTCGGTTCGAGCAGCGGCAACAGCGCGTCGGTCAAGGAAAAGCACTGCCCCTTGGTCGAGTCAGCCCGTCCCGCCTTCTCGATCTCGTCGACGAAGATCACCGGATTGCCAACGAGTTCGGCGAGGATCAGGTTGATCATCCTGCCCGGCGCGGCGTTTCCCCAGCCGCGTTGCGAGCCGACCAGGCCGAAAGACGCATTCTCCACGGTGGCTTCAAGGGTGAGACCCGGCACGCCGATCAGCTTCGCGAGCAGACGGGCGAGATAGCTCTTGCCGATCCCCGGCGGGCCGTCGAGCAGTTGAGGCAGAATGTGGGTACCGGGTTCGCCACGCTGCACCGATTGCTGCAGATCTTGCCATATCCGGTTCGTGGCCGGCGCCATCCACGGCATTTCCGCGTGCAACGCGGCCCCGATTTCGTCCGCTCGATGTTCCGAGGGCAAATCGACTAGGTCCACGCCGTTGCGCAATACGTCGAGCCGCTTCCGGTCCTCCGGCTTCAGCCGGCTCAGCGGCGATTTCCGGCTGGCACAGGTGCTGATCGCTTCCGCCCGGCGGGAGATGCGCTGTCCCGACCGCCAGGGAATGTCGATCCGCTCGGTGATCCCCTCCTTCATGGCCCGATCGCCGGCGTCATCGTCCGGGAGTGGATCTTCCAGCCCGGCTTTCCGGGCAGCGAAATGTCGAAAATGACGCTTCAGGCGCTTCTCGATTGCGGGCTTGCTTAGGGCCGGATCGGGAAAGGCCGCGTGGATGAACGGGATACGTGACATGTTGATGGTCCTATGGGCATGAGAGATCTGACGGACAGCGGGCGTCCGTGCGGCGACGACAAGGTGACAGAGGGTGGGATCAGGCGGTCAGTGCCGCTTTCGAGAGGCGGCGGATGCTCTGGATCCTCAGAGCGAGCCAGAGCGCCAGCAGTTCGGGATCGTCGACAAGAACAAGGCCGCGCGCTCCGCGATCGAGAGTCCTCCCGTTGCCCGGGTTTGGAGCGGCGTCATGGGCAGTGGCCTGCCCGGCAGCGTTGGATGGCGCGAAAGGCTGGTGCCCCCGGCTGACCGTCAGTTCCCAACTGGCGTGGACGTCGAGCGCAATCCGCGGCGAGCCCGCAATGGTCGCGTCACCGAGGCGCGGGCGGGGCATGACCCTGCCCCAGAGAAGCGGCACCTCTCCGAGTGTCAAAATCGGCTGCCAGTCCCTGGGATCGGGCGCGTCGGCGAGATCGGCGTCCGAGGGTGGTTCCTCGGCGGCGGCGAAGGCGGCGTCGTCTTGATCGAGCAAAAGGTGGTTGTCGGAAGGCATGAGGCTGGATCCTGTGCATGAGGCATGAGCGATCGTCCCGCGGCGGGGCCGCGGATCGCTGTAGAGGGCGAAGTGAGAGTGTTCAGCCGAGGGCCGAGGGCCAGCGTTCAGCCATCCGGCGACCTGCGCGCGGAGGTGAATGCAACCTGCCGCGACCTGTCAGGCAGGCGGACAGGGCCGGCAGATCCACAGCGAGTCGGCAGGTGCCGAACGAGGCCCGCCGCTGCTGGAAAAGCTGCCGGGCGCTGAACGAGGCCGCAGACGCCAGGTGCCCGGTCGCGGTGGGCGGGGACAACGGGTCAGCCCGGTATCTTGCGTCTGTCGCCCGCTGAACGAGCTTCGGTCACGATCATCGCCCTCGTGACACTTAAGGCGATCTCCAACTGGCAACATCTGGTCGTTCCTGCATTGTCCCGCGGTGGCGCTCCCTGCCGAAGGCTGTTCCTCAGCGCCCGGTCGGGAGGCATCGATTCTGTGGAGGCGACAAGGACCAGAAGGCCAGAATGGAGTCAAATCCATGATTTTGCGAAAAAATTACGGTCTCCAGACCCGCTCGCGCACCTCGGTCCCGCGCGTGTGCCGCGGTCCTGACATCCGGCGTCGGCAGCTTCCCCGGTGGTCAACGGTCGGTCGCGCCGCCGGTGCCCGCGATCCGCAGGTGCCACAGACAGGTCAGCGCCAACCCCGCAAAGGGGCCGGCGACATCCCGAACCGAGGCGACCGCAGGCGAACCTTGCCCGAACTGATCGGAGGGATGCAGGGCACCTTCCGCGAAAAAAGCCGCGGCGGCTTTGCTCTCGCCGTGCCGACCCCCTTCCACCCCGCAGCGCCCCCGATGCGGCGAGTTGCCGCAGCACTGTCCGATCGACCCGCCGCCGCTCGGAAAGCTCTTCACCCAGCGGCTTGCCGACGGCCAACGGGGGCACGGCCGCGGCCGTGAAACGCGGCGCAAACGAAGCCCCGCCCGGAGGAAACCTGACACGGTCCAGGCAGCAAAGGTCAGATCCGCGTCGAACGACGTCGCTTCCTGAGTGCCGCTCCCACGCGGTGAAGAAGCGGAGGCATATCCTGCGTCGACGCCGACCACGACGTCAGGCCGATGTCTTCTGACAGACGCCCGCCCTATGCTGCGGGGCATTCAACCTTCGGCTGCGAGGAGTGCTCCCGGATGTGCAATCTCTACAGCCAGACCCGCGCGCAGGATGCGATGCGGCGGCTCTTCTCGGGCCAGGAGATCCTCGACAGTCTCGGCAACCTGCCGCCGCAGCCCGAGATCTATCCCGACCAGCAGGCGCCGATCGTCCGGGTGGGCTCCTCCGGCGGCCTCGAGTTCGCGATGGCGCGCTAGGGTCTGCCAACGCCTCCGCAGTATTTCGTCAGCAAGAAGGTCGACCGCGGCGTCACCAACGTGCGCAACGTCGGCTCGCCGCACTGGCGGCGCTGGCTCGGCCGCGAGAACCGTTGCCTGGTCCCGCTCACGCGCTTCGCCGAGCCGCGCGGTGCAGGGCTTGGCAACGCCTGGTTCGAGCACGCGCAGGGGGCGCCGATGTTCTTCGCCGGCATCCATGTCCCCGGCTGGACCTCGGTCCGTAAGCTGAAGGACGGCGAGACCACCGACGATCTTTTCGCCTTCCTGACCACGGTGCCGAACGCCGATGTCGCCGCCGTGCATCCGAAGGCGATGCCCGTGATCGTCACCCACCCCTCGGAGTGGAAGATCTGGCTCGAGGCGGAGTGGAGCGAGGCGCGGCTTCTGCAGCGGCCGTTGCCCGACGGGTCGCTGCTGGTGGGGGATGGGGCGGCCCCGGCTCGGGTCGGCGGGTGATCGTTACCTGCCTTGCGGCTTTGCCGTTGCGACGCCCCGCGCCAGGCTTCCGACCAGAACAAGAAACGGGGAGACCGCCACGCCGGAAGGTAAGATCGACCCCACCGCCGCCCGCCGCAGCCTCAAAGGGCTTCAGCGCCGGGTGCTTGACCCGGCCGCGCCGTTGCGGGGACTGGCGGCACAGGCCGCGCCTATCGATGTCTTCGCATGCACCAGCCCGACCACAAGCGACGGCTCGTACCGGCGCGCCAGGGGACGCTGTCCTGGGCGATCAGTCTCAGGAACCTTGCTGGCCTGTTCCCGCCGCGGCAAGAACCACCAGGTCAACGGACCCGGCATGCAGCAGGTCGATGGGACGTCTCCCGTCCAACGCATAGTAAGTGCCGAGCAAGAAGTTTGCGATCGACCCGGGATGGCGCGTTCCGAGGGCGGAGATGACCTCCTTCAGGCCGGGGAGCAGTCCTTCTGGCCCGAACTGGAACTCTGGTTAGGCCTCACCTGTCTGGAATGGTCCGAACGGTCGTCGATAATCACCTTGTCGAGGGCATGGCGCAGGCCTTGTGTTGCCATTGATGCGTATCCACTAAAGGTAAGGCGCTCTCGCAAGGCTCTGGACTTTCTGCCAGCCACTGATTCACCCTCTGTCTTCAGGCGAATCAACATTTACCTTGGTGCTGTTATGGCTGATTTTCTCGAACAGATCGCAACGCTCTCAACCCGCTCCAAGGTCGCTGAGCGTCAGGCTTTAACTGAAGAGGCCACCAAAACCGCGGTTGTCCTCCCGTTCCTCCAAGCCCTCGGGTTTGACGTGTTCAACCTTGAAGAGGTCATGCCCGAGTTTATCGCCGACGTCGGGATGAAGAAAGGCGAGAAGGTCGACTTCGCGATTAAGATTGACGGCAAGATCGCGATGCTTGTGGAGGCAAAGCCAATTAACAGCAAGCTGGGGGACACGCAGTTCAGCCAGTTGTTCCGCTATTTCCACGTCACAGAATCCCGCCTTGCCGTCCTTACTAATGGGAGGGAGGCATGGTTCTTCTCGGACACTGATGAGCCAAACAAGATGGACAAGCGGCCCTTCTTCAAGTTTAATTTCCAGAACTACGACAATCTGCAAGTGCAGGAATTGGCGCGATTCCAGAAGGGCTGCTTCGCCATCGAGTCGATCATCGAGGCAGCATCGAATCTCAAGTACACGCGAGCAGCTGCCAGCTATCTCAAGGGTCAGCTTGATGAGCCAGACGATGATTTCATTCGCCTGATTGGGCGTCAGATCCATGATGGCTCGATCACCAAGGCAGTCGCAGAACAATTAAAGCCCGCCATTCAGGCTGCTCTAGACGAGATCATCCGCGACCGAATTCAAGACAAGCTTAGTATCACTCTCCGAGGTGATCCGCCCTCAGCCAAGAACGAGGCTGCGCAGGAAGTCGAGGAGCCGGAAGTGGAGACGACCGATGAGGAACGCGAGGGGTTCATGATCGTCCGCGCGATTGCGGCGAAGATTGCTCCCATCGAGCGGATCACCATGAGGGACGCGAAGAGTTACTGTGCCATCCTGATGGACGACAACAACAGGCGTCCGGTCTGCCGTCTGTACTTCAATTCTCCGACGACCAAGAACATCGGCCTGTTCAACGCAGACAAGGTCGAGACCAAGATCCGGGTTGATAAGCCGTCAGACCTGTACAAGCACACGGGGGCGATCGAGGCGGCGATCCAGTCCTATCTCGGTTCTTGAGGCCCCCTTGGTCCGCCACCTTCATTTTATGTGGATGACCCGGTGGTTCCGTGGAGCCGCCATCAAAGCCGGTCGGAGAGGACCTGGCAGCTCCTGCAAGGTCGTTCTTATCCCTGTGGCCGAACCGTAGCGCCGACGCAGAGGGCTGGGAACTGCCTGTGAGGTCGCGGCACTTCATCTGTGGCAGATGGCGGAAGCGGTCGTCCGCGACCCGCGTGGAGAGCGACGCAGTGCGCAGGAAGCAGACCTCCGCTGCTGCGTGGCCGAGCGCGGCAAGATAGCGCGCCCGGCCCAGAGCAGCCGTTCGCTTCAAGGCCGAGCGCTGCGGCGCAGCTTCTGGGAACCGGTCATCCAAGGCGTCGTGCAGCGTGGTCTGGCAGGCCGAGGTCAGCGACCCGAGACAATCCTGCCGTTCACGGACCCCGCAGTCTACAACGCGCAGCGTAACGGCTCTGCGCAGCTCTCCAACGCGTTGAGAGGTTGCCGTCAAGCAGGCAGAATTTAACGACCAGATTGATATTCCGTCAGTCGGTGACGTGAGTGGAAATGCTACGCACTGCTGAGCTCATAACCTTTCTGCTCAAAAAAAGCCTTCAAAGCCGAACCAAATTTTTCAACTTCCGTATCCGCTATTGAGTGCATAGTTCTTATTTCGCCGAAGGAGAACCTTCCACCGACCTGAACCGAAGACTCGCGGCCGTGAGACACCGCATTTCGTCGCTCACGAAGATTATTCAAACGGCCCCTCTCCATTACGCCGATGCTGAAGTTGGGCACACCCAGAAACTGGCAGCACTGCTCCATCGTTGAACCGTCAACATTCTGCAGGCGCACGGAAAGTGGGTTGTTTGCTACACTGAACTCAACATCCTGCGTGAGCATAGAAAATAGCTCAATTGACTTACTGAGTGAATTATCATCGGAGCAGTCGCGAAGCGACTGTATTCGCGGGTAGTGAAAAATTGCCTGCACCTCCGGGATGCAGTGCTTGACTAGTGAGGCATGCGACGTGGCCACCGCTAATGCCTCTTCAACGTAAGCGTTTACTCCCCGCTCCATCGCAGAATATATTGCTACAAGTAGTAGGCCACGTAACGCCTTGTCCGGGTCCGTGGATGGGATGAGGTTGGGTGGCGCGCCGGGGTCCAGCCGATTTATTACTTGGAGAGCTTCCGTGAATCTGCCGCGCACCTCTAGCTGGGCGTCGGCAAAGCTCATCCAGAAACGGCCTCTCTAACGATTTGAAGTCTCCGCAACAATTTGGGGTTACTATTCGTGCCGACCGAGGTTGCCTTCTTGAGCTCTTGGTCGTTAAGAACGGCTCGAAGGGCATCTTTATTGATTTGATTCCCCGCGCTGATTACATCAGCGACTCCAACAGATACGGCTTCAAACAATAGAAGCGGCGTCGTGTTCTTTCGTTCGCTCCGAACTATGCCATCCGGGAGCGCACTCGACAAAACGTCCATTGTCTTGTCGAACAGTTCAGACAGTGTCTTCTTGTTCTTGAACGCCTTCGTCTTGTCTTCCATATAGGCGTTCAGAAATTCTTTTACGGAGTGTTTGAAGTCGTCCCTGCACTCGAAATAAGCGAAGAACTTGAGTACTACCTCCTCCATGTTGCCGCGGCCTTCACGATTCGATTTTTTGAACACTTTTTCTAAGCGCTCATCGGCGGCGCACGATTTAATGAATTCGTTAAACTCCCCCTGAAACACGCAATTTCGGATTTCCTGCTGATGCAGGATTATGCCTCCGGTGTTCAGCCTCTCAAATAGGTCGAACCTGACTTGGTAATCACTCAGATCATTGAGAACCGTTATCCTCACGGGTCTCGTTAGGAAGTTGAGCTTTAGCGTCTCGGGAAGATCAGAGAATTTTATTCCATTTAGGCTTGGAACCTTTTCGAGGCCGTCAATCTTCAGTTCGTGTGTCGAAATATCCTTGACCCCTGAACGAAATTGCGGCCTCACGAAGTTCACAAGGGTAGTGATCCTCTGCAGCCCGTCGATGCACTCCCAGCTTGAGTCCTCATTTGTCGCCATAAATAGACTGGGAACGGGAATTCCTAGAAACACCGACTCAATCAACGCCGACTCTCTATCCGACTTCCAAACGAAATGCCGCTGGTAGTCGGGTGCCACCTTTATCTGCCCTTCAGCAACCATATCCAGTAGTTGCTTCGCGGTGATGTCGTAGGTATCAAACCCAACTGTTCTTCGCTGCTGTTTTAGCTCGGAAGATATTTTCGTTACGTCCATTGGGCACCTGAGTGAGCGAAGAAAGTTGCTGATATCTCGGTCACACTAGTGCCATTCGTGCTGAGCAGCAAGTTCGCGAAAAGCCAAGAGCGCCTCCGGGGAGGCGCTTGATTGCATGACGGAGTGTGTCGCGGCGGTTGGGTGCTGTCAGTCGATCAGGACGTCTTCGACGGTCATCTTCTTCGGCAAGGTGACGAAGTAGCGGTCGCCGTCGATCCGCGCCCCGTAGCCCATCCGCGAGCGCCAGAACACGCCGTGTGCCACGGCGGTGGTGCCTTTCCACGCATTGGCGCCGTTCATGTTAGACGCAGCGAATGACCGCTCCCCGCCCCCTGCGACGTCGGGCCGCGGAAGGCATGCTCGGCCCCATGGCCGCCGGTCGGACGCATCGGATGCTGCGTCGCCATATCTTCCAAAGCGGCCGTTCGTGGCGCGAGGCGGAAAACCCGATAGCTGCTGTGGCCTGAACTGCGCGGGCGAACTGTCACCTCAAGCCTGCCCATGTTGACGGCCATGCCGTCTTGGGGTCTGCTTCGGCTTCAACGGCAGGTGACGACATGGTCCACGAACTGAAGCTCTTCTTCACGGATTACCCTCGGCAGGTTTGCGAGATGCAGGGGTTCCAGCAATCCGAGCTACCCGCGGGCCTGATGGATCAGCTTCTGGACTATCGGGCGCGATCCCTCGCCATCCTTGAGGACGCCCAGATATTCCGGATCGATGCCGATGCCTACTGGATGATGAGCGAATTGGTCAACGAGATGAAGCGAGATGGGCTGGACGAGCTCTACTCCCAAGTTCAGCTACCGTTTCCGACGATGGTCATCATGCCCCCTCTCACAGGGGAGGATGGAATCCAGCGGCAGAATGATGGTTCCGTGATCGGCTTGGTCACACAGGTCGAGGGGGATATTTTCACTCAGCGCTTCGCCATCCGCCAGAACACCGTCGGCCCAAGCACCTGCTGCATGGTCACGAGGGGAATGAAGGCCGAGGTAGTCCCGACGCCCACTCGCGGCCTTTTCGAGGCTGTCGGCATGCCGGTTCCGGATGGCATGATTGAGGACGAACTCGCCATGAACCGGAACTTCCTCGGCGCTGCCGTCGCGATCGCCACCCTGCTGCGTCACGATGGTATGCTGGAGGTGCAGCAGGTCTCGCTCCACCCTAGGCACGAAAGACGTCAGGCCGAGCGGTCCGGCAAAGTGCTTCCTGCCACGCTCATCACGAAGATCGCCTTGGGCAAGTCGGGCCGCGGTCAGGTCGAGGCGATGAAGGCCGATATGTCGACTGGCACCCGAGAAGGGATCCCGCGAAGGACCCATTGGGTAAGGGGGCACCATATGAAAAGCAGATCGGGCAAGCTCGTCTGGCGTATGCCCCATCGTCGCGGAGCCGGCCCGCTGGTCCCCCAGCTGCGACACGTGACCGGCTCTGCCTCGGCCAGAAGCGCAGCGACAACTCCGCAGATCAATGATTCCTAGACTGTCGCACGGGCAACACCTAGTGCATTCAGAGCTCGGCCCAAAGCCGATAGTCATCCTCATTCGCTTCTGCGCGGCCGCATTTCCCAAGGCAGCCGTCCGATTGACTCGCAACAAAGCTCTCATCATCATGGAAGCGATATGCCCAATAGCTAAGCGCAGGCGGGTCCAATGACAAGCTAGCGCCAGACGCAACGAGCTCCACGGATTAGATGACCTACGACTTCCATCAATTGTCGCCGCACGATTTGGAACTACTGGTTCAAGACCTGTTGCAGGCCGAGTGGGACTTGGTCCTCGAAGGCTTCAAAAGCGGCCGGGACGGCGGCATAGACCTGCGATACGCCCGCTATGGCCAGAACATGGTGGTGCAGGTCAAGCACTACCTTAAGACCGGCTTCGCTGGCCTTTTGCGTGATCTGACTGCCGAGGCGATTAAGGTCCATGCGATCAGACCAAGCCGCTATGTGCTGGCGACTTCCGTACCTCTCTCGCCAGCCAACAAGCAGGCAATCAGCTCGCTGTTCGGCAGTGCCCTGCCCGTCGCCGACATCTTGGGCCAAGAGGACTTGAACAACCTTCTGGGCCGCCACCCGGCGGTTCTGCATAAGCACTACAAGCTCTGGTTGGCCAGCCGCGCCGTACTAGACCGCGTCCTGCACAGCGATCTCGTTACCCAGTCCGAGTTCCAAGTGGAAAAAATTTGCGCAACTATCCGCCGCAACGTGCGCAGCGACGCCTATCACCAGGCTTTGGAAATCCTTGATCGCGATCGGGTACTGATCATTTCTGGCGCGCCTGGTGTGGGCAAGACGACCCTGGCCAATATGCTGCTCTACGCCCACCTCGAGAAGAACTGGCAGCCGGTCGTCATTCGCCGGGACATCGCCGAAGGCCAGCGGTTCTTCCAGCGGGGCGCATCGCAGATCTACTATTACGACGACTTCATGGGCGCTACGTTCTTGGGCGAGCGGGCCACCGGCCTTCTGCGCAACGATGACCGAGCAATCACTGACTTCATCGAGATGGTGCGGGCCTCATCCAGGGCTCGCCTCATTCTCACCACCCGTGAACACATCTTCGGCCAGGCCATGGCCGCATCCGAGCGCCTGCGGCAGGCTGGCCTGACCGGCCATAAGATGATCTTGCATATCGGAGGATACGATTTCGGCCACAAGGCCAAAATCCTATACAATCACCTCTATTTCAGCGATCTGCCGGACGCCTACTGCGACGCCCTACTGGCGTCGGACTTTTATCTGGAAATCGTTCGCCACCCAAAGTTCAACCCGCGCCTGATCGAGTGGCTGTCGAGCTTCAATCGCGTACACACCGTCCCACCGGCGGAATACCGCGCCTTTGTCCGCAACCTGATGCGCGACCCATCCGAGGTCTGGCTACACGCCTACGAGCAACAGCTCAGCGATGCCGGTCGCTCCCTGTTGCTTGCGCTCTACAGCCTTGGGGGAAAAACGGAAGGAAGGATCTTGGAGGTGGCCTTCAAGGCCCTACACGAGGTACGCGCCGCGCGCTGGGGGCTGGCGCGCCGTCCGGACGACTGGGCAACGGCAATGGCGGAACTGCTCAACGCCTTCATCCGGCCCAGCGGCGCTATGTCATTTGAAGTGTTGGACCCCTCGGTCATTGACCTGCTTAACGCCGTCGTTCGAAAGGCCCCGGAGAATGCTGTAGACCTAGTGGTGGGATCCGCTGACTTCAGCCAAATTGAGAGGGTAATGTCGTTGGCGGCCGGGGGGCTCTCCGACATTTGGCACTCCCTGCGCCAGAGCGGCCCCGCCGTTGCGGACGCCATCAAGAGACTCCTCAACCGAAATGGGCGCCTTCGAACCTTCTCTAACGGCACTTTCCTGTGGTCTTGGACCCCGGGATCGCGGCTCGCAGCCGTACTACCCCTCGCGGATCGCCTCCGGACGATGCCGATGCTAGGGCTAGTCAGGGAAACCGAAGCGGCTATGCGCGCTAGCTGGGAAACGCAGGACCTGCACGTCAATGACACGGTCGAGGCGCTGAGAGCCTTGGAGCGGACCACCTGGTCGCCGCTCAGGTCGTCGCCGCTTGAGGTTGAGATCACGGCCAGACTAATCGAGGCCGCAGGGGAGGGCGTTCGGTCGGACGAATTGCGCGAGATCATCAGCGCCCTCGATCTTGAAGGTCCCGAGAACACTGCAGCTCTTGAAGCCTTGCGCGCAGCTTTTGAGAGATCCCGACGGTCTATCGCCGCCGAGATCGGCGAAGCCAGTACGGAGAACGATTTTAACGGCCTCCGTGAAGACTATGAGCTCTTTGCCTCTAGCCTCGGCGTGGATGTGGCCCAGGAACTCGAGCAGATTGAAGAAGCCTACGGCGAGTACAGCGGCGATGAAGAGCGGCGAGCCGAGGAGATGCAGGATGGTTACCGTGACCGCCAGCGCACGGACCGCGCCACGGAGGACAGCGTCCGCGACATGTTCGCTTCACTGCGAGGTGACCGCGGAGCCTAAAAATGCAGAAGACTCAGCGGTGTCAGCGGAAATCTGGACCGGTGAACCGAGTGTGATCGGCGGCATATCGGCCATTCTCGGAACCGCACCTAAACGCGGGTCCAGCTGTGTCTCGCTGCGGTTTGCCCGAATAGCTGATCCCATCACTTGCTGCGTCCGCAATGCCGCAGTGCTATCAGACCGCTTTCCGCCCTCGTGTCGGCGCTTGGCGTCATGCTGCGCGGGGCACGAGGGGCACCAAAGGGCTGTTCGGACCCGTCGCTGCGGCTCGTCTTAGCGGCAGCTTCTGGGGGCGGCACCGAGCGAGGTGACCGGCGGGAGAGGGCCGAGCGCGTCGGCTAAGACCAGGTGCCGCGGGAAGCGGTGAGATGCCCGACGACGGTGCGGCCTGACCCGATGGAACATGCGTTGACAGCCCACACTTCCACCCCCGTCTCCCACGAACCCGATTCTGGGTGGCGCTTGGACCGCAGGCGGAGAGATTGTGACTTGGCGGTGCGGGATGTCACATGCCTGGAAGCCACTTCCCTCAGGGAGGGTCAGAACTGCTGCCCTAAAGGAAAGAAAGTGGCCTCTTGAGGAAGAATTCTGTGGCAATCCACACCATGAAAACTCCCAGAGAGTTTTGCCTTTCGTGCCGGAAGGCTGCCTTTCGGCTTCGGCCGTTTTATTCGGTCTCCCCCGCCTCACGGACTCTGCACCCACCGCGGCGCCCGGCCCCTGAGCGGCCGCTCGGGCTCTGCCGCCCCCGCCTTTCCGCTCTCGCCCATCTGGCTCCAGAAGCCCGTCTTACGCCCGTGGTCGCGCTTCAGCGCCGCCCGCCAGGCGGCGTGGGCCTCCATCCCCTGCGGCCACGCAGCGTCCGCCTCCGCTGCCCCGGCCAGCTGGTCGAGCCGCCGCAGATACTCCACCCCGTGCCCGTAGGCCTTCGACCGCGCCCGCGCGAGGATGTCGGCCAGCAGCGAGCGATAGAGAATTGTCGCCGCCACCGGATGCTCGTGCTGCAAGAGGTCCGCGACCTTCGGCAGCACGTACCAGTCCGCCCCGCTCCAACTCTCCGCCCGCGCGATCACCAGCCGCGCCGCAAGGTCGCGCCGGTTCCAGTCGAGCAGGAAGCCAAGCGCCACCAGCCCCTCGGGATGGTCAAGTGCGAGGCTCAGCGCGTTCTCCTCGGCCTCGAGATCGTCGAAATCCGGCAGCGATTTAAGATGCTCGCGCAGAAGCTTGGCCGAAAGCGTCGCGGCGAAGCCCTCCCAGCGCAGCGCCCGCGCCTCGTCGCGGCGCCCGAGCGCGTCGAGGATCCGGGCCTCGAGGCTCACCCGCTGCACCGCGGGCGCCTCGGGGTCGTCCTCGGGGTCGAAGCTGTCGTCGTCGAGGATCGTCACGCGTCCCCGCTGCGGGCTCGGCTCCTTGCGCACCCAGTCGAGCGCCTCGGCCGCCCGACCGGCCTCCAGCAGCTGCGCGGCCATCGCCAGCGGGCGCTGGACGTGATCCGGCTTGGCCGCCTCGATCGCCAGCAACCCGTCGAGATCGCCGCGCGCGACCGCGATCGCCTGCCGGATCTCGGCCCATTCCGCGGCCGCCGAGCGGAACCAGCGGTCGCACCCAGGCGCGCCGACCGCGGCGCTGCGGGCCGCCAGATCGGCGTCCCAGGCCGCCAGAACCGCGGGCGGCAGGTGGGGAATGATCGCCCGCGCGACCGGCGTCAGATAGCCATAGGCGCTCGCGCCAAGCGCCTCCGTCACCCGCTCGGGCAGGACCGAGGCCGCCGCGCCCAGTTGCCCCACCAGCGGCCTCAGTGCCTCGATGGCCCGCGCATAGGTGTCGGCCACGCGGCCCGAGGAATCGTCGACGCGCTCGAAGACCGTGCCGTGGGTGACGAGGAAGCGGAGCAGCCGGTCGACCGCTAGCGCCGGATCGGCGGGGCCGAGTTCCTCGGCGATGACGGCGACCAGGCTGCGGAGGTCGTCGGCGAAGGCGCGGGCCTTGTCCCAGTCGACGAAGCCGCGGGCGCGTTCGAGGCCCGCAAGCCTGCGGTCGACGATCTTCGCGATGGCGTCCGGCCCCGCGGTCCCGGCGACCGCGGCCGCCACGCGGCGCTTGAAGCCCGGATTGTCCTGCGTCTCGTCGAGCACCAGCCGCGCGAGCTTTTCGGGGCCAAGCTTGAGGAGGGTCGCGATGTCGAGGGCGGGCTTGCGGGCCATGGGGCGGATCCGTGATCGTGGCGTCAGACCGTCATGCCTGACGGAAGACCGCGCGGCAACGCTGGAGGGGATCAGTCGGTGAGGCTCGCCCTGAGCATCGCGAAACGCAAATTGCGGCCGCCGCCGACCCGCGCGCTGGAGCGCGGAAGAACGGCACGGTCGGCCCTAACCGGCCGGTCGTTCATCCCGACGCGGCCTTCCGAAGCTGCCGTTCGAGCATGCCGCGGCGAGAGGACCGAGCAGCCCTTCGCCGCCATTCGTGTCTGGCGCGGCATGACACCCGGCGTCTACGCAGGGGTCGGAAAGCGATCGCTCGCTGCACGTGTTATGGAGGGCCGCTTCCGGTCTTAGACCCGAGTTTATGGGAGGCAGCGCAGCACTTTACAGACTGAGTCGTTCTGTTAGGCGGGCGGTTGCCAGCGTTTGTGGCGCTATTCCGAAAGGCTATTGTCCTCCACCCAGAACGTGACGGAAGCACTTGACCCTGACGGCAGGAGAGTGCCGTTCCAACGTCGGCGGTGAAACTTAGCCCCGCTTCCCTCATGCGGATATGTGCTGCGCTCGCCGATCCCGATCCAAATTTGGTCGAGCTCCTCGCTCGCGAGAAGGGCCTCGATCTCCTCGCGGCGAACGGCGCAGAGGCTGCTGCCTTTGCCACGCTCGCAGACGATTACCGCTCGACCGTCGCTATTCTCGAATACGCCTGGCCGAGAGGGGTTCGGACTGAGATGCAGCGCCCCGACGAGCCATGCGGACGGCACTTGAAGTTCGAAGCCCACGGGCATGCTTCGGTCGAGGTGGCTCTCCCAGTGGTATCCTACAGTAAACTGCCGGAACGCATCGGGACCGTCGAAACGACCCCGTTCCGGCCCCTGCCGTCCATCGTCCCATGTGCCCCTCCGGCCGAGTTCGTAGAGGTAGCCGCGATCCGTCCTATTCTCGGGCAGCCAATCGTGGAAGTCGATCTTCCGTCGCTTCCATGCCGCGGTCGCCGCAGCAGCCTGTCCCGCTGGCAGGCCGATCATCATCTCGAACCAGAATTCCTCTTGCCTAGTCGTAATGCCGTGCTTGGCCCGCTGCCCAACAGGCCAGGAGATGCTTGCAGAGGCCCAGCGGTACAGGATGCACCAATCGTTTGATCCTACGCCCGTCACAGACCCTTGCCGCATGCGAGCAACTGGAACTCCATCGTCGAATGCCCATTCGGCCCAAGCGTCTTCGGGCACCTCATGCACCTCCAAAGGCTCCACGAGAATCTCGGCCGTTGGAGGCAGGCTTCTCTCCTCCAGCGGAGGAGTAGAGATCTCAATGTCCCGAACGTAAGGTACGTCGTTCGGCGTGTCGTAGCGGTGGAAGGTTGGGCTTCGGTACTCGTCGATGATCCAGAAGTTGTCTGCCAAGCGCGCAAGCAACTCGTGAAGAGCGATCCACTGATATTTCTTGCCAATCCGCTCGATGCGTCCGCCGTGATGACGATCGTCGGAGATCGTGGCGTCCTTGGGAAAGAGGTCCGAATTCCAGCCTAGCGACAGCGCGCGGTCGGCCACCCAGAGGCATGCGTGTTTGGCATTCTGGCGCGATCGCTGCTTTAGATCGTAGCGCTCCGACCAGTCTGCCTCGGCTGGCAGGGAGGGCGGCACGGATTCTAGTGGAATGGTGGAGAACTCCTCCACGCGCCCCTCAATCACATAGCGCCCAAAGTCCCCGCCCCATCCGGCAGAGGACAGGATTGCCCGGGCCCCAACCGCCTCGACCCGCGCCTCGATCTCCTCCTTGCACGCAGGCCAACCCGGCGCTTCGGCCCCGTAGGGCGGGCGACAGCGCTCAATCTCGATCTGAAGGGCCGCCCGGTCGTGAGCGAGTTCGACGATCAGGCGGGCATAGTCGCGAGTCAGCAGATGAACGGGCGGCGTGTCCTTAAAGAACGCGTCGTAGATCGCTTCGCCCGCGGAAGCGAGACGTTGAGAAGTGGGGTCGCGCAGGCACGCGCCGGCGCATGCTGCAGCGACGCGCTCTAGAACATAGGGATCATCCGCACCCGAGAAACGGCGGATGAAAGCAGGCAGCAGGGCACTGCGACTTAGCAGAATGTGGGTAGCGCCCTTGGTCGCCATGTCCCTCAACGCCCGGTCGGTCGTGGTGAAGAACCAGCCGAGCATGACGAGCGCCCGCGCGAGGACGTCGTCGCTAGCACGCTCGACCGCCGGCCCGTTGCACCAGCGCGCAAGGCCGTGCGCTTCACTGTGCTCGGCGGCGTATCGGCCGAGTTGGCCGAGGGGGAAGGTCCAGAACGCGTCGCGCTCGGGCATCGGGCGGTCGCGCAGATTGCGGTCGAGAAACTCTGCGTTCCAAGGATGATCGCGGAGGCTGAGACGCAGAAGCACCTGGAGGTGCCTGGCGGGTATGTAATCTTCGTCCCGAAACACCCAGTGGTTGAAGAGATCAAGCGTGCGGTCAGTGAAGGCCTTAGGGGAGCGCCAGTAGATGGTCTCGATGAACTCGTCTACAGAAAGACCTTCGATCTCCTTCGGCAGCGCGTCGATCAACTCGCCGCCGTTCCGCTCGGCATGGGCAATCCAGAGCGCCTGGAAGACGCCGGACCACTCCCAGGACAACCAAGCGCGACTTTCATGCCGCTCGATTAGGAAAGCCAGAGCGCCTCCCTCCCCAAAGGCGGGCGCACAAGGGGTCACCTGGTCAAGGAGTGCCTCCGCGACGAGGTAGTCCCCGAAGCGCTGGAAAGCGAACCGGACGACATCCTCCAGCACGTCAAGCGGGTCCGCTTCCAGGACCTGCGCCGGCGGATCGAGGCGCAGGATGCCACGGCGGTGCAGTACGTCGAACCAAGACATTCCCATAGGAGCTTGGTGAGAGGCAAATGCTGCATCGGCGAGGCGCCGAGCCTCACTTAGGAGCAAATGATCCACGCGCGTTTTCGCCATCTCCTTGGCGATGGACGTAACCGCGCGTACTGTCGGGCGGACCAACGCCTGCGAGCCATCCTGCTCCGTCCCCAGATGACGACCCGCGACGTCGAGGTAGAAGCGCAGGACTTCCTTTATGCCGTGCAGGCCAGTCGGATACTCGCTCCGACCCGACTCCCGCAGTGCATTCGCGGTGGTTCGCAGGAACAAGGGGTTGACGAACTCTGGGGGCAGCCATGGGGTTGCCGGCCGGAGGATGCCCCGACCGTCGAGATAAACCTGCGCGGCGCGCTCTTGCTCCTCCTCGGTTGCGAACCCCTCGATGACGACTTGGGCCGCACGTTCCCTCGCCCCGTCCATGACCAGGAACGGCTCATACTCCGTCCGGCACGAGACCGCGAAGGCGAGCCAAGGACGGCGCGCGACGTCGAGCGCGAGCGCACCGAGTTCGTGCCGCCAGCGGCGCCCTCCCCCTTCGTTGATCGCGTCGATCGCAATGAGGCCTCGTGCGCCCACAGCCTCTGCCGCGGCATTCATCGCATCAAGGAACTCGTCCCAGGTTGCATTCAGGCCAAGCACGTTGGGGATCTGCCCCGCGAGTGGGGATCCATCCGAAAACCACGTTCCCAATAACAGGATCGCCGGCGCGCCGCCCTTGGTCAGTCGGTCCACCTCCGCGGCCAGGATGTGCGACTTCCCCGTCCCCGCCCGTCCCGTCGCCAGGACGTAACGCGCCGCGTCCGCGAGGACGGCGCTCGAAGAGAGGAAGGCCTCGACCTCTTGAGCCTCATCTATGACAGACCGGAGGCCGCCATACGCCTTGTCATAGCTGTGGCGCGTCGCGTCCATACCCGGATCCCGCCCGTCACCCACCTTGGGGTAGTGCGCAGTGATGGCGTCGAGGGCCGCGCGACCGGCCGTCTGCAGCGCGTCCAAGCATTCTCGAAGCGGCGCCAGGGCCATCGGCATGGTCGGAGCGTTCGGGATGACAATGATCGGGTCCAAGGTCCGGATCGCGTTGATCGTTCCGCGCACATGATCAATGGCGCTGAGAACCCCGAGAGGCGCCTCACGAGGCGTTTCCAGCACGTTCGCATGAAGCGCCTCAAGGGCTGCACGAAGACGCCTGTGAAGGCGCTCGTCGCGGAGGAGGCCCCCGAATGTGTCCTCGGCTGCCACCTCAACGTGGTCGTCGGGCTGGTAGCGCTCGTCAAGAGCGGCGGCGGTCCGTTCGAATGCGTCGCAGAACCACTGCTTGGTCAACTCCAGGTCGCCTAGCCAATATGTCCGCAACCCTTGCGCGCAAGACTGCGTCAGCCGATCCTCGATCTCAGACAAGTCCCAAAGCTCGAACGCCACCGACATATTCCGAGCGGACGCGTCGGCCTCCCACTGCGCTTTGTGGTCTCTCCAGTGGGCGCGACCAGACTTGCCGCGCCGTCCAGGCACCTCGTCCGTGAGATCGCAGGCAAGCGCCACCACGTAGCATATGAGCCTTGGATGGGAGGTCAGGGCGGCAGATACAGAGGCGTCTATCTTGCTCCAGTCCACTTCTGCCGACCTGCGATGGAATTTGGCTTGGTAGCCAACTTCATCCCCAGCCGGGGTCGTCCAATAGGCCTCCAGCCCACCGTCGCCGCCAGACCCTGCGATCCAGCTGAACGTCGCCCCTTTGTCAGGCGGGAAGCGTCGGGCGAGGCCACAGATCAAGCCTTCGAACGGCGTCCGAAGCGCGGCCGGGTCAGGCCGAAGGTTCGATAGGTCAAGCATAGTTACTGAGGGATACTTCTAGAAACGTTCTGCCCGC
Organism: Rhodobacter sp. CZR27; assembly: GCF_002407205.1. Lineage (NCBI taxonomy): Bacteria > Pseudomonadati > Pseudomonadota > Alphaproteobacteria > Rhodobacterales > Rhodobacter > Rhodobacter sp. CZR27. The sequence continues at coordinate 1,239,348 of NZ_CP023548.1, read as the reverse complement.
AGTTAAATGCGCAATCATACGATCTCCAAGCCCATAAAATTTTGGTCTGTCATGGATCCCGGCTTATTCATGGAACTGGGCGGGAGGCGGTTGCGTGCGCCTGAAAGCGCTGTAGATTCAAGCTGCTAGACACAAACCTCGAGCAGCTTCCGACGCACGCATGGGTGAAACGCTACCGCCGGTCACGACCGGGTTCAACCGCTCTCTGCGCGTCGTCTGTCGTCCTGACCGGTTGACCGGGGATCCCGGCGCGGTCCTGCTTCGTGAGGTGCTGGAGCGCAGCGGCATCATCTCCTGGATGACCGCGCGCCTGAGGGACACGCGCCGTCAGGTCGATGTGACCCACGATCTGGCCTCGCTGATCCGGACCGTGGTGCTGCTGGCAGCACAGGGCTGGCGCGACCATGACGATGCCGATGCACTCCGTCACGATCCGGCCTTCCGGCTGGCCGCCAGTTCGGCGGCGGGGCCCTGTCGCGGTTCACCGCGCTGATGGCCGAGCCCGGCAATCTGAAAATCCTGCGCGAGGCAGTGCTGGAACTGGCCGGACGCGGGATCCGGTCCGAGCGGAAGGGCGAGCGGATGCGGTCGGTCACGCTCGACGTCGACAGCGCACCGATCGAAGTTCACGGGCACCAGCCGAAGGCCGAGTGGAATGGCCACTACGCGGCGCGCATCTATCACCCGCTGATCACGTCCATCGCCGAGACCGGCGACATGCTCGACGCGCGACTCCGCCCCGGAAATGTCGGCACCGCGGACGGTGCGCTGGATGTCATCCTTGATGTCGTCGATCGCGCCCGGAAGAGCTTCTGCGACGTGGCCATGGTCCGGGTCGACGCGGGCTTTCCCTCGGCCGCGCTGCTCGCCGGGCTCGAGGTCCGCGGGATCGACTACGTCTCGCGCCTTCCCGCCAATCGGGTGCTGAACCGGCTGGCCGAGCCGCATATGGTCCGCCCCGTCGGTCGGAGGCCGGCCAAGCCGCGGATGTGGCTGCGGGAACTGCGCTACCAGGCCGAGACCTGGGACAAGCCGCGGCGCGTGATCCTCGTCGTTAAGGAGCGCGAGGGCGACCTGCTGCTCGACCGCTTCTTCCTGGTGACCTCGTTGCCTTGGACCCGGAAGCTGCGCCACGAGGTGCTGGCGCATTACCCGGTGTTCGTCAGCATAATTTTCCTGGGCGCTCGTTTTTGAGTGCTGCTCGGACCTCTTGCCGCGACATGCTTGAACGACAGCTTCGGCGAGCCTCGCTCGGACGCTCGACCGGCGGCAGAGGGCCGGCTGTATCGGCAGCGTAAGGTGCGCCTTCCCAAGCGGCATGTCCGCAACCTGCGCTTCGCTGCCACACGCGGCGTGAGGGCGAGTGTCCGGTATCGCGGATTTCTGCAACCGCCGGCCGCGCTACCGTCAGTCCGTTCTCCGCCCTCCTGGGCCACGGCTTCAATTGCGCTGCGCCTCGCACGACCGTCGGCGAAGGGCTGCTCCGTCCCCTCGCTGCAGCGCGCTCGACTGGCCGCTTCGGAGGCCTGCGCCGGGAGGCTCGACCGGCGGCTCAGGGCGGAACTGACGCGCGCGGCATCCGCTACGGCCGAGTCTCCACCTGGTGGCTTCCTGTGCATCCTCACCGTTTCGTCCATGGTTCGCATCAGCGGCTGGCGCATGATTATGCAGGTTCAGCTCGGAAGCGCTGCCACGTCTGGCGTGTGAAAGATGGTTCGCGGTTGAACTGCCATTTAACGCCTTCGCACGAGCCGAACGGTAGCCCCTCAGAAACAATCACCAGCCTCGCCAACCCGTGATGCCTTCGATTGGCTCTGGTGGCACGGGCTGTGTCACGAGGTAGTTCTTGCGCTTCTCGTAGAAGGCGTTCCCGCCCGCCACGAGGACGTAGTGCATGTTGTCGTAGGGAAACCGGTGGCCGGCGGTATGGAAGAACATCGCGTTGCCGATCATCGGATGGCGCTCGCCCTGCAGGACGGACCGGGCCGTCTCACGAACCAGCGGCAAGGACCGCGAGTCCATACGGCGGGACATGATGCGGGGAGCGAACTGGCCCCGCTGGGCGACGACGCCGCAGACCGACCTCGGATACTGGCCTGACTCGACGCGGTTCATGACCACGCTGCCCACCGCGACCATCCCGTCGCGGCTGGAGCGGTTGGATTCGAAATACATCGCCCGCTCCATGCACTCCTGCGGGGAGCGGCCGCAGGCCCCGAGCAGCAGGCCCGCCACGAGACCGGCGAGGAGCGTGGTCCGGGAGAGGTTCATCGCGAAATCCTCATCGAGTGATCCGTCCCTGCGGCGCCACCGGCAGGGCAAGCGGAAGCGCCTTGAGCCACCTCGCGTCCTCGCCAACCGCCGGATCCCGACTCGCCGCTCGCGAGGATCAGTGCGGGGCCGATCACGTCTCTCGGGTTCAAGCGCATCCTTCCGCCTCTGAACATCCGGGGGCACAGGTCGCACCCGGAGTTTCGTCAGTTTTATCTGATGCTTGCAAGAAATCGCTCCGACGGCAAGGACCAGAAGTCGGGGCTGCAAAAACCGCGCGGGACAGACTTTACCCCCCAAACCGGGACAAACTTGCCCGATTTGGGAGGAACTTTCGCCGCAGCGACAAACCGCCCTTCCCTCAGCTGCAACCGCTTGTCGAGCCGCAGGTGTTGCACTTCATGCAGGTGCCGTTCCGCACCAGCGTGTAGTTGCCGCACTCGCCGCAGGGGTCGCCCTCGTAGCCCTGCATCTTGGCCTTCGCGCGTGCGTCCATCGCCACCGTTCCCGAGGCGAGCGCCGTCGCGCTGCGGGTCTCGGCGAAGCCCATGAGCGAGCTGGACTCGAAGCCCACCGCCATACCGCCCTGAAGCACCGTCAGCTCCTGCGGCAGACGCTTGCGCAGGTAGCCGGTGGAGCTGATCTGCTTCAGCACCTCGAGGCTGCGCGAGGCGGCGGCCTCGGAGACCTCGGTGACATTGGACCGCTTGCCCTCGTCGGTGCCGCCACCCAGATCGTCGAAGCTCGCGCCCTGCGGCTTCACGTGGGCTAGGTCGGTCCGGTCGAGGTAGGAAATCGCAAGCTCCCGGAAGATGTAGTCGAGGATCGAGGTCGCGTTCTTGATCGAGTCGTTGCCCTGCACCATGCCCGCGGGCTCGAATTTGGTGAAGGTGAAGGCGTCGACGAACTCTTCCAGCGGCACGCCGTACTGCAGGCCCACCGAGACCGCGATGGCGAAGTTGTTCATCATCGCCCGGAAGCCCGCGCCTTCCTTGTGCATGTCGATGAAGATCTCGCCAAGCGAGCCGTCCTTGTATTCGCCCGTGCGGAGGTAGACCTTGTGGCCGCCCACGATGGCCTTCTGGGTATAGCCCTTGCGGCGCTCGGGCAGCTTCTCGCGGTTGGAGCGGACGATCTCCTTGACGATCACCTTCTCGACGATCTTCTCGGCCAGCACGATGGCCTTTTCCTGGACCGATCCGGTGGCGAGGATCTCCTCGGCCTCCTCGTCATCCTCGACCAGCGCCGATGCCAGCGGCTGGCTGAGCTTCGAGCCGTCGCGGTAGAGCGCGTTCGCCTTGATCCCCAGCGAATGGGAAAGCTCATAGGCAGCCAGAACCTCGGCGATGGTGGCCGAGTTCGGCATGTTGATCGTCTTGGAGATCGCGCCGGAGATGAAGCTCTGCGCGGCCGCCATCATGTGGATGTGGCTTTCGACCGAGAGGTAGCGCGTGCCCTTCTTGCCGCAGGGATTGGCGCAATCGAAGACCGGAAGATGCTCGGCCTTCAGGTGCGGCGCGCCTTCCAGCGTCATCGTTCCGCAGACATGGTCGTTCGCGGCGTCGATCTGGGCCTTGGTGAAGCCGAGGTGACGCAGCAGGTCGAAGGTCGGGTCCGCGAGCTTGTCCGCCGGGATGCCGAGCGCGCGCTTGCAGAAATCCTCGCCCAGCGTCCACTGGTTGAAGACGAAGCGGATGTCGAAGGCGGAGGGAAGTGCTGCCTCGACCTTCTCCAGCTCGGCGGCGCCGAAGCCGTGGCCGACCAGCGCCGAATGGCTGATCGAGGAACAGTTGGCCAGCGTGCCATGCCCCACCGCATAGGCCACGATCTGCGAGATCTGCGCCGAGCTGTAGCCGAGGGTTTCCAGCGCCGCCGGAACCGACTGGTTGATGATCTTGAAATAGCCGCCGCCCGCAAGCTTCTTGAACTTCACCAGCGCGAAGTCGGGCTCGATGCCGGTCGTGTCGCAGTCCATCACGAGGCCGATGGTGCCCGTGGGCGCGATCACCGTCACCTGCGCGTTGCGGAAGCCGTGCGCCTCACCCAGCCGCAGCGCCTCGTCCCAGGCGGATTTCGCAAGGCTCACCAGACGCGTATCCGGGCAGTTGGCGGCGTCGAGCGGCACGGGGGCCACGTTCACCGCCTCGTAGCCCGAGGTCGCTCCATGCGCCGCGGCGCGGTGATTGCGGATGACGCGGAGCATGTGCTGGGCGTTCCGCTGGTAGCCTGCGAAGGCGCCAAGCTCGGCCGCCATCTCGGCCGAGGTGGCATAGGCCACGCCCGTCATGATTGCCGACAGCGCGCCACAGAGCGCCCTGCCCTCCTTCGAGTCGTAGCCCAGCCCCATGTTCATCAGCAGGCCGCCGATGTTGGCATAGCCAAGGCCCAGCGTGCGGAAGTCAAAGGAAAGCTGCGCGATCTCCTTCGAGGGGAACTGCGCCATCATCACCGACACTTCCAGCGTCACGGTCCAGAGCCGCGTGGCATGGATGTAGGCATCGGCGTCGAAGCGGCCGCCCTCGAAGAACGTCAGCAGGTTCATCGACGCCAGGTTGCAGGCCGTGTCGTCGAGGAACATGTATTCCGAACAGGGGTTCGATCCGCGGATCGGCCCGTCCTCGGGGCAGGTGTGCCAGGCGTTGACAGTGTCGTGGAACTGGATGCCCGGGTCGGCGCAGGCCCAGGCGGCATGGCCCACCTGATCCCACAGGTCGCGGGCCTTGACCGTCTTGGCGACCTTGCCGTCGGTTCGGCGCAGCAGCGCCCAGTCGGCATCGTCCTTCACCGCCTTCAGGAAGGCGTCGGTCACCCGCACCGAGTTGTTCGAGTTCTGGCCCGAGACCGTGATGTAGGCCTCGGAGTCCCAGTCCGTGTCATAGGTCGGGAATTCGATCGACGAGAAGCCCTGCCGCGCATATTGCAGGACGCGGTTGATGTAGGTCTCGGGGATCATGGCCTTTTTCGCGGCACGGATCGCAGTCTTGAGCGCTGCGTTTCCGGCCGGGTCGGTTGCGCCCTCGATCGAGCCGTCGAAGCTGCGAATGGCGGCGAAGATGTCGTTCAGCTTCGCTTCATGCTGCTTAGATCCGGCGACGAGAGAGGCAACCTTCTGCTCTTCGATGACCTTCCAGTTGATGAACTGCTCGATGTCGGGGTGATCCATGTCGCAGATCACCATCTTGGCCGCGCGCCGGGTCGTGCCGCCCGACTTGATCGCGCCGGCTGCACGGTCGCCGATCTTCAGGAAGCCCATGAGGCCCGAAGACTTGCCGCCGCCCGACAGTTTCTCGCCCTCGCCGCGGAGCGAGGAGAAGTTGGTTCCGGTGCCCGAGCCGTATTTGAACAGCCGCGCCTCGCGGACCCAGAGGTCCATGATGCCGCCCTCGTTCACCAGGTCGTCCGCGACCGACTGGATGAAACAGGCGTGCGGCTGGGGATGCTCATAGGCGCTGTCGGACTTCACCAACTTGCCCGTCGCGTGATCGACGTAGAAATGCCCCTGCGACGGACCGTCGATGCCATAGGCCCAGTGCAGGCCGGTGTTGAACCATTGCGGGCTGTTCGGTGCGGCCATCTGGCGGGCCAGCATGCAGCGCATCTCGTCGTAATAGGCGCGGGCGTCGGCCTCGGTGGTGAAATAGCCGCCCTTCCAGCCCCAGTAGGCCCAGGCGCCGGCCAGCCGGTCGAAGACCTGCCGGGCCGAGGTCTCGCCCACGAAGCGCTCGCCCTCGGGCAGGGCCGCCAGCGCCGCCTCGTCGGGCACCGAGCGCCACAGGAAGTCCGGAACCCCCTTCTCCTTCACACGGCGAAGGCGCGCGGGCACGCCTGCCTTGCGGAAGTATTTCTGGGCGAGCACGTCCGAGGCGACCTGGCTCCAGCCCTCGGGCACCTCGACCTGATCGTTGCGGAAGACCACGGTGCCGTCCGGGTTGCGGATCTCCGAAACCGTGGTGGTGAAGCCGATACCGCCATAGGCGCCGCCTTCGACCGTGGTGAACTTCCGCTCGATCTTCATCTCGCCCTCTCCGTTCTCGTCCCTCGCGGGGATCTCGCCCCGTCGTTGATCTCGCAGCCCGCCACGCAGCGGCCGCCCCCCGCACAAGCAGGCAGGAGAGGCGCGTCCCATGGGGCGGTCTGTCGGTGGTTCCCGATGGGCAGCCGCTACATCTGGTGGCTGGCCGCCCTGTTCTCTGAAGTTGTCGCAAAGCCGACACCGAGGCAACGGGATTCTTGACGCGTGCCCCCAGATAATGTGCTTGACGCGCCGCCGGGCGCCAGCAGTGGTATCAGCCGAAAGGCTGTGGGCAGCCATGTGGATAATTCCGGGGCGAGGCGCGGAGAAGGCCGCAAAGACGTGGAGCTGCGGGCGGTTGCGGCCGCGGCCTCGCGCTGGGGATGAACCGCCCTGCCCCGAGTCGCCCCCTCAAGCCCCGGAAAACGTGGCCCTTTGGCGTGGCCCCGGCGCCACATGCGCCACACCGGCCCGTGCCTGGAGCCGGGTGGCGATTCCCTACTTCTGGCCGGCAGGAAAGCGCTGGCAGAGCCGCCGGGGATCGCTTAGACCTTCGGCAGGAACCGGGTGCGCATGACCGGAGCATCACATGCAGGATTCGATCATCTCCCGCTGCGAGGCCAAGGGCCTGCGCATGACCGAGCAGCGCCGCACCATCGCGCGGGTGATCGGCGAGGCCGAGGATCATCCTGATGTCGAGGCGCTGCATGCCCGCGCGGCGGCGGTCGATCCGCGGATCTCGATCGCCACGGTCTACCGCACGGTGAAGCTCTTCGAAGAGGCGGGCATCCTCGAGCGGCTGGAATTCGGTGACGGCCGCTCGCGCTACGAGGATGCCGAGCGCGACCATCACGACCACCTGATCGACGTGAACACCGGCGAGGTGATCGAGTTCGTCGACCCCGAGATCGAGGCGCTTCAGGAAAGGATCGCCGAAAAGCTCGGCTATCGCCTGATCGGGCACCGGCTGGAACTGTTCGGGGCGCCGCTGAAGAAGGGCTGAGGGCCCTCAGAGGGATATCATGGAAAACGTGCGCGGCATCGTCATGATGGTCGTGTCCATGGCGGGCTTTGCCATGGAGGACATGTTCGTGAAGCTGGCGGCGGCCGACATGCCGACCGGCCAGATCCTGCTGTTCCTCGGCCTGTTCGGCGCGCCGCTGTTCTGGGCGCTGGCCCGGCGCGAGGGCAAGCGGATCCTGTCGCGCGAGGCGCTGGCCGGCCCGATCCTGTGGCGAAACGCGGGCGAGATGGTGGGCACGGCGGGCTTTGTCACCGCGCTGGCGCTGACGCCCCTTTCCAGCGCCTCGGCCATCCTTCAGGCGACGCCGCTGGCGGTTACCTGCGGTGCTGCGCTGTTTCTGGGCGAGAAGGTCGGCTGGCGACGCTGGACGGCCATCGTCGTGGGTTTCCTCGGCGTGATCGTGGTGATCCGGCCGGGGCTCGAGGGCTTCCAGCTTGCCTCGCTCTGGGGCGTGGTGGGCGTGATGGGCCTTGCCGCGCGCGACCTTGCGACGCGGAAGGTGGCAAGTTCGACCTCGACAATGCAGGTCGGCGCCTGGGCCTTCCTGACGGTCGCGCTTCTCGGTGCGATCATGCTGGCGGTGCGGGGCGGTGCGGTATGGCCCACGGCCGGGCAGTTCGCGCTGCTTCTGGGCGCGCTCTGCTTCGGCTTCGGCGCCTATTGGGCGGTCATCCTTGCCACGCGGGTGGGCGAGGTTTCGGCCATCGTGCCCTTCCGCTACACGCGCCTTGTCTTTGCCATGCTGATCGGTCTCGCCGTCTTCGGCGAGCGGCCCGATGCCTGGATGCTCGGCGGCGCGTCGCTCATCATCGGCTCGGGGCTCTACAGCTTCATGCGCGAGCAACGCCTTCGCCGTCTTTCCTTGCGGCAAGCCGCAGAGTAAGAAGCCGCAAACCCACGGCAACCCAAGGGACAGATTATGAGCACGATCATCGACATCCACGCCCGCGAGATCCTCGACAGCCGCGGCAATCCCACCGTCGAGGTGGACGTGACGCTGGAAAGCGGCGCCTTCGGCCGGGCCGCCGTGCCCTCGGGCGCCTCGACCGGTGCGCATGAGGCGGTGGAGAAGCGCGACGGCGACAAGTCGCGCTACATGGGCAAGGGCGTTCTGGAAGCGGTCGCGGCCGTCAACGGCGAGATCGCCGAGATGCTGGTGGGCTTCGATGCGACCGATCAGGTGGGCATCGACCGCACGATGATCGAGATGGACGGCACGCCCAACAAGGGCCGTCTGGGCGCCAACGCCATCCTCGGTGTCTCGCTTGCCGTGGCCAAGGCCGCGGCCGAGTTCACCAACCAGCCGCTGTTCCGCTATGTCGGCGGCGCCTCGGCGCGCGTGCTGCCGGTGCCGATGATGAACATCATCAACGGCGGCGAGCATGCCGACAACCCGATCGACATCCAGGAATTCATGATCATGCCCGTCGCCGCCAAGACCGTGCGCGACGCGATCCGCATGGGCTCGGAAGTGTTCCACACGCTGAAGAAGGAGCTTTCGGCGGGCGGCTTCAACACCGGGATCGGCGACGAGGGCGGCTTTGCGCCGAACATCTCCTCGACCCGCGAGGCGCTGGACTACATCCTGAAGGCCATCGAGAAGGCCGGCTACAAGCCGGGCGAGGACATCTACCTTGCCCTCGACTGCGCCTCGACCGAATACTTCAAGGGCGGCAAGTACGAGATGAAGGGCGAGGGCAAGAGCTTCACCTCGGCCGAGAACGTCGACTACCTCGCCGCGCTCTGCGCCGACTATCCGATCATCTCGATCGAGGACGGCTGCGCCGAGGACGACTGGGAGGGCTGGAAGCTGCTGACCGACCGTCTGGGCGCCCGGGTGCAGCTGGTGGGCGACGACCTGTTCGTGACCAACCCGAAGCGTCTGGCGGAAGGGATCAAGGCCGGCGTCGGCAACTCGATGCTGGTGAAGGTCAACCAGATCGGCTCGCTGACCGAGACGCTGATGGCCGTCGATATGGCGCATCGCGCCCGCTACACCAACGTCATGTCGCACCGCTCGGGCGAAACCGAGGATGCGACCATCGCCGATCTCGCGGTGGCGACGAACTGCGGCCAGATCAAGACCGGCTCGCTCAGCCGCTCGGATCGTCTGGCGAAATACAACCAGCTGATCCGCATCGAGGAAATGCTGGGCGAAGTGGCCGAATATGCCGGCCGCTCGATCCTGAAGGGCTGAGGCGCCGGGGGCGCCCGCGGGCGCTCCGTCGCCGCCGACTGACATGAGAAGACCCGGCTGCCCCTGCGGGCAGCCGGGCCGCGGGCACCGGTGCGACCGTCAGGAGAAGGTGTAGTCGCAGGGATCGTCCCGACGGTGCGGCCAGCCATGGCCATGACCGCGACCGCGACCGCCGTGGGTCATCTCTTCCAGCGTGCCGTGGACGCGCAGCAGGGGCGCCTCGTAGACCGGCACGGTTTCGTCAATGTCCTTCCTCACCATGTCCTCCTGAAAATCCAGCCTTCAAATCCGCTGTGATCACATGCTTCGACGGCCACCCCGAGCTTGTCAAACGCCCAGAGCGGTCGCCCGCGAAAGCGATCGGAAATACAATTTCCGGCGGCGCGTCGTTCAACCCGCGCGACAGTTCGGCCGATGAGCGGGCGGAAATCCTGCACATGGCAGGCGGAAGGATGGCATCCTCGCCACCGGGCGCCCGTGGACGGAGACGTCGACTGGCGCATCCCTCGAATTGATCGGACGGAGCATCGGCATGGACCCTGACCACATCATCGCCCGGCTGGAGCTGCAGCCCCATCCCGAAGGCGGCTGGTATCGCGAGACATGGCGCGCGGAGGGTCCGGGCCGGCCCTGCGGAACGGCGATCCTGTTCCTGCTGAAGGACGGCGAGCGGTCGCACTGGCACCGGGTGGACGCCACCGAGATCTGGCACTTCCACGCCGGCGCCCCGCTCGTCCTGTCGATCGCCGAAGCTGCGGAGGGCCCTGCGCGAGAGGTGCTGCTGGGCCCGGATCTGGCGGCCGGGCAGTCGGTGCAGGGCGTCGTGCCGCCGCATTACTGGCAGGCGGCGCGTTCCACGGGCGCCTTCAGCCTTGTCGGCTGCACGGTCAGCCCGGGCTTTCGCTTCGAGGGCTTCGAACTGGCCCCGCCCGGCTTCGCCATCCCCCTCGGCTAGAAACGGCCCACGTCTCAGGCCCCGACGGCCAGCTCCTCCGGACGGCTGATGCGCCCGCCGCTGACGCAGGCCGCGACGCCCGTGGTGGAGGGTCCAGAAGTCGGCAGGCCGCGGGCGACGCGGACGGCGAGGAAGGCGAAGGCCTGCGCCTCGAGCATGTCGCCATCGAGGCCGACCTGCTCGACCGGCACGACCTCGGATCCGGTCCGCGCCTCGAGCATCGCCATCAGTGTCGCGTTGCGTCGACCGCCTCCGGTCACCAGAAGCCGCGCCACGGGGGTCGGGAAGTGGCCGGCACCGCGCGCCACCGCCGCCGCTGCCGCCGCAGTGAGGGTCGCCGCCGCATCCGCATCCGCCAGCCCCGCGACCGCCTCGACGAGATCCGCGAAAGCGTTGCGGTCCAGTGACTTGGGCGGCATCCGGTAGAAGAAGGCGTTTTCGAGGAACCGCCCGACCACCGCCTCGTCGACGCGGCCGCGGGCGGCCAGCCGGCCGCCCTCGTCCTGCGTGCGGCCGAAGCGGGCCTGCATCAGGTCGTTCAGCGGGGCGTTCGCGGGGCCGGTGTCGAAGGCGAGGCAGGCGCCCGGCGCCTCGGGCGAGGACTGGCGCGGATCGACCCAGGTCAGGTTGCCCACCCCCCCGAGGTTGAGGAAGGCGAGCGGCCGGTCCGCCCCCAGATGGCGCGCGCAGGCGAAGTGGTAGAATGGCGCCAGCGGCGCCCCCTGCCCGCCCAGCTTCACGTCGGCCGAGCGGAAGTCCCAGACCACCGGCACCCCCAGCGCCCGCGCGAGACGCTCGCCCGAGCCCGCCTGATGCGTGCCGCGCCCGCCCGGCTCATGGGCGAGGGTCTGGCCGTGGAAGCCCACAAGCTCGGCCCCGCGGAACCGGCCGAGCAGTTCGGCATGGGCGGCCTCGACCACCTCGGCCGCGGCCTCCACCTCGGCGGCCCCGGGCCAGTGGCCGAGGGCTGCGCGCAGCGTCGCGCGCTCGGCCGGGGTATATGCCCGATAGGCCGTCTCGCCGAATTCGAGGATCCGCTCGCCGTCAGTCAGCACCATCGCCGCATCCACACCGTCGAGCGAGGTTCCCGACATCGTGCCGAGGGCCCAGACCGCACCGCCCTTCAACATGGCTTTCCCTCTCTGCAAGCCGCCGCTATACGCGGCCATCATAGCAGACGATGACCGATCAAGGCACGAGGGTCCGATGACATACCATCCGAAATCCGACTTCCTGCGCGTGATGCAGGAACGCGGCTACCTCGCCGACTGCACCGACATGCAGGCGCTGGACGAGGCCATGGTGAAGGGGATCGTGCCCGCCTATATCGGCTATGACGCGACGGCGGCCTCGCTGCACGTCGGGCATCTGCTGAACATCATGATGCTGCGCTGGCTGCAGAAGACCGGCCACAAGCCGATCACCCTGATGGGGGGCGGCACGACCAAGGTGGGCGACCCCTCGTTCCGGTCGGAGGAGCGTCCGCTGCTGACGCCCGAGAAGATCGACGCCAACATCGCCGGCATGAAGCAGGTCTTCGCGCGCTACCTGTCCTATGGCGAGGGCGCGGGCGACGCGCTGATGCTGAACAACGCGGAATGGCTCGACAGCCTGAACTACCTCGATTTCCTGCGTGACATCGGCCGGCATTTCTCGGTCAACCGGATGCTTTCGTTCGAAAGCGTGAAAAGCCGGCTCGACCGCGAGCAGTCGCTGTCGTTCCTCGAATTCAACTACATGATCCTGCAGGCCTACGACTTCCTCGAGCTGTTCCGCCGCTATGGCTGCCGGCTGCAGATGGGCGGGTCGGACCAGTGGGGCAACATCGTCAACGGCATCGACCTGACGCGGCGGGTGCTGGAGGGCGAGATCTTCGGGCTGACCTCGCCGCTCCTGACCACCTCGGACGGGCGCAAGATGGGCAAGTCGGCCAGCGGGGCGGTCTGGCTCAATGCCGAGATGCTCTCGCCTTACGACTTCTGGCAGTTCTGGCGCAACACCACGGATGCCGATGTCGGGCGGTTCCTGAAGCTCTACACCGATCTGCCGGTGGAGGAATGCGACCGGCTGGGCGCGCTGCAGGGGTCGGAGATCAACGCGGCCAAGATCCTGCTGGCAAACGAGGTGACGGCGCTGCTGCACGGAAGCGAGGCGGCGACGGCGGCCGAGGCCACCGCCCGCGCGGTCTTCGAGCAGGGCGGCGTCGGCGGCGAGCTGGAAGTGGTGGAACTCGCGTCCGACAAGCTGGGCGACGGGCTGTCGGTCACGCATTTCCTCGTGGCGGCGGGCCTCGTCGCCTCGGGGAAGGAGGCGAAGCGGCTGGTGTCCGAGCATGGCCTTCGCTTCAACAACGAACTGGTGACAGACGCGAATGCCACCGTGACCTCCGGCACCGTGGGGGACGAGCTGAAGGTCTCGATCGGGAAGAAGAAGCACAAGCTGGTGCGTCTGGGATGAGACAGCAGAAAGGGCGCCCTCGGGCGCCCTTTCGCTGATCCGCGCGTCACTTCGCGACGCTGACCTTCTGCATGACATCCGGCGAGCGCGGCGGCTCGCCCCGGGTGATTTCGTCCACCACATCCATGCCCTGCACCACGCGCCCGACGACCGTATACTGGCCGTTCAGGAACTCGCCCGGGGCAAACATGATGAAGAACTGCGAGTTGGCTGAATCCGGGCTGGCCGAGCGCGCCATCCCCACGACCCCGCGGTCGAAGGAGATGTCGGAGAACTCGGCCGGCAGGTCCGGCAGGTCCGACCCGCCCATGCCGGCCTGACCAAGCGACGGGCCCTTGCCGAACTGGACGTCGCCGGTCTGGGCCATGAAGCCCTCGATCACCCGGTGGAACACCACGCCGTCATAGGCGCCCTGCCCCGCAAGCGTCACCATCCGCTCGACATGCTGCGGCGCGACATCGGGCAGAAGGTCGATCACCACCTCGCCCTGCGCCTTGCCGGCCACCTCGATCACCAGGTTCGGCCCCGGGCCATCGACGGCATCCTGCGCCAGCACCGCGGATTGCGACAGCGCATAGCCGCCGATCACCGCCACGCCCAGCGACATCAGCCCCGCGAAAAGGACGCGATCAGACGACATCGGCCGCCACCCGCACCGTGAGCATCTTGTCCGGGTTCGCCGGCGGCTCGCCGCGGACGATCTTGTCCACGTGCTCCATCCCCGAGATCACCCGGCCATAGACGGTATACTGGCCGTTCAGGAAATCGTTGTCGCGGAAGTTGATGAAGAACTGGCTGTTGGCCGAGTTCGGGTTCTGCGACCGGGCCGCGCCCAGCGTGCCGCGGGCATGCGGGACCTTCGAGAACTCGGCCGGAAGATCCGGCAGGTCCGAGCCGCCGGTGCCGGCGCGGCGAAGGTTGAAATTGTTTTCCGTGTTGCCGTTCGACACATCGCCGGATTGCGCCATGAAGCCTTCGATCACGCGATGGAACACGACGTTGTCATAGGCCTTGGCGCGGGCGAGCGTCTTCATCCGCTCGGCGTGCTTCGGGGCGACGTCCGGGAGAAGCTCGATCACCACTTCGCCGTCCTTCAGCGTCATGATGATGGTGTTCTCGGGATCCTTGATCTCGGCCATGGGGCCCTCCTCTTGCATTTGGCGGCAAACCTAGTGGCCCGGGGGCGTCAGGAAAAGGTCTGATTTCGCCGTGGTGCGGCCGAACGCCGGTTGACGGCCGCCTGCCGATCGGTTTGGAAGCGGGAAACTTCGCAGCAGGAGGGACCGGACATGGGCTGGAAGACACTCGACGACATGGATCTCGCCGGCAAGGTGGTGCTGGTGCGCGTGGACGTGAACGTGCCGATGGAAAACGGCGAGGTCACCGACGCCACCCGGATCGAGAAGATCGTGCCGACGGTCGAGGACATCCTGAAGAAGGGCGGCAAGCCGGTGCTGCTCGCGCATTTCGGCCGGCCGAAGGGCAAGGTCGTGGAGGACATGAGCCTGCGCCTCGTGTTGCCCGCGCTGCAGAAGGCGCTGCCGGGCACCAAGGTGAGCTTTGCCGCCGATTGCGTGGGCGAGGAGGCCGAGAAGGCCGTCGAGGCGATGCTGGAAGGCGAGGTCCTGCTGCTGGAGAACACCCGTTTCCACGCCGGCGAAGAAAAGAACGACCCCGAGCTGGCGAGGGCCATGGCGAAGTTGGGCCAGGTCTATGTGAACGACGCCTTCTCGGCCGCCCATCGCGCGCATTCCTCGACCGAGGGCATCGCGCGGCTGCTCCCTTCGGCGGCCGGCCGTCTGATGGCGGCGGAACTCAAGGCGCTCGAGGCGGCGCTGGGCAAGCCCGAGCGTCCGGTGGTGGCGGTGGTAGGCGGGGCGAAGGTCTCGACCAAGCTCGACCTGCTGGGCAACCTCGTCGGCAAGGTCGACCATCTGGTGATCGGCGGCGGCATGGCAAACACCTTCCTCGTGGCGCAGGGCATCGAGGTCGGCAAGTCGCTGGCCGAGCGCGACATGGCCGATACCGCCCGCGAGATCCTTGGCAAGGCGAAGGCCGCGGGCTGCACCATCCACCTGCCGATCGATGTCGTGGTGGCGCGCGAGTTCAAGGCGAATGCCGCGAACGAGACGGTGGACGCGGCCGCCTGCCCGGCCGATGCGATGATCCTCGATGCCGGCCCGAAGACCGTGACGGCCCTTTCCGAAGTCTTCGCAGCGGCCCGCACGCTGATCTGGAACGGCCCGCTCGGCGCCTTCGAGATCGAGCCGTTCGATGCGGCGACCAATGCGGCTGCGCTGCAGGTGGCGCAACTGACCAAGGCGGGGCAGCTGACCTCGGTCGCGGGCGGGGGTGACACGGTGGCCGCGCTGAACAAGGCGGGCGCCGCCGAGGGCTTCTCCTACATCTCGACGGCCGGCGGCGCCTTCCTCGAATGGATGGAGGGCAAGGAGCTTCCCGGCGTCGCCGCCCTGGGCTGAAGCGGGAATTTCCGCGCCGCGGCGCGCTGTTAGCGCCACCAAGATTGCGAAGCGCATTCCGGCGGTCTAGATCCCTTTCGACCCAATCGAAAGGACCCCGGAATGCGCGCTAGCAGAGCAGTTCAGAAGATCCTCGCCAATTACGAGGGCGAAACGCCCGGCGTGAAGGCCAATCTGTGCCGGATGCTGATGGAGGGGAAGCTGGGCGGCACGGGCAAGATGATCATCCTGCCGGTCGACCAGGGCTTCGAACACGGGCCGGCCCGCACCTTCGCGCCGAACCCGGCCGGCTATGATCCCCACTACCACTACCAGCTGGCGATCGATGCCGGGCTCAACGCCTATGCCGCGCCGCTCGGGATGATCGAGGCGGGCGCCGACACCTTCGCCGGCCAGATCCCGACGATCCTCAAGGTGAACTCGGCCAACTCGCTGATGTCCGACACTGCCGGCAAGAACCAGGCGGTGACGGCTTCGGTCGACGATGCGCTGCGCCTCGGCTGCGCGGCCATCGGCTTCACGATCTATCCCGGCTCGGACGCGCAGCTCGACATGTATGAAGAGATCGTCGAGATGCGGAAGGAGGCGGCTGCCAAGGGCATTGCCACCGTGATCTGGTCCTATCCGCGCGGCGAGGCGATCACCAAGGACGGCGAGACCGCGATCGACGTGGCCGCCTATGCCGCCCAGATCGCCGCGCTGATCGGTGCGCACATCATCAAGATCAAGCTCTCGACCGACCACCTGATGCTGGGCGAGGCGAAGAAGGTCTACGAGGCTCAGGGCATCGACATCGCGACCCAGGCCGCGCGGGTGAAGCACTGCATGGATGCCGCCTTCGCCGGGCGGCGGATCGTGGTCTTCTCGGGCGGCGCCAAGAAGGGCGAGGATTCGGTCTACGACGACGCCCGCGCAATCCGCGACGGCGGCGGCAACGGCTCGATCATCGGCCGCAACAGCTTCCAGCGCTCGCGCGAGGACGCGCTGGCGATGCTGGGCAAGCTCGTCGACATCTACAAGGGCCGCGCCTGAGGCCCGAAGGCCCTCCCCCGCGCGGGGGAGGGTCACATTCCGATTTGCAAATGGCTCGGCTTCTGGCATCCTTGCGCCAGCGCCTCCACCTGAACGAGGGGCGCCCTGAGAGGCAGAGCATGAATATCCCGACTTCCCGCCCGGCGATCGGCGCCAGCCTCTATTTCGCGCTGGCCTTCACGCTGGGCGCCTATTTCACCTTTGCGGCGGTGCAGGGTGACTACGGCGTGTTCCGCCAGGTGCAGATCCAGGCCGAGGCCGAGGCGCTGCAGGCCGAGCGGGACCGGCTGATGACCGAGCTGGCGGACATGCGCAACCGGACCCGCCGCCTGTCGGACGACTATCTCGACCTCGACCTGCTCGACGAACAGGCCCGCTCCGTTCTGGGCTACGTCCGGGCGGACGAGATGGTCATTCGCTGAACCGACAGCGTCGACTGCAGATCCCTCGCGAATGCATCCTCCTGCCGGCCCGGGCCGCGCTGGCCCGCATTGCGCGCCCGCCGCCATCTTCCGCGGCAGCGGCGGGCGATGACGGCCCCGGAGGGGCCCGAAGAGCCCGCCTCCTCCCTGCGCAGATTCACTCTCGCTCCTGCCGTGACGATGCGATAAAGGTAGTTTAGCCTTGAACTACTTATCGCGACGGGAGGAGCCACGATGGCCGCCAGAAAATCGCCGGAACAATCCAACGCATCGAAGGACGAACTTCTCGGATATTACCGGGAAATGCTCCTGATCCGACGCTTCGAGGAGAAGGCCGGCCAGCTCTACGGCATGGGCCTGATCGGCGGCTTCTGCCACCTCTACATCGGACAGGAAGCCGTCGTCGTCGGCCTCGAGGCCGCCGCGAAAGAGGGCGACAAGCGCATCACCTCCTACCGCGACCACGGCCACATGCTTGCCTGCGGCATGGACCCGAAGGGCGTGATGGCCGAGCTCACGGGCCGCGAGGGCGGCTACTCCAAGGGCAAGGGCGGCTCGATGCACATGTTCTCGAAGGAGAAGCATTTCTACGGCGGACACGGCATCGTCGGCGCTCAGGTTCCGCTCGGCGCGGGCCTCTCCTTCGCCGACCGTTACCTCGGCAACGACAACGTCACCTTCACCTATTTCGGCGACGGCGCGGCCAACCAGGGTCAGGTCTACGAGGCCTACAACATGGCCAAGCTCTGGAGCCTGCCCTGCATCTTCGTCATCGAGAACAACCAGTATGCGATGGGCACCAGCGTGAAGCGCTCCACCCGCTCGCCCTCGCTGTGGGAGCGCGGCGCGGCCTATGGCATCAAGGGCGAATCCGTGGACGGCATGGATGTGCTTGCCGTGAAGGCGGCGGGCGAGAAGGCGGTCGCCGCCTGCCGTGCGGGCCAGGGGCCCTATATCCTCGAGATGATGACCTATCGCTACCGCGGCCACTCCATGTCCGACCCCGCGAAGTACCGCACGCGCGAGGAGGTGCAGCGGATGCGCGACGAGAAGGACGCGATCGAGCATGTCCGCGACCTGCTGATCCAGGGCAACCTCGCCACCGACGACGATCTCAAGGCGATCGACAAGGAGATCAAGGCCGTCGTCAGCGAAGCCGCCGACTTTGCCAGGGAGAGCCCCGAGCCCGCGCTCGAGGAACTCTGGACCGATATCTACGCCTGAGGAGAAAGACGCATGGCAACCCAGGTCCTGATGCCCGCCCTGTCCCCGACGATGGAGGAGGGCACGCTCGCCAAGTGGCTGGTCAAGGAAGGCGACGCGGTGAAGTCCGGCCAGATCATCGCCGAGATCGAAACCGACAAGGCGACGATGGAATTCGAGGCGGTCGACGAGGGCACCGTCGGCAAGATCCTGATCGCCGAGGGCACCGCCGGCGTGAAGGTGAACACGCCCATCGCCGTGCTGGTCGAGGAAGGCGAAAGCGCCGAAGCCGCGGCCGAGGCACCGGCCCAACCCGAGAAGAAGCCGGTTCCGGCCGAAGCCGCCGAAGCCAAGGCCGTGGACGAACCGCTCGCCTCCTCTCCCGGCGCCGCGGTTCCGGGCAAGCGCGACCGCTCGCCCGACTGGCCCGAAGGCACCCAGATGAAGACCATGACCGTACGCGAGGCGCTGCGCGAGGCCATGGCCGAGGAGATGCGCCGCGACGCGACCGTTTTCCTCATGGGCGAGGAAGTCGGCGAATACCAGGGCGCCTACAAGATCAGCCAGGGCCTGCTGGACGAGTTCGGCGCAAAGCGCGTGGTCGATACGCCGATCACCGAGCACGGCTTTGCCGGCATCGCAGTCGGCGCGGCCTTCGGCGGCCTGCGCCCGATCGTCGAGTTCATGACCTTCAACTTCGCCATGCAGGCGATCGACCAGATCATCAACTCGGCGGCCAAGACGCTCTACATGTCCGGCGGCCAGATGGGATGCCCGATCGTGTTCCGCGGCCCGAATGGCGCGGCGGCTCGCGTCGGCGCCCAGCACAGCCAGGACTACGCCGCCTGGTATGCGCAGATCCCGGGCCTGAAGGTCGTCATGCCCTATTCCGCTTCCGACGCGAAGGGGCTTCTGAAGACCGCGATCCGCGATCCGAACCCGGTGATCTTCCTCGAGAACGAGATCCTCTATGGCCGCTCGTTCGAGGTTCCGGTGATGGACGACTTCACCATCCCCTTCGGCAAGGCACGCGTCTGGCGCGAAGGCACCGACCTCACCATCGTCAGCTTCGGCATCGGCATGACCTACGCGCTCGAAGCCGCCGACAAGCTTGCGAAGGAAGGTATCAGCGCCGAGGTCATCGACCTGCGCACCCTGCGCCCCATCGACTACGACACGGTGATCGAGTCTGTGAAGAAGACCAACCGCTGCATCACGGTCGAGGAAGGCTGGCCGGTGGCCTCGATGGGCAACCACCTCGCCGCGACCATCATGCAGCGGGCCTTCGACTGGCTGGATGCGCCGGTCCTGAACCTGACCGGCAAGGACGTGCCGATGCCCTATGCGGCGAACCTGGAAAAGCACGCGCTGGTCACCACCGCCGAGGTCGTCGAGGCCGCGAAATCCGTCTGCTACCGCTGAGGAGGCAAGCCCATGGCAACCGAGATCCTGATGCCCGCGCTGTCTCCGACGATGGAGGAGGGGACGCTTGCGAAATGGCTGAAGAAGGAAGGCGACGAGATCCGCTCGGGCGACATCATTGCCGAGATCGAGACCGACAAGGCGACGATGGAATTCGAGGCCGTCGATGAGGGCATCCTCGGCAAGATCCTGATCGCCGAGGGCACCGCGGGGGTGAAGGTGAACACCCCCATCGCCGTGCTCGTGGAGGAGGGCGAGAGCGCGGAAGCCGCCCCGGCCGAAAAGGCGCCCGCGCCGCAGCAGCCCGCTGACCGGGCGGCCCCCGCACAGGAGGCGCCGGCAGCCGCCGCCGAGGCCCCGGCCGCCAAGCCGCAGGGAGAGCGCGTCTTCGCCTCGCCCCTCGCCCGCCGGATCGCCAAGGAGAAGGGGATCGACCTCCAATCGGTCAAGGGGTCCGGCCCCCGCGGCCGGATCGTGAAGGCCGATGTCGAGGGCGCCCCGGCGACGGCCACGGCTCCGAAGCCGGAAGCTGTGGCGGAGAAGGCCGAAGCTCCGGCGGCAGCCCCTGCCCCTGCCCCGGTCGCCCCGCCCGCCGCCTCGGCTGCCACGGTGGCGAAGCTCTTTGCGGACCGGGAATACGAGGAGATCACCCTCGACGGGATGCGCAAGACCATCGCAGCGCGTCTTTCCGAAGCCAAGCAGACCATCCCGCATTTCTACCTTCGGCGCGAGGTGCGACTGGACGCGCTGATGGCCTTCCGGTCCGAACTGAATGCAAAGCTGGAGAGCCGCGGGGTGAAGCTGTCGGTCAACGACTTCATCATCAAGGCCTGCGCGCTGGCCCTGCAACAGGTGCCGAACGCCAACGCCGTCTGGGCGGGCGACCGGATCCTGAAGCTGAAGCCGTCGGATGTGGCGGTGGCGGTCGCGGTGGAGGGCGGGCTCTTCACGCCCGTCCTGCGCGACGCGCATCTCAAGACGCTGTCGGCGCTCTCGGCCGAGATGAAGGACCTTGCAACACGGGCACGAACGCGGAAGCTTGCGCCGCACGAATATCAGGGCGGGAGCTTCGCGATCTCGAACCTCGGGATGTTCGGGGTCGAGAACTTCGATGCCGTGATCAACCCGCCGCACGGCTCGATCCTTGCGGTCGGGGCGGGCGTGAAGAAGCCGGTTGTCGGCAAGGACGGCGAGATCACGGTGGCGACGATGATGTCGATGACGCTCTCGGTCGATCACCGGGTCATCGATGGCGCCCTCGGGGCGGAGTTCCTGAAGGCGATCGTGGAGAACCTCGAGAACCCGATGGCGATGCTCGCGTGAACAGGCGGGGCGGCATGCGCCGCCCCTTCCGAACCCTCAGCCGTCGGTAAGAAGCTGGTCCATGGTGACTGCGGGCTGCGCGCAGCCGGCCTCGCCCACGACCCGGGCGGGCACGCCGGCCACCGTCGTGCAGGGCGGCACGTCATGCAGCACGACCGAGCCCGCGGCAATCCGGCTGCAATGGCCCACATGGATGTTGCCGAGCACCTTCGCCCCCGCCCCGATCATCACGCCGTTGCCGATCTTGGGATGGCGGTCGCCATCCTCCTTGCCGGTGCCGCCCAGCGTCACGGAATGCAGCATCGAGACGTTGTCGCCTACCACCGCCGTCTCGCCGATGACAATGGAATGGGCATGGTCGATCATGATGCCGCGGCCGAGCCGGGCGGCGGGGTGGATGTCCACGCCGAACGCCTCGGAGACGCGCATCTGCACGAAATAGGCAAGGT
Source organism: Rhodobacter sp. CZR27 (assembly GCF_002407205.1). Taxonomy (NCBI): domain Bacteria; kingdom Pseudomonadati; phylum Pseudomonadota; class Alphaproteobacteria; order Rhodobacterales; genus Rhodobacter; species Rhodobacter sp. CZR27. The sequence continues at coordinate 1,218,101 of NZ_CP023548.1, read as the reverse complement.
CCTGACGGCCGGTCGTCCAGAGCCAGTGCCCGACCCGGTAGGCCTGCACCGCCTGATAGCCCTTGAAGAACAGGATCGGCTGAATGAACCGGTGGCAGGCCGGATCGCGCTCGTAGACCGCCACCATGTCGGCGCGGGCCATCTGGCCAAGCTCGGGGTCGCTGGCATAGGCCTCGTCGGCGATCTCGCGCAGGATCTGCTCGCTCATCTCGCCGGAGGCCAGCTTCAGCGAAAAGCGGTAGGCAAGCGCCCGCTCCATCGACGGATGGTGCAGCAGGCTGGAATGGACCAGCCCGCCCAGCAGGGGCTCGGCAAGGATGGCGGCATGTCCCTCCTCGGTGATGCGCTGCCAGACCGGATCGATGGTCGCAACGCGCGGTTTTGCCTCTGCCATGGCAGGCTCCTCTTTCCGTGCGGCTTCACGGTAGCACATAGTCAATGCCGGCAACAGGAAAAGGGTCTTTCCGTCTCGCCCGGCGTGCCCGCCGGGCAATTTCCAGCGCGACCAACGCGAGCGCCTCGAGATGGTCGGGATCCGGGCCGACTGGCTCGCGCATGCGCGGCAGCCCGGATGCGGCAGAGCCGAGCCCGCCGTTTCCCCACAGCGGATGCGGATGGCCCAGCCGCCTGGAGACCTTGTGGGCGCAATGCGCCATGTCGATGAGCCGCGCGAGCAACGCGGGACGCTCGCTGGCGGGCAGAAGCGCCAGGACCCCCGCCACATCAAGCAGATCGGCCAGCAGGACGGTCCGCATAGTTCAACCCGACACGAGCAGCCTGCGATAGGGACCGGATCCGTAGCTGTCCGAGACCTGCGCGACCTCGATGGCATAGGCGCCCGCGACGCCATCCGCCGCCCGCGCGGTCGCGGTGTAGGTCCAGGCGGGCTGCGAGACCTCGACCCGGCGCACCACGACGCCCCCGCTCACCACGCGCACCGAGTAGAGTTCGGCCGCCTCGCCCAGGGGCACCTCCCGCCCTTCCCAGCTGTCGCCGTCGATCCGCGTGCGACGGATCCAGCTGATCCGAAGGTCGCCGCCGTCGACGACGGCCCGCAGATGGACCGGCGCGTAGGGCCGCAGTCCCGCCGCCGAAAAGGCCTCGACCCTGTGTATCACATCGCCGTCGTCATAGCCGCGGCTCGCGACGCCGATCCTGAAGTGGCGGGCAAGGCCGCGGTCGGCCAGCGGCATGTCCACCTGAGGGAGCGCTGCGTTGACCAGCACGACAAGGCTGCCCGCCGGCCATTCGAGGGGCATCAGCGCATCGGTTCCCGCCTGCCCCCGCAGCCGCCGCGAAATCTCCCACAGCCGGGGCGAGACAAGCGTGGCCCGTGCGAACTGGAGCAACTCCCAGCCATCGGGGGAACCGTCGCCGATCGCCATGACATTCGCCCCGTTCAGCACGGCGGCATCGGAAGCCGACGACAGCGGCGGACCCTGCAGCTTCACCCGCAGCGGCGCGCCCATGTCCCACCGCCCGGCCGGCGCCGCAGGCAGCGGTGTCTGCGTCACGCCCAGCGTCGCCCCCGCCGAGACCAGCCGGTTCAACCGGTAGCCGGCATCCTCGTTCGCCTTCCAGACCGCAACCCGCCCCGGCCACGGCGAGGCGGCGACCGCGACATGGGGCGCATGCGGCACCTCGTTCCCGCTCAGCAGCGGCAGGTCGAGAAACACCGGATAGACCGGCGCCGGCATCGCGATCCGACGGGCCGGTGGGCGCTCCTCGGTCACATCACTCGGCCGGTATACGCCCGGCTCGACCCGCACCGCCTCGGCAAGCTGCGCCTCGGCCTGCTCCAGCCGATCAATGCGATAGCGCCGCCCCTCGAGCAGGACGACATCGCCGGTGCCCAGCGACAGCGCCGATCTTGGCAGGGCAAAGCGCGCCGTGTCCCGCGCCACGCGCGATTCCGCCAGCCACCGCTCGACCGTGCCACGCGCCTCGCCGCCCGTCAGGACCAGAGGCACCTCGGATTGCGACACCGAGAAGGTCGCCTCGTCCGGGAAGGCCGCCTCGACCTGACGGGCGGCATAATCTCCTTCCGCCTCGAGATAGCCTAGGCGCACCCGCCCCGCCGTCTCGGCCTCGGCCGCCCGCACCACCTCGACCGGGCCATCCAGCTCATCGGACTGCACCAGCCCCTCGCGGTGAAGCTCGGCCGCGGCGCGCCCGTCCCGCATGCGGAACACCAGCGTCCCGTCGCGCTCCAGCGCCTCGAAGCCGTAGGCCAGCATCAGCGGCTGAAGCGCGGCACGGGCCGAGTCGACCTCGGCAAGGCCATAACCCCGCACTACGCCGTGCAGGCCCGCGACATCGATCGCCCTGACGCCCGACCGCTCGCAGATCTCCGCCACCACCGCCGCAAGCGGCTGCGAGGCAGCACGACCGTTCAGCCAGTGGCCATGCGCATAGTTGTCGCCGTCACTCCAGACATCGGAGAGCGCCGGGAATGCCGGAAAGGGGCGTGCGTCCCAAGCCCAGACATGGGCACGGGACATGTCGACCATGGTGCCGCCGTAGAGGGGCGAGACCGGGTTGTTCGCAGCGTCGTCCCAGAACTCCGCCATCGCCCGCAGGTAGTCCATGGCAATCGCATCGTCCCTGCGACCCGACGACCCGCGCGGCAGCGAGGACTCCGAGCTCTTGGGGTCGAGGAACAGGTTCGGCTGGTTCGTACCGTTGTCGAGCGCCGGACAGCCATATTCCGTGAACCAGATCGGCTTGGACCTCGGCACCCAGGCTGTCGGCTGCGCCTGCCTCACCCCGCCGATCCGCTCGTGATGCGGCTGGGACCACCAGCTCTTCAGGTCCTTGCAGCGGAACACCCATGGCTCGCCATGCGCGCCATCGGTGATTGGCAGCCGCTGCTGTGCCTCGGCACCCGCCTCGCTGCCGTAGTACCAGTCGAACCCTTCGCCGCCCGCGATGTTGGCCTTGAGGTAGTCCAGATTGTTCGGCGCGCCCCAGGCGGCATCGGCATGTTCCTCGCCGTCGCGCCAGTCCGACAGCGGCATGTAGTTGTCGATCCCGATGAAATCGATGTTCTCGTCCGCCCAGAGCGGATCGAGGTGGAAATAGACATCGCCCCCGGTGTGGTGGCCGAACCACTCCGACCAGTCGGCCGCATAGCCGATCTTCACGCCGGGCCCGAGGATGCCCCGCACATCCGCCGCAAGCCGGCGCAGCGCCGCGACCGCGGGAAACCCGCCGGCGGCATTGCGGATCTGCGTCAGGCCGCGCATCTCCGAACCGATGCAGAAGGCCTCCACCCCGCCGGCAAGCCGGCAAAGCCACGCGGCGTGCAGGATGAACCGGCGATATCGCCAGTCCTGCGCGCCGTCATAGACCACCTTTCCATCCTCGAGGCGGAAATGGCCGGGCTCCGCAGTTCCGAAGAAGGCTGCGACCTGATCCCCCGCGGCCGTGGTGCCGTCGGGGCTGCCGGGACATCCTGGCGCCGACGACAGCGTGATCCGGCCGCGCCATGGCAGCACCGGCTGGTCCTGCGCCCCCGTCCAGGGATCGGTGAGGCCATTCCCCGGAAGCTGCTCCATCAGGATGAAGGGATAGTAGAGCACCGACTGCCCCGCCGCGTGCAGCGCCGCGATCGCCTCGACCACCGAGGCGTCGGCAGGTGTTCCGCCATAGACCGGCCGATCGTCGATGCGGCCGATCACCCCGGCATCCTCGCGCGCAAGGCCCGAGACCCGCCAAGGCATATTCGCGCCGTCGAACTCGCCCTGCTCCACCTTCGGCCGGATCTCGCAGGCACCGCATCGCAAGTCGCTGCCGAACCACGACACCACCAGCGAAACCGACCGACAGGCCGGAAGCTCCCCCGTCAACTGATCGAGCGACGTCAGCAGGTCGCTTTCACCGGAAGGCGAATGCACATTGGCCAGCGAGCCTTCGCCCGGCCCGTAGCTGTAGCTGACACGGCTCGACGCCAGCGAGTACTCGCCCGAACCCGGGATCATCGCCACGCCCCTGACCGCACGCTGAAGGTTGGTGATCCGCCCGGCCAGCGCGCCCTGGGCCGCGCGCATCACCTCGAAGGAGAATTGCGGCACGCGGTTGCCATAGGGCTCGAGTTCCAGATCCTCGATCACCACATAGGCGATCCCGCGATAGGCGGGCGCCCGCCCCGCACCCTCCACCGCCTCGATCTTCGGATCGGCAAGCTGGTCCTTGGTGCCCCGATAGACCCGGAAATTCAAAGAGGCGGGCGAGATCTCGGCCCCGTCTGCCCAGATCCGTCCCACGCGCAGGATCTCGCCCTCGCAGAGCGCGACGGCGAGGCTGACCGAATAGGAATAGCTGATGACGGTGCTCTTCGGCCCGCCGCCCTTGCCGCCGCTGGAGCTTTCCGACTGGCTTTCCAGGAACCGCGAGGCCCAGATCACCTGCCCGGCCACGCGGTTTCGGCCGAAGACCTGCGCCACTGCCGCACCCTCGCCCGCGCCCATCAGGCGGAAGCGCTCGATCCGGCCGGTGCGCACGGTCTGCGACCCGGTGCCCAACAAGCGCTGGTCGATCATCTGGCCGACCGTTGCGCCGATCGCGCGGCCGATGACCGCGCCGGTCAGCCCGAGGACGGTTCCGCCAAAGCCCGCACCGATCGCCGAGCCGGCCGCCGCCAACAAGAGTGTCGCCATCAGACGGTCCTTTCCGGAAAAGCGAAGCGCGCCGCGATCCGCCGCGCCCAGGGTTCCGAGAGCGGGCTTTCGACGACGCCGTGGCCAGAGTAGGCATGGATGAAAGAAGCGTCCCCGCCGGCGCGGACGAGGATGCCCAGATGCTTGGCCACCGACCCCGGTCGCATCCGGAACAGCAGCACGGTGCCCTCGGCGCCGTCTCCCGCCGGCAGGCGGACCAGCCAGCGGTCGCAGGCAGCCATCAGGACCTCGTCTCCGGAGGGCTCCGACCAGTCGGGCGTATAGGCGGGAACAGGGGCCGGCTCCGCCCCCAGCACCGCGCGCCAGATGCCCCGCAGAAGCCCGAGGCAATCCGTTCCGGCGCCGCAGGCCGACGCCTGATGCACATAGGGCGTGCCGATCCAGCGGCGGGCCTCGGCCACGATGGCAGCGCCGCTCATTCCCATAGGCTCCCGCCGTCATTGACCTTCGCCGACGCGGGATAGGCGCTCAGCCAGTCTTCGCCCGGCAGATGAGGGAAGCCGCGGAAGTTCATGAGGTTCCTGAACTTTGCCCGGCATGTCTCCGCCCTTCGGTCACAACCGGCCTCCAGACGGACGAGATCCCCGGGCAGGATCGCGGGTCCCATGGCCTCCCACAACTCCACCGTCCGCACGCCCCCGGCCAGCCGGTCGTTCTTCACCACGCCGACGACGCCCACGGCCGCCCCGGACAGGACAACCAGCCGGCCCTGCTCGAACCAGCGATCCGCGAAGGCGCCGAGTCCGCTGAAGCGGAACCTCTGCCGCTCCTCCGCCGCACCCACCGCGGCCTCCGCCGAGTATCCGCCCTGCATCAGGTCGAACCGGCACTTCCCGTCGCCCAGAACGGCCTGGCAGTCCCGCTGGTAGACGCGGCCCTGCGGCTGGTTCAGCGCCTCGGTCAGGCCGCGCAGCTCGGCCCGGAAGCGGCCACCCGCATGGGTCGTCTCTCCCAGCGTGCCGCGGAACTGCAGCAACCTGTCCTCCACATGCGCCCAGTTCACCAGCCAGGCCCTGACCTCCGCCCCGTCGAAGCGACCGGCCAGCAGATCCTCCTCGGTCACCGAGGCATGCGAGAGCGCGCCCACCGTCTCGGCATTGTCGACGGCAAGGCCCGTCGTCTGCTGCAGCGCCGAGGATGTCAGGCCCGTCTCGGCCCGGAAGGTGATCCCCCCGAAGACCAGGTCGCGGTCGTGGTCGGTGAAGCCGAAGACGCGCCCGTCCCGCCGCGTCACGGCCCAGCAGCGGCAGACGGTCGTCGCGCCGCTCTGCAGATGCGCATGAAGCTCGCTCGCGCCCATCAGACCCGCACCTCCATCACCGGAACGCTCGGCACCTCGCCGGAGTGGAACGAGGCCATGGAGATCTGAATGCTGTCGGTGTCGAAGCGCACCGGCACGTCGAATTCGAAGCCGGCCGAGATCTCGACCCCAGCCGCCGGCGCCGTGGCAAATGTCACGAGGCCCGTGGTCGTATCGACGGAAAACTGCACCGCTTCCTGCTGCGCCACACCCGCGAGGGCCACTTTCACCGTTCCAGCAACCGGCTTGACCACCGGCCTCACATAGCTTTGACCGCCCGAGCGATAGGTCTTCGACAGGGCGAAGACCCGCGTGGTGCCGTCCCCCGTGCCAATGATCTGATCCCGGGCGCCCGGAAGACCCGCCGGGGCGCAGGACCGGAAGTCGGCCCAGTCCTTCCAGCGAAAGCCGAACAGCTGGCCCCGTCGCGCCTCGAAGAACGCCAGCAGCGCCTCGACGTCGTCCAGTGACCGCAGCGCCACCCCCGCGTCATAGCGCCGGCGCGAATGCGCCCACAGACTGTTGCGCTCCTCGAATCCGTTGACCAACGTGACGATCTCCGTCCGCCGCTCGGGACCGCCGACCGACCCGAAGCTGAGGTTGGTCGGAAACCGGACCTCGTGAAAGCCCATGATGCGCTCCTCAGCCGTTGCGCTGCCCGCGCGAGAGTGCGCGGCTGACCTGCGCGGCGATCTGGCCGCGGCTGCGTTCGAAACCCCGCACATCGGGCGAGGAGACGTTCATCACGACATTGACCGACCGGCCGCCGCCCGCCTGCACACCCAGCCGCCCGTCGGCACCGCGCGCCAGCGGCAGGATCGCCTCCGGACCCGCTTCACCCATCAGTCCGGTGGCGCCGCGCATGGGAAACGAGGTCGCCCCCGCCACCACGCCCCCCTTGGCAAAGGGCATGACGCGGCCCTGCGAGAAGGCCGCCCCGCGGGCAAACGGCATGAGCCCGCCGAGCACGGAACCCAACCCATCCGCGATGAACCCGGACACCGCATCCTGGACCGGCTTCATCGCCACCGAATAGACGGTGCGCGAGATCGACCCCGCCAGCCCCTCCAGCGCGTCCGACAGCTTCATGCCGTCGAACATCACGCCATCGAAGGCCCGCCGGAGCCCGGTGCCCACGCCGCTCGACAGCCGGTCCACCTCGCGGCTCGTGAAAACCATCGAGTCGCGCATCCGTGCCAGTTCGCCCTCGAAGGCCGCGGCCACTCCGGCCGCGCTGCCCAGCGTGGTCTCCAGCGCGGCCACCTGCTCCTCCAGAGCCTCGATGTCAGCCATGGTCCTGCCCTTTCCCATGATCCGGATAGGCGCGCACCAACTCGTCCAGACGCGCCCGCGTCAGGGGCGGCGCCGCGCCGTCCCCCAGCATGATCCTCAGTTCCACCGGCGTGAGGCGCCAGAACTCGTCTGGCGACAGCCCGAGCCCGGTCAGACCCGCCCGCATCAGGGCGGGCCAGTCGAAGCCTGCCATGTCACTCCTCCGGCAGGGCGAAGGCCCGGGCGAGCAGTTCTGCCGCCGCGCGCGCCGCGCCCATCGGGCCGCCGCCCACCTCGACCGTGCGCAGGTCCTCTGCCGTGCCCTGCCAACCGCCGCCGCGCAGGCCCGCCACGAGGATCGCCAGCACATCGCGCGCCGAGAACCGCCGGCTTTCGAAGCGCTCGGCCATCCCGATCAGGCTTCCCTCGCCAAGCGTCGCCTCCAGCTCCGCCAGCGCGCCCAGCGTCAGCTTTCCCACGTGGCGCCGGCCATCTAGCCAGATGGCCACCTCTCCTGCCCAGGGGTTCGCCATCAGAGCGCCGTGAAGATCAGCTTGCCCGCCGAGGCGAGCGTCATCTCGTAGGTCGCTTCCCCGTTGTAGCTTCCGGAATACTCGATCGCCGAGATCAGGAACGGTCCCTCAACGATGCCGAAACTCGGGATCACGACCTGAAACCTCGGCGCCTCGCCCGCGAAGAACACCGCGCGCGCCCGCTCGTCGGTGGTCGCATCGCGGAACACGCCCGAGCCCGAGATCGACGCCGACTTGACCCCCGCCCCGGCCAGAAGCTCGCGCCAGCCTCCCTGGCTTTCCAGCGAGGTCACGTCGACCGTTTCGGCGTTGAAGCTGATCCGCGTCGCCCGAAGTCCCGCCATCGTCTCGAACTGCCCGCTGCCGTTCAGGTCCACCTTGATCAGCAGGTCCTTGCCGTTCTGCACAGCCATCCGTTCTCTCCATCTTGTGCCGGCCGCAGCCGCTTTCAGTCCTCGATGCGTGCCCGGAAGGTGAGGTCGATCCGCCGGGCCCCGCCCGATGCAAGGCGCCGCGCCACGGCCCTGAGGAACCCCAGGCTCACCAGCCGTCCGCGGCCCAGCGTCAGCGGGGCATCCACCAGCGCATCCGACACCGCCACGGCCACGCGCTTCGCCGCGAGAAAGCCCGCCGCGTCGGAGATCACGCTGACGGTGAAGCGATGCTCCGCCCCGTCGCCCGATGCGTCGGAGGCGTCCCGCACCTCCTCGGGGCCGATCAGCACCCAGGTGCCCCGTCCCCCGCCGTGCGGAACCGCGTCATGGACCGGAACCTCCGCGAGCGCGGGCGACGCCCTCAGCTTCTGGAACACCGCCGCCTGCAGGGCGGCCGCCGCGCCATAGCTCATGCCGGTGCCTCCTCTCGCGCGAAGCAGGTGAGGTAGCGCCCCGCCTGGTCCTTCTCCGTCACGGCAAGGATCGCATAGCAGCGCGTGCCCTCGCGCAGCCGCTGGCCCGGCTCGGGCCGCGACATGGCCCCCATCGGCGCCGCCCGGACCGTGATCCGCAGCGGCACCTGTCCAAGCGGAAACTCCTCGCCCGCCGCCTCGCGGCCGGTGCCGGGCTCGATCTTCGCCCACAGCGTCCCCAGCGCGGTCCAGACCCTGTCCGCGCCGCCGAAGCCATCGTCCTCCGCCAGCGGCGCCTCGAGCACCAGCCGGCGGTTCAGCATCTCGCGCATCAGGCCGCCCCCCCGCCCAGCACACGCACCGTGCGCCAGCGCTCGATCAGCCCCACGACCGGCCAGGGCAGACCCGCCCCCGACAGCCCCGGCTCGTAGCGGTTCTCGTAATAGTCCGAGGCCAGCAGCATCACCGCCTGCGCAAGATCCGCGGGAATGTCGGCCCAGGCGGCACCAAAACCCGCCTCGAAGACGATCTCGATCCGCCCGTCATCGGGAACCGACGGCAGGGTGGTGCCGCGCGGCAGCAGCCGCGGACGATGATGGTCGCGAACCAGCCGCCAGGCAGCGGTCGGCACGACCGTGGCGCGCTCGGCGCCATCATAGAGCGTGACCGACAGCACGCTTCCAACCGGTGCGACCGGCAGCGCCTGCCCCTCCTCGGTCCGCCAATCATCAAGCACCAGCAGGAAACGCCGTGCCAGAAGCACCTTGCCCGTGCGGCCCTCGATCGTCGTCATCGCGGCGCGAAGGAAGGTGGCCAGCAGCCCGTCCTGCAGCCCGTCGTCGGCAAATCCGCTGCCGAGCCGCAGATGCTGCTTCAAGGCCGCAACAGGCAGAGCCTCCGCCGGAACCGCGGTCTGCTCGATCAACATCATGGGAATAACTCCGAAAACGCCGCAGCAAGACGCGCGCCGGGAGTTTGGCGCGCGTCCGCCGCCCCTGTGCCGGGGCGGCTTCTCACGGGGCCGGTCAGGACGCCGCGATCTTCAGCAGCTTGATCGCCGCATAGTCGGTCACGTCGCCGCCCACGCGCTTGGTCGCGTAGAACAGCACGTGCGGCTTGGCCGAGAACGGGTCGCGCAGCACGCGAACCTCGGGACGCTCGGCGATGGTGTAGCCGGCCGTGAAGTCGCCGAAGGCGATCGCATAGGCGTTGGCCGCGATGTCCGGCATGTCCTCGCAGAGCAGGACCGGATAACCCATCAGGCGTGCGGGCTCGGCCGCCGCCAGACCGTCCGACCACAGGAACCGGCCGTCCGAGTCCTTCATCTTCCGCACCGCGCCCGCCGTCTTCGAGTTCATCACGAAGGTCGCGTTCGCCCGGTAGTCGGCCCCCAGCGAGTAGATCAGGCTGATGATGCAGTCCGCCGGATTGGTGGCGGCAAAATCGCTCGCCGCGCCGGTCGGGACATAGCCGATGCTGCCCCAGGTCCAGGAGGCGTTCGCCACCTTCGCGGGCGTCAGGAACCCGCGCGGCTTGTCGATCCCATCGCCACTGACGAAGGCCGCGCTCTCCGCCCGGATGAAGCGGGTGGCGATCTTGCCGGCCAGCCAGCCCTCGACGTCGAAGGCCGAGTCGTCCAGCAGCCGCTGGCTCGCCTTCGGCATCGCCGACAGCTCGTGCAGCTTGATCGAGATGCGCTCGATGGTGGGCGAGGCCGTCTCGGTCAGCGTGCTCGCCTCGGTCGCCCAGCCGGATCCCACCTCGGTGCGGTCGATCAGCACGTCGAAGCTCGTGGCCTCCACGTTGACAAGGCTCGCGACCTGCCGGATCGACGCGGTCGAGAGCAGCATCGAGCGGATCGCGTCCGAGGTCTGGGAATCCACCAGATAGCCGCCATCCGAGGCGACGGCGGTGCTCATCGCCTTGCCCTCGAGCACCAGCCCCCGCAGCCCGTCGTCATCGCCCGAGCGCAGATAGGCGGCAAACGCCTTGCGGTGCGGGGCCTCAAGCTCGGCCACCGCCGAAAGCGCCGGGCGCCCGTAGATCATGGTTTTGCGGTCCAGCATGGTCAAACGCTCTTCCTGTTGTTGCAACACGGTCTTCACTTCATCCTGAAAGAGCTTGATCTCCTTCAGAAACCCGGCCATGGCGGCTTTCGCCTCCCCGGCAGGGTCGGGGGCCCCGGACATGCCTGTCCCGGCCCGAGCCCTCGTCTCGGTCATCCTCGTCTTCCTCTGGGTTGAAGGTGGTCCCGGTCAGGTCCGGGCGAGGCTCTGGCGCGCGTCCTCGAAGATCTCGGCAACCGAGCGCCAGTCCAGGTCGTCGTGGTCCTCGCCTTTCGAGGCGACCCGCGCCTCGGGCAGCATCGGGAAGGTGACAAGCGACACCTCCCACAACTCGATCTCGCTCAGAACGCGATGCCCCTTGGCGTCACGCTCCGCGCGAATTGTGCGATAGCCGATGGACAGGCCGTCGATCGCGCCGGCCGCGATCAGCGCGGCGGCCTCGCGTCCCCGGCCGATCTCGGTCAGGATCCGGCCCTTCACCCAAAGGCCGGTCTCGTCCTCGTGCACGTCGTCCCAGACGCCGATCACCTCGGCCGGATCGTGCTGCCACAGCATCTTGACCCGCCGCCCCTGCGCCCGCATCGCCTCGAGCGAGGCCGCATAGGCACCCCGCGCCACGACGTCGCCGCCATTGTCGGGCTTGCCGAAGATCGAGGCATAGCCCTCGATCACCGATCCCTCCGACAGCACGAGGCCGGTTTCAGGCCGGTGGAACTTGCGCTCGGGCGCGCCGAATTCGTCTCTCATCCTCATCCGCTCACTCCAAAAGGGCCCGCACCACCGCCTCCGCCCCCTGCATCAGCAGGAAGGCGGCAACGCCGTAGAGCCACAGCCACATGCGCTGCTCGACCCGCTCCAGCCCGTTCTCGATCCGGCCCAGCCGGAAATCGAGCGCGGTCCACCGCTCGCCCGCAACGCGCTCGTTCGCGTCGATCCGGGCATGGGCCGCGTCGAAGCTCTGGTAGAGGAAGCGGGAACCGCCCTGGTCCATCTCAGCCGTCCTCCGCGATCCGCGGCAGGCCGAGAAGCGCGCGCTTTTCCGCGTCGGTCAGGAAGTCCGCAGCCGCGACCCGCGCCCATTGCTGGTCACGCTCAAGCGCCAGCGCCGGCACCTGGTCGAGATCGGGGCGCAACTCCACCCCGTCGCCGGTAAAGCCCGCCAGCCAGTGCGAGATCGCCGCCGTGACCTTCGCGGCCAGCGGCAGCACCGTCAGCCGGTAGAAGGCGCGGTTGGCTTCCTGATAGTTGGCATAGGTCGCCTCGCCCGGGATGCCGAGCAGCATCGGCGGCACGCCGAAGGCGATGGCGATCTCGCGCGCGGCTGCCTCCTTGGTCTGCTGGAACTCCATGTCGGAGGGCGAGAAGCCCATCGGCTTCCAGTCGAGCCCCCCTTCCAGCAGCATCGGCCGCCCTGCGTTGCGCGCGCCCTGATGGTTCGCCTCGATCTCGCCCACCAGCCGGTCATATTGCTCGGCCGTCAACGAGGACTGCCCGTCCGCGCCGCGATAGACGATGGCGCCCGAAGGCCGGGCGGCATTGTCGAGCAGCGCTTTCGACCAGGCCGAGGCCGCCACATGCACGTCAAGTGCCACCGCGGCCGCCTGAAGCGGCGAAAAGCCATAGTGATCGTCCTGCGGATGAAAGCTCCGGATATGGCAGATCGGCGATCCGGCCGTCATGTCGAACCGGACCTTCCGCGCGCCGACGGTGTATTCATAGGCCACGGGCCAGCCATCCGGCCCCGGCAGGATCGCCATCCGGTCCGAGCGCAGAAGATGCAACTCGCCCGGCAGCCGGTCGAGACCGGCGACCGCTTCTAGATAGGCATTCCCGGTCAGCAGCAGCTGGGCATAGACCGCCTCGAGCAGTTCGGCCCGCCCCTGCAAGGGGTTCGGCCGGGCGATCAGGTCCAGCAGCGGATGGCTCTCGTAGCGCCGCCCCGCATCCTGCAGCACCAGCGGCAATGCCGCCGCGGCCTCCGCAATCAGCCTAACCGAACGGAAGGCGATCGGATTGCCGAGAAAGCCGTTGCGTGTCAGCGAGGTGGTGTCCCGCGGACTCCAGGCCACCCGGCCGGTGTTCCAGCCAACCAACGGCCCGGTGGCGGAGGCTTTCCGCTCGGGCACCCTGGCCGGTTTCCTCAGGAAGTCGAACAGCATCTCGAAGAACTCCTCTGTCGCGCGGGCATGCCGCCTCCGCGCCGCGGCCCGGCGGGCCGAGGTCTCGTCCACCCGAAGCAGGCGGAAGTCAGAGCATGCGCAGCCTGGGGTTCACCCAGGCCCGTGCCGGCTCGATCATCAGATCCGTCAGCGCCCAGACCAGCGCATCCAGCCGGTCGGGCGAACCCCGGCCATCGTAGCCGCGCAGCGTCATCCGGCACATCTGGTCCTCGAGCTCGCCGAGTCCCCTCAGGTGACGCACCCGTCCCTGCTCGTAAAGCGCCGCCACCGGCTCGGCCCGGGCGGCCTTCCCGCGCGAGGCATGGACCCCGCGATAGGGCACCAGCGGATCGATCTGCCGGATCAGAGTCTCGACCAGATCGCCGCCCTGGTTCACCTCTGCCACCAGCCGGTCCGCCCCGTGCCGGCGCATGGTCTCCAGCGCCACCCGGGCCCAGCGGTCGGGCGAGGCCGCCGTGACCGAGGCATCCTCCAGCACCACCGCCTGCCAGTCCTGCGGCGGCCCCTCGGTCAGGGCGCCCACCACCACGATGCCGCATTCGTCGGATCCGTCGTGCCCGGTAACCGGCGGATCGACCGCGACCACGATCCGGGTCAGTCGCCCCGGCTCCTCGGTCCGGATTGCTTCCAGGGCCGCCGTGGTCCACATCGCCCCCTCGGCATCCTCCAGCAGCAGCCCTTCCAGCTCCTGCCGGCCCAGACGCGTGCCGTCGTAACGCGCGTGCACTTCCTCAAGGAAGGACCTGGCAAGATAGGCCCGGTTCGCCTCGGTCGGCGCGTGGGTCACCACGGTCGAGGGGTTGTCCAGGATGTGCCGCAGCACCGGCACGTTGCGCGGCGTCGTCGTCACCACCTGCCGCGGCTGCTCGCCCGACCGGAGCGAGAACTGCAGCATGTCCCAGGCCTCCTCGGCATGGCTCCACTTCGCCAGCTCGTCGGCCCAGGCGGCATCGAACTGCGGCCCGCGAAGACTCTCGGGATCATGCGCCGAGAACACCTGTGCCACCGCCCCGTTCGGCCAGACGAGGCGCCGTCGCCCCGCCTCCCATTCCGGCCGGCGGTCCGGCGGCGAACAGGCCAGGATCCCGCTCTCGCCGAAGACCATCACCTCGCGCGCCTGGTCGATGGTCTCGGCCACCAGCGCCACATGGCGCGACCGCCCCGGATCGCCGGGGCGCGAACCCTCAACCTCCGACCGCACCCATTCGGCACCGGCCCGTGTCTTGCCCGCGCCGCGGCCGCCCATCACCACCCAGGTCTTCCACGCCCCTTCGGGCGCCAACTGGTGCGGCAGCGCCCAGAATTCGAACAGCCACGGCAGGGCAAGCAGCGCCGGTCCGCTCAAGCCCTCCAGGAACTCATCCACCGCTTCCGGCGCTGCGGAGGCGAGCCAGGCGGCGCCCGATCTCAACGCGGGCTGCATCGAAGTCGAGCGCGTAGTCGTGGACGATTCCACCCGCGGTTCTGCGTAGCTTTTCAATCCTCGCCCTCTCATCCATCACGAGTTGAAGCGCGGCCTTGAGGTCCTTGACCGCCTGCACGGCCGCCTTGACCTCTTCCGTCCGGCCCTCCGACAGCTTCCTGCGCGCGCGGACAAGGTCCTCGGCCGCCTCGCGGTAAAGCTCCTCCGTCTCCGCCAGCAGATCCACTGGCGGGGGTTTGTTGACCATCGACATGCGCTGCTGCTTCCGCCTTTCCCCGGCCCGGCCGGAGAATGAAAAAGCGGCCCCGGGTTGCCCCGTGCCGCTTGCCCACCTCTTCCAGCTTGTCACAAGTCCTACATCGGACCGTCCGCAAAGTCAAGCGGAAAACCCAGCAACATCAGTCGCTTGGCGGACTCACGCTTAACCCTTCGTCAAGACTTCAGTCACCCTGGATGCCGACCGGCGGCGGACGGCCCCGCTCGGCCTCGATCTTGCGCCAGGCCGCGACGTTGCGGTTGTGCTCTTCCAGGGTGGCGGCGAAGGCGTGCCCGCCGCTGCCATCCGCCACGAAATAAAGGTAATCCGTCTTGGCCGGATTCAGCGCCGCCTCGATCGACAGCCGACCCGGGTTGGCGATCGGCGTCGGAGGAAGGCCCGCGATCACATAGGTGTTGTAATCCGTGCGCCGGCGCAACTCGCTCTGCCTGAGGCCGCGGCCGAGGATCCCCCTGCCTTCCGTCACGCCATAGATCACCGTCGGGTCGGTCTGAAGCCGCATGCCCTTCGCCAGCCGGTTGACGAAGACGCTTGCCACCTGCGGCCGCTCCTCCGGCACGCCGGTCTCCTTCTCGACGATGCTCGCCATGATCAGCGCCTCCTGCGGCGTCGCATAGGGCACATCGGCAGCGCGCGCCTCCCAGAGATCGGCGATGATCAGGCTCTGACGCTCCTGCATCTGGGCCAGCAGGGCGCCCCGGTCGTCGCCGCGCTCCACCTCGTAGCTGTCCGGTGCAAGCGTGCCCTCGGGCGGGACCTCATTGATCTCGCCCTTCAGGAAGTCGGCCTTGCGCAGGCTGTCCACGACCTGCCAGCTCGTCACCCCCTCGGCGAGGGTCACGCGCCAGCGCAGGTCCTCGGCCTCGGCGGCTTCGGCATAGGTCGGCGGGGTCTCGCCCTCGCCCGGAACGAACTTCGCCACCTCGACATAACGGCTCTCGGCGGCGTCAAATTCGCGCAGGATGATCTCGGCCGCGACCACGCCGATGCGGAAGTTGACCTCCCGCCCGCAGGTGGATTGCCCGCCCGCGGTGAGAATCTCGAGGACCTGCGCCATCGACGCCCCGGCCGGCACGAGGTAGCTGCCGAACTTCAGCCCGCCGGCCTTGTCGGAATACTCGGCGCCGATCCGGAAAATCCGCGCGTCGCTCACCGCGCCCTGCGTCTCGAGGCGCTGGCTGACAGCCGAGAGGGAATCCCCGCGCTCGATCCGGATGCAGACCGCCTCGGCCAGCGGGCCGGGACCGGTGAACTCCTGCCGGCCCCAGGCCAGCAGACCGGCCACCGCCACCAGCACGACAATGAACAGCGTCAGCGCATTGGAGGCGATGGCGCGCCACATCAGTCGGACACCCGCCCCAGCAGCAGCGAGGCGTTCGTCCCGCCGAAGCCGAACGAGTTGGACAGCGCCACGTCGATCCGGCGCTTGCGAGCCGCATTGGCCGCAAGGTCGATCCGGGCCGGCACGGCCGGCGTGTCGAGGTTGATCGTCGGCGGCGCGACCTGGTCACGGATCGCCAGCGTGCAGAAGATCGCCTCGACGGCACCGGCCGCGCCGAGCAGGTGGCCGATGCTCGACTTGGTCGAGGACATCGTGGCCTTCTCCGCCGCGTCGCCCAGCAGACGCTCCACCGCGCCCAGTTCGATCACGTCGGCCATCGTCGACGTGCCGTGGGCATTGATGTAATCGATGGCCGAAGCCTCCAGCCCCGCCCGTTTCAGCGCCATCGACATGGAGCGGAAGCCGCCGTCCCCATCCTCGGCGGGCGCCGTGATGTGATAGGCATCGCCCGAAAGGCCATAGCCCAGCACCTCGGCATAGATCTTCGCGCCCCGCGCCTTGGCATGCTCGTATTCCTCGAGCACCACGACCCCGGCACCCTCGCCCATCACGAAGCCGTCGCGATCCGCGTCCCACGGCCGCGACGCCGCCGTCGGGTCGTCATGACGCTTGGTGGACAGGGCCTTGCAGGCATTGAAGCCGGCAATGCCGATCTCCGAGATCGGGCTTTCCGCCCCGCCCGCGAGCATCACGTCGGCGTCGCCCCACTGGATCAGCCGCGCCGCGTCGCCGATGGCATGGGCACCGGTCGAGCAGGCGGTCACGACCGCATGGTTCGGCCCCTTGTAACCGAAGCGGATCGAGACCTGCCCCGAGACGAGGTTGATGAGCGCGGAAGGGATGAAGAAGGGCGAGACCCGCTTCGGCCCCTTCTCCTTGATCAGGACGGCCGTGTCGGCGATGGCCGAGAGCCCTCCGATGCCCGAGCCGATCATCACGCCCGTGCGGCAGCGCTCCTCCTCGGTCGCCGGCACCCAGCCGGAATCCGCTACGGCCTGCGCCGCGGCCGTCATGCCGTAGAGAATGAAATCGTCGACCTTGCGGCGATCCTTCGGCTCCATCCAGTCGTCGGGGTTGAAGGTCGCGTCGGACCCGTCGCCGAACGGGATCTCGCAGGCGTATCTTGTGGTGACATTGGCCGTGTCGAACCGGGTGATGGCCCCCGCGCCCGACTGGCCGGAGAGAAGCCGCTTCCAGGTCTCCTCGACGCCGCACGCCAGCGGCGTGACCATGCCCAGACCCGTGACAACCACTCGACGCATGCCATGACTCCCTTGCCAGCCCGGTCCGGGCCCTTGTCGCAAGGCCTCTTACACGCGCGAACGCCCCTTCGCAACAAGCGGGGACGCGGCTTTGCGACCCTTCGCCAACCGGGGAAGGTGCCGCCCGAGGGGGCATCGAACCCCCTCGGGCGGCGTTGCCACGGAAGAGGGAACGGGCAGCCTCAAGCAGGCAAGGGCTCGCCCTGCGGCTCCGGCTGGACTTTGGCAAGCGACCCCGCGTGCCGACCGAATGACTTGCGTTGCGGCTCTGGGTGGAGGGCTCGCCCTGACCCTGTCCGGCGCCGTCCCATGCCGGCCGAGGCCTGCCCTTCCTTCAGGGGCCCAACGACACGCCAGCCGCAAGAAGAACATGTCATTCCTGTCCCCGGCAGGGCCGTCCGCGGGGGCTCGATGCCGCCGCGGACGGCACCTCCCCCGGACGCATTGCAATAGCCCCCGAGTGCAGGTGCGAGGCCACTCCCGGTTTGCCGATCACAGCATCACGAATGGAGAAACCCCCGCCGAGCGAAGCTCGACGGGGGTCTGTCTCGAGAGGACGCCCGGAAGCGCCCGTCAGGAAGCTCAGGCGGCTTCCGAGATGAACTTAACCGCGTCGCCGAAGGTCTGGATGGTCTCGGCCGCGTCGTCCGGGATCTCGATGCCGAACTCTTCCTCGAAGGCCATCACGAGCTCGACCGTGTCGAGGCTGTCCGCGCCGAGATCGTCGATGAACGAGGCATTCTCGGTCACCTTCTCCTCCTCGACGCCCAGATGCTCGACGACGATCTTCTTCACGCGATCAGCGATGTCGCTCATGTCACTTCCTCATTCGTTGCGGGAGGGTTCCCGGCTCGTTGTCCCTTGCCCTACTGGCAACTGGTGCAGTTGCGCCGGTGGCGGGCGCCCCGGCAACTTCTGTCGGGCCTATAGCAAGGCTCTTCCGCCAAGGCAAACGCTTTCCCGCGCCGAAAGTGCCGCATGCCCGGAGGCTTTTTCACAGCATCGCCATACCGCCGTTCACGTGCAGCGTGGCCCCCGTGACATAGCCCGCCTCGGGGCTGGCAAGGTAGAGAACGGCGGCCGCGATGTCGCCCGGCTCGCCCATGCGGCCCATCGGAACCTGGACCATGATCCGCGCCTTCTGCTCGTCATTCAGCTTGTCGGTCATCGCCGTCGCGATGAAGCCCGGCGCCACAGCATTGACCGTGATCCCCCGGCTCGCCACTTCCGCGGCGAAGCTCTTGGACATGGCGACGACACCCGCCTTCGAGGCGGCATAGTTCGCCTGCCCCGGATTGCCCGTCGCCCCCACGACCGAGGTGATGTTGATGATCCGGCCCCAGCGCGCCTTCATCATGCCGCGCAGCACGCCGCGGCAAAGCCGGAAGGTCGAGGTCAGGTTCACGTCGATCACCTGCGCCCAGTCCTCGTCCGACATGCGCATCGCCAGCTGGTCGCGCGTGATCCCCGCGTTGTTGACAAGGATGTCCACGGCCCCCATCGCCTCGGCCGCCTGCTTCGGCAGGGCCTCGACCGCTGCCGGGTCCGAAAGGTTGCAGGCCAGAACATGGGCACGGCTGCCCAGTTCGGCTGCCAGTTCCTCGAGCGGGGCCGTCCGGGTGCCCGAAAGCGCCACCGTCGCCCCCGCCGAATGGAGCGCACGGGCGATTCCGCCCCCGATCCCGCCCGAGGCGCCCGTGATCAGCGCCGCCTTTCCCGTCAGATCGAACATGTCCGTCTCCTCGTCCTGCCTTTCGCCGCCCTTTACCAGCCACGGCGGCACCGCGCCACCCGCCACCACTGCCCGCCTCCGCGACAGGATCGCCCGGGCCGCAAAGCGCGCGGAAGCCTACACAATCGCTTCGGGATCCGCCGATCCCGCAGGCGGCGGGGATCGCCACCGCCAGCCTTTCCCCCCTTGACCTCGGAGACGCGCCGGTGAAAACACCGCCATGGCAACCGCGATCCTCACCATCGACCTCGACGCCATCGCCGCCAACTGGCGTGCGCTGGACCAGATGACCGCCTCCGACTGCCAGACCGGCGCCGTCGTGAAGGCCGACTCCTACGGGCTTGGCGCCGCCAAGGTCGCCCATGCGCTGGCCCGCGCCGGCGCCCGCCGCTTCTTCGTCGCCGCCGCCGAGGAAGGCGCCGAGGTCCGCCGCGCGCTCGGCTCCGGCCCGCAGATCTGCGTCTTTTCCGGCCACATGGAAGGCGACACGCGGCTGATCGCCGACTTCGACCTGACGCCGATGCTGAACTCCATCGACCAGCTGACGCGCCATTTCGAGTCGCTCGGCGGCCATCCGTTCGGCATCCAGCTCGACACCGGCATGAACCGCCTCGGCCTCGAGCCGGTCGAATGGGAGGCCGTGGCCCCGACCGCGATCGCAGCAGGCCCCGAACTCCTGATGAGCCACCTCGCCTGCGCAGACGAGCCCGAGCACCCGATGAACGCGGCACAGCTTCGGGCCTTCCGCGCCATGACCGACGGCACGGGCCTGCCGCGATCGCTCTCGGCGACCGGCGGCCTGCTGCTCGGAGCCGATTACCACTTCGAACTGACGCGTCCCGGCATCGGCCTCTATGGCGGGCGGCCGTACGAGAACGCCCGCCCGGTCGTGCGGCTCTCGCTGCCCGTGGTGCAGGTGCGCGAGGTCGAGATCGGCGAAACCGTGGGCTACTCCAACACATGGACGGCGCAGCACACCTCGACCATCGCCACCGTGGCGGCGGGCTATGCCGACGGGCTGCCGCGCACGCTTTCCGGCAAGGCCACGCTCTACGCCGGCCGCGTGCCCTGCCCGCTCGTGGGCCGCGTCTCGATGGACCTCATCACCGTCGACGTGAGCCACCTGCCCGAAGTGCCCGAGACGCTCGACATCCTCGGCATTCACCAGACCCCGGACGACCTGGCCGACATCGGCGGCACCATCGGCTACGAGATCCTGACAAGCCTCGGCACCCGCTACCAGCGCCGCTACGGCGGGCTTTCGGCGTGAGCCTCGCCACGCCCATCGCAGCACTCGGCCGGGCGACGCTGGGCGCACTGGCCGCCATCGGCCGGATCGCGCTGTTCGCGGCCTCGGTGGTGGGCCACCTGTTCCGCCCGCCATTCTACCCGCGCGAGTTCCTGCACGCGCTCGTCCAGATCGGCTGGCTGTCGCTGCCCGTGGTCGGCCTGACGGCGCTCTTCACGGGAGGCGCGCTGGCACTCCAGATCTATTCGGGCGGTGCGCGCTTCTCCGCCGAGGCCGTGGTGCCCTCCATCGTCGCCATCGGCATGACGCGCGAACTTGGCCCGGTGCTCGGCGGCCTGATGGTGGCCGCCCGCGTCGCCTCCTCCATTGCGGCCGAGATCGGCACCATGAAGGTGACCGAGCAGATCGACGCGCTGGTGACGCTCTCCACCCATCCGCTGAAGTATCTCGCCGTCCCGCGCGTGCTGGCGGCAACGCTGGCCGTTCCGGTGCTGGTGGCGGTCGGCGACTCCATCGGTATCGCGGGCGGCTGGCTCGTCGGCGTGAACCGCCTCGACTTCAACTCGGCCACCTACCTCAAGAATACCGTGGACTTCCTCGAAGTCTGGGACGTGGGCTCTGGCCTCGTCAAGGGCGCGGCCTTCGGCTTCATCGTGGCCCTCATGGGCTGCTACCACGGCATGAACTCGGGCCGCGGCGCGCAAGGGGTAGGCCGTGCGACCAAATCCGCGGTGGTCGCGGCGTCGGTGCTGATCCTCGCCGCCAACTACCTGCTGACGGAGGTGTTCTTCACCTCATGATCGAGCTTTCCGGCGTCACCAAGTCCTTCGGGCCGAACCACGTCCTGCGGGGCATCGACCTCAAGGTCGAAAGCAACACCTCGATGGTGATCATCGGCGGCTCGGGCACGGGCAAGTCGGTGCTGCTGAAATGCATCCTCGGGCTCGTGCACATCGACAGGGGCCGCATCCTGCTCGACGGCGACGACGTGAGCCACGCCGAGCGCGACGCCTTCCTCGCGCGGTTCGGCATGCTGTTCCAGGGCGGCGCGCTCTTCGACTCGCTGCACGTCTGGGAGAATGTGGCCTTCCGCCTGCTCCGCGGCGCGCAGAAGCGCCCGAAGGCGGAGGCGCGCGAGATCGCCATCGAGAAACTGCGCCGCGTGGGCCTCGGGCCGCAGGTCGCCGACCTCTTCCCGGCCGAGCTTTCGGGCGGCATGCAGAAGCGCGTGGGCCTCGCCCGCGCCATCGCCGCCGAGCCCGAGATCATCTTCTTCGACGAGCCGACCACCGGCCTCGACCCGATCATGGCCGGCGTCATCAACGACCTGATCCGCGAGATCGTGACCGAGATGGGCGCGACGGCGATCACGATCACGCACGACATGACCTCGGTCCGCGCCATCGCGGACCACGTGGCCATGCTCCACCGCGGCAAGATCCGCTGGACCGGCCCCGTCTCGGATCTCGACACGACGCCGGACCCCTACGTGCAGCAGTTCATCCATGGCCGCGCCGAGGGACCGATCGAGGCGCTGCGCTAGGATGCTGCGCGCGGCCAACCTCGCGCTGCTCGTCCTCTTCCCCGTAGCCTGGTTCGCGCCGCTGATGCGGGCCGGCATGCTGCCCCTCTTCGGCCTGTCCGAGATCTCGGTGATCTCCGGCCTGCAATCGCTCTGGGGCACCGACGTCTACCTGGCGCTCCTGGTGACGGTCTTCGCGATCTTCGCGCCCTACCTCAAGACCATCGGTCTCGCGCTTCTGCACGCGGGGCTTCTCTCGGCCCGGGTGCTGCCGGCCCTGCACCTGCTCGGCCGCCTCGCGATGGCCGACATCTTCCTGATCGCGCTCTACATCGTGGTCATCAAGGGCGTGGGCCTCGCCACGGTCGAAACCGCCTGGGGCCTCTGGCTCTTCACCGGCTGCATCCTCGGCTCGCTCGCCATCTCGATGCTGTCGCCACGGCACTGAGTCGCCCGCTTGCGCCACCCGCCCCGAGCGGGCAAAAGGCGGCATGGCGAAATCCCAACCCAGCTTCACCTGTGCGGCCTGCGGCGCCGTCCATCGCAAATGGGCCGGCCGATGCGAGGCCTGCGGCGCCTGGAACTCGATCTCCGAGGAAGCGCCGCTGTCCACCGGGCCGCGCGCGCTCGGCGCGAAGGGCCGCGCCATCGCGCTCAGCGACCTCGCGACCGAGGAAGCCCCGCCGCCCCGCATCTCCTCGGGCCTCGACGAGCTTGACCGCGTGCTCGGCGGCGGCCTCGTCGCGGGCTCCGCCATCCTGGTCGGCGGCGATCCCGGCATCGGCAAGTCCACCCTGCTTCTGCAGGCCACCGCGAGCTTCGCGAGCCGCGGGGTGAAATGCCTCTACATCTCGGGCGAGGAAGCCTCGGCGCAGGTCCGCATGCGCGCGCAACGCCTCGGCCTCGGCACGGCCCCGGTGGCGCTCGGCGCCGAGACCAACCTTCGCGATATCCTGACCACGCTCGATGCCGAGCGTCCGGCGCTGGCCGTGATCGACTCGATCCAGACCATGTGGCTCGACAACGTCGAATCCGCCCCCGGCTCGGTCGCGCAGGTCCGCGCCTCGGCACATGAGCTGGTGACCTTCGCCAAGCGCCGCGGCGTGGCCGTCATCCTCGTGGGCCACGTCACGAAGGAGGGCCAGATCGCTGGCCCCCGCGTGGTCGAACACATGGTCGACACCGTCCTTTATTTCGAGGGCGAGCGCGGCCATCAGTTCCGCATCCTGCGCGCGGTCAAGAACCGCTTCGGCCCGGCCGACGAGATCGGCGTGTTCGAGATGACCGGCGGGGGGCTGGCGCAGGTCGCCAACCCCTCCGCGCTCTTCCTCTCCGACCGCGACCAGCCCGCCCCCGGCTCCGCCGTCTTCGCGGGAATCGAAGGCACGCGCCCCGTCCTGACCGAGATTCAGGCCCTCGTTGCGCCCTCGCCGCTCGGCACGCCGCGCCGCACCGTCGTCGGCCTCGACAGCGGCAGGCTCTCGACCATCCTTGCCGTGCTCGAGGCGCGCTGCGGCATTCCCTTCGCCGGGCTCGACGTGTTCCTGAATGTCGCCGGCGGGATGCGCGTCAACGAGCCCGCCGCCGACCTCGCCGTCGCGGCGGCCCTCGTCTCGGCACGGGAGGATGTGGCAATTCCGCCCGACATGGTGCTTTTCGGCGAGATCAGCCTTTCCGGCGCCCTCCGTCCCGTCGCGCAGACGGAAAGCCGCTTGAAAGAGGCCTCGAAACTTGGTTTCTCGCAGGCAGTCGCGCCGACCCGCTCGAAAATCGGGCGGGACGAGGGAATGCGGGTGCGTCAGATGCCCGACCTCACGGCATTCGTGGGCGAGTTGTTCGGGGCAGGCTAAGGGCCGAAGGAGCGGGCACATGGAAGGCTTCACCATCATCGACGCCGTGGTCGCGGCCGTCA
This sequence comes from Rhodobacter sp. CZR27, assembly GCF_002407205.1. Lineage (NCBI taxonomy): Bacteria > Pseudomonadati > Pseudomonadota > Alphaproteobacteria > Rhodobacterales > Rhodobacter > Rhodobacter sp. CZR27. The sequence continues at coordinate 1,194,505 of NZ_CP023548.1, read as the reverse complement.
TCGTGCTGTCGGCGATCCTCGCCTATTCGCGCGGCGTCGTGCGCGAGTTCATGGCCATCGCGGGCTGGATCGGGGCGGCCGTCCTCGCCTTCGTCTTCGCGCCGCAGGCGCAGCCGCTGATCAAGGAGGTGCCGGTTCTCGGCGACTTCCTCGGTGACAGCTGTGAACTGGCGATCATCGCCTCCTTCGCGGCGGTCTTCGCGCTCGGCCTCGTGCTCATGTCGCTCTTCACGCCGCTGTTTTCCTCGGCGATCCGCAATTCCGCCCTCGGCGGCCTCGACCAGAGCCTCGGCTTTCTCTTCGGCGTCCTTCGCGGCGTGGTTCTCGTCGCGGTGGCGCTGATCGTCTACGACCGCGCGGTCGCCTCGGACACCATCCCCATGGTGGACAATTCGCGCTCGGCCAAGATCTTCGCCAGCTTCCAGCAGAACATCGACCGGTCCATCCCGACGGACGCGCCGGGCTGGATCGTCGCGCGCTACGAACAGCTGGTGGGAAGCTGCGCCGCGCCGCAGGGCGAAACACCCGCCCCCGCCGCTCCGGCCGCGCCCGCCCCGGCGCCCGCCAACTGATTTCTGCGCCGTTGTGAGGGTGACAGCGGCGTGACAAGCCACTACATGAGGGGCCAAACTCTCCCGGATTCGGAGCCCCCCATGCGCCCCTTCCCCAGCCACCCCTTCGACGATGACAAGTTGAAGGAAGAATGCGGCGTTTTCGGCGTGATCGGCGTGGCTGACGCGGCCAACTTCGTGGCGCTCGGCATGCACGCCCTCCAGCATCGCGGTCAGGAGGCGGGAGGGATCGTCTCCTATGACCCGCAGAACGGCTTCAACTCTGCCCGCCGCTTCGGCTACGTGCGCGACAACTTCACCGACGCCTCGGTGATGGCCACGCTGCCCGGCTCCATCGCCATCGGTCATGTCCGCTATTCGACCGCCGGTTCCAAGGGCGCCACCGCCATCCGCGACGTGCAGCCCTTCTTCGGCGAATTCGCCATGGGCGGCGCCGCCATCGCCCACAACGGCAACCTGACCAACGCCTCGGCGCTGCGCCGCGAACTGATCGAGCGCGGCTCGATCTTCCAGTCCTCGTCGGACAGCGAATGCATCATCCATCTCATGGCGCGCTCGATCCAGAAGAACATCCCCGAGCGGATGAAGGACGCGCTGCGCCGGGTCGAGGGTGCGTTCTCGGTGGTGGCCATGACCCGCACCAAGCTGATCGGCGTGCGGGACCCGCTGGGCGTGCGCCCGCTGGTGATCGGCAAGATCGGCGACGGCTGGGCGCTGTCGTCCGAGACCTGCGGCCTCGACATCATCGGCGCCGAATTCGTCCGCGAGGTCGAGCCCGGCGAGATGGTGGTGATCGACGAGAAAGGCATCGAGAGCTTCCAGCCCTTCGAGCGCCGCGCCTCGCGCTTCTGCATCTTCGAGCACGTCTATTTCTCGCGGCCCGATTCGATCCTCGGCGGCCGCTCGGTCTATGAAACCCGCCGCCAGATCGGCGTGGAACTTGCCAAGGAAGCCCCGGTCGATGCCGATCTGGTCTGCCCGGTGCCGGACTCGGGGACTCCGGCCGCCATCGGCTACAGCCAGCAGTCCGGCATCCCCTATGCCATGGGCATCATCCGCAACCAGTACATGGGCCGGACCTTCATCGAGCCGACCGAGCAGATCCGCAACATGGGCGTGCGGCTGAAGCTGAACGTCAACCGTGCGCTGATCAAGGGCAAGCGGGTGATCCTCGTGGACGACTCGGTCGTCCGCGGCACGACCTCCCGCAAGATCAAGGACATGATCCTCGACGCGGGTGCGGCCGAGGTCCACTTCCGCATCGCCTCTCCGCCGACCGCCTGGCCCTGCTTCTACGGCGTCGATACGCCCGAGCGCGCCAAGCTCCTTGCCGCCAACATGTCCGAGGACGAGATGCGCGACTGGATCGGCGTCGACTCGCTGCGCTTCATCTCGCTCGACGGCCTCTACCGCGCCGTGGGCGAGGCTGCCGGCCGCGATCCCAAGGCGCCGCGCTACTGCGATGCCTGCTTCTCGGGCGACTACCCCGTCGCGCCCTCCGACAAGATCGAGCAGGGCTTCGAGATGAAGGCGGCGCAGTAACCGCCCGCGGTCCTTGCACCCTTCCGCGTTTCCGGCCATAGGCTGAACGCGCCGCCCGCATCGCCGGCGGCGCGTTTTCACTTCGGAAGGCCGCCCAGATGAGCACCCTGCCCTCGCCCCGCATCGCCCTCGTCACCGGAGCCTCGCGCGGGCTCGGCACAGCGATCGCCGAAGAACTGGCGGTGGCGGGCTGGCATGTCGTCGCCGTCGCCCGCACCACCGGCGGGCTCGAGGATCTCGACGACCGCATCAAGGGCCGCCGTCCGGGGGCCGAGCCCGCGACGCTCGCGCCGATGGACGTGACGAATGACGATGCGATGCGCCACCTCTGCCGGTCGATCTTCGACCGCTGGGGCGCCGTGCATCTCTGGGTCCATGCCGCGATCCATGCAGCCCCCCTCTGCCCCGCCGGTCATCTCGAACCGAAGGACTGGGACAAGTCGATCGCGACGAACGTGCGCGCCACGGGCATCCTGATCCCGATGGTGGAGCCGCTTTTGCGCGCGGGTCAGGGGACTGCGCTGTTCTTCGACGATCCCCGCGGCGGCGAGCCCTTCTTCAGCGCCTATGGCGCCACCAAGGCCGCGCAGATCGCCCTCGCCCGCAGCTGGCAGGCCGAGACGAAGAAGATCGGCCCGCGCGTGGTCATCGAGACGCCGAAGCCGCTGCCGACCGCGACCCGCGGCCGCTTCTTCCCCGGCGAGGACCGCGACAAGCTGGCCGATCCCCGCTCCGAGGCCGAACGCATCCTCGCGCTGCTCTGAGCGACGCCTTCCGCTGAAGCGCCCCGCGCGGCCGGTCTTTCGCTTGCGTGTCCGCGCGTGGAGGTGCCTTCGGGACGGTTCCCGCGCGCTCAGCACCCGCCGGACAGCCGGGGCGCACTTCTCCAGACGTCAGGAAGCCCGCGCTCAGGACGCGCGGGCTTGCGGCCCTGCCTCAAGCGGCTGGTTCTCTTCGCGCGCGACCAGCACCGCAACCGGCTGGCCTCGGAACTCCACCGCCTCCGCCACGGCCTCTCCCGTCACCACATCGATCCAGTCGCCAGCCTCGGGCAGCGCGAGGCGCCGGTCCCTCCCCTGCGCCGGGTGCAGCACGCAAGCCACGAGCATGCGCATACCCCCGGCGCGGCGCAGAAAGGCGCAGAGACCCGGCCCCGCCTCCAGCGCCTCGTAGCTGCCGGCGCAGAACAGGTCGGGGTGGTCCCGTCGCAGCCGCAGCAGCGCCGCCGTCAGCGCGAGCTTCCGGGCACCATCCCCGGGAGCGGCCGCGGCAGGCAGACCCTCCAGCACCTGATCCAGCAACCGCTCGCGTAGCGCGAAATCCACCGCCCGCCGGTTGTCGGGATCGACGAGGCTCTGCTCCCACAACTCCGCGCCCTGATAGGTGTCCGGCACGCCCGGAACCGTCAGCTTCAGCACCGTCTGCACCAGCGTGTTGTGCAGGGCGTCGGGCGCCACCAGCCGGTTGAACTCCAGGAACGAGCGCAGGAAGGCGCTGCCCGGATCGCCCAGCGCCCGGCCGACGAAGGCGCAGACCGCGGCCTCGTAGTCCTCGTTTCCGAACACCCAGCGGGTATGGACGGAAGCCTCGCGCACCGACTTCAGGGCTGCCGCCTCGACCCGCGCCCGCAGGTCGGCCAGATCCTCCGCCGAGGGCGCCTCCTGCCAGTCGGCCGGCCAGACTCCGAAGAGCAACTGGAACAGGAAATAGGCATCGTTCCGGTCCACCGGCTGGGCCTCGTCGGCCAGCAGGCCGTGCCATTCGTCCACGGCGGCCGCCCAGCGGTCGGCGTGTCCGCTGATCGCCGCGATCCGCATCCGCGCATCCTCGCCGCGCTTGGTGTCATGCGTCGAGGTCGAGAGCATCGCCGCCGGCTCGCGCGCAAGCCGCGCCCGATTGGCCGCGTGGAACTCGTCCAGCGTCACTCCGAAGCGGCCCGGCTCGCTGCCGACCTCGTTCAGCGCGATCAGCCGCGCGTAGCGGTAGAGCGCGCGGTCCTCGAGCCCCTTTGCCGTCACTGGCCCGGTGAACTGCTGCAGGCGCATGGTGAAGGCCAGGATCTCGTCGCGCCTGTCCGGCAGCTCTTCCGCCAGATCGAGCGTCATGGCCGCCGCGATCAGGTCGAAGATCCCCGGGTCGATCTCCGGGGCATGCAGCCGCGCACGCTCCACCGCGGCCTCCACCCGCTTCCGGTCGGAAGACGATATTCCCGACACATCCACATAGGTCCGGTAGACGTCGAGCGATGCCACCACCTGCGACAGGCCGCCGCGCACCGCAGCGCGGCCGAAGTCGCGGCGGCGCGGATCCTCGGCCACCAGCGCCAGAAGGCGTTCTGTCAGGCTCTCCAGTTCCGCGGCCATGGGCTGCGCCATGATCTCGAGCTTGGCCTGATGCACCACTTCCGCCGGCGGCATGGTCTGCCCGGTGAATTCGGCGTGGATGCGTGTCAGGGCCTCCTCGCCCACGGGGTCGACGAGCAGCCCGACGGCGAGGTTGGCGAATTCGTATCCCGTGGTCCCGTCCGTCTGCCAGTCCTCGGGCAGGGACTCGTCCGGAGCGAGGATCTTCTCGACATAGAGCGGGAAGCGGCGGTCGAGCGAACCGCGCAGCCGCAGGCAATAGCCCTTGGGATCGACCAGCCCGTCGATATGGTCGATCCGGATGCCGTCGACCACGCCCTCCTCCATCAGCCGCAGGATCAGCCGGTGCACGCCCGCGAAGACCTCGGGCTTTTCGACACGGATGCCGGCAAGGTCGCTCATGGTGAAGAAGCGCCGGTAGTTGATCGCGTCGCTGTCGATCGAGAACTTCGCAGCGCGCCAGTTCTGCGCCTCGGCCAGCGCATCGAGCGCGGCCCAGCTGTCCAGATCGCCCTCCACGCCCCTGAAGGCCGCCAGGGCCGGCGTCGGATCCGCCTCGCGCAGCCGCTGCCGCAACTCGCTCCAGACCGGATCGGCGGGGCCCGCCTGCCCGGCTGCCTCGAAGTCGGCAGCCAGATCCTCGAACCCCGGCGCGGCGCGCAGGATCATCGCGTAGGTCCGGGGACAGACCGGCAGCTTGTGGGTGTCATGCGCCCAGACCGCGAAGGTGCCGCGCTCGGCATCATAGCGCAGCTCCAGCCCGCCCTGCGCCAGCACCTCGCCATAATGGTCCCCCAGGAAGGGCATCAGCACCTTGCCTGCAAGCCCCGGCGTCGCGCTCTCCCAGTCGATGTCGAACCAGCCCGCCACCGGGCTCTGCCGCCCCCATTCCAGCACGGAAAGCCAGAACACGTTGTCCGCGCCGCCCACCCCCATGTGGTTCGGCACGAAATCGACGATCAACCCGATCCCGTGATGACGCAACGTCGCCGCCATGGCCCGGAACTCCTCCTCCGATCCGAGGTCGGGGCTGATCAGGCTGTAGTGCACCCCATCGTAACCATGCGTGCTGCCCTCGCGCGCGGCAAGGATCGGCGAGGCGTAGAGATGGCTGATGCCGAGCCTGGCAAGATAGGGCGCGAGGCGCTGGGCATCCACGAAGCGGAAGGCCTGGGTGAACTGGATGCGGTAGGTGGCGCGAACGGTCATGTGGGCTCCCTTGGCCGCTCTGCGGCGAGCGCGCCAGCGATGTCGCGGAACAGCGGCGTGTCGGCGAGTTGCTCCAGCGGGACGCCAAGCTTGCGCCGCCAGTTCGGATATTCCGAGACGGTGGAAGGCACGTTCACCGGCGCCACCTCTCCTGCCATATCCTCGATGCGGACCGCGAAGAGCCGCGAGGGCGCGCGCGCAAGGTGGCGATGCACGGCCACGATCAACGCCTCCGGCGGGTTCTCGGGTCCGATCCGGTCGATCTCGTCCCAGGGCAGCAGCCCGGCATGGCCGAGATCCTCCAGCAACTGCCGCCGCTCGATCCGGCGGAAGTCGGCCTGATGCCGCGCCGCCTCGTCCGAGATCAGGTGGAAGCGCGCCCGGATCTCGACGTCGTCGCCGCGCCACCAGCCCCGGAAGGTCGGCAGGTCATGGGTGGACAGGCAGACCAGCGCCTCGCGCGGATAGTGCTGCGGGGCGATGTAGCCATGGTCGTGCCGCTCGAACAGCAGGATGCGGTAGGACAGGATGTTCATCTGCTGCATCACGCCGCGGAAGCCGTCCGGCACGTTGCCCAGATCCTCGCCGATGATGATCGTCCGGTTCCTGCGCGAGGCCCGCGCCAGCGCGCGCAGCATGTCCTCGACCGGGTAACGGGCATAGGTGCCCTGCGGCGCCGTCATCCCGTCCGGGATCAGGAACAGCTGCCAGACCCCCATGGCATGGTCGATGCGCAGGGCACCGGCCCGGCGCGTCGCATCCTCCATCAGTGCGGCGAAAGGCTCCGCGCGGCATTCGGCAAGCTTCACCGGCGAGAGCGGCGCCAGCCCCCAGTCCTGCCCCTGCGCGTTGAACCAGTCGGGCGAGGCGCCGATCCGCACCCCCGGCACTGCAAGGCTCGGGTCCGACCATGTGCTCGATCCGTCCGCAACCTCGCCCACCGCGAAATCGAGGTAGAGCCCGATCCGCATGCCCGCCGCGCGGCAGGCGTCGCGCGCCTCGCCCAGCTGGCGGTCGGCCAGCCATTGCAGCCAGACGTGGAAGTCAACCTCCTCCGCATGCTGCTCGGCAAAGGCACGAGCCGCGGGACCGCCCGAGTCGTGGAACGCCTCGGGCCAGCCGCGCCAGCCCGCGCCATGCCCTTCCGCCGCCATGCGGGCCGAGATCGCCTCGAACAGGGCGTGGCGGTGCAGAAGGTCTCCCCCATCTTCGCGGAACCGCGCGAAGTCCGCCGGATCGTGCGGCCTCGCCTGCCAGAGCACCCGCAGCGCGGCAAGCTTTGCCTCGGCCACCGCGGGGTAATCGACCAGCTCCGGCGCCCGCAGCGCGGCAAGGCTCTCCGGCGCCATCTCGGGCCGATAGCCCGGCACCCGGTCCACCGCGATGTAGAGCGGGTTCAGGAAGCGCCGGTTCGACGGCGAGAACGGGCTGGTATGTGCCGGGTTCGCAAGGAACAGCGCGTGCAGCGGGTTCAGCCCGATGAAATCAGCCCCCACCGCCCCGGCGATCCGCGCCAGCTCGCACAGGTCGGCGAAGTCGCCGATCCCCCAGTTGCGGCCCGAACGGATCTGGTAAAGCTGCGCGGCGATCCCCCAGAGCCGCATCTCGCCCTCGGGCATGAAGCAGGCCTCGCCCTCGGGTCCGCGCAGCACCGGCATCTGCCCCTCGGGCATCGGCCCCTCGGGCGGAATGCCGAAGGCCTCGAGCAGCCGGCGCAGCGTCTCGACCGGCGGCCGGATGAACTCGCCCCCGAGGGCGTGATAGCTGGGCTGGATGGCGACCCGGGCGGCCCGTTCTTCGATCGTTTCCGTCATGCTGGCTCCTGAAGCGTCACCAGCACCGAGCAGGGCGGCAGAACGCCGCCGGGTCCGGCACCGGGTGAGGCATGGATCACACGGCCCTCCGCCTCGGGCAAGCGCTGCTCGCGGTCGTCGAGGTTGGCGCGAAGCCGCAGCACCGCACCGGCGAGTTGCCAGTCGATGGCCACCAGATCGTCCGAGACATGCACGATCCGCCCGCCGTTCCCCGGCGCCCGTTCCAGATGCGGCACGATCTCGCGCTGCCGCGTGGCGATCAGGTCCCGCACGAACGAAAGCCACGACTGGCCACGCGCCGAGTCGCGATGCTCCCAGTCGATCCTCGAGGCCTGGAAGGTGCCGAGGGCATTCGGATCGGGCACAGTCCGGTCGAGGTCGAGGCCCTGGAAGGCGGAAAAATGCGCGAACTCGTGGCGCCGCCCGTTGCGCACCGCATCCGCCAGTTCGCCGGTAAAATCGGTGAAGAAGGTGAAGGGTCGCGTCTCGCCCCATTCCTCGCCCATGAACAGCAGCGGCACATGCGGCGATAGAAGCAGGATCGCCATCATGGCGCGCAGCTTGCCCTCGATCGCCAGCGTGGTCAGCCGCTCGCCGAAGGCACGGTTGCCGATCTGGTCGTGGTTCTGCAGGAAATCCACGAAGCAGAGCGGCGGCAGGTGACCCGACGGGCAACCCCGCGGCTCGCCCTCATGCTCGGAATGCTCGCCCTGATAGGCAAAGCCCTCCGCCAGCGCGCGGGCGTATTTCCTCCAGTGATCCTGGACGAAATCGCGGTAGTAGCCCTCCGTCTCGCCGGTCAGCAGCACATGGGCCACGTTGTGCAGGTCGTCGTTCCATTCGGCGGTGTGAAGCACGACCTCGCCGCCTGGCCCCCGCTCGTGCAGGCGGGTGATGTTGCGATTGTCCTCGGTCGTGAGGTGGATTGGCCGGTCAGGGATGGCGGCCCGAAGGGTGCGCGCCAGATCGACCAGCACCTCGGGATCGGACTCGGGATCGCGGATGTGGTCGGCGGCGTCGATGCGCAGGCCGTCGAAGCGGAATTCCGTCAGCCAGTAGAGCGCATTGTCGATGAAAAATCGCCGCACCGCCGGCAAGTGGTAGGCGATGGCGTCGCCCCAGGGCGTGTGCCGGTCGGGGTCGAAGAACGGCGGCGCATAGGCTCCCAGATAGTTACCCTCCGGGCCGAAGTGGTTGTAGACCACGTCCAGAACCACCGAGATCCCGAGGCGGTGCGCCGCGTCGATCAGCGCCTTCAGATCCTCGGGGCTGCCATAGTCCGGGTGCGGTGCATAGAGCAGCACCCCGTCATAGCCCCAGCCGCGGCGGCCCGCGAACTGCGCCACTGGCATGAGCTCGATCATCGTGATCCCGGTCTCGGCCAGATGCGGCAGCCGTTCCATGGCGGCGCGGAAGGTGCCCTCCGGGGTGAAGGTGCCGACATGGATCTCCATCAGGACCGTCTCGGCCCATGGGCGCCCCGCCCAGTCGGCAGTCCAGTCGAAACCCGGATCGATCAGACGCGACAGGCCATGGACATCGCCCGCCTGACGGCGGGCGGCCGGATCGGGCACCACCAGTCCGCTCTCCAGCACGAAGCCGTAGTCCATCCCCGGTTGCGCCGGCAGCGTCAGCTCGAACCAGCCGTCCTCCCCGGCCTGCATCGGATGATCCCGGCCGTCGAGGCGCAGGCGCAGGCTGCGCTGCCCCGGCGCCCAGAGCCGGAAGCACGCTTCCCCTGCCTCGAGCCGCGGTCCCCACGCCCAGTCGCTCATGCACCTTCCTCCAGAACCAGAAGCCCGCGTGGCGGCACCGGCAGCAGCGTCTCCGTCACCGGCACGGGCACGTCCGGCACATCGCCGCCCACCGTGTCGACGATCAGCCGCCAGGGACCCAGGGCCTCGGGCAGCGCGAACAGGACTTCCTCGAAATGGCTGTTCAGAAGCACGAGCGCCGACGGGCGCACCGCGATCAGCAGGCCCAGCGCGCGGGCGGAGGGATTGTGCCAGTCCTCGGGGGCCATGTCCCCGCCGTCCGGCCTCAGCCAGCGCACCTCGACCGGCCGCCGCCCCTCGGACGCCTTGTGCAGGAACGAGGCGTGCCGGAACGCGGGGCGACTCTTTCTCAGCGCGATCAGCTTGCGGGTGAAGTCGAAGAAGGCCGCGTCGCGCTCGGACGGATCGTCGAGCTTCAGCCAGTTCATCGCGTTGTCCTGGCAATAGGCGTTGTTGTTGCCGTCCTGGCTGCGCCCCACCTCGTCGCCCATCAGGATCATCGGCGTGCCCTGCGACAGAAGCAGCGTGGCCATCATCGCCCGCCGCATCCGGTCGCGCAGGTCCAGGATCTCCTCGTCGTCGGTAGGCCCCTCGGCGCCGCAGTTCCAGCTGCGATTGTCGGAATGGCCATCGCGGTTGCCCTCCTCGTTGGCCTCGTTGTGCTTGTGGTTGTAGGAGACGGTGTCGGCCAGCGTGAAGCCGTCGTGCGCCGTGATGAAGTTCACGCTTGCCCAGGGCCGCCGGCCGCGCCGGTCGAAGAGATAGGCGGTGCCCAGAAGATGCGAGGCGAGCCCCGGAAGTTCTCCGGCATCGCCCTTCCAGTAGGAGCGGACGGTGTCGCGATACTGGTCGTTCCACTCCGCCCAACCGGGAGGGAAATTGCCGAGCTGATAGCCGGAATGTCCGGTATCCCACGGCTCCGCGATCAGCTTCACGCGCCCCAGCACGGGGTCCTGCCGGATCGCATCGAGAAAGACCGCGTTCGGGTTGAAGCCCTGCCGGTCGCGTCCCAGCGAGGTCGCGAGATCGAAGCGGAACCCGTCGACGTGGCAGGCCTCGACCCAGTAGCGCAAGCTGTCCATCACCATCTGCAGCACCCTCTGGTGCCCGAGGTTCACCGTGTTGCCGCAACCCGTGGTGTCGTAGTAGTAGCGCCGGTCGTCACCGAGCATGTAGTAGCTGGCATTGTCGATCCCCTTGAAGGACAGCGTGGGCCCCAGATGGTTGCCCTCGGCGGTGTGGTTGTAGACCACGTCGAGGATCACCTCGATCCCCGCCTCGTGCAGCCGGCGCACCATGAGCTTGAACTCGTGCACGCCCCCGCCCGGCGAGATGTAGCGGGTGGCCGGGGCGAAGAAGCCGATGGTGTTGTAGCCCCAGTAGTTCCTGAGGCCCTTCTCGATCAGGTAGCGATCGTCGAAGAAGGCCTGCGTGGGCATCAGCTCGATCGCGGTCACGCCCAGCTTCACCAGATGGTCGATCGCGGCCGGATCGGCGAGCGCCGCGAAGCTGCCGCGCACGCGGTCCGCGATGCGGGGGTTGAGCGCGGTCATCCCCTTCACATGCGCCTCGTAGATGATGGTCTCGGGCCAGGGCGTGCGCGGGGCGATGTCGGGCCCCCATGTCACCGCCGGGTCCACCACCACGCATTTCGGCATGACGAAGGCCGAGTCCCGCCGGTCGAACGACAGGTCGCCGCGCGAGTTGCCCATGCGGTAGCCGAAGACCGCGTCGTGCCAGACGATCTCACCCTGCAGCATCAGCGCATAGGGGTCGATCAGCAGCTTGTTCGGATTGAAGCGCAGGCCATTGTGCGGCTCGTAGGGTCCATGCACGCGGTAGCCGTAAAGCTGGCCCGGCCGGACCTCGGGCAGGTAGCCGTGCCAGACCTCGTGCGTCTGTTCGGGCAGGGCCACGCGCGCGATCTCGCGCCGTCCGCGTGCGTCGAACAGGCAAAGCTCGACCTTGCTCGCATTGGCGGAAAAGATGGCGAAGTTCGTCCCCGACCCGTCCCATGTCGCCCCCAGGGGAAAGGGGCTGCCCTCGCGGAGCGCAAAGTTCATGCAGGCATCACCATGATCGTCGCCAGGGGTGGAAGGGTCAGTCGCAGCGAGAACGGCCGGCCATGCCACGAGGTTTCCTCGGCGCGCAGCGTTCCCGGATTTCCGACGTCCGAGCCGCCATAGATCCCGGCATCGCTGTTCAGGATCTCGCGCCAGTCGCCGCCCTGCGGCACGCCGATGCGGTAGTCGTGCCGGACCACGGGCGTCAGGTTGCAGACAGCAAGTACCGGCGGCTCGCCCGGCGCCTTGCGCAGGAAACTCAGCACGCTGTTCTCGGCGTCGCCCGCATCGACCCACTCGAACCCCTCGGGATCGCAGTCCAGCCGGTGCAGCGCGGGATGACGGCGGTACTCGCGGTTCAGGTCCGCGACCAGCTTCCGGACGCCGGCATGCAGCGGATCGTCGAGAAGGTGCCAATCGAGCGAGGCGTCGTGGTTCCACTCGCGCTCCTGCGCGAACTCGCAGCCCATGAACAGGAGCTTCTTGCCGGGATGGGCCCACATGAAGCCGAAATAGGCCCGCAGGTTCGCGAACTTCTGCCAGCGGTCGCCTGCCATCTGGCCGATCAGCGAGCCCTTGCCGTGCACCACCTCGTCATGACTCAAGGGCAGCACGAAGTCCTCCGAGAAGGCATAGACGAGGCCGAAGGTCAGGTCGTTCTGGTGGAACTTCCGGTAGATCGGATCGCGCCGGAAGTAGCCCAGCGTGTCGTGCATCCAGCCCATGTTCCACTTGAACGCGAAACCGAGGCCGCCCTCCTCGACGGGACGGCTCACCTGCGGGAAAGCCGTGGACTCCTCGGCAATGGTCACGCAGCCGGGATGGTCCTGCCGGACCCGCTCGTTCACGTCGCGCAGGAACTGGATCGCCTCGAGGTTCTCGCGCCCGCCGAGGCGGTTCGGCACCCACTCCCCCTCGCGGCGCGAATAGTCGAGGTAGAGCATCGAGGCCACCGCATCGACCCTGAGCGCATCGATGTGGAAGCGGTCGAGCCAGAAGATCGCGGAGCTCTGCAGGAAATTCGACACCTCCTGCCGGCCGAAATTGTAGATCTGGGTGTTCCAGTCGCGATGGAAGCCCTGCCGAGGGTCGGCGTGGTCGTAGAGATGCGTGCCGTCGAAATTTGCCAGACCATGCGCGTCCGAGGGGAAATGCGCCGGCACCCAGTCGAGGATCACCCCGATCCCGTCGCGGTGCAGCCGGTCCACCAGCCGCCCGAACGCCTCGGGCGTGCCGAACCGCGCGGTCGGCGCGAAGAGCCCGATCGGCTGGTAACCCCATGATCCGGTGAAGGGATGCTCGCTGATCGGCAGGAACTCGACATGGGTGAAGCCCATCTCGCGGACGTAGCCGGACAGCTGATCGGCCAGCGCGTCATAGTCCAGACCCTGACGCCACGACCCGGCATGAACCTCGTAGATCGAGATCGGCGCGTCTCGCCGCTGTCGGCGGTCGCGCTCCTGCAGCCAGCCGGCATCGTGCCAGTCGATCGCGGGCAGGCCGTGGATGATCGAGGCGGTGGCCGGCGGCAGTTCCTGCGAGAAGGACAGGGGGTCGGTCTTCAGCGGCAACCTCTCGCCCGAGGGGCCGAGGATCTCGTATTTGTAAAGCTCGCCCGTCTTCAGCCCCGGAATGAACAGATCCCACACCCCCACCCCGATCCGGCGGCGCATCGTATGGCGGCGCCCGTCCCAGGCGTTGAAGGCGCCCACGACCGAAACACGGCGCGCGTTGGGGGCCCAGACCGCGAAAGCCACGCCCTCGACGCCCTCGACCGTGGCCGGATGCGCGCCGAGGCGGGTGTAAAGCTTGTGATGGCGCCCCTCGCCCAGCAGATGTTCGTCAAGCTCGCCCAGCAGCGGCGGGAAGCGATAGGGGTCGTCCGCCTCCCAGACATGCGGGCCGGAGCAGAGCCGGAGCCGGTAGGGAAACCTCTCCTGCCCCGGCACGATGCCGGCGAAGAACCCCTCGGCACCGATCCGGGCCAGTTCGGCCACTGCTGCGCCCGACGCGTCGAGGACCGTGGCCTCCGCCGCCTGCGGCGCGAAGATCCGCACCGTCAGCGGATCGCCGCCGCCGCCATGCATCCCGAGGACGGAGAACGGGTCGCCATGCGTCCCGCGCATGATCGCCGCCACGTCGCTTTCGGGGACGAGGTCCACGGGCTTTCGGGTCACGTTCATGCCGCCTCGCTGTCCAGGATCTCGATCAGGCCGCGCAGCGGGATGCCCACCCAGGCCGGCCGGCTGCCCAGCTCATAGGAGGTCTCGTAGACCGCCTTCTGCACGAGGAAGAGGTCGAGCAGCGCCGCCCTGTGCTTCGGGTCGGCGGGCAGGCTGGGCAGGTCGACGGTTCCCGCCTCGTAAGCGGCAAGGAACTCGGCCCGCGCCATGCGCCGCCAGTCCTCGGCCCGCTGCAAGGCAAGCTCCGCCGCCGGCCCGAAGCTTTCCGAATGCCGCAGCAGCGCGCCCGCCGCCGCATAGTCGAACGATCGCAGCATCCCCGCCACATCGCGCAGCGGCGAGGATTTCCGGCGCCGCTCGTCCAGGCTGCGGCGCGGCTCGCCCTCGAAATCGATGATCGCCACATCGTCCTGCGCCAGCAGGACCTGGCCCAGGTGATAGTCGCCGTGGATGCGCGAGAGCGCGCCCGAAGGTGTCCCGTCCTCGATCCGCCGCAGGCGTTCCAGCAGAACCTCGCGCCGGGACAGGACGGCCTCGGCCAGCGGCCGGGTCTCGTCGGCAAGCGTGCCAAGCTGGCGTTCCAGCACCCGCAGCATCGCGCGCGCCTCATCCGCCGCCCCGCGGGCCCAGCCGCCCTGGATCTCGGGCGTCAGCGGCTCGAGTTGGAAGGCCGGATCCTCGGTCGGCGTTGCGAAGGCGCGGTGCAGTTCGGCCGTCCGCTGGCCCAGAAGCCCCGCGATGGTCAGCGGGAACGAGAACACATCCGAGGCCGCGGCCGGCGTCTCCGTCGTGCTCCAGGCGCCGTGCTCGGACAGGTCGCGCACCAGCGCATCCAGCACCGCCCGCCAGGCATCGCCCATGTTGGCGACATAGGCAAAGGCCGAGGCCAGCACCGTCGGCGGCCCGTCCTGCGGACGCAGGCACGCGACGCCGAGGAACCGCGGGGTATGCGTGAACCCGGCCTCCTCGGTCAGGAACCGGGCCACCTCGACATCCGGCTGCTCGCCCGGTTGCAGGCGGCGGTAGAGCTTTAGGATCAGCCGGTCCGAGAAGGCGATCGAGATGTTCGACTGCTCGGCGCCCAGATAGCGCGGCTCACCCGGCTCCGCGATCTGGCCCAGCGCCTCGCCCGAGTCGAACACCACCTCGCCCGCGGGACCCGCCACCCGCCGGCCCTGCCGCAGTGCGTCGAGCAGCGCGACCGCCATCCGGTCGTCCAGCGCGCCATCGATCAGCGCGCCGACCTGCGCCCCCCGCCGCACCTTGGCAAGCGTATAGCTCAGCTTGGGCGCCCCCGCCCGAAGCTGCTCCTCGCCCCAGATGGTGGAGAGCGGCAGGAAATACTGCTGGCTTTCGCCGCCGACCTGCGCCTCGAGCCGCACGAGCGCGTGGCCGTCCGAAAGCGAGCCCAGCGCGGCGAGCGAGACCTTGCCGATCCGCTCCTCCTTAGCCGCGAACCACCGCTGCAACGGCAGCCAGCTCGGCAGGACGTCGGTCTCGAGCTGGCCCTTCTCGCGCCCCGTCACCGCGGTCTCGGCCCGCCCGTCCCGCGTGGTCAGCGTGATGAACTCGGGCAGCGTCTCGGGCATCGGCTGGTGCCAACTCGGCAGCGCCTGCTGGTCGCTCAGGACGAACCAGTAGAAGCCATAGGGCGGCAGCGTCAGCATGTAGGGCAGCTCGCCCACCGGCGGGAAGGCCGAACGCCCGGTCAGTTCCACGGGCACGGCGCCGCGGAACCGCGACAGGTCCAGCTCGACCGCCTGCGCGGTATCGGCAAGATTGGCCACGCAGAGGATGTCGGTCCCCTCGTGGCTGCGCACATAGGCCAGCACCTTGCGGTTGCGCGGGTAGAGCAAGGCCATCGTGCCGCGTCCGAAGGCGGAATGCTGCTTTCTCACGGTGATCAGCCGCCGCATCCAGTTCAGGAGCGATGACGGATCGGCCGCCTGCGCCTCGACGTTGATCGCCTGATGGCCGTAGACCGGGTCCAGGATTACCGGCAGGTAAAGCTGCTGCGGATTGCAGCGCGAGAAGCCGCCGTTCCGGTCGGCCGACCACTGCATTGGCGTGCGCACCCCGTCGCGGTCGCCGAGATAGTAGTTGTCGCCCATGCCGATCTCGTCGCCGTAATAGATGATCGGCGTGCCGGGCATGGTCATCAGCATCTGGTTCAGAAGCTCGATCTTGCGCCGGTCGTTCTTCATCAGCGGCGCAAGCCGGCGCCGGATGCCGAGGTTGATCCGCGCGCGGGCATCCTCGGCATAGAAGCGCCACATGTAGTCGCGCTCCTCGGCCGTCACCATTTCCAGTGTCAGCTCGTCATGGTTGCGCAGGAAGATCCCCCACTGGCACGGTTCGGGGATCTCGGGCGTCTGGCGGATGATGTCGGTGATCGGGTGCCGGTCGGCCTGCGCGAGCGCCATGTACATCCGCGGCATCAGCGGGAAGTGAAAGCCCATGTGGCACTCGTCGCCCTCGCCGAAATAGGGGCGCGTGTCCTCGGGCCACTGGTTCGCCTCGGCCAGAAGCATCCGGTCGGGGAAATGCGCGTCGAGGTCGGCGCGGATCCGCTTCAGCACGTCATGCGTCTCGGGCAGGTTCTCGTTGTTGGTGCCCTCGCGCTCGACCAGATAGGGAATGGCATCGAGCCGGAGGCCATCCACCCCCATCTCCAGCCACATCCGCATGACCTTCAGCACTTCCTCGAGCACCCTCGGGTTGTCGAAGTTCAGGTCGGGCTGGTGCGAATAGAAGCGGTGCCAGTAATAGGCGCCCGCCACCGGGTCCCATGTCCAGTTCGACTTTTCCGTGTCGAGAAAGATGATCCGCGTCTCGGGGAATTTCTGGTCGGTGTCGCTCCAGACATACCAGTCGCGCGCGACCGAGCCCGGACGCGCCCGCCGCGCCCGCTGGAACCAGGGATGCTGGTCCGAGGTGTGGTTGATCACCAGTTCCGTGATGACCCGCAGACCACGCCTGTGCGCCTCCTGCACGAACAGCTTGAAGTCGCGCATCGCGCCATAGGACGGGTTGATCGAGCGGTAGTCCGAGATGTCATAGCCGTCGTCCCTCAGCGGCGAGGGGTAGAACGGCAAGAGCCAGATCGCCGTCACGCCCAGCGCCTGCACATAGTCCAGCCGCTGCATCAGCCCGGCGAAATCGCCGATCCCGTCGCCGTTGGCGTCCTGGAAGGCCTTGATATGCAACTGGTAAATGATCGCATCCTTGTACCAGTCGCTTTGACTGCGATCGATGCCGTCGGTCCTGCGGACCGCGACCGTGGCGGGCGGCACCGGCTGGTTCATCGCGGCATCCCCGGGGCGATGAGGCGCCAGATCGCATAGGGCCGGGTCTGCGGCTCAAGCTCCAGCCACTGCCACTTGCCGTGCCAGGTAAACCGGTTGCCGTTCAGCAGGTCCTCGACTTCCACCGACGCCTCGTCAGGCAGGCCGAACTCCCACAGCGGCACCTCGAAGCGGAAGCCCTGGGTGTGATGCGGGTCGAGGTTGACGTGGAACAGCAGGAAGTCGCGCTTGTCCTCGGTGCTCTTGCCATAGGCGAGCACCGCGTCGTTCTGCGCCTCGTAGAACCGCAGCCGCGTGAAGTCGCGCATCGCGGGATGGGTGCGGCGGATGTGGTTCATCAGCCGGATATCGTCCTGGATGTGCCCGGGCCGGTCGAAGTCCCAGACGCGCAGCTGATACTTCTCGGAGTTGAAATATTCCTCCTTGCCCGGCACCGGCGTCGCCTCGCAGATCTCGTAGCCGTTGTAGATGCCGTAGTTGCCCCCCAGCGTCGCGGCGAGCGCGAGACGCACG
Organism: Rhodobacter sp. CZR27; assembly: GCF_002407205.1. NCBI lineage: Bacteria > Pseudomonadati > Pseudomonadota > Alphaproteobacteria > Rhodobacterales > Rhodobacter > Rhodobacter sp. CZR27. The sequence continues at coordinate 1,177,166 of NZ_CP023548.1, read as the reverse complement.
CGGAAACCGGGGCGGCCCGAGTGCTGCAGATAGACCGGGTTGATGTCCGGGGTATTGGCGAAGAAGTTCGGCCGCATGTAGTGGCGGCAATCCTCGGTCGTCAGCTCCGTCAGGTAATCCGTCAGCTCCTGCTTCGCATTGCGCCAGGTGAAGTAGGAATAGCTCTGCGAATAGCCAACCTTGGCCAGCCGCTTCATCACCTTCGGCCGCGTGAAGGCCTCGGCCAGGAAGATCACATCGGGGTGTTTCGCCCGCACCTCCTCGATCATCCATTCCCAGAACGGGAAGGGCTTGGTGTGCGGATTGTCCACCCGGAAGATCTTCACGCCCTTGCCCACCCAGAACAGCACGATGTCGCGCAGCGCGAGCCACAGGTCCGGGATCGCCCCGCGGTAGAAATGGACGTTGACGATGTCCTCGTATTTCTTCGGCGGATTCTCCGCGAACTTGATCGTCCCGTCCGGGCGCCAGTCGAACCATTCCGGATGCTCCCTGATCCAGGGATGGTCCGGCGCGCATTGGATGGCGAAGTCCAGCGCGATTTCCAGCTCATGCGTCCGGGCGGCCTCGACCAGCCGTGCGAAATCGTCGAAATCGCCCAGTTCGGGGTGGATCGCATCATGCCCGCCCTCGTCCGAGCCGATGGCATAGGGCGAGCCCGGATCGTCCGGCTCGGGCGTCAGCGAGTTGTTGCGCCCCTTCCGGTTCACCCGCCCGATCGGATGGATCGGGGTGAAATAAAGCACGTCGAAGCCCAGGTCGCGGACATAGGGCAGCTTGCGGATCACATCGTCGAAAGTGCCATGACGAGAAGGATCACCCGATTGCGAGCGCGGCATCATCTCGTACCACGCCGAGAAGGCGGCGGCCTCGCGATCGGCGAACAGCGGCAGCACCTTGTAGCAGGTCAGGTTGGTGCGCGGAGCCGAGCGCCGCATGGCCTCGGACACCTCGGGCGCGGTCAGGCACGCAAGCCGCTCGCCCTCGTCGGCCAGATCGGCATCCTCGGCCAGAAGGCGGTCGAACAGCGCGCGATCCTCGGGTTCGGCATCCTCGACGGCCTCGATCAGGCGCCGCCCCTCCTCCAGCTCCAGCGCGATCTTCTGGCCTGCGGCGTGCTTCTTCGCCACCTCCTTCCGCCACGTCGCGAACAGGTCGCGCCAGGCGAGGAAGGTCACCTCGTGCGCGTCGTTCTCGGCAAAGGTCACCCGCGCGCGCCAGCGATCGTTGACGAGAAACTCCATGCGGACCTCGGTCCAGCCCTCGGTGCCCCTCCGCCGGTGCAGGACCACCGCATCCACGCTGTCATGTCCGTCGCAGAAGATGTCGGCCTCGATGGTGACCGGGCGGCCCGCCACCGCCTTGGCCGCAAAGCGCCCGCCGTCGATCTCGATGTTCACGCCCTCGATCGCGAGCCGGCTGCCGGCAAGCATCATAAGCCGCTCGTCTGGCGCCGCGCGCAGCGGTGCAGGCGCGCCGCGCGTGGCCGAGGCACGCCTTGGAGGCTTGATCGTCGTCTCTGGTGTCAGACCCTTCCGGGCCACCTCGGCTTCATGGACCTTCGGACCGCGCATCGCCCGTGCGGCCTTGCGGCCGCTCTCGCCATCCCGTTCCGCCACGCCGCATTCCCCATCTTGCTCGCTTTGGGAAACTCAACCGGCGCGAGCAGGATTGGTTCCCTCTCGCGCAGGCAGCGGGGGGCGGCTCGTGGGCATTTTAGACATTCACGGATCGCTATTAGCGAGTCCTTAGCGATTGCGGCGTCACATACGGCCAAAACGGATCAACCATTCGAGGCCCATCCATGCCCGCTGAACCCGTCCTCGTCACACTTCCGGAACGGGCCGGTCTTCCCGAGGCGCCCTCCCTCGCCAGGGATCTTGCAAGCGCCCTTGCCACATCGCAGCCGGTCAGGGTCGAGACGGCTCCCGCGAGCGAGATCGGCCTGCCCATCCTGCAGCTTCTCCTGGCCGCACACCGGCAGGCCGCCCGCGAGGGCCTCCGGTTCGACGTGACCGTTCCACCCGGCGGGGCGCTGGCGGAAACGATGGCCGCCCACGGGCTCGCGGCGCAGGCGTCGCCGGTGACCATCGCCGCGGGCCTCTGGACCGGCCTCGAGCCCGCGGGGGCCGGGATATGAGCAAGACAATCCTCGCAGTGGACGATTCCCCCTCTGTCCGGCAGATGGTGCGCCTCACGCTCGCGGGCGCGGGATATACCGTCGTCGAGGCCGTCGACGGACAGGACGCACTGGACAAGGCAACCGCCCAGCGCTTCGACGCAATCCTGACCGACCAGAACATGCCGCGCCTAGACGGCATCGGCTTCATCCGCGCGTTCCGCACCCGGCCCGAGGGCAAGGGCGTGCCCATCGTCTTCCTCTCCACCGAGTCCCAGGACACGCTGAAGGCCCAGGCGAAGGAGGCCGGCGCCATCGGCTGGATGATCAAGCCGTTCGACCAGGCGCAACTGCTTGCCGTCGTCAGGAAGGTGGCAGGCGCCTGAGCCCCGTTCATCGCGCACCACAGGAAAACGGACCGGCTGCGCCAGGGCAGGCTCAGCCGGCCTGATGTGATCAGACAAGGACCTTGATCCGATGAGACTGTCCATCAAGCTGAAACTGGCCGCCGCCTTCCTCGCCGTCCTGCTGATATCCAGTGCCGGCCAGCTCTTCGCACTGTTTGACCTCGGCCGCATCCGCGACTCGCTCGACGACATCGTGCAGAACAAGACCACCCAGCTCAATCTCGTGCACGAAATGACCGAGCATCAGCTCAAGGTGCAGCGCGAGGTCCGGAACTTCCTTCTTTCCCGCACCGAGGAAGAGCGCTCCCTGATCGAGGAACGCCTGAAACATTCCGAGGCGGAGACAGAGAGAGCCTACAATGACCTCTACGCGATCTCGTCCGCAGCGGGCCGGGCCCCGCTGGAGGAGTTCGCGACGGCGAAGAAGGGACTCGACAAGGTCGCGCACAAGGCGCTCGACATGGCCCGGATGGGACTGGGCTACGAGGCTTTCAAGATCGTCGTGACGGACGGCCGCAACGACTGGCTCGAGATGGAGAAGCGTCTGACCTTCCTCATCAAGTCCCGGGGCGACGATCTCGCCGCCGCGTCCGAGGCCGCCCGGCAGGAACAGGCGCGCGGTCGGACGACCGTGATCGCCACGTTCGCGGCCAACCTCGTCCTGGTCCTGGCCGCCGCAAGCTGGATCCTGATCACCCTGTCCCGAGGGCTGAAGCGCGCCCTGATCCTTTCGGAACGCGTCGCCGCAGGCGATCTGTCCCACACCGAGGAATTGCGCGGCAATGACGAGATCACCGATCTGCTGGGCGCGCTGAACCGCATGGTCGACAAGCTGCGCACCGTGGTCGCGGACGTGGCGACCTCTTCCCGCAGCGTGGCCGAGGGCGCCGAGGAGATGTCGACCACGGCCGAACAGTTGAGCCAGGGCGCCTCCGAACAGGCCAGCTCGACCCTCCAGGCCTCGTCCTCTATGGAAGAGATGACCTCGAGCATCAAGCAGGCGGCGCAGAATGCCGTCGATACGGAGGCCAAGGCCCGCAGCGCGGCGCGCGACGCCCGCGAAAGCGGCGCCACCGTGCTCGAAGCGGTCGAGGCGGTGCGGACCATCTCGGAAAAGATCGGGGTAGTTCAGGAAATTGCCCGGCAGACCGATCTTCTGGCCCTCAACGCCGCAGTGGAAGCGGCCCGCGCGGGCGAGCATGGTCGCGGCTTCGCGGTCGTGGCCTCCGAAGTCCGCAAACTGGCCGAGCGCAGCCAGGCCGCCGCCAGCGAGATCTCGGTCCTGTCCGGCACCACCGTCGATGCCGCCCGCGCGGCCGGGGACCGGCTGAGCCGGCTCGTGCCGGATATCGAGGAAACCGCGCGACTGGTTCTGGAGATCTCGACCTCGTCGCAGGAACAGTCGGCGGGCGCAAGTCAGGTGAACTCGGCAATCCAGCAGCTCGACAAGGTCACGCAGGTCAACAGCACCGCATCGGAACAGCTTTCCGCGACGGCCGGGCACCTCGCAGAGCAGGCCGAACAGTTGCAGAAGGCCATCAGCTTCTTCCAGGTCGCCGAAACCGCCGCACACCGGCCGCTTGCCGATCCGGCACCCGCGGCGGCCGCGGCTCCGGCGAAGACCCAACCCCGGCTTCGGCCGAAATCCGCCCCTGCCGCGGGACGTCTGCCGAAAGGCGGCTTCGCCTTCGACATGGGCTCGGGAAGCGACGATCTCGATGCCGCCTTCCAGCGCCGCGCCCTGCCCGAGCACGCCGCCTGATCCGACCCGTGGCAGAAGGGCGGCCTCGGATCGTCGCTTCGGTTCTGCGGTCCGAAGCGACGATCCCGCCAGCCGCCCACCCTGCCGGCGGACTCCCCTACCGCGACACCAGCGCCAGACCTTTCGGCATTCAAGCACAGGAACTGAAATGGCACTTCCGAATCCGATCGGCGGTCCGGCAACGCAGGAGGCGGCATCGAGCGAAGCCTCCTTCGCTCCTGCCCGGGCCAGCACCCCTGTGGTCCCGTCCCGCGATGAGGCAAGCAGCAGGGCACCCGGGGCCGGCCGTGTCTCCGCAAGCGCCCTGCGCCGCGTCGCGAGCCGCATCTCTGCGCTTGCGTGCGCGACCGAACGGGCATTCCTCCGCGCCGGCTCGAGCCTCGAGCAGGCGATCGACCGGTTCGACCGCCTGTCGGCCCCGCTTTCGGAACTCTCCGCGCTGGCGGAGGCCGGCGAGTTCGCCGCAGCCGCAGCGGAGGCGGCCGAACTGGAGGGCAAGGCCACGGCCTTCGCGGCAAAGGGCCACCCCCTCTTCGACCGGATCATGGCCTTGGCCGCAAGCTCCGACACGCTGCAGGCAGATCTCGGCGCCATGCGCCAGGTCATCCGCACCATGTCGATCGTGGCACTCAATGCGCGGGTGACCGTTGCCTCTCTCACCGAACAGAATGCCGGACTCGATGTCTTCACCAGCGCCGCCACCTCGCAGGTGATGGAGGCGAGCAACATCATCGGGCAGATCACCGATGCGGTCGAGGGCATGGGTCGCGGCCTGCAGGTGGCAGCCGTGGAAGCCGAAGCGCTGTCGCATCTTCTGAGCCGCCATCTGGGTCCGGCCCTGTCCGGCCTGCGCCTCGACATGGCCGCCTTCGAGGTCGAACTGACCCGCGCCACGGCCGAGGGCAGCGCCCTCGTCAGGCACGGGCAGGACTTCCGCCAGGCGATCACCACGGCGGTCCTCTCACTGCAGATCGGCGACACGACCCGCCAGCGACTGGAACACGTGGCGGCCTTTCTCTGTGTGGCCAACACGCCCGATGCGGACGACGCGATGATCGCTCACCTGGCGCTGGCCCTTGCCGCAGGCCAACTCCGGGACGCACATGAACGACATGCCGCAGCCATCTTCACCGCCCGCTCGGCACTTCGGGATTCCGGTCAGGAGACTGCCGAGATCGGCCGGATCAGCGCCAGAATCGCGTCGGCGCCCCGGCACAACCTGAAGCATCACCTTCAGAGGCTACAGGATATCCTTTCAGAATGCCGCCGGGCCCAGGCTCGCCTTGTCGTCGTCGCCGAGGGCCTGTCGGAGGGCCTCGCCAACCTGCTTCAGGTCCTCGACCGCATGTCTGGCGTCGAGGAGCGCATGGGAATGATCGGCCTGAATGCCGTCATCGCCTGTGTGCAGCTGGGCGACGAAGCACTCGCCCTTCGCGAGATTTCCATGCAGCTGCGTGAACTTGCGGCCACGTCGGCCGAGCGGTTGGGCCAGATCACAGCGGCTCTCTCGACCATGGGAGAGGAGGCCGGCGCCACCGCGCGCGAGCTTTCGGGCGCCTTCCGGACGGACCTTGACGAGCTGACACTCGCGGGAGAGCGCGTCTTCCAGGTGCTATCCCGCATCGAGACCAGCGTGCTGACCGTCGGCACGACGGTGGAACGTGAGCGCCGGATGGCGGAACGCGACGTTGCCGCGGGAATTGCCGCGCTCGACGGTCACTCCGCTGCATTCGTGGACCTTCTGTCCATCGCGCCCGCTCTCGACCGCTGGTCGGGCCGACTTGGAAGCGGCGAAGCCGGCCCTGGTGCCGCACAGGTCATGGCTGCCATCCGATCACAATACACCATGGCCGCGGAGCGCCTCGTCCATGACGCGATCATGCGGGACATCTGCCCGGAAGCCGCAACAGAAGAGGGCGGAGACACCACAGCGCAGACAGCCGAAGACATCTGCGACTTCCTGTTCTGAAAGCAGGGCAGCTTTCACGTTTGCTAAACCCCACCACCCTAGAGTCGACAGGCGCGGCTTGCGTGCCGCACGACAAGCCCCCGGTCGCTTCTTCCGGCTCGGCACTGACATGGAACGCCAAGATGATCCCGATCGAAAAGCCGCCGCTCGTTCAGCGTCATGCGAGCAGGTTGTTGCTCATCGTCATCCCCTGCCTGCTGCTGATGACACTGGCCGGCGGCGTGGCGACCCTGCTTGCCGCACGTGAGACAGCCGCAGTGCTGGCCGAACAGCATGCGGATGCGATGTCAAATGTCGTGGCCCGCCAAGGCCGAGCCGCCCTCGCCTTCCGCGACAGTCGCCGGCTCGAGGATTTCTTCTCCTCTATAGCCGAGACATCTTCCGAGGGTGCCGTTTCGGCCCTCGCCCTCGATGCTACAGGTCGCCCCGTCGCTTCGCTCGGCGCGCCTGACCGGCTGGCAGGACCTCTCCTGGACCTTGCCCGCCAAGCCTTGGCCCTGCAGACCGTAACGCGCGGAGCTGACCGCACCGCCGTGGCGATCCCGATCAGCCGGGATGACGACCACGGACCGGCCGGGGTCATAGCGCTGGACTTCTCGTCGGTGCCGATGCCATGGATCTTGTCCCCGAAAGCCATGGCCGGGCTTGCAGGCGCAGCCCTCTTCACCATGGCTATCGCCATCTTCCTTGTTCGCCGGCTCGCGCGACCGATTATCGAGACAGCAGTGGCAATCCGCAGACTTCGATCGGACGGTCCGTTCGAGGGACTTCCCCTTGCGAGCCGAAGAGGCGAGTTCGGGTTGATCGCCCGTGATCTTGAGGCCGTGCATACAAGGCTCCTTGAAATGCGGACGAGGTGCCGGGATGCAGCGAGCCTCACGCAGCTGTTCGGCCGATCGAGTCTGGCCTTCATCCTCCTGCGGCCCGATGGGCGTATCGCTGCTGCGAACTCCGCTGCCAGAACCCTTCTGTCCGAGGCTGGTGCTGATGAACCGGAGGGCCGAGATGTGGCGATGATCCAGCCTGCATTGCGCAAGCTGTGCGACGATCACCGTGGCGGACCTCTGGCACTCACGCTCGGCAGCCGACACATCGAGGCACATGCCCTCCAGCTCGATCCGGCCTCCGAGGGCACTTTCCTCATCCTGACCGACCGAACGCTGGCACAGCAGGATCATGACCTTCTGGAAGCCATGGTTTCGACGAAAGGCTGCGCAGAACTGGACGAAAGCGGCGCTCTGGAACAGGCTGCCCAAGGGTCCGTCTTCGACATCGGTCGCGGCTCCTTCCCGCTCACCGCGCTGATCGGCGACACGGCCCAGGTGTCCGCGTTCCTGAACGAGGCAAGAAACAAGGGCGCAGCCTATCGTTGGTGCGGACCCGAGGGCGAGGCCGAACAGGGCCGGATCTGGCTGCACCTCATCCCCAGACCCCTCGGCGGGTTCATCCTGTTCGCGAGCGACCCGGCGCCGCAGGTCAAGCGCGAGCCGCTGCATGACGTCCATGGGAACGCCGAGCAGGACGAGGCCATCAATACGATCCGGACCGCGCTGCAGCAGGTGGGCAACGGCAACCTCTCCCACCGCATCGCGAAACCACTGACAGGCTCCTTCGAGAACTTGCGGATCGAGTTGAACCGAACATTCGAGAATCTGGCCGGCATCGTGCACGAGATCTCCTCGGCAGCGGAGAGCATCCGAAACGAAGCTCATGACATCAGCTCAACGGCACAATCGCTCGCCGAGAGGACGGAAAGCACTGCCGCAACACTTGAAGAGACCGCCGCGGCGCTTGATGGGCTGACGGTTTCGGTTCGCGCAGCGGCCGAAGGCGCGGCCGAGGCAGATCGCGTGGTGGCCGATGCAAAGGCAAACGCCGAGCAGAGTGGCCACGTGGTCGTCGAAACCGTTGCCGCCATGGACATGATCGCCGCCTCTTCCGAGAAGATCACGTCCATCGTGAAGGTCATCGACGACATCGCCTTCCAGACCAACCTTCTCGCCCTCAATGCAGGTGTGGAAGCGGCCCGCGCCGGAGACGCAGGACGAGGTTTTGCGGTCGTTGCATCCGAAGTCCGTGCCCTTGCCCAGCGCTCGTCCGAAGCGGCGCGGGAAATCACCGACCTCATCCTGAAGAGCGGAAACCAGGTGCGGCGTGGCGTCGACCTGGTCGGAAAGACGGGCGAGGCGCTCAAGCAGATCGTGAGTTCGGTGTCCGAGATCTCCACCCTCGTCTCCGCCATCGCCGTTTCCTCCCGTCAACAGTCCGCGGGGCTGGCGGAGATCAACTGTGCCGTCAACAACCTCGACCAGTCCACGCAGCAGAATGCGGCACGTCTCGAGGAGGCCACGGCGGCCAGCGAGGCGCTTACGCAGGACGCGACATCGCTCTTCGAGACGGTCCAGCACTTCCGGATTGAGCCGGCGGCACCAGAGCGGGACCGCGTCGTCAGCTTCCGGGCGCGACAGCACGCCTCCTCCGCCCCCGGAAGCGCCCGCACCGCGGCATCGCCAGCAGCCGAAACCGGCTGGGAGGACTTCTGACATGTCCACGAACCGCTGTGACATTCGCTCGGGGCCGCCGATCTGGTGCCTGTCATGAGCTCCGTAACCATCCGTGAGGTCGGCGCATCGGTGCGGACGCTTCACGTGCTTCAGGGCGCTTGCGAGGCATCCGCCTCGTCGGACCAGATGCTGACGACGATCCTCGGATCATGCGTCTGCACCTGCCTATGCGATCCGGTTGCCGCCGTCGGCGGAATGAACCACTTCCTGCTTCCCTATGCGGGCTTCGAGAACAGCCACCAACTCCGCTACGGGCTTCACGCGATGGAGTTGCTGATCAACGCCGTTCTCAAGCTTGGCGCGAGCCGCAACCGCCTTGAGGCAAAGATCTTCGGCGGCGCGATGATGAGCGACCGGCTCGGCTCCATCGGACAGGCAAATGCCGAGTTCGCACTGCAGTACCTCGCGAAGGAGGCGATCCTCTGCACGGGACAAAGCCTCGGTGGCACGCGGGCCCGGCGCATCCGCTTCTGGCCCACGACGGGACGAGCCCAGCAGATGTTTCTGGCCGCCCACGAGAACCTGCCCGTGGAGAGCCCGCAGATCCGCATCCAGGGAGGTGCCGGCGATGTCACCTTCTTCTGAGACCGCCATGCCTCCAACCAGTCTGAGAGGGACAAGATGAGCCACCTCGTCGAGCTACCTGCGCGTCTCGATCATCAGGCGGCGCGCAATCTGTATGCCGCACTCAAGGGCGCCCCCGCCGGCGACATCCGCCTCGACGCCGGAAAGGTCACCTTCGTGGGGGGACTGGCGCTGCAGATACTGCTGGCCGCCGCGGCCAGATGGCGCTCTGCCGGCCACCGTTTCGCCTGCGAGCCACGCTCGCCCGCCTTCGCCGACGACATCATCCGACTGGGTGCAGACCCGGCCGAGCTTCACGAGGATCAAGAGCCATGCCGCTGACCGTTCTGGCAATAGACGACTCCCGCACCATCCGGGAACTTCTCCGGGAGGCCCTCGTCCAGGCAGGCTTCGACGTGCATCTGGCGATCGACGGCCTCGATGGGCTCGAGAAGCTCGCGGATCGCGTGCCGGATGCGGTCATTACCGACATCAACATGCCGCGCCTAGACGGCTTCGGCTTCATCAAGGCGGTGCGGGACATGCCGGAGCATTCGGCCCTTCCCATCATCGTCCTGACGACCGAGAGCGCCGCCGAACTCAAGGCCCGCGCTAGGGAGGCGGGCGCAACAGCCTGGATCGTCAAGCCGTTCGACGAGGCGAAGCTCGTCTCGGCCCTTCGCCGTGTCACCGCCGCCTGAGGCCGCCGATGGATCAGAGCGACATCAGGGGCGCCTTCTTCGTCGAGTGCGAAGACCTGGTCGAGGCGCTGAACGACGGGCTGGACCGGATCGACGAGAGCCTCGACGCCGGCCCCGATCCGGAGACCGTGAACGCGGTCTTCCGCGCCGTGCACTCGATCAAGGGGGGGGCCGGCGCCTTCAAGCTGGACGCGCTGGTCCGCTTCGCGCACCAGTTCGAGACCACGCTCGACGCGTTGCGCAGTGGCCGGATCCAGACGGATCCGCCGCTAATGGCCTTGCTGCATCGCTCGGCGGACCAGCTCTCGGATCTGCTGCAGGCCGCACGCATGGGCGACGCATCCGGTTCCGAGAATGCGACGATCCTCGCAGGTCAGCTCGCCGCCGCCGCGGGGGAAGTGGAGGAGACCAATGATGCGGACGCCGAGGACTTCGGCTTCGTGCCGATGGCTCTGGACTTCGATCCCGTCCCGGCGGACGGGGTACCCGCCGCGGCGACGGGCGGAGTGTTCGCGATCGAGTTCAGCCCGTCCCGGGCGCTCTATGCCTGCGGGAATGATCCAAGCGTTCTTTTCCGCGTTCTGGCGGATCTCGGGCAACTCGAGGTGCAGCTTGATCGTTCGCGCCTGCCCGATTTCGACGTGCTCGACTGGCAGGACAGCTGGCTGGACTGGCGCCTGACGCTGATCACCGACGAACCCGAGCATCAGATCGACGAGGTCTTCGAGTTCGTCGAGGATCTTTGCCGGCTGGATGTCCGCCCCGTGGTTGCGCCCCTCCCCTTGCCCGAACCGGAACCAGGGCCAGCCGAGGCGGCGGTGGCCGCCGAACCCGTTCGGCCGGTCGAACAGCGGCCAGGCTCGATCGACGAGAACCGGGCATCGGCACCCCGCGCGACCGTTCGGGTGGAACTCGAACGGGTCGATCGGCTGATCAACATCGTCGGCGAACTCGTCATCAACCAGGCGATGCTGTCCCAGTGCGTGCAGGACGAAGGCGTTGCGCCGAGATCACCGGTTCGAAGCCGCCTTGACGATTTCAAGAGCCTCGCGCGCGAGATCCAGGAAAGCGTGATGGCCATCCGTGCGCAGGCGATCAAGCCGCTCTTCCAGCGCATGTCCCGCATCGCGCGGGAGGCGGGGGACATCGCCGGGAAGCAGGTGCGTCTCGTCACCGAGGGCGACGGCACCGAGGTCGACAAGACCGTCATCGAACGGCTCGCCGATCCTCTGACCCACATGATCCGCAACGCGGTGGATCACGGCATCGAGCCGGCCGAAAGGCGGCGGGCGACCGGCAAGCCCGATGCCGGGGTCATCACGCTCTCGGCAGCCCATCGCTCGGGTCGGGTGATCATCGAAGTCCGGGACGATGGCGGCGGCATCAACCGGCCGCGGGTTCTCGAGATCGCGCGGTCCAAGGGTCTGGTGCCGGAGGATGCGCAACTGGTCGAGGAGGAGATCGATGCGCTCCTATTCCTGCCCGGCTTCTCGACATCGGCGGTCGTGTCCGACCTGTCGGGTCGCGGGGTCGGCATGGACGTGGTGAAGAGTGCGATCCAGGCGCTCGGCGGACGCGTGACCATCTCCTCGCACCCCGGCCGGGGGACCACCTTCACGATCAGCCTGCCGCTCACCCTCGCCGTACTCGACGGGATGGTCGTCGATGTCGCCGGACAGACCATGGTGGTTCCGGTGGCGGCCATCGTCGAGACGTTGCGACCGCGGCCCGCGGATGTTCATTCCCTCGGATCGGGCGATCAGGTGGTGGCGATCCGCGGAAGCTTCGTTCCCATCATCGATTGCGGCGCCATCTTCGGCTACCGCGAGGCCGTGCGATCCTACCACGACAGCGTGCTGCTCCTGGTCGAGACCGGCCGGCAGAAACTGTGCGCGCTGGTGGTGGACACGATCCACGACCAGCGGCAAGTGGTGATCAAGGGCCTGGAGAACGGCTATGGCAAGATGCCGGGCATCGCCGCCGCCACCATCCTCGGCGATGGGCGCATCGCCCTCATCATCGACCCCGAAGAGGTGGTGGACCTCGGGTCCGCCGATCCCTTCGCCTTGCCGGAGGCATGACGAATGGCCGCACCACGAGCCGCATCCGACCTGCGCGAGGTCGTCGCCTTCCGCATCGGATCGCAGGAGTTCTGCCTCGACATCCGTGCGGTGCGCGAGATCCGCAGCTGGTCGCCCACGACGGTGCTGCCCCATGCGCCGTCCTATGTGATGGGCGTGATCAACCTCCGCGGCGCGGTCGTGCCGATCATCAACCTCGCGGAACGGCTGGCACTCGGCCCGCTCCAGCCAGAGGCGAGACACGTCATCATCATCACGGTGGTCGACACGCAGGTCCTGGGCCTTCTGGTCGATGCCGTCTCTGACATCCTGACCGTGCCGCCCTCTGCCGTCCAGGCGACGCCGCGGGTAGGATCGGAGGCCACCCAGACCTTCGTGCGCGGCGTGATCGCGATCGAGCAGCGAATGCTGCGCCTCATCGACATGGAGGCCGTCCTGCCAACGGGTGGGAGGGCGTCATGAGCCAGGGCGCACCCCGTTCCCTCACCGCAGAGCGCGATCTGCACCTGTCGCCCGACGACTTCCACCGGCTTGCGCAGCTGGCGCATGCCGAGGCAGGCCTCGCGATGCCCGACGCCAAGGAACCCCTTGTCTATGCAAGGCTCGTGAAGCGGCTGCGCCAGCTGTCGATCGACAGCTTCGGGGCCTACATCGACCTGCTCTCGCAGCCGGACGCCGGCGAGGAGCGCTCGATGTTCGTCTCGAGCATGACGACGAACACGACGCGCTTCTTCCGCGAGGAGCATCACTTCGACCTGCTGGCGGACTCGGTGCTGCCCCCGATCCTCGCTGCCGCCCGGCGCGGCGCGCGCGTGCGCCTGTGGTCGGCCGGCTGTTCGTCCGGCGAGGAGCCCTACAGCATGGCGATCACCATCCTGCGGCTCTGTCCGCAGGCGGCGTCGTACGACCTCAAGATCCTTGCCACCGACATCGACGTCCAGATCCTCGCCATGGCGCGCGAGGGCCGGTTCACCGAGGCGGTGCTGTCCGGGCTGCCGGAAGAGGCGCGCGAGACCTTCTTCGGCGCGCCGGATGCACAGGGCAGCCGCGAGGTCGGCCCGTCGCTCCGCTCGCTCGTCACATTCAAGCCGATGAATCTGGTGAAGCCCTGGCCGGTCAACGGGCCATTCGACGTCATCTTCTGCCGCAACGTGGCGATCTATTTCGACGCGGCCACCCAGGACAGGATCTGGCGCGGCTTCGCCGGCACGCTCTCACCGGGCGGATATCTCTTCATCGGCCACTCCGAGCGGCTCTCGCCCTCGGTCAGACACCAATTCGAAACCGTTGGCATGACATCATTCCGCCTGCGCGGTTCGCGGGACCCCGGCGGACAGGGGAAAGGAGAAACTTGATGGCACTGAGGGACAGCATACGGATCATGGTGGTGGACGACATGTCCACCAGCCGCGGGCTGATCATCCAGGCGCTGGAGGAACTGGGTATCAAGAAGATCGACTTCTGCAAGGACGGCGCGAGCGCGCTGCGCCAGCTGGCGGCGAACCCGGTCCATCTGGTGATTTCGGACTATAACATGCCCGGCCTCGACGGGCTGGGGCTGCTCAAGGGCATCCGCGAGAACAAGACGACCCAGCGCATGGGATTCATCCTCGTCAGCGGCACCGCCAGCCGCGACATCATCGAGAAGGGGCAGGCGCTCGGGATGAACAACTTCCTCAAGAAGCCGTTCACCACCGACGGGATGCGCCGCGCCATCCAGGCCGTGGTGGGTGCGCTGTGACGGTGCCGGCGACCGTTCCGCTCCGCTCGGTGCTGGAGGGACTTGCCGCCCAGTTGCACCGGATGTCGGCAATGGGCGACGAGATCGAGGATGCCGTGGGCCGCTCCATCAGCCGGTCCGCACCCGGCCCCGGGGAGGGCGGCACGTTGCAGAAGCTGGACAATCTTGTTCAGTCGCTGGCCGGGGTTGCAGCCTATGTCGACGGGCTCGCGCTGGCCGTTGACGGAGACTGCCGCATCGATCCGGGCGAAGCCGTGGCCGGCGTCAACCAGAAGAGCCTCGCCGGCGCGCTGAGGGGACTGATGCCCGTAGAAGTGGATGCTGGCAGCGCGGACTTCTTCTGATCCGTCGGGCCGGCCGCGGTCAGGGGAGGCGCCTGACCTTCATGACCGCTTCGCCCGTCCCCATGCCCGCGCCAGCAGCCGCGATGCCGCTACAGGTGTCACCGACATGCCTCTGGATGACGGACGCGCTTCGACCTAAGGTCGCGACACTTCAGTCCGGATCATCCATGGCCTCCGCCGGTCCTTCGCGCTTCAATATCCTCGCCATCGCGCAGAAAGGGCGGCTGCAGTACGAGACCGTCCTGCTCGCGGCCTCGCTGCGCGCCTGCGACCCAGGCTTCGCTGGCACGCTCTTCATCGCCGAGCCGCAGTTCGGGCCGCTCTGGTCGGGCGATCCCGGGATCGATGACCCGGCGGTGCGGGATCTGCTCGAAAGCCTTGGAGCGCAATTCCTGCCCTTCACGAACACCACCTTCGGCGAGAGCTATCCGAACGGCAACAAGATCGAGGCGCTTCTCGCGCTGCCGGACGAGCCCTTCCTGTTCCTCGACAGCGACACGCTGGTCACGGGGCCGCTTTCGGCTGTGCCCTTCGATTTCTCGCGGCCATCCGCATCCCTGCGCTGCGAGGGCACCTGGCCGCAGCCCGAGATTTACGGCCCGGACCGGACGGGGCTGTGGAAGGCCCTCTATGACCGGTTCGGCCTCGACTTCCCCTCGAGCCTCGACCTGTCCCAGCCTGACGACTACTGGCGCCGCTACCTTTACTTCAACGCGGGCTGGTTCTTCCATGAAAGCCCCCACCGCTTCGGCCGGCGGTTCCTCGAGATCGCCCGGGCGATCCGCGACGATCCGCCGGAGGCGCTTGTCTGCCAGCCGCTCTACCCCTGGCTCGACCAGATCGCCCTGCCCCTCGTCATCCACGGACTGGGCGGCGGCCGCCCGGGGCCGGAGCTTGCCGGCCTCGACGGCGACCTCACCTGCCACTGGCGCCTGATGCCCCTGCTTTACGCCCGCGAAAGAGACCGGGTGGTCGAGACGCTCCATCGCGTCGCGGCCCCGAACCGGGTGAAGAAGGTGCTGAAGGCGCACGAGCCCTTCCGCCACTTCATCTACCAGGGAAAGGGCCGGAAGGCCCGCGCGCTGTTCGACCGCGACGACCTGCCGAGGCGCGAGCAGGCGATCCGCCACATCCTGCGGCGCGAAGGGCTCTGGACACGATGAGCGCGAACCACAGATGACCCTTGCCCCCACCGGAGGACCGCCATGCCCCGCCTCGCCCTTCTCCTGCTGCTCGCCGCCTGCACCCCCGCCCCGCGCGGCACCGAAATCGGCAGCCTGACCGAAGCCGGCCGGTCCTATCCGATCCTTCAGACCGACCAGGGCTGGCAGGTCCGCGCCGGCGACTTTCTGGTGCGCTGCCGCGCCGATACCGAGCAGGACTGCTACTGGTCGCTCCGCCACCATCAGGCGACCATCCGGCGACTGGACAATATCGAGACGCCGCTGGGCGGCTGACGCTTCAGCCCGTTGTGCCGCAACCGCCTTTCCCCTAGCTTCGCGGCCATCCGACAACAGGGGGACCTGATGACCGAACCACGCAAGCTCGGCTTCGACACGCTGCAGATCCATGCCGGGGCGAAGCCCGACCCGGCGACGGGGGCGCGGCAGGTGCCGATCTACCAGACCACGGCCTATGTCTTCCGCGACGCCGACCACGCCGCCCGCCTCTTCAACCTCGAGGAGGTCGGCTACATCTACTCGCGCCTGACCAACCCCACCGTTCAGGCGCTGGCCGAGCGTGTCGCGGCGCTGGAGGGCGGCGCGGGCGCGGTCTGCTGCTCGTCGGGCCATGCGGCGCAGATCATGGCGCTGTTCCCGCTGATGGCGCCGGGGCGCAACATCGTCGCCTCGACGCGGCTCTATGGCGGGACCATCACCCAGTTCAGCCAGACCATCCGCCGCTTCGGCTGGTCGGCGAAGTTCGTCGATTTCGACGATCTGGAGGCGCTCGAGGCCGCGGTGGACGAGGACACGCGGGCGATCTTCTGCGAGACCATCGCCAACCCGGGCGGCGTGATCACCGATCTGGATGCCGTGGCCGAGGTCGCTAACCGCGTGGGCCTGCCGCTCATCGTGGACAATACCACGGCGACGCCCTGGCTCTGCCGCCCGATCGAGCATGGTGCGACGCTGGTCGTCCATTCGGCCACCAAGTACCTGACCGGCAACGGCACCGTCACCGGCGGCGTCATCGTCGATTCCGGCAAGTTCGACTGGTCGGCCTCGGACAAGTTCCCCAGCCTGTCCCAACCCGAGCCTGCCTATCATGGCCTCGTCTTCCACAAGGCGCTGGGGCCGATGGCCTATACCTTCCATTCCATCGCCGTGGGCCTGCGCGATCTCGGCATGACCATGAACCCGCAGGGCGCGCATTACACGCTGATGGGGATCGAGACCCTCAGCCTGCGCATGGCGCGCCATGTCGAGAATGCGAAGAAGATTGCCTCCTGGCTTGAGGCCGATCCGCGGGTGGATCACGTCACCTATGCCGGGCTGCCGTCCTCGCCCTGGCACGGCCGGGTGGCACGGATCTGCCCGAAGGGTGCAGGCGCGCTTTTCACCTTCGCGGTGAAGGGCGGATATGACGCCTGCGTCCGGCTGGTGGATTCGCTCCAGCTGTTCAGCCACGTGGCGAACCTGGGCGACACGCGCTCGCTGGTGATCCACTCGGCCTCGACCACCCACCGCCAGCTGACGCCCGAGCAGCAGGTGGCCGCGGGGGCCGCGCCGAACGTGGTGCGGCTGTCGATCGGGATCGAGGACGCCGACGACCTGATCGCCGATCTGGATCAGGCGCTCGCCAAGGCGACCGCCCGATCCTGAGACGCGGCGCGAAGAGCGCCGCTCAACTCATTGCTTCAACTCGTAGACCAGCGTGACCTGCGCGCTGGTCTCGATCTCGCCCTCGGCCATCGGCACGGGGGCGGCCATCGCCGCCTCGCGATACATCGGCATCGGCGGCGGGAAGGCGCCGCCGCCCTCGCTGATCTCGACCAGCGGACCAAGCGTCACCCCGGCGGCCTCTGTCAGCAGGCGGGCCCGCGCCTGCGCCCGGGCCACGGCCCGCTTGCGCGCCTCGTCCAGCGCGGGCTCGGGATCGGCCAGCCCGAAGCTCACCCCGTTCAGGGTGTTGGCGCCGTCCTGCACCGCCTGGTCCAGCACCGCCCCCAACCGGTCGAGCGCGCGCACCCGCACCGTCAGCATGTTCGAGGCTATGTAGCCGGTGATCCGCGGGGCCGCGCCGTCCTCGGACTGGGTCCAGTTCGGGTTGAGCGACAGGCCCGAGGTCTGCAGGTCGCGGTCCTCGATCCCGGCCCCGCGCAGCCGGTCCAGCACGCGGCGGAGGTTCTCGGTGTTGCGCGCCATCGCCTCGGCGGCGGTCGCCGCGTCGCTGGTGACGCCGAGCGAGATGGTGGCCATGTCGGGCCGCGCCGCGACCGTGCCCTCGCCGGTGACGGTGATGCGGGGCGCCTCGGCCATCGCCGCCGCAGGTAGCACGAGGCCCGTGCACAGCATCGCAATCTTGACAATCCGCATTATGGACATCCCTCCTGAGTTCGCAGCGAACGTTCCCCTCTCCGACGCTCGGGACAAGCCGATCCTTGGGTGTTTTTCTTTCATTCGGCAAAATCCTGCTGTAACACCGGGGGCGCTGCGGCCCGGACTCCCCGGCGTAACGCGAAATGTGCTAGATCCGCGAAATGAAACCGAGATTTGCCCTCAACCTGTCGACTGAGGCCGCGAGTCTGCTCCGGCGCGTGCCGGACGGATGGCAAGAAGTGGGGTCGGTGCGCTTCGACGCGCCGGACCTGCCCGAGGCCATGTCCCGGCTGCGTGCCGAGGCAGGCGACCTGTCGGGGGGCGAGGTCGCGACCAAGGTCGTGATCCCGAACAGCCAGATCCTTTTCACCGTGGTGCAGGCTCCGGGGCCGGACCGCACCAGCCGGCGCAACCAGATCCGCGAGGCTCTGGACGGCCTGACGCCCTATGCGGTCAAGGATCTGGTCTATGACTTCGAGACCGCCGGCGACAGCGTGAGCCTTGCCGTGGTCGCGCGCGAGACGCTTGAGGAGGCCGAGGGCTTCGCCGATCAATACGGCTTCAACCCGGTGTGTTTCGTCGCGATCCCCGAGGCGGGGCAGTTCCCGCGCGAGCCGTGGTTCGGCATCATTTCCGCGGCCCAGCGGCGGCTGCCGAAGGGCTCCAAGGTGGAACGCGACGACGAGCCGATCCGGATCCTGATGCCGGAGGCCGCGGCCGTCCCCGCTGCGGCCGTTGCGGAAGCCGAGGACGATATCGCGCCTGCCGAGGCCGAAGCCCCGCACGACCCGGCGCCCGACGCCGACGCCGAGGCACTGCACGACCCGATGCCCGAGGCTCCGCACGACCCGATGCCCGACGCGGAAGCCGAGGCGCTGCATGACGCCTCGCTCGACGCGGATGGGGCCTTGCCGGACCTGCCGGCGGAAGAGGAGCCTGAGGAACCGGCCGGCGCGGAACCGCACCCTCTGCCCGACGAGCCCGAGGAAGCGCCCCCCGCGCAGCCAGAGCCTTTGACGGACTGGGCCGGCCCGACCGACTGGCCGGACGAGGCCGAGCCTGACGTCATTGCGGTGATGCGCGAGCAGGAGGCGGGCCTCTCGGGCCTGACGCCGGAGGAATCCGCACTCGCGCTGCCGGAGCCTGAGCCGGTCGCCCCGGCCGATCCCGTCGTGGACCTGCCGCCACCCGACGAGGCGCCGGCCGCGCCGCCGCTGCCCGAGCCGGAGGAGTCCTTCGTTCCGCCGCCCCTCGTGCGCGCGCCGGAACGTCCCGTGCCCCATGCCCGGGACCTGCCGCCGTTCACCCCGCCCGCTCCGCCCGAGGCCGCGGTCGCGCGTTCCGACATCCCCGAGGCTCCCTATGTCGAGCTCGAGGATGACGAGGTTCCCGACATGCCACCGGGCGCCTTCGCCAGCCGCCGCCTTGCGGCCGAGGCGACGCAGGCTCGGCCCGCGGCCCGACTGACCGCCGATCCCAAGCCGGGACGCCCCGCCGGCCGGCCGGCCGAGCCCGCAGCCACCCGCCTGCCGGGCGGCCGTTCCGCCCTGCCGCGCCCGCCCGCGCCGGTGGCCGCCGAGCCACGCCCGGCGCCGGTCGTCACCGCCCCGGGCATTGCCGGACTGCGCGCGCGCAAGACGGCGGCCCCGCCCCGCGCCACGCCGGTCGCGGCCGAGCAGCCTTCGGGCCGTCCCGCCCCGGCTGCCCCCTTCGGCGGCCTCGGCGGCACGCGGCCGGCGCGTGGAAAGCCGCGCTTCCTCGGCCTGATCCTTACGCTGATCCTGCTGCTCGCGCTGGCCGGAATTGCCGCCTGGTCCTCGTTCTACCTCGCCTCGGGCGATCCGGAGCCCGAGGCCGCGCTGGCCGTGGCGGATGGTTCGGCCGAAGTGCAGGACGAACCGGCGATCGAGGACGAGATGCTCGCCGACCTGCAGGACCCGGCCGACGCCGAGCCGGAGCCTGCCGCGACGGACGAGCCGCCGGACAGCAGCGAACCGGCGGCCGAGGCCGTCCCGGCCGATGCGGCACCGGAGGCCGAAGCCGCGGCCGCGCCCGCCCCGGCAGCCGCGCCGCCAGCGGTGGCCTCGGGCCAGACCGGCCGGGACGCCCCGGCCGAGACCCCGCAGGACGAGATCTTCCTGACCGCGATGGATCAGGCGCCGCCCTCGCTCGACGCGGTGGCGCTTCCGCCACCACCGGTCGCGCCCGATGCCGCGCCGGGGCTGCCGCTGCCGCCCCCGCCGTTCGGCGTCAAATACGAGTTCGGCGAGGATGGGATGATCCGGCCCAGCCCCGAGGGCGTGCTCGCGCCCGGGGAATTCCTGCTGATCGCCGGCAAGCCGCCGATCCTGCCGCCGCGCCGCCCGGGCGCTGAAGCGCCGGCGGCCGCGGCCGCACCCGCGGCTGCCCCGGCGCCGCCGGATCGGCCGGCCCCCGCGCCGGGCTCGATCTTCCCCGGCAGTGCTGCAGCCACGGCGGCGGTGCCGCCCTCGCCCCCGCCAGCCGAGGCCGCCCAACCGCCTGCCCCCGTCGCAGACCCCGCACTGGCCGGCCAACGCCCGAGGGCCCGGCCCGCGCTGCCAGAACAACCGGAGGCGGCCCAGCAGGACGCCGCGGTGCAGGAAGACGGCACGCCGCTCCGGGTGAGCAGCCTGCGCCCGCGGGCACGGCCGAGCGACCCGGAAGCCGAGGCCGCCGTCGCGGACGCGCAGGCTGCGACCCTGATGATGGCCACCGGTCCCGCCCCGCGACCGGACGGGGCGCCTGCCGCCGTCGCGACCTCGAACGGGGCGATCAGCCCGCTGGCGATCTCGGTTTCGCGCAAGCCCGAGGCGCGCCCCAACGATTTCTCGCAGGCGATCGAGGCCGCGGTGGCCGCCGTGGTGCAGACACCCAAGACGCCGGCCGTGGTCGCCGCCATCGCACCGGTTCCGAAGGCGCCCGCCGCCGCCGCGGCGCGGGTCGAACCCGACGAGGAGGACGAGCCCGAGGTTACCGCCGCGCCGCGCATCCCGACGAAGGCCAACGTCGCGCAGAAGGCGACCTATGCCAATGCGATCAACCTGTCGAAGACGAACCTCATCGGGGTCTACGGAACCCCCTCCAGCCGCTACGCGCTGGTGCGCCAGTCGAACGGACGCTATGTGAAGGTTCGGGTCGGCGACCGGATCGACGGCGGCGTGGTGGCCGCCATCTCCTCCAACGAACTGCGCTATCGCAAGGGCAGCAGGATCCTGTCGCTGTCGATGCCGAAGGGCTGACCGCCGCGCCGTCCACCTCCCGGTGGTGAACCGCTGGCGCGACAGCGTGAACCCGCCTGCGGGATGGACAGGCGCCGCCTCCGGACGCTAGCGTGTCACCCCCAGCGCAGGCGAGCCCCGAGCCATGGAAAGCCTTCTTCTGCAGGCCAGCATCTACCTCGGCGCCGCGCTGCTGATCGTGCCGATCGCGGTCAGGGCCGGGCTGGGTTCGGTGCTGGGCTATCTGGCGGCCGGCATCGTCATGGGTCCGGTTCTGGGCCTCGCCGGCGCCGAGACCGAGGACCTGCGCCACTACGCCGAATACGGCGTCGTTCTGATGCTCTTCCTTGTCGGGCTGGAGCTGGAGCCCGCGTCGCTCTGGGCCATGCGCCGCTCGCTGCTGGGGCTTGGCGGGTTGCAGATCGTGCTCACGACGCTGGTCGCGATGCTGGCGCTCGGTGTGCTGGGCCTGTCATGGCCGGAGGCCGCGGTCCTCGGGATGGTGGCGGCGCTGTCCTCGACGGCGATCGTGCTCCAGACCCTGACCGAGCAGCGCATGCTGCGCACGCCCGGCGGCCGCAATGCCTTCGCGGTGCTTCTGGCGCAGGACATCGCCGTGGTGCCGATGCTCGCCCTCGTGCCGCTGCTGCGCCAGTCCCCGGCGGGGGGCGAGGAGTTCCACCCTCCGCCCGGCGGCGCGGCCGAGCCGATCATGGGCTTCCTGCAGTCGCTGCCCGGCTGGGCGGGCGCGCTGGTGACGCTCGCCGTCGTGGCGGGCATCGTGCTGGGCGGGCATTTCCTGACCCGGCCGGTGTTCCGCTATGTCCACGCCTCGCGACTGCCCGAAATGGGCAGCTTCATCGCGCTCTTCACCGTTGTCGGCACCTCGTTCCTGACGATGATGGTGGGCCTTTCGCCCGCGCTCGGCACCTTCCTCGCCGGGGTGGTGCTGGCCAACTCCGAGTTCCGCCATCAGCTCGAGGCGGACATCCGGCCCTACAAGGGCATCCTGCTCGGGCTGTTCTTCATGGCCGTCGGCATGGGCATCGACTTCCGCCTGCTGGCCGAGGATCCCTGGCGCCTGATCGGGCTGACGCTGGGGCTGGTGGCGATCAAGGCGCTGGTTCTGGCCGCGCTTGCGGAAAGCTTCGGGCTTGAGGGGCGCGACCGCTGGCTGCTGACCTTCGGCCTCGCGCAGGCAGGGGAGTTCGGCTTCGTCCTCGTGGCCTATGCCGCGCAGGATTCGATCCTGCCCCGGACCGTCGCACAGGAGGCGCTGATCATCATCAGCCTGTCGATGCTGGTGACGCCGGTGCTGTTCCTGATCGCCAGCTGGCTGACAAGGCTCGGGTCGGAGCCCGCGGCGGCCCATCGCCCCGACGCGATCGACGACAAGGGGCCGGTGATCATCGCGGGCATCGGCCGCTTCGGGCAGGTGGTGAACCGGCTGGTGCGGATGAGCGGCATCCAGACCGTGATCCTCGACCACGACATGACGGCGGTGCAGATCATGCGGCGCTTCGGCGTCAAGGGCTTCTTCGGCGACCCGACGCGGCCCGAACTGCTGCAGGCCGCGGGCCTGTCCGAGGCCGCGGTGCTGGTCGTCGCCGTGGACGACCGCGAGAACGCCATCAGGATCGTCCGCTATGCGCGCCACGTCCGCCCCGACCTGCACATCGTCGCCCGCGCGCGTGACCGGGTGCATGTCTACGAACTGTTCCAGGCAGGGGCGGACGACATCGTGCGCGAGACCTTCGACAGCTCGGTGCGGGCCGGCCGCTATGTGCTGGAGAACATGGGCTTCAGCGAATACGAGGCCGCGCAGCGCTCGCGCACCTATTATCGCGTGGATCGCGCGGCGATGCGGGACCTTGCGGAACTGTGGGTGCCCGGGCAACCGGCCCATCTGAACGAGGCCTATGTTGCCCGGGCGCGCCAGCTCGATACCGACCTCGAGATGGCGCTGATGGAGGAGGCCGCGGAGAGCCGACCGGACCCCGAGGCCGCGGAGTAGCCGCGCGCGCGTCAGCCGGCCGAGACGCCGGCCTCGGCGAAGGTCGCCATGCCCGACAGGCAGGCGACGGCGCCGCGCAGCACGCCGATGGCCAGCACCGCACCGCTCGCCTCGCCCAGCCGCAGGCCGAGCGTCAGCAGCGGTTCCTTGCCCAGCCTCGCCAGCAGCGCCGAATGCGCGCCCTCGGCGCTCGAATGGCCGGCCACGGCATGATCGAGCGCCGAGGGCGAGATCGCGTGCAGAACCGCGGCCGAGGCGGTGCAGATAAAGCCGTCGAGGATCACAGGAATGCGGCCGACGCGCGCGCGGGCGATGGCGCCCGCCATCGCGGCCAGTTCTCGGCCGCCAAGCCGGCGCAGCACCTCGAGCGGATCACCGAGGTGATCGGCGTGCAGCTCCAGCCCCTGCGCCACCACGAGCGTCTTGCCCTCGAGCGCGGCGCCCTCGACGCCGGAGCCCCGGCCGGTCCATTCGCCCGCCGAGCCGCCGAAAAGGCCGGCCGCCACCGCCGCCGCCGCGGTCGTGTTGCCGATCCCCATCTCGCCCACCACGAGCAGGTCGGCCGCGTCGTCCACGGCCTCCCATCCCGCGGCAAGGGCCGCCACCAGTTCCTCCTCGGTCATCGCGGGGGCCTGCGTGAAGTCCTGCGTGGGCCGGTCGAGATCCAGCGCGACCACCGACATCTCGGCGCCCGCCGCCCGGCAAAGCTGGTTGATCGCCGCCCCGCCGGCGCGGAAATTCGCCACCATCTGCACGGTGACATCCGGCGGGAAGGCCGAGACGCCGCGCGCGGCGATGCCGTGGTTGCCGGCGAAGATCACGACCTGCGGCCGTTCCAGCGCCGGGCGGCCGCTGCCCACCCAGCCGGCATACCAGATCGCCAGATCCTCCAGCCGGCCCAGCGATCCCTTCGGTTTGGTGAGCTGGCCGTTCCGCTCGATGGCGGCTGCTTCGGCGGCGGCATCGCGCTGCGGCAGGGCATCGAAGACGGCGCGGAATCCGGCGAGGGTCGTGAACGGGGCCAGCATCGTGGGTCCTTCTGGTTGCCTGGGTAATCCCGCTTCGCTATCGGGAACGCGCGGAAGAGACCAGCGGCAAGGAGCGGACGAGTGAAAGACAGGCTGTCGCATTGGCTGGCGGACGTGCAACTGGCCCTTGCGCTGCTGACGCGGCTGCCGCTGCCTGCCCGGTCCCTGCCCGATCGCGGCGCACGGGCCGCCTGGGCCTGGCCGCTGTCGGGCGTGGCGGTGGGGGGGCTGGCCGCCGCGGTGGCCGTCCTCGCGCTGGGGGTGGGCCTGCCGGCCACGGTGGCCGCGGCCCTCGCCCTCGGGATGCAGGCGCTTGCCACGGGGGCCATGCACGAGGATGGCCTGGCCGACACGGCCGACGGCCTCTGGGGCGGCTGGACGCGCGAGCGGCGGCTGGAGATCATGAAGGACAGCCGTTCGGGCAGCTACGGCGTGGCGGCGCTGGTGCTGGTCGGGCTGGTGCGCTGGTCGGCCCTCGCGGCCGTGCTGGAAGCGGGCAGCTGGGGGGCGGTCGTCGCCGCGGCGGTGCTGTCGCGGGTGCCAATGGTGGTGCTGATGGCGTGGCTGCCCAACGCGCGGGGGGCCGGGCTCTCGCAGTCGCTCGGCCGGCCCGACCGGCGGCAGGCCCTTGTCGCCGCGGGCGTAGGGCTGGGCGTCGCGCTGGCCTTCGGAGGGCCGGAGGCTCTTGTCATGGCTGCAGCCGGCGCCGCGGCGGCGGGCATCCTGGGGCTGGTGGCACAGGCGAAGATCGGCGGGCAGACCGGCGACATCCTCGGCGCCTCGCAGCAGCTGTCGGAAGCGGCCGCGCTGGTCGCAGCGGCAGCCTGACCCGGACATGAAGAAACCGCGGCCGGGGCCGCGGTTTCCTGCCGTTCCAAAAAGGATCAGGCCGCGCGCGACACGAGGACCGCGTCCACCGCCTTCTGCGCCCCCGCCTCGTCCACGCCCGAGACGGCCGCCACTTCGCGGGTCAGGCGCTCGAGCGCGGCTTCATACAGCTGACGCTCGGAATAGGACTGCTCGCGCTGGTCGTCGGTGCGGTGCAGGTCGCGCACCACCTCGGCAATCGACATCAGATCGCCCGAGTTGATCTTCTGCTCGTATTCCTGAGCGCGGCGCGACCACATGGCGCGCTTCACCCGGGCCTTGCCCTTGAGCGTGTCCAGCGCCTTCGTCACCACGTCCGGCGTGGACAGCGAGCGCATGCCCACCTCGGTCGCCTTGTGGGTCGGCACGCGCAGCGTCATCTTGTCCTTCTCGAACGAGATCACGAAGAGTTCGAGGCGGATCCCGGCGATCTCCTGCTCCTCGATCGAGATGATACGGCCGACGCCGTGCGCCGGGTAGACGACGAACTCGTTGGGACGAAACTCGGGCTTCTTCGTTTTGGTCATCCAGTCGCTTCCTCGATGCGGCCGATCGCGCTCCTGCAGACAGACACTTCAACGCCCGGACCATTCCAATCCGGGCGAAGTGAGCGTGCATGTCGTTAGAAATCCCACCTCAGGCGAGCAGCACTGAGGTGGTTGCGTGCGTCCGTGCTTGTTTATGGAAATCTTGTACCACAAAACGCGGCCGATTCCAACTGCGGCGCGCCCTGTCGGTTCCACGAAACCGTTATCAATTTCTTGAAGATGCGGAGGGCGCCGCAGCCGAGGCAAAGCGCCGCAGGGTCAGCCGCCCTCGCCCGGCGCTTCCGAGAAGTGGGTGGCAAGCTTGCCGGGCTGGCCATCGAGCGCGGCGGCGTCGGGCAGCGCGTCCTTCTTGGTCACGATGACCGGCCAGATCTCGGCATACTTGCGGTTCAGCTCCACCCAGGATTCCATGTCCGGCTCGGTATCCGGGCGGATCGCATCGGCCGGGCACTCGGGTTCGCACACGCCGCAGTCGATGCACTCGTCCGGGTGGATGACCAGCATGTTCTCGCCTTCGTAGAAGCAGTCCACCGGGCAGACTTCCACGCAGTCGGTGTATTTGCAGGCGATGCAGTTGTCGGTCACCACGTAGGTCATGGAAGGAACCTTGCTCTCTTGTCTTTGCGGGGTCTGTTAATGCAGCAGGGCGGATCATTCAAGCGGCGAAGCGGCCGCAGGGGGGGCGTCGAGATCGATGTAGAGCCCCGCCGCCTCCTGTGCCGGGCCGCGGCGGGTGCCGAGTGCCGCGACGCGGATCACCCGGATCCGGCCGCCCTGCGGAAAGGTCAGCGTGTCGCCCTCTCCCACGGTCTGGGCGGGCTTGGCAACCCGCTGGCCGTTCAGCCGGACGCGGCCCGCCTCGATCAGCGCCGTGGCAAGGGCGCGCGTCTTGAGGAAGCGCGCCTGCACCAGCCACTTGTCGAGCCGCATCGTCGGGCGGGCAGCCTCTGGCAACCGCCTCAGGTCCGGTCGCGCAGCGCCGCGAGGACGGCGAACGGATTGTCCGGGTCGATCTTCTCGGAGCGCGGCGGGCGCGACTCGAAGGACTTGGGCTGGTTGCGCTCGCCGCCGCGGTCCTTGCTGCGGTCGGGCTTGCCGCCCTTGCCCTTCGGCTTGCCGCCGTGCGGACGCTCGCCCCGGTCGGGGCGGTCGCCCCGCGGCGGACGTGCCTCGGCACCTTCGGCCGGCGCCGCCTCGGTGCGCGGCGCCCGGTCGCTCCGGCCGCGGCCGTCGCCCTGCGGACGCTCGTGCCGGCGCGGACCGCGATCGGCGCGGCGCGGCGCCCAGGTGAAGGTGTAGAAGCTTTCCATCTCCACCGCCACGGGCTCGGCCGCAGCGGAGTCCTCGGCAGGCGCCTCCTCGGCAGCGTTCTCGGCCGCAGCCTCCACCGCGGCTTCGGCCGGAGCCTCGGCCGCCGGGGCCGCCTTGACCTTGGGACGCTCGCCGGGCTCCGCGCGGTAGCCCAGCCCCTGCATCAGCCCGGCGAACTGCTCGAGCGTCATGCCGGTGATCGACAGCATGTCCGGCGTCGCCTCGAACCCCGTCCGGCTGTCCTTGGCGCGCAGCAGGTCCGCCAGACGCTCCAGCATGTCGATGCGGATCGCGCGCTGGCCTGCCGGGTGGTAACCCGCAAGCGTGTAGTGCATCTTCGGCACTTCCGCGATGTGCGGGATGGTGACGAGGCCGGGCGGCGGGCTTTCGGGGAATTCCTGCAGCCCGTTGGCAAGCGACCAGAGCACCAGCCGCAGCCGCGTCGGCGCGGGCTTCAGCAGCAGCGGCAGGAAGATCGTGAACTGCCCGAACCGCACGCCATGCTTGCGCAAGGCGGAGCGCGCCTCCTGGTCGAGCGCCTTCACGTCCTCGGCCACCAGCTCGCGCGGGATCAGGCCAAGGTTCTCGACCAGCCGGAAGGCGAAGCCGCGGGCAAGCCCGGTCAGCGTCTCGTCACGCCCCATCGCCAGCAGGGGCTCGAACTGCGCGGCGACCTTGCGGTCGATGAAGTGCTGCAGCCTGCGGCGCACCTTCTCGGCGACCTCGGGGCCGGCATCCTCGTCCACGAAGGGCTCGACCTGCGGACGCAGCGGCTCGGGTCCGGCCACCAGCTTGCCCACCGCCTGCTCGCCCCACATGAGGCCGCCCTGCTCGGTGAAGTCCATCTCGGTATCGGGCGAGTTGTAGAACCGGTCCGCCCGGAGGTGGAATTCGGGCCGCAGCGCCTGGACGGCCGCCTGCCGCAGCGTGCGCGCCTCATCGGGCGAGTTCGACGCATCCTGACGGAAGCGGAACCCTTCGAGACGGCCGACGAACTCGCCTTCCACCGTCACTTCACCCTTGTCATTGACCTCGGCCACAAGGCTCTCCTTCTGTTTCAACCGGCGCATGAGCACAGAAGTGCGCCGATCGACAAATCTCTGCGTCAGCACGCCATGCAGCGCGTCCGACAGGCGGTCTTCTACCGCGCGAGTCTCCTCGCGCCAATGACTTTCGTCCTCCACCCAGCCGCGTCTCTGCGCCACATAGGTCCAGGTGCGTATGTAGGCGAGCCGCTTGGAGAGGGTGTCGATGTCGCCGGACGGCCGGTCGATCCTTTCGATGGCCCGCGCCAGCCAGTCGTTCGGCACCTTCCCCTCGCAGAGAAAGCCGAAGATCCGCGTCAGAAGCGAGGTATGCTCGGCCGCCGAGATGCTGCGGAAGTCCGGGATCCGGCACACGTCCCACAGCAGCCTGACCTGATGAGGCGAGCGCAGGCGGTCGCGAACCTCGGGCTGGCCTGACAGCGTCTTGAGCGCGTGCAGGTCGTCGGCCTCGCGTGCCCGCATCAACCATTCGTGGCTGGTCGGCTCTTCGAGCGACGCGATCAGCCGTTCGACCGTGCCGAACTCCAGTCGGTCGTTGCGCCATTGCAGGCGCTGGATCGGCGCGAAGCGGTGGTTCTCGATGGCATCCACCACGCCCTCGTCCAGCGGCTCGGCCTCGCCCGTGACGCCGAATGTGCCGGGTTCGGTATGCCGCCCCGCCCTGCCGGCGATCTGTCCCAGCTCGTGCGGGAAAAGATGCCGCATTCGCCGCCCGTCGAATTTCACCGTCGAGGAAAACGCGACATGCTTGATGTCGAGGTTCAAGCCCATGCCGATGGCATCGGTCGCCACGAGGTAATCCACGTCGCCGTTCTGGTAGAGCGCGACCTGGGCATTCCGCGTGCGGGGGCTGAGCGCGCCCATCACCACCGCGCAACCGCCCTTCTGGCGGCGGATGAGTTCCGCGATGGCATAGACGTTGTCGACCGAGAAGCCGACGATGGCGCTGCGCGGCGGCATCCGGCTGATCTTCTTCGACCCCGCCCAGGTCAGGGTGGAGAATCGTTCGCGCCGGAGGAAGGTCACATGCGGCACCAGCGCGGCAATCGCGCCCCGCATCACGTCGGACCCGAGGAACATCGTTTCGACCAGCCCGCGCGCCCTCAGCAGCCGGTCGGTGAAGACATGGCCGCGCTCGGGGTCGCCGCACAGCTGGATCTCGTCCACCGCTACGAAATCGGCGCCGATCTCCTGCGGCATCGCCTCGACGGTGCAGACCCAGTATTGCGTGCGGTCGGGGACGATCCGCTCCTCGCCCGTGACCAGCGCCACGACGGACGGCCCGCGCTGCGCGACGATCCGGTCGTAGATCTCGCGCGCCAGCAGCCGCAGCGGCAGGCCGATCACCCCCGTCCGGTGGCCAAGCATCCGTTCTATGGCGTAATGGGTCTTGCCGGTGTTGGTCGGCCCCAGGACCGCCGTCACCCTTGCGGTCGCGCGCATGAGCCTGCCTTCAGAGTTCCTGTCCGGCCGCCTTGGCTTCCAGCCGTTCCACCGCCTGCTCTACCGCGTCGAGATGCGGATGTATAGCAAGCGCGGCCCGGTAGGCCGCCAGCGCCTGATCCCGGCGCTCCATCTCCTCGAGCATGGTGCCGAGGCCGGTGAGTGCCCCGAAGTGCCGGGGATTGAGCGTCAGGACGCGCGCGATGTCGGCCATCGAGGGGCCGAACTCCCCCGCGCGGAAGAAGGCGGTCGCGCGGGCGTTCCAGCCCTCGGCGAAGTCCGGGGCATGGTCGACCAGCGCGGTCAGATGATCGATGGCAAGCGTGATGTCGCCGGCCTCCATGGCCTTGCGACCCCGCTCCAGCAGCAGGTCGGCCGAGGGCGAGCCGGATTTCGACCATTCCGTCCAGATCTGGCGTTCGATTCGCTTGGCACCCGCGGCATCGGCGTCCTTCAGCCGCGCGAAAAGGTCGTCAAGGCTCGCGCTCTGCGCCAATGCCGCACCGGAACCGAGGACAATCGGAAGAATTGCCCCCACGATAGCGTTGTGAAACGGTCGC
The DNA here is from genome assembly GCF_002407205.1 of Rhodobacter sp. CZR27. Classification (NCBI taxonomy): domain Bacteria; kingdom Pseudomonadati; phylum Pseudomonadota; class Alphaproteobacteria; order Rhodobacterales; genus Rhodobacter; species Rhodobacter sp. CZR27. Next base: position 1,147,316 of record NZ_CP023548.1, on the reverse strand, counting down.
CTCGCTTTCATAGTCCGAGTGTAGCGTGGCCATGGCGGAACGCCAGTGTGCCCCGGTCAAGAAAACGGGAACGGAGACAGCCTGGAATGAGCAATGTGATCGACGCCGCGGTGGAGGCTCTGAGCCGCAAGGTCTCGAGCTTTGACGGCAGCGCCAAGTTCATCATCACCGACGAAGGCACGATCATGATGGACACAGAGGGCGTGCGCGCGGGCGACGGCGAGGCCGACGTCGTCATGACCGCCTCGGCCGAGGTGTTCCGGGCGATCCTCGAGGGGGACCTGAACCCGACGATGGCCTTCATGTCCGGGCGTCTCGCGGTCGAAGGCTCGATTCCGATGGCGATGAAGGTGGGCGCTGCTCTGAGTTGACCGAGGCACCGTTTCACGCGGCCATCGCGCGCGGCCCGTCGGGCGTCCGGGCGCAGTGGTTCAGGACACGAGACGGCGTGCGGCTGCGCGCCGTGCTCTGGCCGGGCGGCACGGCGGGAACGGTCCTGCTGTTCTCCGGCCGCACCGAATACGCCGAGAAATATGGACCTGCCGCTGCCGAACTGCACCGGCGCGGATATGCTGCCGCCACGCTGGACTGGCGCGGCCAGGGGCTGTCGGATCGGTCGCTCGATGACCCGCTGGTCGGCCATGTGCTCGACTTCGCCGATTACCAGCACGACGTCGATGCCTTCGTCGCCCTGCTGCGCGCGCAGGGCCTGCCCGAGCCGTTCCATCTGCTTGCCCATTCCATGGGCGGCTGCATCGGGCTGCGCTCGCTGCACGAGGGGCTGCCGGTGCGCTCGGCCTGCTTCTCGGCGCCGATGTGGGGCATCCGGGTGCATTCCGCCCTGCGCCACGTGGCTGGCACCCTCGGCGCGATGGCACGGTTCCTGCGACAGGACCATCGCTACGTGCCGGGCACCGGCACCCGCAGCTATGTGCTGGCCACCGCGTTCGAGACGAACGTCCTGACGCGGGATCGCGAGATGTTCGACTGGATGCAGAACCAGCTGGCGGAAGTTCCGGAACTCGGGCTGGCCGGGCCCAGCCTGCGCTGGCTGGAAGCCGCCTTCGCCGAGACGAGGCGCCTCGCCGCCCTTCCCTCGCCCGATGTTCCCGCGCTCTGCGTGGCGGGTTCGGCCGAGAAGGTGGTGGACCTGATCGCGATGGAGCGGCGGATGCTGGCTTGGCCGCGCGGCACGCTGCAGATCGTGCCCGGCGCCGAGCACGAGGTGATGATGGACCGGCCCGAGGTGCGCCGCGGCTTCTTCGATGCCGCCGCCGATCTGTTCGACGCAAATCGGCAGGCCGGTCCCCGCCCGCCCGGGCGGCTCGCCTCCGTCTGAGGCGTTCCGCGACGGGCACCCCGTCCGCGCAGCGATCCGGAGCGCCGCCGCATGACGGTGGCCGGCAGTTCGGCGACGGCATCGGTCGGCATGCCCCGCCCCGACACGGCAGGGACGCCCAGCGCCGGCGGTGCGGCTTGGCCCGCGCGTCAGATCTGGATCCGGCCGAAGCCCTCGCGCAGGGCGCGCGACCAGGCATCCGACATGGCGCGGAAATTCGCGTCCCCCGCCTCGATCCGCCTGCGAGAGGCGACGCGGCAGGCATCGCGCTCGATCACCGCCAGATCCAGCGGCATGCCCACCGACAGGTTCGAGCGCAGCGTCGAATCCATCGACAGGAGCACCGCCTTCTGCGCGTCCGCCAGCGAGGTCGCGGGCTTCACCACCCGGTCGAGAATCGGCTTGCCATACTTGTGCTCGCCGATCTGCAGGAAGGGCGTGTCCTCGGTCGCCTCGATGAAGTTGCCCTCGGGATAGATCAGGAACATCCGCATCTCGCCGCCGCGCCGCTGGCCGGCGACGATCAGGCTGGCCGAGGCGCCCTGCCGCTGGGCCGAGAGCTTCTCGTCGATGTCGGCGCGCACCTCGCCCAGCATGTTGCCGATGATCTCGGCGACCTTGAGCATGGTCGGCGCCTTCATGATCGAGGTTTCCTCGTCCGCTTCGGGCGAGTTCATGACCTCCTTCAGCCGCGCGATCGTGGTCTGTGTCACCGACAGCGAGCCGGCGGTCAGGATCATGATCACCCGCTCGCCCGGCTCCTCGAAGGTGAACATCTTCTTGTAGACGGCGATGTTGTCGAACCCCGCATTGGTGCGGGTGTCGGACAGGAGCACCATCCCCTCGTTGAGCAGCAGGCCGACGCAGTAGGTCATCTTCTTGTTCCGTATAAGTTCCGCGCGAGCCTATTGCTGCACGGCCTGCACTGCAACCCGCACTTCCAGACGCTCGACGCCGGGGCCGCGGGCGATGCCGCGGATCGGCGCCGCGTCCTGCGCATCGAGACCCGAGCCGAGGCGGATGTAGCGGTCATCCGGACAGCAGCGGTTGGCCGGATCGAACCCGACCCAGCCGAGGCCGCGCACCCAGATCTCGGCCCAGGCGTGGGCCGCCTCGTGCTCGCCTTCCTTGACCGTGAAGAGGTAGCCCGAGACGTAGCGGGCAGGCAGGCCCACCCCCCGCGCGACGGCGATCAGGGCATGCGCCTGATCCTGGCAGACGCCCTTGCCCAGCGCCAGCGCCTCGGCGGCCGTGGTATGGGCTTCCGTCGCACCGGGAACATAGGCGATGGCGTCGGCGACGAGATCGGACAGCCGGTGCGCCAGGTCCAGCGGCTCGGCGATCCCCGCAGCCGAGGCACCCAGAGCCGCCAGCGCCGAATCGGCCTTGGTCGCCGGCGTGCACTGCAGGTAGCACTCGGGCGGGGTGACCTCGCGATGACCGCGCAGCACGCCGGCCTGATCCGAGGTCTCGACCGTGCCGCGGACGGAAACGGCGACCTCGCTCACCGGGCCCGGCACCGTCCAGCCCTGGATCCAGTCGCCCGCGCCGTCGCGGAACGCGCCGCCCGCGATGCCGTCGGTGACCGTGACCGTCCAGTTCACCACGCGCTGTCCGGCGCAGTTCGACGGCATCAGCCGGTGGCTCTGCACCAGCGCACGCGCCGGGCGGTTGTAGCGGTAGCAGGTCACATGATCGACCGTCAGGATCATCGCACGTCTCCGCTGAGGTAGGTCTCGAAGATCACCCCCGACAGGTTCGCGGCCTCGAGGATGAACCGGGTCAGGAACTCGTGCAGGCCCTCCTCGATGATCTGCTCGACGCTCAGGGCCTGAAGCTCGGCCGCCAGCTTCGCCGCCACCTCCTGCGGGCGCGAGCAGCGGCCATAGGCCCGTTCGAGCCGGTTGAGATGGTTGTTGACCCCGTCCATGCATGTGATGAGCGAGCGCGGGCACTGGGCGTTCAGGATCAGGAAGTCGGCGATCTTGCGCGCCGTCACCTCGCCACCATAGGCCCAGTGGAAGGCCCGGTGCGCCGAGGTCGCGCGCAGAAGCGTCGCCCACTGGTAGTTGTCCATGCCCGAGCCCACGAACTCCACCCGCGGCAGCAGGACGTAATACTTCACGTCCATCAGCCGCGCGGTATTGTCCGACCGTTCCAGGTAGTAGCCGAGGTTCAGGAAGTCCCAGCCGTCGTTGCGAAGCTGCGTGGTGTCGATCGAGCCGCGGATGATGGCGGCCTGCTTCATCGCCCAGTCGATCAGCCGCGCGAGGTCAAGCCGGTCGCGCGGGGTCTTCTCCAGCGCGCGCAGTTCCTGATAGGCCGAGTTGATCGCGTCCCAGACCTGCGCGGTCAGCGCCGTGCGCACGATCCGCGCGTTCTCGCGCGCCTTGCCGATGCAGGAGGCGACCGAGGACGGATTGTCCGGGTCGAAGAACAGATAGCTCTCGATGTCGCGCTGATGCGCCTGCCCGTATTTCTGCGCATAGCCCCCGGCCGTGCCCGAGGCCTGCAGCAGGCTGTCCCATTCGTTCCTGTAGCCATGGGCGGAGGGCAGCAGCGACATGCGCGCCCCCACCTCCAGCAGGCGCGCCATCGTCTCGGCGCGCTCCATGTAGCGCGCGATCCAGTACAGGTTGTCGGCGGTCCGGCTCAGCATGTCACGATCACTCCGCCAAAACCCACGTGTCCTTGACGCCCCCGCCCTGCGACGAGTTCACCACCAGCGAGCCCTCGGTCAGCGCCACGCGCGTAAGGCCCCCCGGCACCAGTTCGATCCGCTCGCCCACGAGGCAATAGGGCCGCAGGTCCACGTGGCGCGGAGCGATTCCCTCGTTGACGAAGGTGGGCGAGGTCGAGAGCGCCAGCGTCGGCTGCGCGATGTAGTTGCCGGGATCGGCCTCGATCCGGGCGCGGAAGGCCTCGATCTCCTCGGTCGTGCACTTCGGCCCCACCAGCATGCCGTAGCCGCCCGAGCCGTGGACTTCCTTCACCACCAGCTCCGGCAGGTTCGACAGGACATGCTTCAGGTCGTCCTCGCGCCCGCATTGCCAGGTGGGCACGTTGTTCAGAAGCGGCTCCTCGCCGAGGTAGAAGCGGATCATCTCGGGCACGTAGGTATAGACCGCCTTGTCGTCGGCCACCCCCGCCCCCGGCGCCGAGCAGATCGACACGCCACCCGAGCGGTAGACGTCCATCAGCCCCGGCACGCCCAGCATCGAGTCGGGGCGGAAGCACAGCGGGTCAATGAAGGCATCGTCGATCCGGCGATAGATCACGTCCACCCGCTTCGGACCTTCGGTCGTGCGCATGTAGACGAATTCGCCCTCGACAAAGAGATCCGCCCCCTCGACCAGTTCCACCCCCATCAGGTCCGCAAGGAAGCTGTGCTCGTAATAGGCCGAGTTGAAATGGCCCGGCGTCAGCAGCACCACGGTCGGATCGCCCGCGCATTTGGTCGGCGCGACCGAGGCGAGCGTGCGACGCAGCTTCTCGGGGTAGCTGTCCACCGGCTCGATGCGGTTCTCGCGGAACAGCTCGGGGAACATCCGCATCATGATCTCGCGGTTTTCCAGCATGTAGGACACTCCCGAGGGCGTGCGGCAGTTGTCCTCGAGCACGAAGAATTCCTCGGGCCCCGTTCGCACGAGGTCGATGCCGACCACATGGGAATAGACCCCCTTCGGCGGCACGAAGCCCACCACCGCCTTCTCGTAGGCTGCGTTGCGATAGACGAGGCGCCCCGGGACGCGACCCGCCCGCACGATCTCGCCGCGCCCGTAGACATCGACGAGGAAGGCGTTCAGCGCCCGCGCCCGCTGCTTGATGCCCTTCTCCAGCCGCGCCCATTCGCGCGCCGTGAAGACGCGGGGAAACATGTCGAAGGGGATCAGCCGGTCCGGGTCGCCACCCTCGCCATAGACCGCGAAGGTGATGCCGATGCGGCGGAACAGCGCCTCGGCCTCGGCCTGCTTCATCTCGCGCAGCTCGGCCGGCATGGCGCGAGTCCAGTCCTCGAGCTGCCGGTATGGCGGGCGGACCCTTCCTTTCTCGTACATCTCGTTGAAATAGGTGATCACGCCTCGCCCCCGACCGTTCTTGCGCCGTCCTGCCTCGACTTTAATCAGCCGGATTCGCGTGCGGAAAGGGCGCAGTCCCTGATTGCCGCGGGATCGGACGGCTCTGCCCAAAGAATAGGCGTCGTGTCCGGCTGGCAGGCGTTCCGCGCTGCGCTATTCTCCGCAGCATGTCGCGCGAGCCCCTTCTGACCTTCACCGACCGCGGGATCTGCTGCCCCGAGGGCGGTTTCCACATCGATCCGTGGCGCCCGGTGGAGCGGGCGCTGATCACCCATGGCCATTCCGATCACGCTCGCTTCGGCCACGGCTCCTACCTCGCGACCGAGGGTTCGGCGCCGGTGATCCGCTACCGGCTGGGAGAGATAGACCTTTCCACCATCCGCTACGGCGAGCGCCGCCAGATCGGCGGTGTCACGGTCTCGTTCCACCCTGCAGGCCATGTGCCGGGCTCGGCCCAGATCCGCATCGAGCGCGCGGGCGAGGTCTGGGTGGTCTCGGGCGATTACAAGACGGACGCCGACGGGCTGTCGGAGCCCTTCGAGCCGGTCGCCTGCCATGCCTTCATCTCGGAATGTACCTTCGGCCTGCCGGTGTTCCGATGGAAGCCGCAGGCCGAGATCGCGGGCGACCTCAACACGTGGTGGAGCGAGAACGCCGCTGCGGGCCGGGCCTCGATCATCGGCGCTTACACGCTTGGCAAGGCGCAGCGGATCATGGCCTCGGTCGATCCCTCGATCGGGCCAATCCTGACCCACGGCGCGGTGGAGGCCACGACGGCCGTCCTGCGCGAGCAGGGGCTGCCGCTGCCGCCGACGCTGCACGCAGGCTCCGGCATCGACGGCAAGAGCCACCCCGGCGCGCTGGTGATCGCGCCTCCGTCGGCGCTGGGGACCACCTGGGCCAACCGCTTCGGCCCGGCGGCCGAGGCCTTCGCCTCGGGCTGGATGGCGCTGCGAGGGGTGCGCCGCCGCCGCGGCCTCGCCCGCGGCTTCGTGATGTCCGACCACGCCGACTGGCCGGGTCTGAACGCCGCGATCCGCGCCACCGGGGCCGAGCGCGTCTTCGTCACCCACGGCTACACCGCCATCTTCCGCCGCTGGCTGGAGGAACAGGGCTACGACGCGGGCATCGTCGCGACCGAATACGAGGGCGAAGCCTCGGACGCTGCCGAGGCCGTGGTGGAATGAAGCGCTTCGCCGCCTTGTTCGAGGCACTCGATCGCACCACCAAGACCGGCGAGAAGGTCGCGGCGCTTGCCGCCTATTTCCGCGAGGCGCCGGAGGAGGACCGGGTCTGGACCATCGCGCTGCTCTCCGGCCGGAGGCCGAAGCGGGCGGTAAATGCGACCGAGCTGCGCACATGGGCGGCGGAGGTCGCCGGCCTGCCGGTCTGGCTCACCGAGGAATGCCACCCGATCGTCGGCGACCTCGCCGAGACGATCTCCCTCGTCCTGCCCGAGCCGCGCCATGCGAGCGACCGCACGCTCGACGGCTGGATGCGCGAGTTGCTGGCCCTCACCGGCCGGCCCGCCCCGGTGCGGAGGCAGGCGATCCTCGATGCCTGGGACCAGCTGACCACGCCCGAGCGGTTCCTGTTCAACAAGCTGATCACCGGCGGCTTCCGCATGGGGGTGAGCCAGGGCTTGATGACGCGCGCGCTCGCACAGGCGACGGGTGTCGAGGAAGCCGTGCTCGCCCACCGTCTCATGGGCGACTGGAAGCCCGCCACCACGAGCTTCGAGAGCCTGACCGGTGCGCATGACCCCGAGGCCGACGCCTCGAAACCCTACCCCTTTGCCCTCGCCTCGCCGCTGGAGGCCGAGGCCGACAGCCTCGGCTTACCCGAAGACTGGTTCGCGGAATGGAAGTGGGACGGCATCCGCGGCCAGGTCGTGAACCGCGCCGGGGCCTTCGCGCTCTGGTCGCGCGGCGAGGAGCTGATCACCGACCGCTTCCCCGACCTTGCACCGCTGCGCGACTTCCTGCCCCTGGGCCTCGTAATCGACGCCGAGGTGCTGGCCTGGACCGGCAGCGGCCCGATGCCCTTCGCGGCGCTGCAGAAGCGGATCGGGCGGCTCAACGTGCCGAAGAAGATCCTGGCCGAGGCGCCCGCGCATCTTCTGGCCTACGACCTGCTCGAGGAGGCGGGCGAGGATCTGCGCCCCTCCCCCCTCTCGCACCGCCGCGCGCGGCTCGAGGCAATCCTCGCGGCGCTTCCGGCGGGCGTGCCGATCTCGCCCTCGCCACTGGTCACCTTCGACGCATGGGAGGCACTGGGCGAGGTCCGCCTGACGGCGCGGGAGCGCAACGCCGAAGGGCTGATGCTGAAGCGCCGCGTCTCGCCCTATTTCGTCGGCCGCAAGCGCGGCGACTGGTGGAAGTGGAAGCTCGACCCCTACACGGTCGATGCGGTGATGCTCTACGCCCAGCAGGGCGCGGGACGGCGGGCGACGCTCTTTACCGACTTCACCTTCGCCGTGCGCGACGGCGACGACCTCGTGCCCTTCACCAAAGCCTATTCGGGCCTGACCGACGCCGAGTTCCGCCAGATCACCGACTGGGTGCGCCGGAACACGCTGGAACGTTTCGGCCCCGTCCGGCGCGTCCCGCCGCAGCTGGTGTTCGAACTCGCCTTCGAAGGCATACAGGCCAGCCCGCGCCACAAGTCCGGCATCGCGTTGCGCTTTCCCCGCATGGTGCGCTGGCGGCAGGACAAGCCGGTGGCGGAAATCGACACGCTCGACTCGCTGCGCGAGTTGCTCGCGATCAGCGAGACCCAGTCGCGGGGTTGAAGTCCCGCCCCCGGCGCGCCACCTTGCCACCCGAACAGAGTAAGGAGTTCCCATGACGCTGCCCCTGCCCCGCCCGGTCTTCGACGCCAACGCCAGCGCCGGGGCGCTCGGCAACCTGCCCGAATGGGACCTGAGCGACCTCTATCCCGCCGCCGACTCTCCGCAATTCGCACAGGACATGGCCTGGCTGAAGGACGCCTGCACCGACTTCGCCGCGAACTACGAAGGCAAGCTTGCCTCGCTCGATGCCGAGGGGCTGCTCGCCTGCGTGGAGGCCTACGAGAAGATCGACATCACCGCGGGCCGCCTGATGTCCTTCGCAGGCCTGCGCTACTATCAGAACACCATGGACAGCGAGCGCGCCAAGTTCATGGCCGATGCGCAGGACAAGGTGACCGACTACACCACCTCGCTCGTGTTCTTCAGCCTGGAGTTCAACCGGCTCGAGGACGCGCATCTCGAGACGCTGCTGGCCGAGAACGCAGGCCTCGCCCGCTACAAGCCGGTGTTCGACCGGATGCGCGCGATGCGGCCGCACCAGCTTTCGGACGAGCTGGAACGCTTCCTCCACGACGAGTCGACCGTGGGCGCGGCCGCGTGGAACCGGCTCTTCGACGAGACGATGGCGGGGCTGACCTTCACGCTCGACGGCGAGGAACTGAACCTCGAGTCGACGCTGAACCTGCTGACCGATACGGACCGCTCGAAGCGCGAGGCCGCGGCCCGCGCACTCGCCGAAGTGTTCGGCAAGAACATCAAGCTCTTCGCGCGCGTCCACAACACGCTGGCGAAGGAGAAGGAGATCCACGACCGCTGGCGCAAGATGCCCTCGCCGCAATACGGCCGGCACCTGTCGAACCAGGTCGAGCCCGAAGTGGTCGAGGCGCTGCGCAATGCCGTGGTGGCGGCCTACCCGAAGCTTTCGCATCGCTACTACCGGCTGAAGGCGAAGTGGATGGGGCTGGACAGGCTGCAGGTCTGGGACCGCAACGCTCCCTTGCCCATCGAGACGCCGAAGCTGGTAGGCTGGGACGAGGCGAAGGAAACGGTGCTTTCGGCCTATTCCGCCTTCGCGCCGCGGATGGCCGAGATCGCGCAGCCCTTCTTCGAGAAGGGCTGGATCGACGCAGGCGTGAAGCCCGGCAAGGCCCCGGGCGCCTTCGCGCATCCCACCGTGACAACCGTCCACCCCTACGTGATGCTCAACTACCTCGGCAAGCCGCGGGACGTGATGACGCTGGCGCATGAACTCGGCCACGGCGTCCATCAGGTGCTGGCCGCGGGTCAGGGGGAACTCCTGTCCTCCACCCCGCTCACGCTGGCCGAGACCGCCAGCGTCTTCGGCGAGATGCTGACCTTCCGCAAGCTGCTGGATGCGGCAAGGACACCGGCCGAGAGGAAGACCCTGCTCGCCGGCAAGGTCGAGGACATGATCAACACGGTCGTGCGCCAGATTGCCTTCTACGATTTCGAGTGCAAGCTGCACGATGCCCGCCGGCAGGGCGAACTCACGCCCGAGGACATCAACGCGCTCTGGATGAGCGTGCAGGCCGAGTCCCTCGGCGATGCCTTCGAGTTCATGGAGGGCTACGAGACCTTCTGGTCCTACATCCCGCATTTCGTCCACTCGCCGTTCTACGTCTATGCCTATGCTTTCGGCGACGGACTGGTGAACGCGCTCTACGCGGTCTATGCCGAGGGCACGCCGGGCTTTCAGGAAAAGTATTTCGAGATGCTGTCCGCCGGCGGATCGAAGCACCACAAGGAGTTGCTGGCGCCGTTCGGGCTCGACGCCTCGGATCCGAAGTTCTGGGACAAGGGCCTCAGCATGATCGCGGGCTTCATCGACGAGCTTGAAGCGATGGGCGATTGACGCCGCAGGACACCCTTTCTACCATCCCGTGCGGGGTTCCGGGCCCCGCACGATTGTCTCCGGAGTTCTTTTGATGGGTAATTACGCCATGCCGCAGAAGTTGCGCGACGCCCTGAAGCAGAAAGGGGAGGTTGGCGGCAGGATCGGCAACGCGCTGGACACCGCCGCGCGACTTGCCTCGGACCTCTGGAAGGGCATGCGGACACGCGCCCTGTCCGCCGCCTCGCCCGAGGCCAACGACAGGCTTTACGACGTCCACAAGGAATGGCTGGGCGACCTTTCGGGCAAGAAGGTGCTCGAACTGGGGGGCGGTTCGCCGCTGAGCGGCTGGCTCGCAGCCACGGCCCGCACCTACCATGTCGTCGATGCCGACCCCGCCCGGCTCGAGGCGTTGAAGCCCGTTCTGGGCGAAGGCCGCAACGCCCGCCTGATCGAGGCCGACGTGATGTCGGGCAGCTTCCGCGAGGGCGGCTATGACGTGATCTACCTGCATTCGGTGCTGCATCGTCTGGCCGATCGCGGCCCGCTCCTCGACCGGCTGCTGAAGAAGCTGGCCATCGAGGGCCGCATCGTGACCACCGACCCGGCCGAGGGCGGTCCGCTGACTCGCCTGCTGCGCCGGATCGACCGGCCGTTCCGCGCCGATGCAACCCCGGATTTCCCCGTGACGGAGGAGGTGAAGCGCGAGCTGTCGGAACGCTTCTACCTGATCGGCTGCGTGACGCCGTTCCGCCGTGCCAAGGCGGCCATGGCTCTGGGAGTGATCCACCCCGACCTCGGCCGCTCCCTCGCCGAGCGGCTGATGGAGGCCGACCTGAAGGATCGGGCCGCTTTCGGCCGGCTGCGCTCGGCGCTGCAGGTCAGCTTCCTGCTCGGCGCGCCCGACTGACGCGGGCCGCCGTCAGATCTCGCGGGCGACGGACAGGATGCGGTCGAGCATCGCCTGCGTGCCGCGGCTGAATTCCAGCGGACAGGCATAGGGCGCGCCGTCGCGAACGGTGCGGGTGAAGGCCTCGACCTGCAGGCGGTAGTGGCGCGCCGTGGGGAACCGCTCCACCGTCGCGATGAACCCGGGCTGGTGCAGTTCGACCCGCACCTCGCCGAAGATCTCGGCATTGAAGGGCGCCGGCACGCGGATCAGGCCGCCGTCGCCCTGCAGCACCACCTCCTGCCGCGGAAAGAGCCGCATCGAGGTCATCGCCGAGAAGGTGAAGCCGCCCTCGGGCCCCTGCATCCGGCCCACCACCTGCGACCAGGTGTCCACGCCGTTCTCGCGCTGGATGCGGGCCTCGACTTCCACCGGCTCGGCGCCGGTTGCAAAGCGCAGGCAGCCGCAGGCATAGACCCCGATGTCGCGCAGCCCGCCGCCGCCGGTCTCGGCCCGGTTGCGGATGTTGGCCGGGTCGCTGCGGTTGTCGTAGGAGAAGGCCACGTCGACATGGCGAACCGGCCCGATCGCGCCGCCCGCGACCAGTTCCCGCACGCGTTGCCGCTGCGGATGATGCAGGATCATGAAGGCCTCGGCCGCATGCAGCCCCGTCCGGTCGCGCAAGGCGATGATCCGGTCGATCTCGTCGGCGCGCATGGCGATCGGCTTCTCGGTCAGCACATGCTTGCCGGCCTCCAGCGCCTTCAGCGTCCATTCGACGTGCAGATGGTTCGGCAAGGGGATGTAGACCGCCTCGACCTCGGGATCGGACAGCAGCGCCTCGTAGCTGTCATGCAGGCGGATCGGACCGGCGAAGGCGGCAAACGGCGCGGCCTTGGCCGGGTCCGAGGTGGCGAGCGCCACCAGACGCGCGCCGCTGGCCGCGGCAAACGCCGGTCCCATGTGTTCGCGGGCGAACTTGCCGGCGCCCATCACGCCCCATCGCAACGGTTCCAATTTCTTCCCCCTCTGGCGGCCCCGTTCGCCGGTCAGCCGCCGGACTGCCAGACCCGGACGGCCTCGACCGGCCAGAGCAGCATCAGCACGTTGAGCGCCAGACCGTCCCGGATGGTCCAGGCCGTCAGAAGCTCGAACCCCAGCACCAGCGCGACGCTGACCCGGACCGGCAGGACCCGCGCCGCGAAGAATCCCGCCATCATCACAAGGATGTCCGACACCGAGTTGAGGACCGAATCGCCGTAATAGTCGAGCGAGATCGTCACGGCGCGGTAGCGCTCGATCACGGCGTCGGAGTTCTCCACCACCTCCCAGACCGCCTCGACCAGCGTCGCCACGGCAAGGCGCCAGCTGAACGAGAGCCGGCCGGCAAGCGGCACGAGGGCCGCGTAGAACAGCAGGCCATGCAGCAGATGCGAGGGCGTGTACCAGTCCGACAGGTGCTGGGAGTTGCCGGAACTCATCGTCTCGCCATGCCAGAGCTTGACGTAGCCGCAGGTGCAGATCGGCTCGCGTCCCATCGCGAGGAGGATCAGGGCCGCACCGAGAACGGTGGCGGAGGTGACGATAACGGGAAGGCGGTTCTTCATCCCGCCAGAATGCATGACGGCCGGGAGTTGTCCACCGGGCCGCAGGCAGCGCCATGCCGGGCGCTCAGGCCCGGTATCTTACGCGGCATTGTCCACTGGCCCACGGGTCGGGTCGTTCGCGGCACGCAGGCCGGGCACACGATCCGTTTTGTCCACCGGCCTGCTCTGGCCAGTTCCCACGGCCCGGCTTTGTCCGCCGGGCCGCAAGCCTCGTCCTGTGCGGCGTTCAGGCCGGGATCACCATGCCCTTCGTCCGCGCGAGTTCGCGCATGCGCGCCTGCAGCTTCTCGAAGGCGCGGACCTCGATCTGGCGGATGCGCTCGCGGCTGACGCCGTAGCCTTCCGACAGTTCCTCGAGCGTCACCGGATCGTCGGAAAGCCGCCGCTGCACGAGGATGTCCTTCTCACGCTCGTTCAGCACCGACATCGCCTGCGCCAGCAGTTCGCGCCGGATCTCCAGCTCGTCCCGCTCGGCATAGTCGGAGGCCTGGTCGCTGTCCTCGTCCTCGAGCCAGTCCTGCCACTGGGTCGCCCCGTCGCCATCCGAGCCGATGGTCGCGTTGAGCGAGGCATCCGAGCCCGACAGGCGGCGGTTCATGTCGATCACCTCGGACTCGCTGACGCTGAGGTCCTTGGCGATCTGGGCCACGTTCTCGGGGCGCAGGTCGCCCTCTTCCAGCGCGCCGACCTTGGCCTTCGCCTTGCGCAGGTTGAAGAACAGCTTCTTCTGCGCCGAGGTTGTGCCGAGCTTCACGAGGCTCCACGACCGCAGGATGTATTCCTGGATCGAGGCGCGGATCCACCACATGGCATAGGTCGCGAGCCGGAAGCCCTTGTCGGGATCGAAGCGCTTGACCGCCTGCATCAGGCCCACGTTCGCTTCCGAGATCACCTCGGCCTGCGGCAGGCCGTAGCCGCGGTAGCCCATGGCGATCTTGGCGGCCAGCCGCAGGTGCGAGGTCACCAGCTTGTGTGCGGCCGAGGAATCCTGATGGTCCACCCAGCGCTTCGCCAGCATGAATTCCTCTTCCGGTTCCAGAAGCGGGAACTTCCGGATCTCCTGCATGTAGCGGTTGAGACCCTGTTCGGGACTCGGCGCGGGAAGACTGGTGTATGTACTCATTCCTTGACCCCCTCTGGCGCTTGCTCCGCGGGACGGGCAAGGCACATTCCATGCCGTCCAGGACGCGAGACCTGCGCTATCATGGACGTTTTAACGAGAGATGTTGACGAAACCGTCGCGGCGCCAAGATTGTTGCGGCTTTTCACGCAAATGTAATCCCGCTTTACCCTTGATGGGCGCGCAGAAGCGCCACAAGAGCCTCAAGATCCGGCGGAAACGGGCTTTCGAAGGACAGGTGCTCGCCGCTGACGGGATGCAGGAAGCCGAGACTTGCCGCATGCAGCGCCTGCCGCGGGAAGGCCTGCGCGGCGGCGGCGGCCGCTTCGCCCACCGCGCGCGGCGACAGCTTGCGCTTGCCGCCATAGGTCTGGTCGCCGATCAGCCCGTGCCCGGCATGGGCCATGTGCACGCGGATCTGGTGCGTCCTCCCGGTTTCCAGCCGGCATTCCACCAGCGCGCAGGCGGGGGGCGTGCCGAACCGCTCCAGCACCCGGACGCGCGTGACGGCATGCCGCCCGCCCGCAGCGCAGACCGCCTGCCGCTGCCGGTCGGTGCGGTGGCGCGCGATCTGCGTGGCGATCTTCAGCACGCCGCCGGCCTCGAAGCTCACCCCGCCGATGCCGCGCAGCCGCGGATCGGAGGCCTCGGGCACGCCATGCACCAGCGCAAGATAGCGCCGCTCGACCGTATGAGCCTCGAACTGGGCCGCAAGGCCCTGATGCGCGCGGTCGGTCTTGGCCACCACCAGAAGGCCCGAGGTGTCCTTGTCGATCCGGTGCACGATCCCCGGCCGCTTCTCGCCGCCGATCCCCGAGAGGCTTTCGCCGCAATGGTGCAGGAGCGCGTTGACCAGCGTGCCCGTCCACTGCCCGGGCGCCGGATGGACCACCATCCCCACCGGCTTGTCGATCACGATCAGGTCGGCATCCTCCCACACCACGGACAGCGGGATGTCCTCGGCCACCGCCTCGACCTCGGCCGCCTCGCCCAGGGTGACCTCGTAGACCTGTCCCTCGGCCACGCGGGCCTTCGGATCGGTCACCGGCACGCCGCCAAGGCTGACCGCCCCCTCGGCAATCAGCTTCATCAGCCGCGAGCGCGACAGTGCCGCTTCCTCTGGCACCTCGCGCGCGAGCGCCTTATCAAGGCGGTCCGGGGGATCCTCCCCGATCGTCACCAGAAGGATGCCCTCGGGGGCACGCGGAGGTTGGACCATGCAGCAGGCTCCGGACAGGGATGGGCAGCTTCCGCCCAGCCTCAGGTGGCTCAAGGCGCTCGTCTTCATCCTGACGCTCACCACGATCGGGGGCGTCATAACGGTGGTGGCGGTGATTGTCACCCGGATGCCTGCGGCCTTGACCGCGCCCGTCACGGTGCCCGAGGCGCTGGCCCTGCCCGAAGGCACCCGCGCCGCGGCCTTCACGCAGGCGAAGGACTGGCTGGCGGTGGTGACCGAGGACGGCCGCCTGCTGATCTTCGACCGTGACGGCAGCTTCCGGCAGGAAGTGCGGATTTCCGCGCCCAAGCCCTGATTTCTGCGCTAGGAAGGGCCGTCGCGTCCTGCCGGAGTTCCGCATGCGCCTGTCCTGGCTGCAAGGCCCGCCCCGAATCGATCTCGAGCAGGAGATCGCACGGCAGGCCGCCCTGCTGCGCCGCGAGGCCCCGGTGCGCTTCCCCGCCATGGCGCTGGCCTTCGCGGTGTCGCTTCTCTTCCTGCCGGTGGGGATCGTGGCCAGCTGCATCGCGCTGGTGATCCTCTGCGAGGTCGTGCTCAACCGGCTCGACGCCGAGCCCGCCCGCATGGCCGAGGGATGGCGCCACCCCGTCTACATCGGCACGGCCTTCGTGCTGGAGGTCGCCTTCATCGCGCCGCCGGTGATGATGTGGCACATCGAGAACCCGTTCGTGAAGGCCTTCGCGATCGGCCTCGTGGTCTGCTCGATGCTGCACATCGCCACCGTGCGGTCGATCCACCTGCCGATGGGGCTGGCGGGCGCCGCGGCCGTGGCGATCCTCTCGCTCGGCTCGAACACGCTTTACTGGGTGCCGCGCCACGACCTGCTGGCGCTGCTGGTGACGACGGCCTGCGCGCTGGTGGCGCTGTTCTATTCCTTCGGGGCGATCATCCTGACCAACCGCCTGCACCGCGAGACCGCCGCGGGCCGGGCCGAGGCCATCGCGGCCAACGCCACCAAGGACCGGTTCCTCGCGCAGATGAGCCACGAGTTGCGCACGCCGCTGAACGCGATCCTCGGCATGGGCCATGCCGAGCTTCGGCGCACCGCGGACCCCATCAGCCGCGACCGGCTGGGCATCCTGATCCGCTCGGCCGAGGGCCTCTCGACCATCCTTGACGACATCCTCGACATGTCCGCCGTGCAGCAGGGCCGGATGCCGATCCGGCCGCAGACGGTGAACCCGCGCGACGAGATCTCGACCAGCGTCGAGCTGTTCCGCCCGCTGATCGAGGAGGCCGGCGTCGCCTTGCAGGTGCAACTGGGCAATCTCTCGCCCCGGGTGCGGCTTGATCCGCAGCGCCTGCGGCAATGCCTGTCGAACCTGCTGTCGAATGCGCTGAAGTTCACCCGCAGCGGCCGCATCCGCGTCGAGGCGACGATGGAGGACGGCGGGCCGCGGCCGATCCTGCGCATCGAGGTCTCGGACACCGGCGAGGGCATCCCGCCCGAGGAAGCCGAGGCGATCTTCGAGCCCTTCACCCGCACCGCCGGTTCCGGCCGCGCCTCGAACCGGATGCCGGGCAACGGCCTCGGTCTGTCCATCAGCCGGGCACTCGCCCGGCAGATGGGGGGCGACCTGACTGTGCTGCCGCCTCACGGCCGCGGCGCGCGCTTCGGGCTGACGCTTGCGGTGGAGCCGGTTGCCGAGACTACCGCGCCGCCGCCCCGCAGGGGCGCCGAGGGCTGGCTTGCCGGGCATCTGGTGCTGGTGGTGGACGACATCGCGACGAACCGGCTGGTGGCGGCGGCCTACCTCAAGCTCTTCGGGATCCGCACCATCGAGGTCCCGAGCGGCAGCGCCGCGCTGGAGGCGCTGATGCGCGAGCCGGTGGACCTCGTGCTGCTCGACATGAACATGCCCGACATGGACGGTCTCGAGACCTTCCGGCGCATCCGCGCCCTGCCGGAACCGGCGTGCCGCGTGCCAGTCGTCGCCATGACGGCGGATGCCATGGAGGATCAGCGCGACGGCTATCTGGCCGCGGGGCTGGACGGCTACATTGCCAAGCCCGTCACGCCCGACAGGATCGCGGCAGAACTGTTGCGCGCGCTGCGCGCGCCGCGAGGGGCGGCCATGCCGCAATGAGCGGCCGCATGAGGGCCGCCACCCGCCGATGGCAGGCTTCCGTCCGCAAGTCCTGATCCCTGATCCCTGATCCCTGATCCCTGATCCCTGATCCCTGATCCCTGATCCCTGATCCCTGATCCCTGATCCCTGATCCCTGATCCCTGATCCCTGATCCCTGATCCCTGATCCTGATCCCTGATCCCTGATCCCTGATCCCTGATCCCTGATCCCTGATCCCTGATCCCTGATCCCTGATCCCTGATCCCTGATCCCTGATCCCTGATCCCTGATCCCTGATCCCTGATCCCTGATCCCTGATCCCTGATCCCTGATCCCTGATCCCTGAGGCTGTCCTGCGCAGCATCCGATGGCAAGCCGGAACTGCCCCCGGCTCATGGCGCGCCTCACGTCCGGACAGGCGTTCCCGCCGCGTCGCCCCTCGCCCGGCACCAGTCCCTTGCGCCGTCCAGCACCGCCGTCCGGACAGCCGCCCCGATGGCCTCGCCCACGGCGGTGTGCAGCCCCGCGTAGCGCATCGGCCCCGGCCGGCAGGCCAGCGCGATGCAGTCCGTCCCGGTGCCGGTCGCCGGCCCCGTCGGCAGCACGAGGCCCGCCTCCATCACCGCGGCGGTCCGCGCCTCGGCAGCGATCGACAGCGCCTCGAGTTGGGCGGCCTCGGTCAGCCCCGCCTCCGCAACCACCAGCAGGTTGATCGTTCCGGCCACCCGCGCGCTGGAGATCCGCCGCCCGACGCTCTCGGCATTGCCGAGCCCGACAGTTGCAAGGCAGGACGCGCGCACGCCCTCCGCCTCGGCGGCGGAGAGCCGATAGGCGGACAGGTCGCGCGAGGTCAGAAGCCCGACCGCGTCGGCAAGGCCGCAGCGGGCAAGCTGCGCGGCCAGCCAGTCCTCGGCATCAAACTCCGGCCCCAGATCCGCGTCGCGCACCTCGCGCCAGACGATCCGGTCCGCCATGATCAGGCCTGGGCGGTGCGGCGCCCAGCTCAGCACCCGCATGGGTCCCGGCAGCTGCGCCAGAAGCCAGGGCCTGCGAAGCGAGACCTCGATCACCGCGTCACGCCGAGCGGCTGGAACACCGGCCCGTCCGGCGTCTGGGCGAAGAAGGCACGCACGCCGAACACCTCGGACAGAAGCTCGGCGGTCAGCACCTCCGAGGGCGCGCCCTGCGCCACCAGACGCCCCCGTGCCATCAGCGCGAGCCGGGTGCAGTGGCGGGCCGCAAGCCCCAGATCGTGGATCGAGGCGACCACCGCGCGCCCCTCGGCCGCAAGGTCGGCGAAGACCTGCATGGCGCGGATCTGGCTTTCCGGGTCCAGCCCCGCCACCGGCTCGTCGGCCAGAAGCAGCGGCGTCTCCTGCGCCAGCGCCCGGGCAATCAGCACCCGCGCCTGCTCGCCTCCAGACAGGGCGGTGGCGATGCGGGCGCGATAGCCGGCAAGGCCCATCCGCGCCAGCGCATGGGCCACCGCCTCGTGATCGCGCGGCCCGGGTCGGCGGCCGAGATGCGGCACCCGGCCGAGGGTCACCAGCGTCTCGACATCCACCGGCCAGGCGATCTCGCGCGCCTGCGGCAGGAAGGCCGCGGCCCGTGCCCGGTCACGCGGCGGCAGCGCGGCAAGACTGCTCTGCCCGGAATGCGGCAGCAGCCCAATCGCCGCCCGCAGAAGCGTGGTCTTGCCGGCACCGTTCGGCCCGATCAGGCCGACGAACTCGCCCGGCTCCACCCGGAGCGTCACATGATCGACCACCGGGCATTCGCCCCGCAGCACGGTCAGGTCGGTCAGCGCAAGCAGGCTCATGCCTCGAGCCTCCGCATCCGCCAGATCAGGTGCAGGAAGAAGGGAGAGCCGACGATCGCCGTCAGCACCCCGAGCTTCAGGTCGCGGTCCGGCGCGATCACCCGCACCGCGATGTCGGCGGCCAGCAGCATCGCGGCCCCCCCCAGCGCCGAAGCGAGCAACAGGCGCGAGGGCCGCGCGCCGACCAGCGGCCGCAGGATGTGCGGCACCACGAGGCCCACGAAGCCGACGGTTCCCGCCACGGCGACGGCCGCGCCCACCGACATCGCCGTGCCGAGGATCAGCACCAGCCGGAGACGGCTCATCCGAACGCCCAGCGCCTCGGCCGCATCCTCGCCCAGCGTCAGCGCGTCAAGGCCGCGGCCCAGCGTCAGCAGAAGCGCCATGCCGGCGATGACGAAGGGCGCGGCCAGCGCGACATGGGTCATCGACCGGTCGGCCAGAGAGCCCATCATCCAGAACACGATCTCCATCGCGGCGAAGGGGTTGGGCGACAGGTTCAGGACCAGCGCCACCCCCGCCGCCGCCAGCGCCGAGATCGCGACGCCGGCAAGGATCAGCGCCAGCGCCCCGCCGCGGGGCCCCGCAAGCCCGAGGATCAGCAGCACCGAAAGCCCCGCCCCCGCCAGCGCGGCCACCGGCAGCGCCAGCGTGAACGCAGCAGCAAGCCCGGTCTGCAACGCGATCACCGCCCCGAGTGCTGCCGATGAAGAAACGCCGACAAGTCCCGGCTCCGCCAGCGGATTTCGCAGATAGCCCTGCATCGCGGCGCCCGACAGCCCGAGGACCGCGCCAACCATCAGCCCCAGCAGCGCCCGCGGCAGACGGATCTCGCGCATCACCAGAACCACCGCCTCGCCCTGCCCGGTGACAAGCGCCGAGAGCGAATCCGCAAGGCCGAGCGCCGCCGGCCCCACCAGCAGCGATGCCGCGAAGAGCAGCACCACGAGCCCTGAAAGGGCTACGAGAAGCACGGGATATCTCACCGTGCGCCATCCAGCATGGTCAGGCGCAGGGCCGCCAGCGCCTCGCGCGCCTCGGCCATGCCGCGCACCGCGCGCAGCACATGGGGCGTGCCGCAGATCCAGTCTGCATCCGTCACCTCGGCAGAGCCGGCCCGGTCCTGGACGGCCTTCAGCGCCGGATGGACAAGGATCTCCTCGGCCCGCGAGGCGCCGGGATAGGGCGTCGAGGTCACGATCACCTCAGGCTGCGCCATCACCAGCCGCTCGAGCGGCAGGTTGCCGCCGCCATCCAGGCCAAGCTCGGCCGCGATGTTGGAGAACCCCGTGTGCCGCAGGACCGAGTCGGCCAGCGTGCCCGAGCCGGTGGTGTAGCCCGAAGGATAATACATCGCGGCGCGCGCCGGCGGCGCCTCGATCCTCAGCCGGTCGAGGCCGGCCTCGAACTCGGCGGCCAGTTCCTCGGCCTCGGCCTCGCGGCCGAGCGCCCGGCCCACTATGCGCAGGTGGCCCGCCACGTCGTCGAGCGTCGTCGCCGGCGGCAGCTCGATTACCTCGACGCCGAGCCGGCGCAGCAGATCGACACTGGCCCGCGCGGTGAAGGTGCCGGCCAGCACGAGATCCGGCCGCATCAGGAACACCTGCTCGGCCTGACCCATGTTGGCGGGATAGGCCCGGGCCTCCTCGACCATGGCCGAGGTCTGCGGCTCTGAGGCGAGATGCGAGACCGAGACCAGCTGGCCGGGCGCCGCCAGCATCATCGCCAGCTGGTCGGTGCAGAGGTTGACGGACACGACCCGCCGCGGCGCCTCGGCCACGGCGGCTGAGGCAACCATCGACAGGGCCGAGACTACCGCGAGAACGGCCTTAAAAGCTCTTTCGCAAGCCGACATAGAACGCCCTGCCCGATGTGCCGAAGCCCTTGACTACCTGATAGTCCTCGTCGAGCAGGTTGTCAGCCCGCAGGTAGACCTGCGCGTCCTGCCCGAGATCAAACTCGACCGTCGCCTCGACGGTCTCGTAGTCGGGCATGGCGATCAGGCTGTTCGCGCGCTCATCGTATAGATTGCGAACGGCGTGGAGCGCAATGCCGGCATCAAGCCGGTCCGTCAAGTCAGCATCCAGACCAAGCCGCAGATCGGTTTCCGGAACGCGCGGAAGTGCCTCGCCGTCCGGATCGCTGGTACGGGTATAGGTCACTACCCCACTCAGTTGCAGACGATCATTCAGCGGAACCGAACCCGACAGCGCAATCCCTGAGGAGCGCGAGGTGCCGTCGGCGGTTTGATATTCGCCGGTATAGGCTGGAAAGGTGGTGAGCGTAACGAACTTGATCAGATCCTCGACTTGCTGGTGGAACAGCGTAGCCTTGACCTCGGCGCCGTTGCCGAAGGTCTTCTCCAGACCGAGATCCACAGACCTGCTACGCTCTGGTCCGAGGTCCTCGTTTCCATATTGCGTGGAGTAGAGCTGATAGAGCGAGGGCGCCACGAAGCCGGACCCGGCCGAGGCGCGCAGCAGCAACGTATCATCCAGGCGCCAGGCAGCGGCGAGGCGGGCGGTGGTGTGGCCGCCAAAGTCGGAATAGTCGTCGTGGCGCGCGGCCAGCGTGACATCCAGTGCCGGCGTCAGTGCCAGCGTCGCCTCTCCGAACAGGCCGTCTATCTCACGTTCCCCGCTGTCCGTGCCTGGCAGGGTCCACTGGTCTGAGGTGGCACTGAAGAGATCCTCGCGCGCATGTGTGGCGCCGAACCCCAGCGTCAAACTGTCGGTCGGCAGATAGCTCGCGCGGTAGTCCATCACCGTACGCGTCCCGTCATAGGACCATTCGTAGGGGGAGGGATCGGGACCGAAGAAGTTGCGTTCCGTGCCTTCCGTCGTCCGTTCGTTCTCGAACCGGTAGATCGAGAGGGTTTGTGTCAGCTGGTCACCGGTCAGTGTGGCGAAGATCCGCCCACCGCGGGTGTGCAGCAGGGAATGATCGTCGTCGGGGGTGACGCCATCATGGAAATCGCCATCGACTTCGCAACACTCATCGATCTGCGAGTCGGCGTGCTGATAGAAGCCCGAAGCCCCGACGCTCAACACGTCGGTTACGTCATACGAAGCGGAAAAGGACAGCCGCTCGGAATCGAACCCGTCGTCTTCGCGGTTTCCGGCGCTGTCGTCACCGGCCGAAAAGCCTTCGCTATGTACGCGTGAAGCGGTGACCGAGACTTCATGCCGGTCGCCCCGCGACGAAAGGGTGTAGGACCCGGACAGGGTCTCATAGCTGCCCGCCTCCAGGGCGACCGATTGGGAGATGCCTTCCTGTTCAGGTCGTTTGGTCGTGACGCTGATGACACCCGCAACCGCCGTGCTGCCATACTGGGCCGATTGTGACCCACCCAGCACCTCGACCCGCGACACGTCCGCCGTGCCGAGCGTGCCGAAATCGAACTGGCTCTGTGTCTGAGCCGGGTCCGAGACGTCGATGCCATCGACGAGCACCTTGATGTAGGCGCCGGGCAGGCCGCGCAAGCGAAGCGACGCAGAAGATCCGATTGGCCCGGTGTCCGAATAAGACAGCGTAGGAAGCGTCGCAAGCGCCCGGCCCAGGGGCATCGCGCCGCTCTGCTTCAGGTCCTCGGCCGAAAGTGTCTCGACCGAGGCGCCCGTCCGCGAGGCCTCGATCGGCGCGATGTTGGCCGAGACCACGATCTCGTCCAGTGCGATGTCCTGTGCCTGCAGCGGCATGGCGGCCAGCAGCGCCAGAAGGGATACGGCTGTGGTCTTCATCTTTCCCTCTCCGTCCGGGTGGCGACCCGGAGTTCGTCCCTGGATGTCCTTGGAAAGGGATCGCCCCTCCGCCGACGGTGAAAGCGTCACCTGAAGCGGATGGCCCGCCTCCCTCGGCGCGCCCCGCGCCACGGGATGGGTGAACTCTTCGGCAGGTCTCCTGACTCACGGGTCACCGCTCGGACCGGCCTTCCCGGGATGACCCAGTGGCATGATCGGCCGTCGCTCGCCGCCTACAGTTGCGGGGGCAGCCGCGGACTTGGCCGTGTGGCCGGACCGCGTTCCCTTTTCATCCGGTCATTGCGCCGGAACCGAAGCGCCTTCTCAATAGGACAAGCATCGCCCCTGTCAAGTGGCCGCTGCAAGCTGGCTTGCCACGCGTCAATCGGCGCAGGGGCGAGAGGTCCGCGACCCGTCGCGACAACCGGAGGCCCAAAGCCGCCCCATGCGCGGCGCCCGGCGCCTGGCGGAGCAGCCGGCCACCTCGGTCGGCACGGCCGAGGGCGGGCGGCAGAGGCCGCGGGCCAAGGCGGGCGACTCGACCGTGGGTTTAGGCCCCTGGCGTGGACTGTCGCGCGAGGCGCCGCGCGCCGGGCGCGCGCCGCAACCACCCCCGGTTGCGCTGCTCAACCCAAGGTTTCGGGTATGCCGTCAAAGCCGGCCTTTTACAGTGATTTGAGGGGCAGTTCCTGTTGTCGGGCGTTTCGCTGTTATGGTATTCGATGCACAGGCACTTTCATTGAAGTATTTGGTCGGGAACGGTACATGGATCTCAGCGTCCTGAAGTCACGCAACGCCAGACTTGTAACCAGTGCAGCCCTCTCTTCCGACGATCCGGCTTCGGCACCCCCGTCGCGGTGCAGTGAGCCCGGAACGAACCTCCTCAATCCGACAATCTTTCACGAATCCTGGTGGCTTGATGCCGCGGTGCCGGGACAGTGGAGCGAGGCGACCGTCAGCGCGGGCGGCAAGCTTTTGGGACGCTTCCCTTACCTGATCTCGAAGCGCGCCTTCGGCCTGACCACCTGCGAGATGCCGGACTTCGTGCATTTCCTGGGGCCGGCGGTCGACGAGGGCAGCGGCGCCCCCTGCAACCGGGCGCTGAAGCACGCGCAGATCGTGCGCGAGCTTTACGAACAGATCCCGAGTGTCGACAACTTCTACCAGCGGATGCACCGGGGCATCACCGACGTGATGGTCTTCGCCGAGGCGGGGCTGCACACCCTGGTGAACTTCACCTTCGAGATCGCCCCCGCCCCGGAACAGCGGATCTGGAGCGAGATGCGCGACAAGACGCGCAACATCATCCGGCGCGCGCAGGAGCGCTATACTGCCTCGGACCGGATCAGCCCCGCGGAATTCGCGGCCTTCTACGAGGCCAACATCGAGAAGGCCGGTCACGACTCCTACTACGACGCCGAGGGCATCACGAGGATCTGCACCGCGGCGGTGGATCGGGGGCGTGGACGGATCCTCTGCGCCCGGGCCGCGGACGGGTCGATCTCGGCCGCGATCTTCTGTGCCTGGGATGCGACGACCTGCTACTACCTGCTCAGCACGCGCGACAGGGGGCAGGATCATGGGGCAACCGCCCTGCTGATCTGGGAGGCGATCCGTCATGCCTCCGGCATGGGGCTCATCTTCGACTTCGACGGGCTCTACACCCGCGGGAACCGGGTGTTCTTCACCGGCTTCGGCGGCGTCACCCGGCCGCGCTACGTGGTGTGCCGCAATACGCTGCCTTACCGGCTGGTGGACCGGCTCGGACGGACGCTCGGCAGATTCCGCCGCTGACCGGCCCGCAAGGGGAAGGGGGCGGCCCTTGCGGCCGCCCCGATCGCCCAGATCATTGCACCTTCACCTCGGCCGTCGGACGCGGCGTGGTTTCGGTTTCCGGCGGCAGGGCCGGGATGGTCACGGCCGGCAGCGTGCCGGTCAGGGTTTCGAGGAAGGCCACCACCTGCCCCACTTCCTGGTCTGTCATCTGCTGGCCAAGCTGGCTTTCCGCCATGACCTCGACGGCCGTCCGCAGGTCCCAGACCTTGCCGGAGTGGAAATAGGGCGCGGTCAGCGCCACGTTGCGCAGCGGCGCGGCACGGAAGACATATTCGTCATCGGCCGTTTCGGTGACCGAGAAGCGGCCCTTGTCGCCCGCCGGCAGGATGTCCGCGCCGGGTTTCTCGATCAGGCCGAACGGATAGTAGCCGTGGCCGCCCACGTTCACGCCCGAGTGGCAGGACGAGCAGCCCTTGTCGATGAAGAGCGCGAGCCCGGCCTTCGCATCCTCTTCCAATGCCGCGTCGTCGCCGTTCAGGAAGGCATCGAAGGGCGAGGGCGTGATCAGGGTGGCCTCGAAGGCCTCGATCGCCTTGGCCATGTTGTCGAAGGTCGCGGGAGCCGCCTCGTCGGGGAAGGCCGCCTTGAACCACTCGACATAGGCCGGCATCGACGCCAGCGTCAGTTCGACCTGCGCGGGGGTGTTCGCCATCTCGACCCCCGCCTGCACCGGACCCTTGGCCTGCGCCTTCAGGTCGTCCGCCCGGCCGTCCCAGAACTGCGCCTCGTTCAGCACCGCGTTGAGCACCGTGGGCGCGTTGCGCGGCCCCTTCTGCCAGCCGTGGCCGACCGAGGTCTCCATGTTGTCGTCGCCGCCGGTCGCGAGGTTGTGGCACGAGGCGCAGGAGAACACGCCCGACGCCGACAGCCGGGGATCGAAGAACAGCGCCCGGCCGAGGTCGATCTTCTCGGGCGTGATGCGGTTGTCCTTCACCGCCGGGACAGTCGAGGGCAGCGGCGCGAAGAATTCCAGCGCCTTGTCCCGAAGGGCATCGGCCTGCGCCGCGCCGGCCAGGGCCGTGCTCGCGATCAGGGCTGTGAGGGTGAGGCGCATGGTACTTCTCCTGTGCAAACGATTACGCGCATCAGGACGCTAGCCCGCGACTGCCCGAGAACCTTTGACTTAGATCAATTCTAATCTGGTAGCCGAATGCCATGTCGCCGCGGCTTGCTTGCGTCGCGCCGCGATCCCCGCCAGAAAGCCGGGAAAGGAGATCCGGGTGACGATCTACCGCCTCATCATGGCCCTGCTGCTGCCCGCGCTGGTGGCAGGCGCGCTCTGGCGCCGGCTGAGGGGGCACGGCGCCAGCCATGAGCTGGCCGAGCGGCTGGCGCTTCGCGGACGCGGCACCGCGCCCGTGATCTGGATGCACGGCGCGAGCAACGGCGAGATCGCCTCGGCCCGCTGGCTGATCGAGGAGATCCTGGCCCGCGACGATCGGCTCGAGGTCCTCGTCAGCTGCAACAATCCCACGGCGCGGGCGATGGTTGCAGCGTGGGCCCTGCCCCGGGTCCGGTCGGTCCTTGCGCCCTGGGACACGCGCGGTGCGGTCCGCCGCTTCCTGCGCCGCTGGCGGCCGCGGGCGCTTCTCGTGCTGGAAAACGAACTCTGGCCCGAGCGGATCGCCGGCTGCTCAGCCGAGGGCGTGCCGGTGCTGGCCATCGCGGCCCGGCTGTCGGAGAGGTCCGCGCGCAGCTGGGCCCGGCTGGCGCCGGGACTGCTGCGCCGGACGCTCGACCGGCTTGCGTGGCTTTCGGCGCAGGACGCGGCCTCGGAGCGGCGCCTTGTCGCGGCTGGCCTGCCACAGGACCGGCTGGGACCGCGCCTCGTGCTGAAGGCCGGCGTGACGGGCGCATCGCCGGCGGAGCCGCCGTTTCCCGCGCCGCCGCGCGCCCGCTGCCTGCTGGCCGCCTCGACCCACGAAGGCGAGGACGCCGAGGTGCTGGACGCCTTCCTTGCGGCGCGGGCGCAGTTCGACCTGCTGGTGATCGCCCCGCGCCATCCGCAGCGCGGCCCCGCCATCGCCGCCCTTGCCAAGGCGCGCGGGCTGGCCGCCGGCCTGCGCTCGCGCGGCGAAGGGGCAACCGGACCCGTCTATGTCGCGGACACGCTGGGCGAGATGGGGTTGTGGTATGCCCTTTGCGGCACGACCTTCATCGGCGGCACGCTAGTCGCGAAGGGCGGGCACACCCCCTTCGAGCCGATCGTCGCGGGCTCCGCCCTCGTGCACGGCCCCTCGGTCCACAACTTCGCCGAGATCTTTGCCGCACTGGATGCAAGCGGCGGGGCGGTGCCGGTGACCGGAGAGGCCGACCTCGCGCCGGCGCTGAACGGGCTTTCGCCCGAGCGGCAGGCCCGGCTTGCCGCCGTCGCCGCCCGGTTGCCGCAGCGCGCGGATCCGCGTCCGATCCTCGACGCGCTCGACCGCCTCGCCCGCCGCCCCGGCTGAGCCCGCTTTCCCCTGGCTGGTTGCACGTCCGGCGCAAGGGGCCGCGGAGGATGTCCTCGGGGAGCGCGTCCCTTGAGGCGCCTCCGCCACCCGGGACGGAGCGGCGGCGATGGCATACCGGTGCCGGGTGCCTGCGAGAGATGCCCGCAGCGCCGCGCCCCGGCGCATCCGGAAGAGCCGCAACCCGGGGAAATCGCCCTCTGGCTTCAATGAAATTTGACCCCACGGCAGTCCGCCGCGCCGGGAACTTTTGCCACATTTCCTGCATCCTCCGTGCATCTTGTCAGTCCGCCGGAGTGCCGTGTCATGCTCTCGCTCACATTGGGGATCTTCCTCTGGGTCGGAGGCCATCTGTTCAAGCGGATCTGGCCCGATCTCCGGGCGCGGATGGGCGACCCGGGCAAGGGGCTCATCACCGTCGCCATCACGATCGGGCTCGCGCTGATGATCTATGGCTATCGCACCGCCGAGTTCGTCCCGGTCTACACGCCGCTTCCCGAGATCGGCTATCTCAACAACCTGCTGATGCTGATCGCCATCGTGCTGCTCGGGGCGGGCGTGCTGAAGGGCGTAATCTGGACGCGCATCCGCCATCCGCAATTCCTTGCCACGATCATCTGGGCCAGCGCGCATCTTCTGGTGAACGGCGACCTTGCCTCGGTGGTGCTGTTCGGCAGCATGTGGCTCTGGGCCGCGGGATCGATCCTGCTCATCAACTCGCAGGAGGGAGACTGGGTGCGTCCGCCGCCCGGCCCGCTGCGGCGCGACGCGGTTCTGGTCGGCATCGGCCTTGCGCTCTATGGCGCCATCACCTCGACCCACATCTATCTCAACCACAACCCGTTTGTCGGAAGCTACTACTGAACGCGGACGGGCGGGGGCCGCCGACCTGCCGGCGGCAATCCCGATCGCCCGGAACAATGCAACAAGGGCTCCGCACGGATGGCCCGGGCAGAGGCTGTGTCAGCGCCGCAGCGGATAGCGGGCAAGCTCCTCGTAGCGCGCCCCCTTCGCGCCGAGGCGGGAGCGATAGAGCGCGTAGCTTTCAACCTCGAAGTCGCCGGCCCGGAACGCCCCGCGTTCGGCCACCGTGCGTTCGAGCCGCATCCGCTCCTCCGGCCCCGGCGGGGTGAAGCGGCCCAGCGTGACATGGGGCAGGAAGCGGCGGCTGTCCGGCTCGGCCCCGGCGACCCGCGCCGCGCGATCGATCTTGGACTGGAGCCGGGCCAGTTCGTCGCCCGCCTCGACCCCGGCCCAGACCAC
Source organism: Rhodobacter sp. CZR27 (assembly GCF_002407205.1). NCBI lineage: Bacteria > Pseudomonadati > Pseudomonadota > Alphaproteobacteria > Rhodobacterales > Rhodobacter > Rhodobacter sp. CZR27. The sequence continues at coordinate 1,119,222 of NZ_CP023548.1, read as the reverse complement.
CCGCGGCCGCGACCCTCCGAACAGGCCAAGCCCGGCGATCGCGATCCGGAACGGCGGAACGGTGATCCCGGCGAAGCCTTCGTGAGCGGCCTCCAGAACCTCGTCCGACACCTCGCCGAGGAAGACCAGTGTCAGGTGCAGGTTCTCGGGCTCGATCTTGCGCGGCATCGGCAGCAGGAACTGCTCGAGCGTCAGGGCCGAGCGGATCTCGTCCGGCAGGTCGATGGCGACGAAGGCGCGGATCATCGTGCGGCGAGACGGCGAAGCCGCTCCCTCACCTCGGGGCGCACCTGCCCCTCGCGCGGTGGATCGCGCAGCGTGTCGAGCATCCCGGGCGCCGGCGGCGGCCGCCCACCGCCGCCCCACTGCAAGCCCGAGAGCACCGCGCGCGCCGCCTCGGGCAGACGGTCGGGGATCTCGTGGCCGGCGAGAACCGCCCAGACCCCCGTCCAGCACCGGCCGACCGACCACGGGTTGTAGCCGCCGCCGCCAAGCACGAGGAGCCTCGGCGCGATGCCCTTCAGCGCGGCCACCACCTCGAAATGCGCGTTGTTGGACAGCGACAGGCGCGACAGCGGATCCTCCTCCAGCGCGTCGGCGCCACATTGCAGGATCAGCGCCTCGGGACGGAACGCGTCCAGCCGCGGCAGGATGAGGTCGCAGAGCGCGGCCCGCATCTCGCTGTCGTTGAAGCCGCGCGGCACCGGCAGGTTGAAGCAGTTGCCGCCGCCATCGTCCTCGAGCGCCCCGGTGAAGGGCCAGCGGCCCTGCTCATGCACCGAGATGAGCAACGCGTCGGGATCGCCGGCGAAGGCATGTTCCACGCCATCGGGATGATGGGCGTCGATGTCGACATAGGCGATGCGCCGCACCCCGGCCCGTCGCAGCACCAGCATCCCCAGCACGGGATCGTTGAGGTAGCAGAAGCCATTGGCGCGCCCAGGCATGCCGTGGTGCGTCCCGCCGCCCGGAACATGGATGCAGCCGCCGTCGCGCAGCAGGTCCGCGGCCAGCATGACCCCGCCCGCGCCGGTGGCGGGTCGGCGGAACATCTCGGGGAAGACCGGGTTCGCCAGCGTTCCGAGTCCGAAGGACAGAAGCGTGTCGGATGCGGCATGTCCCGCCTCGGCCGCCTGCAGCGCCTCGATATAGGACGGATCGTGCCAGAGCGTCAGCGCGGCGGGCTTTGCGCGGGGTGCCGTGCGATAGCGCGCCTGCGGCAGCCATCCCAGGCTGCGTGCCAGATCCATCACCGTCGAGACGCGCGGAACCCGCAGCGGGTGGCGCAGGCCATAGCTCGATCCGCGATAGATCTCGGACCCGATGAATACTGGCCCTCCGGCCTCGCTCACGGCAGCAGGGCCTCGATCCGGTCGGTGATCGTGCGCGAGGTCGGCCGCACCGGCGAGGCCCACGAGGCCACGACATCCCCCTCGCGGTCGAGCAGGACCTTGTGGAAGTTCCAGCCCGGCACCACGCCATGCTCGTCGGCCAGCCAGCGATAGAATGGATGCGCGGCCTCGCCCTTCACGCGGGTGATCGTCGTCATCGGGATCGTAAGGTCGAAGTTCGTTGCGCAGAAATCGCGCACCTCGCCCTCGGTGCCCAGCTCCTGCTCGAAGTCGTCGGAGGGGACGGCCAGCACCGTCAGCCCGCGCGGGCCGTAGCGGTCCCACAGCGCCTGCAGGTCGTCGTATTGCGGCGTGAAGCCGCAAAGCGAGGCGGTGTTGACCACCAGCACCGGCCCGCGTTCGCGAAGCTGGTCCAGCCGGATCTCGCCTCCGTCGATCGAGGCGAAGCGGGCCGGCGGCGGACCGGCGGCAAGGGCAAGCGTCGGCACGAGGGCGGCGCAAAGCGCAAGGGCGGTTCGGACAGTCATGGCGGTGTTCCGGCACGAAAGCGCCTCATCCGGAGGCGCGCGGAGCGGCAGGAGATGCGCCGCCTGCCCCGAGAGCATAGATGGAACCGGCGTTTCGTCAAATCTGCGACATTCGGTCGTCTTTCCTGGTGGGTTTTTCCGGTGCTGCGTGCCAGACTTCCCGAACTTCCGGAACGCTCCCGCGTTGGGTCCGGCCACGGGTCGAGGGTTCCGGCGCGCATGGCCGGAGCGGCGGGACAACATTAGAACCGGGACGCGGCTCCCGGCGGGAGAGGCTGATGGACGACGGGCAGTTCGGAATGGCGCAGGATACATCGACCGGAACGGCAGCCGCCCCCGCGGCGACGCGCGCGCAATGCGGCGCGGTCTGCTGGCGGGCCGAGGGCGGGAAGGTGCTGGTCCTTCTCATCACCAGCCGCGACACCGGGCGCTGGGTCATCCCGAAGGGCGGCCGGATCGAGGGCCTGGATGATGCCGAATCGGCAGCGCAGGAAGCCTGGGAGGAAGCCGGCATCCGCGGCGAGGTCGATCATCGCCCGCTGGGCCGCTTCAGCTACCGCAAGCTGCTCAAGACCTCGGCCGACGTGCTGTGCGACGTGGCGGTCTTTCCCCTCCGGGTCAGCGAGATGCTTGATGCCTTCCCCGAGCGCGGGCAACGCAAGCGCAAGTGGTTCAGCCCCGACAAGGCCGCCCGGAAGGTGGCCGAGCCGGAGCTGCGCGAGATCCTGCTGCACTTCGCGCCCGAGGGGGCCGGCACGCCGGACAGTTTGCCGCTGCGATCCCATTGAAGCTCGTCCGCGGGACGTTTACCTGCAAGGATGGGTGGCCGACCTTCCGCCACCTTCACCGGGTGCCGACATGATCCGCTACTCACTGCGATGCGCCGCCGGACACGGCTTCGAAAGCTGGTTCCAGTCGGCCGATGCCTATGACAGCCTGACCGGCGCGGGTCGGGTGTCCTGCCCGGTCTGCGGCTCGACGGACGTGAGCAAGGTCCTGATGGCTCCCGCGGTCCGTCCGGCGCGCAAGGCCGCCCCGGAACCCCGGCCGCTTTCCACCCCGACCTCCGGCATCGAGCAGGCGTTCCAGGCGCTGCGCCGCCAGATCGAGGAGAATTCCGAATATGTCGGGATGAACTTCGCCTCGGAAGCACGGAAGATCCACACGGGAGACGCCCCGGAGCGCTCGATCTACGGTGAGGCGAAGCTGGAGGAGGCGCGACGGCTGCTCGAGGATGGCGTGCCGGTCGCCCCCCTGCCTTTCGTCGCGCAGCGCAAGGTGAACTGACCGGGCGTCCTGCCGCGGTCTGACGGCAACTCGGGTCCTGCGACAGCCGCGCGGATCGTCGCGCCCGGGCCGCGCCGCCTTGACCTCGGCCATGGCGCGGGGCCATCTGGCGCGGCATGCCATTCCCGCTTCGCGACTGACCGGAGGCCCCCCTTGAAGATCAACGGCACCCCATTCCGCTCGATCTGGTTCGAAGAGGGCCAGGTCCGCATCATCGACCAGCGCTGGCTGCCGCATGAGTTGCGCATCGTCGCGCTGGAGACGCGGGCCGATTTCGCCGCGGCGATCCGCGACATGTGGGTGCGCGGCGCGCCGCTGATCGGGGCCACCGCGGCCTGGGGCATGGCAGTGCAGATGGCCGCGGACCCTTCGGATGCCTCGCTCGCCGAGACCTGGGACGTGCTGCACGAGACGCGCCCCACGGCGATCAACCTGCGCTGGGCACTGAACGAGATGAAGCGTCTGCTTGCCCCGCTGCCCGTGGGGCAGCGTGCGGCTGCGGCGGCGAAGCGTGCCGCCGAGATCTGCGACGAGGATGTGGAGATCAACCGCCGCATCGGCGAGCACGGCCTGTCGATCATCCGCGAGATCGCGGCGCGCAAGCAGGGCCGGGTGAACATCCTGACGCATTGCAACGCGGGATGGCTCGCCACGGTGGACTGGGGCACCGCGACCTCGCCGATCTATCACGCGCTCGAGGCCGGGATCGATGTGCATGTGTTCGTGGACGAGACGCGGCCGCGCAACCAGGGGGCCCTGCTGACCGCGTGGGAGATGAACTCGCACGGGGTGAGCCACGACCTGATCGTGGACAATGCCGGCGGTCACCTGATGCAGCACGGCGAGGTGGACATGGTGATCGTCGGCACCGACCGCACGACCGCCAACGGCGATGTCTGCAACAAGATCGGCACCTATCTGAAGGCCCTTGCGGCCCGGGCGAACGGCGTGCCGTTCTATGTAGCCCTGCCCTCGCCAACCATTGACTGGACGGTGCGCGACGGCGTGAAGGAGATCCCGATCGAGGAGCGCGCGGCGTCGGAAGTCACACATGTGCAGGGCAAGGGACCGGACGGCAGCATCCTCTCGGTGCAGATCTCGCCCGACGGGACCGGGGCACGCAACCCGGCCTTCGACGTGACGCCGGCGGGTCTCGTGACCGGCCTGATCACCGAGCGCGGGATCTGTGCCGCAAACCCCGCGGCAATGGCCGCCATGTTCCCCGACTTCGCCCGCGGCGCGGCCTGATCCGCCGCCGCCTCACCGTGCCGGATGGCCCCGGCCCGGGTCACCGGCGGGCGAGGCGAAGCAGCACCACTGCGGCGACCGACAGCAAGAGGATTGCCGAAGCCTCGAGCACGATGTTCTGCGGGTCCATGTCCTTGCCCTGCAGCACGATCAGCCGCGCGAGCGCCGTGATGGCGATGAAGATCGGATAGACGAAGGGCAGACCCTTGCCGGTGTAGAACACCGCGACCATGGCGATGACCTCGGTATAGAGGAACATCAGCAGGATGTCGCCCAGGTTCACGCTCCATCGCATGGCAATGGACCAGATCTCGATGGCGGTTGCGGCAAGCGTCAGCAGCGCGACCATCACCAGCAACCCGCGCTCGATGGCACCCAGAGCTGCGACCAGCAGCGCCTCCTCGGCCTTGCCGGCACCGGGCGCCGGATCCTGTGCGACCTCTTCCGGCAGGGGCATCGGACCTCCTCGACTCGTGACACCCGGATGCTAGGGCGCGCGGCCGCCGGGGCAATGGCGAGAGGCAAGGTCCGGCAAGGACAGGGAGCTTCCGGACGGAATGGGCAGGCTTGGAAAAAAGTTGGAGCGCATCCTCCGGGGGAAGGCTGCGCTCCGGGACCCGGATGTGGGGCAGACGTCCGGGTCCTAGACCCTCAGACGCCCTCGGTCGGGGTCGTGCCAGTGGTCCCGGGTGCAGCCGGCGGCGGGGAGGCCGCCGACGGTCGGTTCGTTGTCGGGGGCTCGGCCGCGGGGTTGCGAGCGTGAACATGCCGGGACTGACGTTCGGCAGACATGAAGCCGAACCAGCAGACGGCAAGCAGACCCAGAAAGACGAGAACTCCAAGAGAATATGCCATTGTCACCCTCCTTCTCCGCCGCCCAACGCGGCGGGTTCCGGGCCGGTTCCGCGGCCCCCGCGCAAATTCGTCAGACGAATTCCACGATGTTGTGCACGCCGACGTCGGGCATGTCGTCAGTCAGGTTCGCCTTGGCGATCTCGTAGGCAAAACGCGCCGTCGAGTCGGTCGAGGCCCAGATCGCCGCACTCTTCAGGGTCAGCGCCAGCATGGCCAGATCCGGATCGTCCTTGCCCTCGAACCAGGCGGCATTGACCGCGTTCCACATCTCGTCGAGCCTCGCGCGGTCCATCTCGGCGGTCAGCGGCCCGGACATGCAGGCATGGAAATCCTGATCCTTCGAGATCACGCAGAAATGCGCCGTGCTGCCGGGCCCGACCGCCCGGAACAGATCGGTGCTGCGCTTGGTCAGGAACCAGATCCGGCCGCCCTCCTCGTCGGCATGATGCGCCATCGGCTGCATGTGCTGGCCGGACCCGACCAAGCCGAGCATTCCGGCACGCACCGACCCGAGCTCCTTCCAGAGCAGGGCCTTCGGATCGGTCCGGGCAAGTTTCCTGTCGGCCATGCGGCCCTCCTTCATCCATCGGAAATCGCGATCCAACCGTCACGGCTCCGGTTGGTTCCCGCACCCGATGCGCCGAGGCGGGTTGCGGAGGAGGCCCGGCCTGCGACGGAACAAATGCCGCGCGGGGCATGTTTCTTGGCGACAGGTCCGGCACCGACCGGCCCGCATCCAGCAATCGCGAGGAGATCAAGATGCAGACCGAGAACACGACGACCGGCCCGGGGAGCACCTCGGCACAGTCGGGCCGTCCGGGCATCGTCGACAGCGCGCGAGAGGCCGCCCGTCGCGAGATGGACGATGCACGCGAGCGCGTCTCCGGCGCTGCCGACCGGGCGCGCTCCGAGGCGCGGCATGCACGCAGCAGCGTCTCGCGCATCGTGATGGACGAGATGGACAAGAGGAAGGACGAACTCTGCGACAACCTGCACGGCCTCGCGCAGTCGATGCGCAAGGGGGCCGAGGAAGCCGAGCGGCGCGACGATGCGCCGACACCGCCGCGGCTGATCCATCAGGCGATCGACACGCTTGACGATCTTGCCGACCGGATGCGCCATCGCTCGACCGAGGACCTCACCGGCGCGGTCTCGCGCTTCGGCCGCGAGAATCCGGCGCTTTTCGTCGCCGGCGCGCTGTTCGCGGGCCTCGCGCTCGGCCGGTTCCTCGTGTCGTCCTCGTCGCCGCGGCATCAGAGCGACGAGTGGGACGAAGACCGGCGCAGGATGGGCTCGGGCTCCGGCACCCGTGGCGACTTCGGCCGCACGGGGTCAGGCCATGCTGCGTCGAACTACGGTGGGCAGGGCTTCGGCACCGGCTCGGCCCGTGGCGGGCAGGACTTCGGCGACCGGAGCAGGTTCGGCCAGGGTGCGCAGGGCCAGGCCGGCATGGGCCGGACCGGTTCGGGCTACCGCGGGGCGGACGAGTTGCCCTCGGGCACGGGCGTGGCCGGCACGGCGGCAGGTGCGGGCAATCCCTCGGGCCAGGGCACCGGCACGCGCGGTTCGGGAACCGGGGCCTTCGCCGCGTCCGACGGCTCGTCCATGGCCTCCGCCGGCACGGGTTCGGCGGCGGGCCGGATGGGCGAGGGAGAGGCGCGCAACCTCGGCTCGGGCAGCACGTCCGCGACGGGCGGCTCCTCCTCGCCCGACTTCGACAAGATGAAGCGGGGCGTGGGCCAGGCGGGCACGACGGAGGACAAAGATGGAAGCGCCTAAGCGACCGTATGCGGATGACCGGTCCTTCGCCGACCTGCTCGGCGACCTTGTCCGCGATGTCTCGGGCCTCGTGCGCAGCGAGGGCCGGCTTGTCCGGGCCGAGATCGCCGAGGCGGGCCGCAGCGTGGCCGTTGGCGCCGAACTGATCGCCGCCGGCGCCATCCTTCTTCTTGTAGCGCTGATCGTGCTGGTCCAGGCGCTGGTGGTCCTGCTGGCCGAATGGGTCGGGCCCGCCTGGGCCTCGCTGATCGTCGGCGTCGGCCTTGCGGCGATCGGCGGACTGCTGATCGCCCGCGGCCGCAAGGACATGACCGCCGCGCGCCTGGTGCCCGAGCGCACCATCGAACAGACCAGCCGCGACGCGCGGCTTGCACGGGAGCAGATCTGATGACCGACACCCCTGATCACATCGAACGCGAAGTGGAAGAAAACCGCGCCCGGGTCGAAAGCACGCTCGACGCGCTGAAGGAGCGCATGTCGGTCAACCAGCTTGTCGACGACCTTGCGCATTTCGTGGGCGTCGAGGACGTCCGCGGCATCATGCACACCGCCGGGCGGCAGGTGCGCGACAATCCCGTTGCCCTGGGCATGATCGGCCTCGGCCTTGCCTGGCTTGCTTTCGGGGGCGGTTCGTCCTCGGGTCGCCGCAGCGCCCATGACGATGATTGGGACGACCGGCGGCCGGACTGGTCGGGCTCGTCCACCTATGATCCCTATGGCGGCAGCGACTACCGGGACGACCGGCGCGAGGGCGTGTTCTCGAAGGTCAAGCACGCTGTCGGCGACGCCGCGGAGAGCGTGGGCCAGGCGGTGCACTCCGCAGGCGAGAAGGTGTCGGATACCTTCTCCGGCACACGCGAGCGTGCCTCGCACATGCGCGAGGACCTCCACGACCGGGCGGGCCGCCTGCGGGAGGACACCTACCACCGTGCCGGCCAGTGGCGCGACGAGTTGTCCTCGCGCTCCGGCCGCATCGGTGAGCGCGCCGGGGAATGGGCGCACCGCGCCTCGAGCGGGGCCCATCAGGTGCGCGACAGCATGGCCTACCGGATGGAGCAGCAGCCGCTGCTCGTCGGCGCGGCGGCGGTGGCGCTTGGGGCGGTGATCGGCGCCGCGATGCCCCGCACCCGGACCGAGGACCGCTGGATGGGCCGCACCCGCGACCAGCTCTGGGACGAGGCGCGGGCAAGCTCGGCCGAGTTGCGCGAGCGGGCGATGCAGGCCGCGCGGCACACTTATGACGCCGCCGTCGATGCCGCCCGCGACGAGGGTCTGGTTCCCGAGAAGGGCGAGACCATCAGCTCGAAGCTGGGCCGTGTCGCGGAGGCCGCTGCCGCCGAGGCGAAGGCACAGGTCGAGCCGGTGCTGCACCCGTCAGAAGGGAAGTCGCCGGAACAGGTGTCCGGCATGTCGGGGAAAACGGGCGCAGGCAGCAGCAGCACGGGCACCGGCAGCACTGGCTCGGCCAGCACCGGCAGCACGGGGACGAGTGCCGGAACCTTCGGCACGGGCAGCACGGGGACCGGCGTATCGTCCGGAACCGGAGCTTCGGGGTCGGGCAGCAGCAGCGACCCGACGCGCCCGAGCAAGGTGCTGTGATGCGGAACGGGGCGGACCATCGGTCCGCCCCGCTTCCTTGCGACCGCAGGGTATGCCGCGCGATCAGGAATAGATCGGCGGCGTCTGCTCGCCCGGGTCCGGGATGTCCGGATCGCCGGGCTGGATCGGATCGGGATCCGGCATCGGATCCGGATAGGGATTGGGCTCCGGCATCGGATCGGGGTCCGGAGGATCGTTCGGGCCGGCGGCGATCTCGTCTCTCATCTCTGGTCTCCTCTCCCTGGGACGCGGCTGCGTCCCTTCCTTCGTCAAGGCGGCGGGGCGCGGAAATGTTCCGGCTCAGAACCGGCGGCTCAGGCAGGGCGACCCGCCTAGGCCGAACCTCCAGGGCACCTCCGTCGCCCGGCTGAGGCCGATGCGCGGCCCGCAGCGGATCTCATGATGGCCCGCCGGCGGTCCGGGGCGCAACAGGAAGCCCCGGCTGCCGAAGGGCGTCCCGTCATCGGCCAGCGTCAGGCCGAGCGCCTGTCCGATCCGGCCCGGCCCCGAGCAGAGCCGGCGCGGATCGTCGATCCCGCGTCGGGCCGCCATCTGGGGCAGGCCCTCGCTCGGCTCCAGTGCCCGGACCAGCACGGCATGGCCGGGTGCGCAGACCACGTTGAGGCAGAGATGCACGCCATAGGACAGGTAGACATAGGCGCAGCCCGGCGGGCCGAACATCGACGCGTTGCGCGCCGTTGGACCCCGGTAGCTGTGCGAGGCCGGATCGTCCGGGGCATAGGCCTCGGTCTCGACGATGCGCCCGCCGGCCCCCCGCACCTCGAGATGCGCCCCGATCAGGTCCGCCGCGACCGAGGCCGCGTCGCGCGCGAAGAAGGCGGCATCGAACTGCATCAGGGTCCTCCGGTGGCCGACGGAAGGATAACCCGGGATGCGAGGCAGGAAAGGCCCGGAACATTCGCCCCGCGCCTCCGTTCAGTGGCGCCGGCGCCCCTGCGGGCGCCATCCCTTTCACCCATTGACCGAAGGAAGAGTGAAGCATGATGAAATTTCTCGCCGCTGCCGGCCTTCTTGCCTGTGCCGCCCTGCCTGCCCTTGCCCAGAGCGGCGCGGACGGCATGGACCCCAACCGCCCCGTGGCCACCGACACCGGCTCGGGCGCGATGACCGACATCAGCGCGCAGACATGGGCGCCGGCCGTCCGCGAGGTGTTCTTCGCCGACGAGGCGATGACCTCGCTGCGACCCACCGACGAGATGGCGGACCGCTGGGCCGAGCTGGACCCCGAGTCGAAGGCGCAGGCCAAGCGCGACTGCCAGGCCTATCTGATGGACGCAGGCTCGATGGGCGGGGCTTCGTCGGGCGGGCTGGGGGGTGCGGTGACGCCCGATCCGGATGTCGCCACCAATGAGGAACCGGCGGCGCCGGACAATCCTGCTCCGGTCGCGTCGGACACCACGAATTCGTCGAATGCCCCGGCGTCGCCCGGCGATGCGAGCGTCTGGACGCAGGCCTGTTCCTTCGTGACCTCCTTCCAGTCGCAGTGACCCGTCGGCGCGTGCCCGCGGCACGCGCCTGCAGCTTTGCCATCCGGCAGGGCGGGCGCCCGACCCCTCGCGCCGCGGGGCCCGACCCCCGAGCCTGACAAGCGGCCGTCCCGTCCCGGGGCCGTCCCCCTTCCCGTTCAAGGAGATCCCGATGGCTGATGCCAAACCCACCCAACCCGGCAGCTTCGAAGCCCTCGTCTCGGACTACGGTGCAGGTGGAGAATTCCACCAGCATGCCGGAGACGGCGATCCGCGCCTGACGACCGCCCAGGGCGTGACCATCGCCGACAACCAGAACTCGCTGCGGGTCGGCGCGCCCGGCCCCACTGCGCTGGAGGACTTCATCCTTCGGGAAAAGATTTTCCACTTTGACCACGAACGGATTCCGGAGCGCGTCGTGCATGCGCGCGGCTTCGGCGCGCATGGCCTGTTCGAGTGCACCAAGGCGATCCCCGAGATCACCCGCGCGGCGCCCTTCCAGCAGGAGGGCAAGATCACCGAGACCTTCGTCCGCTTCTCGACGGTGGCCGGGTCGAAGGGCTCGGCGGACCTTGCGCGCGATGTCCGGGGCTTCGCGGTCAAGTTCTACACCGATCAGGGCAACTGGGATCTGGTCGGCAACAACATCCCGGTGTTCTTCATCCAGGACGCCATCAAGTTTCCCGACCTCGTGCATGCGGTGAAGCCGGCGCCCGACCGGAACTTCCCGCAAGCCCAGTCGGCGCATGACAATTTCTGGGATTTCATCTCGCTGACGCCTGAAAGCATGCACATGGTCATGTGGCAGATGTCGGATCGCACCATCCCGCGCAGCTTCCGCTTCATGCAGGGCTTCGGCGTCCACACCTTCCGGATGATCAATGCCGAGGGCAGGTCCACCTTCGTCAAGTTCCACTGGAAGCCGAAGCTCGGCCTGCAATCCGTGCTGTGGGACGAGGCGGTGAAGATCAACGGCGCCGACCCCGACCGCCACCGCCGCGACCTGTGGGAGGCGATCTCGGCCGGGGAGTTTCCGGAATGGGAACTCGGGCTTCAGCTGTTCGACGAGGAATTCGCCGACCGCTTCGACTTCGACGTTCAGGACCCGACGAAAATCATCCCCGAGGAACTGGTGCCGCTGACGGTGGTCGGCACGCTGACGCTGGACCGCGTGGTGGACAACTTTTTCGCCGAGACCGAGCAGGTCGCCTTCTGCACCCAGAACGTCATCCCCGGCATCGATTTCACCAATGATCCGCTGCTGCAGGGGCGCAACTTCTCGTATCTCGACACCCAGTTGAAGCGGCTCGGAAGCCCGAACTTCACCAAGCTTCCGGTGAACGCGCCGCGCGGCTGCCCGGTGAACAACTACCAGCAGGACGGCCACATGCAGACCTCGAACCGCAAGGGCCGGGTCAACTACGAGCCGAACGGGTGGGGCCAGGGTCCGCGCGCCCATCCGCTGGAAGGCTACGTGAGCTATGTCGTGCGCGAGGAGGGCGAGAAGCGTCGCCTGCGTCCCGAAAGCTTTGCCGACCACTACAGCCAGGCGCGCCAGTTCTTCCTGAGCCAGACCCCGGTCGAGCAGGGCCACATCCGCGACGCGCTGGTGTTCGAGCTGTCCAAGTGCCAGGAGGTCGACATCCGCGCGCGCGTCGTGGCCCATCTGCGCAACATCGACGAGGGGCTGGCGGAGGCGGTGGCCATGGGTCTCGGCCTGCCGGACCTTCCGCCGCCCGCCCCGGCCGCACGCCCGACCCGGATGGACCTGCCGCCGTCGGATGCGCTGAGCATCCTGAAGAACCCGCCAACCAGCTTCGCGGGCCGGACGGTCGGGGTTCTCGCCGGCGACGGGGTGGAGGCGGGCCTGCTTACCGGGCTCGATGCCGTCCTGGACGCTGAAGGCGCCCAGATGAAGCTGGTCGCACCGCGCATCGGCGGCATCACCGACAGTGCGGGGATGCTGCATCCGGCGGACGAGAGGCTGGGCGGCGGCCCGTCGGTCCTGTTCGACGCGGTGGTCGTTCTGCCGGGACGGGACGCGGCCTTCCTCGCGGCCAATCCCGCCGCGCAGGATTTCCTGACGGACGCCCATGTGCACTGCAAGTTCATCGGCCACAGCGGGGCCGCAGCGCTGATCGAGGCCTGCGCGCTCGGGCCGAAGATGGACGAGGGCTGGATCGAGATCGCGGAAAGCGCCGATCTCGACCGCTTCCTCGAGGCGTGCCGCAGCCTTCGGCACTGGCCGCGCGAGCTGACGCTGGCGGGGAACCCCGAAGCAGACCGGACGTTCAAATCCTGACGCCTTCGGGCAGGAAAGAAAGGGAACGGCAATGGTTCATGCAACGGAAAGCCGGTCATCGACGCTCATGATCGCATCGGCGGTGGTGCTGGGCGCCTTCGGGGCGCTTGCGGTGCGGCACCTGATGCACGGCCGCCGCCCGGACGGATATTCCGACGTCCGCGCGGCTGGTCCCGACGCGATGCGCGATCCGCCCCGCGACTGGGACGAGGTGGACGAGCGGCTCGACGAGTCCTTCCCGGCCAGCGACGCGCCGGGCAATTACTGACGCCCGAGCCCTGCCCGAAGGATGCATTGCCTTCGTCCGATCCGTCTTCCGGGTCGGACGATGCACGCCCGCAGGTGTAGGGCGCGGGGAACAACCCCCTGAGCGGTGCGTTGCACTGCGGGCAAGAAGGGGGGACACATGACCGCATCGGAGCGCGACATGCGCGGGGGCGCAGCCCCTGCATGGGCCGGGGAGAGCAGGATACCGCGCGACCCGCGGCTGGACGGTTCGGTAGGACTGCTGCGCGAGGGATACCGCTTCATCTCGGACCTTTGCGACAGCGCGGGCAGTGACATCGCCAGCACCCGCATCCGCCTGCGCGACGTGATCTGCCTGCGGGGCGGCAGCGCCGTCGGCCTGTTCTACGGCGCCGAGGGGCTGACGCGGGTGGGTGCGATGCCCGGTTCGGTGCTCCACCTGCTGCAGGACCGCGGATCCGTCCAGCAACTCGAGGGGCCGGAGCATCGGCACCGCAAGGCGCTGTTCCTGTCGATCGCCATGGATCGCGCGCGCGTGGCGACACTCATCGAGATCTTCCGGGACGAGTGGCGGGCAGCCCTGCCCGACTGGGAGCGGCAGGAGAGTATCGTCCTCCAGCAGGAGGCGGCCCGCGTCCTGACCCGCGCCGCCTGCCGCTGGACAGGGGTGGAGAACCAGCCGGAAGACCGGCTGGCCGACGAGATCTTCGACATGATCGACAAGGCGGGCAGCTTCGGCCCGCGCAACTGGCTTGCGCAGCTGCGCCGCGTGGGCACCGAACGCCGCCTGTCGCGGCTGGTCGAGAAGGTGCGCGCCGGCGAGGTGGTGCCCGATGCAGCGACCGCGCTGCACGTCATCGCGTTCCACCGCGATGCCGCGGGCGGGATGCTGCCGCCGGAGATCGCCGCGGTAGAGCTTCTGAACATCCTGCGCCCCACCGTGGCCGTCGGCCGCTACATCACCTTCCTCGCGCTCGCCCTGCACCGCGAGGCAACGTGGCGGGAACTCTTCCGCTCCGGCAACCTCGAACTCGCCGGGGATTTCGCCGAGGAGGTGCGCCGGATCTCGCCCTTCTTCCCCTTCACGGCCGCCGTGACGACCCGCCCCCTGCGGTGGGAAGGTCACGACTTGCCGGCGGACCAGTGGCTGATGCTGGACCTTTACGGCACCACCCACGACGCGCGGAACTTCCCCGACCCCCACCGCTTCCGGGCCGAGCGGATGCTGTCCTGGGCCGGGCAGGACGACTGCTTCGTGCCGCAGGGCGGCGGCGACGTGGCCACGACGCACCGCTGCCCCGGCGAGATGATCACGGTCGAACTGATGAAGGAGGCGATCCGCCTGCTTTGCCGGGACATGGACTACGAAGTGCCCGAGCAGGATCTGGGCGTGCGGCTGAACCGCATCCCGGCCCAGCCGCGCAGCGGAATGATCCTCGGCCGGATCCGCTCCCGCACGGGAACAGAGCCTTCCGCCGCCGGTTGACCCTGCAACGGAAGGAGTATCCCATGCTGAAATTCATCGGAGGCACCATCGGCCTCATCTTCATCATCGGCTTGCTGGTGGTCGTCGGACTGCTTGCGCTGATCTTCTGACGACACGCCGGACCGGGCACGTGGCCCGCCCGGACCGCACAAAAGGGCCGCGCCGGGCGCTTGACCGGCCAGCCCTGTTCTTCTGACGGCGGGGTCGCAACGGGCGCCTGATGGTTCCCGGTCTACCGACAGCAGGTATCGCGCCGCGCGACTGACCCTTCCGGCGGCAGGGTCGCGCCGGGCGCTCGACGTTCCCCAAGGGTCCGGCTGCAGGGTCGCGCCGGGAGAGTCCGTCCCGATCCTCCGACCGCAGGGCCGCGCGGCATCAGCCCCAGTCGAGGACGACCTTGCCGCTCGACCCCTCGCGCATCGCGGCGAAGCCTTCGGCGAAGCGCTCGACCGGGAAGCGGTGGGTGATCACCTTGCGGATGTCGAGGCCGTTTTCCAGCATTGCGATCATCTTGTACCAGGTCTCGAAGATCTCGCGGCCATAGACGCCCTTGATGGTCAGCGCCTTGAAGACGATGCGGCTCCAGTCCACCGGGCTGCGGCCGGGCGGGATGCCGAGCATGGCGATCCGGCCGCCCATCACCATGGCCTCGACCATCTGGTCGAAGCCGGCGGGCGCCCCCGACATCTCCATGCCGACGTCGAAGCCCTGCACGATCTTCAGCCCCTGCATGACCTCGCGCAGGTCGTCCTGCGCCACGTTCACCGGCACCACGTCCGCCACCTCGGCCGCCAGCCGCAGCCGCGCGGGGTTCACGTCGGTGATCACCACATGTCGCGCCCCCACATGACGCGCGACCGCCGCCGCCATGATGCCGATGGGGCCCGCGCCCGTGATCAGCACATCCTCGCCCACCAGATCGAAGCTGAGCGCGGTGTGCACGGCATTGCCGAGCGGATCGAGGATGGCGCCGATCTCGTCATCGATGCTGTCGGGCAGCGGCACCACGTTGAAGGCGGGCAGCCGCAGGTAGTCGGCGAAGGCGCCGGGCACATTCACCCCTATCCCCCGCGTCTCGGGATCTAGATGGAAGCGCCCCGCCCGGACCTGACGCGAGTGGTGGCCGATCAGGTGCCCCTCGCCCGAGCAGCGCTGCCCGACCTTCAGGTCGTCCACGTCGCGGCCGACCTCGACGATCTCGCCCGCGAATTCGTGCCCCGTCACCAGTGGCACCGGCACCGTCCGCGCCGCCCATTCGTCCCAGTTCCAGATGTGGACGTCCGTGCCGCAGATCCCGGTCTTGCGGACCCGGATCAGCACCTCGTCGTGACCGATCTCGGGCGTCGGGCGCTCCTCCATCCACAGGCCCGGCTCGGGCTTCGACTTCACCAGCGCACGCATTAGATCACCCCCACCGCCGTGCCCGCCTCGCGGAACGCCGCGAGCGCGAATTCCAGATCCTCGCGCGTCAGCGCCGCGTTCATCTGCGTGCGGATCCTCGCCTGCCCCTTCGGAACCACGGGGAAGAAGAAGCCCGAGACATAGACCCCGCGGTCGTAAAGCGCCGCCGCCATGTCCTGCGCCAGTTGCGCCTCGCCCAGCATCACCGGGATGATCGGATGCTCGCCCGGCAGAAGGCGGAAGCCTGCCTCGGTCAGGCCCGCCCGCCAGAAGGAAGCATTGTCGAAGAGCCGCGCGCGCAGATTGTCCGCCGCCTCGACCAGATCGAGCGCGGCGATGCCCGCCACCACCACGGCGGGCGGCAGCGCGTTCGAGAAGAGGTAGGGTCGCGCCCGCTGCCGGAGCAGGTCGATCACCGGCTGCGGCCCCGCCACATAGCCGCCGATCGCGCCGCCAAGCGCCTTGCCGAGCGTCCCGGTCAGGATATCGACGCGCACCCCGTGGTGGGCGGGCGTGCCGCGGCCCTGTGGCCCCATGAAGCCGGTGGCATGGCAGTCGTCAACCATCACCATCGCGCCGAACCGCTGGGCCAGATCCACGATCTCGGGCAGCTTCGCCAGATAGCCGTCCATCGAGAACACGCCATCGGTGGCGATCAGGATGTGCCGCGCCCCGTCGTCGCGCGCCTGCCGCAGTTGCGCCTCGAGATCGGCCATGTCGGAGTTGGCGTAGCGGTAGCGCCGCGCCTTGCAGAGCCTGATGCCGTCGATAATGCTCGCATGGTTCAGCGCGTCCGACACCACCGCATCCTCGGGGCCGAGCAGCGGCTCGAAGAGGCCGCCGTTCGCGTCGAAGCAGGCGGCGAAAAGGATCGCGTCGTCCATGTCCAGGAACCGCGCAAGGCGCGCCTCCAGCTCGCGATGGATGTCCTGCGTGCCGCAGATGAAGCGCACCGAGGCCATGCCGTAGCCGTGCTCGTCCATGCCCCGCTTCGCGGCCGCGATCAGCGCGGGATGGTCGGCGAGCCCGAGGTAGTTGTTGGCGCATAGGTTGACGAGTTCGCGACCCGCGACCCGCACCCGCGCCCCCTGTGGCGACAGGATCGGCCGCTCCCGCTTCGTCAGCCCCTCGGCCTCGATGCCGGCCAGCACCTCCTTCAGATGTCCGAGGAAGTCCGCTCGTCCCGTCATGTTCCCACCCCTCCTGCCGCGCCGGATCGCGGCTCAGGTTCCGCAGAAGGTGCGATAGCGCGAGCCGAAATCTGCGGGCGCCGGCAGCGCATGGGCCTCGAGCCCCGGCCGCTCGGTGAAGGGATCGGCCAGCACCTCCAGCAGGGTGTCGAACGGCCCCATGTCGCCTGCAAGCGCCGCGGCCAGCGCCTGCTCGACCTTGTGGTTGCGCGGGATGTAGAGCGGGTTCGCCGCCGCCATCCGCTCCGCGGCATCCGGCGCCAGCCGCGCGCGCCACCTTGGCAGCCACGCATCGAGCGCCGAGGCGTCACGGAACAGCGGGCGAAGCATCCCCGCATCGGCCACCGCATCCGACAGCCGCCGGAAGGTCAGCGTCCAGTCGGCGCCCTGCGCCTGCATCGCCGCCAGCAGATCCTCGGCCAGCGTCCCGTCGCCCGGCTCCTCGCCCGCCAGCCCCAGCTTGGCCCGCATGCCCGCCAGCCAGTGCCGGCGATACCGCGCGCCCACCGTCTCCAGCACCTCGGTCGCCTTCGTCACCGCACGCTGCGGATCGGGGTCGAGCAGCGGCAGCAGCGCCTCGGCCAGCCGCGCGAGGTTCCAGCCCAGGACCAGCGGCTGGTTGCCATAGGCATACCGGCCCTGCAGGTCGATCGAGGAATAGACCGTGGCGGGGTCATAGGCCTCCATGAAGGCGCAGGGGCCATAGTCGATGGTCTCGCCCGAGATCGCCATGTTGTCGGTGTTCATCACGCCGTGGATGAAGCCCACCAGCATCCAGCGCGCAACCAGTGCCGCCTGCGCCTCGACCACCGCTTCGAAGAAGGCGAGCGGCTGCTCGGGCGCCGCGGCCAGTTCGGGATAATGCCGCGCGATGGCATAGGCGGTCAGCTGGCGGACCTTGGCCTCGTCGCCGCGGGCGGCGAAGAACTGAAACGTGCCCACGCGGATGTGGCTGGCGGCCACGCGCGTCAGGACCGCGCCGGGCAGCTCCCCCTCCTGCCGCAGGATGGTCTCGCCCGTGGTCACCGCGGCCAGCGCCCGGGTGGTCGGGATGCCCAGCGCGTGCATCGCCTCGCCAATCAGATATTCCCGCAGCACCGGGCCCAGTGCCGCCTTGCCGTCAGCCCCGCGCGAGAACGGCGTCCGGCCCGACCCCTTCAGCTGGATGTCGCGCCGCCGCCCGTTCCGGTCGGTCACCTCGCCGATCAGCAGCGCCCGCCCGTCGCCCAGTTGCGGAGAGAAGCCGCCGAACTGGTGCCCGGCATAGGCCTGCGCCAGCGGATGCGCCCCCTCGGGCAGGGCGTTGCCGGAAAAGATCCCTGCGCCCTCGCGGGCCAACAGATCGGGATCAAGGCCAAGCTCCTCCGCCAGCCCGCGGTTCAGGCGCAACAGGCGCGGCGCCGGCGCTGCCGAGGCGCGCCAGTCCACGTAGAAGCCCGGAAGGTCCCGCGCATAGCTGTTGTCGAAGATGAAGGTCATAAGTTCCCGCCGAAGATCCCTTTTTCAGGATATGGCTGTCCGGCAGGCGAGAGCAAGCACCACATCAGCCGGACCGTCGCTTTGCGATTGTCATTGCGAGATCGTGACGCCCTTGCGCTGTGGCAGCCGGACATTGCCGGATCGCGGTGCATGAGGAGCTTCGGGCGCCGGGAACAGACTGCCGGCACCTGGCCGAGTTGTTGGGGCAACCCGAGAGGGCATTCTGCGGACGCTCCGGCCATGGCAGATGCGGCCCGCAGGAGATCGCGGAGACGGTGCGGGATCCGTGTTCGCGCACGGCCGCCCGTCCCGGCGGCCGGTCCACCACCACGCGACCGAGGAAGGCCCCCGGACCCGCCCTCCTGCCGGGACGGCGTGACCGTCAGCGGACGAGGCGAAGCACGCGGGCCGCCGGCCGCCCAGCGGCATGCACCGGAAGCTCGTCGAGCAGGCGCTTCTGCACATCGGCCACCGCGCATTCGCGCCGCAGGACGTCCGGCAGGCAGGCGCCGCACAGGCCAAGCAACGCGCCCACCGCGGCCGGCACCAGCTTTTCCTCGCGCGGGGAGAGCACGCCGTCCATCAGCCCACCCGTCCCAATCGCCAGAACTGCCGACAGCACCACGAAACTGCCCGACAGGATGATCACGGCGCGCCGATAGGCCAGGGCGCGTTCGACCAGACGGCGGGTGAAGCGGTGGCGCCGGATCGGGTCGATCCGTTCCCACCCCCGCTCGGGAACCGGCGCGCCCGCCCTCAGCACCAGGGCAGCCGCCATCATCGGCAGGACGAGGATCAGCGGCGGGATGAGTTCGTCCAGCGTATGCGCCGGCACCAGCGCACCGAAGAGCAGTGCGAGCCCGACGACGGTTGCGGTGGGAAGCAGGCGATGCATCGGTACTCCTTGGGCTGGTGGAAGTTCGAAACCTGCGATCGGAGGAGACCTGAGTCAAATGACGGAGGTGTGTTTCGGCACGATCCTGCCGGAGCGGAGCCGAAAGGTCGGAGCGGGCCGGCCGCAACAGCCGAAGCCGAGGGGGCCGGAGTGGACCTGCTGGTCTCAGCGGACGTGCCGGAGCGGATGGACGGGCCGGAACGGACTGGTCGGAGTGGAGGGATTCGAACCCCCGACATCCTGCTCCCAAAGCAGGCGCGCTACCAGACTGCGCTACACTCCGCCGAGGTCTTCCTATCGCGTCGGCTGCCGGATGGGAAGGGTCAGTCGCAGGGCCAGGCCGCGGTGGATGGGTCCAGTGCCGGATGCCGCAACACGCTGCCCGGCACGATCCCGAGCCGACCGGCCAGCCCGCCGTTGATCTCGAGCACGCTCTGGATGCCCTCGCCGCCCCGGATCGGCGTCAGGTCACGGGGGACGGCGTTCGCATGCACCGACTTCACCGTGCCATCGGGGCTCGCGAAGATCATGTCGAGCGGGATCAGCGTGTTGCGCATCCAGAAGCTGGCCACCTGGGGCGCGTCGAACAGGAAGAGCATTCCCGCCGAGCGCGGCAGACTTTCGCGGAACATCAGCCCCCTGGCGCGTTCGGCGGGTGTGTCGGCCAGTTCCACGCTGAAGCGCACTGCCGTGCCGCCCGGCGTCCTGACCTCGACCGCGTCGGCCCGGCAGTCCGCCGAGGCCATCGCGGGCAGAAGGGCCAGCACAATGCCGAATGCCGCCCTCAGCCCTCCAGCTGATGCTGCCGCGCCGCTGCTTCCCACGAGACCACCTGCACCGCCATGCGCCCGCGCCGCCCCTCGATGATGCGCAGCGCCACCGCCTCGCCCGCCGCAAGGTCGGCAAAGCCCGACATGCGAAGGACCTCGACATGGATGAAGACATCCTCGGGCCGGCCGAAGACGTTGGCAAAGCCGAAGCCCTTGCCCTTGTCGAACCACTTGACGCGACCGGGCTCGAGCGGGCGCGAGGCGATCTCCTCGGGGCTCGTGGCTTCGCTGTCCTCGCTCAGATGGAAGGCCGTGCCGGCGGGGGGCTCGATCTGCATGACCTCGACGGCCTGCACGCCGCGCTGGGTGCTCTGGACCTTGACCGTGATCCCGGCCCCGTCGGCGACCGAGCTCTGGCCGTAGTTCCGCAGGACGTTGGCGTGAAGCAGGATATCGGCTCCATTGTCCTCGGTCACGATGAACCCGAAGCCTTTTGCCGGATCGAACCATTTCACACGGCCATGCACGACCTGCAGAGCCTTTTCGTCTTCAACCATTCCAGAGCTGTCCCCAGATGAGCCCGTCGACTGAAAGTAGTGCCGTCAATCCTCCGGCGGATTCAAGTGGAAATTATCACTGGCATCTGAACCTTTCATTCGCGAAGCGCGAAACTTCACGGATGCAGACGGTCGATGCTCCAGTCCTCCGAGGGGCTTGCCCGACGCCACCGGAAGCGGTCGTGCAGGCGGAAGGCCCCGTCGGCCCAGAACTCGATCTCCAGCGGCAATATCCTGAAACCACCCCAGAACGCGGGACGCGGCGGGTTTGTTCCGAACCGCGCGGTGACCTTGCCGACCTCGGCCATCAGGCTGGCGCGCGAGGCCAGCGGCCGGCTCTGCTGCGAGGCCCAGGCGCCCAGCCGGCTCTTGAGCGAGCGCGAGGCGTAGTAGGCGTCGGCCTGCGACCCCTCCTCGCGCTCGACCAGCCCGCGGACCCGGATCTGGCGGCGCAGCGACTTCCAGTGCAGCACGAACGCGGCCTTGCCCGCGGTGGCGATCTCCTCGGCCTTGGCCGAGCCGTAGTTGGTGTAGAAGACGAAGCCCGCCTCCTCGATCTCCTTCAGCAGCACCATGCGCACGTTGGGCAGTCCCGCGGCATCCACCGTCGCCAGTGCGATCGCGTTGGCGTCGTTCGGCTCGACCGGCTCGGCCTCGGCGAGCCAGGCCCGCGCGATGGCGAAGGGGTCGTCCCCCGCGAAGATGCCAGACCTGTCCATGCCGCCTCCCCCGGGCTTGCGTGGCCGCTCCGCCACCTGCGTCGGCCGACCCTAGTGCCGTGCGCCGGGGTCGGCAATATCCGCCGCATCCTGCCGCACTTGATGCATGCCCGCCGATGCCCTAAACCTCGCGCACACCACGGAGACAATAACGAGGGACAGCCGATGGCGAACGGACTGCTGGCAGGCAAGCGCGGCCTCATCATGGGACTCGCGAATGACAAGTCCATCGCCTGGGGCATCGCGAAATGCTGCGCCGACCACGGCGCGACGCTGGCCTTCTCCTACCAGGGCGAGGCGCTGAAGAAGCGGGTCGAACCGCTCGCGGCCTCGATCGGGGCGACCGAGATGGTGGAGTGCGACGTCGCCGACGAAGGCTCGCTCGACCGGCTGTTCGACCGGCTGAAGGAGGTCTGGGGCACGCTGGACTTCGTGGTCCATGCCATCGGCTTCTCGGACAAGACCGAGCTGCGCGGCCGCTACGTCGACACCTCGGCTGCGAACTTCCGCATGACGATGGACATCTCGGTCTATTCCTTCACCGCGGTCTGCCAGCGCGCCGCGGCCATGATGCCGGAGGGCGGCAGCCTGCTCACGCTGTCCTACTACGGCGCCGAGAAGGTGATGCCGCACTACAACGTCATGGGCCTCGCCAAGGCGGCGCTGGAAACCTCGGTCCAGTATATCGCCGAGGACCTGGGCAAGGACGGCATCCGCGTGAACGCGATCTCGGCCGGTCCGATCAAGACGCTGGCGGCCTCGGGCATCGGCGATTTCCGCTACATCATGAAGTGGAACGAGCTGAACTCGCCGCTGCGCCGGAACGTGACGCAGGAGGAGGTGGGCAAGGCCGCGCTCTACCTGCTGTCGGATCTGGGCTCGGGCACCACCGGCGAGGTGCTGCATGTCGATGCCGGCTATCACGTCGTGGGCATGAAGGCGGTGGACGCGCCCGACATCGACGCCGTGACCGGCCGCAAGGACGGCTGAGGTGCTCGCCGCCTTCGCGGCCGCCTGGTTCATCCACCTGCTTGCCGCCATGAGCCCCGGCCCCGCGACGCTCATGACCGCGCGCGTGGGCATGACCGAGGGGCTGCGGGCCGGAGTGCCCCTGTCGGTCGGGATCGCCGCAGGCGCGCTCACCTGGGCGGCAGCGGCCCTCTCGGGGCTGGCGCTCCTGTTCGAACTGGCCCCGGCGCTTCTCGCGACGCTCAAGATCGTCGGCGCGCTCTACCTGATCTGGGTGGCGATCCACATGTGGCGCGATGCGGACCGGCCGTTCGACCTCGGGACCGGGCCGCAGGCGCCGCGCAGCGCGGCCTCTGCCTTCCTGCGCGGCCTGCTGGTGCAATACGCCAATCCCAAGGCCGCCCTCTTCTTCTCGGCGGTCTTCGTCGGTACCATCCCGCCCGAAGCGCCGGGCTGGGCCGTCGCGCTGATGCTTGTCGCGATCTTCGTCAACGAGCTGGCCTGGAACCTGATCGTCGCCCGCGTTTTCTCCTTTGAGCGGGCGCGCAGCGGATATATCAGCCTCAAATCCGTCATCGACCGCAGCTTCGGCGGGCTGCTGGGTGCCTTGGGGCTGAAGCTCGCCGCGTTCTAGGAGACCACCATGAGAGAGCGCCTTCCGCACGAGAAAGGCTTCCACGTCAGCTGGGACCAGATCCACCGCGATGGGCGGGCGCTGGCGTGGCGGCTGGACGGCCGTGGCCCCGACAACGGCTCGTGGCGCGCGGTGGTGGGAATCACCCGTGGGGGGCTGGTGCCGGCGATGATCGTCAGCCGCGAGCTCGACATCCGCGTGGTCGATACGATCAGCGTGAAAAGCTACAACCACCAGTCGCAGACCCAGCCGCAGGTCATCAAGGCGCCGCAGGCCGATCTGATGGGCGACGGCACCGGGATTCTTGTCGTCGATGACCTCGTCGACAGCGGCAAGACTCTGGAGCTGGTGCGCAGGCTTTACCCCAAGGCGCATTTCGCCACCGTCTATGCCAAGCCCTCGGGCAAGCCGATGGTGGACACCTACATCACCGAGGTGAGCCAGGACACCTGGATCTTCTTCCCCTGGGACATGGCGCTGCAATACGTCGAGCCGTATCGCGGCCGCGACTGATCCCGCCTGCAAGGGCCCGCGCCCGGACGGAGTTGCCGATGACCCTGCCGCTGAACCCCGCGATGGCCGCCACCTTCCCGCCCCCCGTGATGGAGGCGCGGCGCTGGATCGAGGGCGTGACCTTCCCGCACGACCGCCCGCTGATCAACGTGAGCCAGGCCGCGCCGGTCGATCCGCCGCCGCGGGCCCTGCGCGAGGCGCTGGCCGAGGCCGCGCTGAACGATCCGCAGGCGCATCGCTACGGGGCGGTGCTGGGGCTGCCCGCGCTGCGCGAGGAGATTGCGGGGCAATGGTCGCAGGCCTATGCCGGCAGGATCGAGCCGTCGCAGGTCGCCATCACCCAGGGCTGCAACCAGGCGTTCTGCGCGATCATGGCGACCATCGCCGGACCGGGCGACGAGGTGATCCTGCCCACGCCGTGGTATTTCAACCACAAGATGTGGCTCGACATGCAAGGGGTGGCCGCCGTTCCGCTGCCGACGGGTCCGATGCTCATCCCGGACGCCGAACGCGCCGCGGCTCTCGTGACGCCGCGCACCCGCGCCATCGTCCTCGTGACGCCGAACAACCCTGGGGGCGTCGAATATCCGGCGGCGACGCTGGCAGCGTTCCGCGACCTCTGCCGCGAGCGCGGCCTCGCGCTGATCGTGGACGAGACCTACCGCGACTTCGACAGCCGCAGCGGCGCACCGCACGAGCTGTTCGCCGACCCGGAGTGGAGCGAGGTGCTCGTGCATCTCTACTCCTTCTCCAAGGCCTATCGGCTGACCGGACACCGCGTCGGCGCCATCGTCGCAGCAGCGCCACGGCTGGCGGAGGTCGAGAAGTTCCTCGACACGGTGGCGATCTGCCCGAGCCAGCTTGGCCAGATCGGCGCGCTCTGGGGCATGCGGAACCTTGCGCAATGGGTGGCGGGCGAACGGGCCGAGGTCCTGGCGCGGCGCACCGCGGTGACGGGCGGCTTCTCGGCGCTGCAGGGCTGGCAGCTGCTCGGCTGCGGCGCCTATTTCGCTTATGTGGAGCATCCCTTTGCGACCCCCTCCGACGCGCTTGCGAAACGTCTGGTGCATGAGGCGGGCGTGCTGATGCTGCCGGGCACGATGTTCCAGCCCGAAGGCTCCGAGGAGGGCCGGCGCCAGCTGCGCATCGCCTTCGCCAACATCGACACCGCCGGCATCGCGGAGCTCTTCGCCCGTCTGGCCGCGCTGGCGCGCTGACCGCGCCTGCCCCTGCTTCTGCCATTTACCGCCCCGGCGGATGCGGGGCCTTTTCCCACGCCCGTCCGTTCGCTATATCGGCGCGATGTCGCAGAACCCGCCCAACCTCCGCCCCGACCTCGCGCCCCGCCTGGTGATCGACAGCCCGCGCCGCGAGGGTCAGCCGACCATCGGCATGGTCTCGCTCGGCTGCCCCAAGGCGCTGGTGGACAGCGAGCGCATCCTGACCCGGCTCCGCGCCGAGGGCTATGCGATCTCGCCGGACTATTCCGGCGCGGATGCGGTGATCGTGAACACCTGCGGGTTCCTCGACAGCGCGAAGGCCGAAAGCCTCGACGCGATCGGCGAGGCTTTGCGCGAGAACGGTCGCGTGATCGTGACCGGCTGCCTCGGGGTCGAGCCCGACTATATCACAGGGGCGCATCCGAAGGTGCTGGCTGTGACCGGCCCGCATCAGTACGAGCAGGTTCTGGACGCGGTGCACGCGGCGGTGCCGCCCTCGCCCGATCCGTTCGTGGACCTGCTGCCGGCCACCGGCGTTCGCCTCACGCCGCGCCATTTCAGCTATCTCAAGATCTCCGAGGGCTGCAACCACGCCTGCCGGTTCTGCATCATCCCCGACATGCGCGGAAAGCTTGTCAGCCGCCCGGAACGCGCGGTCCTGCGCGAGGCCGAGAAGCTGGTCGAGGCCGGGGTGCGCGAGCTTCTGGTCATCAGCCAGGACACCAGCGCCTATGGCACCGACTGGAAGGGCGAGACGCGGTTTCCGATCCTGCCTCTGGCGCGCGAACTGGGGCAGCTCGGCGCCTGGGTCCGGATGCACTATGTCTATCCCTACCCCCATGTGCGCGAGCTGATCCCGCTGATGGCCGAGGGGCTGATCCTGCCCTACCTCGACATCCCGTTCCAGCACGCCCACCCGGACGTGCTGAAACGCATGGCGCGCCCGGCCGCGGCAGCCCGCACGCTGGACGAGATCGCCGCGTGGCGGCGCGACTGCCCCGACATCACGCTGCGCTCGACTTTCATCGTAGGCTATCCCGGCGAGACCGAGGCCGAGTTCCAGACCCTGCTCGACTGGCTCGACGAGGCGCAGCTCGACCGCGTGGGTTGCTTCCAGTATGAGAATGTCGCGGGTGCGCGCTCCAACGCGCTGCCCGACCACCTGCCCGACGAGGTGAAGCAGGACCGTTGGGACCGCTTCATGCAGAAGGCGCAGGCGATTTCCGAGGCGAAGCTGGCGGCCAAGGTGGGCCACCGGCTCGAGGTCATCGTGGACGAGGTGGACGCCGAGGGCGCCACCTGCCGCACGAAGGCGGACGCCCCCGAGATCGACGGCAACCTGTTCATCGACAACGGTTTCGAAGGCCTCGCCCCCGGTGACATCCTGACGGTCGAGGTCGAGGAAGCGGGCGAATACGACCTGTGGGGCAGGCCCGTCTGAGGGCTGGCCGCCTCAGATCCAGTAGGGCGGGATGCCGTAATAGTTGTAGGTCGCCGCGCTCCACGCCCGGTCGTCGCGCCAGTCGTCGCCGCGGGGCGGTGCGCCTTCCAGTTGCTCGCGCGTGATGTCGGTCACGAATCCGCCCAGGGCTGGATCGTAGCTGAGCTTCTTCCACGGAATCGGATGGTGATCCTCACCCATGCCGAGGAACCCTCCGAATCCCATCACGGCATAGGCGATCAGGCCGGACTGCTTGTCGATCATCAGGTGGTCGATGTGTCCCAGATGATCGCCCGCCGGGCTGTAGACGGCGGTGCCGTTGACATCGGAACTCGAGACCATGCTGCTCGAGACGGTGGCTGTGTGCGGGGTCATGTCGATGCCTCCTGCTGAACCGCGCCAAGACGGCGCGTCCGCAGGAAAACGATCCGCACCGCGGCGTTGTTCCCCGCCACCGGGCCGGCCGGGGTCAGGACGCCAGCGCTTCGATCTCGGCCTTGTTGCGGCAGAACGCCGGCAGCGTGGCCGAGCGTGCGCAGTGCGACAGCCAGCCGGTGCAGGCATCCGAAGCCGTGCAGGTCTGGCAGCGGTCCACCATCTCGGCCAGTTCCGCCCGGCTGAGCCAGCCCTCGATCACCGCGCCGGTCAGGTTCACACCCGCCACCCGCGCCATGCCGCGGGTCAGCGACCAAGCCCTCGGCGCCTCGACATAACCGATCATGCGATCCTCCTCAGGAACGTCCCGGGGCGACCATCCTGCGCGGCAGGCCCGGGAGCCATGATGCAGATCAAGCCTACCAGCGGCTG
Source organism: Rhodobacter sp. CZR27 (assembly GCF_002407205.1). NCBI lineage: Bacteria > Pseudomonadati > Pseudomonadota > Alphaproteobacteria > Rhodobacterales > Rhodobacter > Rhodobacter sp. CZR27. The sequence goes on along the minus strand of NZ_CP023548.1, from coordinate 1,092,459 downwards.
ACGTAGCCAAAGCCTTCGGCCGCCCGCCGCACCACCTCGATGCGCTGAGCATTGGGCGGGTGGCTGCCGAGGAAGGTGTCGCCCGGGTCGGGCAGACGCGTGAAGAACATCGCGCCATGCACCGGGTCATAGCCCGCCAGGATCGCGATCTCGGTGCCGAGCCCATCGGCCTCGAGTTCGAAGTTCTTCGAGAAGCTGCGCGCCCCGACGGTTGCGCCCATCTGCTGGACAGAGCGGATCGTGTCGACGCTTGCACCGCCCATCTGCGCGATCACCCCGGCCAGCACGGCGCCGGTCATCGCCGTCTCGCGCTGGCGGGGGATGTGGCCAAGGATGTGGTGCGCCGTCTCGTGCCCGACCACGAAGGCCAGCTCGTCCACGTTGCGCGCATCGGCCAGCAGAGCCAGCGTCAGGCCGATAACCGGCCTACCCTGATCGTCCAGCGTCTGGAAGGCGTTGGGATCCTCGCCGGGCCGCGTGTCCACGACGATCTGGAAATCGCAGGGCACGCCGCGCGTGCGCTCGCGGCAGATGCCCTCGGCCACCGGCTCGACACGGGCGACGACGCCGGCAAAGGCCCATTGCGCCTCTGCCGCGTTCCGGATCGGGCCGGGGTCCGGCGCGGGCGCGATCACGGGCACGCCTGCGCCCGGATATCCCGCCACCGGCTCCATCGGTGGGGCGGCGCAGCCCGCCAGCAGAAGAAGGATGGCGGCACTGCCGATCCGGCTCATTCCTCACCTCGTCCTGAACCCGGGCGAACCTTAGCAGAACGGATGGCAGGCGGAAGAGGCTGTCACGGAAAGGTGCAGCCCTTGAGGTTGCGCCCCGCCTGCCCTAGCATCGCCCCATGTTCACCATCGAGCACGACTTCGACGCGACCGTCATCACCCTCATCGACGAGGGCGCCGCGCATCTGCAGGAAGACGTCACGATCTGCGCCTTCGAGGATGCGGTCACCCTGGAACAGCTCGACCCGCGGCGGGACGAGGTGATCCGGCTCACGCTCTCGATGGCGCAGCTGCGCGACCTTGCTGCCGCGCTGAACCTGCCGGAAGGCAGCTACCGGCTGGCAGGCAAGGACGACTAGGCGGACAGTCGGCCGGCCATCGCGACCAGCCGCGCGGCCTGATGCGAGATCGAGGCCCGGGCGGCCTCGTCGAATTCGGCGCCCTGCGTGTGGCTGTAGCCGTAGGGGTTGCCGCCCGTCCTGTAGATCGCGGGGTCCGTGTAGCCCGGGGCCACGATCACCGCCCCCCAATGCAGGAAGGTGGTGTAAAGGCCGAGGATCGTCGCCTCCTGCCCGCCATGCGCGTTCTGCGCCGAGGTCATGGCGCTCGCCGCCTTGTCGGCCAGCTTGCCCTGCGACCAGAGCCCGCCCAGCGTGTCGATGAAGGCGCGGACCTGGCTGGGCGCCTGCCCGAAGCGCGTGGGAGCCGAGAACAGGTAGGCGTTGGCCCATTCCATGTCAGCCGGTGTCGCAGCAGGGATCTGCCCGGCCCGTTCGACCTGCGCCTTCCACGCCTCCTGCCCGGCGATCACCGACTCGGGTGCGGTTTCGGCGATCCTCAGCAGTCGAACCTCGGCGCCGGCCTCGCGCCCGGCCTCGGCGGCGATTTCGGCCATGCGGTGATTGGTGCCGTAGGTCGAGTAGAACAGGACGGCAAGCTTGACGGTCATGGGGGCCTCCTCGGATGGGTGGGGATCAGGATAGCGCGGGGGCGGCCGCCGCCCATCCCCTGCCCGCGCGCCGGCGCTGTGCATCGCTGCACGAAACCGGCCGCGCGGTGCATTGTGCCGTGCCGCCGCCTCTGGCACTCTCGCCCGAAAACGGGAACCCGGCACATGATCCCCATTCTGACGTTGACGCTGAACCCGGCGATCGACCTTGCGGCGGATGTCCCCGAGGTTCGCCCGGGCATCAAGCTGCGCTGCACCGAGCCGCGGGTCGATCCCGGCGGCGGCGGGCTGAACGTCAGCCGCGCGATCCGCATTCTCGGCGGGCAGAGCACCGCCTTCGTGGCGCTGGGCGGCAACCTCGGCGGGCGGCTCGCGGCGCTGGTGGCGGCGGCGGGGATCGAGATGGTGGCCTTCGCAGGCCCCGGCGAGACGCGCGAAAGTCTCACGGTGACGGAAACCTCGACCGGGCAGCAGTTCCGCTTCATGCTGCCCGGCGCACCCTGGAGCCGCACCCGGGTCGAGGCGGCGCTGGCGCGGATCGACAGGGCGGTGCCCGAGGGCGGGATGGTCGTGCTGTCGGGTTCGCTGCCGCCGGGCGTGCCGGCGGATTTTCCCGCCATGGTCTCGAACCTCCTTGGCCAGCGCGCGAAGCTTCTGGTGGATACCTCGGGCGCCCCGCTCGCGCATCTTGCGGCCGGAGGCGTTCCCGATCTCGACATCCTGCGCATGGACGATACCGAGGCGGCAAGCCTTGCCGGTCACCCGCTCGAGGGGCTGACCGAAACGGCCGACTTTGCCTCGCATCTCGTGTCGCGCGGGGTGGCGGAATGCGTGATCATCGCCCGCGGCCCGGACGGCTCGGTTCTGGCCGATGCGCGCGGCCGCTGGCATTCGCGCTCAGCCCCGGTGGCGCTGGTCAGCGCCGTAGGGGCTGGCGACACCTTCGTGGGCGCCTTCGTGCTGGCGATGGCGCGCGGAGAGCCGCCGGAGGTCGCGCTTGCCCATGGCGTGGCCGGGGCGGCGGCCGCGGTGATGACCGAAGCCACGGAACTCTGCCATCGCAACGATTTCGAGTCCCTCCTGCCCTCCTGCACGGCCGTGCCGATCTGAACCGGCCCGCCGGTGCCATTCACGAAGCGCGAATGGCACGGGCGGGAAAGGCCGGGCGGCACGTCCGGCGCTGCGTCACGCCCGGCTCACACAGTCAAGTGCCGCTTCGGCGCGATCACGCGAAGGGCCAGAGGGGTCGCGCCCTCAGCCGCCGTCGCGCCAGCGGTTCACGATCGGGTAGCGCCGGTCGAGCCAGAATGCCCGCCGAGTGAGCCGCGTGCCCGGCGCCGACTGGAATCGCTTGTATTCGCTGAGGAAGATCAGCCGCTCCACCTTCCGGACGGTGTCCGCATCGAAGCCCATGGCCACCAGATCGGCCAGGCTGTCCTCGCGGTCGACCAACCCTTCAAGGATAGCGTCGAGCGTGCCGTAGGGCGGCAGGCTGTCCTCGTCCTTCTGGTCCGGCCGCAGCTCGGCCGAGGGCGGCTTGTCGATCACCCGCGGCGGGATCACCTCGCCCGCCGGCCCCAGCATCCACGGCCGGTGGTGGGTGTTGCGCCAGCGGCAGGTCTGGAACACCCGCGTCTTGTAGAGATCCTTGATCGGATTGTAGCCGCCGTTCATGTCGCCGTAGATCGTGCAGTAGCCCACCGCGACCTCGGACTTGTTGCCGGTCGTCAGCAGCATCTCGCCGAACTTGTTCGACAGCGCCATGAGCAGAAGGCCGCGCAGCCGGCTCTGGATGTTCTCCTCGGTGATGCCCGGTGCCGTGCCCGCGAACAGCGGCGCCAGCGCCTCGCCCACCGCCTCCTGCGGGCCGGTGATCGGCACCTCGTCCAGCCGGCAGCCAAGGGCGCGTGCCACCGCCGCCGCATCCTCGAGCGAGGCGCGCGAGGTGTAGCGCGAGGGCAGCATCACGCAACGCACCGCCTCCGGCCCCAGCGCATCCACCGCGATGGCCGCCACCAGCGCGGAATCCACGCCGCCCGAGAGGCCCAGCACCACGCGCGAGAAGCCGCTTTTCCGCAGGTAGTCGCGCATGGACAGAACCATCGCGTGATAGTCGGCCTCCCACAGGTCGGGCTGCGCCACGATCGCCTGCTGGCCTGCGCGCCAGCCCTCGGGCGTTTCGGTGAAGTCGATGTGGACCAGCGCCTCCTCGAAGGCGGGAAGTTGCGCCATCAGGCGGCCGCCGGGGTTCAGCACGAAGGAGGCGCCGTCGAACACCTGATCGTCCTGCCCGCCCACCATGTTCAGGTAGACGAGCGGCAGGCCGGTCTCGATCACCCGGCTGACCATCAGGTTCACCCGCACGTCGAGTTTCTCGCGGTGATAGGGCGAGCCGTTCGGCACCAGCAGGATCTCCGCACCGGTCTCGGCCAGCGTCTCGCAGACGTCGGGGTGCCAGCTGTCCTCGCAGATCGGGATGCCGATGCGCAGCGGCCCGACCCGGCAGGGGCCGTGCACCTCGCCCGAGGAGAACAGGCGCTTCTCGTCGAAGACCTCGGCATTCGGCAGGTGATGCTTGAAGACGGTCGCGGTCACGCGCCCGCCGTCGAGCACGTAATAGGCGTTCATCAGCCGCCCCTCCCGCAGGCAGGGGCCGCCGATGCCGATGGCGGGACCGTCGGCGCAGTCGGCCGCAAGCCGCTCGATGGTCGCCATCGTGTCGCGCAGGAAGGCCGGGTGCATGACCAGATCCTGCGTCTGGTAGCCGGTCAGGAACATCTCGGTCAGCGCCACCATCCGCGAGCCGGCCTCGCGCGCCGCCTGCCACGCCCCCCGCGCCAGCGCCGCGTTGCCCGCAAGGTCTCCGACCGTGGGGTTCAACTGCGCGAGGGTGAGGCGGAAGCGTTCTGTCATCATCCTGATCCGTCTGCGGGCGCGGCTCACGCGGGTTTGGGTTGTCTTCTACCAGACTGCGAGGCAAGGAAAAGGCGATAGCGGCCGAGGCGCTTGTCAGCCGGAGGAGCAGCCTCTACGCTTTGCCCCCGGCCGGCCAGATGCCATGGCACGGGGCAGTCGGCGAACGGGGCGGGTACGGATGCGAATGAAGAACGGACAGATCGGGCGGGCCATGCGGGTCGGCCTGATCGGGATGGCACTGGGCACTGCGGTCGGGACGGGTGCGGCAGGTGCGCAGGACCTCGGGCCGGTCGCGACCAAGCAATATGACGACGGCTCGGTCTACGAGGGCACCTTCCGCAACGGACTGCAGCACGGCACCGGCACTTACCGGTTGCCGAACGGTTACGAATACACCGGCGAATGGGTCGACGGCGAGATCCGCGGCCAGGGCACCGCACGCTTCCCCAACGGCTCGGTCTACGAGGGCAGCTTCGTCGCCGGCAAGCCCGAGGGCAAGGGGCGCATCACCTTCTCGGACGGCGGCACCTACGAAGGCGACTGGGCGGGCGGCCAGATGACGGGCCAGGGCAAGGCGCGCTATGCCAACGGCTCGGTCTACGAGGGCGGCTTCAGGAACGCGGTGCACCACGGTCGCGGCACGATGCAGAACCCCGGCGGCTACCGCTACGAGGGCGACTGGGTCGAGGGCGTCAAGGAAGGCCGCGGCAAGATCACCTATCCCGATGGCGCGGTCTACGAGGGCGACCTGGTGAAGGGCCAGCGGCAGGGCAAGGGCACGCTGACCATGCCGGACGGGCTGGTCTATGTCGGCGACTGGCAGAACGGCCAGATCAACGGCACCGGCAAGCTTACGCAGCCCAATGGCGACATTTACGAGGGTCCGCTGAAGGACGGCCAGCGCGAGGGGCGCGGCAAGGTCACCCACAAGAATGGCGACATCTACGAGGGCGACTTCAAGGCCGACCGGCGCCACGGCAAGGGCACCTTCCGCGGCGCGGATGGCTACATCTACGAAGGCGACTGGGTTGACGGCCGGATCGAGGGCAAGGGGAAGGTCACCTATCCCGACGGCTCGGTCTATGTCGGGCAGTTCATGGCCGACCAGCCCGAGGGGCGCGGCAAGATCACCTATCCCGACGGCTCGACCTATGACGGCGAGTGGAAGGCCGGCGTGATCGAGGGCAAGGGCCGCGCGACCTATGCCAATGGTCTGGTCTACGAAGGCGAGTTCAAGGCCGCGAAGAACCACGGCCAGGGCGTCATGACCTATCCCGACGGCTACCGCTACGAGGGCGCCTGGCAGGACAGCGAGCGTCACGGCCAGGGCAAGGCCACCTATGCCGACGGCACCGTATATGTCGGCGGCTTCGTCAGGGGCCAGCGCGAGGGCGAGGGCGAGATCGTGATGGCCGACGGCTTCCGCTACAAGGGCAGCTGGAAGGCCGGCGAGATCGACGGCAAGGGCGTCGCGACATATGCCAACGGCGATGTCTACGAGGGCACCTTCACCGCCGGCAAGCGTCAGGGCCAGGGCGTGATGCGCTACGCCACCGGGCAGGAGAGCGCGGGGGAATGGAGGGACGGGATCCTCGCCCGTCCGGCCGAGGCGCCCGGCACGCCCGCTCCGGCCGAAGAGCCGGGCAGTCCCCCGGCGGATGTCGCGCCGCCGGCCGAAGCCGCGCCCACGACCGACTGAACGCCTGCCCGCCGGCAGCCGGTGCGCGTCCCGCGACAGCCGCCGGCCAACCGCGGCCCGAGGGGAACCTGCCGACGGTGGCCGGCCGGTCGCCTCCGACGCAGCTGTCTCCGGCCGTGCAGCCGCGGGACGCGTGTTCAACCGCAGGGGTGCGACATTTGTGACCGGCCCGCGCCGGCCTGCCGGCCTCGTTGCGCAATCGCAAACTCGGGACTCACGAGTGGATCTACCGATGGCGTCATAGACACGATCCATCGAAGGAGAGATCAGATGTTCACCCGCCGAGCCGCCCTGATGGGAGCCGCCGCAATAGCCACAGCGCCCCTCGTCCTGCGGACGGCAGCGGCCGAGGAAGCCGTCCTGACCGCTGGCGCGGCGCCGGTGGATCTCAGCGCCCTGCCGCGGGTGAAGCACAAGCTGGTCAAGCCGCCGTTCGTGCACGAGCATTCGCAGGTCGCGACCTCGGGCCCGGTCATCAACGAGTTCGAGATGACGATCATCGAGCAGGAAGTCCAGCTCGACGAAGATGCCCACATGCAGGCGATGACCTTCGACGGCTCGATCCCCGGTCCGCTGATGGTGGTGCACGAGGGCGACTATGTCGAACTCACGCTGATCAACCGCGCCGAGAACACGATGCCGCACAACATCGACTTCCACGCGGCGACCGGCGCGCTCGGCGGCGGCGGGCTGACGCTGATCAACCCCGGCGAGAAGGTGGTGCTGCGCTTCAAGGCGACGCGCGCCGGCACCTTCGTCTATCACTGCGCCCCCGGCGGCCCGATGATCCCCTGGCACGTCGTCTCGGGCATGGCGGGCTGCATCATGGTGCTGCCGCGCGACGGCCTGAAGGACGCCGACGGCAAGCCGGTCCAGTATGACCGCCTCTACTACATCGGCGAAAGCGACCACTACATCCCGAAGGACGAGAACGGCGCCTACAAGCGCTACTCGGACCCCTCCGAGGGCTATGACGACATGGTGGAGGTGATGAACACGCTGACGCCCTCGCATGTCGTCTTCAACGGCGCGGTGGGCGCGCTGACCGGCGACAACGCGATGAAGTCCAGGGTGGGAGAGCGCGTTCTGTTCGTGCACAGCCAGCCCAACCGCGACAGCCGCCCGCACCTGATCGGCGGCCACGGCGACCTGGTCTGGGAAACCGGCAAGTTCCACAACACGCCCGAGCGCGACCTCGAAACCTGGTTCATCCGCGGCGGCTCGGCGGGGGCGGCGCTCTACCAGTTCCTGCAGCCGGGCGTCTATGCCTATGTGAACCACAACCTGATCGAGGCGGTCCATAAGGGCGCCACCGCGCATGTGCTGGTCGAAGGCGAGTGGGACAACGACCTGATGGAGCAGGTGGTGGCGCCTGTCGGCCTGACCGGCTGAGGCCCGGCCCCGGTGCCGCCCCGGCGGCACCCTCCTTGCGCCTTCCTCAGGCGCGGCCTTCGGGCTGCGCCTGAAGCCACGGCAGGCTCCCCGACCGGTCGGGATCGCGGGGGCGGCCGGTCCACCCCAGCGAAGGAATACCCGTCATGCTGCGCCTCGCCCTTCCGGTCGGCATCCTGGCCCTTGCCGCCGCGGCCGGCATCGGCCTGCAGCCCGCAGAGGCGCCGGACCTTCCCGCATTGGTGACGGTGCCCGGCGGCAGTCATGCCTACCGCCCCTCGGGCGAGTTCCGGATCGGCACCCGTCGCGTTGACGCCCCGCTCGAGAGGCGCGAGGCGGCAGCCTTCCAGATCATGCAGTATCAGGTGACGCGTCAGGACTACGCCCGCTGCGTCGCCGACGGCGCCTGCCCGCCGGCAGAGGCGACGGGCGAAGGCGGTGCCGCGTCGGACGCCGACCGCAACGGCGACCTGCCCCGGACCGGGGTGAACTGGTCGGATGCCACCGCCTATGCCGCATGGCTGTCGCGCCGCACGGGCGGAAGCTGGCGGCTGCCGACGGACGAGGAGTGGCTGCGCGCCGCGGCCGAGCGCGGCTTCGACGGCGCGCTTGGCGCCGAGGGGCTCGATCCCTCGGAGCGTTGGCTGGCAAGCTACCGCGCCGAGGTGGAGCGCCGCGGCGAGGCCGATCTGGTGCCGCATCCGCGCGGACATTTCGGCACGAACAGCCTGGGGCTGGCGGATGCGGCCGGAAACGTCTGGGAATGGACCGACAGCTGCGACGAGAAGAGCCAGCTGTCCGAGGACGGCCGCATACTCGCGACCGAGCGGTTCTGCGGAGTGCGCGTGGCGCAGGGCAAGCACCGCGCGTTCATCGTGGATTTCGTCCGCGACGCCCGCTCGGGCGGTTGCGCGGCGGGCGTGCCGCCGGATTTTCTGGGCTTCCGGCTGGTGCGCGACGCCGGCTGATCCCTGATGCGCCGAGCCGGCCGCCAATGTGCGGCGTCGGGCAAGGCGAATGCCCGGCCGATGGCCGGGCATTTTCCATTCCTCGGGCTCGACGAAAGGGCCCCTGCCCCCGCGTCAGTTCGCCTCGTAGTTCTGCATCACCTGCGCGAACATCGGCTCCAGCCGGGCCTGCGCCCGGGCGGGTTGCGGCACCGACAGCGCATCCTCGAGGTTCACCGGCGCGCCGACCTGGATCAGCGCCACCATGCCCATGCCATAGTAGGGCATGCTCTTGACCCCCCAGACGCCTTCCTGGGTCAGGGTGATGGTGACGGGCTTGTTCATCTCGCCCCTGAAGCCAAGGGCGCCAAGCGGCAGCATGCCGGGGATGATCTCGGCGTTGAAGCCCCTGTCGACGGGCACGAAGGTCACGGTATCTCCGACCTCGGCCTGGATGTAGCTCGGCTCGAAGGCCTTGGCGCCGGTCGAACCGATGTTGACCATGGCGATCTCGTGGTGGGCTGCAAGGGCCGCGGGCGCGGCAAGGGCCGCGGCGAACCCGGCGGCGATGCCGATCATCGGGAATTTCGCGAGCATGTGAGTCGTCCTTTGTGCGGTTTCATTCCGAAGAGAGATGTTCACCGGCATTGATCTACTCCTGCTTGCGCCCGCGGGGCTTGCGCTGCATCAATTCGGGAAGTTTGGGCGGCGCGTCCTCTGCGCGCAGGCAATTTCCGCATGGCAGCATTGCGGGAAATGCAAGGGCGCCGAAGCCCGGCGCGACGCGGTGCGCGATCCGCAAAATGCCGCTTCCCTTTTGCCGCGCGCTCCGTAATATCCGGCGCCATGACACGGGACCGTTCCATTGCGATCCATCCGGCCGCGCCTCGCGCGCAGGCTGCCCGTGCGCTTCTTCTCCTTAGCTGCCTCTGAGCGTGCCCTTGGGCGCGACCGCTCGGAGGTGACCAGCGCCCGGGAATGAAGCTGAGGAACAAGAGAGATTTCAGATGACCGACACGACCAAGACCGCCTCCGAGCAGGACCGCGTCCTGATTTTCGATACCACGCTGCGCGATGGCGAGCAGTCGCCCGGCGCGACCATGACCCATGACGAGAAGCTCGAGATCGCCGCCCTGCTGGACGAGATGGGCGTGGACATCATCGAGGCCGGCTTCCCCATCGCCTCCGAGGGCGATTTCGAGGCCGTCGCGGCCATCGCGCGGCAGTCGAGGAACGCCACGATCTGCGGCCTCGCCCGCGCGAACTACAAGGACATCGACCGCTGCTGGGAGGCGGTGAAACACGCGAAATCCCCGCGCATCCACACCTTCATCGGCACCTCGCCGCTGCACCGCGCGATCCCGAACCTCGACATGGACCAGATGGCCGAGCGGATTCACGACACGGTGAGCCACGCACGCAACCTCTGCGACAACATCCAGTGGTCGCCGATGGACGCGACGCGGACCGAGCATGACTATCTGTGCCGGGTGGTCGAGATCGCGATCAAGGCGGGCGCCACCACGATCAACATCCCCGACACCGTGGGCTACACCGCGCCGCGCGAAAGCGCCGAGCTGATCCGCATGCTGCTGGAGCGGGTGCCGGGCGCCGATACCGTGGTCTTCGCCACGCATTGCCACAACGATCTGGGCATGGCGACCGCGAACGCTCTGGCGGCCGTGGAAGCCGGGGCGCGGCAGATCGAATGCACTATCAACGGCCTCGGCGAACGGGCGGGCAACACCGCGCTGGAAGAGGTCGTGATGGCGCTGAAGGTCCGCAACGACATCATGCCCTATCGCACCGGCATCGACACGACGCGGATCATGAACATCAGCCGCAAGGTTGCCGCCGTCTCGGGCTTCCCGGTGCAGTTCAACAAGGCCATCGTCGGCAAGAACGCCTTCGCGCATGAAAGCGGCATCCATCAGGACGGGATGCTGAAGAACGCCCAGACCTTCGAGATCATGCGCCCCGCGGATGTGGGCCTCGCCGATACCTCGCTGGTCATGGGCAAGCATTCGGGCCGCGCGGCGCTGCGCGCGAAGCTCAAGGACCTGGGTTACGATCTGGCCGACAACCAGCTGAACGACGTCTTCGTGCGGTTCAAGGCACTCGCCGACCGCAAGAAGGAGGTCTATGACGACGACATCGTGGCGCTGATCCAGGATCAGGTCACCTCGGCCGAGCATGACATCCTGCAACTGAAGCGCCTGCGCGTCGTCTGCGGCACCGAAGGCCCGCAGGAGGCCGAGATGACGTTGAGCATCGAGGGCGAGGACCACTCGATCGACGCCACCGGCGACGGCCCGGTGGATGCGGCCTTCAACGCGGTGAAGATGCTCTATCCGCACCACGCGAAGCTGCATCTCTATCAGGTCCATGCGGTGACCGAGGGCACGGATGCGCAGGCGACCGTTTCGGTGCGGCTGGAGGAGGACGGCAAGATCTCGACCGGTCAGGCCGCCGACACCGATACGGTCGTGGCCAGCGTGAAGGCCTATGTCAACGCGCTGAACCGGCTGATCCACCGCCGGCAGAAATCGGCCCCCGGCGCCGACGTGAAGGACATCCACTACACGTCCCACGCCTGAGATCCTGCCCGGGTCCGCCTGCCGAGGCGGACCCGGCCATCCCGGAAGGGAGGCCTGTCCCGCTACAGCAGTGGCAGCCGCCGGTTCGCAAGGATCACCAGCGGCGCCAGCGCCAGCGACACCCCCAGCCCGATCAGCGTCCGCAGCGTGTCGCCCATCTCGACGTCGTATGTGAAGTGCAGGACGGCAATGTGGATGAGGTAGAGCGCCGTGGCCAGCAGCCCGAGGTTCCGGCTGCTTCCCATCAGGCGCCCGCCCTTCGCGGTCAGGAACAGGATTGGGCAGAGCACGGCGAGCGACAAATAGATCTCGAACACCGGGTCCTTCGGGTTCCAGATCATGTTGGCCGCCCATTCCGCCGTCAGCAGCGCCAGCGCCCCGGCCAGCAGCTTCCACGAACCGAAGCGGGCAAGCTTCTGCTCGTGCCGGGCGATCAGCACGCCGCAGACGAGGAACGGATACCCCACCAGCAGGAAGTTCCGGTAGGTCTGCACCCGGTTCAGCAGCGGATCGAGAGGCTCGGGCGCGAGGTGGAAGTTGCCGGCATACTGGATGCCGATCCCGGCAAGGAACGTCGCCGCACCGGTCAGGACCAGCACGCCCGTCCGCGCGCGCAGGGCGGCGACCATCAGCCCCGCCAGCAGCAGGGCGAGCAGATACCACAGGTGATAGTAGCCGAAGAACAGCACCTCCCGGCCATAGGCAGGAATGCGGATCGCGCCCGGCAGCCAGAGCGGTGCGTAAAGCGCCATCCAGATCGCATAGAGCAGCGCCAGCCGCCCGGCCCAGCGCCACACCCCGCGGTCCAGCTGCCGCTCGAGGTAATAGCCGTTGATGACCAGGAAGGTCGGGACGGCGATGCGGAACAGGCAGTTGGTGAAGTAGTCGGAGGCAAGCTGGTTCACGTCGCGCAGGAAGCCCGCATGGAGCCCGACGACCATCACGGCCATCACGATCTTGAGAGCGTCGAGCGACAGGTTGCGGAGCGGTGCAGGGGCGGCAGGGGGTATGGTCAAGGCTACCTCGGGACGGCGGAACTGCGGCACGCTAGCCGCCCGGGCCCCGCAGGTAAACGCGACGAAGCCGTCCGCAGGCGGATTGTTCAGGAAAATCCGTCTTGACAGGATCAGACATCCGCGGCGACGCTTCGCACCCCGGCAGCTTCCACCCTTGTCGTCCTTCGACATCCGACGGTCTTGCTGCAACCTTGGGTTGCGCCGCGCGGACCCGTGGCGCGCGGAATGGCGCCGGCCCCTTCTGCCAAGGGCCTTTCCCTCTGATCGCCCGCTTCCTATAAGCAGGGCGCCTGCCTCAACCAGAGTCGTGGGCGGTTTCCTACTTTGCAGGACAGGATCAGCGCAGCATGTGGTTTCTCACCGGCCTCTTCTCGTCGGACATGGCCATCGACCTCGGCACCGCGAACACTCTGGTCTATGTCCGTGGCAAGGGGATCGTGCTCAGCGAGCCCTCGGTGGTGGCCTATCACGTCAAGGACGGCAAGAAGCAGGTCCTCGCCGTAGGCGAGGACGCCAAGCTGATGCTGGGCCGCACCCCCGGCTCCATCGAGGCCATCCGGCCGATGCGCGAGGGGGTGATTGCCGACTTCGACACCGCCGAGGAAATGATCAAGCATTTCATCCGCAAGGTGCACAAGCGGACGACCTTCTCGAAGCCGAAGATCATCGTCTGCGTGCCGCACGGCGCGACCCCGGTCGAGAAGCGCGCGATCCGCCAGTCGGTCCTGTCGGCGGGCGCCCGGCGCGCCGGCCTGATCGCGGAGCCCATCGCGGCGGCCATCGGTGCCGGCATGCCGATCACCGATCCCACCGGCAACATGGTGGTGGATGTGGGCGGCGGCACGACCGAGGTCGCGGTGCTCTCGCTCGGCGACATCGTCTATGCCCGCTCGGTGCGGGTGGGCGGCGACCGGATGGACGAGGCGATCGTGGCCTACCTCCGCCGTCACCAGAACCTGCTGATCGGCGAATCGACGGCCGAGCGGATCAAGACCTCGATCGGCACGGCGCGGATGCCCGACGACGGGCGCGGCCAGTCGATGACCATCCGCGGCCGCGACCTGCTGAACGGCGTGCCGAAGGAGACCGAGATCAACCAGGCGCAGGTCGCCGAGGCGCTGGCGGAACCGGTGCAGCAGATCTGCGACGCGGTCATGCAGGCGCTGGAAGCCACGCCCCCGGATCTCGCCGCTGACATCGTTGACCGCGGCGTGATGCTGACGGGCGGCGGCGCGCTCTTGGGCGATCTGGACCTTGCGCTGCGCGAGCAGACCGGCCTCTCCATCTCGGTGGCCAACGAGTCACTGAATTGTGTGGCGCTCGGCACCGGCAAGGCGCTGGAATACGAGAAGCAGCTTCGGCATGTGATCGACTACGAAAGCTGACGGCGCGTCGGCTTCTGACGAGGAACGACCGTGGCCCGCGACCGGACCAGACCGGAGGATTTCACCCGTCCGCTCCGCCGCATCCTCGTCGGCGGGCTGGTGCTGCTGCTGCTCGGGATCTTCCTGATCTGGCGCATCGACAGCCCGCGTGTCGAACAGTTCCGCGCGGCATTGATCGACCGTGTCGTGCCCTCGTTTGAATGGCTGATGCGGCCGATGACCAAGGTCGCGGGCATGGTCGAGAACTTCCAGTCCTATACGCGGATCTACGAGCAGAACCAGGAGCTGCGCCGAGAACTTCAGCAGATGAAGGCGTGGAAGGAAGCGGCCCTCCAGCTCGAGCAGAAGAACGCGCGGCTTCTGGATCTCAATCAGGTGCGGCTTGATCCGAAGCTGACCCATGTGACCGGCGTGGTGCTGGCCGACTCGGGCTCGCCCTTCCGGCAGTCGGTCCTGCTGAACGTGGGCGCGCGGGACGGCATCCGCGACGGCTGGGCCACGATGGACGGGATCGGCCTCGTCGGACGGATCTCGGGCGTCGGGCAGACCACCAGCCGGGTCATCCTGCTGACCGATTCCAACAGCCGCATCCCGGTGACGGTGCAGCCCTCGGGCCAGGTCGCGCTGCTGACCGGCGACAACTCGCCCTCGCCGCCGCTCGAGTTCCTCGACAAGCCCGATCTGGTCCGCCCGGGCGACCGGGTGGTGACCTCGGGCGATGGCGGGGTGTTTCCGGCCGACCTTCTGGTCGGGCAGGTCGCCCAGGGTCCCGACCGGCGCCTGCGCGTCCGCCTCGCCGCGGATTACGGGCGGCTCGAATTCCTGCGCGTGCTGCGCAGCCACGACCTCGAGCCGATCACCGATCCCGGCAGTCTGGTCGCGCCGCCCCCTGCCCCGCCCCTGACCGCCGAGGCCACGGCGGAGGGCGCCGATGGCTGAGGGCGTGCGCCGCCGGGCATGGCTCTACCCGACCGTCTTCACGGCCATCGCCGCGCTGGTCTTCATGATCCGCATGCTGCCGCTCGGCACCGAGGCGGGAAGCTGGCCGGGGCCGGACCTGCTGCTCTGCCTCATCCTCGCCTGGGTGATGCGGCGTCCCGATTACCTGCCGGCGCCGCTGCTGGCGCTGGTGCTGCTGGCCGAGGACCTGCTGCTGATGCGCCCGCCGGGGCTGTGGGCCGCGCTGGTGCTGATCGCTTCGGAATTCCTGCGCTCGCGCGCGGCGCTGACCCGGGAACTGACCTTCCCCTTCGAGTGGCTGCTGATCTCGGGCCTGATGCTGGCGTTGCGCTTTGCCGAGCGGACGATCGCCGCGCTGGCCTTCCTGCCGCAGCCTGCGCTGGCCGAGCAGATGCTGCAGACGGCGATGTCGATCCTGTTCTACCCGCTGGCGGTGGGCTTCTGCTGGCTGGTGCTGGACCTGCGCAAGCCCGCGCCCGGTGAACTCGATGCCTTCGGGAGGCGGATGTGAGACGCTCGGCCCGCGATACCGAGGACAGCGCCCGCAAGGTGAACCGCCGCGCCCTTCTGCTGGGCGGCGGGATGGCGGCGATGTTCGCCGTGCTGGGCGCGCGGATGCGCTACCTGCAGGTGGATCAGGCCGACCAGTTCCGGCTGCTGGCCGAGGAGAACCGGATCAACATCCGCCTGATCCCGCCGAACCGGGGCCAGATCTTCGACCGCAACGGCCGGCTGATCGCCGGAAACGAGCAGAACTACCGCGTCGTCATCACGCGCGAGGATGCGGGCGACGTCGAGGCGGTGCTGAAGCGGCTGGCCGAGGTCATCCCGCTCTCGCCTACCGACATCGAGCGGACCCTGGCCGAGGTGCGCCGCCACAGCCCCTTCGTGCCGGTGATTGTCGCCGACCGCATGGCCTGGGAGGATCTCTCGAAGGTCGCGATCAACGCGCCCTCGCTGCCTGGTGTGACGCCCGAGGTCGGCCTGTCGCGCGCCTATCCGCTGGACACCGACTTTGCCCATGTGGTGGGCTATGTGGGTCCGGTCTCCGAGCGGGACCTGGCGAAGATGGAGGACCCCGACCCGCTGCTGAAGATCCCCGAGTTCCAGATCGGCAAGATCGGCGTCGAAACCTGGATGGAGGACACGCTGCGCGGCAAGGCCGGCACCAAGCGGATCGAGGTCAACGCCTATGGCCGGATGATGCGCGAGATCGACCGTGTCGAGGGCGAGGCCGGCGACGACATCCGCCTGACCATCGACGCCGAGGTGCAGGATTTCGTGCAGGCCCGGCTGGGCGCGGAAAGCGCCGCGGCGGTGGCCATCGACGTGACCAACGGCGACATCCTTGCGATCTGCTCCTCGCCCTCGTTCGACCCGAACCTTTTCGTGCGCGGCATCTCGTTCAAGGACTACGCGATGCTGACCGAGAACGACCACCGGCCGCTGGCCAACAAGGCGGTGCAGGGCGCCTATCCGCCCGGCTCGACCTTCAAGATGGTCACGGCACTGGCCGCGCTGGAGGCAGGCGTGATCAACGCCGACACCTCGGTCTACTGTCCCGGACACTACGAGACCGGTGGGCGGCGCTTCCACTGCTGGAAGCGCGGCGGGCACGGCATGGTGGCGCTGGACCGGTCGCTGTCGGAAAGCTGCGACGTCTATTACTACGACATCGCGCAACGCGTGGGCATCGACAGGATCGCCGAGATGGGCAAGCGCCTCGGGCTGGGCATGCGGCACGACCTGCCGATGTCGGCGATCACCGAAGGGATCATGCCCAACAAGGCCTGGAAATTCCAGCGCTACGAGCAGGAGTGGCGGATCGGCGACACGATCAACGCCTCGATCGGCCAGGGCTATGTGCTGGCCTCGCCGCTGCAACTGGCGGTGATGACGGCCCGGATCGCCAGCGGCCGGGCGATCCAGCCGCGCCTCGTGCGCTCCATCGGCGATGCCGAGGTGCCGGTGCCCGAGGCGCCGCCGCTGGGCGTGGAGGGCCGGCTGCTGCGCGCGGTGCGCAACGGGATGCACTCCGTCGTCAACGCCAAGCGCGGCACCGGCTATTCCAACCGCATTGCCGATCCTGCGCTGGTGATGGCGGGCAAGTCCGGCACCAGCCAGGTGCGCAACATCTCGGCCGCCGAGCGGGCGCGGGGCGTGATCTCGAACGAGCAGCTGCCATGGGAGCGGCGCGACCACGCGCTGTTCGTGGGCTTTGCCCCGTTCGATGCGCCGAGGGTGGCGGTGGCGGCGGTGGTGGAACATGGCGGCGGCGGCTCTTCGGTCGCCGGTCCCATCGTGCGCGACGTGATCCTGCGCTGCCTGACGCCGGGGCCCCTGCCGCCGCTGGACGCCTATCCCTCCAGCCAGCGCGGACGGATGGAGACGCTGCTGAACGGCCTTCCGCTGCGCAAGATCGAACCTGAAGTCACCGCCCGCTCTCGGGCCTGAGGCGTGCCATGAGTTTCCTGGAATATCGCGTCAAGACAGCACCTTCCGGCCTTTCCAAGGTGCTGCACGTGAACTGGGCGCTGGTGCTTCTGGTGACGGCCACCGCCTCGGTGGGCTGGCTCATGCTCTATTCCGTGGCGGGGGGCGACCTCGACACCTGGGCCGGGCCGCAGATGAAGCGCTTTGCGGTCGGCCTCGTGCTGATGTTCGCCATCGCCTTCGTGCCGATCTGGTTCTGGCGCAACATGGCGGGCCTCGCCTATCTGGTGTCGCTGGCGCTTCTGGTGGTGGTGGAGCTGTTCGGCACCGTGGGCATGGGCGCGCAGCGCTGGATCTCGGTCGGCCCGCTGGTGCTGCAGCCGTCGGAGCTGGCCAAGGTCACGCTGGTCATGATGCTGGCGGCCTATTACGACTGGCTCGACCCGAGGAAGGTCTCGCGCCCGCTCTGGGTGCTGATCCCCGTCGTGATGATCCTCGTGCCGACCGCGCTGGTCATCATCCAGCCGAACCTCGGGACGGCGCTGCTGCTGCTGATGGTCGGCGCCTCGGTCATGTTCCTTGCCGGCGTGAGCTTCTGGTATTTCGGCATCGTCGCGGCGATGGGCGTGGGCGCGATCTTTTCCGTATTCACGCTGCGCGGCACGCCCTGGCAGTTCCTGCACGACTACCAGTATCGCCGGATCGACACCTTCTTCGACCCGGCCGCCGATCCGCTGGGGGCGGGCTACAACATCATCCAGGCCAAGATCGCGCTGGGGTCCGGCGGCTGGACCGGCAAGGGCTTCATGCAGGGCACGCAGAGCCGGCTGAACTTCCTGCCCGAGAAGCACACCGACTTCATCTTCAACACGTTGGCCGAGGAGTTCGGCTTCGTCGGCGCCGCCTCGCTTCTGGTGCTCTATGCGCTTGTCATCGCCTTCTGCGTGGCATCGGCGCTGCAGAACCGGGACCGCTTCTCGTCGCTGCTGATCCTGGGGATCGCGGCCAACTTCTTCTTCTACCTCGCGGTGAACCTGTCGATGGTCATGGGCATGGCGCCGGTCGTGGGCGTGCCCCTGCCGCTGGTCAGCTATGGCGGCTCGGCCATGCTGGTGCTGATGGCGGCCTTCGGCCTGGTTCAGAGCGCCCATGTCCACAGGTTGCGATGACCCTTGTCCTCTTCGCCGCCGGCGCCCGGCGCTGGCCCCTCTACCGTGACCATCTGACGGCCGCCCTGGCCGAGGCCGGCGTGACGGCGCGTCTGGTCGCTGACGCGCCCGATCCCGAGGCGGTCGATTACATCGTCTTCGCGCCCGGCGGCGATGTCTCGGACTTCACGCCCTACCGCAACGCCAAGGCGGTGCTGGGCCTCTGGGCCGGGGTCGAGCGGATCGTCGGCAACGCGAGCCTGACCCAGCCGCTCTGCCGCATGGTCGATCCTGCGATGACCGAGGGCATGGTGGAATGGGTCACGGGCCACGTGCTGCGCCATCACCTCGGGCTCGACCGCTGGATCAGGGGCGAGCCGGGCTGGCAGCAGGTCGCCCCGCCGCTCGCGCGCGAGCGCACCGTGGCGATGCTAGGCTTGGGAGAACTGGGCGCGGCCGCGGCCCGGGCGCTGGCCGGGCTGAACTTCCGCGTGCTGGGCTGGAGCCGCAGCGAGAAGCGCCTTGCCGATCTGGAGACGCATCACGGCGAGGCCGGGCTGGAGCGCGTGCTGCGCGAGGCGGGGATCGTCGTGACGCTGCTGCCCGCCACGCCCGAGACCGAGAACCTGCTTGATGCGCGGCGGCTGGCGTGGCTGCCGCCGGGCGCGGTGGTTCTGAACCCCGGCCGCGGCACGCTGATCGACGACGAGGCGCTGATCGCCGCGCTGGATGCCGGGCATCTGGGCCATGCCACGCTCGACGTGTTCCGCATCGAGCCGCTGCCCGACGACCATCCCTTCCGTCACCACCCGAAGGTGACGGTCACGCCGCATATCGCGGCCGAGACCCGTCCCGCCAGCGCAAGCCGGGTGATCGCCGAGAACATCCGCCGCGGCGAGGCGGGCGAGCCCTTCCTGCATCTGGTGGACCGCAGCCGCGGCTACTGAGGTTCCGCGTCACCGGTGCCGGCGGAAGAACCGCGAGCGGGCATAGAGATCCTCGAGCCGCTTCATGCGCTCTTCCGTCCGGTCCCAGGTCAGGCCCTGCACCGCCGAAAGCAGCGTCTCGACCAGCACCAGCACGGTCACCGTGGAATCCCAGGCGGAGGGCGCCTCGACCTGACACGAGAAGGTGTGCCGGGCATGGGCGGCCGCCGGCGAGATCCACCGGTCGGTGATCAGGACCACCTCGACCCCCTGCTCCACCGCCAGTTCCACCACCTGCAGCACCATGTTCTCGTAGCGGCGGATGTCGAACACCAGCAGCACGTCGCCCCGTCCCATGTCGAGCAGCGCCGGGGGCCAGGTGCTCGACATGTCCGACAGCAGCGTGACCTCGGGGCGCACCACCTTCATCAGCGTGACGAAATAGTCGGCAAGAGCATGGGTGATCCGCCCGCCCAGCGCGAAGATCCGCCGCTCCGGGTCCGCGAGCAGCCGTGCCGCCGCATCGAAGTCGGCATGGTCGATCTGGGCCAGCGTCGCCTGAAGGTTCGCCACCACCGCATCCGCGAACCGGTTGAGGATATGCGTGTCGGGCACACCCTCCGCCCAGCGGTCGTGCTTGGCCAGCGGCGACAGCAGCATCGCCTCGACCTCTCCGCGCAGGCCCGACTGGAAGTCGGGATAGCCCTTGAAGCCCAGCTTCTGCACCAGCCGCACCACCGTCGGCGTCGAGACGTCCGCCGCCTTCGCCAGCGCCGTGATCGAGCCCAGCGCGGCAACGGGATACTGCCGCAGGATGTGGGTCGCCAGCTGACGCTCTGCCCGCGTCAGGTCCGGCAGCGCGGACCGCAGCAGTTCCTCGATCGCCGAAAGGCTCATGGCGGTTCCTCGTCTGGCCGCATTCCCGCCATCTGTCCCGGACGGAGGCGGGATGTCTTGGTAAATATCTTAACAGGAAGCGTAACGGGGAAAAATTCTTGACACAACAGCCGGTGGCGTTGGAGCCTTCCCCGGACAGGGAAGTGAATCGGGATAATAATAATGACCCGAGGCGGCGAAACACCGGAAATCTTTCCGGCACTTGTGGAGAACCCTGCTGGGCAGGGCCGCTTCGTTCTGGTCTGCGAGCATGCCTCGAACGACATGCCACCGCGGTGGGGAAGCCTCGGCCTGACTGCCGACCAGCGCCGCGGGCACATCGCCTGGGATATCGGCGCCCTGGGCCTCTCGAGGGGACTCGCGCGGCGGCTGGATGCGGTGCTGGTCCATGCGCCGGTGTCGAGGCTCGTCTATGACTGCAACCGGGCGCCCGACCAGCCTGGGGCGATGGCCGAACGGTCTGAGATGCACGCCATCCCCGGCAATGCCGGCCTCGACGCACAGGAGAAGGCGCTGCGGACGACGGCGGTCTATGCCCCCTTCCATGCCGGCCTGCGCGCCGAGATCGTGCGCCGCATCGCGCTTGGGCTGGAGCCGGTGCTGGTGACGGTGCATTCCTTCACGCCGGTCTGGCACGGTGTGCCGCGCGCGGTGGAGTTCGGCATCATCCACGACGAGGACGACCGGCTCGCACGGGCGGTTCTGGAGGCGGCGGGCGGCTGCGGCCTCGTCCCGGGCCTGAACGAGCCCTATTCCGCGGCCGACGACGTGACCCACACGCTTCGGCTTCAGGCGCTTCCCTATGGGCTTTTGAACGTCATGCTGGAAATCCGCAACGATCTCATCGACCGGCCCGAGGCGCAGGAGGCGATGGCCGAGCGCCTCGCCCCGGTGCTGGAGCGCGCCCTTGCCGCCGTCGCGCGGCCCGCGATGGCAGGGTGACGATGCCCCGGATACTCGTCGCCTTCGTCCGTCTGGTGGACCGCCTGAACTACGGGGTCGGCCGCTTCGCCATGTATCTGCTGTTCGTCCTGATGGGCGTGCTGCTCTGGTCGTCGATCTCCAAGACCTTCTTCAATCCCTCGCTCTGGACGCTCGAGACGGCGCAGTTCGTCATGGTGGCCTATTTCATCCTCGGCGGGCCCTATTCGATGCAGATGGGCAGCCACGTCCGGATGGACCTGCTTTATGCCGACTGGCCGCTCCGCAAGAAAAGCTGGTGGGACGCGCTGACCATCTTCGCGGTGATCTTCTACCTCTGCGTGATGCTCTGGGGGGCGATCGACTCCACCATCTACTCCCTGCAATACGGCGAGCGCAGCCCGACCGCGTGGAGGCCCTACCTCTGGCCGATCAAGGTCGTGATGTGCCTGGGCTTCACGCTGATGATCCTGCAGTCCGTCGCGTTCCTGATCCGCGACATCGCGACCCTGCGCGGGAAGACGATCTGATGTCCTACGAGATGATCGCCCTCCTGATGTTCTCGTCGATGCTGCTGCTGATGCTGACCGGCCAGCGGGTGTTCGGCGTGATCGGCGCCGTGGCGCTGGTCGCCTCGCTCGCGCTGTGGGGCACCGGCGGGCAGAGCATGGGCTTCTCGGCGGCGATGAAGCTGATGAAGTGGTATCCGCTGCTGACGCTGCCCATGTTCATCTTCATGGGCTACGTCATGAGCGAGACGCGGCTGGCCGACGACCTTTACCGGATGTTCCACGTCTGGTTCGGCCCGGTGCCGGGCGGGCTTGCCATCGGCACGATCCTCCTGATGGTGCTGATCTCGGCGATGAACGGGCTTTCGGTCGCGGGCATGGCGATCGGCTCGACCATCGCGCTGCCCGAGCTGCTGCGGCGGCGCTACGACAAGGTGATGGTAACGGGCGCGATCCAGGCCGGGTCGAGCCTCGGCATCCTGATCCCGCCCTCGGTCGTGCTGGTGCTTTACGCGATGATCGCGCGGCAGCCGGTGGGGCAGCTCTGGCTGGCGGGGGTGCTGCCGGGGCTGATGATGGCAGGCCTTTTCATCGCCTACATCTGGATCCGTTGCCATCTGAACCCGACCTACGGGCCGCCGCTGGCCGCGGAGGAGCGCGCGACGATCACGCGGGGCGAGAAGTTCCGCCTGCTCGGCGCGGGCCTTCTGCCGCTGTTCATCTTCTTCGCCATGATGGTGCCCTTCGTGAAGGGCTGGACCAGCCTCGTCGAAAGCTCGGTGATCGGGGCACTGGTCACGACGGGGGCGGCCGTGGCCAAGGGCCGCTTCACCCGCGAGGTGTTCGAAACCTCGACCCGGGCGACGCTGGCGATCTCGTGCATGTTCATGTGGATCATCCTGGCCGCGCTGTCCTTCGGCGCGGTGTTCGACGGCCTCGGCGCGGTGCGGGCGATCGAAGGGCTCTTCGTCGAGCAACTGGGCCTCTCGCCCTGGACCATCCTGATCCTGATGCAGCTGACCTACCTGATCATGGGGATGTTCCTCGACGACACGGCGATGCTGGTGATCGTGGCGCCGCTTTTCGTGCCGCTCGTCGGGGCGCTCGGCTTCGACCTGATCTGGTATGGCGTTCTTTACACCATCACCTGCCAGGTCGCCTATCTGACGCCGCCCTTCGGTTACAACCTGTTCCTGATGCGCGCCATGGCGCCGCCCGAGATCACGATTCAGGACATCTATCGGTCGATCGCACCCTTCGTCGGGCTCATGATCGTCGCGCTCGCGCTGGTCATGACCTTCCCGCAGATCGCGCTTTGGCTGCCCCAGACGCTTTACGTGAAGTGACAGTGAATGAGGGGCGGCCTGAACCGTCCCCGCCCCAACATTGGAGGTCTCTGATGACGACAAGACGGAAGTTCCTGACCACCGGCGCCATTGCCGGCGCCGCAAGCCTTGCAGCCCCTGCCGTGACGCGCGCGCAGGCGCCGATCAAGTGGCGGATGCAAACCTATGCCGGCGCGGCACTCGGCGAGCATGTCGTGAAACCTGCGGTGGAGTCCTTCAACACCATCGCGCAGGGCCAGATGGAGATCGAGCTGTTCTATTCGGACCAGCTGGTGCCGACGGCCGAGCTTTTCCAGGCCATGCAGCGCGGCACCATCGACTGCGTGCAGTCCGACGACGACTCGATGGCCTCGCCGACCGAGGTGACGGTGTTCGGCGGCTACTTCCCGCTGGCGCTGCGCTACTCGCTCGACGTGCCGGCGCTGTTCAACAAATACGGCCTCGGCGCGATCTGGGCCGAGGAATACGCCAAGGTGGGCGTCAAGCACATCTCGGCGGGCTCGTGGGACCCGTGCAACTTCTCGACCAAGAAGCCGATCAACGCGCTGAAGGACCTCGAGGGCCTGCGCATCTTCACCTTCCCGACCGCGGGCCGGTTCCTCACCCGCTTCGGCGTGGTGCCGGTGACCCTGCCCTGGGAGGATGTCGAGGTCGCGCTGCAGACCGGCGAGCTTGACGGCCTCGCCTGGTCCGGCATCACCGAGGTCTATACGGTTGGCTGGGCCAATGCGACCGACTACTTCCTGACCAACAACATCTCGGGCGCCTGGATCGGGCATTTCTTCGCCAACATGGACCGCTGGAACGAGGTCCCGCCGCATCTGCAGGAACTGCTGCGGGTCTGCTTCGAGCAGTCGCACTACTACCGCCAGCACTGGTACTGGGCCGGCGAGGCGCATCTGCGCGTCAACGAGACCAAGCTGAAGCTGACCACCATCCCGGATGCGGAGTGGGCGCAGGTCGAGAATGCCGCGGTCGAGTTCTGGGACGAGATCGCGCAGGAATCCGAGACCAAGGCCAAGGTGGTCAAGATCATCAAGGACTACAACGAGGCGATGAAGAAGGCCGGTCCCCCCTACCGCTTCTCCTGACGCCCTGCGGGGCGGCCCCTTCCCCGGCCGCCCCGACGTCTTCCGCCCTGCCCGTGACTGAACGAGGACCCCATGCCCGGCAACATGACATTCGACGCGCTGAAAGAGGCCGTGGAGCGCGGCGAGATCGACACGGTTCTCGTGGCCTGCGTGGACATGCAGGGCCGCCTGATGGGCAAGCGCTTCCACGCGCGCCACTTCATCGAGAGCGCCCACCACGAGACGCACTGCTGCGACTACCTGCTGGCCATCGACATGGAGATGACCACCGTTCCCGGCTACAAGACCTCGGGCTGGGAAAAGGGCTATGGCGATTACGTCATGAAGCCCGACATGGGCACGCTGCGGGTGCTGCCCTGGCAGGAGGGGACGGCGCTGGTGCTCTGCGACCTGCTCGACCATCACCATCACGAGGTGCCCCAATCCCCCCGCGCGATCCTGAAGCGGCAGGTGGCGCGGGCGGAAGCGATGGGCTTCAAGGTGATGATGGCCACGGAACTGGAATTCTTCCTGTTCGAGACATCGTTCGATGCAGTGCGCGACTCGATGCAGGGAAGCGGCCAGATCCGCGACCTGAAGCCGATCAGCGCCTACAACGAGGACTACCACATCTTCCAGACCTCGAAGGAAGAGGCCGTGATGCGCACGCTGCGCAACGGTCTCTTCGGTGCGGGCATCCCCGTCGAATGCTCGAAGGGCGAGGCCGAGGCCGGGCAGGAAGAGATCAACGTGAAATACTCGGACGCGCTCGACACGGCCGACAGCCACGCGATCACCAAGATGGCGGTGAAGGACATCGCCCATGCCGCCGGCAAGTCCGTGACCTTCATGGCGAAGTACGACCACCGCCGCGCGGGCTCTTCGAGCCACATCCACCAGTCGCTCTGGACGCTGGACGGCAAGCCCGCCTTCTTCGACCGGGACGACCCGCACGGCATGTCGGCCACGATGAAGCACTTCCTTGCCGGGCAACTCGCCCATGCGCAGGAGATCACGGCTTTCCTTGCGCCCTACATCAACAGCTACAAGCGCTTCTGCATCGGCATGTTCGCCCCCACCAAGGCGGTCTGGAGCCGGGACAACCGCACCGCGGGCTTCCGCGTCTGCGGCGAGGGCACCAAGGCCGTCCGCATCGAATGCCGGATCGGCGGGGCCGACCTGAACCCCTATCTCGCCTGTGCGGCGCTGCTTGCGGCGGGGCTTGACGGCATCGAGCAGAAGATGGATCTGGAAGTCGAAATGCGCGGCGACATGTATTCGACCGCCGGCATCCGCGAGATCCCGAAGACGCTGCGCGAGGCGGCGGAACTTCTCAAGGGCTCGGCGATGCTGCGCGCGGCGATGGGCGACGAGGTCGTCGAGCACTACCACCATGCGGCCGAATGGGAGATCCAGGAGCAGGACCGCGTGGTCACCGATTTCGAACTGGCCCGCCTTTTCGAGCGCGCCTGAACGGGGAACAACATGACGAAACCGATCCAGCTGATCTCGCCCGTGGACGGGCGGGTCTATGCCGAGCGGATGCCGCTCTCGATGGAGGAGGCGAAAGCCGTGGCCGCCCGCGCGAAGGCCGCGCAACCGGCCTGGGCCGCTCGCCCGCTTCAGGAGCGCATCGCGCTGGTCAAGGCCGGAGTGGCCATGCTCAACGAGATGAAGGAGCAGATCGTCGAGGAACTGGCCTGGCAGATGGGCCGCCCCACCCGCTTCGGCGGCGAGTTCGGCGGCGTGAACGACCGCACCGCCTACATGTCCGAGATCGCGGAAAGCGCGCTGGCCCCGATGGTGGCCGAAGCCTCCGACCGGTTCGAACGCCGCATCCTGCGCGAACCGGTGGGCGTGGTCTTCATCATCGCCCCCTGGAACTACCCCTACCTGACGACGATCAACACGCTGGTCCCCGCGCTGATCGCCGGCAATGCGGTGGTGCTCAAGCACGCCAGCCAGACCCTGCTGGTGGGCGAGCGTCTGGCCGAGGCCTTCCACGCCGCCGGCGTGCCGGAGGACGTGTTCCAGAACGTCGTCCTCGACCACGCCACGACCGAGGCGCTGATCGGGGCGCGGGCCTTCGGCTTCGTGAACTTCACCGGCTCGGTCGGGGGCGGCGCGGCCATCGAGCGCGCGGCGGCGGGCACCTTCACCGCGCTGGGGCTGGAACTGGGCGGCAAGGATCCGGGCTATGTCCGCGCGGATGCCGATCTGGACGCCGCGGTGGACAGCCTGATGGACGGCGCGATGTTCAACGCCGGCCAGTGCTGCTGCGGGATCGAGCGGATCTATGTCCACGAAAGCCTGTATGACGCCTTCGTGGAAAAGGCGGTGGCCTGGGTCAAGGCGCTGAAGCTCGGCAACCCGTTCGAGCCCGAAACCACGCTCGGGCCGATGGCGAACGTCCGCTTCGCCCGCGTGGTGCGCGAGCAGGTGGCGGAGGCCATCGCCGCCGGTGCCACGCCGCTGATCGACCCCACCGATTTCCCGGCTGACGACGGCGGCGCCTATCTCGCGCCGCAGATCCTGACCAACGTCACCCACGACATGCGGGTGATGAAGGAGGAATCGTTCGGCCCCGTGGTCGGCATCATGAAGGTCTCGGGCGACGAGGAAGCCATCGGCCTGATGAACGACAGCCCCTACGGCCTGACCTGCTCGATCTGGACCGCCGACGCCGAGGCCGCGGCCGAAATCGGCGCGCGGATCGAGACCGGGACGGTCTTCATGAACCGCTGCGACTACCTTGACCCCGCGCTGTGCTGGACGGGCTGCAAGGACACCGGCCGGGGCGCGGCGCTCTCGGCCTTGGGCTACATGTCGGTCACCCGGCCGAAATCCTACCATCTGAAGAAGGTGACGAAATGACCCTCCGGGCGAACTGGTCCTATCCCACCGCCGTCAAGTTCGGCGCGGGCCGCATCGCGGAACTGGCCGAACAGTGCAAGGCCATCGGGCTGAAGAAGCCGCTTCTGGTCACCGACAAGGCGCTGGCATCGCTGCCGATCACGCTGGCCGCGCTCGATCAACTGGAAGCGGCCGGCCTCGGCCGTGCCTGCTTCTCGGAGGTCGATCCGAACCCGAACGAGAAGAACATGGAGGCCGGCATCGCCGCCTACAAGGCGGGCGGCCATGATGGGGTGATCTGCTTCGGCGGTGGCTCGGCGCTCGACCTTGGCAAGATGATCGCGCTGATGCACGACCAGAGCGTGAGCGTCTGGGATCTGGAGGACATCGGCGACTGGTGGACGCGGGCGGATGCGTCGAAGATCGCGCCCATCGTGGCGGTGCCGACGACCGCCGGGACCGGCTCCGAGGTGGGGCGTGCGGGGGTGCTGACGAACTCCGAGACCCACAAGAAGAAGATCATCTTCCACCCGAAGCTGCTGCCGGCCGTCACGATCTGCGATCCGGAACTGACGGTGGGGATGCCGAAGTTCATTACCGCAGGAACGGGGATGGACGCGCTGGCGCATTGCCTCGAAGCCTATTGCTCGCCCTTCTACCATCCGATGAGCCAGGGCATCGCGCTGGAAGGCATGCGGCTGGTGTTCGAGAACCTGCCGAAGGTTTACGCCAATCCGAACGACCTCGAGGCCCGCGCCCACATGATGGCTGCGGCGGCGATGGGGGCGGTGGCGTTCCAGAAGGGCCTCGGCGCGATCCATTCGCTGAGCCATCCGGTCGGCGCGGTCTACAACACCCACCACGGCACGACGAACGCCGTGGTGATGCCGATGGTGCTGGACTTCAACCGCCCGGCCATCGAAGAGCGCATCGAGCGCGCCGCGGCCTATCTCGGCATTTCGGGTGGCTTTGACGGCTTCCGCGGAAAGATCATGGCGTTGCGTGCCGAACTTGCGATCCCCGAGACCCTGTCGGCGATGGGTGTCGAGGCCGCGCGGCTGGACGAGTTGACCGAGATGGCGCTGGAGGACCCGTCCTGCGGCGGCAATCCGATCGAGATGACGCGCGAGAACACCCGCGCGCTGTTCGAAGCCTGCCTGTGACGGAGGCGCGGCCCGAACCCGCTTCGGGCCGCGTTCGGAGACCCGGATGATCCAGCACCTCTCCTCGGACACGGTCGTCATCGGTGGCGGCGTCGTAGGCCTTGCCATCGCGCTGACCGTGGCCGGGCGCGGCCGCTCGGTGATCCTGATCGAACCCGAGGAGCCGGGCGCGGGGGCATCGCATGGCAATGCGGGAACCATTGCCGATTATGCCGTGCTGCCCGTGGGCACGCCGGATGTCCTTAAGTCGTTGCCGTCGCTGCTGTTCGACCGGAACTCGCCGCTCGCGATCCGGCATGCCGCGCTGCCCACGCTCGCGCCGTGGCTGCTGCGTTTTGCGGCGCAATCGCTGCCCGTTGCGGCGCGCCGCAACGCGACGGCCATCGCCGCCCTGCTCGCCTCGGCCACGCGAAGCTGGGAGGCGATGGCGGCCGAGGTCGGGGGCACCGCGCTTCTGAACCACCGCGGCTGCCTTTACGCCTACGAAACCGCAGCCGCCTTCCGCGCGGCCGAACGGGACATGGCCTTCCGGCGCACGCTCGGCGTCTCGGTCGAGTTGCTGCCTGCCCCGGCACTGGCCGCGATGGAGCCGTCGCTGCCGCCGATGGCGGGGGCCGCCTTCTTTCCCGGCGCGGTCTTCCTGTCGGATCCGGGCAGGATGGTGGCCCTGATCGCTGCCGCCGCACGGCGGGCGGGGGTCCAGATCGTGAAGTCCCGCGCCGAGGGGCTGGAGCGGCGCGTGGACGGGGTGATCGTCAGCGGCAAGGGCCTTGCGGTTCACGGGCGGCGCGCGGTGATTGCCGCCGGCGCACATTCGCGGGGATTGGCGGCCCGGGCGGGTGACCGCGTCCCCCTCGATACCGAGCGCGGCTATCATGTCGAATGGGACATGAGCACGCCGAGGCTCACGCGGCCGACCTGCCCCACCGCGCGCGGCTTCTACCTGTGCCCGATGACCGGGCGGCTGCGGGTGGCGGGAACGGTCGAGCTGGGTGGCCTCACGGCCCCGCCCTCGCCGCACCGGATCGCGCGGCTGGTGTCGGGCGCCCGGGCGATCTTTCCCGATCTGGGAGAGCCGTCGCGCAGCTGGATGGGCTTCCGCCCCTCGATGCCGGACAGCCTGCCGGTCATCGGCCCGTCGCGGGCGGGGCCCGAGATCCTGCACGCCTATGGACACGGCCACATCGGCCTGACGCTGGCGCCGGTCACTGCGCGCATCGTGGCGGACCTGCTCGACGCGAAACAGCCCGAACTGGACATCACGCCTTACCTGCCCTCGCGGTTCTGACCCACGACGCGCTGGCCCGGACGCGGGAGGCCCGATCAGCTTCCGAACTGCGGGACGAACAGGCAGATGGTCTTGCCCTCGGGCTTGCCGTCGGCACTGCAGCGGTGGAAGCTGTTGCCGGCCTGTCGCGGGGTCAGCATCAGGCGCTCGTCGTCATAGCCGATGACCTCGCCGGTGGAGCGGATGACCCAGCCCTTCGGACCGGCCGTCACCTCGCTTTCGCTGACCGGCCCGCAGTCGCGGTCCGAGCAGCAGGTGAAGGGATACCAGTCATGCGCAGCCGCCGTCTGCGGCAGCGCCGCGATGAACGCAAGGATCACGAGTCTGAGGGGCGGATGAGCCATCGGAAGGGTTCCTCGGTCAAGCTCCGGCGGCGAGGTCCGGCGCCTGCCGTCATGCAGCCAACATCAGCGGTTGAATCCGGTTCCACGACGCAGCCCGCAGCTGCAGAAGGGACGGGCCGCAGTCCGGAACGGCCCGTGTCGGCAACCGGCGTCAGCCAGAGAGCGCCGCGTCCGGGCGCCTTGCACGCACCGAAGACGCACCGCGGAATGCGGCTGCCGCCGAGAGAGTGAGGAGCGGGCGTCACGGGATCACTCCATCTGGTCGCCGGACCTGCCGGCGAAGAAGAAGGTGAAGCGCGCCAAGCCGCCGTCAAGCCGGATCATCGGGGCGACGCCCGGCCCCTCCGGCACTGCCGGAGCTTCGACGCAGGCGGGGCCGCCCCGGCCACGGGGCAGAGGACGCGGGCGCCCCCCTGCGCGGTCAGAGCATCGAGGGCAGCACCTGATCCGGCGGACGGTGGCCGTCGGCGAAGGTCTTGATGTTCAGGATCACCTTCTCGCCCATCTCGATCCGCCCCTCCACCGTGGCCGAGCCCATGTGCGGCAGCAGGACCACGTTGGGAAGCTCGCGCAGGCGCGGGTTGATCTCGTGGCCGTGCTCGAAGACGTCGAGGCCGGCGCCCGCGATCTCGCCGGCCCGCAGGCCGCGCGTCAGGGCGTTCTCGTCGATCACCTCGCCGCGCGAGGTGTTCACGATGACGGCGGTGGGCTTCAACAGCTTCAGCCGCCGCGCGTTCATCAGATGGAAGGTCGAGGGCGTATGCGGACAGTTGATCGAGATGATGTCCATCCGGGTCACCATCTGGTCGAGGCTTTCCCACCAGGTCGCCTCAAGCTCCTCCTCGATCTCGGAACGGACGCGCTTGCGGTTGTGGTAATGCACCTGCATGCCGAAGGCCTTCGCGCGCCGCGCCACCGCCTGCCCGATCCGCCCCATGCCGAGGATGCCCAGACGCCGCCCGCGCAGCCGGCCGCCCAGATGCGCCATCGGCGCCCAGCCGGCCCAGTTGCCCGACTGCATCTCGGCCAGGCCCTCGGGAATGCGCCGGGTAACGGCGAGGATCAGCGCCATGGTCATGTCGGCGGTATCCTCGGTCACCACGTCGGGCGTGTTCGAGACGAGGATGCCGCGCTGCCGCGCCGTCGCCACGTCGATATGGTCCACGCCCGCGCCGTAGTTCGCGATCAGCTTCAGCTTCGGCCCGGCCTGCGCCAGCATGGTGGCGTCGATGTCGTCGGTCAGGCAGGGAACCAGCACGTCGGCCCGGCCCATCGCCTCGACCAGCTCGTCGCGCGTCATCTTCACGTCGGGGTCACGAAGCTCGACGTTGAACAGCTCCTTCAGGCGGGTTTCGACCACGTCCGGCAGGCGTCGCGTGACGACAACACTGAGGCGTTCCACGGGCATTCTGTCTCTCCCTGCACTTCCAAATCCGGCCATGTGGTGGCAAGGTGCCGCCAAGCGGGGCGCGGCACAAGCCCCGGAAGAGGCAGGACGGCGCGGCATGACGGCATGGGCGCCCGAAAGGCGGAAACGGGTATGGGACGGACGATCACGGCACTTGCGGTGACGCTGGTGCTGGCCGCCTGCGGAGCGGCCGCAGCGCAGGAGACTGCCCCGCCTCCCGACGAGATGGCGGGCGCTGCCGAAGCCGCACCGGCGCCCGAGCGCGTGCCCGGCGTCGGCCCGGTCACGAACCTGCCGCTGCCGCGCTACGTCTCGCTCAAGACCTCCGAAGGCAACGCGCGCCGCGGCCCCGGCCTCACGCATCGCATCGACTGGGTCTTCACGCGCGCCGGGATGCCGCTGAGGGTCACCGCGGAATACGAGCACTGGCGCCGGGTCGAGGATTTCGAGGGCGCCGGCGGCTGGGTGCACTATTCGCTGCTGTCGGGCGTGCGCTCGGCCATGGTGGTGGCCGAGATGGCCGACCTGCACGAGGACCCGGCCAGCGGCTCGCCGGTGACGCTCCATGCCGAGCGCGGCGTGATCGTGCGGCTGCTCGAATGCCAGACGGACTGGTGCCGGATCGCTGCCGAGGGCAACAAGGGCTGGGTGATCAAGACCGCCCTCTGGGGCGTCGATCCCGGCGAGATCCTGGAGTGAGCGAGCCTGCGCCGCCGGGCCGGCCGGGTGCCCGGGCGGCTCAGGCTGCGCGACTGCGCCCGGCGTGCATCGGGCATCCGCCGCGCGTCCCCGGCGCGGCATGCGGCTGCGGGCGGCCGGACCGGCGCTGGATCGCGGACTCCGCCGCATCGAGCTTCCGGCCGAGTTCGTTCATCCGCAGGATCGCCTGATTGACCTGATCGACGCCGATGGTCTGCTCCTTGCAGGCGGTCGAGATCTCGGCGACCAGCTGGGTCGTTCGGTCGATGTCGGGCAGCAGGCGGTGCAGGCTCTGCTCGGCCCGCGACGAGGCGGCCAGCGTCGATGCGGCCAGCGCGCCGATCTCGGCCGAGGCCTGCTCGACCCGTTCGGCCAGCCGGCGCACCTCGCCCGCGACGACCGCGAAGCCCGCGCCCTGCGATCCGGCCCGCGCCGCCTCGACCGCCGCGTTCAGTGCCAGAAGGTTGGTCTGGCGCGCGATCTCCTGCACGATGCCGACCTTGCCCGCGATCTCGCGCATGGCGGTCGCGGCTCCGGTAACGGCCTCGCTGCCGGCCGTGGCCAGTTCGCTGACCTGCGTCGCCGAAGAGCGGGTCTGGTCGGCGTTGTCGGCGGTCTGGCGGACCGTCGCCGCGATCTCTTCCATCGCCGAGGAGGCATCGGCCAGCGACCGGGCAAGCTGCGTGGCCACCTCGCGCTCCTTCTCGATCTCGCGGCGCTCTTCCTCCAGCGCCTCGAAATAGGTCGAGACGCCGTAATCCATGTCGAGGATCGCGGCCTTCAGCATCAGGCCGATCGACTCTGCCGTGCGCTCCACCCGCTTGCGCGAATGAAAGCCCCGGCCGAGCATCCGGGGCAGCATGATCGACACCATCCGCTCGAGGATCAGCGCGTAGCCGCCGAGATACCAGCGCGGCTCCAGCCCGATCCTTGCATGAGTGCGCCCGACCCGGGTCGCCTCGCTGACATAGTCCTCGTCGATCTCACCCGAGGCGATGCGCGACCAGTGGGTCTTCTGCTTGCCCGCCGCATGGGTCATGCGCGACTCGTCGCGGAAGAAGGCGGCCGCCTCGGGCGTCCCGCCCACCCTGTCGTAGAAGTCGCGAAGCGCCTCGTCGACCGCTTCGAGGAAGATGTCACGGTTCTCCGGCAAGCGCGCGAGCGCGGCCGCATCAAGCTTCAGGAAATCCAGGCGCTCCTGAAGATCGGTCTTCTTACTCATACGGCACCCCGGTCAAAATCATCTCGCTCAAGAATGAGCATTTCACAGCACGCGCACCGCGGGAAAGCAATCACCGGAAAGGCTAAAACACCCAGCAATTACAGGAGTTCTGCATCCGCACGGGTCGAACGGATACATCCCTTCGAATGGAAAAAGGGGGCCCCGAGGGCCCCCTTTCCGTCGCAACCTGAAGGTCAGGCTGCGATCACATCATGCCGTCCATGCCGCCCATGCCGCCCATGCCGCCGGCCGGAGCCGACTTCGGCTCGGGCTTGTCGGCGATCATGGCTTCGGTGGTGATCAGCAGCGAGGCGACCGAGGCCGCGTCTTCCAGAGCGGTGCGGACAACCTTCGCCGGGTCGATGACGCCGAACTTGAACATGTCGCCATATTCTTCGGTCTGGGCGTTGAAGCCGAAGGTCTTGTCGTTCGACTCGCGGACCTTGCCAGCCACGACCGAACCGTCCACGCCCGCGTTCTGGGCGATCTGGCGCAGCGGAGCTTCCAGCGCGCGACGCACGATGGTGATGCCCGCGTTCTGGTCGGGGTTCTCGCCGGTCAGGCCGTCGAGCGCCTTGCCGCCCTGGATCAGCGCCACGCCGCCACCGACGACGATGCCTTCCTGCACGGCCGCACGGGTCGCGTTCAGGGCGTCATCGACGCGGTCCTTGCGCTCTTTCACTTCGACTTCGGTCATGCCGCCGACGCGGATGACGGCCACGCCGCCCGCCAGCTTCGCGACACGCTCCTGCAGCTTCTCGCGGTCGTAGTCGGACGAGGTTTCCTCGATCTGGTTGCGGATCTGCGCCACGCGGGCGTCGATCTCGGCCTTGTCACCGGCGCCGTCGACGATCGTGGTGTTGTCCTTGTTGATCGAGATCTTCTTGGCGCGGCCCAGCATGTCCACGGTGACGTTCTCGAGCTTCATGCCGAGGTCGTCCGAGATCACCTGGCCGCCGGTCAGGATCGCGATGTCCTGCAGCATGGCCTTGCGGCGGTCGCCGAAGCCCGGAGCCTTGACGGCGGCGATCTTCAGGCCACCACGCAGCTTGTTCACGACGAGAGTCGCGAGGGCTTCGCCTTCGACGTCCTCGGCCACGATCAGCAGCGGCTTCTGGGCCTGGATCACCGACTCGAGCAGCGGGACCATCGGCTGCAGCGACGAGAGCTTCTTCTCGTGCAGCAGGATGAACACGTCTTCGAGTTCGGCGGTCATCTTGTCGGCGTTGGTGACGAAGTAGGGCGAGAGGTAGCCGCGGTCGAACTGCATGCCCTCGACGACTTCGACTTCGGTCTCGAGGCCCTTGTTCTCCTCGACGGTGATCACGCCCTCGTTGCCGACCTTCTGCATCGCATCGGCGATGAAGCGGCCGATCTGGGCCTCGCCGTTGGCCGAGATGGTGCCGACCTGGGCGACTTCATGCGAGTCCGAGACCGGACGCGAGGCAGCCTTGATCGCTTCCACGACTTTCGTGGTGGCGAGGTCGATGCCGCGCTTCAGGTCCATCGGGTTCATGCCGGCGGCGACGGCCTTGAGGCCTTCCTTGATGATGGCCTGGGCCAGCACGGTGGCGGTGGTGGTGCCGTCACCCGCCTCGTCGTTGGTGCGGGAAGCGACTTCCTTCACCATCTGCGCGCCCATGTTCTCGAACTTGTCGGCGAGTTCGATTTCCTTGGCGACCGTCACACCGTCCTTGGTGATGCGCGGCGCGCCGAACGACTTGTCGATCACGACGTTGCGGCCTTTCGGGCCCAGCGTGACCTTCACCGCGTCGGCGAGGATGTTCACGCCGCGCAGCATGCGGTCGCGGGCATCGGTATCGAACTTGACGTCCTTGGCAGCCATGTGAATGCTCCTGATTGTCTGGTTTCTGCGATCTTCTCGGATGCGGCTCAAAGTGCCCCGATCCGTCGGGGACCAAGCCTGCGGTCAGCCCGGCCTCAGCCGAGGATGCCGAGAATGTCGCTTTCCTTCATGATGAGCAGCTCGTCACCGTCGATGGTGACCTCGGTGCCCGACCACTTGCCGAACAGCACGCGGTCGCCGGCCTTCACCGACATCGCGATCAGCTCGCCCGAATCCTTGCGCGCACCTTCACCGGTGGCGACGACTTCGCCCTCGGCCGGCTTTTCCTTCGCGGTGTCGGGGATGATCAGACCGCCCTTGGTCTTTTCGTCGCTCTGGACGCGGCGGACCAGCACGCGGTCATGCAGCGGTTTGAATGCCATCTGAGAACACTCCCTAGGTTCCAGGTTGAATAGGATTGGCACTCGCAGTCGGTGAGTGCCAACGACGCGACAGATAGGAAAGCCTCACGCGGCTGTCAACGGGGAGGATGCGTCAAAATGGACCGGACCGCTTGGCGCGGGCGGCGAGGCATGCAACCTTTGCAGCGCCCTTACAAGGACATGGTGCATGGCCCGACTGATCCCGACCCTTTGCTTGTTCCTCGTGATCTCGGCCGGTGCGGCGCGGGCCGCCTGCGTCGGAACCGACCTGATCGACACCTTGCCGCCGGCCGAGCGGGCGCTGGTCGAATCCGAGACCGCCCTGCAACCCTTCGCCGAAGGCAACTTCTGGCGCGCCACCCGGGGCGAGCAGCGGGTGATCGTGGCGGGAACCTATCATCTGGAGGATCCGCGCCATGCGGCGAACCTCGACCGGCTGCGCCCCTTCATCGAGGAGGCCGGCGTGCTTCTGGTGGAAGCCGGCCCCGAGGAGGAGGCGAAGCTGAAGGAGGCGATGGCGAAGGACCCGTCGCTGATGCTGTCCGACGGCCCCACCCTGCCCGAAGTGCTGAGCGAGGGGGAATGGAAGACCCTGTCGGGCGCCCTTCGCGCGCGCGGCATCCCGCCGGTGCTCGCCTCGAAGTTCGAGCCCTGGTATGTGTCGATGACGCTCGCGCTGCCGCCCTGTGCCATCGACGCCGCGAAGCAGCCGGACGGCCTCGACAAGATGGCGATGGCGGCGGCAAGGGACGCGGGCGTGCCGGTGCGCTCGCTGGAGCCCTGGAATACCGTGTTCAGGCTGTTCGCCGAGCTTACCCCGCAGGAGCAGCTGGCGATGATCCGCACCGCCCTGCCGCTGGAGGACCGGGTCGAGGATCTGGCCGTGACGCTGGGCGACCGCTACTTCGCAGGCGAGTCGCGGAAGGTGTGGGAATACATGCGCCTGCAGACCCATGCGATGCCGGGCTACACGCCCGAGGCGGCGGATGCCGAATTCGCCCGGATGGAGGAGACGCTGGTCACGCGCCGCAACCGGGCATGGATGCCGGTCATCGAGGCGGCGGCCGCCGAGGGTCCGACGGTCGTCGCCGTGGGCGCGCTGCACCTGCCGGGAAAGGGAGGGGTGCTCGCCCTGCTGGACGAGGCGGGCTTCCGCCTCGAGAAGCTCGGGTTCTAGCGGTCAGCGGGTCTCGGGCGTGCCGAACAGGCTGGTGACCACCGCAGCCGGACGCAGCGACCGGCTGAGTTCGGCAAGGACGAGTTCAAAGGGCAGATGGGACCGCGGGTCGCGCATGGCCGTTTCCTTGGCTGGCTGTGAGTCTGTGGCGGAACATGCGCCCGGCGCCGCGCTTGCACAATTTCCGCATCGTCGCACCCGCCATGCCGCTGCCGCAACAGTCCGGCCGGCTGTGGCGGGGATGCTGCAGCGCGGCAAGCGTGGCGGCGCGGGCGTGACAAGCCGCGCCCTGCCGCCTATAAGGCCGGCAAATCCATCCGCAGCGGGAAGCATCCATGATCAAGGTTTTCGGCCACAAGTCCCCCGACACCGACTCCACCGGCTCGCCCATCATCTGGGCCTGGTATCTGACCGAGGTGGCCGGCACTCCGGCGAAACCGGTTCTCCTCGGCGAGCCGAACACGGAAGCCGCCTTCGTCCTGAAGCACTGGGGCCTCGACAAGCCGGAGATCATCTCGGACGTGACCGCCGATGATACCTGCGTGATCGTGGACACCAACAACCCTGCCGAGCTGCCGCCCTCGATCAACGAGGCGAAGGTCGTGGGCATCATCGACCACCACCTTCTCGTCGGCGGCATCAAGACCAAGGCCCCGATCGAGATCACGGTGCGTCCGCTCGCCTGCACTGCCACCATCATGCACGACCTGATGGGCGATGCGCTGGCCCGCGCGCCGCGCGAGATCAAGGGCGCGATGCTGTCCTGCATCCTCTCGGACACGCTGGAATTCCGCTCGCCCACCACCACGCCGCATGACCGCGCGGTGGCCGAGAAGCTGGCCGCCGATCTGGGCGTGGACATCCCGGCCTTTGCGGGCGAGCTGTTCGCGGCGAAGTCCGACGTCTCGGCCTTCTCGGACGCGGAACTGCTGCGCATGGACTCGAAGGAATACGAGATCGAGGGCAAGCAGTTCCGCATCTCGGTGCTGGAAACCACCGCGCCGAAGGTGCTTCTCGACCGCAAGGACAGCCTGATGGCCGCCATGCCGGCCGTCGCGACCGAGGACGGCGCGGATCAGGTGGTGCTGTTCATCGTGGACATCCTGCGCGAAGAGGCGACCCTGCTGGTGCCGAACGATCTGGTCAAGCAGCTGGCCGAAAAGAGCTTCGGAGCGACCGTCTCGGGCGATACGGTGGTGCTGCCGGGCATCATGAGCCGCAAGAAGCAGATCATCCCGGTGCTCAAGCTCTGACCCTTGCCGGGCCGGTCACCCGGCCCTTCCGGCGCCTCCGGCCGGGCGGATCGCGCCCGGCCTTTACATGAAAGGCTTCCCCATGACCCAGATCGTCGCCTCGCTTGCCGAAGTCTCCGGCGTGTACCGCGCGCTCTATTGCGATCTCTGGGGATGCCTGCACGATGGCAAGCGCGCCTTCCCCGAGGCGGTGGAGGCGCTGCGCGCCTTCCGCGCCAGGGGCGGCACGGTGATGCTGCTGACCAACTCCCCGCGGCCGAAGCCCTCGGTCCTGCGCCAGTTGCAGAACCTGAACGTCCCCGAGGACTGCTACGACGAGATCGCCTCGTCGGGCGACGCGGCGCAACATGCGCTGATCACCGGGGCGGTCGGGCGGAAGGTCTATCACCTCGGGCCGGAGAAGGACGATGCGTTCTTCACCGATTTCGCCGAGGACCTGCGCCCTCTCGCGGAAAGCGCGGCCCCGATCGTCAAGGTGCCGCTGGCCGAAGCCGAGGGCATCGTCTGCACCGGCCTCTTCGACGACCTGACCGAGACGCCCGAGGACTACCGCGCGACGCTGCTGTTCGCGCGCGAGAAGGGGCTGAAGCTGCTCTGCGCCAACCCCGACATCATGGTGGACTACGGCCACAAGCGCATCTACTGCGCCGGCGCCCTCGCGCAGGCCTATGACGAGATGGGCGGCCAGAGCTTCTATTTCGGCAAGCCTCACCCGCCGATCTACGACCTCGCCCGCCGGCGGCTGGAGGCCATCCGCCCCGGAATCGCCGCCGAGGACATCCTTTGCGTCGGCGACGGCATCGGCACCGACATCCAGGGCGGCATGTCCGAGGGCCTCGACACGCTGTTCATCACCGGCGGCCTCGCCTCGGACACGTTCGGGGCGAACGGCGAGCATCTCGAGCCCGCGCGGCTGGCGGACTGGCTGGCCCAGTCTCAACTGAGTCCTACCTTTGCAATCTCCCGCCTGCGTTAAGCGCACGGCAAGATTATTGCGCCTTTAGTCGCAGTCGGGAACATATATTGCCCAACCATCTTGTGCTGCATTGCAGCGCAAACTATCGTGTGCGGCACCAGCAAAGGGATTCGCAGGATGCTCGACAACATGCCCCGCGGGACGATCTGCATCGAAGACCTCGAGATCGGCATGAGCCGCTCTCTCCGCAAGGAAGTGACCGACCGCGACATCGAGCTGTTCGCCGAGGTCTCGACCGACCGCAATCCGGTGCATCTCGACGACGACTATGCCCGCGACACGATCTTCGAGGGCCGCATCGCCCACGGCATGCTGACCGCGGGCCTGATCTCGGCGGTGATCGGCGAGCAGCTGCCCGGCCACGGCACCGTCTATCTTGGCCAGTCGCTGAAGTTCCTCGCTCCTGTGCGTCCGGGCGATACGGTGCTTGCAGAAGTGACAGTGACCGCCATCGACCACGGCAAGCGGCGCGTGACCCTTGAAACCCGCTGTCTGGTGGGCAATACCACCGTCCTGAAGGGCGAGGCGCTGGTTCTGGCGCCAAGCCGCAAATTCGACTGACGGCGGGGTCCCCGCCCGCGGGGACCGATGCGCATCTACCACCACTGGCAAGGGCTTGAGGCTTCGGATCGTGGCGCCTCGGTCGCTATGGGCAATTTCGACGGCGTCCACCGCGGCCACCAGCATGTCATCGACCTTGCCCGCGGCCGCGGCCCGCTGGGGGTGATCACCTTCGAACCGCACCCGCGCGAGGTCTTCGCGCCCGAGGCGCCGCCCTTCCGGCTGATGAACGCCGAGGCCCGCGCGAACCGGCTGGCGAAGCTGGGCGTGGAAAGGCTCTACGAGTTGCCATTTGACCTGAACCTCGCGGCCCTGTCACCCGAGGACTACGCGCGCGACGTGCTGGCCGAGGGCCTTGGCGTGAGTCACGTGGTCGTCGGATCCGACTTCTGCTTCGGCAAGGGGCGCAAGGGCACCGTCGCGGACCTGACCGCGCTGGGGCGGCGCTACGGCTTCGACGTGACCGTCGCCGACCTGCTGACGGCGCAGGGGCTGGAGATCTCCTCGACCGCGATCCGCGCCGCGCTCAGCGAGGGGCGGCCGCAGGATGCGGCCACGATGCTCGGGCACTGGCACCGGATCGACGGCGAGGTGCTGCACGGCGAGAAGCGCGGCCGCGAGCTGGGCTATCCCACCGCCAACATGTCGGTGAACGGGCTCCACCTGCCCCGGCTGGGCGTCTATGCCGTCAAGGTGGACGTGCTGACCGGGCCGCAGAAGGGCAGCTACTCCGGCGCGGCCAGCCTTGGCGTGCGGCCGATGTTCGGGGTCAACCGGCCGAATCTGGAAAGCTACCTGTTCGATTTCTCGGGCGACCTCTATGGCCAGCACCTCTCGGTCGGCTTCGTGGCCTTCCTGCGCCCCGAGCTGGTGTTCGACGGCCTGCCGGCCCTGATCGCCCAGATGGAGCGTGACTGTGCCCGGGCGCGTGAAATCCTTGCCGCCTGACCGCTCTGCCCCCTTTCCTTTTTGCCGCTTCGGGCTCATGTAGCCGCGATGACCAAGCCCCCTGCCCCACGACCGAAGTTCTGGGAGCGCGTGCCGCTCGACAAGATGACGCCCGCCGAATGGGAGGCGCTCTGCGACGGCTGCGGCAAGTGCTGCCTGAACAAGATCGAGTTCGAGGACACCGGCGAGGTCGCCTTCACCCGCATCGCCTGCCGGTTGCTGGACGGCGACACCTGCCGCTGCACCAATTACGCGATCCGCCGCCAGTTCGTGCCGGACTGCGTGCAGCTTTCGCCCGCGACGCTGCCGAAGATCGCCTACTGGATGCCGCAGACCTGCGCCTACCGGCTGCTCTACGAGGGCAAGCGCCTGCCGTCCTGGCATCACCTGCTGACCGGTGACCGCAACTCGGTTCACGCGGCCGGCGCCTCGGTGCAGGGCTGGACGGTTCCCGAGTTCGAGGTCGCGGAAGAGGACTGGGAAGACCACATCATCGAGGAAACCCCCTGATGTTCTTCGCCTCGGACAATGCCTCGGGCGTCGCGCCCGAAGTCATGGCCGCGCTCTGCGCCGAAGGCGGTTCTGCCCTGCCCTATGGCGGCGATCCGGTGACGGCCGAGGTCACCGCGCTTGTCCGCGAGATCTTCGCGGCACCGGAGGCCGAGGTGGCCCTTGTGGCCAGCGGCACGGCCGCCAATGCGCTGGCGCTGGCGACCCTGACACCGCCTTGGGGCGCGGTGTTCTGCCGGGAGGGCGCGCATGTCGAGGCGGACGAATGCGGCGCGGCCGAGTTCTTCTCGGCCGGCGCGAAGCTCGTCACCCTGCCGGGCGAGGGCGGAAAGCTCGCCCCCGAAACGCTCGAGGCGGCGCTGGCTCGCTTCACCCCTGGCGACCTCCATGCCGTCCGGCCGGCGGCCCTGTCGCTGACCAACGTGACGGAGCTGGGCACGGTCTATCAGACCTCCGAGGTCGCGGCGCTGTCGGCGGTGGCGCGGACGCGGGGTCTCCTCTGCCATCTGGACGGTGCGCGGTTCGCGAATGCGCTCGTCGCGACCGGCGCCACGCCCGCCGCGATGACCTGGCGGTCGGGCATCGACGCGCTCTCGCTCGGCGGCACGAAGAACGGCCTGCTGGGCGCCGAGGCGGTGGTGCTGTTCGACCCCGCACGCGCCGAGGAGCTGCGTATCCGCCGGAAGCGGAGCGGGCATCTCCTGTCGAAGCACCGCTATCTCGCGGCGCAGATGCGCGCCTATCTGGCGGACGGCCTCTGGCTGCGCCTCGCGCGACAGGCGAACGAGGCCGCGGCGCGGCTTGCCAGCGGGCTGTCGGGGCTGCCTGACGTGCAACTGCAGCACCCGGTCGAGGCGAACCTTCTGTTCGTCGATCTTCCCGCGACGCTCTGCCGTCGGGCGCGCGACGCGGGAGCCGTCTTCTACGACTACGGAGCCACCGGCGATCACATGACGGTCCGGCTGGTCTGCTCCTGGAACACGACCGACGCCGACATCGCGGAGTTCCTCGCGATCCTGCGCTGAGGGGCGTGAACGTGCCCCTTCCCCGGCTGACAGTCGGGCGCCGGGGCCCCCGCACGCTCCGAAGGGCAGCCGCCGCTGCCCGATCCTGCCGCACAGGGGCCTTTATCGGGTCACGGGCGCCGCTTCCGGACGTTCCCGTGGCGACATTCCGGCCCGGGTCCTTTGGTGCGGTTTCCAAGACCCTGACCCGGTGCTAGAGGGTGTCCAACGTCAAGAATCGGCCCCTTCGGGCCTGTCGAGGAACATCCCGATGCCTGCCATGAACGAGCCGAAGCTGATCTCCGGCAACGCCAACCTCACGCTCGCCAAGTCGATCGCGCGGCGGATGTCGGTCCATCGGGGCATGGCGGTGTCGCTGGTGGATGCTCGGGTCGAGCGGTTCAACGATCAGGAGATCTTCGTCGAGG
Organism: Rhodobacter sp. CZR27; assembly: GCF_002407205.1. Taxonomy (NCBI): domain Bacteria; kingdom Pseudomonadati; phylum Pseudomonadota; class Alphaproteobacteria; order Rhodobacterales; genus Rhodobacter; species Rhodobacter sp. CZR27. Next base: position 1,050,554 of record NZ_CP023548.1, on the reverse strand, counting down.
TCTACGAGAACGTCCGCGGCGAGGACATGTATATCATCCAACCGACCTCGAACCCGGCCAACGACAACCTGATGGAGTTGCTGATCATCGCCGACGCGCTGCGGCGGTCCTCGGCCGACCGGATCACCGCGGTGATCCCCTACTTCGGCTATGCCCGGCAGGATCGCCGCGCCAAGGCGCGCACGCCGATCAGCGCGAAGCTGGTGGCGAACCTGATCGTCGAGGCGGGTATCGACCGCGTCCTGACGCTTGACCTGCATGCGGCGCAGATCCAGGGCTTCTTCGACATTCCGGTGGACAACCTCTACTCCGCGCCGGTCTTTGCGCTGGACATCGAGCATCACTTCAAGGGCCAGATGCAGGACCTGATGGTGGTCTCGCCCGACGTGGGCGGGGTGGCCCGCGCGCGCGAGATCGCCAAGCGCATCAACGCGCCGCTCGCCATCGTCGACAAGCGCCGCGAGAAGCCGGGCGAGATCGCCGAAATGACGGTGATCGGCAATGTCAGCGGCAAGAAATGCATCATCGTCGATGACATCTGCGACACGGCCGGCACGCTCTGCAAGGCGGCGGAGGTGCTGGTCGCCAATGGCGCGGTCGAGGTCCATTCCTACATCACCCACGGCGTGCTGTCGGGTCCGGCGGTCGAACGCGTGGCGAATTCGGTGATGAAAAGCCTCGTCATCACGGATTCGATCGAACCCAGCGCCCATGTCCGCTCGGCCCCGAACATCCGCATCGTGCCCACCGCGCCGATGTTCGCGCAGGCGATCCTGAACATCTGGAGCGGCACGAGCGTGTCCTCGCTGTTCGAGACCGACACGCTGGTGCCAATCTACGAAGGCATGTACCAGCGCGGCTGAGGCATCAGCCGAGGTCCCAGGCGTGCCTCGTCCCGCACCGGGCCGAGGGCCGTCCAGTCGGCGCGGATGCGCGCGACGCGGGTGTCGCCCCAGGTCCTGAACACGAGGTCGAACCCGTCCGCCGTGACGTTCTCGGCCGAGTTGTCGGCCCGCGTGTTGCTGCGCCGGTCCAGATCCCACATCGAGATCGACACCATGACGGCGGGCGGTTGGAGGTAGCGGTCGGCGAAGCTGACCGCCTGCCTTGCCTCGCGCGGGCCCTGCCCGGTCCACAACGGGCCACCGTCCTAGAAATCCGAGAACAGGATGCGGGAGCCCCGCTGGATCCCGAGGGAATGGACTGACATGGGTTTCATGGCGGCCCGCCCCGACAGCTTGGCGCAAAGAAAAAGGCCCCGGCAATCCGGGGCCTTACGTAGCGATCCAGACGCGGATCAGTGGCCGGCGGCCACCTTCAGCGCGATCATGTCGTTCACCATGCGCTCTGCCATGTCCTTGTCTTCCGGCAAGGCAACCGAGGCCAGCTCACGCGCCTCGGCGATGAACTCGTCGATGACGGTGCCGGTCAGTTCCTCGACCGGAACCGCCTTCTCGGCCAGAACCGAAACCGAGGTGCCGTTGATCTCGGCGAACCCGCCGGTCACGGCGAAGGACTGCATGCCGGTGGTGGCATGGGCCCGCAGGATGCCGGGACGCAGGCTGGTGATGGTGGGGGCATGCCCCTCCATCGCCGTCAGGTCACCCTCGGATCCCGGGATCTGCACGTCGGTCGCCGCAAAGGAAGCGAGCCTCCGTTCCGGCGAGACGAGGTCGAATTGCAGCGTTCCCGCCATGATGCCCCCTTACGCCGCCTGCGCCGCGAGACGCTGCGCCTTGGCGATCACTTCCTCGATGTCGCCGACCATGTAGAAGGCGGCTTCCGGCAGGTGGTCGTACTCGCCCGCAACCACGGCCTTGAACGAGGCGATGGTCTTCTCCAGCGGAACCTGCACGCCGTCCGAGCCGGTGAACACCTTCGCCACGTCGAACGGCTGGCTGAGGAAGCGCTGGATCTTCCGGGCGCGGGCCACGGTCAGCTTGTCCTCTTCCGACAGTTCGTCCATGCCGAGGATGGCGATGATGTCCTGCAGCGACTTGTAGCGCTGAAGGATCCCTTGCACGGCGCGGGCGGTCTCGTAGTGCTCCTGGCCCACCACCTGCGGGTCGAGGATCCGCGAGGTCGAGTCGAGCGGGTCCACCGCCGGGTAGATGCCGAGTTCCGAGATCGCGCGGCTAAGCACGGTCGTGGCGTCGAGGTGGGCGAACGAGGTCGCCGGAGCCGGGTCGGTGAGGTCGTCGGCCGGCACGTAGATCGCCTGCACCGAAGTGATCGAGCCGGCTTTCGTCGAGGTGATCCGCTCCTGCAGCGCGCCCATGTCGGTGGCGAGCGTCGGCTGGTAGCCCACGGCCGAAGGGATACGGCCGAGAAGCGCCGACACTTCCGAACCCGCCTGGGTGAAGCGGAAGATGTTGTCCACGAAGAACAGCACGTCCGTCCCCGACTGGTCGCGGAACTGCTCGGCCAGTGTCAGGCCGGTCAGCGCGACGCGGGCGCGCGCCCCCGGAGGCTCGTTCATCTGGCCGTAGACCAGCGCCACCTTCGACTCCGACAGGTTGTCGATCTTGATGACGCCGGATTCGATCATTTCATGGTAGAGGTCGTTCCCTTCACGGGTCCGCTCGCCCACGCCGGCGAACACGGAGTAGCCCGAGTGCACCTTGGCGATGTTGTTGATCAGTTCCATGATCAGAACGGTCTTGCCCACGCCGGCGCCGCCGAACAGGCCGATCTTGCCGCCCTTCGAGTAGGGGGCGAGGAGGTCGATCACCTTGATGCCGGTGACGAGGATTTCCGAGGTCGTGGACTGCTCGGCGAATTCCGGCGCCGGCTGGTGGATCGCGCGGGTCTGGGTCGCGGCGACCGGGCCCTTCTCGTCCACCGGCTCGCCGATGACGTTCAGGATGCGGCCGAGGGTGGCGTCACCCACCGGCACCGAGATCGGCGCGCCGAGGTCGGACACCGGGGCGCCGCGAACGAGCCCCTCGGTCGCGTCCATGGCGATGGTCCGCACGGTGTTCTCGCCGAGGTGCTGGGCCACTTCCAGCACCAGCCGCTTGCCGTTGTTCTCGGTTTCGAGCGCGTTCAGGATGGCCGGAAGGCTGCCGTCGAACTGCACGTCCACGACGGCGCCGATGACCTGCGTCACCTTGCCTTGGGATGCTGTTGCCATGTCGTATCTCCGTCGGATCAGAGCGCCTCGGCGCCCGAGATGATTTCAATGAGCTCTTTGGTGATCGCGGCCTGACGCGACCGGTTGTACTGGATGGTCAACCGGTTGATCATGTCGCCCGCGTTGCGCGTCGCGTTGTCCATCGCCGACATCCGGGCGCCTTGCTCGGACGCACCGTTCTCGAGCAGCGCCGTGAAGATCTGCGTCGCGACACCGCGCGGCAGGAGGTCGGCCAGGATGCCTTCCTCGGACGGCTCGTATTCGTAGAACGACGAGATCCCGCCCTCGCCCTCGAACACGGCAGGGATCACCTGCTGCGCCGTCGGCACCTGCGCGATCACGGACTGGAAGCGGGCGAAGAAGATCGTCGCCACGTCGAACTCGTCGTTCTCGAACCGGTCGAGCACGTCGCGCGCGATGCCCTGCGCCACCGAGTAGCCCATGCGCTTGACCTCCGAGAGGTCCACATGGCCGATGAAGTGCTGGCCGAGGTCGCGGCGAAGCTGCTCGCGGCCCTTCTTGCCGACGGTGAGGATCTTTACCGTCTTGCCATCCGCAAGCAGCCGGTTCGCCGTCGCCCGGGCAAGCCGGACGATCGACGAGTTGAAGCCGCCGCAGAGGCCACGCTCGGCGGTCATCACCACCAGCAGGTGCACCTTGTCGCTGCCGGTCCCCGCAAGGAGACGCGGCGCGCTGTCGGAAGAGCCGGCGGAGCCCGCGAGCGCCGTCATGACGGCGGTCATCCGCTCGGCATAAGGACGGGCGGCCTCGGCAGCCTCCTGGGCGCGGCGGAGCTTGGCCGCCGCGACCATCTGCATGGCCTTGGTGATCTTCCGCGTGTTCTTGACGCTTCCGATCCTGTTCTTCAGGTCCTTGAGGCTGGGCATCCGTTATCTCCCCTGCCCCGCCCTCAGGCGAAGTCTTTGGCGTAGGCGTCGAGAGCCGCGCGGATCTTGTCTTCCAGCTCACCCTTGACCTTGCGGTCGTTGTTGGTGATGTCGGCCAGCAGGTCCTTGGCGTTGGTGCGCAGGTACTTCAGCAGGCCCTGCTCCCAGCGGCCGACTTCCTTCACCGGAACCTTGTCGAGATAGCCCTTGGTGCCGGCGAAGATCACGCAGACGATCTCGGCGTTGGTCAGCGGCGCGTATTGCGGCTGCTTCATCAGCTCCGTCAGGCGGGCGCCGCGGTTCAAGAGCGCCTGGGTCGAGGCGTCGAGGTCCGAGCCGAACTGCGCGAAGGCCGCCATCTCGCGATACTGCGCCAGTTCCAGCTTCACCGGGCCGGCGACCGACTTCATCGCGTCGGTCTGGGCCGAGGAGCCCACGCGCGACACCGAGAGACCGGTGTTCACGGCCGGACGGATGCCTTGGTAGAACAGTTCGGTCTCAAGGAAGATCTGGCCGTCGGTGATCGAGATCACGTTCGTCGGGATGAAGGCCGACACGTCGCCGCCCTGGGTCTCGATGATCGGCAGCGCGGTCAGCGAGCCCGAGCCATGCTCCTTGTTCAGCTTGGCCGAACGCTCCAGCAGGCGCGAGTGGAGGTAGAACACGTCGCCCGGGTAGGCTTCACGCCCCGGCGGACGGCGGAGCAGCAGCGACATCTGGCGGTAGGCCACGGCCTGCTTCGAGAGGTCATCGTAGATGATCAGCGCGTGGCGGCCGTTGTCGCGGAAGTATTCCGCAATGGCGGTGGCCGAATAGGGCGCGAGGAACTGCATCGGCGCCGGGTCCGAGGCGGTCGCGGCCACGACGATGGTGTAGGCGATGGCGCCGGTTTCTTCCAGCTTCTTCACCAGCTGCGCCACGGTCGAGCGCTTCTGGCCGATCGCGACGTAGATGCAGTAGAGCTTCTTGCTCTCGTCCGAACCGGCGGCCTCGTTGTAGGACTTCTGGTTCAGGATCGTGTCGAGCGCGATCGCGGTCTTGCCGGTCTGGCGGTCGCCGATGATCAGCTCGCGCTGGCCGCGGCCGATCGGGATCATGGCGTCCACCGACTTGAGGCCGGTCGCCATCGGCTCGTGCACGCCCTTGCGCGGGATGATGCCCGGGGCCTTCACGTCGGCCACGCGACGCTCGGTCGCCGCGATCGGGCCCTTGCCGTCGATCGGGTTGCCAAGGCCGTCAACCACGCGGCCGAGCAGCGCGTCACCGGCCGGCACGTCCACGATGGACTTGGTGCGCTTGACGGTGTCGCCTTCCTTGATCGAGCGGTCGTCGCCGAAGATCACGACGCCGACGTTGTCGACTTCGAGGTTGAGCGCCATGCCGCGGATGCCACCGGGGAACTCGACCATCTCGCCGGCCTGGACGTTGTCGAGGCCATGAACGCGGGCAATCCCGTCGCCCACCGAGAGAACGCGCCCCACTTCGGCGACTTCGGCAGCCTGGCCGAAGTTCTTGATCTGCTCCTTGAGGATCGCAGAGATCTCAGCAGCTTGGATACCCATTTATCCGACCTCTTTCATTGCATTCTGGAGAGCTGCGAGCCGTGCCTTGACCGAGGTGTCGATCATGGAGGAGCCCAGCTTGACGACGAGGCCGCCGATGAGGCTTTCATCGACGGTGGTTTTCAGTTTCACGTCCTTGCCGGCGCGCGCCTTCAGCGTGGCGGCGAGGCGGGCGGCCTGCTCGGCCGAAAGCGGCGCGGCGGCGGTGACTTCGGCGGTGATCTCGCCCTTCTCGGCGGCGATGCGCGCGCGGATGTCCGAGATGAGCTGCGGCAGCACGAACAGGCGACGGTTCGACGCCATGAGCGCCAGCAGGTTGGCAGTCAGGGCCGAGATGCCCATCTTCCCGGCGACCGCGGCGATGGCGGCCTCCTGCTCGGCGCGGCTGTAGACCGGCGAGGTGGCGAGATCGCGCAGGTCCGCGCTTTCACCCCAGGCGGCCGCAATGGCCTCGATGTCGCTTTCCAGCGCGGGAAGGGCGCCTTCGTCCTTCGCCAGTTCGAAGATGGCGGCGGCGTAGCGCGCGGCGATGCCAGAGGAAATCGAAGCCGGTTCGGACACGTCAACCCTTTCGATATCATGGCCTCCGACGCTGACGTGAATTCCGCAGGCCAGAGGCATTTCGTGGCGCACGAGGCACATCCCGCGCGTCTTAACTTTCGCGGCGGGTGTAGCAGAGGAATTGCAGCCCCGCAACCAAGAAGGTCGGCCGCTTCGAAACGCGAGAAGCCCTTGTTTCCTTGGCGATCCCACCCGTGCTGCCGCTGTTTTGGGCACCCGTGAAACGGGCCGCCAAGAGCACTCGGCGTCCTGCGGCGACATGACCGGTGGCGGCGGCCGTACTGACGGAATCGTGGTGCCGCTAACGGTCGGGCCGCGGTTCGCGCCGGGGTCAGTCGAGGCTGCGGTTGGTGGGCGCCGGCATGTGCTGCGGCAGGCCCTCGAGCACACGCAGCGGCCTCGACACGACCGCCTTCAGGCCGGACCGGGTCGGCGCATAGACCTGCTTGGAGGCTTCGACCATCAGCACGCCCCCTACCAGCCAGGGCGCGAAGCGGCGTCCGCCGGCCTCCCAGAAGTCCGCCGTCTTCAGCCAGAACCGCTGATGCAGCGGCGGCGCGAACAGCGCGGCCAGCGAGCGTTCGGGGGTGAAGTCGTGCCGCTTCAACTGGGCCTCGAGCTGGGCCAGCGAATAGGGCCGGCCGAAGCCGAAGGGGGTTCCGTCCCGGCGCGCCCAGAGACCCGAGCGCGACGGCACGATGAAGAGCGCCCTGCCCCCCGGCCCCAGCACCCGCCAGGCCTCGGCCAGCACCTCGGACGGATGCTCCGACGTTTCCAGCCCGTGCATCAGCACCAGCCTGTCCACCATCCCGGTCGAAAGCGGCCAGGCGCCCTCGTCGCACAGCACCGAGACGTTCTCCATTCCCGCGGGCCAGGGCATGACGCCCTGCGGCCCCGGCATCAGCGCGATCACCCGCCGCGCCTGGGACAGGTAGGGCCGCAACAGCGGCACCGAGAAACCGAAGCCGGCCACGGTCTGGCCCTTGGCGTCGGGCCAGAGCGTCGTCATCTGGTCGCGCACGGCACGCTGCGCCACCCGCCCGAGCGGGGTCCTGTAGTAGAAGTTGCGCAGGTCGAGCACGTCGAGATGCATTGCGGGCCAGCCTTGTCCGGGCACTATCGAGCGCCACACTACAAAGGAAAGGGAGAAGAAACCATGCCGCTCGAACTCGTCACCGTGCCCTGTCTCGGCGACAACTACGCCTACCTGGTCCACGACGCCGCGACCGGGGCGACGGCCGTCGTGGACGTGCCCGATGCCGCGCCGATCCGCGCGGCGCTGGCCGGGCACGGCTGGGCCCTGTCCGGGATTCTCCTGACCCACCATCACGTAGACCATGTTGCCGGGGTCGACGAACTGCGCGCCGAGACGGGCGCCCGGGTCCTCGGCGCGGCCGCGGATGCGCACCGCCTGCCGCGTCTCGACGCGGCGCTTGGCGAGGGCGACAGCATCACAATCGGCAGCGAGGAAGGACGGGTGATCGAGGTGCCCGGCCACACGGTCGGCCACATCGCCTTCCACTTTCCGGCCTCCGCCCTTGTCTTCACGGGCGACAGCCTGATGGCGCTCGGCTGCGGCCGGCTCTTCGAGGGCACCCCAGCGATGATGTGGCAGTCCCTGCGCAAACTTTCCGCGCTGCCGCCGGACACGCTGGTCTGTTCGGGCCACGAATACGCCGAGGCGAATGCACGCTTCGCCCGCACCCTTGAACCCGAAAATCCCGCGCTTATCTTGCGCTCCGGCTCGATCGCCGCGGCCCGGAGGGAGGGCCGGCCGACCGTTCCCTCGCAACTTTCGGATGAAATGGCGACCAATCCCTTCCTTCGCGCGAATGTTGCGGCGCTGAAGGCGGCGGTTGGCATGCCGGATGCACCGGATGCCGAGGTTTTCGCCGAAATCCGCGCACGGAAGGACAAATTCTGACGCGCGTGCGGACGGCCGATCACTTTTTGCGAAGAGGATGTCGGAAAGCGAAAGAAGCCGGAAATAACACTTGAAGGGCGGCACAGAAAACCGAACTTTAATTCTTACGAGGCCAAGGTTGGAGGAGCCTTCCGCCCCTCCGGCCCGCAGGACAGGAGCACCCGATCGTGCCATCTTTTTCGACCACTCTCGAGCAAGCCATCCACGGCGCTCTGGCGCTTGCGAATGCCCGCCGTCATGAACTCGCCACGCTGGAGCATCTGCTTCTGGCGCTGATCGACGAGCCCGACGCCTCGCGCGTGATGAAGGCCTGCTCGGTCGACCTGGACGAGTTGCGCAAGACGCTCGTGGACTTCATCGACGACGACCTGTCCACCCTCGTCACCTCCGTCGAAGGCTCCGAGGCCGTTCCGACGGCCGCCTTCCAGCGCGTGATCCAGCGCGCCGCCATCCATGTGCAGTCCTCCGGCCGGACCGAGGTCACGGGCGCCAACGTGCTCGTCGCCATCTTCGCGGAACGGGAGTCGAATGCCGCCTATTTCCTGCAGGAGCAGGACATGACCCGGTATGACGCGGTCAACTTCATCGCGCATGGCGTGGCGAAGGACCCGTCCTATGGCGAGCCCCGCCCCGTCACGGGCGCGGAGGAGCATCATGAGACCCCGAAGGCTGAAGCTGGCGAAGCGAAGGAGTCTGCGTTGTCCAAGTATTGCGTCGACCTCAACGTGAAGGCCCGCAAGGGCGACGTGGACCCGCTGATCGGCCGGGAGCAGGAGGTCGAGCGCTGCATCCAGGTGCTCTGCCGCCGTCGCAAGAACAACCCGCTGCTGGTGGGCGATCCGGGCGTGGGCAAGACCGCCATCGCGGAGGGCCTTGCCCGGAAGATCGTCAACGGCGAGACGCCCGAGATCCTGTCGCGCGCGACGATCTTCTCGCTCGACATGGGCGCGCTGCTCGCCGGCACCCGCTACCGCGGCGATTTCGAGGAGCGGCTGAAGGCCGTCGTGAAGGAGATGGAGGATCATCCCGACGCGATCCTCTTCATCGACGAGATCCATACCGTGATCGGCGCCGGTGCCACTTCGGGCGGAGCGATGGATGCCTCGAACCTGCTGAAGCCCGCGCTTCAGGGCGGCAAGCTCCGCTGCATGGGCTCCACCACCTACAAGGAGTATCGCCAGCACTTCGAGAAGGACCGCGCGCTCAGCCGCCGGTTCCAGAAGATCGACGTGAACGAGCCGTCGGTCGAGGATACCGTGAAGATCCTGATGGGGCTGAAACCCTATTTCGAGGAACATCACGACCTGCGCTACACGCAGGAAGCGATCCGTTCGGCGGTGGAACTGTCGGCGCGCTACATCCATGACCGCAAGCTGCCGGACAAGGCGATCGACGTGATCGACGAGGCCGGCGCGGCCCAACACCTGCTGGCCGAGAGCAAGCGGCGCAAGACCATCGGCCCGCGCGAGATCGAGGCGGTGGTGGCAAAGATCGCCCGCATCCCCCCGAAGAGCGTTTCGAAGGACGACGCCGAAGTGCTGCGGGATCTGGAGAAGACCCTCAAGCGGGTGGTGTTCGGTCAGGACAAGGCCATCGAGGCGCTGTCCTCTGCCATCAAGCTGGCCCGGGCCGGCCTGCGCGAGCCGGAGAAGCCGATCGGCAACTACCTCTTCGCGGGTCCGACCGGCGTGGGCAAGACCGAGGTCGCCAAGCAACTCGCATCGATCCTCGGCGTGGAACTGCTTCGCTTCGACATGTCGGAATACATGGAGAAGCATGCCGTCTCGCGCCTGATCGGTGCGCCTCCGGGCTATGTCGGCTTCGATCAAGGCGGGATGTTGACGGACGGTGTGGACCAGCACCCGCATTGCGTGCTGCTGCTCGACGAGATCGAGAAGGCCCACCCGGATGTCTACAACATCCTGCTGCAGGTGATGGACCACGGCAAGCTGACCGACCACAACGGCCGATCGGTGGACTTCCGCAACGTGATCCTGATCATGACGTCGAACGCAGGCGCGGCGGAACTGGCGAAATCGGCGATCGGCTTCGGCCGCGACCGCCGCTCGGGCGAGGATACCGCCGCGATCGAGCGGACCTTCACGCCGGAGTTCCGCAACCGTCTGGACGCGGTGATTTCCTTCGCGCCGCTCGGCAAGGAGATCATCCTTCAGGTGGTCGAGAAGTTCGTGCTGCAACTCGAGGCCCAGCTCATGGACCGCGGCGTGCATATCGAACTTTCGCCCGAAGCCGCCGCCTGGCTGGGTGAAAAGGGCTATGACGACAAGATGGGCGCGCGCCCCCTGGGCCGCGTGATCCAGGAAAACATCAAGAAGCCGCTGGCCGAGGAACTTCTCTTTGGCCGGCTGGTGAAGGGTGGCCTCGTCAAGGTGGGCGTGAAGGACGATGCGATCGACCTGCAGATCGAGGAGCCGAAGCCGAGATTGACCGGCTCCAAGCCGCCGCTGCTGACTGCGGACTGATCGGATAATAGGGCGGGGGAAACCCCGCCCTTCTTCAGTCTGCATTCTCGAAGGCCTTGCCTCGCGTCACGCTTCAACGCCCTGCGAAAGCGACGGTAGCGCAATGCGGGAATGGGGGGTCAATCCGTCCGTCATCGGGCGGCCCGCTGGCGGCAGGACGCGGATCGGCCCGATCCGCGGCAGGCCTCATGCGCGCACACCGAGGCTTGCACGGCGACGGTTGCCGCAGGCGCTTCCCTGTCAGATCGCCGTGGCCAGTGTCCGGTCGGCCCGCGGAGGGTGCGGCCTGTCCATCACACTCTTGGCGCCGGCTAGCGTTCCGTCAGCTTCAGCTCGATGCGCCGGTTCTGGGCGCGGGCTTCGGGAGTTCCGCCCAATGCGACAGGGCGATATTCGCCGAAGCCGGTTGCGGCCAGCCGCGACGGTGGAAAGCCCAGCGTCTGCTGCATGTAGCGCACGACCGAAAGCGCACGGGCGGAACTCAGCTCCCAGTTGTCGCGGAACTCGCCGAAGCCGGAAAGCGGCACGTCATCGGTGTGCCCGTCAACCCGGATGATCCAGTCGATCCCCTCGGGGATCTGATCGCGGATCTCGTTCAGCGTGCGCGCCACCCCGGAGATCTGCGCGCGTCCCTCGGGCACGAGATTTGCGGAGCCCGCCTGGAACAGCACCTCGGACGAGAAGACGAACCGGTCGCCGACCACCCGCACGCCCTCGCGCCCGGCCAGCACCTGGCTGAGCTGGCCGAAGAACTCGGACCGGAAGCGTTCGAGGTCCTTCGTCTGCGCCTCCAGCCGCTTGCGTTCGGCCTCTTCCAGCTCGGCCCGCCGCTTCTGCTCGGCCGCAACCTTTGCCAACGCCGCGTTGAGCTGCGTCCCGAGGCTCTCGAGCTGCACCTTCGCCGCCTTGTCCTGCGCGGCTGCCGCATCCAGCAGGCCCTGCAGCGAGCCGAGCTGCGCCCGAAGCGCGGCGACCTGCTCGTTCAGCAGCGCGACGCGGCGCGCGGCCTCGGCGCCCTTCGTCTCCTCGCGGGCCAGCGCATCCCGCGCCGCCGCCAGCGCCGCCGCCCGGCTGTCGCCCTCGCCCGCCGCGCGGGCCGCCTCGGTGCGCGCCGCCGCCAGCAGGGTCAGCGTCTCCTCGGCCTTCCGGCGCTGTTCCTCCAGCGCCAGCGTCATCGCGGTCAGCTCGGTCTCGGAGGACTTCAGCCGCTCGCGCAGCGCCTCGGCCGCCATTGCATCGGCCAGACGCTCGGCCTCCTGCTCGGAGAGCTTCCGCTCGGTCTCGGCCGCCTTGCCGCGAAGCTCGGCCACCAGCGCCTCCAACGCCTCGCGCCGGGCCGCGGCCAGCCGCGCCGCCTCGGCCTGCGCGTCGACCTCGGATCGCGCCGAGGCGAGGGCCAGCTGCATCGCCTCCTGCTCGGTGAGAAGCTTCGCCTGTGCAGCCTGCAGATCCTCGAGCCGGGCGGTCAGGCTCGTGGCCTCGCCCCGCGCGCGATCGCGCTCAGCCAGAAGCGTCGCCACCTGCTCCTCGAAGGTAGCGATCCGGCCTTGGGCGGCGGCCAGATCGCCTTCCCGCGCCGCAAGCGTGGCAGTCAGCGTGGCAATGGTTGCGGCCTGTCGCTCGCCCTCGGCCCGCGCGGCATCCACCGCCGAAGTCAGCTGAGCCGTCTTCTGCCGTTCCAGCCCCAGCGCATCGGCAAAGTCGGAAAGCTGGCCGGTCAGGCTGTCCAACTCGGTGTCCTGCGTGGTGATCGTCTCGCGCAGCACGGACTGGATCACCATGAAGATGGTGAGCACGAACATCAGCACCAGCAGAAGCGCCGTCAACGCATCGACGAAGCCGGGCCAGATGTTGGACTCCCGCCGTCCGTTGCGCCGCACGAGGGCCATGACCTAGCTCCGCGCCACGGCGCTGCGCGACAACTGGCGCACCGCCGCGGTCAGGGCCGCCAGATCGCTGCGCAGGTCCGAGACGCTTTCCTGCCGGCCGGCGGCGATTTCCTCCAGGATCCGCAGCAGTTGCACGTCGATCGACCGCAACCGCATCCGGGCCTCGGCGTCGGCGAAGGCCGAGGCTTCGGCCCCGCCGAGCGCCGCGACCAGACGTTCCTGCCCCCCCGCCACGCGTTCGAGCAGCGCCGCCTGCCCGTTCGACTGCGCGTCGATCCGGTCGGCAAGCCGCGCCACGGCGGTGGCAAGATCGGCCATCCGCGCGTTCACCAGATCGCGGCTCACGTCGGCCTGGGCATGCAGCTCCTGCATGCGGTCCATCTGCTGGATCATCTGCTCGAGCACGCCCGCGACCATCGAGGTCTCGCCGCCCTCGCCCTCGACCCCGGCCGGGGTGAGGCGGGTGAAGGAGGACAACCATTCCTCGAGCTGGCCATAGAAGCGGTTCTGGCCGTGGCTCGTGAACAGCACGAGAAGCCCGACAACGAGCGACCCGGCAAGGCCGAGAAGCGACGAGGAAAACGCCGTTCCCATGCCGCCAAGCTGGCCCTCGAAGCCCTCCATCAGCTCGCCGAAGAGCTCCACGCCGCTCTGCCCCTCGTCCGGGGCGAGCGAGCGGATCGTCTGCACCAGCGCGGGCACCGTGGTGGCCAGGCCATAGAAGGTGCCGAGCAGGCCAAGGAAGATCAGCAGGCTGGCGAGGTAGTGGGTGATGTCGCGGGACTCGTCGAGCCGGGTGCCGACCGAGTCGAGGATGGTGCGCGAGCTGGTGGACGAGATCTGCATCCGCTTCCCGCGCGAGCGCAGGAGTGCCGCCAGAGGCGCCAGCAGCCGCGGCGCGCGGACATATTCGAAGCCGGGGCGATCCTTCACGAAATTCTCGATCCAGGTCACCGACTGGACGAGTTGCACCATCTGCATGAAGCAGGTGGCGACGCCCAGCAGGAAGACGAAGCCGATGCCGGCGTTCAGATAGGGGTTTGACAGGAAGATCGACCGGAGCGTGGCGAAGGCCACCGCGCCGCCCACCGCCACCAGCGCGAGGACGACGAGCATCATCACGATCTGCCGGACCGGTTGAGTGAAATGCGGCGCGGCCTCGACGGCGGTTCTCGGCATTCGGCTGTCGGCCCCCTGTTTCTGCACCGGAACAATAGGCAGAGGCTTGACGGCTGCCAACGGGGGAATGCCGTCAGCCCTCGGAACCGTTGCTCAATGCGCGCACCCTCGCCGCCAGCCACGCGAGATCCGCATCCCGGATCCCGAGGCAGTCCAGATGGTCCGCCGTGTTGAACAGGTAGTCGCGGTTCGGACCACGGTCACCGCACGCCGCCGCGATGATCCGGGCCTGCGCCTCGAGGTCCAGCCCGCCGCAATACTGCACGTGGTCGCGATCGATCACATAGACCAGCGCCTCCACCTCGTCCGCGGTGGTCAGCCGGACCGGCAACCGGCATTCGAGATAGGCGCGCGAGATCAGCTCGCGCTCGCGCAGGACGGCGAGGGTCTCGGCCTCGGCTCCGGGCGCGACCTCGAAGGCGACGCCTTCGCAATGCGCCCCCTCGGCCCGGTCGAGGGCGAGGACGAGGCCGGGCAGATCCACGGTGCCGCGGTAGTGGATCGAGGTCATGCAGAAACTGCGGCGCCAGCCGTCAAGGCGCGCCGTCAGCGTCCGGGCCACGGGGAAGCCCGGGTCCCAGATCAGCGAGCCGTATCCGAAGACCCAGAGCGGTCCGTCCATGCCGATCCTCCTGCCCTGTCGTGTAGACAACAGCGGAGCGGGGTTTGGAAGGTCCCATCGTGCGGGGGTGGCCGGACTGCCGCCGCAAGCTGCGGCATCGCGGCCGTCCGCGGCTACCGAAGGGTCAGCGGCAATAGGGACTGCGCCGGCTGACGGTATCGAAATGCAGATGATCCTCATGATAGCCGTCGGAGCCCGGGCCGAGCGTGGTGCCGAAGATCCCGCAGGCGGCCCGGTGCGCAGCCCGCATCGGCTTGTCCCGCCGCCAGTCGCGGGCCACGCTCACCGACTTGCCGTTGGCGAGGGTGAAGCCCGAGATGTCCACCGCCTTGCCACGGCCATGCTCGCTGACCGGCGCGCCGCGCACGTTGTTGCGGCTACGGCAGGTGTAGGCGCCGGCGATCTCCAGCCGCACCACGTCCGAGGCGAGGTTCGGGCGCAGGCCGCGGTTGATCCAGGATTTCAGCGCGCGGGCCGTGGTGCAGTCCATGGTCGCGCTCATGCTCAGCTGCACGCCGTCGATCGACGTCACCTTGACGGGATCGGCGATGCCGCAGCCGCGGATCCGCCCCGCGATGGGGGCGATCGCCTCGCCGCGGATCGTGGGATCGCCGCAGACCGAGCCGCGGCGGCCCTGCACCATGGCGCTGCCCGGACGCGTGCGGACGGCCGCCGCCTGCGTCACTTCCTCCTTCGGGCGCGCCTTGGGGCGGAACAAGGCGCCAAGGATGCCGGCACGCTTGCGGCTGGGCTCGGGCTGGGCGAGGAAGCTCATGGCCGGCGCCTGCTCGGCGGCGGGAGCCGGAGTGGACACCGGCGCCGAGGCCACCTTCAGCGCGGGCCGCGCGCGGGGACGAAGGACCTGTTCGGGCGTGGTCTCGCTGCCGGTCGCGGCGGCGATGCGCTGCATGGCGGGGTTGGCCGAGGGCCGGAGCGATACCGAGGGGGCATCTGCGACAGCGGTTCCGGCCAGTAATCCCGTCAGCAGAACCGCCACCCCGAATGCCCGCATCGTTCCCTAGCCTTTCCCCGTTGTCGGACCTCCGCCCGTCCGGCCGAAGTCAGGTGCCGCCGTGTCCTGCCCGGCCTCGATGATGCCCCGCCGGATCGCGCGCGTACGGGTAAAGTATTCGTGCAGGTGATCCCCATCACCCAGACGAATGGCCCTCTGCAGCGCGAAAAGTTCTTCGGTGAAACGTCCGAGAATGTCCAGCGTGGCCTCCTTGTTTGTCAAGAAGACATCCCTCCACATCGTCGGGTCCGAGGCCGCGATGCGCGTAAAGTCGCGGAAACCCGCCGCCGAGTAGCGGATAACCTCCGATTGGGTGACGCGGCGAAGATGATCCGCGACTCCGACCATCGTATAGGCTATGAGGTGAGGCGTATGACTCGTGACCGCCAGCACCAGATCGTGATGGGCGGCATCCATCGTGTCGACATTGGCCCCCATCCCCTCGCAAAGCGACCGCAGGCGCGCGAGCGCCTCGGGATCGGTGCGGTCGTTGGGCGTCAGCAGCCACCAGCGGTTGCGGAACAGCGTGGCAAAGCCCGAGCGCGGCCCTGAATGCTCGGTGCCGGCCAGCGGGTGGCCGGGGATGAAGTGCACGCCCTCGGGGATGTGCGGCTCCACCGCGGCGATCACCGCCTGCTTGACCGAACCCACGTCGGTCACCGTCGCGCCCGGCTTCAGGTGCGGCGCGATCTCGGCCGCCACCGCCTCCATCGCGCCGACCGGCACGGCCAGCACGACGAGATCCGCCCCTTTGACCGCCTCGGCCGCCGTCTCGAACACCCGGTCGCAGAGGCCGATCTCGGCCGCGGTCGCGCGCGTTTCAGCGCTGCGGGCGTGCCCGGTGATCTCGGAGCAGAGCCCGCCTTGGCGCATCGCATGAGCCATGGACGAGGCGATGAGCCCGAGCCCGATCAGCGCCACGCGCTCGTAGATTGCCATCAGCGCGTCCTCTTGAACTGGGCGATGGCATGGGCCACGCGGCGGCACGACGCCTCGTCGCCGATGGTGATGCGCAGGCAATGCGGCAGCTTGTAGCCGGCGACGCGGCGAACGATCAGGCCCTGGCTTTGCAGGTAGAGGTCGCAGGCCTCGGCCTCTTCGGTGTCGGCAAAGCGCGCGAGGATGAAGTTCGCCATGGAAGTATCGGACGGCACGCCGATTTCCGCCAGAGCCTCGGCCAGCCACACCCGCCAGCGGGCATTGTCGGCGCGGCAGCGGGCCACGTGGTCCTGGTCGCGCACCGCGGCCTCGGCCGTCTCGAGCTGGGTGGTCGAAAGGTTGAACGGCCCCCGGATCCGGTTCAGCACGTCGATGATCGCCTTCGGACCATAGCCCCAGCCGATCCGGAGCCCGCCGAGTCCGTAGATCTTGGAAAAGGTCCGCGTCATGACGACGTTCGAGCGTTCCTCGATCAGCCGAAGGCCCGCGTCATAACCCGGCACGTATTCGGCATAGGCGCCATCCAGTACGAGGATCGCCTGCGGCGGCAGCCCCGCTGCCAGCCGCGCCAGATCGGCCTGTCCGATCATCGTGCCGGTCGGGTTGTTCGGGTTGGCAAGGAACACCAGCCGCGTCCGCGGCGTGCAGGCGGCAAGGATCGCATCGACATCCGTCGTCCGCTCCCGCTCGGCCACCTCGACCGGGGTCGCCCCGACGGCAAGCGCCGAGATGCGGTACATCAGGAAGCCGTGCTCGGTGAACACCACATCGGTGTGCGGGCCGGCATAGGCCTGGCACAGGAAGGTGATGATCTCGTCCGAGCCGCAGCCGCAGATCACGCGGTCGGCGTCGAGGCCATGGACCTCGGCGATGGCGTGACGCAGGCCCGCGTGGTCGGTCGAGGGATAGCGGTGCAGCATATGGACCGAGCGCAGGAAGGCTTCCTTCGCCTTCGGCGAGGGGCCGAAGGGGTTCTCGTTGGACGAGAGTTTCAGCGCGTTCTGGATCCCCGCCACATGGCTCTTTCCGCCCTCGTACAGGGCGATGTCGAGAATGCCGGGCTGGGGGCGTATGGCGTCGCTCATGGGTCACCTTCCTCTGCCAGCGGGTTCTAGCCCTGCCGAGGCAGCGAGACCAGCGCGAACTGAACGGGAACGTGTCGCGCCTATGGCAATGCGTCCCTGTGGCCACAAGCCATGGCATGGGGCCCTGCATCTTGGGGACGAAAAAGGCCGCCACGCAACAGCGGGCGGCCGAGGCGTCGGCGCCCGATCCGAAGACCGGGCCGCCGTGCGGACCGGGGCGCGCGGCCCCGCCCCGTCAGTTCTTCGCGTAGAATTCGACGACGAGGTTCGGCTCCATCTGCACCGGATAGGGCACGTCGCCCAGACCCGGGGTGCGGACGAAGGTCGCCGTCATCTTCGAGTAGTCCACCTCGATGTAGTCGGGCACGTCACGCTCGGCCAGCTGGGTGGCTTCGAGCACCGAGGCCAGTTGACGCGACTTCTCGCGCACCTGGATCACGTCGCCTTCCTTGCAGCGGTAGGAGCCGATGTTCACGCGCTGGCCGTTCACGGTCACGTGGCCGTGGTTCACGAACTGGCGGGCGGCGAAGATGGTCGGAACGAACTTGGCGCGATAGACGATGGCATCCAGACGACGCTCGAGCAGGCCGATCAGCATCTCGCCGGTGTCGCCCTTGACGCGCTCGGCCTCGGTGTAGATCTTGCGGAACTGCTTTTCGGTCAGGTCGCCGTAGTAGCCCTTCAGCTTCTGCTTGGCGCGCAGCTGCGTGCCGAAGTCCGAGAGCTTGTTCTTGCGGCGCTGACCGTGCTGGCCGGGGCCGTATTCGCGCTTGTTCACCGGGGACTTCGGACGGCCCCAGATGTTTTCGCCCATGCGGCGGTCGATCTTGTACTTGGCAGAGGTGCGTTTGGTCACCGCTGATCTCCTTCGAATTGTGAAGGGCGTTGTCCTTTCCCGGTCTCCCGGGCGACAGGTCATCCCCTTGCGGGGGCCACCAACACCAATGGAAAACCCCGGGCGATCCCCGGGGATGCGCGCTTATACAAGTCCCGCGCGGGGTGTCAACAGCCGGCGCACGGGCGGTGCCCCTCGGGCTGCTAGCGCCACTCGACCTCGCCGAGGAAGATGTAGCCCGCGCCGTAGATCGTCTTGATCAGCGTGGGGTTCCTCGGATCCTCGCCCAGCTTCGTGCGCAGCCGCGAGATCCGCACGTCCATGGCCCGGTCGAAGCTTTCGCCCGCCGCCCCGCCGAGGCTTTCCTGCATCTGCGCCCGCGAGATCAGCCGGCGCGGCGCCTCGAGGAACAGCCGCAGCACCTCCCCTTCGGCATGGCTGAAGGTGACCTCCGTCCCGTCCTCGGCCACCAGCAGGTAGCGGTCGAAATGCGCGGTCCAGCCCGAGAAGCGCGCGGTCTGCGCCACAGGAGCCGTCTCGGCGCGCCCCTTTCGCAGGCGGGCGCGCACGCGGGCCACGACCTCGGCCGGATCGAACGGCTTGATGATGTAGTCGTCGGCGCCGAGTTCCAGCCCCGTCACGCGGTCCTGCACCTGTGCACGGCCCGAGACGATGATGATGGCCGCACCCGATTCCAGCGCCAGCCGATGGACGAGCGCCAGCCCGTCCCGGTCGGGCAGGCCCAGATCGACAAGGCAGACATCGGGCGTGCGCCGCTTCAGCGCGGCCTCGAACTCGGTCGCGCGCCCGTAGGCGGTGGTCTGGAAACCGGCATCCTCCAGCGCATCGGCGAGCATGCGGCGGATCTCCGGCTCGTCGTCGAGGATGGCAACATGGGGGGCACGGCTCATGCGGCGGCTCCGAGAAGGGCGGCGAGGGCGGCGGCGTCGAAGGGTTTGGACAGGACCTCGGCCGCAGCCTCGGCGCGACGGCGGCGCGGGTCGCCGGCGGGAAGCGAGGTCATCAGCACGACCCGCGCCGGATGGCCGCGCGCCGCAAGCCGTTCCGCCAGATCGACGCCGGAGAGCCGGCCGGGCAGGTTCACGTCGGACAGCACGAGGCCGAGGCCGGGGATGTCGGTCAGCGTCAGCGCCTCGTCGGCGCTGGCGGCCTCGATCACCGCGTGACCTCTGGCGCGCAGCATCTCGCGCACGGTCTCGCGGATGTCGGGATTGTCCTCGACCAGCAGCACGAGGGTCGGCGCGGCCGGCTTGTCGGCGGGCTTCAGTGGCAGGCGGAGCTGGACCGCGGCCCCCCCTCCCGGACGGTTGCCGAGGCGGACCGTCCCGCCCGCCAGCTTGATCTGGTCATAGACCATCGAGAGGCCGAGGCCCGAGCCCACCCCGCCCTTCGTGGTGAAGAACGGGTCGAGCGCATGTTCCAGCGCGGCTTCGGTGAAGCCCGGGCCGTCATCCTCGACAAGGATCTCGATCCAGGTGTCGCGCACCGCGCGGGCCGTCAGGCGGATCGTGCCGCCATTGGGGCCGATCGCATCGCGCGCGTTCAGGATCAGGTTCAGCGCGGCATCCTGCAGCGCGCCCGCGTCCAGCATCACCGGAGGGATCGTCCCCGCCACCTCGATCTCCAGCCGGACGGTCTCGGGCAGCGTCGGCGTCGCGATCAGCTGCAGGTCGGAGAGGAAGCGTTGCAGCACCGTCGCCTTCGGCTGCAGTTCGCGCTTGCCCGAGATCGAGGCGATCTGGTCGAGCAGCACCCCACCACGCCGCGCCGCCGCCACCGTGGCCGAGACGAGCTGCCGCCCCTCCTCGGGCAGCCCGAGCCGTTCGAGCCTGCCCTGCAACCCCAGGATCACCGTCAGGAGGTTGGCGAAATCATGCGCGAGCCCGCTGGTCAGCTGCGCTGTCAGCTCGCGCTTGCGGGTCTGGATCAGCGCCTCGCGCGCCTGCGTCTCGGCGGTCACATCCATCGAGAGGATATAGACGCCGTTGATCGGCCCGTTGCCGATCCGGTCGGGCGTGAAGGCCGAGCGGATCCGCGTGCCGCTGTCCTCGGCGGTGAATTCCAGCACCGAGGGCTCGCCCTCCAGCGCGCGAAGCAGGCAGGGGCGGATCTTGCCAAAGACATCCTCGCCCAGTGCCTCGCGCCCGGTGAGGCCAAGGATGTCCGACGGTCGCCCCGGGATCACCTGCGACAGGCGGCGGTTCGAGTAGGTATAGCGCAGGTCGCGGCCGACATGGGCGATGTGGGCCGGCATCATCTCGGTGGTCAGCCGGGTGCGCGCCTCCATCTCGGTCAGTTCGCGCTGCGCCTCTTCCAGCGCGGTGTTGGTGGCGGCCAGCGCGCGGTTCGCCTGCGCCAGCCGCTCGGCATTGGCCAGAACCTCGCCCGACAGCACCTCGGAGCGCGCGCGCAGCAGGCTCTCCTGCAGTTTGATCTCGGTGATGTCGGTATAGACCGTGACCCAGCCGCCCTGCGGCAGCGGCGCGCCCTCGACCGAAATCCAGCGGCCCGAGGGGCGCTCGCGCTCCATGTAATGCGGCTGGAAGGTCTGGGCGGCCGCCACGCGGCTGCGGACGGCCGTCTCGGGATCGTCCACCGGCCCGTATTCGCCGCGCTCGACCAGATAGCGGATCGTCTCGGCGAAATCCGCCCCCTCCGAGGCCAGCCGCTCCGGCAGGTCGAACATCTCGCGGAAGCGGCGGTTCCAGACCGCCAGCTTCAGGCTGCTGTCATAGATCGACAGCCCCTGCTGGATCAGGTTCAGCCCCGCCCGTGTCAGCGCCACGCGCGCCTCGTCCTTGTCCGCCATCGGTCTCCTCCCCTGCCCTTGGCTAGCACCCCGGCCGGGCCGCGCGGAAGGGGGATCGGCACCTGTTACAATTCGCAAGGTTTGCGAAAAAGTCGCGCAACCTTTGCGGGCGAGCGTCGGTGTCGCAGCGGGAGAGGGTCGCAGAATCCTCGCCGCAGGCGCCTCCGGGCGTCGCCGGAGGAAGGCCGCAAGGCTTCAGGGAGGAGAGGAATGGCAGGACCGAGAGATCTCGTGTCGATTCCGGCGCTGCTTCAGCGCAATGCGGCACTGTTCGACAACGCGCCGGCCTATCGCGAGAAGGAATTCGGCATCTGGCAGGTCTGGAGCTGGGCCGAAGCGGCCGAGGAAATCCGGGCCACCGCGCTCGGCTTCCTCGCGCTGGGGTTGAAGCGCGGCGACTATGTCGCCGTGGTGGGGCGGAACCGCCCCGCGCTCTACTGGTCGATGGTGGCGGCGCAGATGTGCGGCGCGATCCCGGTGCCGCTCTATCAGGACGCGGTGGCCGACGAGATGGCCTATGTGCTCGATCACTGCGGCGCGACCTTCGTGGTCTGCGGCGATCAGGAGCAGGTCGACAAGATCATCGAGGTGCAGGACCGCATCCACCACATCGAGCAGGTGATCTACGTCGACAAGCGCGGAATGCGGAAATACGACCATTCCCGCATGAACTGGCTGCACGACGTGGTGGCCGAGGGCCGCGCCGCCCATCTACGCTTCGATGCGGAGCTGGATCACCGCATTGCCGAGCTCACCTACGACTCGACCTGCGTGATGCTCTACACCTCGGGCACGACCGGCAAGCCCAAGGGCGTGGTCCTGTCGAACCGCAATATCATCGAGACCTCGAAGAACTCGGCCGAGTTCGACAACCTGCGCCCCGGCGACGAGGTGCTGGCCTACCTGCCGATGGCCTGGGTGGGCGACTTCATCTTCTCGGTCGGGCAGGCGATGTGGACGGGCTTCTGCGTGAACTGCCCGGAAAGCGCCACGACCATGATGAACGACCTGCGCGAGATCGGGCCGACCTATTTCTTCGCCCCGCCCCGCGTGTTCGAGGGCCAGCTGACCAACGTCATGATCCGCATGGAGGATGCCGGCCGAATCAAGAAGGCGCTGTTCCACCACTACATGAAGGTTGCGCGCAAGGTGGGCCCCGCAATCCTCGACGGCAAGCCGGTGAGCGTCAATGACCGGCTGGCCTATTTCATCGGCGACAAGTTGATCTACGGGCCGCTGAAGAACACGCTGGGGTTTTCCCGCATCCGCGTGGGCTACACCGCCGGCGAGGCGATCGGGCCGGAGATCTTCGACTTCTACCGCTCGCTCGGGATCAACCTGAAGCAGCTCTACGGCCAGACCGAGGCCTCGGTCTTCATCACCCAGCAGCCCGACGGTCAGGTGCGCTCGGACACCGTGGGCGTGCCCTCGCCGGGGGTGGAAGTCCGCATTGCCGAGAATGGCGAAGTGTTCTACCGCAGCCCTGGAACCTTCGTGGAATACTACAAGAACGCCGAAAGCACCGCCTCGACCAAGGATGCCGAGGGCTGGGTGGCGACAGGCGACGCGGGCTTCTTCGAGGAAGCCACCGGCCACCTGCGCATCATCGACCGGGCGAAGGACGTGGGCCGCATGGCGGACGGGCACCTCTTCGCGCCGAAATACGTCGAGAACAAGCTGAAGTTCTTCCCCTCGATCCTCGAGGCGGTGGTGTTCGGCAACGGCCGGCAGATGTGCACCGCCTTCGTCAACATCGACCTGAACGCGGTGGGGAACTGGGCCGAGCGGAACAACATCGCCTATTCCTCGTATCAGGAACTGGCCGCCCATCCGGCCGTCTACGAGATGATCCGCGGCCACGTCGAGGAGGTTAATGCCTCCGTCGCCGCCGACCCGATGCTCTCGGGCTGCCAGATCCACCGCTTCCTGATCCTGCACAAGGAACTCGACGCCGACGACGGCGAGATGACCCGCACCCGCAAGGTCCGCCGCAAGGTGATCGAGGAGAAGTACCACGACCTGATCGCCGCGCTCTACGACGGGCGCACCAGCATCGCCACCGAGACCGAGGTCACCTACGAGGACGGCCGCAAGGGCGCGATCCGCGCCACGCTCCGGATCGAGGACGCCGCGGTCGCCAGCGGCACGGGCCAGAGGATGGCTGCGGAATGAACGCAATGGATGCCCTGCGCATGGACAAGCCCGAGCCCGAAGAGCCGCGCATCGGCGGCGTGCTGATGGAGATGAAGAACATCACGCTGCGCTTCGGGGGCGTGAAGGCGATCACCGACATCAGCTTCGACATCCGCGAGGGCGAGATCCGCGCGATCATCGGCCCGAACGGCGCGGGCAAGTCCTCGATGCTCAACGTCATGTCGGGCTTCTACGTCCCGCAGGAGGGCGAGGTCTGGTTCAAGGGCCGCCGCCGCCCGCCGATGAAGCCCTATGAGGTCGCCCAGCAGGGCATCGCCCGCACCTTCCAGAACATCGCGCTGTTCGAAGGCATGAGCGTTCTGGACAACATCATGACCGGGCGGCTCACGCTGATGAAGACGGGGCTCTGGAGCCAGGCGCTCTGGTGGGGCCGCGCGCAGGCCGAGGAGGTCGAGCACCGCGCCAAGGTCGAGAAGATCATCGACTTCCTCGAGATCCAGCACATCCGCAAGACGCCGGTGGGCCGCCTGCCCTACGGCCTGAAGAAACGGGTGGAGCTCGCGCGGGCGCTGGCGACCGAGCCGAAGCTTCTGCTGCTCGACGAGCCGATGGCCGGCATGAACGTCGAGGAGAAGGAGGACATGAGCCGCTTCATCCTCGACACCAACGACGAGTTCGGCACCACCATCGCGCTGATCGAGCACGACATGGGCGTGGTCATGGATCTCTCCGACCGGGTGGTCGTGATGGACTACGGCAAGAAGATCGGCGACGGCACGCCCGACGAGGTGCGCAACAACCAGGCGGTGATCGACGCCTATCTGGGGGTGCAGCATGACTAGGCCGCCCTCCAGCTGCCCCCCTCCGCAGGCCGACGGTTCCACCCCGGCCGCTCCCTGCCCGGACCTGCCGGACTGCGAGATCGCGCGCACGCCCGCGGCTCCGCCCGATTGCCGGGCAAGACGTGACGAACTCATGTCGATGCCGCGGCCGGTTCTGCTGAACGACGGCCTCGGCCCCCGGACCCCGCCGGGACAGTCCACCGACACCAAGGGTCGCCCGCGCGGCCGCAGCACCCGTCCCGAGGAGGCGCTTCACCATGTTGCCTGACCAGCTCGTCTTCGCGATGGAGGTTACGCTGAACGGCCTGATGGCGGGCGTGATGTATGCGCTTGTCGCCCTGGGCTTCGTGCTGATCTTCAAGGCCTCGGGGATCTTCAACTATGCGCAAGGGGTGCTCGCGCTCTTTGCCGCGCTGACGCTGGTGGGGCTGCAGAACGGGCAGATCCCCTTCGCCCACCTCATCAACGCGGCCTTCGGCACCAACCTGCACGGCTTCGGCTGGACGCTTCCGGCGGTGGTGGCCATCGCGCTGACCGCGCTGGTCATGGTCGGCCTCGCCTATCTGATCGAGCGGCTGGTGCTGAAGCATCTGGTGAACCAGGAGCCGATCATCCTCTTCATGGCGACCATCGGGCTCGCCTACTTCCTCGAAGGCCTGGGCGACGTGATGTGGGGCGCCGACATCAAGACGCTCGACGTCGGGCTTCCGCAGGGGATCTCGGACGGGATCGAGGCGGTCACGGCCAACTGGTTCGGCTACGGCTTCTTCATCGACAAGCTCGACGTGGTGGCGGCGCTGGTCGCGGCGGCGCTGGTCGCGGCGCTGACGCTCTTCTCGCAATACACCAAGTATGGCCGCGCGCTCCGCGCCGTGGCCGACGACCACCAGGCCGCGCTGTCGGTCGGCATCTCGCTGCGCTTCGTCTGGGTGCTGGTCTGGTCGATCGCGGGCTTCGTGGCGCTGATCGCCGGCATCATGTGGGGCGCGAAGTCGGGCGTGCAGTTCTCGCTCAGCCTGATCGCGCTGAAGGCGCTGCCGGTGCTGATGCTGGGCGGCTTCACCTCGATCCCCGGCGCCATCGTCGGCGGCCTGATCATCGGCATGGGCGAGAAGCTGTTCGAGTTCTTCGTGGGCCCGATGATCGGCGGCGCGACCGAGAACTGGTTCGCCTATGTGCTCGCACTCCTGTTCCTCGTCTTCCGGCCGCAGGGCCTGTTCGGCGAACGCATCATCGAGAGGGTCTGATCCATGCTTTACCGTGAGGCAGGCGAGTTCAAGACGAGCTACGCGCAGGACAGCCAGACCTTCCCGATCTGGTGGGACAGGCTCTGGTATCAGGTGGCGCTGGTCGCGGGGTTCGCGGTGCTGCCCTTCGTCATCAACGACTACTGGGCGAATGCGGTCGTCGTGCCCTTCGTGATCTACGCCATCGCCGCCATCGGGCTCAACATCCTGACCGGCTACTGCGGGCAGGTGAGCCTCGGGACCGGGGGCTTCATGGCGGTGGGGGCCTATGCGGTCTACAAGCTGATGACCTCGTTCCCCGATGTGCCGATCATGATCCACGTGATCCTGGCCGGAGGGATCACGGCCGCCGTCGGCGTGCTGTTCGGCCTGCCCTCGCTGCGGATCAAGGGGTTCTACCTCGCGGTCGCCACGCTTGCCGCGCAGTTCTTCCTGGTCTGGCTCTTCAACAAGGTGCCGTGGTTCTACAACTACTCGGCGTCCGGCCAGATCACCGCGCCCGAGCGCACGATGTTCGGCATTGCCGTCACCGGCGCCAACACCCCGGCCTGGGCCAAATACCTGTTCTGCGCGGCGTTCCTCTTCGTCCTCGCCTGGATCGCGCGGAACCTGACGCGCGGCACCATCGGGCGGAAGTGGATGGCGATCCGCGACATGGACATCGCGGCCGAGATCATCGGCGTGAACCCGCTGACCACCAAGCTTTCGGCCTTCGCCGTCTCGTCCTTCTTCATCGGCATCGCGGGGGCGCTGTTCTTCGCGGTCTACCTCGGCGCGGCGGAAGTGGGCGAGGCCTTCGGGATCCAGAAGTCCTTCCTCATCCTTTTCATGATCATCATCGGGGGCCTCGGCAGCATCTTCGGCAGCTTTGCGGGCGCGGCCTTCATGGTGCTGCTGCCGGTGTTCCTGAAGAACGTGCTGGTCGGCGGGCTCGGCTGGCCCTCGGACCTCGCGGCCCACATCGAGCTGATGATCGTGGGCGCGCTCATCATCGGCTTCCTCATCGTCGAACCGCATGGGCTCGCGCAGCTCTGGCGGGTGCTGAAGGAGAAGCTGCGACTGTGGCCCTTCCCGCACTGACGCGGGGCGTGCCGGAACCACGCCGGGCCAACCGGCAGATCCATCAACGGGAGGAGTATCCATGAGAAAGAGTTTCACCCTGCTCGCCGCGGCGGCCATCGCGGCCGGCGTTGCGGGTGCGGCGCAGGCGGATCTCGTCGTGCCGAACCTCAGCTACCGCACAGGCCCCTTCGCTGCCGGCGGCATCCCCTATGCCGACGGTTTCCAGGACTACTTCACCCTGCTCAACGAGCGTGACGGCGGCATCGGCGGCCAGACCGTCCAGACGCCCGAATGCGAGACCGCCTACAACACCGAGAAGGGCGTGGAGTGCTACGAGGCGACCAAGGGTTCGGGCGCGCTGGTCTACAACCCGCTGTCCACGGGCATCACCTACCAGCTGATCCCGAAGATGCAGGCCGACGGCATCACGCTCTACACGCCGGGCTACGGGCGGACCTCGGCCGCCAATGGCAAGGTCTTCGAATGGGTGTTCAACTATCCCGCGAACTACTGGGACGGCGCCTCGGTCGCGGTGAAATACCTGCTCGACCAGAACGGCGGCAGTCTCGAGGGCAAGAAGATCGCGCTGCTCTACCACAACTCGGCCTATGGCAAGGAGCCGATCCGCACGCTGGAGGAGCTGTCGAAGAAGCACGGCTTCACCCTCTCGACCATGCCCATCGACACGCCCGGACAGGAGCAGAAGAGCCAGTGGCTGCAGGTGCGCCGCGAGAAGCCGGACTTCGTGCTGTTCTGGGGCTGGGGCGTGATGAACTCGGTCGCGATCCAGGAAGCCGCGAACATCCGCTTCCCGATGGAGAACTTCATCGGCATCTGGTGGTCGGGGTCGGAGAATGACGTGCAGGCGGCCGGCGCGGGCGCCAACGGCTACAAGTCGCTGACCATGCATGGCGTGGGCGCCGACTATCCGGTCTATGCCGACCTGAAGCAGTATGTGCATGACGCGGGCAAGGCCGCGGGCGACGGGTCGAACGCGGGCACCGTGCTCTATTCGCGCGGCATGTATGCGGCGATGGTGATCTCGGAGGCGATCCGCAAGGCGCAGGAACTGGCCGGCACGCCCGAGGTGAACGCGGCACAGGTGCGCGATGGCTTCGAGGCGCTGGAGATCACCGAGGCGCGGATGGCCGAGCTGGGCCTGCCCGACTTCGGCCAGCCCTTCGCCGCCTCCTGCGAGGATCACGGCGGTCCGGGCATGGCGCGCATCCAGCAGTGGGATGCCACCGCGAAGAAGTGGACGCTGATCTCGGACTGGATCGCCCCGGATGACGAGGTTCTCGGGCCGCTCGTGGCCGAGGATTCCGCGGCCTATGCCAAGGAAGCCGGCCTGACCGAGCGCTGCAACTGACGATGGCGGGGCCGCAGCGCCCCGCCCCCAGCCAGACGGGAGGCCCTGCGGGGGCCTCCCCTTTCCCGCCGAGGCAACGCCCATGTTCGACGAACGCCCCCGAGCCGAGACCGAGACCCTTCTCGAGGTCAACAACATCGAGGTGATCTACAACCACGTCATCCTCGTCCTGAAGGGGGTGAGCCTGCACGTGCCCAAGGGCGGCATAACCGCGCTTCTGGGCGGCAACGGCGCGGGCAAGACGACGACGCTGAAGGCGATCTCGAACCTGCTGCATTCCGAGCGCGGCGAGGTCACCAAGGGCTCGATCCTCTACCGCGGCGAGCGGGTGCAGGACCTCGACCCGGCGGCGCTGGTGCGACGCGGCGTGATCCAGGTGATGGAGGGCCGCCACTGCTTCGAGCACCTGACGGTCGAGGAGAACCTGCTGACCGGCGCCTACACCCGCAAGGACGGGCGGGCCGCGATCCAGGACGACCTCGAGATGGTCTACAATTACTTCCCGCGCCTGCGCGAAAGGCGGAAGAGCCAGGCGGGCTACACCTCGGGCGGTGAGCAGCAGATGGTGGCGATGGGCCGCGCGCTGATGAGCCGGCCCGAGATGATCCTGCTCGACGAACCCTCGATGGGCCTCGCGCCGCAGCTGGTCGAACAGATATTCGAGATCGTGAAGGCGGTGAACGAGGGCGAGGGCGTGACCTTCCTTCTGGCCGAGCAGAACACCAATGTGGCGCTGCGCTATGCCCACACCGGCTACATCCTCGAAAGCGGCCGGGTGGTGATGGAGGGCACCGCGCAGGAGCTGCGTGAAAACCCGGACGTCAAGGAATTCTACCTCGGCATGTCGGACAAGGGTCGCAAGTCGTTCCGCGACGTGCGCTCCTACCGCCGCCGGAAGCGGTGGCTGGCGTGAGGGGAGAGGCGCCGATGACCCATTACGACGATCTCGAAACCCGTTCGGCCGATGAGCGCGCGGCCTCGGTCGCGCGCAACCTGCCGCGGCTGATCGCCCATGCCATGACGACGCCCGCGATGGGGGCCAGCCTTGCGGGAGTGGACGCGGAGGCCATCACCTCGGTCGAGGCGCTGGCGACCTTGCCGGTGATCCGCAAGGCCGACCTGACAGCGGCGCAGAAGACGCATCCGCCGCTCGGCGGCTTCACCCCGGAGGGCGGCGCCTTCGAGCACATCTTCCAGTCCCCGGGCCCGATCTACGAGATCGGCCGCACCACGCCCGATTGGTGGCGGATGGGGCGGTTCCTCCATGCATGCGGCGTGGGCCCGGCGGACATCGTGCAGAACTGCTTCGGCTATCACCTGACGCCGGCGGGCATGATCTTCGAATCCGGGGCCCGCGCCGTCGGCGCCCGCGTGCTGCCGGCCGGCACCGGCCAGACCGACCTTCAGGTGCGCGCTGCGGCCGACGTGGGCACCACCGCCTATGCCGGCACGCCGGACTACCTCAAGGTCATCCTCGACCGCGCGGAGGAGTTGGGCGAGCGGCTGAAGATCACCCGCGCCGCAGTCGGCGGGGGTGCGCTCTTCCCCAGCCTGCGCAAGGAATACGCCGACCGCGGCATCCTCACCCTGCAATGCTACGCCACCGCCGACCTTGGCAACATCGCCTACGAGAGCGAGGCGATGGAGGGGATGATCCTCGACGAGGGCGTGCTGGTCGAGATCGTCCGACCCGGCACAGGCGATCCGGTGCCCGAGGGCGAGGTGGGCGAGGTCGTGGTGACGACGCTGAACCGCGACTACCCGCTGGTGCGCTTCGCGACCGGCGACCTGTCCGCGATCATGCCGGGCGCCAGCCCCTGCGGCCGGACCAACCGGCGCATCCGCGGCTGGATGGGACGCGCGGACCAGACCACAAAGATCAAGGGCATGTTCGTCCGCCCGGAACAGGTGGCCGACCTCGTCGCCCGCCATTCCGAGGTCAGCCGCGCCCGCGTGATCGCCACCCGCGAGGGCGAGATGGACGCGATGACGGTGCAGATCGAGAGCCGCGCCACCAATCCGGCGGTCTACGAAGCCTCGGTGCTCGAGGCGCTGAAGCTGCGCGGGCGGATCGAGATCGTGACGCCGGGCACGCTGCCCAATGACGGCAAGGTGATCGAGGACCGCCGCACCTACGGTTGAGGCTCGGGTTGGAAAGACGTCGAGGCACTGCTTGGGGGGTTCCTGTGCCTCGATCCCCTGCCCGGCCGGTGGCCGGGCCTTTTTCTCGAACGTGCGGACGGCCTGTAAGCCGGATTCTGTTCCGGGGTTGCCCCCTTCGATGACCATTCCTCTGGCCCCGCCGTTGCCGACGGGATCGAGCTGCCAACCCGGGTTCCTCGGGCTGAGACTTCCCTGCGGCGATATCCCGAAGGATCAGCCCGCGCGGAACCCCTATTCGGCATTGCTCCGGGTGGGGCTTGCCGTGCCGGTCCTGTTGCCAGTCCCGCGGTGGGCTCTTGCCCCACCGTTTCACCCTTGCCCCGGGCCCGAAGGCCGGTGGGGCGGTCTGTTCTCTGTGGCGCTTTCCCTCGGGTTGCCCCGGCCGGGCGTTACCCGGCACCCTTGTCTCATGGAGTCCGGACTTTCCTCGCGCCCCAAGGGGCTCGCGGTCATCCGGCCATCCGCACGGAAGCGGGATTACGCCGCTGCCCCCGGCGCGTCAACCGGGAAGCGCTTGGCGAGATCGGCGGCCAAGGCTGCATCGGTCGCATCCTGCGGCCCCCTCGCCCAGGGGCGGAAGCGCAGCCGGAATGCCCGCAGCAGCGCATCGGGCGCGGCCTGCGGGTAGCCGAAGGCGCGGAGCGAGGCATGGAAGTCGGCCGGCTCGCGCTCCGACGGCCAGACCGCAAGACCCGACAGCGCCAGACGCCGCCAGTCGAAGCGGGGGCCGGGATCGCACTTGCGCTCGGGCGCCATGTCGGAATGGGCGATGACACGCTCCGGTGCGATCTGCCAGCGCACGAGGATGCCTTCCAGCAGCCGCTCCAGCGCCGCCATCTGCGGCTCGGCGAACGGCCGGTCGCCGAGGTTCGCGAGTTCGATCCCGATGGAGCGCGAGTTGACATCCGTCACCGCACCCCAGGCCCCTGCGCCGGCATGCCAGGCGCGCAGATCCTCGGGAACCAGCGCCAGCACCTCGCCCCGTTCCGAGATCAGCCAATGCGCCGAGACCTCGGCCGCGGGATCGCAGAGCCGCTCGCGCGCGGCCTCGGCGCTGGCCATCGCGGTGTAATGGATCACCACCATGTCGGGCCTGGCGCCTCCGCGCCGCGGCCCGCAGTTCGGCGACAGGCTCACCCGTCAGCGGACGGCGCGGAACGGCCGGGGATCCCAGCCGCAGGCGAAGCCGTCGCCATCCGGATCGAGCCCCTTGCGGTCGCGGTCCGGGCCGCCCGCCGACAGGAACGCCTGCTGGGCGAGGTCCGGCGAGGCGAACTTGGCGCAGGCCGAGGCCGGGTCCTTCAGCTGCAGCGCCGAGCGCTTGTACATCTTCGTGCCCGGCATGTGACTGGTCGACAGCGCGAAGCCGACGATGTTCGGCCCGTCGCCGCCCGCGCGCTGCGGCACCGGCTGCGGCGCGATCACCGTATAGTTCGCCCGGTTCTGCGCCATGAGCTCGGCGTCGCTCTGGATGGTGCGGCGGGCCGAGACGGCGTTGAAGTCGTTCTCGTCCGAGATGCCGGTATGGGCACCGGCCATCTCGCCCGTCTCCTCGCGAATGCCCATCGGCGCGTTGCCGCGCGGGCGGCTGCCGGCAAGGGCGGGATCGGCCGGAGGCAGGGCACCCGGCGCGCCATAGCCCGGGGCGGCGGCGGAGCCGAAGGTTGCCCCGGCGCCCGGCAGAGGCGTCGCCGCCGTGCCGGCATCCGCCGCATCGATCGCCGAACCGATCACCTCGGTGGAGAACTGCGGCTGCGTCGGCACCACGGGCGCGGACGCCATCGGCGTGACACCACCGCCGGTCCCGGCAAGCTCCGCCTCGCGGCGGTGCAGGTAGGTCGAGTAGTCCTCGAAGCCCACGCCCGACGCCGGCACGGCCGGCTGGCAGGCGGCAGTGGCAAGAACGAGCAGCAGACCGGCGGACGCACGCATGACTTCAATTCCACGAGGCATGATCGTCGGCGCCCTTACCACCATTTCGCGGGCTTGGCCACAAAGCCCGCGGCCCGTTCGAGCACATGGGCGTGATTGAGCAGCCCCGCCTCGTCCCAAGGCCTCCCGATCAGTTGCAGCCCGAGCGGCAGGCCCTTGGAGTCGAGCCCGACCGGCACCGAGATCCCCGGCAGCCCGGCAAGGTTCACCGTCACGGTGAAGACGTCGTTGAGATACATCTCGACCGGGTCCGCATTGGCCATCTCGCCCAGACCGAAGGCCGAGGACGGCGTGGCCGGCGTCAGGATCGCGTCGATCCCCTCGGCGAAGACGCGGTCGAAGTCGCGCTTGATCAGCGCGCGCACCTTGCGCGCCCGGTTGTAGTAGGCGTCGTAGAAGCCGGCCGAGAGCACGTAGGTGCCGATCATCACCCGGCGCTGGACCTCCTTGCCGAAGCCCTCGGCGCGGGTCTTCTCATACATGTCGACGATGCCGTCGCCCTGCCCCAGCTTCGCCCGGTGACCGTAGCGCACGCCATCATAGCGCGCGAGGTTCGAGGACGCCTCGGCCGGGGCGATCACGTAATACGCCGGCAGCGCGTATTTCGTGTGCGGAAGCGAGATGTCCACGATCTCGGCCCCGGCATCGGCCAGCATCTCGCGGCCCTTCTGCCAGAGCGCCTCGATCTCGGCGGGCATCCCGTCCATGCGGTATTCACGCGGGATGCCGATCTTCTTGCCGCGGATGTCGCCGGTCAGCGCGGCCTCGAAGTCCGGCACCGGAATGTCGGCGGAGGTCGAATCCTTCGGGTCGTGCCCGGCCATCGCGCCCAGAAGGATCGCCGAATCGCGCACCGTCTTGGTCATCGGCCCGGCCTGGTCGAGCGACGAGGCGAAAGCCACGATCCCCCAGCGCGAGACGCGGCCATAGGTCGGCTTGATCCCCACGATGCCGGTGAAGGCCGCCGGTTGCCGGATCGAGCCGCCGGTGTCGGTTCCCGTGGCGCCGAGGCAGAGGTCTGCGGCCACCGCCGCGGCCGAGCCGCCCGACGATCCGCCCGGCGTCAGCTTCCGGTCATCGACCTTCCACGGGTTCACCGCATCGCCATAGCACGAGGTCTCGTTCGACGAGCCCATGGCGAACTCGTCCATGTTCAGCTTACCGAGCATCACCGCGCCCGCCTCGAAGAGCTTCGAGGTGACGGTCGACTCGTATTCCGGCCTGAAGCCCTTCAGGATGTTCGAGGCCGCCTGCGACGCGACGCCCTTCGTGCAGAACAGATCCTTGATCCCCAGCGGAATGCCGTTGAGCGCCCCTGCTCCCTCGCCGCGGCGGGCGTCGGCGGCGCGCGCCTGATCCAGCGCGATCTCGGGCGTCAGGTGGACGAAGGCGTTGAGCGGCGTGCCTGCGTCGATGGCGGTCAGGCAGGCCATGGTCAGGTCCACCGCCGAAAGCTCGCCCCTGGCCAGCGCGTCGCGGGCATCGGCGATCGTCAGTTCGTTCGCGTTCATTCCACCACCTTCGGCACGGCGAAGAAGCCCTCGCGGGCGTCGGGCGCGTTCGACAGCACCTTCTCCTGCATGTTGCCATCCGTCACCACGTCGGCGCGGCGCTTGAGCCGCATCGGCGTGACCGAGGTCATCGGCTCGATGCCCTCGACATTCACCTCGTTCAGCTGCTCCATGAAGGTCAGGATGCCCGAAAGCTCGCCGGCCAGTGCCGGCAGATCCGCCTCGTCCACGCGGATCCGCGCGAGATGCGCCACCCGCCGCGCGGTCTCGATGTCGATCGACATGGTCTTCTCCGCTTTGTGTTCGGGCTCCGTTTAGCGACGCGCACCCGCCGCTGCAAGCATGTGCCCGCGCCCTGCGCACGGGCCCGAGACGGAACGAACGGTGCGAGGACGCGAGCGGGAGACCGCCAGCACGCCCAAGGACCGCCTGGGTGCGCCAAGCCATCCGTTTCCTCGGCACGGCTTTGTTCTAGACTGCGGTCAGCCTGCCCCCTCACAAGGAGTTCGCATGAAGATCACCTGGCTTGGCCATTCCGGCTTCCGCATCGAGATCGAACAGGCCGTGCTGCTCGTCGATCCCTGGCTCACCGGCAACCCGCTCTTTCCGGCCGAACGGCGCGACGAGGCGCTGCAGGGCGCCACGCACCTGCTCCTGACCCACGGTCACGGCGACCATTCGGGCGATACCGTGCAGATCGCGAAGAAGCTCGCCATTCCCGTCGTCGGCATCTACGACCTCGTGACCTGGTGGCAGGAGAAGGAGGGCATCGACGGCATCGGCTTCAACAAGGGCGGAACGGTGACGCTCGGCGGCGCGAAGGTCACGATGGTGGCCGCGACGCATTCCTCGTCGGTCTCCGGCGAGGCGGGGCCGATCTACACGGGGACCGAATCGGGCTACATGATCTCGGGCGAGGGCCACACGATCTATGTCTCGGGCGATACCGACATCATGGCCGACATGGGCTGGATGGGCGAGTACCACAAGCCCGACATCGGCATCCTCGCCGCAGGTGGCCATTTCACGATGGACATGAAGCGCGCGGCCTTCGCGGCGCGGAAATACTTCGACTTCCGCAAGGTCATTCCCTGCCACTACCGCACCTTCCCGCTACTCGAGCAGGACGCCTCAAGCTTGCGCGAGGGCCTTCCGGGCGTCGAGGTGATCGAGCCCGAGGTGCTGGAGCCGATCGTGGTCTGACCCGATCGCAGGAGCGACCCGCGCTTCCGGGGCGGGTCGCCATGCGGCGGAGGACGCTAGCGCCGCGCGGCGAAGAAGGCGCGCAGCAGCGCCCCGGCCTCCGCCTCGCCGATCCCGTCATAGACCTCGGGGACATGGTGGCACTGGGGATGCGTGAAGACCCGCGCCCCCTGCGCCACCCCGCCCGACTTGGGGTCCGAGGCGCCGTAATAGAGCCGCGCGATCCGGGCAGCCGAGATGGCGGCCGCGCACATGGCGCAAGGCTCCAGCGTCACGTAGAGGTCGCAGCCCGTCAGCCGCTCCCCCAGTTGCGCGCAGGCCGCGCGGATGGCGAGCATCTCGGCATGGGCCGTGGGATCGGCCAGTTCGCGGCAGCGGTTGCCGGCGCGGGCAAGCACGCGCCCGTCGGGCGCCACGATCACGGCGCCGACCGGCACCTCGCCGCGCGCGCCGGCCGCCCGCGCCTCGGCGAGCGCGTCCTTCATGTGACTGCGGAAGCGGCTCATGCCCCCTCTTGCCGTGCCGTGCCGCGGCGCGCAAGCGCCGGGCATCCCGCGGGGATCACAGGCGCGCGTCATCGGAAGCCCAAGGTCGCGGGTGGTTGCCCTTTCGACGCCCGGCAAATATCCTCGTCGTCACCGGGGGCGGACGTCTCCCGGGGGTTCCGGCTGCGGAACGCCTTCAATCCGGGACCTCCCCATGACCGACAGCAAAGACGGCGAGCGCATCGCCAAGGTCCTCTCCCGCGCCGGGGTCGCCTCGCGCCGCGATGCCGAGAGGATGATCGAACTCGGCCGCGTCGCGGTGAACGGGCGCGTGATTGACAGCCCCGCGCTGAACGTGACGCCGAAGGACCGGATCACCGTGGACGGCCAGCCGCTTGCGGCCGCCGAGCCCGCGCGGCTCTGGCTCTACTACAAGCCCGAGGGGCTGGTGACCTCGGCCTCGGACGAAAAGGGCCGCGAGACGGTCTTCGACCACCTGCCCGAGGATCTGCCGCGCGTGATGTCGGTCGGCCGGCTCGACCTCAACTCCGAGGGCCTCCTGCTGCTGACCAACGACGGCGAGCTGAAGCGGCGGCTCGAGCTGCCCTCGACCGGCTGGCTGCGGAAATACCGGGTCCGCGTGAAGGGCAATCCCGCGGACACGGATCTGGAGCCCCTGCGAAAGGGCATCACCGTCGAGGGCGAGGGCTTCCAGCCGATGACGGTCACGCTCGACCGACTGCAGGGCGCGAATGCCTGGCTGACGGTGGGCCTGCGCGAAGGCAAGAACCGCGAGATCCGCCGCGCGATGACCGCCATCGGGCTGACGGTGAACCGGCTGATCCGCATCAGCTATGGCCCGTTCCGGCTGGGAGAACTGCAGCCGGGTGACGTCGAGGAGGTCCGCCCCCGCGTGCTGCGCGACCAGTTGGGGCTGGAGGGTGCCGAACCCTCCGCCGACCCCAGGGCAGCCCGCCCCGCAGCTAAGGCCTCGCCGCGAGGAGCAAAGGCCACGGCCGCCGGTCTCGGCGGGAAGCCGCCGGGCGTGAAACGGAGCGCCGGCCCGGCCATGGGCGGGAAGGGCGCGCCGGGAGCGGGGGCGGCCAGCGGAGCGACCGGCCGGTCGCGTCCGGGCGCGGGTGCCTCCAGGGCGACCACCTCCTTCTCGCCGCCAGAGGCCACGAAGGATGCTCGGCCCGGGCGTGGACCGAAGCCCGCTCGGCCCACGGGGACTTCGGCGGCCCGCCCGCCTCGGCCCGACGCGCCCGCCAAAAGTTCCCCTACCGGATCCGCCCGGCAGGGCGAGGCTGCTGCGAAGCCGGCCAGGGGCGCGGCGCCCGGCGGCAAGCCGGTCGGCCGCGCCGCAAAGCCTGCCGGCCGCTCGCGGCGCGAGGCGCTGCCCGATGCGCCGATCGACGCGGGGCCGCGTGGTCCCAAGGGACGGCCGGCACGCGGCGGGCCGAAGGGACGTCCGGGCAACCGCTGACCTCGGCATTGGCACCGGCGGCCCCCCGCCCCTATATTGGTTCCGGACCGACACCGGAAAGGGACCGCCGATGAGTGCAAAGAGCCTGCGTACGCTCGCCTTCCTGCTGCTCGTGGGGCTGACCCTCTACGTCGCCGCGCAGGGGGGCGCCTGATGGCCGAGCGATTTGGCGGCCGCTTCAGCCCGCCCAACGCCCGACCGGCGGGCGAGCGTCCGGCCGGAGAACCGCCGCAGTCGGGCAGCCGCTGGGACCGCAAGCGCCGCAGCCGCGCCGGCGGGCGGTCCAACATCCTGTTCTTCCTGCCCTTCCTTTTCCTGATCGACGGCTTCCTTGGCCCGCCCGAGGGGCTGATCCTCGGATTCGCGGCCTTCGGGGCGCTGTTCCTTGCAGCCTTCCTCACCCGTCAGGGAATCCTCGCCGAAGAGGCCTATGACGCCCGCCCCGTCGCCCGGCGCCCCGCGTTTCCACGCAAGATCTTCGCCTCGATCCTGACCGGGGCCGGCCTGCTTGCGGGCGGGCTGATGGGCGAGGCCGGGCTGATCCTCTCGGCCGGCTGGGGCGTGCTGGGCGCGGGGCTTCACCTTCTGGCCTTCGGCCCCGATCCGCTGAAGGACAAGCTGCCGGACGGCGTGGACGGCTTCCAGAGCGACCGTGTCGCCCGCGCGGTGGCCGAGGCCGAGACGCATCTGGCGGCGATGCGCGAGGCGGTGGCGCGGCTGCGCGATCCGGCGCTGTCCCGCCGGGTCGAGGATTTCGCCGCGACCGCGCGGGACCTTTTCCGCAACGTCGAGGCCGATCCCGGCGACCTGACGGCGGCCCGGCGCTACCTTGGCGTCTATCTCATGGGGGCGCGCGACGCGACGCTGAAGTTCGCCGACCTCTACGACCGCGCCCGCGATCCGCAGGTGCGGGCCGATTACGAGCGTCTGCTGGACGATCTCGGCACCAGCTTTGCCGACCGCACGAGGAAGCTCCTGTCGAACGACCGCAGTTCGCTCGACATCGAGATCGAGGTGCTGCGCGACCGGCTGGCGCGCGAAGCCTAGGCAGGGCGCCGCCTGCTGCGGCAGCATTGCATCGCCGGGCGCGGGGAAGCGCCGGCCACCCCGGCGGACGATTGAGAAGGCCCGGGGGCTTGCTATACAGAAGGCCCGCGCCGGATGCGGCCGGGCTTGTGACGTGCATGCATAGAGCGAGGTATTACCGATGAGCGACAGCATCCGCCGCGAGGCCACGCAGACCGTTTCCGAAGTCGAGGAGGTGACACGACCGCTGCCCGAGCCGGCGGCGCAGGTCACGCCGCTCGCCTCGGCGCCGCCCGCCAAGGCCGAGGAGATCCGCAAGCGCCTATCGGAACTCGACATCGGCGACACCCGCTCGATCATCGCCTTCGGCTCGAAGGCGCAGGCCGAGCTGCAGACCATCAGCCAGAAGATGCTGGCCGACGTGAAGAACAAGGACGTGGGCCCGGCGGGCGATTCGCTGCGCGAGGTGGTCTCGACCATCCGCGGCTTCTCGGTCTCGGAGCTTGACGTGCGCCGCAAGCCCAGCTGGTGGGAGCGTCTGCTGGGCCGCGCCGCGCCCTTCGCGAAGTTCGTCGCGAAGTTCGAGGAGGTGCAGGGCCAGATCGACCGCATCACCGAGTCGCTCCTCGGCCACGAGCACAAGCTGCTGAAGGACATCAAGTCGCTCGACCTGCTCTACGCCCGCACGCTCGACTTCTACGACGAACTCGCGCTCTACATCGCGGCGGGCGACGAGATGATGGCAGAGCTGGACGGAAGCGTGATCCCGGCCAAGGAGGCCGAGGTTGCGGCCACGCCCGAGGGCGACCGGATGATCAAGGCGCAGGAACTGCGCGACCTGCGTGCGGCGCGCGACGATCTGGAACGCCGGGTGCACGACCTGAAGCTCACGCGGCAGGTCACGATGCAGTCGCTGCCCTCGATCCGGCTGGTGCAGGAGAACGACAAGGCGCTGGTGACGCGGATCAACTCGACCCTCGTCAACACCGTCCCGCTGTGGGAGACGCAGCTGGCGCAGGCAGTGACGATCCAGCGCTCGCGCGAGGCGGCCGAAGCGGTGCGCGGAGCTTCCGACCTGACGAACGACCTGCTGACGGCCAATGCCGAGAACCTCCAGCAGGCCAACAAGGTCGTCCGGCAGGAGATGGAACGCGGGGTCTTCGACATCGAGGCGGTGAAGAAGGCCAACGCGACGCTGATCGCCACGATCAACGAGAGCCTCGCCATTGCCGACGAAGGCCGCGCGCGGCGCGCCGCCGCCGAGGCGGACCTGAAGCGGATGGAGGCCGAGTTGCGCGAGACGCTCGCTTCGGCCCGCGCCCGCCGAACCGGAACCGGCGACACGGCCGGAACCGCCGTCCGTCCCTGAAGGAAGCCATGATGCTTTGCGGCCCGCGCCGATCCATCCTGCCGCCGCGCGCCCTGGCCCTTGCCGCCTGCGCCCTGCTGGCGGCCTGCAACCCGCCGGCGCCCCCGCCGACGGGTCATGGCACCATGCCGCACCCGCGCCCGGCCTCGTTGCGGGTGCCGGTGCCGGAAAGCCCCGAGGCGCAGGCGATGCGGGCCTATTACGCCCGGATCCAGACCGACCTGCTGGCGCAGGGCCTGTTGCGGACGGACGGCGGAGGACGCGACACGCCCTACACCGACCGGATGCTGGCCGAGAACTTCATCCGCATCGCGCTCTATGACGAGTACGAGCGGGCGGACTCGGGCTTTGCGCAGCGCGAGACCGAAAGCCGGCTGCGCCGTTGGGAGGCGCCGGTGAAGGTGGGCCTCAGCTTCGGCGCCTCGGTGCCGGAGGAGCGCCGCGCCACCGACCGGGCGCGCATCGCCTCGTATCTGGCGCGGCTGGCCAGGATCACCGGCCATCCGATCGGGCTTTCGGACAGCGGCGCCAACTTCTTCCTGCACATCGTGGCCGAGGACGAGCGGCGGGAGTTGGGACCGGCGATATCCTCGGCGCTGCCGGGCCTGTCCGCCACCGAGGTCGCCGGAATCACCGAGATGCCGACCTCGACCTACTGCCTCGTCTATGCCCTGTCGGATGATGAGACGAGCGTCTACACCCGCGCCTTCGCGGTGATCCGGGCCGAGCACCCGGACCTTCTGCGCCTGTCCTGCCTGCACGAGGAGATCGCGCAAGGCCTGGGCCTTGCCAACGACAGCCCTGCCGCGCGCCCCTCGATCTTCAACGACGACGAGGAATTCGCCCTGCTGACCACGCAGGACGAGCTGCTGCTCAGGATGCTCTACGATCCCCGCCTGCGCCCCGGCATGACCGTGCGCGAGGCGCAGCCGATCGTCGAGGCCATCGCCTACGAGTTGCTCGGCGGCGAAAGCTGAGGCGATGAACAGCCTGATAACGCCGGACAACTTCGAGTTCTTCGCGCGTTATCTGCTCGCCGGGCTGATCGTGATTTCGGTCCGGTCGCGCTTCGTGGTGGGCGAGCGGCCCAAGCTGACCGAACAGCTGGTCGAGGCGGTGGTCCTGTCGCTGATCAACCAGCTGGCCTTCAAGCTGCTGGCCTGGACCGTCTCGTTCCTGCCCGGCCTGCCGCGGCTGCCGCCCGAGGGCGCTTTTTTCGCCGAGGTGCTGCTGCTGCCGATCGTGCTGGGCGCGCTCTTCGGCTGGAACCTGTCGCTTGGCTGGAACCGCTCGCTGCTGCGCCGGCTGTCGATGCCGGTGCAGAA
Organism: Rhodobacter sp. CZR27; assembly: GCF_002407205.1. Lineage (NCBI taxonomy): Bacteria > Pseudomonadati > Pseudomonadota > Alphaproteobacteria > Rhodobacterales > Rhodobacter > Rhodobacter sp. CZR27. The sequence goes on along the minus strand of NZ_CP023548.1, from coordinate 1,010,439 downwards.
CCCGGTGCGCCGCGCGTATGATTACGCCTTCGGCAAGCCCCGCCGCCCAGGCTGGGTGATCGTCACCTTCAGCGACGGGACCGTGGTGCATGGGCTGTTCGGCGAGGAGTCTCTGGCGGCGAACGATGGAAACCGTAGCGACATCTATCTCGAACGCCTATATCATGTGGCAGACGACGGCCAGTGGACGGAAGTGCGGCCCCGGCGGGCCATGCTGCTGTCGCTGGAGGGGATGCGCTCCATCGAGTTCCTCGATCTGGAGGGCGAGCGGGAAAGGACCGACGATGCGGGATGACAGGCGGACCTTGCTGATCGACGGCTACCAGCCGAGCCGCCCGCGCACGGACAAGGGCTGGTTCGCGCGCGAGCCGGAGAAGGCGGCCAACGGACAGGTGCCTGCGCCGCCCAAGGCGGTCTCGGCCATCGTCATCCCGGGCCGCGGTGGCGCGGCAGCGGCTGCGCCCAAGAAATAGATGCCGATCTTCGATTTCCTTGGCGGAGAGTTCATCGACGTCATCCATTGGGTCGATGACACGCGCGACACGATGGTCTGGCGCTTCGAGCGGCAGGGCCATGCGATCAAGTATGGCGCGAAGCTGACGGTCCGCGAGGGGCAGGCCGCCGTCTTCATCCACGAGGGTCAGCTTGCGGACGTGTTCGGCCCCGGTCTCTACATGCTCGAGACCAACAACCTGCCGATCCTGACGACGCTCCAGCACTGGGACCACGGCTTCCGCTCGCCCTTCAAGTCCGAGGTCTATTTCGTCAACACCACCCGCTTCAACGACCTTAAGTGGGGCACGAAGAACCCGATCATCTGCCGCGATCCCGAATTCGGCCCGGTGCGGCTGCGCGCCTTCGGCACCTATTCGCTGCGCGTGACCGATCCCGGCCGCTTCATGACCGAGATCGTCGGCACGGATGGCGAGTTCACCTCGGACGAGATCAGCTTCCAGATCCGCAACGTGATCGTGCAGGAAATGGCGCGGGCGCTGGCCTCGTCGAACATCCCCGTGCTCGACATGGCCGCCAACACCGCCGATCTGGGCAGGCTGGTGGCCGAGGCAATCGCGCCGACGGTTGCGAACTACGGCCTCAGCATTCCCGAGCTCTACATCGAGAACATCTCGCTGCCCGAGGAGGTCGAGAAGGTTCTGGACAAGCGCACCTCGACGGGAATCGTGGGCGATCTGCACAAATACACCCAGTTCAGCGCGGCCGAGGCGATGGGCGGGCCCGAGTCGGCCGCGGGTGCCGCGATGGCCAGCGGCATGGGCGCGGCGATGGGTCTGGGCATGGCGCAACGGATGGGGCCCTGGGGGGCTCCGCCTGCCGCCGCCGGGCCTTCAAGCCCCCCGCCCCCGCCCCTGCCCGAGGCGCAGTGGCACATTGCCGCGAACGGCGCGTCAGAGGGTCCGCTGACGCAGGCGGCGCTTGCGCAGCGCGTGGCCGCGGGGCAGCTGACGCGCGCGACGCTGGTCTGGACGCAGGGCCAGGACGTCTGGCTGCCCGCGGGCGAGGTCGCGGCCCTTGCGCCGCTCTTCGCGCAGGTTCCGCCACCGCTGCCTCCCGGCGCGTGAGGCTCAGCGGGCCAGGGTGTTCGGGGGATCGAGTTGACCGACGTGACGGATGTGCGCCACTGGCCCTGCGATGCCTGCGGGGCTGACCTCCGCTTCGCCCCGGGCCAGACCCAACTGGTTTGCGACCACTGCGGCCATGTGCAGAAGATCCCGGAAGCCGCTCCGTGGGAGACGGCACGCCTGCGCGAATTGCCGCTCGCCGATGCCCTCGCCGATCGCCTGCCCGCCTCCGACAGCGAGCTGCGGCGCACGACGCCCTGCCCCTCCTGCGGCGCGCTGGTGGAGTTCGAGGGCGCGACCCATGCCACCCGCTGCCCGTTCTGCGCGACCCCGGTCGTGGTGGGCACCGGAGAGACGCGGCTGATCAAGCCGCAGGCGCTGATCCCCTTCCAGTTGACCGAACGCGAGGCGCGCGAGGCGATGGTGGGTTGGCTCGGCCGGCTCTGGTTCGCGCCGAACGGCCTGCAGCAATACGCCCGCAAGGGGCGCGCCCTGTCGGGCATCTACGTCCCCTACTGGACCTTCGACGCCGCCACCCGAAGCCGCTATACCGGCCAACGCGGCGATGCCTACTACACCACCCGCACCGTCACGGTGAAGGTCGACGGCCGCCCGCAGCAGCGCACGGTGACCGAGCGCCACATTCGCTGGACGCCGGTGTCGGGCCACGTGGCACGCGACTTCGACGACGTGCTGGTGATGGCCTCGCACAGCCTGCCGCGCAGCTATACCGAGGGGCTGGCGCCCTGGGATCTGTCCGCCCTGACCCCCTACCGCGCCGACTGGCTGGCCGGATTCACCGCCGAAGGCTACACGGTCGGCCTCGCCGAGGGTTGGGAGCACGGCAAGGAGATCATGGCGCAGGTGATCCGGGGCGACGTGCTGCGCGACATCGGCGGCGATGAGCAACAGGTCCACGGCGTCCAGACCTCCTATGCCCAGGAAACCTTCAAGCATGTCCTGCTGCCGGTGTGGATGGCCGCTTACCGCTACAACGGGAAAAGCTATCGCTTCGTGGTGAACGGCCAGACCGGCCGCGTGCAGGGCGAGCGGCCGTGGTCGGTGTGGAAGATCGCCTTTGCCGTGCTTCTTGCGCTGATCGCGGCGGGCATCGCAGCCTACATCGCCCAGCACCGCTGACGTGGAGGACGCCACCCCCCTCGCCCTGCTGGCGCTGAGCGCCTTCGGCTCGGCCACGTTGTTGCCCGGCTCGTCCGAGGCGGCGCTGCTGGCGCTGCTTGCGGCGGGTCATCCCGCGGGGCCGCTGGTTCTCGTGGCGACGGTTGGCAATGTCGCCGGCTCGCTGGTGAATTGGGGCCTCGGCCGCTACCTCATGCGGTTCCGCGACCGGTGGTGGTTTCCGGTGTCCGGGGCGACGCTGGCCCGCGCCGAGCGCGGCTACTGCCGCTACGGCCTGTGGTCGCTGCTCTTCGCCTGGGTGCCGGTGGTCGGCGATCCGCTGACGGTAGCGGCCGGGGCGCTGCGCGTCGGCTTCCTGCCCTTCCTGCTGCTGGTTGGCGCGGGCAAGGCGGGGCGCTATCTGGTGCTCGCGGCGGGCTTTCAGGCGGTGGCCGGTTGACAGGAACCGCACCCGGCCCGATAGAGCCGGCACCAGCCACCGGAGGCCCCGATGCCCGACCTCTCCCGCGTCCTGCCCGAGGCGCATATCCCCGAGCTTCCGAACCCCTATTACGGCAAGGTTCGCGACTGCTACGACCTGCCCGACGGGCGGCGCATCCTGATCTCGTCCGACCGGATCTCGGCCTTCGACCGCATCCTCGCCGCGATCCCGTGGAAGGGTCAGGTGCTGACCCAGACCGCGCGCTACTGGTTCGATGCGACGGCGGACATTTGCCCGAACCACGTCCTCGCCTATCCCGATCCGAACGTGGTGATCGGCAAGCGCCTGACTATCCTGCCGGTCGAGGTCGTGGTGCGCGGCTATCTGGCGGGCACCACCGGCACCTCGATCCTGACGCTCTACAAGCAGGGCCAGCGCGAGATGTATGGCCACCGCCTGCCCGACGGGTTGAAGGACAATCAGGCGCTGCCGCAGCCGATCATCACCCCGACCTCGAAGGCGTTCGACGGTGGCCATGACGAACCGCTGACGGCCGCCGAGATCGTGGGCCAGGGGCTGCTGACGCAGGCGCAATGGGACGAGGTGTCGGAAAAGGCGCTCGCGCTCTTTGCCCGCGGGCAGAAGATGGCGGCCGAGCGCGGGCTGATCCTCGTCGACACCAAGTACGAATTTGGCACCGACGAGGCGGGCAACATCCTGATCGCGGACGAGATCCACACGCCGGACTCGAGCCGCTACTGGATCGCCGAGGGCTATGAGCAGGCGTTCCGCGACGGCTCCCGCCCGCCGTCGTTCGACAAGGACGTGATCCGCGCCTGGGTCGCCGCGCGCTGCGACCCCTACGCCGACGAGATCCCCGAGATCCCGGCCGAGATGATCGCGAAGACCTCGGCGGTCTATATCGAGGCCTACGAGACCATCACCGGCCGCCGGTTCGAGCCCGACATGTCGGGCGAGACCCCGCTGGCGCGTATCCGGGCCAACCTCGGCCCCTATTTCACGACCTGACCGGAGGTCCCATGATCCTGTGCTGCGGAGAAGCCCTGATCGACATGCTGCCGCGCGAGACCGCGGCGGGTGAGGCCGCCTTCGCCCCCCATGCGGGCGGCGCGGTGTTCAACACGGCCATTGCACTCGGCCGGTTAGGCGCGCCGGCGGGGTTCTTCTCGGGCCTCTCGAACGACCTCTTCGGGATGCAGCTTGCCGACACGCTGGCGGCAAGCCAGGTCGATACCTCGCTCTGCGCGCGGTCGGACCGGCCCACCACGCTCGCCTTCGTGCGGCTGACGGGCGGCCAGGCAACCTACACCTTCTACGACGAGAACACCGCCGGCCGCATGCTCGCCCCCGCCGATCTCCCGGCGCTGCCCGAGACGGTCAGCACGCTGTTCCTCGGCGGCATCTCTCTGGTCAACGAGCCTGCGGCCGCCACCTACGAGGCGCTGATGGCGCGCGAGGCGGCGACGCGGGTCACGATGCTCGATCCGAACATCCGTCCCGGCTTCATCACGGATGCCGCCAGCTACCGCGCCCGGATCGGGCGGATGATCGCGCTTGCCGACATCGTGAAGCTCTCCGACGAGGATCTGCACTGGCTGGAGGGCGAAGGCGACCTCGTGACGCTGGCCCGCGGGATCCTGGCGCGCGGCCCGCACCTCGTGCTGATCACCGAAGGCGCGAAGGGCGCGCGGGCCGTCACCGCCACGCAGGACCGCTTCTCCGCGGCCACGCCCGTGAGGGTGGCCGATACCGTGGGTGCGGGCGACACGTTCAACGCAGGCGCCCTTGCCGCGCTGCACGAGGCCGGCGCGCTGAGCAAGGCGACGCTTGCCGCCTTGCCGGATGACGTTCTGGACGCGGCGCTGTCGCTCGGCACCCGCGCGGCCGCCGTCACCGTCTCGCGGCCGGGCGCCAACCCGCCCTGGGCGGACGAGCTCTGATGCGGGCGCTTGTCCAGCGGGTCGCCCATGCCTCGGTCGTGGTCGAGAGCGAGACGGTGGGCGAGATCGGCCCGGGACTGCTGATCCTTGTCTGCGCCATGCAGGGCGACGGCGAAGCCGAGGCCGACACCCTTGCCGCCAAGATCGCCAAGCTGCGGATCTTCAAGGACGAAGGTGGAAAGATGAACCGCTCGGTCCGGGACACCGGCGGCTCGGCCCTCGTCGTCAGCCAGTTCACGCTGGCCGCCGACACGAGCCGCGGAAACCGGCCCGGCTTCTCGACCGCCGCCGCGCCGGACGAGGGCGAGCGGCTTTACGAGTATTTCGCCACCCGCATGCAGGCGGAGGGCGTGCCCACTGCCAAGGGTCGGTTCGGCGCGGACATGAAGGTGAGCCTGCTGAACGACGGCCCGGTGACGATCTGGCTGGAAAGCTGATCGCACGATGCATAGGGCCGGGCGACGCCGGCTCCCTCGGACCGGATTCAGGCTCCGTTGAAATACCGCCTCAGGCCCATTCCCAGGGCCGCGTGAACTCGCCCAGCACGCGGGCGAGCTTGTCCTCGTCCACCTCGCCCGTCCGCTCCAGCCGGGCGACGAGGCCGCGCTTGCGGTCCTCGACCACCTCGGCCACCCGCGCCTCGATCCCGGCCGTCTCCATCGCCGCGTCATAGACCCGGGCGATGGCGCGACGGCGCAGGTCCGGCTTGAAGATCTTGCCCACGGCGGTCTTGGGCAGTTCCGGCAGGATCTCCACGTATTTCGGCACTGCCGCACGCTCGTGGATGCGGTCGCGGGCGTGATCGAGCAGTTCCGCCTCGGTCACCTCGGCGCCCGCGACCAGTTCGACATAGGCGCAGGGCAGTTCGCCCGCGAAGGCGTCGGGCTGGCCGATCGCGCCGACGAAGCTGACCGCCGGATGGCTGATCAGCGCGTCCTCGATCTCGGCCGGATCGATGTTGTGACCGCCCCGGATGATCAGGTCCTTCGCCCGCCCGGTGATGAACAGGTAGCCATCCGCGTCGATCCGGCCGAGATCGCCGGTGCGCAGGAACCGGTCTTCGGCAAAAAGGCCGTGATTCTTGTCCTCCTCGGTATAGGTCGAGCCTTCGAAGACGCCGGGATTGGCGACGCAGATCTCGCCCACCTCATCCACCCCGCATTCCTTCAGCACATGGCCGTTGCCGTTGGAATGCAGGATGCGGATGTGGGTGTGCGGAAACGGCAGGCCGACCGAACCGATCTTCTTCGCGCCTTCCGGCGGGTTGACCGAGACGAGGCAGGTGCATTCGGTCAGGCCGTAGCCCTCGACGATCTGCACTCCCGTCGCCTTCTCGAAGCGGTTGAAGAGTTCGACCGGCAGCGGAGCCGAACCCGAGAAGGCCCCACGCAGCGAGCTGACGTCGGCGTCGATCGGCCGCTGCATCAGGGCGGCCAGCGCGGTGGGCACGGTCACGAGATAGGTGCAGCGCCAGCGCTCGATCAGTTTCCAGAGGTTGTCGAACACCCCCTCGCCGCGGTAGCCGGCGGGCGTGGGAAACACCACATGCGAGCCGCTTGCGATCATCGACATCAGGATCGGATAGGCCGCGAAGACATGGAACAGCGGCAGCGGGCACATCACCGTGTCCGAGGGGCGGAACAGCAGCCGCTGCCCGCACCAGCCATTGTAGATCATGCCCGAGACCTTGTGCTGCGCCACCTTCGGCATGCCGGTCGTGCCGCCGGTGTGGAAATAGGCAGCGACCCGGTCCTCCTCGGGGTCGGCGAAGCTCAGTGTCCCGGGCTGCCGCGCCACCTCGGCCGCGAAGGACAGGACGCGCGCACTGTGGCGGACGGGGTTCTTCGGCCGGATCAGTGGCACGATCAGGCTTTTCGGCGGCCCGAGGTAGCGCAGCAGGTCGACCTCGAGCACGGTATCGACCTGCGGCGCGTGGCGCACCGCCTCGGCGACCTTCTGCGCCACATCGGTCTTCGGGAAGGCGCGCAGCGTCACCACCACCTTCGCCTTGGTCTCGCGCAGGATCGCGGCGATCTGGTCCGCCTCGAGCAAGGGGTTGATCGGGTTGACGATCCCGGCCACGGCCCCGGCAAGCAGCGTCACCACCGTCTCGGTCGCATTCGGCAGAACGAAGGCCACCACGTCCTTCGGCCCGACGCCGAGGCTGCGGAACAGGTTGGCGGCCTGCGTCACCCGGCGGTGCAGCTCGCCCCAGGTCAGGGTCTCGGCCCGGCTGCGGGGGCCGGACAGCAACTGGAAGCTGATCGCGGGCCGGTCGGCATGGTAGACCGCCGCCCGGCCAAGGAAGCGATGCATGGTCCGCGGGTTGGCGAGATCCGCCCATGCCCCTTCGGCCTCGATCGCCTTCAGATCGGCGGCGCAGGCGAAACTCCCCATTCTTTCCTCCTCCCGGTCTCCCGTTGCTCCGGGGACCCTCTTGTTCTTGAGAAGAACGATGGGGTGTTTCGTCGCGGACGGCAAGGCGCCGGCCCGCGACAAACGCAACGTCAGACGAGGCCGTCGGTGAACTGGAGCCGGGCAAGCCGGGCGTAAAGCCCATCCTCGGCCACCAGCTGGTCATGCGTGCCGGTGGCGACGATGCGGCCCTGATCGAAGACCACGATGCGGTCGGCGCGCTTCACGGTCGCCAGCCGGTGCGCGACGACCAGCGTCGTGCGGTCATGCGCCATGGCCTCGACGGCCGTCTGCACCGCGCGCTCGCTTTCGGCATCCAGCGCCGAGGTCGCCTCGTCCAGCAGCAGGATCTTCGCGCCCCGCAGGATCGCGCGGGCCAGCGCCACGCGCTGCTTCTGCCCGCCCGAGAGCATGACGCCACGCTCGCCCACATAGGTCTCGTAGCCCTGCGGCAGGATCGACAGGAAGTCATGCGCCGCGGCGGCGCGGGCGGCGTCCTCGACCTCGGCATCCGTGGCGTCGGGGCGGCCGAAGCGGATGTTCTCGCGCGCGGAGGTGGCGAAGATCACCGGGTCCTGCGGCACCAGCGCGATGGCGCGGCGGAAGTCGTCGCGGGCCATGTCGCGCAGGTCGATGCCGTCGATCTTCACCGAGCCGTGCTGGGGATCGTAGAAGCGCTGGAGGAGTTGCAGGATCGTGGTCTTGCCCGCGCCCGATGGGCCGACCAGCGCCACCGTCTCGCCCGGATTGACCACCAGATCGACTCCGGCCAGCGCCGAGACCTCGGGCCGCGCGGGATAGCGGAAGCGCACGTCCTCGAACCGGATTTCGCCGCGCACCGGGCGCGGCAGCGGCACCGGCCGGGCCGGGTCCCGCACCGGGTCGTCGGCATTGAGCAGCTCGTTCAGCCGCTCGGTCGCGCCGGCGGCGCGCTGAAGCTCGCTCCAGATTTCCGAGAGCGCGCCGACCGATCCCGCCACCATCACGGCATAGATCAGGAACTGCACCATCTCGCCCGGCGTCATGTCGCCCGAGCGCACGTCCCGCGCGCCCACCCACAGCACGCCCACGATGCCGGTGAAGACGAGGAAGATCACGATCACCGTCATGATCGCCCGCGTGCCGATGCGCTCCTTCGCCGACAGGAACGACTTCTCGGTCACCTCGCCGAAGCGGTCGCGCGACTGGCGCTCGTGGGTGAAGGCCTGCACCGTCTGCACCGACAGCAGCGCCTCGGAGGCGTCGCCCGAGGATTGCGCGATCCAGTCCTGGTTCTCGCGCGAGAGGCGCCGCAGCTTGCGGCCGAGGATCACGATCGGCACCACCACCAGCGGCACGATCAGCAGCACGAGGCCGGTGAGCTTGGTCGAGGTGAACAGCAGCAGCACCAGCCCGCCCAGCAGGATCAGGAGGTTGCGCAGCGCCACCGAGACCGAGGATCCGATCACCGACAGGATCAGCGTGGTGTCCGTGGTCAGGCGCGACAACACCTCGCCGGTCATGATGCGCTCGAAGAAGGCGGGGCTCATGCCCATCATCCGGTCGAAAAGCGCGCGGCGGATGTCGGCCACCACGCGCTCGCCGAGCCGCGTGACGAGGTAGTAGCGCAGCCCCGTCCCAAGCGCGAGGGCGGCAGCGATGAACAGGGCGGCGGCGAAATATTCGTCCAGCAGCGCCGCGTTGTTCTCCATGAACCCGTCGACGATGCGGCGCACGGTGACCGGCAGGATCAGGCTGATCACGGCGGTCAGCACCAGCGCGCCGAGCGCGCCGAAGGTCAGCTTGCGGTAGGGCGCGAGGAAGGGGACAAGGCCGCGCAGCGCGCCCATGCGTTTCGACGTCGGACGATCCTCGAGCTGGGTCGTGGGTTTCCGTGCCATGCGTCCCGTCCTCCTGTTGTCGGGCCGTGGTTTAGGGCGCAAAGCGCCTCGCGGCAAGCGCGGGCTTTAACCTCTCGCAAAGCTGTGCAAGGCTCTCGCCCGACCAGACGCGACGGAAGCGAGACATGCCGCAGTTCTTCACCGCCAGCGACGGCGCCCGCCTCGCCTTCACCGACGAGGGCGAAGGGCTGCCGCTGCTCTGCCTCGCGGGCCTGACCCGGACGGGGGCGGACTTCGACTATCTCAGGCCGCACCTGCCCGCGGGCATCCGCCTGATCCGCCCGGACTACCGCGGCCGGGGCGCCTCGCCCTGGACCGGCAGCGCGACCTATACGGTCCCGCAGGAGGCGCGCGACGCGCTGGACCTGCTTGACCACCTTGGCGTTGACCGCGCGGCGATCCTTGGCACCTCGCGCGGGGGGATGATCGGAATGCTTCTCGCGGCGACGGCGAAGGACCGGCTGCGCGGCCTTTGCCTGAACGACGTGGGCCCGGTGATCGAGCGCTCGGGGCTGGAGCGGATCTTCAACTACGTCGGACGCAACCCCGCCCTCGGCAGCCATGCCGAGCTGGCGGCTGCCCTGCCCTGGCTGATGACCGGATTCGCCGGCGTGCCCGACGACCGCTGGATGGCCGAGGCGCGGCTGCACTACGCCGAGACGCCCGACGGGCTGCGGATCACCTATGACCCCGAACTGCGCGAGGCCTTCATCGCGGCCATGGGGGGCGAGCCGCCGGATCTCTGGCCGCTGTTCGACGCCTGCTCGGGGCTGCCGCTGGCGCTGATCCGGGGGGCGAACTCGGACCTGCTGTCGCCCGCCACCGTGGCCGAGATGCGGCGCCGCCGGCCCGACATGATCCTGACCGAGGTGCCGGGGCGCGCGCATATCCCCTTCCTCGACGAGCCGGAGAGCCTGCAGGCGATCCGCGCCTTCCTTTCGGCCGCCCAATGACGGACATCGCGATGATCGAGGCCGCGGCGGCGCGGCTTCAGGGCCATGCACGGCGGACACCGCTCCTGTCCTCGCCCTTCCTTGACGAGATCGCGGGCCGGCGCGTGCTGGTCAAGGCCGAGTGCCTGCAGCACACCGGATCGTTCAAGTTCCGCGGCGCCTGGTCGGCGCTCTCGGCGCTGGAGCCTGCCGCACGGGCGCGCGGCGTGATCGCGTTTTCCTCGGGAAATCATGCGCAGGGCGTGGCTTACGCGGCGAAGCTGCATGGCGTGCCGTCAGTCATCATCATGCCCGAGGACGCGCCGAAGCTGAAGATCGACAACACCCGGGCGCTGGGGGCCGAGGTGATCCTCTATGACCGGGTGACCGGCGACCGTGACGCGATCGGGGCGCGGCTGGCGGAGGAGCGCGGGCTGACGCTGATCCGACCCTTCGACGAGCCGCTGGTGATCGCGGGACAGGGCAGCGTCGGCCTCGAGATCGCCGAGCAGGCGGCCGAGGCAGGCATCACGCAGGCCGACGTGCTGACCTGTTGCGGCGGCGGGGGCCTGACCGCAGGCATCGCGCTGGCGCTCGAGTCGCGGGCGCCGGGCCTTCGGGTGCGCCCGGCCGAGCCTGCGGGCTTCGACGACACCGCCCGCAGCCTCGCCGCCGGCCGGATCCTGCGCAACGAGGCGCTTTCGGGGTCGATCTGCGACGCCATCGTCACCCCGGAACCGGGGCGGATCACCTTCCCGATCCTCGCCCGTCTCTGCGGCCCGGGCCTTGCCGTCACCGACGACGAGGCGCTGAGGGCCATCGCCCTGGCCTTCCTGCGGCTGAAGATCGTGCTGGAGCCGGGGGGTGCGGTGGCCCTTGCCGCGGCGCTGTTCCGGCCCGAGGCCATTGCGGGAGACGCCGTGATCTGCACCGCCTCGGGCGGGAACGTCGATCCGGCGCTTTTCGCCCATGCGCTGTCGCGCCTTGCCGACTGACCCCGCCATTCGCGCTTCGCGAACGGCAAGCCCTTGGGAAACCATGCAATGCCAGAGATCGAGTTCGCCGACCTCCGCCTGCACTACCGCGACGAGGGCACCGCCACGGGCGCGCCGGTCGTCTTCGCCCATGCGCTCGGCTCGGACCTGAGGATCTGGGACAACCTCATCCCGCTCTTGCCGCAGGAGCTTCGCCTCGTGCGCTACGACCTGCGCGGGCACGGGCTGTCGGAAGTGCCCGAGCCGCCCTATGCCATGGGCGCACTGATCCGCGACGCCGAGCGGCTGATGGATGCGCTGTCGCTGCGGGATGCGGTCTTCGTCGGTTGCTCGATCGGCGGCATGATCGCGCAAGGCATCGCGGTGAAACGCCTCGACCTGATCCGGGCGCTGGTGCTGTGCGACACGGCGGCGAAGATCGGCACGGCGGAACTCTGGCAGGACCGCATCGACCAGGCGCGCAGCTACGGCCTCGAATCGCTCGCCGATCCGACGATGAAGCGCTGGTTCCCGCCGGCGTTCCGCGCCAGCCCCGAGGGCCAGATCTGGCGCGAGCGGTTCATCGAGGGCAACCCGGACGGCTATGCCGGGGGCGCGGCGGCGATTGCGGGCACCGACTTCTATTCGACGACAGCGCGGCTGACGCTGCCGACGCTGGCGATCGTGGGTTCCGAGGACGGCTCCACCCCGCCCGATCTGGTGCGCGAGACGGCCGAGCTGATCAAGGGCAGCCGGTTCGAGATCATCCGCGGCGCGGGCCACGTCCCCTCGATCGACAAGCCGGCCGAGACGGCGGCGCTGATCACCGCGTTCCTCAAGTCCATCGGCCATGTCTGACTTCCTGCTGATCCACGGCTCGTGCCACGGTGCGTGGTGCTGGCGCGACGTGATCGCGGCCCTTCAGGCTGCAGGCCACCATGCCCGGGCCATCGACCTGCCCTCGCACGGCGCGGACCCGACGCCGATCGCCCAGGTCACGCTGGACCGCTATGCCGAGGCGATCCTTGCAGCCATCGAAGCGCCCGTGACGCTGGTCGGGCATTCCATGGCGGGCCTGCCGATCTCGGCCGCGGCCGAGAAGGCGCCGGAGAAGATCGCCCGGCTGATCTACCTCTGCGCATATGCGCCGCGCAGCGGCATGTCGGTCGCCTCGATGCGCCGCGCCGGGCCGCGCCAGCCCTTGCGCGACGCCATCGTGATCGCGCCGGACCGGCAGAGCTTCACCTTCGATCCCGCGCTGACCGCCGACCGGCTGTATCACGACTGCACCGAGGCGGCGCGCGCCTTTGCGGCCTCCCGCCTCGGCCCGCAGCCGATCCTGCCGCAGGAACAGCCCGTGACGCTGACCGCGCGCTACCATTCGGTGCCGAAGCACTACATCCGCTGCCTGCAGGACCGTGCGATCCCGCCGGAATATCAGGCAGCCATGACCGAGGGCTGGCCGGACGGCACCGTCTCGACCCTCGACGCTTCGCACTCGCCCTTCCTGAGCTGCCCGGAAGCCCTTGCGCGGCGGCTGATCGAGGTGGCGGCCTGACGCCCGGACCTCTGGCAAAAGGTCTCATCGACGTGGCCGCAAAACCGCTTTCCCGTGCACCGGGCCGCGGATAGGGTCGCGCGACCCCGACGCGGACCCATGATGCAAAGCCCCCGGCTCGCCCTCGCCTTCATCCTCATCACCGTCACGCTGGACGCCATCGGCATCGGCCTGATCTTCCCCGTCATGCCGGAGCTGATCCTCGAGGTGACGGGGCGGACGCTGTCCGAGGCGGCCGTCTGGGGCGGGCTCCTGTCCGCCTCGTTCGCGGTGATGCAGTTCCTGTTCGGGCCGACCATCGGCAGCCTGTCCGACCGGTTCGGGCGGCGGCCGATCCTGCTCGGCTCGCTGGTCATCATGTCCGCGACCTATCTGGCGATGGCGCTGGCGCCGACCATCACGATCCTGCTGGCGGCGCGGATCGTGGCGGGGATCGTCTCGGCGACCTATGCCACGGCATCGGCCTTCATCGCCGACGTGACCCCGCCCGAGGACCGCGGCAAGCGCTTCGCCCTGATCGGGGCAGGGTTCGGCATCGGCTTTGTTCTCGGGCCTGCGATGGGCGGGCTTCTGGCAGGGCTCGACATCCGTGCGCCCTTCTATGGCGCAGCGCTGATGGCGGTGCTGAACCTATGCCTCGGCAGCCTGATCCTGCCCGAGACCGTGACCGACGCGACCCGCCGCCCGTTCTCGCTGGCGCGGGCCAATCCGCTCGGCGCCTTCCGGGCGGTGGCGCATCTGCCGGGGCTGCGGCGGCCGCTGCTGGTCTTCCTGATCCTCGGCATCGCGATGAACGTCTATCCGGCGGTCTGGGCGTTCTACGGCCATGCGCAGTTCGGCTGGGGCGCGGGCATGGTCGGGGCCTCGCTCGCGCTTTACGGCATCAGCTTCGCGGTGGGTCAGGTGGCACTGGTGGGGCCTGCGATCCGCAAGCTGGGCGAGCATCGCACCGCGTTCTGGGGCATCTGGGTCGATATCGTGACGCTGGCGGTCTTCGGCTTCCTGACCTCGCCGCTCGGCGCGCTCGTCGTGATCCCGATCACCGCGCTCGGGGGCGTGGTGACGCCGGCGCTGCAGTCGATCCTGTCGCGCGGAACGCCCGCGGATGCGCAGGGAGAGCTGCAGGGCCTGCTCGCCTCGCTCAATGCCATCGCGATGATCGTCTCGCCGCTGGTGATGACGGCCGCCTTCCGGGCCTTCACCCACGAGGGCGCCCTGCTGCACCTGCCGGGGGCGCCCTTCCTGCTGGCCTCCGCGCTGATGGTTGCAGCCCTGCTGCTGCATGTCGGCAGACGCCGCGCCGCCTGACGTCCGGCGGAGGGTGGAGGGCGGAGGGCGTGACGCCCCCCGCCAGCGGTTCCTCAGGCGCTCTGGGTGGCCAGAACGCGCTCGGCCTCGCGGCCGTGCAGTTCCTGCAGGTGGTCAAACCGGCAGGTGTAGGTGCCGACGCCAAGGCTCTGCGAGCGGATCTCGACGATCAGGCCATGGGTCTCGCCCTGCGGCATCAACGCCTGCACGTCGTCCCAGCCTGGCCAGCCGGGCTTCGCGTCAAAGCCCAGAAGCTGCCCGCGCCGCCCCGTCACGATGCGCTGCACCTTCGGCGTGAACTCGGACGGGACCGAGATCGTCACGGCGAGCACAGGCTCGAGCAGGACCGGGCCGCAGCCGGGCATCGCCTCGGACATGCCCTTCTGCGCGGCCTTCTGGAACGCCATGTCCGAGCTGTCGACCGTGTGATAGCTGCCGTCGGTCAGGGTGACCGCGACATCGACCACCACATGACCCAGCGGCCCCTTGGCGAGATACCCCTGCACGCCCTTCTCGACCGCCGGGATGTAGTTCTTCGGCACCACGCCGCCGGTGATGCGCTCGTCGAAGACGAAGCCCTCGCCGCGCGGCAACGGCCTGATCTCCAGATGGACATCGGCGAACTCGCCATGCCCGCCGGACTGCTTCTTGTGCCGGGCGTGGATGGTCGCAGGCTTGGTGATCGTCTCGCGATAGGGGATCGCGGGCTTCGTCGCGGCGACGCCGAGGCCATATTCGTTCTTCATTCGCGACAGCGCGATCTGCAGCTGCACCTCGCCCTGCCCGCTCAGGACCATCTCGCCCGTCTCGGCCAGATGGCCCGAGGTGATCGAGGGATCCTCCTCCGCCAGCCGCGTCAGCGCGGCGGCGAGCTTCACGTCGTCCGCCTGCTTCTCGGCGCGGATCGCCACCGCATGAAGCGGCGCGGGGGGCACCGGCCAGTCGGCCTCGGCGACGCCCTGTTCGGTGAGGAGATCCCCGGTCGCCGCCCCCGCCATCCGGCCAAGCGAGACGACCTCGCCCGCCACGGCCGATCCCTTGGCCGTGGTCTTGCGGCCCATCAGCGCGCTCACCGAGCCGACGCGGTCCTGACCGAGCGTCATCCCGTCCCTCACCTCGCCCGACCAGACGCGGACCCAGGACATCTTGCCCGACTGGCCGGCGTAGACCGTCTTGAACACCTGTGCCATCGTGCCCTTCGCCTCGATCCCGAGCCGATCTGCGGTGGCCGCGGCGTCGGGCGCCTCGTGGCGCAGCGCCTTCAGGAGCCGGCGGATGCCGTTCTCGTTCTCGGCCGAGCCGAAGAACACCGGCACGATCAGGTCCTTCTGCAGGTCGCGGGTCAGGTTCTCGTAGATCTCGCTGGTCGAGGGCACCACGTCGTCGAGCAGTTCCGACATCAGCGCGTCGTCGAAATCCGCCAGCGCCTCGAGCAGGCTCGCGCGGGCCTCGCCCTCGACTTCCTTCAGCGCGTCCGGCAGCGCCACCATGTCCGAGGGCTTGTGCGGGTTCCAGCGCCAGGCGCGCTCGCTCACCAGATCCACCATGCCGGTGACCTTGCCCGCCGCATCGCGGATCGGGATCTCGCGCAGCACCAGCGGCCGGCCCGAGACCGCCTGCAACGCCTCGAACGTGCCGCGGGCGGTGGCCTCGGGCAGGTCCATCTTGTTGATGTAGACGAGGTGCGGAATGTTGCGGTCGTCGAGGAAGCGAAGGAGGGGCGAGAGCGTCACGGCGCGTTCCGGCAGCGGCTCGGCCACCACCACCACGATGTCCGCGACCATCATCGCGCATTGCGCGTCATAGGTCAGTTCGACCGAGCCAGGGCAGTCGATCAGCGTCCAGGGCTCGCCGAGGTAGTCGAAGTTCGCCACCGACAGCTCGGTGCTCATCTGGCGGGCGCGCGCTTCGGGCGCCGCATCGCCCACCGTGTTGCCGTCCTTGACAGCGCCGCGCCGGTCGATGGCGCCCGCAGCGAACAGCAGATCCTCGAAGAGGGTCGTCTTGCCGCAGGTGTAGCTGCCGACCAGTGCGGCGCAGCGAGGGCCTGATGGTTGATGGCTCATGGATCGTTCTCCCATCGCACAATCCGGTGGCGGAGGGGCGCGAATGCGCCTCTCCCCGGCTCAGTGTGCTGCTTTGCCGGAAATCTGACCAGTGTTTCGTGGTCTGCCTGAGCGAATTGCTCCACCCGCCCTGCCCGGCCCGCCTTGACCTGAATCAATGGAAACCGTGCAAGCGGGTGGCCTTCCCTCGGAGGGCGGGGTTTCCTATAAGACGGCGACCGGAAAGGAGCCCTCCATGCGCAAGGCCGAGATCACCCGCAAGACCGCCGAGACCGAGATTTCGGTGGCGGTGAACCTCGACGGCACCGGGACCTACGACGTGAAGACCGGGGTGGGCTTCTTCGACCACATGGTGGACCAGTTGGCCAGGCATTCGCTGATCGACATCACCCTGCGCTGCGAGGGTGACCTGCACATCGACGACCACCACACGGTCGAGGATTGCGGCATCGCGCTCGGCCAGGCGCTGACGAAGGCCTTGGGCGACAAGCGCGGCATCCGGCGTTACGGCAGCTTCCACCTCGCGATGGACGATGCGCTGGTGCGCTCGGCGCTCGATCTCTCGGGGCGGCCCTACCTCATCTGCAATCTGCCCTTCCCGACGCAGAAGATCGGCACCTTCGACACCGAACTCGTGCGCGAGTTCTTCCAGGCGCTCTCGACGCACGGGGGGATCACGCTCCACATCGACATGATCCACGGCCTGAACAGCCACCACATCGCCGAGGCCGCCTTCAAGGCCGTGGCCCGCGCCCTGCGCGAGGCGGTGGAGCCCGACCCGCGGCGCGCCGACGCCATCCCCTCGACGAAGGGCATGCTCTGATGCTGACGGTTCTGGTCGATTACGACAGCGGCAACCTGCACTCGGCCGAGAAGGCGTTCCAGCGCATGGCGGCCGAGGTAGGCGGCGGGCAGGTGTTGGTCTCGGACAAGCCCGAGGATGTGGCGCGCGCCGACCGGATCGTGCTGCCGGGCGACGGCGCCTTCCCGGCCTGCCGCCGGGCGCTCGGCAGCTACGGCGGCCTCTTCGAGGCGATCGAGGAGTCGGTGACGCATCGCGCGCGTCCCTTCCTCGGGATCTGCATCGGGATGCAGATGCTGGCGACGAAGGGGCTGGAATACGAGGAGACGCCCGGCTTCGGCTGGATCGACGGCGAGGTGGTGCGGATCGAGCCGCAGGCGGCGCATCTCAAGGTGCCGCACATGGGCTGGAACGACCTGATCATCGATCACCCGCATCCGGTGCTGGAGGGGATCTCGACGGGCGATCACGCCTACTTCGTGCATTCCTACCATTTCCGCGTGAAGCATGACCACGACCGGCTGGCCCATGTCGACTACGGCGCGGCGATCACCGCCATCGTCGGCCGCGAGAACATGGTGGGCGCGCAGTTCCACCCGGAGAAGAGCCAGACCACGGGCCTCCGCCTGATCGCGAACTTCCTGCGCTGGAAACCCTGATTCCGGTCGCTCCGGAACGGGCGCAACAGCGCCCTGACGGCTGCTGCTCGCATCAACCCTGACGGGCGCCAAGGCCGCAGGGACTGCGCGAGGCCGGGCGCTTGGAATTTCCCGCGTCCCGTGCCAGAAGCCGCCAAAGCCAGAGACCGGAGAGCGCCATGATCCTTTATCCCGCCATCGACCTGAAGGACGGCCAGTGCGTCCGCCTGCTGCGCGGCGAGATGGAGGCCGCCACGGTCTTTGGCGACGATCCGGCGGCGCAGGCGGCCTCGTTCGAGGCGGCGGGCTGCGAATGGCTGCATCTCGTCGATCTGAACGGCGCCTTCGCCGGGCATCCGGTGAACGCGGCGGCGGTCGAGGCGATCCTTGCCCGCGTGAAGGTTCCGACGCAGCTCGGCGGCGGCATCCGCGACATGGCGACCATCGAGGGCTGGCTGGCCAAGGGCCTTTCCCGCGTGATCCTCGGGACCGTTGCGGTCGAGAACCCGGCCCTCGTACGCGAGGCGGCGCGGGCCTTCCCCGGAAAGGTTGCCGTCGGCATCGACGCTCGCAAGGGCCGCGTCGCGACGAAGGGCTGGGCCACGGAAACCGACGTGATGGCGACCGATCTTGCGCAGTCCTTCGAGGATGCGGGCGTGGCCGCGATCATCTACACCGACATCGACCGTGACGGCGCCATGGCGGGGCCGAACATCGACGCCACCGACGCCCTCGCCCGCGCCGTCTCGATCCCGGTCATCGCCTCGGGCGGGGTCTCCTCGATGGCCGACCTGATTGCCCTGCGCGACACGGGCAGCATCGCGGGCGCCATCTCGGGCCGGGCGCTCTATGACGGGGCCATCGACCTCACGGCGGCGCTGGCGGCGCTGCGCGGCTGAAAGGACTTCCGTCAGGGGCCGGCCGGCGCTAGGACGTCCGCAACGTCCCGCTTCCGGACGCCCGCAGGAGAACGACCATGCTCAAGACCCGCATCATCCCCTGCCTCGACGTGGCCGACGGTCGCGTGGTCAAGGGCGTGAACTTCGTCGACCTGCGCGACGCGGGCGACCCGGTCGAGGCCGCGCGCGCCTATGACGCGGCGGGGGCGGACGAGCTGTGCTTCCTCGACATCCACGCCACGCACGAGAACCGCGGCACGATGTACGACCTCGTGACGCGCACGGCCGAGCAGTGCTTCATGCCGCTGACGGTGGGCGGCGGCGTCCGGACGCACCAGGACGTGCGGGCGCTGCTGCTGGCGGGTGCGGACAAGGTCAGCTTCAACTCGGCCGCCGTCGCCGATCCGAATGTGGTCGCCGAGGCCGCCGACCGCTTCGGCAGCCAGTGCATCGTGGTGGCGATCGACGCCAAGACCGTCGCGCCGGGCCGATGGGAGATCTTCACCCACGGTGGGCGCCGCGCCACCGGCATCGACGCGGTGGAGTTCGCGTGCGAGGTGGCGGGCAAGGGCGCGGGTGAGATCCTGCTGACCTCGATGGACCGCGACGGCACGCGCTCGGGCTTCAACCTCCCGCTGACGCGCGCGATCTCGGACGCCGTGGCGATCCCGGTGATCGCGAGCGGCGGCGTCGGCACACTCGATCATCTGGTGGAGGGCGTGACAGAGGGCGGCGCGAGTGCGGTCCTCGCCGCCTCGATCTTCCATTTCGGCGAGTTCACCATCGGCGAAGCCAAGGCCCACATGGCCGCGGCCGGCATTCCCGTGAGGCTGGCATGACCGTCCTCGACCGCCTTGCCGCCACCGTCGCGGCCCGCAAGGGCGCCGATCCCGACAGTTCCTGGACCGCGAAGCTTCTCGCCAAGGGTCCGGAGAAATGCGCCGAGAAGTTCGGCGAGGAAGCCGTCGAGGCGATCATCGAGGCCGTAAAGGGCGACCGCGTCCGCCTCGCCTCGGAAGCCGCGGACGTGCTCTATCACCTGCTGGTGATGCTGGCGGCGCGGGACGTGGCGCTGGCCGATGTCTATGCCGAACTCGAGAAGCGCGAGGGCACCTCGGGCATCGCCGAGAAGGCCGCCCGCGGCTAGAGACCGAGCCGCGGGATCTCGATCGCCGGGCAGCGGTCCTGCACCACCGCAATGCCCTTGGCTTCGGCCATCTCCGCAGCCCCGGCACTCGTCACGCCCAGCTGCATCCAGACGGTGCGAAGATCCGGCAGATGCTCGAGCGCCTGGCGCACCACCTCCGGCACATGTTCGGACCGGCGGAAGATGTCGATCATGTCCACCCCTTCGTCCGCCAGCGCGGCGAGATCGGCGCGGACGACCTCGCCCAGCGCCTCGCGGCCCGCCTGCCCCGGGTTCACCGCGATGACACGGTAGCCCGCAGCTTTCAGGAAGGCAGCCACGCCGTGACTGGGCCGCGCGGGGTTCGGTGACCAGCCGACGACGGCGATGGTTCGCGTCTCGCGCAGGATGCGGCGGATCGTCTCGTGATCCATGTGGCCTTCCCGAAAAAAAAGCGCCCTGACCAAACGGCCGGGCGCTAGTGCGGAACGAGGGACAGTGAAGGTAGAACGGGGGTTCCGGCCCCGCTCCTCCTGTAACATGGGAGCCACAAGGCGGAAGAAAAGTGGCAGTCGCGCATCCGTGAAGAATTTATCGCGTCGCGGCAGCGTAGAGCGCCACCGCAGCCGCGTTCGAGACGTTGAGCGAGCCGAATCCTCCCGCGGAGGGGATGCGCACCAGCAGGTCGCACGTCTCGCGCGTCTTCTCGCGCAAGCCCGGCCCTTCGGCGCCGAGGACGAGGGCGACCGGCCGGCTGCCCGCCTGCGCCAGCCCATCGGCCAGCGTCATCTCCGCCTCGCCCTCAAGGCCGAGCAACAGGTAGCCCATCGCCTTCAGCGCCTCCATCGTGTCGGAGAGGTTGCCGACGCGCAGGTAAGGCTGCCGCTCGAGCGCGCCGCTCGCCGTCTTGGCGAGCGCGCCGGTCTCGGGGGCAGAATGGCGCTGCGGCGCGATCACCGCACGCGCGCCGAAGACCTCGGCCGAGCGCAGCACGGCGCCCACGTTGTGCGGATCGGTCACCCGGTCGAGCAGCACGACCAGCGGCGCGCCCTCTCCCGAGACGGCCACATCCTCGAGCCGGCCCCAGTCAAGCGGCTTGGCCTCTAGCGCGGCCCCCTGGTGCACGCTGCCCTCGTCGATCGGCACGTCGAACTTGCGGGGATCGACGATCTCCGGCTCAATCCCGCCCGCCGCCACGGCCTCACCCAGACGGTCGGCGGCATTCTTGGTCAGGACCAGCCGCAGCTTCTTGCGCGCCGGGTTCATCAGCGCGTCGCGAACCGCGTGGATGCCGAACAGCCAGACGGTCTCCTGCGCGGCGGTGCGGCGGGCGCGCTCCTTGTCGATCACCCAGGCGGGCTTCACCGGTTTCGGCATCGGTCTCTCCTGAAAAACGGAGGCGACAATGATCCCGCCGCCCTCGCTGCGCAAGGCGAAAGAAATGCTGCGATTGTCCCTTGACCCTCCCCGGACCCTCGGATAATCAGCCCGCCAGTGGGCGACGTGCTGCAAGGTGCGGCAGCGGACTGTAACTCCGCCGAGGCGACTCATGCCTGGTTCGATTCCAGGGTCGCCCACCATCTTCCTGACAGATCAGAAGATTAACCCCGCCGCTCGCTGCGGCGGGCGACCGGTTCGGGATGTCAGTCCGCCGGGACTGCCGCCGGCGCCGGGGCCTGCGGACGACGCAGCAGCAGGCCAAGCGGAAGCGCCGCAAGGGTGATGAGCATCATCAGCCGGAAATCGTCCACATAGGCGATCATCGCCGCCTGCTGCGTCACCACCCGGTCGATGACCGAAAGCGGCAGCGCGGCCCCCTGCGCGGCCTCGGGCGACAGTTGCCAGAGCTGCGGGTTGCCGGCCGAGACATGGGCGCCCAACTCGGCATGGTTGATCTGCGTGTTGTGCGTGAGCATCACCGTCACCATCGAGATCCCCACCGACGAGCCGATGTTGCGCACCAGCGAAAAGAGACTTGTGGCGTCGGCCCGGAAGCGCGGGTCGATGGTGGCGAAGGCCACGGTGGAGAGCGGCACGAACACCAGCCCCAATCCCAGCCCCTGCACAACGCCCGACAGCACGATGGGCGTTCTGTCCATCTGAGGGCTGAACCCGGTCATCATGTGCAGCGAGACCGCCGTCAGCGACAGGCCCATCGTCACCAGAATGCGCGCATCGACCAGCCGCAGGAGCCTGCCCGCCAGCAGCATCGCGATCATCGTGCCGATGCCGCGCGGGGCCATTACCATGCCGGTGGTGATCACGGGATAGCCGAAGATGTGCGACAGCATCGGGGGCAGCAGCGCAAGGCTTGCCAGCAGGATGATGCCCACGACGAAGATGAAGACGAGCCCGGTGGCAAAGTTGCGGTCGGCGAACATCGCCGCATCCAGGAACGGCTTGTCGGTGCTCAGGATATGGATGACGAAGACCCAGAAGCCGGTCAGCATCAGGAACAGGTAGATCCAGGTCTCCAGCGCCGCGAACCATTCGACCTCGGCGCCGCGATCCAGCATCAGCTGCAGCGAGCCGAGCGCGATGGCGAGCATCGCAAAGCCGAAGAAGTCGAAGCGCCGGATCACCCGGCCGGCCCGCGGCAGCCAGGCCACGCAGCCGAGGAAGGCCACGATCCCCAGCGGCAGGTTGATGAAGAACACCCAGCGCCAGTTCCAGCTTTCGGTCAGCCAGCCGCCGAGCGTCGGGCCGATGATCGGCCCCACCATGATGCCCGCGCCCCAGACCGCCATCGCCTGCCCCGCCTTCTCGCGCGGGTTGATGTCGAGCAGGAAGGTCTGCGACAGCGGCACGATGGCCGCGCCGAAGATGCCCTGCAACAGGCGGAAACCCACCATCGACGGCAGGCTCCACGCCATGCCGCAGGCCATCGAGGCCAGCGTGAACCCGACGATGGAGGCCAGGAACAGCTCGCGCTTGCCGATGCGGTCGGCAAGCCAGCCGGTGACCGGTGTCATGATGGCGGCGGCCACGATGTAGGAGGTCAGCACCCAGTTGATCGTGTCGGCCGAAGCGTCGAGATCGCCGGTCATCGACGGCAGCGCCACGTTGGCGATCGTGGTGTCGAGCACCTGCATGATCGTGGCCAGCATGATCATGGCGGTGATCAGCCCGCGGTGCTCCACGGGCGGCTTCGGCGGTGGGGTCATGGCGCCCTCGGATCAGTCGGCGGTGGCGGCGAAGCTGGCCAGCCCCGGGATGTGACGGACCCGGCCCGTGTCGACCGTGACTTCGGCCGACAGGCCCGAGGCGAGGCCCGACAGGTCCGCGCCCTCCTCCAGCCGCAGGCGGACCGGCACCCGCTGCGTGACCTTCACCCAATTGCCGGTCGCGTTCTGCGCCGGCAGCAGCGAGAACTCCGACCCGGTGCCGGCGCCGATTGCCTCGACGACCGCCGCCACCGGGCGATCTGGGCGGACATCGAACCGCACCTCGGCCGCCTGACCGGCCTCGAGGCCGGCAAGTTGCGTCTCCTTGAAGTTCGCGTCGATCCAGGCGTCGCCGGTCTCGACCAGCGAGAAGAGGGGCTGTCCCGCCGTCACCAGCTCTCCCGCCTTGAACGAGGCCGCCTGATAGACCACCCCGTCCGCCGGCGCCCGCACCTCGGTCAGCGACAGCTTGTAGGCAGCTTCGTCGCGCGCGGCGAGCGCGGCCAGAACCGTCGGATGCGAGTCCACCGCGACCTCCGGATCGCCCCCAAGTGCCGCGAGCGCACTCGCAGTGGCCTGCCGCGCCACGGTCAGCAGCTCGTTGGCCCGCAGCGCCTCGTGCCGGGCATCGTCCAGCGCGGTCGTGGCGGCCACGCCCTTGCGCGACAGCGCCGCCTGCCGGGCGAGTTCGGAGGTCTGATAGGCGGCATCGTCGGCGGCCAGCTTCTCCTGCGCGACCGCCTGCGCATGGGCGACCTTCAACTGCTCGACCTGCAGCCGCGCCGAGGCGACGGCGGCCTCGGCCCGCGCAAGCGCAAGCCGCCACGGCTCGGGATCGACCTGAAACATCAGCTCTCCCCGCTTCACGGGGCGGTTGTCGGCGATCGCCACCCGCGTCACGCGGCCCGAAACCTCGGAGGAGACCGCGATCACGGCCTGATGCAGATAGGCGTTGTCGGTGGTCTCGTAGCGACCGCCGGTCACCCACCAGCCGCCCGCGCCAAGCAGCAGGCCGGCAGGAAGGGCGGCCATCAGCAGGATGCGCCGCACCCTGCGGGCCCGGGATGCCGGGCCGGATGCCGCGGCCAAGAAGGAGTCGGAAGAGGTCTGGGCGTTCATCGGCTGGCCTTGCTGGTCTGGTGGGGGCACCCGCCCCTTGCCGGGACATCGAGGTTGGTCGCGATGGTCCGAAGCATCGTGACGAGATCCGCGCGGCGCGCCGGGTCGATCCCCTGCAGCGCCTCGGCATAGACCTCGTCGGCGATGGCCGTGATGCCGGCATAGGCGTCGAGCGTCTTTTGCGTGGGCACGACAAGCCGGGCGCGCCGGTCGCAGGGGTCGGCTTCGCGTCGCACCCACCCGCCCTGCTCCATCCGGTCGATCAGGCGCGAGACGCTGATCGGCTCGATGTCCAGCAGATCCGCCAGCCGCGCCTGAGTCGCACGGGGCTCGCGGGAAAGCTGGGCCAAGAGCCGCCATTGTGCCGTCGAAAGGCCAAGATGGCTCGTCCGCGCCTCGAAGCGCTTGCGCACCGCGCGGGCGGCATCGTGCAAGAGCAGCCCCAACCTGTCCGTGTCCTGTTTCATGCGCATGACTTATTATAAGCATGCTCACCAATCAAGGCCGTCCCGGGTTCCGCGCGAGGTCGTGATCGCCTGTGCGATGGACGGGGCTGGAACAACAACCTGACGGTGCGGCTTCCACCCGGCCGGAGGTGTGGCAGGGTCCATCGAGTCACGTTTCGGTCAATCCGGACGCCACGCCTTGATCGCGGAACACGAGGAACATATTAAGAACACATGAAACGCGATCTCGCCCGCAAGCTCGCGATCCTGTCGGATGCGGCGAAATACGACGCCTCCTGCGCTTCCAGCGGGGGCGAGCGGCGCGAGTCGAGCGACGGCAAGGGCCTCGGCTCGTCCGGGGGCAGCGGGATCTGCCACGCCTATGCGCCGGACGGGCGGTGCATCAGCCTGCTCAAGATCCTGATGACCAATTTCTGCATCTACGACTGCGCCTATTGCGTGAACCGCGCCTCGTCGCAGGTCGAACGCGCGCGCTTCACCGTCGAGGAGGTCGTGACGCTGACGGTGGAGTTGTACCGCCGCAACTACATCGAGGGGCTGTTCCTGTCCTCGGGCATCATCCGCTCGCCCGATGAGACCATGGCCGCGATGGTGCGGATCGCAAAGACCCTGCGCGAGCGGGAGAATTTCCGCGGCTACATCCACCTGAAGACCATCCCCGATGCCGCGCCCGAATTGATCGAGCAGGCGGGCCTTTACGCCGACCGGCTGTCGATCAACGTCGAGCTTCCGACCGAAACGGGACTGGGGCGGCTGGCCCCCGAGAAATCGGCGACCGGCATCCGCAAGGCGATGGCCGAGGTGCGGCTGCGGCGCGAAGCCTCGCGCGAGCCGTCGCACCGCGGCAAGCGGCCGGCGCGCTTCGCGCCCGCGGGCCAGTCCACGCAGATGATCGTGGGCGCAGACGGCGCGAACGACGCGGCGATCCTCGCCAGCGCCTCGACGCTTTATGCCAATTACGGGCTGTCTCGGGTGTATTACTCGGCCTTTTCGCCGATTCCCGATGCGTCGCGGGCGTTGCCGCTGGTCCGGCCGCCGCTGCTGCGCGAACACCGGCTCTATCAAGCTGACTGGCTGCTAAGGTTCTACGGGTTCGACGCGGGCGAGATCGCGACGGGCGGAATGCTCGATCTGGAGGTCGATCCAAAGCTTGCCTGGGCGATGGCGCATCGGGGGGCCTTTCCGGTGGATGTGAACCGCGCCCCGCGCGAGATGCTTCTGCGCGTGCCGGGGTTCGGAACAAGGACCGTGGCGCGCATCCTTGAGGCGCGGGCCCATGGCGCGGTGCGCTATGAGCATCTTGCGCCGATGGGGGCGGTGATGAAGCATGCCAAGCCATTCATCATCGCGCCCGGCTGGCGGGCGGCCGGGCTTGACGATGCCGCGCTCCGGGCCCGCTTTGCGCCCCCGCCCGAGCAGTTGAGCCTGTTCTGATGCACGAGGTCGTGCTGCCCCGGATCGGCACCGTCCACGCCTGGCGCCGCGAGGCGCGCGCCCTTGCGCAGGCCGGCGTTCCTGCGGCGGAGGTGCTCTGGCGCGTCGGCGAGGCGGAGGCCGACCTCTTTGCGGAACGTGCGCCGCCTGCTGCAGCGACGCGCCAGATCCGGCTTCCTCGCGAGGCGGTGGCGAGCTTCGAGGCCGCGCTGTGCCATGCCGATCCGGAACGCTTTGCCCGCGCCTATGCGCTGCTCCTGCGGCTGGATGCAGGCGAGTTGCGCTGGGGTGACCGCACCGATCCGCCCATGCGGCGGCTGCTCGCGCAGGAAAAGACCGTCCACCGGGAGATCCACAAGATGCATGCCTTCGTGCGCTTCCGCGAGGTGCCGCCCGACGGCCCCCGCCGGGCCTTCGCGGCGTGGTTCGAGCCCGATCATCCGGTCGAGGAGGCCGCGGCACCCTTCTTCGCCCGCCGCTTCGGCGACATGGACTGGGTCATCGTGACGCCGGAGGTCACAACCCGCTTCGTGGACGGCACGCTTTCCTTCACCGAGACCGTGAGCCGCGAACGCCCGCCCCCCGATGCGACCGAAGACCTCTGGCGCACCTATTACGCCGGCATCTTCAACCCGGCGCGGCTGATGCCGAAGGCGATGCAGGCCGAGATGCCGAAGCGCTACTGGAAGAACCTGCCGGAGGCCGCGCTGATCCCCGCGCTGATCCGCGGGGCGGAACAGCGGGCGCGCGACATGCAGGCCGCCGCGCCCACCGAGCCGCCCGCGCGCCGGGCGGCGATCGAGCGGCAGCGCCAGCCGTCGGCGCCTCCGCCGCCGGGGTCGCTGGACGAGCTTCGCGCACAGGCCGCAGAGTGCCGGCGCTGCAACCTGTGGTCCGCGGCCACGCAGGTGGTGTTCGGAGAGGGCCCCGCCAGCGCGGCGCTGATGGTGGTGGGCGAGCAGCCGGGCGACCGCGAGGATCTGGTCGGTCGTCCCTTCGTCGGGCCGGCGGGTCAGGTCTTCGACGAGGAGGCCGGAAAGGCAGGTCTGGACCGCAGGACGCTCTTCGTCACCAATGCCGTGAAGCACTTCAAGTTCACCCCCCGGGGCAAGCGACGCATCCACCAGAAGCCGGACGCTGGTGAGGTGTCCGCCTGCCGCTGGTGGCTGGATCTGGAGCGGGAGCTGGTCCGGCCGAAGGTCATCGTCGCCATGGGGGCGACCGCGCTCGCCTCGCTCACCGGATCGGGTGCCGGGTTGCTGCGGCGGCGCGGTCAGGTCGAGACGCTGCCGGACGGCACGCCGGTTCTGGTGACGGTGCATCCGTCCTACATCCTGCGCCTGCCCGATGAAGCGGCGCGCGAGGCCGAACGCGCGCGCTTCCGCGACGACCTTCGCGCGGCCCGCGACCTGCTCGAGACCCATCGCTGAGCAGGCGACGTGCGGCACGCGCAGGTGCGTCGTGCGAAGCGGCGGCCTATCCGGATCAAGCAACGGCCTGCCACCAGACGCAACGGACAGCCGCAGCTGCGCCCGTTCGCGATCACGCGCCGCCAACCGGTGGCCGGCTTCGGACGCCCTCGCTCAGACCTCCGGCGCGTCGGGCTTCGGGATCGGGCTCGGGACGCGCTCGACGGCAGTCTCGTCCCATTGCGGATCCTTGCGTTTGATCCGCCGCGAGATCAGCCACGCGACCGGCCACGACAGCAGCAGGCCCGCAAGGACGGCAACGGCGATCGGCGCCCAGCCATACCAGCCGAAGGTGAAGAACAGGATCACCGAGCCGCCGGTGATCACGGCGCCGGTCATCAGCGTCAGGATGATGCTCAGGCGGTCCATTGCCGGCTCCGGCGCTGCCCGGACGGAGAGGTCGCTTCAACGGCCACAGGCGCGGGGCGTGCCCGGCGCACGAATGGCAGAAGCATCGCGAACAGCGCGGCCGCCGCGAAGGTGAGGCTCAGGGAAAGGGTCGGGCTTGACATGGCTCTGTCCTCCGGTGGGGCGGCCGGGCCGCTGTCCATGTCAACGCAGGCGTTGCCGGCTTGTTCCGCCTCAGCCCTCCGGGCGGCAGACGGCGTCGGACAGCGCCCGCTCCAGCGCGCCCGGCGTGACCGGCTTCTCGATCACCGTTGCGCGCGGATCGGCCGGCAGGCTCGAACTCGCATAGCCGGTGGCGAAGACGACCGGCACGCCCTCGCCCAGCAGGCGGCTGCCGAGGTCGAACGAGGTCCGGCCATGGCTGAGGTTCACGTCCAGCAGCGCGATGTCGGGCAGCGCCTCGGACACGAAGCGTTCGGCGGCGGGCAGCGAATAGGCCATGTCGATCAGCTCGAACCCCATGTCCCGCAAGGTCTCGACCGTCTCCATCGCGATGATCGCCTCGTCTTCAAGGTAGAGGATCCGCATGGCGGAGGGGGTCCAGGTCACTGTCGTAGTCCACTTCGGTTGCTGCATTCCAGGGCAGGGCCACAACGAGGCGCAGTCCGGAGGGTTCCCAGTGGCTCTCGATACTGCCATAGAATGAGCCCTCTACCATGGACCGCATCAGTTGGGTGCCAAAACCCTCGCGCGAGGGCGGTTTTGCCGGCGGACCGCCGCTCTCCTGCCACACCATACGGAACTCCTCGCCCTCGCCCTCGTCGACGCGCGACCAGCGCACCGCGACCCGCCCCTCGGGGCGGGAGAAGGCGCCGTATTTCGAGGCATTGGTGGCCAGTTCGTGGATCACCATCCCGAGGCTCAGCGTGGCGCGGGCATTGAGCCGCATGTCGGGACCGCGCAGCGTCACGCGCTCGTCGCCATAGACGTTCTGCAATTCGAGCGCGAGGATGTCGCGCAGCGCCGTCGAGGCCCAGTTCTCGGCGGTCAGCAGGTTGTGGGTATTGGCCAGCGCGCGGATGCGCTGCGCCAGCGTCTCGAGGATCGCCTGCGGGTCGCCCTGCTCGCGCCGCGCCCGGTTCACCAGCGCGATCACGTTCGACAGCATGTTCTTCACCCGGTGCTGCAGTTCGCGCATGATGCGGCGCAGGTCGGCCTGCAGTTCCAGCAGCCGCGTGACGTCGGTGATGTTGAAGCCCACCGCCCGCACGCCATCGCTGCGATGGACCGGATACCAGTCCACCTCCCACACCCGCTGCACCTGGGGATCGTCGCCACTGACACCGCGCAGCACCTGCCGCAGCACGGGCTGGCCGGTGTCGAACACCCTGCGGACCGAACTCACCATCCGGCCCGCAAGATCGGGATGCACCTCCGAGATCGACCGGCCGACGATGGTGTCCGGCGGCAGGCCGCTGAACTCGGCCATCTTCGGATTGGCGCGCAGGTAGCGGAAGTCGCGATCTACCAGCCCCATGGCGCCGGGACTGCCGAGATAAAGCTCCTCGATCTCCTCGGCGCTGGCGCGGGCCTCGGCGCTGGCGGCCTCGGCGGCGCGGGCATAGCGCGTGACGGCCGTGACGTCGAAGACCGAGAAGACCACGCCCCCGGCCTCGGCCGAGCCGTTGCGGTAGGGGGCGAAGCGGACGATGACCTCGGCCCTGCCATCGCTCGAAAGCAGCGCGATCTCCTGCGGCATGCCTTCGGCGGCGACCTTCCGGCTGGTCTCCGCGATGACCGCCATGTCGAGCTGCGAGCCGATGTCGGTGATCTCGCGCCCCCGGTCCTGATCGACGAAGCGGAACCATGTCGCGGCCTCCGGCGTGAAGCTGCGCAGCCGGAGATCGCGGTCAAGGAAGACCGTGGCGATCTGCGTCGAGTCCATGAAGCTCGCCAGATCGGCATTCGCCTCGGCCAGCTCCGCCAGCTTGGTCTGGAGTTCCTCGTTGGTGGTGGACAGCTCCTCGTTCGCCGACTGAAGCTCCTCGTTCATCGACATCATTTCCTCGTTGGAGCTTTTCAGCTCCTCGTTCGAGGTCTCGAGCTCCTCCACGGTGGTGCGAACCATCCGCCGCGCCTCTTCCAGCTCATCCTCGAGCTGGCTGACATAGCCCTCGTCCAGCACGATGCCGGCGTCGGCGTCCGGAAGCGCCGCCGGGGCGGAAAAGGTCACGAGACGCGCCCCATTAGTCAGGGTCTCGGCGCCGATCAGGACGCCCTGCGGAAACTCGGGTCCGAGCGCATCTGCCCGGGTCTGCCGGAAGCCGCCGCCCGCCAGCGCGCCCGCCGTCAGCAGCCGGCGCACCGCCGGCTCCAGTTCGGGCAGGATCAGGGCGCGGATCCCCAGCGAGGCGGTGCCGGAATTGAGCCGCACGAAACGCTCGGCGCCCGGGCCCACGCGCGTTACCTCGTCCTGCGGGCCGATCAGCAGGAAGGGTGGCACGTGCCGCGTCAGCAGCGCCTCGGCCGCGGCGGAGGGCAGGCCGAACACCTGCTCGGGCACGGGAACGGGCAAGGGCGGCTCGGCGCCCAGCGCCGTGCCGCGGAAGCCGCGCGGCAGGTCGAGCGGCCGCGCCGGTCCGTCGTTGCGCCGGTAGATCCGGTGCTCGGCCACCAGTTCGGCGAAGGGATCGCCCGCCGCCCTCGCCGTCTCGGACGGGCCAAGCATCAGGAATCCGCCCGGCCGCAGCGCGTAGTGGAACACCCGATGCGCCAGTTCCTGCAGCCCGTGGCCGAAGTAGATCAGCAGGTTGCGGCAGGTCACGAGGTCGAGCCGCGAGAACGGCGGATCCTTCACGAGGCTCTGCGACGAGAAGCGGACGACATCGCGAAGGTCGCCGCGCACCTCGAACCCGCTGCGCGTGGGCAGGAAATACCGGTCGAGGTATTCGGGGGGAACCTCGGCGGCGATCGCGTTCGGGTAATGCGCCCGCCGCGCCACGGCGAGGGCTTCCTCGTCGATGTCGGTGCCGAACACCGACAGCCGCGCGCGATGGTCGGTCCGCGCCATGGCATCGGCCAAAATCATCGCGACCGAATAGGCCTCCTGCCCGGTGGAGCAGCCCGGAACCCAGACCCGGATCTCGTCGCTGCGGCCCTTGCCTTCGAGGATGGCGGGCACCGCGACCTGCTTCAGCGCCTCGAAGGCGGCGGGGTCGCGGAAGAAGCTGGTGACGTTGATCAGGAGGTCGCGGAACAGCCGGTCGGCCTCGGCCCGGTTCTGCACCAGCTCGCGCAGGTAGTCGCCGGGCTGGTCGAGCCCCAGCACCGACATGCGCAGCGTGATGCGGCGCAGGAGCGTCCCGCTCTTGTAGCCCGAGAAGTCGTGGCCGGTGCGATAGCGGACGTTGCGCACCACCTTCTCGATGAACTCCGCGTCGCTCTCGATGGTGGGGGCGATGCCCGAGGCACGGTCGTGGAAGTCGCGCAGCACGCCGATCATCTCGGCCGCCGGCAGCACCAGATCCACCGCGCCTGTGGAGATCGCGGCCCGCGGCATGCCGTCATAGCGCGAGTCCTTGGGGTCCTGCGCGAAGACGAGGCCCCCGGCCTCCTTAATCGCGCGCACCCCGCTGGAGCCGTCCGAGCCGGTGCCCGACAGGATCACCCCGGCCGACTGCGCGCCGTGCTCGCGTGCCAGCGCCTGAAGGAACGAGTCGATCGGCCGGCGCAGGCCGCGCGGCGTATCGAAGGGCTGCAGCTTCAGCCGCCGGCCCTCGATGTCCAGCGCGAAGGCGGGCGGAATGAGATAGACGTTGCCGGCCTGCACCTCCATCCCGTCCTCGATGGGCTGCACCGGAAGCCGCGTGCGCTTGGACAGAAGCTCGGGCAGCAGGCTTTCGTGCTCGGGATCGAGATGCTGCACGAGGATCAGCGCGAAGGGATCGGACGGCCGCAGCGCACCCAGGAGGCTCTGGAAGGCTTCCAGCCCTCCGGCCGAAGCCCCGATCCCGAGCAGGATCGGGTCCCGCGCAGCGGCGGGCGATGGGACTGGGGCCAATTCCGTCATCGGTTCGAACTTTCGTCTGGCACTGGTGCGGGCCGGGGCATAGGCTCCGCCGTCACAGGAGTCCCCGGGCCATGCAACAGAAGCAGTTCGAGAAGATCCGCGCAGTCTTTGACCGATCGGGCGTGGCACTCACCCTTGTGGACATGTCCCTTTCCGAGCAGCCGCTGGTTCTGGCCAATCCCCCCTTCCTCAAGATGACAGGTTACACCGAGGGGCAGGTTCTGGGCCTCAACTGCCGCTTCCTGCAGCGCGACGCGCCGAACGAGGCGGCACGGGCCGAGATCCGGGATGCGCTCGCGCGCGGGGTGGAGGTGCAGGTCGTGCTGCGCAACTTCCGGGCCGACGGCACGCCGTTCGACAACCTGCTGTTCCTGCATCCCATCGGTGGCCGGCCGGATGCGCCCGGCTACTTCCTCGGGTCCCAGTTCGAGCTTGGCCGGCCGGCCGGCGACAACGCCAATGCGGCGGCGAGCCATGCCGGACTTCTGACCCGGGATCTCGAGCGGATCAGCGATGTCGCCACGCGGGTCGAGATGGACAGCCGCCGTCACCTTGCGGATGCCGCCGCAGCCATGGTGCGGGCGTGGGAAAGACGGCGCTGACGGCGACGGGAAAAAGGCGGCGCTGCGGATCGGCTCACCCATTCCCGGCAGCCCGGCTGGATGGCGTGCCGGCTCGCGCCGGACTTCGCGGGCGCTGACCGGACACCTCTCCGGCCCCTCCTCCGGACGGGTCAGGCGCGGTGCTTCCCGGTCTGACATCCGATGCGGCACACACGGACCTCTCCGCCTCGGCGGGTCGCGTCGGGCCGCCGAGCGGGGGCGGATAGGCGGCAAAGGGCATCATTTGACGGTGCGTCCGGACGTTTCGCCGCAGCAACGCGGCGACTGCCGTCCCGGTTCCGGCCACCCTGCCGCAGACCTGCAAATTACCGCAACGCCGGGGGAAGGACGCCACTGCCCCCGGCACCGGAGGGGGACTGTGCCCGCCCGTCCGTCGACCGCGGCGGGTCCGGGGCCGCGCCGCCACTGGCGCAGGCGAAGTCGCCGGTCGCGCCGCCTCACCCACACGCGGCACAACGGTCCCGCCATTATCGCTGCACCTGCGGAACCGCGCCGCGGCAAGTCCGGTTGAGCCGCGCGATGTCAGTTCAGATGATGGGAATGCGCGATGAATCACGACCGCCAAGCGAGCCTTGCTGCAACACGGACGGTTCCTCTGGCGGAAGGCCAAGGCATCCCTTGCGGACACCGGGCCGGCGCTGAACCGGGCAGACGGTCGGCGCTCCTGCACCGCAGCATCGCAAAGGTGCGCACGGGCAGCGACCCTGCCGGGGACGGTCCGCGCCACCTGCCTGCCCGTGGCCTTCCCGAGGCCGCGCTGGCGGCGCCTTCCCGCACCGGATGCCCGGCATGAGGCGCCCCGTCCGCCCGGCGGCCCCGCTCCGGTTCGATGCAGCCTCTGCCCATCCCAACCGGCTGGGGGCGGATTTTGACGGCGAGGGGACGAATTTCGCACTGTTCTCCGAGAATGCGACGCGGATCGAGTTGTGCCTCTTTGCCGAGGACGGGCAGACCGAGACCCATCGGATGGACCTGCCCGCCTACGAGGGCGGGATCTGGTATGGCTACCTGCCCGGCATCCAGCCGGGCCAAGCCTATGGCTACCGCGTTCACGGCCCCTACGAGCCGGAGGAAGGTCACCGCTTCAACCCCGCCAAGCTGCTGGTCGATCCCTATGCACGCGAACTGCGTGGCGACCTCGTCTGGGACGATGCGCTTTTCGGCTATCCGGTGGGCGGCGCGGATACCGACCGCGACGACCGCGACAGCGCGGCCTTCATGCCCAAGGCCGTGGTGGTCGATCCGGCCTTCGACTGGGAGGCCGACAATGCGCTGCGCCACCGCTGGGAGGAGACGGTGATCTACGAGGCCCATGTGAAGGGCCTGACCATGCGCCACCCCGGCGTGCCCGAGGAGGACCGCGGCACGTTCCGCGGCCTCGCCTCGCCCGCGATCATCGAGCATCTGAAGGCAATCGGCGTCACCGCGATCGAGCTTCTGCCGGTGCACGGCTTCCTGAACGACCGCCACCTGATCGAGAAGGGCCTGTCGAACTACTGGGGCTACAACACGCTGTCCTTCTTCGCGCCGCATCGGCCCTATACGAAGACGGGGTCGATGCGCGAGGTGAAGCAGGCGATCAAGCGCTTCCACGATGCCGGCATCGAGGTCATCCTCGACGTGGTCTACAACCACACCTGCGAGGGGAACGAGAAGGGCCCGACGCTCTCGTTCCGCGGCATCGACAATGCCTCCTACTACCTGCTTTCGCCCGAGGCGAAGCAGCATTCCTTCGACACCACCGGCACTGGCAACACGCTGAACGTGGCGCATCCGATGGTGCTGCGGATGGTGATGGACTCCTTGCGCTACTGGGTCGAGGTCATGCACGTCGACGGCTTCCGCTTCGACCTTGCCTCGACGCTGGGGCGCGAGCCGCAGGGCTTCGAGCGCGGCGGCTCGTTCTTCGCGGCGATCCGGCAGGACCCGGTGCTTTCCATGGTGAAGCTGATCGCCGAGCCCTGGGACATCGGCGAGGGCGGCTATCAGGTCGGCGGCTTCCCCTGGCCGTTCCGCGAATGGAACGACAAGGCGCGCGACGACCTGCGCGCGTTCTGGCGCCGAGACCCGGGGCTGATCGGCGATGTCTCGCAGCGGCTGCTGGGCTCGCCCGTGCAGTTCTCGCATTCGCACCGGCCGGCGACCTCGTCGGTCAACTTCCTTGCCGCGCATGACGGCTTCACGCTGTGGGACCTCGTGTCCTACAACGACAAGCACAACGAGGCGAATGGCGAGGACAACCGCGACGGCCATTCGCACAACATCTCGCACAACCTGGGTGCGGAGGGGCCGACCGACGATCCGGGCATCCTCGAGGCGCGGATGCGACGGGTGAAGGCGATGCTCGCCACGCTCTTCGTCTCGCAGGGGGCGCCGATGATCCTTGCGGGCGACGAGTTCGGCCAGAGCCAGCAAGGCAACAACAACGCCTATTGCCAGGACAACGAAATTGCCTGGCTCGACTGGGAGGCAGCACGGCCGGAGTTGATCGAGGCGGTGTCGGACCTTGCCACGTTCCGCCGGGCAGAGGGCGGGATCGCCCGCGCGCGCTTCGCGACGGGGGTGGATGCGGTCCAGCACGACACGCCGGCCGCCACATGGCTGCATCCCGCGGGTCGCGAGATGGAGGCGGCCGACTGGGAGGACGAGGGGCTGCGGATCTTCGGCCTGCGCCTCGACCTGCCGAAGGGCCGCGACGTGCTGATCGTGCTGAATGCCGGCGACGACGCGACCTTCGCGCTGCCCGAAGGCCCGTGGCGGCTGAGGATCGACACGACGCGCGACCGCGTGGCCTGCGATGAACAGGTGGAAGGGACGATCCCCGTCGGATGGCAGAGCGTCGCCGTCCTCGTCGCGCCGGAGTGATCGGGGAAATCGGCTGACGGGGCGGTTTCCCCGCCCTGTCCGGCATCGGGTGGGGTGCCGGGCACGAAGTCCCTGCGCGCCGCTGCCGTTCGCGTATAGGCTGAACGCGCCGCGGCGGGCTGGCGATGCACGCCCCTGCCCCGGGTCCCGACAGCGGCTATGAGGCCAGAGCCGCCAGCCGTGCATGGGCCGAGACGCCACGCATGTCGAGCGTCACGTCGCGCAGGAAGACGTTCTCGGACAGGTTGATCTTCAGCAGCCTGCGCTCGGTCAGCGGCGGGCCGAACAGGCCCTTGCGGATCAGCGCCTCCTCCTGACGGCTGAGACGGATGACCTCTGGCCCCGCCTCGGCCTGAACCGAGACGAAGGTCAGCGGAGAGATGTAGGCCATGTCCGACTGCTCTACCACCAGATGCAGCACCCCCTCGGTCATCTGGCGCCGCGCCGCAATCTTGGTCAGGATCGCCCGCCCGCGCACCTGCAGAAGATCGAGGCCCCGGTCGGCCTCGGCGCGGTCGATGATCTGCGCCCGCCGCTCCTTCGGAACGCGCAGCACGTTCGACTCGACGAAGAGGATCGCGACGATCATCAGGATGGGCGCCTGCGCGATGGCGATGGCGCTTTGCGGCCAGATCAGCATGGCCACCACGAAGGGCGCGAGCACGGCGAGAAACCGCAGGATCTGCGCCTCGAAGATCATCCGCCAGACGAGGCGGACGGGAAATCCGCGCCGCGGGATCAGCATGACCCGTCCGAAGATGCGCCGGGGCACCTGCCGCGTTTCCAGCGCGCCCTTGTTCCAGACGGTGGACGGACTGACGATGAACATGGACGGGCCTCGGACCTCCCTCCTGGCTTCTCGGTCTTGCGCAGTGAAGATGATAGGACCGCGCCGAAGGCTTCCAAGTTCCCGCGCGAACTGCCCGGACGGCGGGCAGACGCGGCCCAGTCGCGGC
This sequence comes from Rhodobacter sp. CZR27, assembly GCF_002407205.1. Taxonomy (NCBI): domain Bacteria; kingdom Pseudomonadati; phylum Pseudomonadota; class Alphaproteobacteria; order Rhodobacterales; genus Rhodobacter; species Rhodobacter sp. CZR27. The sequence continues at coordinate 974,225 of NZ_CP023548.1, read as the reverse complement.
TCTTCACGCGATTGTGGCGCGCCGTGCGCGGGCCGCGGGCTTTTCCGTCGCGCCGGCATGGCCGACTGGGCTACAACGACGACGGAAGATGCGGACGGGAACGTATCACGGGCTCGCGGCAATTCGGGGAGGGACGATGTCACTGCTGAAGCAGAGCCTGCTTGTTCTGGCGGTCGCCGCCGCCCTGCTGGTGATCTGGGTGCTCTATGTGCCCGCGGCCCGGCCGCTGCTGGCGCGGGTGGGGCTGCTGGAGCCGATGGCCCGCATCGGCATCGTGGCCGAGGACGCCGAGGCCGAGGCCGCGCCCGGCCCGCAACGGGGCGGCCCCGGCGGTCCGGTGCGCGTGCTGGCCAGCGCCCCGGCCGAACGTCTCCTCAACGCCGTCGTGACCGCAGTGGGCACGGCCCGCGCGGTGCGCAGCGTGACCGTCTCACCCGAGGTCGAGGGCCGGGTCGCCGCGATCGGGGCCGTGTCCGGCGGGCGCGTGGCGGCCGGGGCGGTGCTCGTGGAACTCGACAGCGAGGCGGCGCGGATCGCCGTGGACCGCGCGAACCTCGTCCTGGCCGACACGCGCGAGGATCTGGAGCGCGTGCGCCGTCTCAGCGGCTCGGGCGCCACGACCGACATCGCGCGGCAGGAGGCGGAACTGGCCGAGAAGACCGCGGAGCTGGAACTCCAGCAGGCGCGGTTCGAGCTGTCGCAGCACCGCATCCTCGCCCCCTTCGACGGCTGGGTCGGCATCATCGAGATCGAGGTGGGTGACCGGGTCAACCGCGGCGATGCCATCACCCGGATCGACGACCGGTCGAGCCTTCTGGTCGATTTCCGGGTGCCCGAGCGCGTGGTGGGCCAGATCGGCCTTGGCGATGCGATCACCGCCACCGCACTTTCCGGCTCGCAGGAGCCGCTGGAAGGCGCGATCAGCGCGCTCGACAACCGCGTGGACGAGGCGAGCCGCACGCTGCGCGTGCAGGCCACCATCCGCAACGCCGACGACAGGCTGCGGGCCGGGATGGCCTTCTCGATCCGGCTTGCCCTGCCGGGAGAGCCGCGCCCCGCCGTCGATCCGCTGGCGATCCAGTGGGGATCGGAGGGCGCCTATGTCTGGGTGGTGCGCGGCGGCAAGGCCGAGCGCGTTGCGATCCAGATCCTGCAGCGCGACGAGGAGGCCGTGCTGATCCAGGCCGCGCTGCGACCCGACGATCTGGTGGTGACCGAGGGCGTCCAGTCCCTGCGCCCCGGCGCGACCGTCGAGGTGCTCGACCCCTCGGGCCTCGCCGCCGGTCCCGCCGGCTCGCGGAGCTGACGCCATGACCCTGCCCGAGCCCGACGAACGCGAACTCGCCCATTCCGCCACCGCCCTCTTCATCCGTCGGCCGATCCTCGCCTTCGTGCTGAACGCGCTGATCCTGCTGGCCGGGCTCGCCGCGCTCTATGGCGCCGACGTGCGCGAACTGCCGGACGTGGACAGCCCCGTCATCACCGTCTCGACCGATTTCGACGGCGCCTCGCCCGAGACCATCGACCAGGAGGTCACGGACGAGATCGAGGGCGCGGCCAGTCGGGTCGCGGGGGTGAAGTCCATTTCCTCGACCTCGCGCTTCGGCTCCAGCCGGGTGACGGTCGAGTTCAACGACGACGTGGACCTCGACGTGGCCGCAAGCGACATGCGCGACTCGATCTCGCGCATCCGCAACAACCTGCCCGACGACGCCGAGGAGCCGCGCATCGTCAAGGCCGACGCCAATGCCGAGGCGGTGATGCGCGTGGCCGTCACCTCCTCGCGCCGCTCGTCCCAGGATCTCACCCAGCTCGTCGAGGATCAGGTGGAAAGCCGGCTTCTGGCCGCGCCGGGCGTGGCGGACCTGCAGATCTACGGCGACCGGCAGCCGGTGTTCCGGGTGGACATCCGCCAGATGCAGCTCGCCTCGCGCGGGCTGACGCTGGCCGACCTGCGCACGGCGCTGGCGAGCGTCGCCTATGACGCGCCGGCAGGCTCGCTCAGTTCGAGCCGCCAGAGCCTCGTGGTGCGGACCACCGCCACCGTGACCACGCCCGAAGCCTTCGAGGCGCTGGAAGTGGCCCCGGACGTGCGGCTGGGCGATGTCGCCTCGGTCTCGCTGGGGCCGGAACCGGGCGCAACCTACCTCCGCGCCAACGGCGAGAACGGCGTGGGGCTTGGGGTGATCCGGCAGGCGCAGAGCAACACGCTGGAAATTTCCAAGGCCGTGCGCGCCATCGTGGCCGACCTGCAGGACGAATTGCCCGAGGACGTGCGGATCTTCGTGACCTCGGACGATGCCACCTTCATCAACGGCGCCATCCACGAGGTCGAGATCGCACTGGGCCTGTCGGTGCTGATCGTGGTGGGGATCATCTACCTCTTCCTGCGCGACGCCCGTGCCACGCTGATCCCGACGCTGGCCATTCCGGTCGCGCTGGTGGGCACGCTGGCGGCGATCTGGCTGGTCGGCTTCTCGATCAACATCCTGACGCTGCTCGCGCTGGTACTGGCGACGGGCCTTGTCGTGGACGACGCCATCGTGGTGCTGGAGAACATCGTGCGGCGGCGCTCCGAAGGCATGGGCGCGCGTGCGGCGGCGGTACTCGGCACGCAGCAGGTGTTCTTCGCGGTGATCGCGACGACGACGACGCTCGCCGCGGTCTTCGTGCCGCTCTCGTTCCTGCCGGGCCAGACCGGGGGGCTCTTCCGCGAGTTCGGCTTCACGCTGGCGATCGCGGTGCTTCTTTCGGCCGTCACCGCGCTCAGCCTCTGCCCGGTGCTGGCCAGCCGCTTCCTGCGCGCGGGCGGCGAGGTCGAGGGTCACGGGCCGGTGGTCTGGCTCGGCCGGAAGCTGGCCGGGATCTACCGCGTGACGCTTCGCTGGGCGCTGAACGCGCCGATGGTGACGCTGGCCGTGGCTCTCGGTTTCGCGCTGACAGCGACCTTCCTCTTCGGCACGCTGAAACAGGAACTGACCCCGCCCGAGGACCGCTCGGTGATCCTTCTGTCGGTGCAGGCACCGCAGGGCGTCGCCCTCGACTATACCGACGGCAAGATGCGCGAGATCGAGGACCTGCTGATCCCGTTGCGCGAGGCAGGCGAGGTGGTGAACGTCTTCGCCATCGCCGGACAGGGCGGACGCGACAACCGCGGCTTCATGGTGATCGCGCTGGCGCCGTGGGAGGCGCGCGAGCGCAGCCAGCAGGAGATTGCCGACGAGATCAACGCCGGCCTGCGCAAGGTCGTTGGCATCCGGGCCTTCGCGATCCAGCCGAACTCGCTGGGCGTTCGCGGCGCGGGCCAAGGCCTGAGCTTTGCAGTGGTCGGCGACAGCTACGCGACGCTGGCCGATAGCGCGCAGGCGCTGGTGGACCGGATGGAGGAGAACCCCGCCTTTGGCCAGGTCCGCGTGGGCTACGAGACCACCCAGCCGCAGCTGTTCATCGAGGTGGACCGCACCCGCGCCTCGGATCTTGGCATCGAGATCGCGGGGCTGGGCGAGGCGCTGCAGGCGGTGCTCGACGGGCGGACCGTGGGCACCGTGTTCCTCGACGATGCAAGCTACGACATCCAGATGCTCTCGACCGCCGAGCCGGTGAACGACCCGGCGGATCTGGAGCGGATCTTCGTGCAGACCGGCGATGGCCAGATGGTCCCGATCTCGAGCTTCGTCACGCTCACCGAACGCGCCGTCGCGCCCGAGCTTTCGCGCGAGGGGCAGATGCGCTCGGTTCCCGTCTCGGCCAGCCTCTCGCCCGCGTTGCCGCTGGGCGACGCGCTGGACGAGGTGGAGCGGCTGGCCGCCGACATCCTTCCGCCCGACAGCCGGATCGAGCCGCTGGCCGAGGCCGCCACGCTGGGCGAGACCTCCTCGGGGCTGAGCGTGACCTTCGGCTTCGCCATCGTGATCGTGCTGCTGGTGCTGGCGGCGCAGTTCGAAAGCTTCGTCTCGGCAGTGATCGTGATGGCCACCGTGCCGCTGGGCCTCGCCTGCGCCATCTTCGCGCTGGTGATGACGGGCGGCAGCCTCAACGTCTACAGCCAGATCGGGCTGGTGCTGCTCGTGGGCATCATGGCCAAGAACGGCATCCTGATCGTGGAATTCGCCAACCAGTTGCGCGACGAGGGCCATCCCGTGCGCCGCGCGATCGAGGATGCCTGCGCGATCCGCCTGCGCCCGGTGATGATGACGATGATCGCCACCGTGCTCGGCGGTCTGCCGCTGGTCTTCGCGGCCGGCGCCGGGGCCGAGGCGCGCGAGGTGCTGGGCTGGATCATCGTGGGGGGCCTCGGCCTTGCCACCGTCGCCACGCTCTACCTCACGCCGGTCGCATATCTGCTGCTGGCCGGGCTCACGACGCCCAAGGTCGAGGAACAGACCCGGCTGCTGCACGAGCTGCACGAGGCGACGCAGCCGAAGGCGCATGCGGAATAGGCCCGCACGATGCGCGGGAACAGGCTTCCGGGCGTCCTTGCCGGGACGCCGGCCGCCTGCGAAGATCCGCGCCATCCCGTGCGGCGGCGCGCCGCGCTCACATCCGTCGAAGGCCACCGCCATGATCCTCTCGCGAATGCCGCTCCTGCTGCTGCTTGCCCTTCCCGCCTGCGGGGGCGGCAGTGCCCCCCCGGCCCCGGCGCAGGGCGACCTGCACCGTCCGGGCATGGCCAACCCGGCCTCGGTCTATTGCAGCCGCCTCGGCGGCCGGCTCGAGATCCGCAGCGAAGGCGCGGGGCAGTCCGGCTATTGCAACCTGCCCGACGGCCGGACAGTCGAGGAATGGGAGCTTTACCGCGACAGCGAGCCGCTCTGACCGGCGCCGCCCGGGCCGCGGAAGCCTTGCCAGCCTGCCGCCCGGGCGCTAAGGCGACCGCGCCCGCATGAAGGAGAGGCCCGCCGATGATCCCGCGCTATTCCCGTCCCGAGATGGTGGCCATCTGGTCGCCCGAGACCAAGTTCCGCATCTGGTTCGAGATCGAGGCTCATGCCTGCGACGCGCAGGCGGCCCTTGGCGTGATCCCGAAGGCCAATGCCGAGGCCGTCTGGAAGGCCGCCGACGCGACCTTCGACGTGGCCCGCATCGACGAGATCGAGGCGGTGACGAAGCATGACGTGATCGCCTTCCTGACCCATCTGGCCGAGATCGTGGGATCGGACGAGGCGCGCTTCGTCCATCAGGGCATGACCTCGTCGGACGTGCTCGACACCACGCTGAACATCCAGCTCGTTCGCGCGGCAGACCTGCTGCTTGCCGGCCTCGACCGGGTGCTTGCCGCGCTGAAAACCCGCGCCTACGAGCACAAGGACACCGTCCGGATCGGGCGCAGCCACGGCATCCACGCCGAGCCGACGACGATGGGCCTGACCTTCGCCCGCTTCTACGCCGAGATGGCGCGCAACCGCTCGCGCCTCGTCAACGCCCGCGCCGAAGTCGCCACGGGTGCGATCTCCGGCGCCGTCGGCACCTTCGCCAACATCGATCCGGCGGTGGAAGAGCATGTCTGCGAAAAGCTCGGCCTTCTCCCCGAGCCGATCTCGACCCAGGTGATCCCGCGCGACCGGCACGCGATGTTCTTCGCCACGCTCGGCGTCATCGCCTCCTCGATCGAGAACGTCGCCATCGAGATCCGCCACATGCAGCGCACCGAAGTCCTTGAAGCGGAAGAGTTCTTCTCGCCCGGCCAGAAGGGCTCGTCGGCCATGCCGCACAAGCGCAACCCGGTGCTGACCGAGAACCTGACCGGCCTCGCCCGGCTGGTGCGCATGGCGGTGATCCCGGCGATGGAGAACGTGGCGCTCTGGCACGAGCGCGACATCTCGCATTCCTCGGTGGAGCGTGCCATCGGGCCGGACGCCACGATCACGCTCGACTTCGCGCTGCACCGGCTGGCCGGCGTGGTGGAGAAGCTCGTGGTCTACCCCGAGAACATGCTGAAGAACATGAACAAGTTCCGCGGCCTCGTGATGAGCCAGCGCGTGCTTCTGGCGCTGACGCAGGCCGGCGTGAGCCGCGAGGACAGCTATCGCCTCGTCCAGCGCAACGCGATGAAGGTCTGGGAGCAGGGCCGCGACTTCAAGGAGGAGCTGCTGGCCGATCCGGAAGTGACCGCCGCCCTGTCGCCCGCCGAGATCGAGGAAAAGTTCGACCTGGGCTATCACCTCAAGCACGTCGACACGATCTTCGCCCGCGTCTTCGGCGCCTGAGCCCGTCACGCTTGCGTGAAGCCCCGCGGTCTCTTGCCGCGGGGCGAATCGTGCTACCCTCCCGCGGGTGCGATTGCTGACCTTGCCATCCCATCCTGACAGGAGGACTGCATGACGAAGCTTACCCTCGCGGCGCTCGCGCTGATCGCGGCCCCCGCGCTCGCCTTCGCCGACTGCAATGCAAAGCACCAGACCACCGCCTCCGCCTGCGGCGAGGGCCAGATCTACGATCCGGTGGTGAAAGGCTGCATCAACGCCTCGAGCTAAGGCGCCATTAACCGCACGGACGCCATCCTGCCCCCGAAACTGCAAGCGAATCGGGGAACCATGTCACAGGCTCTGGCGCGCATCCGGCCCGCGCAGCGGGCGGTTGCCATCGACAGGGACGAGGGGGCGCCGCGCCCCCTCTCCCGCCGCGAAAAGGCGGCGATCATCGTGCGGTTGCTGCTCGCGGAAGGTACGCCGCTGCCGCTGACCGCGCTGCCCGACGACATGCAGGAAGGCCTGGCTGAGCAGATGGCGCGCATGCGCACCATCGATCGCGCCACCATGACCGCGGTGGTCGAGGAGTTCGTTTCGGAACTGGAAGCGGTGGGCCTGTCCTTCCCGGGTGGTCTCGAGGGCGCTCTGGCGGTCATGGACGGCCATATCAGCCCCGCCGCCGCGACCCGCCTGCGCCGGCAGGCCGGGGTCCAGTTCAAGGGCGACCCGTGGGAGCGGCTGGTGACCATGCCGCCCGAAAGCCTTGTGCGCGTGCTGGAGGAGGAGAGCGTGGAGGTGGCCGCCGTCATGCTTTCGAAGCTGCCGGTGGCGAAGGCCGCGGACCTGCTGAGCAAGCTGCCGGGCGAGAAGGCGCGCCGGGTGGCCTATGCCGTCTCGCAGACCGGAAGTGTCGAACCCGAGACGGTCCGCCGCATCGGGCAGTCGCTGGCGGCGCAACTGGATGCCGAACCCCCGCGCGCCTTCGCCTCCACGCCTGTCGAACGTGTGGGTGCGATCCTGAACGTCTCGGCGGCGCTGACGCGGGACGAGGTGCTGAAGGGGCTGGAAGAGGAGGATGCCGCCTTCGCCGAACAGGTGCGGAAGGCGATCTTCACCTTCGAGCATGTGCCGCAGCGGCTGCTGGGCCGGGACGTGTCGAAGGTCACCCGGGCGGTGGACCAGTCGCGTCTGGTGGCCGTCATCGCCGCCGCGCAATCGCGGCCGGAACTGGTGGAGGGTGTGGAGTTCCTCCTTGCCAACATGTCGCAGCGCATGGCGCAGGCGCTGCGGGAAGAGGCCGCCGCCCGCAGCAAGGTGAAGGACAAGGAGGCGGAAGAGGCGATGAACGCCATCGTCGCCGCCATCCGCCAACTGGAGGCGGCAGGCGAAATCGTGCTGGTCACGCAGGACGAGGAGGACTAGTGCGCGCATCCCGCGGGTAAGGCTCCAGAACCGCAGGCGGAGCTTCTGCGCTTGGCGCCCTGACCTGCGCGACCCGCGCTGGCCGGCATCCGCCGAGCCCGACCCGCTTCCGGCGGTGCCGCTTGAGGTCCACGGCTCCGCCCTCTATGTCTTCCGCCAGTCAACGAGGGCGGCGGCTGCCGCGAAGACGCATGGCATCCAGACGAACCGGCCCCGCGGCATGGGCGCAAGACCGCCTGCTGCGCACCCTGATCGGGGCCCTGCTGCTTCTGCCCTACGAGTGGCGCGTGCCGCTCTGCGGCTGGGTGATGTCACGCCTCATCGCGCCGCTTGCCGGGTGGGACCGGCGCGTCCGCGACAACCTCGCCCGGGTCATGCCCGACCTGCCGGAGGCCGAGGTCCGCCGCCTAATGCGCCGCGTGCCCGACAATGTCGGCCGCTCGGTCATCGAATCCTATTCCGGGCGCGAGTTCGTGGAACGCGCCGCGCGCCATCCCGTCGGCGGGCCGGGGCTGGCCACGCTGGAAGCGGCCCATGCCGAGGGGCGGCCGGTGGTCATCGTCACCGGCCATTTCGGCAACTACGACGCTAGCCGCGCCGCGCTGATGGCGCGCGGCTTCCGAATCGGCGGGCTTTACCGCCCGATGAACAACCGGTATTTCAACGAACACTACGTCCGCGCCATGGCCGCGATCGGCGAGCCGATCTTCCCGCGCGGCAAGCAGGGCCTTGCCGGAATGCTGCGCCACCTGCGCGGCGGCGGCATGCTGGGCCTGCTGATCGATGTCCACATGCGTGACGGCGCCGTGCTGCAGTTCTTCGGACAGCCGGCGAAGACAGCCCTTTCCGCAGCCGAGCTTGCCCTGAAATACGATGCGCCGCTGGTGCCGGTCTATGCGATCCGCGCCGCGAACGGCCTCGACTTCACCATCCGCGTCGGCGCGCCGATCCCGCGCGGTACGCCTTCCGAGATGACGCAGGCGCTGAACGACTCGCTGGAAGAAATCGTCCGGGACCACATGGACCAGTGGTTCTGGATCCACCGTCGCTGGCGCGTCCCGGCGCGCGCCTCCGCCGCCTGACCGCGGGGCAGTCGTTCAGATCAGCCGCACGGGCGTGCCGACCCGCGCGAGGGCGAAAAGCTCGGCGATGTGCTCGTTCGAAAGCCCGATGCAGCCCAGCGTCGTCTCGCGGCCGATGCGGGCGGGATCATCGGTGCCGTGGATGCGGAAGTGATCCCATTCGAGGTGCAGCGCATGGCTGCCGAACGGATTGCCCGGTCCGGGCGGCACGCTCGCCGGCAGATGCGGCTCGCGCTCGCGCATCCAGGGCGTCGGCCGCCAGGTCGGACCCTCCACCTTCCGGATCACCCGCGTTCCGCCGACCCGCGCGAATTCGCGCGCGCGGGGAACCGAGGCCGGGAAGCTGCGGTAGAGACGCTCATCTTCTGCCCAGAAATGCACGGTCCGTTCGCGCAGGTCGGCCAGGATGGCGCCGTCGCCAAGCGAGGGAAAGTGGTGGCGCCAGTCCGGTGCCCGGAGGGCGGGCTCGGCCCCGGCCCGCGCGCCGCCGGCGAGGGCCAGGCCCGTCAATGCGGCCGCCGCAGCCGACAGGAGGCCCCGCCGGCGGAGGTTGAACTTCTGCATCGAAACTTACCTGCTCGTTATCTTTTTCTTGCAGGCTGCGACTCGCGGCCGCGCCCTGCGTCGAAGGTGCGGCGGGCGTCCGATCCCGGCAAATCACGAAGTGTTGCCGCGGGGGAATTCCGCCGATCGCCCGCCCTGCCGCATGCGGAACCCGCAGCCGTGCCGCCATGCTGGGCGGGCAGCGAAGATCCGGCGCCGCCGCTCAGTGACTGTGCGCGGACGCGCCTGTCCCGCCGTCGTGCGCCACCCTATCTTGCCGGCACATCGTCAGGGAGACCACCATGCCGTCACTTCCCGCAGAAACCCGCATCGGCCATGTCCATCTGAAGGTCGCCGACCTCGATCGCGCCATCGCTTTCTATTCGGGCGTCCTCGGCTTCGAGGTGCAGCAGAGGTTCGGCACGCAGGCCGCCTTCCTCTCGGCCGGCGGCTATCACCATCACATCGGGCTCAACACCTGGGAGAGCCTGGGCGGGCGTCCCCCGGCACCGGGCACGACGGGCCTCTACCACACCGCGATCCTGTTCCCCGACCGGGCCTCGCTTGGCGCCGCGGTGCGCCGGGTGATCGAGGCCGGGCTGCCGCTCGAGGGTGCGGCCGATCACGGCGTGTCCGAGGCGGTCTATCTGCGCGATCCCGACGGCAACGGGGTGGAACTCTATCGCGACCGCGTCGCCGAAGACTGGCCGCGCGACGGCGACGGCGGCCTTGCAATGGTCACCCGCCGACTCGACCTCGATGCGCTGCTGGCCGAGGCCGCCTGACCGCGGCGACCGGGCGGCCCGCCATCTGGACCCCGCCCGCCGCCGGTGATTAAGTGGCGCCGCTAGACGCAGGAGATCACCATGGCATTCGGCAGGAACATCCGCACCTTCTTCGAGGGACGCTGGCACGACGGCGACGTCCCGGTCATGCGCGCGGCCGACCATGGCATCTGGCAGGGCTCCTCGGTCTTCGACGGGGCGCGGCATTTCGAGGGCGTGGCGCCCGACCTCGAGGCGCATTGCGCGCGCGTCAACCGCTCGGCCGAGGCGCTGATGATCACGCCGACCGTCGGCACCGACGAGATGGTCGCGATCGCGCGCGAGGGCCTCAGGGCCTACGGCAAGGATCAGGCGGTCTACATCCGGCCGATGTACTGGGCGCTCGACGGCTCGGAACTCGGGGTCGCGCCGAAGCCGGGGGCGACCGGCTTTGCGCTCTGCCTCGAGGAGGTGGCCATGCCCGCGCCGGAAGCCACCACCACCCTCACCCGCACCCGCTTCCGCCGGCCCGTGCTCGAGGACAACGTGTGCAACGCCAAGGCCGGCTGCCTTTATCCGAACAACGCGCGGATGCTGGTCGAGGCGAAATCCAAGGGCTTCGGCAACGCGCTCGTGGCCGATGCGATGGGCAACGTGGCCGAGACGGCGACCGCCAACGTCTTCATGGTCAAGGACGGCGTGGTCTTCACGCCGATCGCCAACGGCACCTTCCTGTCCGGCATCACCCGCGCGCGCCACATCGCGAACCTGCGCGCCGATGGCGTGGACGTGGTCGAGACCGTCCTGACCTTCGACGACTTCCACGGAGCGGACGAGGTCTTCCTGTCGGGCAACTTCGCCAAGGTGACGCCGGTGACCGCGTTCGACGGCACCTCCTATCAGGTCGGCCCGGTCACGAAGCTCGCCCGCCGCCTCTACTGGGACTGGGCGCACTCGGCCGGCTGAGGACTTGCGCGCCCGCAGCGGCTTCGCCATCATCCCCGCCGGTCAGGAGGACGTCATGCGCAAGTTTCTGGTCGTGCTGGACGACAGCCGCGAGTGCCTGAACGCGATGCGGTTTGCGGCCCTGCGCGCGGCCCACACCGGGGCGGGGGTGCAGATCCTGTCGATCATCCCGCCCGAGGAATACCAGCACTGGATGGGCGTGGCCGACCTGATGCGGACCGAGGCGCGCGAGCGGATCGAGGCGCATTTCGAAGTCTTCGCCAAGTGGATGCGCGACCGGCAGGGCATCGATCCGGAACTGGTGATCCGCGAGGGCGACCCGGTGCAGGAGATCCTCGCCCAGGTTAAGGAGGATCCGTCGATCGGCGTGCTCGTGCTCGGCGCCTCGACCGAAAAGTCGGGGCCGGGGCCGCTGGTGACGCAGATGAGCCGGAACTCGGGCAACCTGCCGATCCCCATCACCATCGTCCCCGGCGAGATGTCGAAGGAGCGGCTGGAGGCGATAACCTGATCGGTGCGTGGCGTGCTGCGGCGCTTCCAACCCGTGGCGTGCGGTCGTGGATCAGGGCCGGGCGCAATTCTTGACTTTAAGCGTCAGGAAGCGCATATCGAGGCCTGATCGCGGAGGCTTCCCCATGTTCATCCAGACTGAATCCACGCCGAACCCGGCGACGCTGAAGTTCCTGCCGGGCCAGACCGTGCTCGAGGCCGGCACCGCCGACTTCGCCAGCGCCGAGGCCGCGGCCCCGTCGCCGCTGGCGCGGCGCATCTTCGCCACCGGCGGCGTGTCGGGCGTGTTCTTCGGCACCGACTTCGTCACCGTGACGAAGGAGGACAGCGTGGCCTGGGATCACATCAAGCCCGCGATCCTCGGCGCGATCATGGAACACTACCAGTCCGGCGCCCCGGTGATCGAGGGCGAGCAGGCGGCCTCGGGCCATGCCTCGCACGACGGCCCCGATGCCGATGTCGTGCGCCAGATCAAGGAGTTGCTGGACACCCGCGTGCGTCCGGCAGTGGCGCAGGATGGCGGCGACATCACCTTCCACGGCTTTGACCGCGGCATCGTCTACCTCCACATGCAGGGCGCCTGCGCGGGCTGCCCCTCCTCCACGCTGACGCTGAAGATGGGGATCGAGAACCTGCTCCGGCACTACATCCCCGAAGTGCTGGAGGTCCGCCCGGTTGCGGCCTGAGCCCCGCCTTCTGGCCTTCGACACATCGGCCGCGCATTGCGCGGCCGCTTTGCTCTCGGGCGAGCGGCTTCTGGTGTTGCGCGACGAGGCGATGGACAAGGGTCAGGCGGAACGCCTGATCCCGCTGCTTGAGGAGATGCTGGCCGAGGCCGGAATGAGTTGGCGCGATCTCGACGCGCTGGCAGTGGGCACCGGCCCAGGCAATTTCACCGGCGTGCGGATCGCGGTGTCAGCCGCGCGCGGCCTTGCGCTGGCGCTGAAGCGGCCGGCGATCGGGGTGACCCGCTTCGACGCCCTGGCTTTCGGCCTTCCCGCGCCGGTTGCGGTGATCGAGGATGCCCGCCGGGGCGAGGTCTATCTGCGCGACGGCTTCGAGCCGCCGGTCATCGCGTTGCGCGACGGGCTGCAAGTGCGCGCGCCGCGGCAGGTCGGCAGCGCTGCCTTCGCCGATGTGGAGGCACCCCGGTTTCCGTTGGCCGAGGCGATCGCGCGCGTGGCGCTCTCGCGGCTGGGCGAGGATCATCCGCGGCCCGCGCCCTTCTACCTGCGCGGCGCGGATGCGGCACCGACCGCCGATCCCCCGCCGGTGATCCTGTGACGCCGGACGCCCTTGCCGCCCTGCATGGGCGGGTGTTCCTCACCCCCCGGCCATGGTCGGAGGCCGAGTTCACAGACCTTCTGGCCGATCCGACCGTCTTCCTGCTCGCCGAAGCGCAGGGTTTCCTTCTCGGTCGTGCCGTGGCAGGCGAAGCGGAGATCCTGACGCTCGCGGTGGCCCCCGAGGCGCGGCGGCAGGGTCTCGGCGCCCGGCTGGTGCAGGCCTTCCTGTCCGAGGCGGCAGCGCGCGCAGCGGACCATGCCTTTCTCGAGGTTGCGGCCGACAACGTCGCAGCCCTCGCGCTCTACCGCGGCGCGGGTTTTGCCGAGGCCGGCCGCCGGCGCGGCTATTTCGTCACGCGCGAGGGGACCCGGCTCGATGCGCTGGTCCTTGCGCGGGCCGCGGGCTGAGCCAGCGCCCCGCCTTCCGCCTGACGCCGCGGCATCCCGCCGGCGGGTGGAACCCCTCTTCCCGCCTCACAGAATCCTGTTGACCCTTCCGCGGCCTTCGGCCCTAGATTGATCCCGAACCTGCCGCGATCGGACGGGAGAACAGCCGGTCGCAGGACAACGACAACCGGGAGAACTCCATGACCCTCACCAAGACCCTTGCCGGCAACGCCGCGGCCCTTGCGCTGACCGCGGGCGCGGCACTGGCCGATCCGGCGCTGATCTTCGATCTGGGCGGCAAGTTCGACAAGTCGTTCAACGAGGCCGCCTTCAACGGCGCGCAGCGCTGGGTGCAGGAGACCGGCGGCACCTACAAGGAACTCGAGATGCAGTCCGAGGCCCAGCGCGAACAGGCGCTGCGCCGGCTGGCCGAGACCGGCTCGAACCCGATCGTGATGACCGGCTTTGCCTTCGGCGACGTGTTGAACGAGGTCGCGCCCGACTATCCGGACACCAAATTCGCGATCATCGACGCGGTGGTGGAGCAGCCGAACGTGCGCTCGGTTGTCTTTTCCGAACATCAGGGGTCATACCTCGTCGGCATGATGGCGGCGATGGCGTCGAAATCGGGCACGGTGGGCTTCGTCGGCGGCATGGACATCCCGCTGATCCGCAAGTTCGCCTGCGGCTATGCGCAAGGCTTCAAGGCCGTGAAGCCGGATGGCAAGATCATCATCAACATGACTGGAACGACCCCCGCGGCCTGGGCCGATCCGGTGAAAGGCACGGAACTCGCCCGCTCGCAGATCTCGCAGGGGGCGGATGTGATCTATGCCGCCGCGGGCTCCACCGGGCTTGGCGTGCTGCAGGCGGCGGCCGACGAGAACATCCTGTCGATCGGCGTGGACAGCAACCAGAACCACCTGCATCCCGGCAAGGTGCTGACCTCGATGATCAAGCGGGTGGACAACACGGTTTACGAGGCGTTCAAGGCGGGAACCGACCTTGAGACCGGCACGGTCGTGGCCGACCTGAAGGGCGAAGGCGTGGGCTATGCGCTGGACGAGCACAATGCCGCGCTGGTGACCGACGAGATGAAGACCGCCGTGGATGCCGCGGCCGAGAAGATCAAGGCGGGCGAGATCGCGGTCCACGACTACATGACCGACAACACCTGCCCCGCCGCGTCGTTCTGAATGGCGGCCGATCTGGCACCGGGGCGGCCGGAGGCGGCCGTCCCTCCCCCGGCGATCGAGCTTCGGGGCATTTCCAAGGCCTTCGGGCCGGTGCAGGCCAACCGCGACATCAGCATGCGCGTGGCCAGGGGCTCGATCCACGGCATCATCGGCGAGAACGGCGCGGGCAAGTCGACGCTGATGTCGATCCTCTACGGCTTCTACCGCGCCGACGCGGGCGAGATCCTGATCGGCGGCCGCCCCACGCAGATTCAGGACAGTCAGGGCGCGATCCGCGCCGGCATCGGCATGGTGTTCCAGCACTTCAAGCTGGTGCCGAACTTCACCGTGCTGGAAAACGTCATCCTCGGCGCCGAGGATGGGGCGCTGCTGAGGCCGGCACTCGCCAAGGCGCGCAAGGCGCTGACCGAGCTTGCGCATGAATATGAACTCGACGTCGATCCCGACGCGCTGGTCGAGGATCTGTCGGTCGGCCACCAGCAGCGGGTGGAGATCCTGAAGGCGCTCTACCGCCATGCCGACATCCTGATCCTCGACGAGCCGACGGGCGTGCTGACCCCGCCCGAGGCGGATCACCTGTTCCGCATCCTGCGCGGGCTGAAGGCCCAGGGGAAGACCATCGTCCTGATCACCCACAAGCTGCGCGAAATCATGGAGATCACCGACACCGTCAGCGTGATGCGCCGCGGCGAGATGACGGCCACGGTGAAGACCTCCGAGACTAGCCCCGAGCAACTGGCGGAGCTGATGGTCGGCCGCAAGGTGCTGCTGCATGTGGCGAAGGGGCCGGCGCAGCCCGGGCGCACCGTCCTCGAGATCGAGGACCTGCGCGTCCGCGACGGGCATGGCGTCGAGCGGCTGAAGGGCGTGAGCCTCTCGGTCCGGGCGGGAGAGATCCTCGGCATCGCGGGCGTGGCGGGCAACGGGCAGTCCGAACTGCTGGAGGTGCTGGGCGGCATCCAGCGCGGCACCGGCCATGTCCGGCTGAACGGGCGCGGACTGGACCTGTCGGGCAAGTCCTGCAACGGGCGCTCGCGGCGCGAGGCGGGGGTGGCGCATGTGCCCGAGGACCGGCAGAACCTCGGGATGATCATGGATTTCTCGGCCTGGGAGAACGTGGCCTTCGGCTACCAGGACGCGCCGGAGTATCAGTCCAACGCGGTCTTCATGGACAATGACGCGGTGCGCGCGGATTGCGAGGCCAAGATGGCCCGCTTCGACGTGCGCCCCCCGACCTGCACCCTGCCGGGCAAGAGCTTTTCGGGCGGCAACCAGCAGAAGCTGATCGTGGCGCGCGAGATCGAGCGCAACCCCGACCTGCTGCTGATCGGCCAGCCCACCCGCGGCGTGGACATCGGGGCGATCGAGTTCATC
The DNA here is from genome assembly GCF_002407205.1 of Rhodobacter sp. CZR27. Classification (NCBI taxonomy): domain Bacteria; kingdom Pseudomonadati; phylum Pseudomonadota; class Alphaproteobacteria; order Rhodobacterales; genus Rhodobacter; species Rhodobacter sp. CZR27. The sequence continues at coordinate 958,507 of NZ_CP023548.1, read as the reverse complement.
CACAAGCAGATCGTGGCGCTGCGCGATGCCGGAAAGGCGATCCTGCTGGTCAGCGTCGAACTGGACGAGATCATGAGCCTCTCGGACCGCATCGCTGTGATGTTCGACGGCCGGATCATGGGCATCCGCGATCCGAAAGCCACCAACGAGCGCGAGCTTGGATTGCTGATGGCCGGGGTCGGCGAAAGGGGAGCGGCCTGATGGAACGGATGCCGGGCTGGGCCGATGCGCTGCTGGTGCCGCTGATCTCGCTGGTGATCGCCTTCGCGATCTCCTCCGGGGTGATCCTCGCCATCGGCGAGAACCCGTGGGAGGCGATGAAGCTGATGGTGACGGGAGCGCTCGGCTCCAGCTACGGCTGGGGCTACACGCTTTACTACGCCACCAACTTCATCTTCACCGGCCTCGCGGTCGCGGTCGCGTTCCACGCCAGCCTCTTCAACATCGGCGGCGAGGGACAGGCGACGCTCGGCGGGCTCGGCGTGGCGCTGGCCTGCCTCTTCGTGCCCTGGCCGCACTGGTCGTTGGCGCTGATCGGTGCGGCGGCGATGGGCGCGGCGCTGGGGGCGCTCTGGGCGGCGGTTCCGGCCTGGCTTCAGGCGAGGCGCGGCAGCCACATCGTCATCACGACGATCATGTTCAACTTCATCGCGGCCTCGCTGCTGAACTACCTGCTGGTGAACGTGCTGCGCCCTACCGGCAGCATGGACCCGGCCACCGGCCGCTTTCCGGACACGACCAACCTGCCGGGACTGGGCAACGTCCTCGGCGCCGTAGGCATTCCGTTCTCGAAGAGCACGCCGGCGAACGTCAGCCTTTTCATCGCGCTGGCCGCCTGCGTCGTGGTCTGGGCGCTGATCTGGCGCACGCGGCTGGGCTACGAGATCCGGGCCTTCGGCAAGTCCGAGAAGGCCGCCGTCTATGCCGGGATCTCGCCCGTCCGCATCACCATGATCGCCATGCTGATCTCGGGCGCGCTGGCGGGGCTGATGGCGATCAACAACGTGATGGGCGAGGCCGAGCGGCTGGTGCTGAACTCGGTCGAGGGCGCGGGCTTCATCGGCATCGCCGTGGCGCTGATGGGGCGGAGCCATCCGTTCGGCGTGCTTCTCGCCGCGCTGCTGTTCGGCTTCCTCTATCAGGGCGGCGCGGAGCTTGCGCTCTGGACCTCGATCCCGAGGGAGCTGATCACCGTGATCCAGGCTCTGGTGATCCTGTTCACCGGCGCGCTCGACAACATGGTGCGCCAGCCGGTCGCGGCGCTGTTCCTGCGCGCCCGCAAGGGGGCGAAGTGATGGATCTGCCGACCGTCCTCCAGATCCTCGACTCGATGATCCGGCTGGGCACGCCGCTGCTGCTGGCCTGCCTTGCGGGGCTGTTCTCGGAACGGGCGGGCATCTTCGACATCGGGCTCGAGGGCAAGATGCTTTCGGCCGCGTTCCTGTCGGCAGCGGTGGCCTTCGTCACCGGCTCGGTCTGGATCGGCGTGCTGGCGGGGGTGTTCGCCGCGCTGCTGATGTCGGCGATCCACGGGCTTGCCTCGATCACCTTCCGCGGCAACCAGCTGATCTCGGGCGTGGCGATCAACTTCCTCGCCTCGGGGCTGACGGTGCTGCTAGGGCAATACTGGTTCGCGCTTGGCGGCCGGACCCCGGCGCTGGAAGGCAGCGCGCGCTTCGGCGCGATCACCCTGCCCTTCGCGCAGGAGCTGCGCGGCGTGCCGGTGGTGGGGCCGATCTATGCCGAGCTGGTCTCGGGCCACACGGCGCTGGTCTACATCGCCTTCCTGACCGTGCCGCTGGCCTGGTGGGTGCTCTACCGCAGCCGCTTCGGGCTGAGGCTTCGCGCGGTGGGCGAGAACCCCGCGGCGGTCGATACCGCAGGCGTCTCGGTCGTGGGCATCCGCTATGCCGCCGTGGCGATCTGCGGGCTGCTCACCGGCCTTGCGGGCGCCTACCTCGCCTGCGGTCTCTCGGCGGGCTTCGTGAAGGAGATGACGGCAGGCCGCGGCTACATCGCGCTGGCCGCGCTGATCTTTGCCAAGTGGCGGCCCTGGCAGGCGCTGGGGGCCACGATGCTTTTCGGCCTGCTCGAGGCGGTCGCCAACCGCTACCAGTCGCTGAACCTCTGGGGAGTGCCGCTTCCGGTGCAGTTCATGCAGGCATTGCCCTACATCCTGACCGTGGTGATCCTTGCCGGCTTCGTCGGCAAGGCGATCCCGCCCCGGGCCGGCGGGCAGCCCTATGTGAAGGAACGTTGAGATGCCGGCCGAGATGCTCGCAAGCCTGATCCGCGCCAAGGCGGGGCACGAGCCGGTGCGGCTGGGGCTGATCCTCGGCTCGGGCCTCGGCCATCTCGCCGAAGCGGTCGAGGGCGTGGCGCTGCCCTACGAGGACCTGCCCGGCTTCCCCGTGGCCACGGTGTCGGGCCACAACCCGAAGCTGGTGATCGGCACGCTGGAGGGCGTACGGGTCGCGGTTTTCGGGGGGCGGGCGCATTACTACGAGAGCGGGAACGCGGCGGCGATGCGGGTGCCGCTGGACGTGCTGAAGCGGCTGGGCGCCGAGGCGCTGATCGCCACCAACGCCGCCGGAAGCCTGCGGCCGGACCTGCCGCCGGGCAGCCTGATGCTGCTGTCGGACCACCTGAACCTTGCCGGAGCGAACCCGCTGATCGGCGAGCCCTCGGACGCGCGCTTCGTGCCGATGACCGAGGCCCACGACCCCGACCTTCGCGCGCGACTTCGCGAGGCGGCGGCGGCGGCGGACGTGCCGCTTGGCGAGGGCATTTATGCATGGTTCTCCGGGCCGTCCTTCGAGACGCCGGCCGAGGTGCGGATGGCGAGGATGCTCGGCGCGGATGCGGTGGGCATGTCCACCGTGCCCGAGGTGATCCTCGCCCGCTTCCTCGGGCTGAGGGTCGCGGCGATCTCGACCGTCACCAACATGGGCGCGGGCCTGTCGGACGAGGCGATCAGCCACGAGCACACCAAGGCCATGGCCCCGCTGGGGGCGGAAAAGCTGGAGCGGGTGTTGCGGGAATTCCTGCGCCGCCTGCGATGAGGCGGCCGCAGGTCACCGCCGTTTGACAAGCCATGCCGCAGCGCGCATGTCTTGAAGACTCATCCTCCTCCTCCGCAAGACCGGCCCCATGCAGCTTTATCTGCCCATCGCCGAGGTTTCCGTCGACGTTCTGCTGCTTCTTGGGCTTGGCGGGATCGTCGGCTTCATGTCCGGCATGTTCGGCGTGGGCGGAGGCTTCCTGATCACGCCGCTCTTGTTCTTCATCGGCATCCCTCCGGCGGTCGCGGTGGCAACCGGAGCGAACCAGGTCGTGGCCTCCTCCGTCTCGGGGGTGCTGGCGCAACTGAAGCGCAGGGCGGTGGATTTCCGCATGGGACTCGTGCTGCTGGCGGGGGGTGTGGCGGGCTCGGCCGTGGGGGTTGCGGTCTTCGCGCGGCTCGCGACGCTCGGGCAGGTCGACCTGTTCGTGCAGCTGGCCTATGTGCTGTTCCTGGGCCTCGTCGGCGCCACGATGTTCCAGGAAAGCGTTCGGGCGCTCCTGCGCTCCAAGCGGCAAGGCGCGACGGTCAAGCGCGCACGCCAGCACGGCTGGGCGCACAAGCTGCCGCTGAAGATGAAGTTCCGCACCTCGGGCCTCTACATCTCGGTGATCCCGCCGATGCTGGTCGGCGGCTTCGTGGGCTTTCTGGCCGCGATCATGGGCGTGGGCGGCGGGTTCATCATGGTGCCCGCGATGATCTACCTGCTGGGGATGCCGACCAAGATCGTGATCGGCACCTCGCTGTTCCAGATCATCTTCGTGACCGCCTTCACCACCGTCATGCATGCCGTGACCAGCCAGACCGTCGACATGGCGCTGGCGCTGGTGCTGATCGTGGGCGGGGTGATCGGCGCGCAGGTCGGCGCGCGGATCGGCGTGCGGCTCCGGGCCGAGCAGTTGCGGGTCCTCCTCGCGCTTCTGGTGCTCGCGGTCTCCGTCAAGATCGCCGCTGACCTGCTGATCCGCCCGAACGAGCTCTACAGCCTGACTGCCGGGGTGCTGCCATGATCCGGCTCTGCCTCCTCGTGCTGGCCCTTCTCGCCCCCGCAGCGCTGGCGCAGGACGAGCAGATCGTCCTCGGGCTGTCCGAGACCCGTGTCTCGATCACGGCGGATTTCCAGGGGTCGGAGATCATGATCTACGGCGCGGTGAAGCGTCAAAGTCCCGAGCCGGACGGGGCGCTGAACGTGATCGTCACCGTGGCGGGGCCCCCCACGCAGGTGATGGTCCGCAAGAAGGAGCGTCGCTTCGGCATCTGGATCAACCGCGAGAAGGTGCGCATCGGCCGCGCGCCGAGCTTCTATGCGGTCGCCACGAGCGGCCCGCTGGAGGCGATCCTGTCCGAGACCGACAACCTGCGCTACAAGATCTCGATCCCGCGGGCGATCCGCGCCATCGGCATCAGCGCGCAGGCCGAGAACGCCCCGAGCTTCGTCGAGGCGCTGGAGCGCATCCGCCGCGACGAAGGCCGATACGTCCTGCAGGAAGGCGCAGTCCGGCTGACCGAGGGGACGCTGTTCCGCACCGACATCCAGCTTCCGGCGAACCTGACCGAGGGGGATTATGGCGTGCGGGTCTTCCTGACCCGCGACGGCCGGGTGGTGGACGAGTTCGAGGACCGGATCGGCGTTCAGAAGGCCGGGATCGAACGCTTCGTCTTCGCCCTCGCGCATGAGCAGCCGCTGATCTACGGCCTCCTGTCGCTGGTGCTGGCGGTGGTCGCGGGCTGGGGCGCCTCGGCCGCGTTCCGCTTCATCCGCTAGGCCGCGGCCCTCGCCTCGACCCGCGGATAGAGCAGCGCCATCGTCACCCCGCGCGCGCCGTTCAGCACCATCAGCGCGGCCCAGAGCCCGTGGTTGCCGATCAGCGGCACGAAGGCGAGAAGCGCCAGCCCGTAGAGCGTGACCGAGATCAGGATCGCCTGCATCATCTCGCGCGTGCGGGTGGCGCCGATGAAGATGCCGTCGAAGATCCAGCTTGCGACGCCCACGAGGGGCGCCGCCACGAGCCACGGCAGATAGGCCCGCGCCTCGGCGCGCACCTCGGGCGCGGTGGCGATCAGGTCGATGATCGCGGGCCCGAAGGCGGCGATGGCAGCGGCGATCAGAACGGCTCCGCCTGCCCCCCACTGCCCGAGCAGGATCGACGACCGCCGCACCCGCGCGACCGAACGGGCACCGACCGCCTGCCCCACCAGCGCCTCGGCCGCGAAGGCGAAGCCGTCGAGCGCATAGGCCGAGACCGAGAGGAACTGCAGCAGCACCTGGTTCGCGGCCAACGTGACGTCTCCGAAACCGGCGCCGAGGAAGACGAAGGTGGTGAAGCTGCCCTGCAGCAGCACCGAGCGCACCATGATGTCGCGGTTGACCCCCAGCATCCGGCGGATCGCCTCGGCATCCGCCAACCGCGCCCGGGCGGCGGCCAGCACCGGACCGAAGGCCGCGCGGCAGAGCCAGAGGCCGAGTGCCAGGCCGCTCCACTCCGCGATCAGCGTGGCGACGGCCACCCCCGCCACGCCGAACCCCAGCCCGATCACGAACAGCAGGTCCAGCGCGATGTTCAACCCGTTCATCCAGAGTTGCAGCGCAAGGATGCCGCGTGTCCGCTCCAGCGCCACCAGCCAGCCGGTGACGGCATAAAGCGCGATGGTGGCCGGCGCTCCCCAGATGCGGATCTGCAGGTAGCTCCGCGTCAGGGTCTCGACCTCCGGGGACGCGGGGGCGAGACGGAAGGTGGCCCAGATCAGCGGCCCCTGCAGCAGGATGAAGCCGAGGCCTGCCGCTCCGCCGATCAGCAGCGCGCGGAGCAGGATCGCCGAGCGTTCGGCCTCGTCCCCCGCCCCATGCGCCTGCGCGGCCAGCCCCGAAGTGCCCATGCGCAGGAACGAGAACGCCCAGTAGACGGTGGCCAGCACCACCGCGCCGAGGCCCACGGCCCCGATCGGAGCCGCCTGCCCGAGTTGCCCCACCACCCCGGTATCGACCGCGCCGAGCAGCGGCACGGTCGCGTTGGACAGCACGATCGGCACCGCCATGCGCAGGATGCGGCGGTGCGTGATCTCAGTCATTCGGCCCCGGCATCAGGAAATGCCCCGTTGCCTGCGCGAAGGGACGCTGCCGGTTGTCCTGCCAGGCCTCGACATGGACGCTCGCGTAGCGCCGCCCCGAGCGGTTCACCCGCGCCCGCGCATAGGCGTCGCGCGGCAGCCCCGAACGCAGGTAGTCCACCGTGAAGTCGATGGTCTTCGGAAGCCGCGGCAGCGCGGTCTGCACCTGCACCGGATCGAGGCGGCCGTTCTCCATCTCCTGCCAGAGGACCGACCACGAGAGTTCGATGATCGAGGCGACCTCAAGGAAGGCCGCGGTCACCCCGCCGTGCAGCGCGGGCAGCATCGGGTTGCCGATGAGCTTCTCGTCGAAGGGCAGGATGGCGGTCAGCTCGTCGCCGCGCCGGTCGAACTGGATGCCGAGATAGGTGATGTAGGGCACGCCGCCGACCAGCGCGCGAAGCGCCGCATCCCGCCGCTGCTTGACCACCTGCACGGGTTCGGGCTGCGGGCGGGTCATGCGGCGCCTCCCTTGCGCTCGATGGTGAAGGCGCCAGTGGCGCTGGCGACCGGGCGGCTCGCGTCCTCATCCGTCGCCACGGCACGGACGAAGGCGACCGTGCGGGTGACGTGATAGCATTCGGCAACCGCCGTGATGCGCTGGCCCGGCGTCGCGGGCCGCATGTAGTCGATGCGCAGGTCGAGCGTGGCCGTGGAGGGCCCGGCCTCGGGATGCGACATCACCGCCGCTCCGCTCGCGGTATCCATCAGCGCCGAGACCGCGCCGCCATGGATCACGCCGGTCGCGGGATCGCCCACGAAGCGCGCGTCCCACGGCATCGAGATCACGGCGCGTCCGGCGTCGATCTCGTCCAGCCGCATGGCCAGCGCGCGGGAATGGGGAATGGCCTCGATGAACTGCCTTGCTCGCGAGATGTCGGTCATGGGTCCTCCGTCCGGGGCCTGCATAATCGCCCAACGGTCGAGCCCCGCAAGGCCAGATTGCACAGGCCCCCCGCTTGCGCTTAGCTTGCCGCAACGGAGGGAGCCCATGTCCGACACCCGTCTCAGCTTCAAGGAAATGTGCGCAAGGTTCGAGGTCACGCCGCGGACGCTGCGCTATTACGAGTATATCGAGCTACTGCAGCCCGAGAAGGAGGGCCGCGCGCGCTTCTACGGCCCGCGCGAGATTGCCCGGATGACCCTGATCCTGCGTGGCCGTCGCTTCGGCTTCGGGCTGGAGGAGATCCGGCAATGGCTGCTGATCTACCAGCAGAAGGGCACGCGGCCTCAGTTGGAAGCGTGGATCGAGATGGCCGATCGGCAGCTTGCCGAACTGACCCGCCAGCGCAAGGAACTGGACGTCACGATCGCCGACCTGCAGGCGCTGCGGGACTCGACAGCGGCCGAACTGGCGACGCCCTCAAGCTGACACGACGTCACGCGTCGCTTTGACGTCACGTCACGTTTACGTCAACGTCAAGCAATCTGGTAACGCTGAGATCGGGATCCATCTGGAAGGCATGACCCGCCTTCCGGAGCCTTGCGAGAGAGCGATGACCAGCGACGTGATGACCATCCGCGAGATGTGCGAGGCGTTCGACGTGACGCCCCGGACCCTGCGCTTTTACGAGTCGAAGGAACTGCTGTTCCCCGTGCGGGACGGCACGCGCCGCCTGTTCACCCGACGCGACCGCGCACGGCTGAAGCTGATCCTGCGCGGCAAGCGCTTCGGCTTCAGCCTCGAGGAGATCCGCCAGCTTCTCGACCTCTACGACCGCGACGGCAGCCAGGAGGTGCAGCTGATGCGCACCTATGACGTCGCGAAGCAGCGGCTGGCGCAGATGGAACGCCAGCGCGCGGAGCTCGACGAGGCGATCGCGGAACTGAAGGATCAGCTCGCCTGGGGCGAGGCGGCCTTGGCCGCCTTCCGCCGCGCGGCCGAGTGAACGGCAGAGGGAGGAGACGATGCCCATCTACACCGCACCCGTGGCCGACATGCAGTTCATCCTGCACGAGGTCCTGAAGGTCACCTCCACCGGCATCCCCGGCTATGACGAGCTGGAGCCGGACTTCACCGCGGCCGTGCTGGAGGAGGCCGGCAAGCTCGCCCGGGACGTGCTCGCGCCCCTGAATCGTGTGGGCGACGCGCAAGGCTGCCGCCTGGAGAACGGCGTGGTCCGCACGCCCGAGGGCTTCGCCGAGGCTTTCCACCAGTTGAAGGAAGGCGGCTGGACCGCGCTCGACTGCGACCCCGAATTCGGTGGCCAGGGCCTGCCCTATCTGATGCAGACCGCGGTGGGCGAGATCTTCGTCTCGGCCAACATGGCCTTCAACATGTACCAGGGCCTGACGCACGGCGCCTATTCGGCGATCCATGCCCACGGCAGCGAGGAGCAGAAGCGCATCTACCTGCCGAAGATGGTGACCTGCGACTGGACCGGCACGATGAACCTGACCGAGCCGCACGCGGGCACCGACCTTGGCATGATGCGCACGAAGGCCGAGCCTCAGGACGACGGCAGCTACCGCATCACCGGGCAGAAGATCTTCATCTCGGCTGGCGATCACGACATGGCCGAGAACATCATCCACCTGGTGCTGGCCAAGGCGCCGGGGGGCGGCGAGGGCACGAAGGGCGTCTCGCTCTTCATCGTGCCGAAGGTCCTCGTGAACGAGGATGGTTCCCTTGGCGAGCACAACGCGGTCTCGGTCGGCAAGATCGAGGAGAAGATGGGCATTCACGGCAATGCCACCTGCGTGATGAACTACGACGGCGCGAAGGGCTTCCTGCTGGGCGAGTTGCACAAGGGCATGCGCGCCATGTTCACCATGATGAACGAGGCCCGCCTCGGCGTCGGCCTGCAGGGCTATGCCGTGGCCGAGGCCGCCTATCAGAACGCGCTGGCCTATGCGAAGGACCGGCTGCAGGGCCGCTCGCTTTCGGGTCAGGGCACGACCGACGGGCCGGCCGATCCGCTGATCGTGCATCCCGACATTCGGCGCAACCTGATGGAACAGAAGAGTTTCATCGAGGGCGCCCGCGCGCTGACCTTCTGGGGCGCGCAGATGATCGACCGGGCGGCGAAGCTTGATGACGCGAAGGCCGAGGGGCTGATCTCGCTGCTGACCCCGGTCATCAAGGGTTTCCAGACTGACAAGGGGTTTGAATGCACCGTGGCCGCGCAGCAGGTCTTCGGCGGTCACGGCTACATCGAGGAATGGGGGATGAGCCAGTTCGCCCGCGACGCGCGGATCGCCATGATCTACGAGGGCGCGAACGGCATCCAGGCGCTTGACCTCGTGGGGCGCAAACTCGCGGCGGACGGCGGGAAGCATGCGCTCGCCTTCTTCCACCTGATCCGCCACTTCCTTCTGGAGAATGCCGAGAACGAACGTCTGCGCGGCTTCACCGGCCCGCTGAAGCAGGCCTCGAAGGACGTGCAGAAGGCCGCGATGTTCTTTGCCGACAAGGGGTTGAAGAACCCGGACGAGGCGCTGGCGGGCTCCTACGACTTCATGACCATGATGGGGCACCTCTGCCTCGGCTACATGTGGGCCGAGATGGCGAAGGCCGCGATGGAGGCGCTCGATGCCGGCCGCGGCGATCGCGACATGCTGGAGGCGAAGATCGCCACGGGCCGCTTCTACATGGCGCGGCAACTGCCGGCGACGGCGTTCCATCTCGCGCGGATCGAGAGCGGGGCGGAGCCGGTGATGGGCCTGCCGGCCGAAGCCTTCTGAACCGGAGGAAGCGATGCGCGACGACATGACCGAACAATCCGCGGCGCGCGGCGGCTGCCAGTGCGGCGCGGTGCGCTACGAGGTGGCGGCGGGGCCGAAAAAGGCCAGCGTCTGCCACTGCCGGATGTGCCAGCGCGCGACAGGCAACGCGTTTGCGCCGCTCCTGGAAGTGCCGACGGCCGATGTGACGTGGCACGGCACGCCGGCCACCTGGGCCTCGTCCAACATCTCGGACCGCGGCTTCTGCGCGACCTGCGGCACGCCGCTGTTCTTCCGCGACCGTGACGGGGACACGACCGAGTTCATGGCCGGATCGCTTTCGGGCTTCGACTACCGCCCGGTCTACAACTGCGGGATCGAGGCGCGGATGCCGTGGCTCGCGCAGCTCAATGACCTGCCCGAGCGCGAGACCCGGCCGGAGGCCGTGGCCAGGGTCGTCTCGCACCAGGCGCCCGAGGCCGGCTGATCTGCCGCGCGCCGTGTCAGGCGCGCCGGACCCACGACATGCCGGGACGGGGACCCGGCCGAGGAGGAGTGATGACGGAAGCCTACATCTACGACGCCGTGCGCACGCCGCGCGGCAAGGGGCGGCCGGATGGCGCGCTGCATGAGGTGACCTCGGTCGCGCTGTCGGCGAAGGTGCTGAACGAGGTGAAGGCCCGCAACAACCTTGACGGCGCGGCCGTTGAGGACGTGATCTGGGGCAATGCCACGCAGGTCGGCGAACAGGGCGGCTGCCTCGCACGCTCGGCGGTGCTGCTGTCGGATCTCGACGAGAGGATCCCGGGCCTCTCGATCAACCGCTTCTGCGCCAGCGGCATGGAGGCGGTGAACCTTGCCGCAAACCAGGTCCGCGCCGGCGCGGGCGACGGCTATATCGCCGGCGGGGTCGAGATGATGAGCCGCGTCGCCATGGGTTCGGACGGCGCGGCGATCGCGGTTGATCCCTCGCTCGCGATGAAGAGCTATTTCGTGCCGCAGGGCATCTCGGCCGACATCATCGCGACGCGCTACGGCTTCAGCCGCGACGATGCCGACGCGCTGGCGGTGGAAAGCCAGAAGCGCGCCGCCCGCGCCTGGGACGAGGGGCGCTTCGCGCGCTCGGTCATGACGGTGCGCGACCAGAACGGCCTCGCGATCCTCGACCGCGACGAACACATGCGGCCCGAGACCGATATGCAGTCGCTCGGCGCGCTGCGGCCCGCCTTCAAGGAGATGGGCGAGCAGATGCCGGGCTTCGACAAGCTGGCGATCATGAAGTATCCGCAGCTTGAACGGATCGAACATATCCACCATGCGGGCAATTCCTCGGGCATCGTGGACGGGGCAGCGGCGGTCCTGATCGGCAGCCGCGAGTTCGGCGAGAAGCATGGCCTGCAACCCCGCGCCCGCATTCGTGCGACCGCCAAGATTGGCACCGATCCGACCATCATGCTGACCGGCCCGGTGCCGGTGACCGAGAAGATCCTGCGCGACGCCGGCATGGAGATTTCGGACATCGACCTGTTCGAGGTGAACGAGGCCTTCGCCTCGGTGGTCCTCCGCTTCCAGCAGGCCTTCGACGTGGATCCCGACCGGGTGAACGTGAACGGCGGCGCCATCGCGATGGGGCACCCACTGGGCGCCACCGGCGCCATCATCATCGGCACGCTGCTCGATGAACTCGAGCGCTCGGGCAAGGGCGTGGGCTTGGCCACGCTCTGCGTCGCCTCGGGCATGGGGGCGGCCACCATCATCGAGAGGCTGTGATGGGCATCATCGACCTTGCCAACTGTCCGGTGAAGACCGGCTCGATCTATCCCGAACCCTATGCCTCGATGGTCGCCGGCCGCAGTTCGCTGCGGCTGGGCCAGGCTGGCGGGCTCACGCAGTTCGGCGCCAACCTCGTGACGCTGGAGCCGGGCGCCATGTCGTCGCTGCGCCACTGGCACGAGCAGGAGGACGAGTTCGTCATGGTGACCGAAGGCGAATGCATTCTTGTGCAGGACGCGGGCGAGACCATCATGCGCCCCGGCGACTGCGCAGCCTTCCCGGCAGGCGAGCCGGACGGGCACCACTTCCTGAACCGCACGGACCGGGTGGCGCGCTTCCTCGTGGTGGGCAGCCGCGCCCCGCGCGAGGTTGCGCATTACTCCGACCATGACTTCGTTCTGCATGTCGAGGACGGCGAGGCCCGCTTCACCTATCGCGACGGCAGCCCGTGGCAGGGGCCGCGCTGACCCCGCTCCAGTTCCCGAGAGGATTTGAGAATGACCGAGTTCACCAGTCAGACCGATGCCGACGGCGTCTGCACCGTGACCTGGGATGTGCCGGACAAGTCGATGAACGTGCTGTCGCTGACGGGTCTGGCCGAGCTTGACGCGCTGGTCACCGCCGCGCTGGCCGATCCGGGGGTCAGGGGCATCATCCTCACCTCGGCCAAGAAGGATTTCGCGGGGGGGATGGACCTCAACGTGATCGCCCGCATGAAGGAGGAGGGCGGCGCGGAGCCCGCGCGCGCCGTCTTCGAGGGCGTGATGAAGATGCACGGCGTCCTGCGCAGGATCGAGCGCGCGGGGATGGACCCGAAGACGCTGAAGGGCGGCAAGCCGATTGTCGCGGCGCTGCCGGGCACGGCACTCGGCATCGGACTGGAGCTTCCGCTCGCCTGCCACCGCATCATCGCCGCCGACAATCCGAAGGCGAAGATCGGCCTGCCCGAGATCATGGTCGGCATCTTCCCCGGCGCTGGCGGCACCACCCGACTGGTGCGCAAGATGGGCGCGATGATGGCCGCGCCGCTGCTGCTCGAAGGCAAGCTGAACGATCCCAAGGGCGCGAAGGCCGCGGGCGTGGTGGATGAGGTGGTTCCGCCCGAGACCCTGCTCGCGCGCGCGAAGGAGTGGGTGCTTGGGGCTAAGGACGCCGATCTGGTGAAGCCCTGGGACCAGAAGGGCTACAGGATGCCAGGCGGCACGCCCTACCATCCGGGCGGCTTCATGACCTTCGTCGGAGCCTCGGCGATGGTGCTGGGCAAGACGATGGGGGTCTATCCCGCGGCGAAGGCACTGCTTTCGGCGGTCTACGAAGGTGCTCTGGTGCCTTTCGACACGGCACTGAAGATCGAGGCGCGCTGGTTCACGCATGTGCTGATGAACCCGTCCTCAGGGGCGATGATCCGCTCGCTCTTCATCAACAAGGAGGCGCTGGAGAAGGGGGCCGTCCGCCCTGCCCTGCCCGACCAGTCGGTGCGGAAGCTGGGCGTGCTGGGCGCCGGGATGATGGGCGCGGGCATCGCCCATGTCGCGGCCAGTTCGGGCATTGAGGTCGTGCTGATCGACGCCACGCAGGAGGCGGCAGAGCGCGGCAAGGCCCATTCCGAAGCGCTGCTCGACAAGGCCATGAAGCGCGGCAAGATGACGGCGGAGAAGAAGGCCGAGGTTCTGGCCCGGATCTCCGCCACCACCGACCATGCGGCGCTCTCGGGATGCGACCTTATCGTCGAGGCGGTGTTCGAGGATCCCGCGGTGAAGGCGGAGGTCGCCCGCAAGGTCGAGGCCGTGGTCGGCCCCGACTGCATCTTCGCGACCAATACCTCGACCCTGCCGATCACCAGCCTCGCGAAGGCAAGCGCACGGCCGGAGAACTTCATCGGCATCCATTTCTTCTCGCCGGTCGACAAGATGATGCTGGTCGAGATCATCCGGGGGAAGGCGACCGGGGACCGTGCGGTGGCCAAGGCGCTCGACTTCGTGCGGCAGATCCGCAAGACGCCGATCGTCGTGAACGACGCCCGCTTCTTCTACGCCAATCGCTGCATCATCCCCTATATCAACGAAGGCATCCGCATGGTGGCCGAGGGGGTGGAACCGGCGCTGGTCGAGAATGCGGCGAAGCTGGTCGGCATGCCGCTGGGGCCGCTGCAACTGGTGGACGAGACCTCGATCGACCTCGGCGTGAAGATCGCCAAGGCCACTCGGGCCGCGATGGGCGAGGCCTATCCCGACGCGGCGGTGGACGAGGTGATCTTCCGGCTCGCCGACGAGGGGCGGCTGGGCAAGAAGTCCAATTGCGGCTTCTATGCTTATGACGATGCCGGCAAGCGTCTCGGCCTCTGGCCGGGCCTCGCGCAGCACTGGCCGGTGGGCGAGGCGCAGCCCGACCTCGCCGAGGTGCAGCACCGGCTGCTTTTCGCGCAGGTGCTGGAAGCGGTGCGCGCGCTGGAGGAAGGCGTGCTGACCGACATCCGCGAGGGCGACGTGGGCGCGATCCTTGGCTGGGGCTTCGCGCCGTGGTCGGGGGGGCCGTTCTCCTGGCTCGACATGATCGGCGCCGCGCGGGCGGTCGAGATCTGCGAGGCGCTGGTGGCCCGCCACGGACCCCGCTTCGCGCCGCCCCGCCTGTTGCAGGACATGGCGGCGCAGGGCGAAAGCTTCTACGGCCGGTTCGCGCCCCGCGCCCGCGCGGCCTGAAACGTCAGGCCGCGCAGGGCGGCCCCGGCTTCCTCGGCCACGAGGCAGGCGATCAGATGGGCCGCCTGCTCGAGCGAGAGGGCGGGAGAGCGCCCGCCCCGCGCCCGCGTCAGCATGGCCTGCACCGGGTTCTCGGCCGGCTCGGTCCCGCCGCAGCGCAGCAGGGTGGAGCCGGCGGCATAGACGAGTTCCTCCTGCGCGAAGCCGAGCGACACGGCCACCGTCTCGGCGGGCGGGGTCACGCGGAAGATGCCGCGGAAGCCGTCGAGCGCCGCCGCCGGAACCAGCGCGAAAGGCTCGCCGCACTGGACCTCGGCCAGGTCGCACTCCAGCAGGACATGCTGGCCCGAGAGAAGCAGCAGCGACTCGTGATTGTCGAGGGCACCGGGCGGCACCAGCAGCGGCCCCAGAGACACCGGCCAGCCGGCGGGACGGATGCGGTTGTGCCGAGCCAGCCGCAGCGGCTGCGGCGGCCCGTCCACCGTCAGGACGGTATCGCCGCGTCGAAGTTGCTCGACCGGCCGCCAGCCCTCGGGCGTGGCGATGCGTGTTCCCCCGAACACCCCCTCGACCTGCACCGCCGAGGCGGGCGGCGGATCCTGGTCGCCTGCTCCTGACATGTTCCGGCTCGTTTCGCGCTTGCCGCGACATCGGCGGCAGGAGCCACCATGCACCGGGACCGCGCCGGAACCGGCGCGGCAAGGCGCCGGTTCCGGGGCAATTCGGAACAAGTCGAACGGTCGCCTACTCCGCCGCCACGCTGTAGCTTTCGACCGGCGGGCAGATGCAGACAAGGTTCCGGTCGCCGAAGGCATTGTCCACCCGGCCCACCGGCGGCCAGTACTTGTCGACCCGGAAGGCACCCGGCGGGAAGCAGCCCTGCTCGCGCGGGTATTTGCGGTCCCAGTCCGCCACCAGATCCTCGACCGTGTGCGGTGCGTGCCGCAGCGGGCTGTGGGCCGCCGCGATCTCGCCCTTCTCGATGGCGGCGATCTCCTCGCGGATCGCGAGCAGCGCCGTCACGAAGCGGTCGATCTCGGCCTTGGTCTCGGATTCCGTCGGCTCGACCATCAGCGTGCCCGCCACCGGCCAGCTCATCGTGGGCGCGTGGAAGCCGTTGTCGATCAGGCGCTTGGCGATGTCGTCCACCGTCACGCCGGCTTCGGCGAAGGGCCGGGTGTCGAGGATGCATTCATGCGCCACCCGGCCGCGGTTCCCCATGAACAGCACCTCGTAGGCGCCGCGAAGCCGCGCCGCGACGTAGTTCGCGTTCAGGATCGCGACCCGCGTCGCCTGCGTCAGCCCCTCGCCGCCCATCATCAGGCAATAGGCCCAGGAGATCAGCAGGATCGAGGCCGACCCATAGGGCGCGGCCGAGACCGGCCCCTCGTGCCCGCCCGTCTCGGGATGGCCCGGCAGATAGGGCGCAAGATGCGCCTTCACGCCGATCGGCCCCATGCCGGGACCGCCACCGCCATGCGGAATGGCGAAGGTCTTGTGCAGGTTCAGGTGGCTCACGTCGCCGCCGATCGCGCCCGGCTGCACGAGGCCCACCATCGCGTTCATGTTGGCGCCGTCGATATAGACCTGCCCGCCATGCTCGTGGGTGATGCGGCAGACCTCGCGCACGGTTTCCTCGAAGACGCCGTGGGTCGAGGGATAGGTGATCATGCAGGCCGCAAGCCGGTCGCCGGCCGCTGCCGCCTTGTCGCGGAAGTCCTCGAGGTCCACGTCGCCGTTCGGCGCGGACTTCACCACCACGACCTTCATCCCCGCCATCTGCGCCGAGGCCGGGTTCGTCCCATGCGCAGAGACGGGGATCAGGCAGATGTTCCGCTCCCCCTCGCCGCGTGCCCGGTGATAGGCGTGGATCGTGAGCAGCCCGGCATATTCGCCCTGCGCGCCAGAGTTCGGCTGCATCGACATCGCGTCGTAGCCGGTGATCCGGCAGAGCCGTTCCGACAGGTCGTTGATCGCCTCGGTATAGCCTGCTGCCTGATCGACCGGCGCGAAGGGGTGCAGCGAGGCGAACTCGGGCCAGGTGATCGGCATCATCTCGGCCGCGGCGTTCAGCTTCATGGTGCAACTGCCCAGCGGGATCATCGCACGGTCGAGCGCAAGGTCACGGTCCGACAGGCGGCGCATGTAGCGCATCATCTCGGACTCGGCGCGGTTCATGTGGAAGACCGGATGGGTGAGGTAGTCGCTCTGCCGCAGCATCGCCTCGGGGAAGCCGAGGCCGACCTTTTCCGGTGCAGGTTCGTGGATGCCGAAGGCGTCGAGCACGCGCGCGATCACGTCGGCATTCGTGGTCTCGTCCAGCGAGATGCCCACGCGGTCGCGCCCCACCTTGCGCAGGTTGATCCCCCGATGCCGGGCGGCGGCAAGGATCCCCGCCTGCCCCACGCCGACCTCGACCGTGATCGTGTCGAAGAAGGCTTCGGGACTGACCTGCGCACCGGCAGCCTTCAGCGCCTGCGCGAGGCGGACTGTGTTCAGATGCACCCGCTCGGCGATGTGGCGCAGGCCCTTGGGCCCGTGGAAGACGGCGTAGAAGCTCGCCATCACCGCCAGCAGCGCCTGCGCCGTGCAGACGTTCGAGGTCGCCTTCTCGCGTCGGATGTGCTGCTCGCGGGTTTGCAGGGCCAGACGGTAGGCCTTGTTGCCGCGCGCATCGACCGAAACGCCCACCAGCCGGCCGGGCATCGAGCGCTTCAGCTCGTCCTTGCAGGACATGAAGGCCGCGTGCGGGCCGCCATAGCCCATTGGCACCCCGAACCGCTGGCTGGAGCCGATGGCTATGTCGGCGCCCATCGCGCCCGGTTCCTTCAGCAGGCACAGTGCCAGCAGGTCGGTCGCGACGATGGCCACGGCCTTCGCCTCGTGAAGCGCCGCAATCTCGATGCTCAGGTCGCGAACAAGCCCGTAAGTGCCGGGATACTGGAAGAGCGCGCCGAAGACCTCGCCCGGCACCAGCTGGTCCAGGGTGCCCACGATCACCTCGATGCCCAGCGGCTCGGCCCGGGTGCGGATCACCGCGATGGTCTGCGGATGGCAGTCGGCATCGACGAAGAAAGCCCGCGCCTTCGACTTCGACGCGCGCTCGGCCATGGTCATCGCCTCGGCCGCGGCCGTCGCCTCGTCCAGCAGCGAGGCATTGGCGACCGGCAGGCCCGTCAGGTCCGCCACCATCGTCTGGTAGTTCAAGAGCGCCTCGAGCCGGCCCTGCGCGATCTCGGGCTGGTAGGGGGTATAGGCGGTATACCAGGCCGGATTTTCCAGGATGTTGCGCTGGATCGCCGGCGGCGTCACCGTGCCGTAATAGCCCTGCCCGATCAGCGAGGCCATCACCCGGTTCTTCGCCGCCACCTCGCGCATCCGCGCCAGCAGCTCATGCTCGGCCAGCGGCGCCCAGTCCAGCGGCTCGTCCTGCCGGATCGAGGCCGGCACCGTCTCGTCGATCAGCTGGTCGAGCGAGGAAACCCCCACCACGCGCAGCATCTCCTCCATCTCCGCGGGCGACGGGCCGATGTGCCGGCGGTTGGCAAAATCGTAGGCGTTGTAGTCGGTGGGGGTGAAGGTCATGATTCAGCCAATCAGATCCTGATATTCGTCCTCGTCCATGAACTCGTCGAGCACCGACAGGTCATCGACGCGCATCTTGAAGAACCAGGCGGCGGTCGGGTCCTCGTTCACGAGACCGGGCTTGTCCACGAGCTTCTCGTTCACGGCGACAATTTCGCCATCCATCGGGGCCGAGATGTCCGAGGCCGCCTTGACGCTTTCGATCACCGCCACCTCGTCGCCCTCGGCCACCACGGTCTCGATCTCGGGAAGCTCGATGAACACCACGTCACCGAGTTGCGTGGCCGCATGTTCGGTGATGCCCACCACGACGAGGTCGCCCTCGACCCGCAGCCATTCATGATCCTTGGTGTATTTCATAGTCTGCCTCAGCGTTTGTAGGTGGAGGGTCGGAAAGGAAGGTCGGAGACGGTCACCGGCAGGCGCTTGCCGCGGACATCGCCCATCAGGGCGGTTCCGGGCGCGGCATGGGCGGCCGCCACATAGCCCATGGCCACGGGCGCCTCGACCGAGGGGCCGAAGCCGCCGGAGGTGACACGGCCTACGGGCGTGCCGTCGGGCGTGAACAGCTCCGTGCCCTCGCGCATCGGTGCCCGGCCCTCGGGGCGAAGGCCCACGCGAAGACGCTCCGGCGCGTCGGCAAGTTCCTCGAGGATGCGCTGCGCACCGGCGAAACCGCCCTCGCGCAGGCCACCCGGGCGGCGTGCCTTCTGGATCGCCCAGGAAAGACCCGCCTCGACCGGCGAGGTGGTGG
This sequence comes from Rhodobacter sp. CZR27, assembly GCF_002407205.1. Classification (NCBI taxonomy): domain Bacteria; kingdom Pseudomonadati; phylum Pseudomonadota; class Alphaproteobacteria; order Rhodobacterales; genus Rhodobacter; species Rhodobacter sp. CZR27. The sequence continues at coordinate 939,864 of NZ_CP023548.1, read as the reverse complement.
TGTCGATGTCATGGCCGTAAAGGCAGAGCCCGGCCTCCAGACGCAGGCTGTCGCGGGCGCCAAGGCCGATGGGGGCCACCTCTTCCATCGCGAGCAGCGCCTCGGCGAAGGCGGTGATCGCCTCCTTCGGCACCGAGATCTCGAACCCGTCCTCGCCCGTATAGCCCGAGCGCGAGATCCACAGCTCCGTTCCCTGCCAGTCGGCCGCGATCAGGTCCATGAAGCGCATGCGGGCCGCGTCGGGGACCAGACGCGCGAGGGCGGCCTCGGCGGCAGGTCCCTGCAGCGCCAGCAGGCCGCGGCTGTCGACGGTCGCGACCTCGGCCACCTCGCGCAGATGCTCGCGCAGGTGGGCGGTGTCCTGCGGGGCACAGGCGGCGTTCACCACGACGAACAGGTGATCGCCCCGGTTGGCGAACATCAGGTCGTCGAGAATGCCGCCCGTCTCGTTCGTCAGCATGCCATAGCGTTGCCGGCCCTCGGCCAGCCCCAGCACATCGACCGGCATCAGCCGCTCGAAGCTCAGCGCCAGCGCCTCCATCCCCTGCTTCGGCCGCAGGAGAAGCTGGCCCATGTGACTCACGTCGAAAAGGCCGGCGGCGGCGCGGGTGTGGAGGTGCTCCTTCATCACGCCCGCCGGATACTGCACCGGCATCTCCCAGCCGGCGAAGGGCACCATCCGGGCGCCAAGGCGCACATGCAGGTCATGAAGCGGCAGCCGCCGCAGCCCCTGGGTTTCGTCGTTCACGCCGCCCTCCTCTGGCCCGATGCCGGCGGAATGCGCGGCACCACATGGACGGTTTCCCCCGTCCCGCAGTGCCCCCTCTGTCCCTTGCGCCTGAGATCGTTATCCCTTCGGCGGGCCTGTCGGCCTCTCTCCAGAGTCTGTCGTGTCAGGACGGTCCTTGAGCCTGAGAGTTTACCGGGGCGGTTGCTCCTTCGGCACCAGGGTTGCCCCCGGATTCTCCCGATCCTGATGGCATCACCTAGCCCGGTCGCAACGCGCCTGTCCAGCGGAAAAGAAAGGCGACGCTTGGGTGTGAAAAAGCGACATGCGCGGGAAGAGGGTCCGCGATGAGGCACGACAAAGCAAAAGGGGCCGGCGCAGTGCGCCGGCCCCCTGTTCATCTGCGCGCGTCTCAGGCGCGGGCCTGACGGATCAGGTCGAGGATCTGCTTCGCGGCCGAGGGGATGTTGGTCCCCGGCCCGAAGATCGCCTTCACGCCCGCGTTGTAGAGGAAGTCGTAATCCTGCTGCGGGATGACACCACCGCAGATCACGAGGATGTCGCCGGCCCCGTTCGCCTTCAGCGCCTCGATCAGCTTCGGCGCCAGCGTCTTGTGGCCGGCGGCCAGCGACGAGATGCCGACGACGTGCACGTCGTTGTCGATGGCGTCCTGCGCGGCCTCTTCCGGGGTCTGGAACAGCGTGCCCACGTCCACGTCGAAGCCGATGTCGGCAAAGGCGGTGGCGATCACCTTGGCGCCGCGGTCGTGGCCGTCCTGGCCCATCTTCACCACCAGCATCCGCGGGCGGCGGCCCTCCTCCTCTGCGAAGGCTTCCACGTCCTTCTGGATCGCGGCAAACCCATCGTCGCCCTCATAGGCGGCGCCATAGACGCCCGAGAGGGTCTTCACCTCGGCGCGGTGGCGACCGAAAATCTTTTCCATGGCCATGCTGATCTCTCCGACAGAGGCGCGGGCGCGCGAGGCGACCACGGCGGCTTCGAGAAGATTGCCGCCCTCGGCGGCGCGGCGGGTCAGTTCGTCCAGAGCCGCCTGACAGGCGGCCTCGTCGCGGGTGGCGCGCATGCCGTTCAGCCGGGCGATCTGCGACTCGCGCACGGCCACGTTGTCGATGTCGAGGATCTCGATCGGGTCCTCCTTGGCGAGACGATACTTGTTCACGCCGACGATCACATCCTCGCCGCGGTCGATGGCGGCCTGCCGGCGCGCCGCCGATTCCTCGATGCGCAGCTTCGGCATGCCCGAGGCCACGGCCTTGGTCATGCCGCCCATCGCCTCGACTTCCTCGATCAGCGCCCAGGCCTTCTCGGCGAGTTCCGCCGTCAGGCTCTCGACGTAGTAGGAGCCGGCGAGCGGATCGACCACCTTCGTCACGCCCGTCTCCTCCTGCAGGATGATCTGGGTGTTCCGCGCGATCCGGGCCGAGAACTCGGTCGGCAGCGCGATGGCCTCGTCAAGCGCGTTGGTGTGCAGCGACTGCGTGCCGCCGAGCGCCGCCGACATCGCCTCATAGGCGGTGCGGATGACGTTGTTGTAGGGGTCCTGTTCCTGCAGCGAAACGCCCGAGGTCTGGCAATGCGTGCGCAGCATCAGGCTGGAAGGTTTTTTCGGCTCGAACTCGGACATGATCCGGTGCCAGAGCAGTCGTGCCGCGCGCAGCTTGGCGGCCTCCATGAAGAAGTTCATGCCGATGGCGAAGAAGAACGACAGTCGCCCCGCGAAGTCGTCCACGTTCATGCCCCGCGCAAGCGCCGCACGCACGTATTCGCGCCCGTCGGCCAGCGTATACGCCAGCTCCTGCACCAGGTTCGCCCCGGCCTCCTGCATGTGGTAGCCGGAGATCGAGATCGAGTTGAACTTCGGCATCTCCTTCGAGGTGTATTCGATGATGTCCGCGATAATCCGCATCGAGGGCTCGGGCGGATAGATGTAGGTGTTGCGGACCATGAACTCCTTGAGGATATCGTTCTGGATCGTGCCCGAAAGCTCGGCCCGCGGAACGCCCTGCTCCTCGCCGGTCACGATGAAGTTCGCCAGCACCGGGATCACGGCGCCGTTCATCGTCATGGAAACGGAAACCTTTTCCAGCGGGATGCCGTCGAACAGGATCTTCATGTCCTCGACCGAGTCGATGGCCACGCCGGCCTTGCCGACGTCACCCACCACGCGGGGATGATCCGAGTCATAGCCGCGGTGCGTGGCGAGGTCGAAGGCGACCGACACGCCCTGCTGACCGGCGGCCAGCGCGCGGCGGTAGAAGGCGTTCGACTCCTCGGCGGTCGAGAAGCCGGCATATTGTCGGATCGTCCAGGGGCGGCCGGCATACATCGTCGCGCGCACGCCGCGGGTGAAGGGCGCAATCCCCGGCAATCCGTCGAGATGGCCGATCCCGTCAAGGTCCGCCTTGGTGTAGAGCGGCTTGACCGGGATGCCCTCCAGCGTGTTCCAGGTCAGGCTGTCGGGGCTGCGGCCCTTGAGTTCCTTCTCGGCGAGCTTGCGCCACGCGTCCAGGTTTTCGGTCATCGGTCTTCCCTTTTCTTCTCACACGGGCGCGAAGCCTCGCGCTGATCCTTGGGTTTCCGGTCCTCGGGCGCTATATCGACCCCGGAGGCCGCATGAAACTCATTCAAATTCTTGTTGTTGCCGCACTTCTGCCCTTCGCCGCCGCAGCGGAGGAGCCGGTTGGCGCGGGCCCGGTGGACGCCCGAGACCTGACGCTTGCGCAGTTCCTCTGGACGAAACGCCCGGTCGTCGTCTTCGCCGACACACCCGCCGATCCGAACTTCGTCCGGCAGATGCAGCTGATCGACGCCCGCCTCGACCAGCTGGCCGAGCGCGACGTGATCGTCATCACCGACACTGACCCGGCCGAGCCCTCCGAGATCCGCCGCGCGCTGCATCCGCGCGGCTTCTCTCTGGTGATCCTCGACAAGGACGGGCAGGTGAAGCTGCGCAAGCCCCTGCCCTGGGACGTGCGCGAGATCGGCCGGGCGATCGACAAGTTCCCGCTGAGACGCGAGGAACTGCTCGAGCGGAACCCGGCCGGCCGGTAGCTCATTCGAACTCCATGATGATGTCGTCGACGCGCAGGCTGGAACCGGCGGCGGCGGCGATGCGCTTGACCACGCCCTTGCGCTCGGCGCGCAGGATGTTCTCCATCTTCATGGCCTCGACGGTGGCGAGCGCCTGGCCTTCCTGCACCTCGTCGCCTTCCGCGACGTTGATCTTCACCACGAGGCCCGGCATCGGGCAGAGCAGGAAGCGCGAGGTGTCCGGCGGCAGCTTCTCGGGCATGAGGACCGCGAGTTCCGCCTGACGCGGGGTGCGGACATGCACCTTCAGGTCCGCTCCGCGCAGCCGCAGCCGGAAGCCCATCGGGATCTTGCCGACCTTCATCACCAGGGGCTTGCCGTCCACCATCACGCGGGCGAGCGGCTGGCCCGGGGTCCAGTCCGACGTGCAGCGCAGCGAGGAGCCGTCGCAGAAGGTGACGGTCGAGCCCTCGCGGTCGGCGGCGATGCCGACGCGGAAGTCCTCGCCCTGCAGCGAGACCACCCAGTCGTCACCCACCTTGCGCTCGTGGTTGTCCATCGTGCCCGAGATGCGGGTGCGGCGGATCTCGGCCACGCGGTTCATGGCGGCGGCGGCGGCGGCGACGCGGCGCAGCGTCGTCTCATCGAGCGTCGCCCCCTGGAAGCCGTCGGGATATTCCTCGGCGATGAACGCGGTGGTGATGTCGCCCTTCACGAAGCGCGGATGGTCCATCACCGCGCCCACGAAGGGCAGGTTGTGACCGATCCCCTCGACCTCGAACGTGTCGAGCGCGAGGCGCATCTCCTCGATCGCCGCATCCCGCGTCGGCGCCCAGGTGCAGAGCTTGGCGATCATCGGGTCGTAATACATCGAGATCTCGCCGCCCTCGAAGACGCCGGTATCGTTGCGCACGACCGAGGTGGGGGTGACGGCTTCCACCGGCGGCCGGTAGCGGGTCAGGCGACCGATCGACGGCAGGAAGTTGCGGTAAGGGTCTTCCGCATAGAGGCGGCTTTCCATCGCCCAGCCGTTGATCTTCAGGTCCGACTGCTGGAAGGGCAGCTTCTCGCCGGCCGCCACGCGGATCATCTGCTCGACAAGGTCGATGCCGGTGATCAGTTCCGTGACCGGGTGTTCCACCTGAAGCCGGGTGTTCATCTCGAGGAAGTAGAAGTTCTTCTGCCCGTCCACGATGAACTCGACCGTCCCCGCCGAGGCATAGCCCACCGCCTTGGCCAGCGCGCAGGCCTGCTCGCCCATCGCCTTGCGGGTGGCTTCATCCAGGAACGGCGAGGGCGCCTCCTCGATGACCTTCTGGTTGCGGCGCTGGATCGAGCATTCCCGCTCGTGCAGGTAGACGCAGTTGCCGTGCTTGTCGGCCAGAACCTGGATCTCGATGTGGCGCGGTTGGGTCACGAACTTCTCGATGAAGATCCGGTCGTCACCGAAGCTGTTGGCGGCCTCGTTCTTCGAGGACTCGAAGCCTTCGCGCGCTTCCTGCGCGTTCCAGGCGATCCGCATGCCCTTGCCGCCACCGCCCGCGCTGGCCTTGATCATGACGGGGTAGCCGATCTGGTCCGAGATCTTCACCGCCTCGTCCGCATCCGCGATCAGGCCCATGTAGCCCGGAACGGTCGAGACGCCGGCCTCCTTCGCCAGCTTCTTCGAGGTGATCTTGTCACCCATGGCCTCGATCGCCGGCGACGGCGGGCCGATGAAGACGACGCCAGCCTTTTCGAGCGCGGCGGCGAAGTCCATCCGTTCCGACAGGAAGCCGTAGCCGGGGTGGACGGCCTCGGCGCCGGACTGCCTGATCGCGTCCATGATCTTGTCGATCACGATATAGGACTGGTTCGCGGGCGGGGGCCCGATGTGGATCGCCTCGTCCGCCATGCTGACGTGGAGAGCGTTGCGGTCGGCGTCCGAGTAGACGGCCACCGTCTTGATGCCCATCTTGCGGGCGGTCTTGATGACGCGGCAGGCGATCTCGCCCCGGTTCGCGATCAGGATCTTCTTGAACATCATCGTCCCTTTGTCAGCAGCGCGCCCCTCGGGCGCAAATGCAAAGGACCGCCCGGGCGCGCGGCCCGGACGGTCCCTCGGTGAAGCGAACGCCGCGCAGGGCGGCGACGAACTCAGTAGTAGCGGCCGCCCGAGCGGCAGGGCGGAAGGCCCGGCACGCCGCAGCTTGCAGCGCCGGCCAGCGCGCCGAGAGCGGCGCCGGCGACCATGTTCTCGTCGGTCGCATCGGCAATGGCCGCGCCGGCAAGCGCGCCGCCACCGGCCCGGCCGGTTGCCGTGTCGCAGGCCGACAGGGTCGCGGCAACCGCGCCGAGGAGAAGGAATTTCGTGATGTTGGACATGCTCTGCCTCCGTTTCGTGTTCTGGCGGCGGCGAGGATTACCGCAACGCACGTCCGGGAAAAGGCGAAAATCCGCGCCACCGACGCCTCGGCCGAATTGCGCTTACGCCCGGAAAAAGCCGGTCCGGGTCGCGGGGATCCGGACCGGAGGATGAGGGAAGGGTCGCAACACTGCCAGAGACCAGCCGGCGCGGCGCCGGCCATCCCCGCGGGCCGAGGATGCGGCCGATGCGGCCGGCTGGCAAAGCCCATCAGGCCACGCCATTCGCGATGCGCGAAATTCGGCCGCGACGGCGGCAGGTTGCGCGGAAGCATGCCTATTCGTCCTCGTCCTCGTCCCAGTCATCCCCGTCATCCGCCAGCGGCGGCGCGTCGGGAGCGAAGATTGCGGGAAAAGCGGCCTCGGCCTTCCGGCGGTCGATGCGCAGCAGCGCCTCGTAGGACTCGGGATCGAACGGATCCTCGGCCGGCACCACCTCGCGGCCGAAGAGCCAGGACAGGCGGCCGGCGTCGAGGTTGCCGCGCTCGAACGGTTCCTCGCCGAAATGCGCCCAGAGCGCGGCGAGAAAACCCTCGTCGGCGGCGCGGTCCACCGCCTTGCGATCACGATAGCGCTCGCGCCGGATGATGCGCGTGGCGCCGTCCTTGTTGGCGCGGCGGACGGTGTATTGCAGGTCGGTGCCGGGAAGACGGCTGGGGAAGCCGCGATGCTTCAGCATGGCCGCCCCTCCCCGGACAGGAGGGCGGGAAGCGAGGCGGGCCGGAGATGCTCGACGGCCCGCCCGGGCAGGTTACTTGTACTTGCCCGTGTAGACCGGCTCGGTCGTGACGGCCGGCTGCTCAACGTAAACCGTTTCTTCTTTCTTCGCGCAGGCAGCCACAACGGCAACCAGGCACAGCGCGAAAACGACAGTGCTCTTCGACATCCTCTACTCCTTTTTTTATTGCAAGCCGGCGGGAAGGATGACTCCTCCACGTGGGCTTCCTGCGAGGCATAGACCGCTTGGGTTCGGTCGATCGCCATCGTATCTGATAGAATTGGGGAATGACACAGCGCGCCGTTCAAACCCCAAGCCTGTGACTCTTCTACATCAGCACCCGGAAGATTGCGGGCGCAAACCACCATATCTGGTGTCATCATCAGAAAGCCTCCCAGATGCAGTGGCCGTCGCGAATGGTAAAGGCCTCGAAGAACTGCGTGGCCTCGGGGTCCGCCGAGCCGAACGGCACGGGGCGGTCGGAGAACGAGATGATCACCTGGCTGGGCGCCGGCATGCTGCGGGCGACCCGCGGCAGGACGTAGCTTTCGCAAAGCGCCACCATGTCCTCGAAGACCATGTCGTGGTCGATCCCGCCCTCGGCGCCGATCCGCGGCGCAAGGAAGCGGAAGCGGTAGGTTAGCCCGGCGGGGCCGGGCTGGTTCGAGATCACCTCGAGAAGCGTGACGGGCTGGCCCGAGGGAACGGCAACGGGATCGGAGGCCGTGGTCATGCGGCCCCTCCGTCCGGCGCGGCACCGGGCGCGCCTGTCACGCCCGTTCCGGTCGGATCTCCCCTGCCGCCGCTCCTCTGCATGCCCCCTCCCCTTCCGTCGATCAGAGAGGAATGTTGTCGTGCTTCTTCCACGGATTGCTGAGCGTCTTGTTGCGCAGGCTGGCGAAGGCGCGCGCGACGCGACGGCGGGTCGAATGCGGCATGATCACCTCGTCGATGAAGCCGCGCTCGGCCGCCACGAAGGGGTTGGCGAAGCGATCCTCGTATTCCTTCGTGCGGGCGGCGATCTTCTCCTTGTCGGCCAGTTCGGCGCGATACAGGATCTCGGTCGCGCCCTTCGCACCCATCACCGCGATCTCGGCGGTGGGCCAGGCGTAGTTGAAGTCGCCGCGCAGGTGCTTCGAGGACATCACGTCATAGGCGCCGCCATAGGCCTTGCGGGTGATGACGGTGACCTTCGGCACGGTCGCCTCGCCATAGGCGAACAGGAGCTTCGCGCCGTGCTTGATGACGCCGCCGTATTCCTGGCCCGTCCCCGGCAGGAAGCCCGGCACGTCGACGAGCGTCAGGATCGGGATGTTGAAGGCATCGCAGAAGCGCACGAAGCGCGCGGCCTTGCGGGAACTGTCGATGTCGAGGCAGCCCGCCAGCACCATCGGCTGGTTCGCCACCACGCCGACCGTCTGGCCCTCCATCCGGATGAAGCCGGTGATGATGTTGGCCGCGTAGTCCTTCTGGATCTCGTAGAAGTCCGCCTCGTCGGCGATCTTCAGGATGAGTTCCTTCATGTCGTAGGGCTGGTTCGGGTTGTCCGGGATCAGCGTGTCGAGGCTGTCCTCGATCCGGGCCACGTCGTCGAAGAACGGCCGCACCGGGGCGGGCGTGCGGTTCGACAGCGGCAGGAAATCCACCAGCCGGCGGATCTCGTAGAGCGCCTCGACGTCGTTCTCGAAGGCGCCATCGGCGACCGAGGATTTCTTGGTGTGGGTCGAGGCGCCGCCGAGTTCCTCGGCCGTCACCACCTCGTTCGTCACGGTCTTCACCACGTCGGGGCCGGTGACGAACATGTAGGAAGTGTCCTTCACCATGAAGATGAAGTCGGTCATGGCCGGCGAATAGACCGCGCCGCCGGCGCAGGGCCCCATGATCACCGAGATCTGCGGGATCACGCCCGAGGCCATGATGTTGCGCTGGAACACGTCGGCGTACCCGGCGAGCGAGGCCACACCCTCCTGAATCCGCGCGCCGCCCGAGTCGTTCAGCCCGATGACCGGCGCGCCGTTCTGCATCGCCATGTCCATGATCTTGCAGATCTTCTGCGCGTGCGTTTCCGACAGCGAGCCGCCGAACACGGTGAAGTCCTGGCTGAAGACATAGACCATGCGGCCGTTGATCGTGCCCCAGCCGGTCACGACGCCGTCGCCCGCCGGGCGGTCCTCTTCCATGCCGAAGTCCGTGCAGCGGTGGCGCACGAACATGTCGAACTCCTCGAACGAGCCCTCGTCGAGCAGCAGCTCGATCCGCTCACGCGCGGTCAGTTTGCCACGCTTGTGCTGCGCCTCGACCCGGCGCTGACCGCCGCCCGCGCGCGCGATCTCGCGACGCTGCTCGAGTTCCTGGAGAATGTCCTTCATGGTCTTGCCCCCCGAATTTCGGCGCACCATAGTCAGGAGCCCTGCCAGACGAAAGAAAATTTCGGGATATTTGCAAATCTCTTTGCAAATGAAGCCTGCAAATCGCAAATCCGCTAATGGACGCCAGACATGCCCAGCCTTCCGGTGCCGCTCGTGACGATCGGCCTGCTGCTCGCCTCGAACATCTTCATGACCTTCGCCTGGTATGGCCACCTGAAATACAAGGCCGCGCCGCTTCTGGTGGTGGTTCTCGTCAGCTGGGGGATCGCCTTCTTCGAATACCTCCTGCAGGTGCCGGCGAACCGGATCGGCCACGGCCACTTCTCGGCGGCCGAGTTGAAGACGATCCAGGAGGTGATCACGCTCGCGGTCTTCGCAGCGTTCTCGGTGCTCTACCTGAAGGAGCCGTTGCAGTGGAATCACCTGATCGGATTCGCGCTGATCGGAACGGGAGCATTCTTCATCTTCCACCGCTGGTCGTGATGGACAGCGCCCCGCCCCTGCCCTAGCTCTGGCCGATGTCCGCGCATCCCCCCACCCGCTTCCTGAACCGCCAGTCGCCGCCGCATATCATGACGCTGGTCATGCTGACCGGCCTCGCGGCGCTGTCGATGAACATCTTCCTGCCGTCGCTTCCCGGCATGGCCGCGTGGTTCGAGGCGCCCTACCAGTTGATGCAGCTCTCGGTCTCGCTCTACCTCGGGCTCAGCGCGGTGCTTCAGGTGCTGGTCGGGCCCATCTCGGACCGGTTCGGGCGTCGCAGCGTGATCCTGTGGTCGCTGGTCCTGTTCCTGTTCGCCACGGTGGGGACGCTGCTGGCGCCGAACGCCACGCTGTTCCTGGTGTTCCGCATGGCGCAGGCGGTGATCGCGGCGGGGATGGTGCTCAGCCGGGCCGTCGTGCGCGACATGGTCCCGGACGAGCAGGCGGCCTCGATGATCGGCTATGTCACCATGGGGATGTCGCTGGTGCCGATGATCGGCCCGGTCATCGGCGGCTTCCTCGACGAGATGTTCGGCTGGCAGGCGAACTTCGCGCTGCTGCTGGTGCTGGGGGTCGCGGTGACCGTCCTCGTCTGGGCCGATCTCGGCGAGACCTCGACCGCGCGGCCGATCAGCTTCGCGGCGCAACTGCGCCAGTATCCCCAGCTTCTGGGTTCGCGCCGGTTCTGGGGCTACGTGCTTTGCGCGGCCTTCGCCTCGGGCTGCTTCTTCGCCTATCTCGGCGGTGCCCCCTTCGTCGGAACCGAGGTCTTCGGCCTCTCCTCGTCGCAGGTGGGCGTGTATTTCTCGGCGCCCGCGATCGGCTACGCGATCGGCAACTTTCTGTCCGGCCGGTTCTCGGTGCGGGTCGGGATGAACCGGATGGTGCTCTGGGGCTCTCTGGCGACGACCGCGGGCCTCGCGATCCTGATGGGCGGAACACTGGCGGGCCTGCATCATCCGGGCTTCTTCTTCGGCATGATGACGGCGGTGGGGCTTGGCAACGGCATGGTGCTGCCGAATGCGAACGCGGGGATGCTGTCGATCCATCCGCAACTCGCCGGCACCGCCTCGGGCCTCGGCGGCGCCATCATGATCGGCGGCGGCGCGGCGCTCGCGGCGCTCGCGGGCGCGGTGCTGACCAAAGGCAGCGGAGAGATGCCGCTGATCGTCATCATGCTGGCCTCGGGTGTGGCCTCGGTCGCCGCGATCCTCTGGGTGATCCGCCGCGCCCGGGCGCTTGGCCTGAGCGGTTGACGCGAGACCTTTGCAAAGGCAGAACGGCCTTTGCAAAGGAGGGATCCGGTGGCCCAGAAACTCTATGCCGGCGCGAAGCTGCGCGAGGTGCGGATGCGCCTCGGCCTGACCCAGAAGGTCTTTGCGGAACGGCTCGGCGCCTCGCTGCCCTATCTGAACCAGATGGAGAACAACCACCGGCCGGTCTCGGCCACGGTCGTTCTGGCGCTGGCGGCCGAGTTCGGCGTGGACGTCACCAGCCTCACCACCTCCGAGGCCGAGCGCATCGTGACCGACATGCGCGAGGCGCTGGCCGATCCCGTGTTCTCGGACAGCCCGCCGCTGGCGGACCTGCGGCTGGTGGCCTCGAACGCGCCGGCGCTGGCCCGGGCCTTCCTGGACCTGCATCGCGCCTACCGGCAGACGCACGAACGGCTCGCCTCGCTGGACGAGGCGCTGGGGCGGACCGATGCCGCCCTGCGCCCCTCACCGTGGGAGGAGGTCCGCGACTTCTTTCACTATTGCGACAACTACATCGATCCGGTGGATCGGGCCGCCGAACATTACTCGGCGCCCGGAGGTGTCCGCCGCGACGTGTTTTCCGCCGCCGTGGACACCCTGACCGCGGCAGGCATCGCCTTGCAGTTTTCGGACATGGAGCCGATCCGCAGCTTTTCAGATGGCGCGCTGAAGCTGTCGTCGCGGGCTGCAGCGCCGACCCAGCGGTTCCAGTTGCTGCATCAGGTGGCGCTGCTGACACAGCATGACCTGCTGGAGGCGACGCTGGACCTCGCGCGGTTCCAGACGCAGGAGGCGCGCGAGATCGCCAAGATCGGACTGGCGAACTACTTCGCCGGCGCGGCGCTTCTGCCCTATCGCCCTTTCCTTCAGGCGGCCGCGGAGACGCGCCACGACCTCGAGCGGCTGGCCGACATCTTTGGCGCCTCGATCGAACAGGTGGCGCACCGGCTTTCGACGCTCCAGCGTCCCGGCGCCAAGGGCGTGCCGTTCTTCTTCGTCCGGGTCGATCAGGCGGGGACGATCACCAAGCGCCATTCGGCCACGCGATTCCAGTTCGCGCGGTTCGGCGGGGCCTGCCCGCTCTGGAACGTGCACCGCGCGTTCGAGACGCCGGGGCGCTTCCTGCGCCAGCTGGCGCAGACGCCGGATGGCGTGCGCTACCTTCTGCTGGCGAGGGACGTGTCAAAATCGGGAGGATCATTCACCGCGCCCGTCCGACGCTACGCCATCGGCCTCGGCTGCGAGGTGCAGCACGCCGATGCGCTGGTCTATGCGGACGGTCTGGATCTGAAGGGGGCTTTCGAGCCCATCGGCATCTCCTGCCGGATCTGTGACCGGCAGGAGTGCCACCAGCGGTCTGTGCCGCCGCTGGAAAGGCGCCTTCGGGTGGACCCCGACCGGCGCGGGTTGTTGCCTTACGAGATAGTAGACTAGCTTGCCACCTTCAGGCAGCTGACGATTTCATCCTTCAGTTGCACGCGCTTGCGGCGAAGGTCCTGTTCCTGAAGCGACTCGAGCGGCTCGACCAAGGTCTCGGCCCGGTGAACCGCACGGTTCACCGCGTGATATTCCTCGACAAGACGCGCGAAATGCGGGTCGGCTATCCTGAGGTCACGGATACGCTCGGCATCGCCCGGAAAGTCTTCCGACAGCTCGTGCGGGGTGTGGGTCATGCCGTGCTCCCTCTTGGTTTCGTTAAATAAAGGCTACGCCGGAGATTCTTTTTGCGCCTTGATCAACGTCAATGTCAGCGTCTCGCGGGGCGGAAGCCCGCAGACTCGGCCTCGGCGACCGAGCAGAACCAGCGTTCCTCGGGGCGCGAGATCACGGTGCGGGCGTAATCCTCCTGCCCCGGCAGGTGGTAGATCCGCCCGCGCTGCGAGACGTTGCCCTTGATGGTGCAGTTTCCCGGCGCGACTGACCCGCCGGAGTGGCGGAACTCCTCGGGCCGCTCGATCCGGCCCGACCAGACCCCGGCACGAGCCAGCGAGGCGCGAGCCTCGTCCTCGACGTAGCGCGAGGAATAGCGGCGGTAGGCGAAGGCGGCCCCTGATCGCACCAGCCATGCGCCAAGGTCCTCGCCCTCGACGCTGCAGTTCGCAAGCAGGCGGCCGTAGCGGTCGCGCTCGTCGCCCTCGCAGCGGACGGGCCGGTCGCGCAGCCGCGCCCTGAGCGTTTCTGTCGCCCACCGGCCGCAGGGCCAGTCGGTTCCGGCCGCCTCGCAGGTCTGCGCCGTTTCGGGGGCGTCGATGCCGAAGAGGCGCACCCTGGCGCCTTCGATCTCGATCGTGTCGCCGTCGATCACCCGGGCCCGACCCTCGAGCGAGGTCGCGGCGGCTGGCAATGGCAGAAGCAGAAGAATGACAAGGAGAGAACGAAGCGTTAACATGCACGAGATTTCCGGCCTCGGCGGCCGGAAATCAAGCGAGAAGTTAACAAAGAGTTAAGGAAACCTTAACGCTGTGCCACGCGCCAGTTCGGGTTCAGCGCCGGCTCCAGGTTCAGCGGCGCGAGTGGTGCACGCCCGAGGATGTGATCGGCCGCCTTCTCTCCCACCATCATCGAGGGCGCGTTGAGGTTGCCGTTGGTCACCCGCGGGAAGATCGAGCTGTCGGCGACGCGCAGCCCCTCGACACCGATCACCCGGCATTCGGGATCGACCACCGCCATCGGATCGTCGCGCCGGCCGATGCGGGCGGTGCCGCAGGGGTGATAGGCGCTCTCGACATGCTCGCGGATGAAGGCGTCGATCTCCTCGTCGGTCTGGCAGGCCGGCCCCGGCTGGATCTCGCCCTTCACGAAGGGGCGGAAGGCGTCCTGCCCGAAGATCTCGCGCGTCAGACGGATGCAGCGGCGGAAGTCGTCCCAGTCCTCGGGCGTCGACATGTAGTTGAAGCGGATCACCGGCGCGGCCTCGGGATCGGCCGAGCGCAGCGTGACGGACCCGCGCGAGGGCGAGCGCATCGGACCAACATGGACCTGGAAGCCGTGCCCCTCCGCCGCCGCCTTGCCGTCGTAGCGCACCGCGATAGGCAGGAAGTGATACTGGATGTCCGGATAGTCGATGCCCGCCTTGGAGCGGATGAAGGCGCAGGCCTCGAACTGGTTCGAGGCACCGAGGCCCCGCCCGGTGAACAGCCACTGCGCGCCGACCATCACCTTGCCGCGCAGGTTCCAGTGCTTGAACAGCGTCACCGGCTGGAGGCTGGCAAACTGCATGTAGACCTCCAGATGATCCTGGAGGTTCTGCCCTACGCCCGGTCGGTCGGCCACCACAGCCACGCCATGCTCGGCCAGATGGGCGGCAGGACCGATGCCGGACAGCATCAGGAGCTTCGGCGTGTTGAGCGACGAGGCAGCAAGGATCACTTCGCGTCCCGCACGGATGATCTCGCGCTGACCGCGGCGCAGGACCTCGACACCGACCGCCCGCCCCTCCTCGATCACCACCCGCAGCGCGAGCGCCCGCATCACCTTGACGCCGAACCGCTTGCGGGCAGGCTTCAGGTAGGCATTCGCCGCCGACCAGCGCCGGCCCTGCCAGATCGTCGCCTCCATCGGGCCGAAGCCCTCCTGTGCGGCACCGTTGTAGTCGTCGGTCACCGGATAACCCGCCTGCCGGCCGGCCTCGATGAAGGCGTTGAAAAGCGGGTTGGAGCGCGGCCCGCGCGTGACGTGCACCGGGCCGTCATGGCCGCGCCAGTCCACGTCGCCCGGAACGTGCCAGGTCTCCATGCGCTTGAAATAGGGCAGCACGTCGGCGAAGCCCCAGCCGGTGGCGCCCTGCTCGGCCCAGTGGTCGAAGTCGCGCGCGTGACCACGGACATAGACCATGCCGTTGATCGAGGACGAGCCGCCGATCACCTTGCCGCGCGGCGTGGCGAGGACGCGGCCGTCCAGATGCGGCTCGGGCTCGGTCTTCAGGCCCCAGTCGTAGATCCCCATGTTCATGGGGTAGGAGAGCGCTGCGGGCATCTGGATGAAGGGCCCCGCATCGGTGCCGCCGTGCTCGATGACCAGCACCGAACGTCCCGCCTCACCAAGCCGATAGGCCATTGCGCAGCCGGCCGAGCCTGCGCCGACGATCACATAATCGAACATCCGGAGGTCCTCAGTAGGGGGCTTCAACCGCGCCCATGCCCACATAAACCGACTTTACCTGAGTATAGTGCTCGACCGCGGCGCGGCCGTTCTCGCGCCCGACGCCGGACAGCTTCACCCCGCCGAACGGCGCCTCGACCGGGGTCAGGTTGTAGGCGTTGATCCAGCAGGTTCCCGCCTGAAGCTTCGCCACCACCCGGTGCGCGCGGGTGAGGTCCGAGGTGAACACACCGGCGGCAAGGCCGAACTCGGTGGCATTCGCGCGGGCAACGGCTTCCTCCTCGGTCTCGAAGTCCAGCACGGCCATCACCGGGCCGAACACCTCCTCGCGGGCGAGGGTCATGTCGTCCGTCACATCGGCGAAGACCGTCGGCTGCACATAGCAGCCGGGCGAGACCGATGCCTCGCCGCCGCAGACCAGACGTCCGCCCTCGGCCCGCGCCTTCTCGATGTAGCTGAGCACCTTTTCCAGCTGGCCTTGCGACACCAGTGGCCCCATCTGCGTCTCGGGGTCGAGCGGATCGCCCATGCGGATGGCGTCGGCCCGCTCGGCGAGGCGCGTCAGGAACTCCTCCTTGATGCCCCGCTGCACGAAGACCCGCGTGCCGTTCGAGCAGATCTGTCCGGAGGAGTAGAAGTTCCCAAGCATCGCGGCGCCAATCGCCCCGTCGAGGTCGGCATCGTCGAAGACGATCAGCGGCGACTTGCCCCCCAGCTCCATGGTGACGTGACGCACGCCCTCGGCCGCCGCGGCATAGACCTTGCGTCCGGTCGGGACCGAGCCGGTCAGCGACACCTTCGCGACCCTCGGATCGGTGGCGAGCGCAGCACCCACCGCACCCCTGCCCTGTACCACGTTGAAGAGACCGGGAGGCAGCCCCGCCTCGGTCAGGATCGCCGCCAGCTGCAGCGCACCGAGCGGCGTGACCTCGGACGGCTTGAACACCATCGCATTGCCCAGCGCCAGCGCCGGCGCGGCCTTCCAGCAGGCGATCTGGCTCGGATAGTTCCAGGCACCGATGCCGACGCAGACGCCCAGCGGTTCGCGAATCGTATAGACGAAATCCTGACCCAGCGGGATCGTCTCCCCCGTGACGGTCGGCGCGAGGCCCGCGAAATATTCCAGCGCATCGGCCCCAGACGGCCAGTCGGCCACCCGCGTCTCCTGCAGCGGCTTACCGGTGTCCAGAGTTTCGAGAACGCTCAGTTCCTCGTTCCGCTCGCGGATCAGGTCGGCCGCGCGGCGCAGGATGCGGGCGCGCTCCACCGGGCGCATCGCGGCCCATTGGCCCTGGGCGCGGGCGGCCGAGGCCAGCGCGGCCTCGATCACCGCAGGCGTCGCCTCGTGCAGCCGCGCGATCTCTTCGCCGTTCGCCGGATGGATCACGGGAATCGGGGCACCCGACGAATCCTCCAGCGGGCGACCGTCGATGAAATGGCTGGCGGCAGGCTGGGCTCTCACGCGAGGACTTCCTTCAGATGGGATTGCAGGTAGGCGCGGGCCGAGGCCACCGCGGCCTCCCCGTCGGGAGGGCCATCCTTCAGCACCTCGCGCAGATAGACCCCGTCGATCAGCGCGCCGAGTCCGTCGGCCAGTTCCTCGGCCCGGTCCCCCGCCAGCGGTCGCAGGCAGTGCAGGAGATTCGATCTCAGGCGCCTCTGGTAGATCGCAAGCAGCCGCTTCGCCTCGGGCACGGTGGCGGCCAGCACGTAGAAGTTGAGCCAGGCGCCCACCACTTCGCGCCTGAAGTTTGCAGGCGAAAAAGAGGCGCGCAGGATCGCCATCAGCCGCGCCGACGGACCCTGTGCCGTCATCAGCGCGCCCCGCACTTCGGCACCGTAAAGCGACAGCACATGGCGCATCGCAGCCAGGAAAAGCGCTTCCTTTCCACCGAAATAGTGGTGCGCGAGCGCCGCGGACATGCCTGCGCGCTTGGCGATCTGACTGACCGTCACATCAAGGCTTCCCGTCTGCCCGATCTCGACGATCGCGGCTTTGACGAGCGCGGCCTTTCGGATAGGCTCCATACCGAGTTTCGGCATGTGCTGAATACCTGATTTAGTGGTTGCCAAGCCGAGCTATCGTGAAGTTTATTGACTCGTCAATCAACAAAAAACGGGGAGACACCATGACGCCCATCCGACAGGCCCTGCTGGCCGCGGCCTCGACCATCGCCCTTTCCGGGGCTGCGCTTGCGCAGGACCAGTGCACGGAGGTCAGCTTTTCCGATGTCGGCTGGACCGACATCACCGTGACCACCTCGGCCACGCGGCAGGTGCTCGAGGCGCTCGGCTACGAGGTCGAGGTCGACATCCTCGGCGTGCCGGTCACCTATGCTTCGATGGACAAGGGCGACGTTGACGTGTTCCTCGGGAACTGGCTGCCGGCGCAGGAGAGCGCGATCAAGCCATACCTTGACAAGGGAACGATCGAGACCCTGGCCACGAACCTCGAAGGCACCAAATACACGCTCGCCGTGCCGACCTACCTCTACGACAAGGGCCTGAAGAGCTACGCCGACATCGCCAAGTTCAAGGACGAGCTGGACGGCAAGATCTACGGCATCGAGCCCGGTAACGAAGGCAACCTGTATCTCGTCAGCCTGACCGAGGCCGGCAAGCCGCTGGAAGGCTTCGAGGTGGTCGAAAGCTCGGAGCAGGGGATGCTGGCCCAGGTCGCCCGCTACTACCCGCAGGAAAAGGGCGTGGTCTTCCTCGGCTGGGAGCCCCACCCGATGAACGCCAACTTCTCGCTGAAATACCTGACCGGCGGCGAGGATTTCTTCGGCGCCGAGGGTGTCGTGAACACGGTGACGCGCAAGGGCTTCAAGGAGGAATGCCCGAACGTCGCCAAGCTTCTCTCGCAGCAGAAGTTCACGCTGGCGATGGAGAACGAGATCATGGGCAAGATCCTCGACGACGGAATGGAGCCCGACGAGGCCGTGCTGGAATGGCTGCAGGCCCATCCGGACACCGTCGATCCGTGGCTTGCCGGCGTGACCACCACGAGCGGCGAGGAAGGCCTGCCGGCGGTCAAGAAGGCGCTCGGCCTCTGACACACCCGGACCCCGCGGCCCGGGGGTTGCGGGGTCCGGTCCCTGCCCCGTGACCCTCGGCCACGGGGCCATCGTCCGACATCTCAGAACCCGGGGTCTGCATGCTCGATTGGCTGACCGATCACAAATTGCCCGTCGGCCGCTGGTCGAAGATGATTTTCGACTGGCTCAACGCCCACGGCGGGCCATTCTTCGAGCTGATCAGCACGATGATGCAGGCCGTGATCGACGCGATGCTGACGGTGCTCGACACGCTGCATCCGCTGATCGTGATCGCCGCGCTTGCCGGCCTCGGCTGGTTCCTCCAGCGCAGCTGGCGTGTGGCCGCGCTGATCGTGGCGGGCTTTGCCTTCATCCTGAACCAGGGCTACTGGGACGAGACGATGCAGAGCCTGACGCTGATCATGCTGGCCTGCGTCACCTGCATGGCGATCGGCGTTCCCTTGGGCATCGCCGCGGCACACCGGCCACGGCTCTACCAGGCGATGAGCCCCATCCTCGACCTGATGCAGACGCTGCCGACCTTCGTCTATCTCATTCCGGCCATCGTCTTCTTCGGCCTCGGCATGGTGCCGGGCCTGATCGCGACGGTGATCTTCGTGCTGCCCGCGCCGATCAGGCTCACGCATCTCGGCATCTCCTCGACGCCGATGGCGCTGATGGAGGCTGCGACCGCCTTCGGCGCGACGCCCCGGCAGCGGCTGTGGAAGGTTGAACTCCCCTGGGCCTTCCCGCAGATCATGACCGGCCTGAACCAGACCATCATGCTGTCGCTGTCGATGGTGGTGATCGCGGCGCTGGTGGGCGCGAATGGGCTTGGCGTGCCGGTGGTGCGGGCACTCAACACCGTGAACACCTCGCTTGGCTTTGAATCGGGCTTCATCATCGTCGTCGTGGCGATCATCCTGGACCGCATGCTGAGGGTCACCCGCAAATGACCGCCGTGGAATTCGACCGCGTCTCGATCGTCTTCGGAGATCACCCCGAGCGCGCCCTGCCCCTGATGGACCGCGGCCAGAGCCGGGCCGAGGTTCAGGCCGCGACCGGCCAGGTGCTGGGTGTGCACGATTGCACCCTGACCGTCGCCGAAGGCGAGATCCTCGTCCTGATGGGCCTCTCGGGGTCGGGCAAGTCCACCCTGCTTCGCGGCGTGAACGGCCTCAACCCGGTGGTGCGCGGCGAGGTGCGGGTGTCGGACGGCGACCGCATGATCTCGGTGACGCATGCGAGCCCCGCCGACCTGCGCCGCCTGCGCCTCAGCCGGATCGCGATGGTGTTCCAGGCCTTCGGCCTGCTGCCCTGGCGCACGGTGCGCGACAACGTGGGCCTCGGCCTCGAGATGGCCGGGATGCCGCCGAAGGATCGCCGCGCGCTGGTGGACGAGCAGCTGGAACTGGTGAACCTCGCCGCCTGGGCGGACCGCCGGGTGGGCGAGTTGTCGGGCGGGATGCAGCAGCGCGTGGGCCTCGCCCGCGCCTTCGTCACCCAGGCGCCGATCCTGCTGATGGACGAGCCGTTCTCGGCGCTCGACCCGCTGATCCGCTCGCGCCTGCAGGACGAGCTTCTGGACCTTCAACGCAAGCTGAAGCGCACAATCATCTTCGTCAGCCACGACCTCGACGAGGCGTTCAAGATCGGCAACCGGATCGCGCTGATGGAGGGCGGACGGATCGTCCAGTGCGGCACGGCACGCGAGATCATCGCCAATCCGGTATCGGATTACGTGGCCGACTTCGTGGCGCACATGAACCCGCTCGGCGTGCTGACGGCGCGCGACGTGATGGTCGCGGGCCCTTCCTCGGCCGCGCGCGCCGTCGAAGCCGGCACCACCGTCCGCTCGGTGATGGAGCTGATGCGCGACGGCGCGCCGGAACTGGCGGTGACCGAGAACGGCGCGGTGATCGGCACCATCCGCCCGCAGGCGGTGATGGGCCGCCTGATCGACCCGCGCGGCACCGTCTGAGGCGGCTCAGGCGGCGTCGCTGTCCGGCGCCGCCTTCTTCTTGGCGGCCGTCTTCTTCGCCGGAGCTTTCGCGGCAGCCTCCTTCGGCGCCTTCTTCGCAGCCGGCTTCTTGGCCGTGGCCTTCGGCTCGCCCTCGGCCTTGGTCGCCTTCTTCGCTGGTGCCTTCTTCTTCGGGCTCTTGCCCGCCTTCTCGGCCACCAGCGCCAGCGCCTCGTCGAAGGTGATCGCCTCGGGCTCCATGCCCTTCGGCAGCGTGGCGTTGACCTTGCCCCATTTCACGTAAGGTCCGTAACGGCCGGGCATCACGGCAACGATGCCGCCGTCCGGATGCTCGCCCAGTTCCTTGATCGGCTGCGCCGGGGCCGAGGCGCCGCGGCGGCCGGCTGCCTTCTGCGCCAGAACCTCGACGGCCCGGTTCATGCCGATGGTGAAGACCTCCTCGGCATCCGGCAGGTTGGCATAGGTCGAGCCGTGCTTCACGTAGGGCCCATAGCGGCCGATGGCGGCCTCGACCGGCTGGCCGTCCTCGGGGTGCTGCCCTACCAGACGCGGCAGGTTCAGCAGCATCAGCGCCCGCTCGAGATCGACGCTCTCGGGAGACCAGCCCTTCGGCAGGCTGGCGCGCGGCGGCTTCGGCACTTCAGCTGTCGCCTCGCCCTTCTGCACGTAAGGCCCGAACCGTCCCGAGCGCAGCGAGATCGGCTGCCTGTCCTCGTCATGTCCGAGCAGCTTGCCGTCGGGCGAGATCGCGTTCTCCTCGTCGCCCGCCACCGAGATTGGCCGGGTATACCGACATTCCGGGTAGTTGCCGCAGCCGATGAAGGCGCCGCCGCCGCGCGCGGTCTTCAGGTGCAGCCGGCCGGTGCCGCAGGTCGGGCAGATCCGCGGATCCGACCCATCGGGCCGCGGCGGATAGAGATGGGGGCTGAGGAAGTCGTCGAGCTTCTCCAGAACCTCGCCGATGCGCAGGTCGGCCGTCTCGGCCACCGCGGCCGAGAAATCGCGCCAGAACCGCGCGAGGACGTCCTTGTAGTTCCGCTCGCCCGCGGACACGTCGTCGAGCTCACCTTCCAGATCAGCGGTGAAGTCGTACTCGACATACTTGCGGAAGAAGTTGGCGAGGAACGCCGTCACCAGCCGCCCCTTGTCCTCGGGGATCAGGCGGTTCTTGTCCTTGCGGACATACTCCCGGTCCTGGATCGTCGAGACGATGCTGGCGTAGGTCGAGGGGCGACCAATCCCCAGCTCTTCCATGCGCTTGACCAGCGTCGCCTCGGTGTAGCGCGGCGGCGGCTGGGTGTGGTGCTGCTCGGGCGTGATGGACTTCTTGTCCACCGCCTCGTTGGCCATGATCTGCGGCAGACGGCCCTCGTCGTCGTCGTCCTCGCCCTCGGCGCGGTCGTCGCGGCCCTCCTCATAGACCTTGAGGAAGCCGTCGAACAGCACGACCTGCCCCGTCGCGCGCAGACCGACCTGCCCGTCCGCGCTGGCGATATCCACCGTCGTGCGTTCCAGCCGGGCGGCGGCCATCTGGCTCGCCAGCGTCCGCTTCCAGATCAGCTCGTAAAGCTTGCGCTGGTCGGCATCGGTCAGGCCGAGCTTCTCGGGCGAGGCCGACATGTCGGTCGGCCGGATGCATTCATGCGCTTCCTGCGCGTTCTTGGCCTTGTTCTTGTACATGCGCGGGCTGTCGGGCACATACGCCGCCCCGAAGCGTCGCTTGATCTCGTCACGCGCAGCCATCACCGCCTCGGGCGCCATGTCGATGCCGTCGGTCCGCATGTAGGTGATGTGGCCGGCCTCGTAGAGACGCTGCGCTGCCGACATGCACTGCTTGGCGCCCATGCCGAACTTGCGGCTGGCCTCCTGCTGGAGGGTCGAGGTCATGAAGGGCGCCGAGGGGTTGCGGCTCGCGGGCTTCGCCTCGACCGAGGCGACCTTCAAGGGCCGCGAGGTCACGGCCTGCACCGCCAGTTCCGCGGCTTCCGCGGTCGGCAGGTCGAACTTGTCGAGCTTCCTGCCGCCCAGGATCGTCAGCCGCGCCTCGAACTCCTGCCCGCGGGGCGTCACGAGCACGGCCGAGACCGTCCAGAACTCGCGCGCCCGGAACGCCTCGATCTCCATCTCGCGCTCGACGATGAGGCGCAGGCAGACCGATTGCACGCGCCCCGCCGACTTGGCGCCCGGCAGCTTGCGCCACAGCACCGGCGACAGCGTGAAGCCCACCAGATAGTCCAGCGCGCGGCGGGCCAGATAGGCCTCGACCAGCGCGGTATCGACCTGGCGGGGGGCCTTCATCGCCTCGGTCACGGCCGACTTGGTGATCGCGTTGAAGGTCACCCGGCTGACGGTCTTGCCCTTCTTCAGGGACGAGGCCAACGCCTCCTGCAGGTGCCACGAGATCGCCTCGCCCTCGCGGTCGGGGTCGGTGGCGAGGATCAGCGTGTCATCCGTCTTCAGCGCATCGGCAATCGCGCGGACATGCTTCTTCGACTCTGCCGCGACTTCCCAGAGCATGGCGAAGTCATGCTCGGGATCGACCGATCCGTCCTTGGGCGGCAGGTCGCGGACATGGCCGTAGGAGGCCAGAACCGTGTAATCGGAGCCCAGATACTTGTTGATTGTCTTGGCCTTTGCGGGGCTTTCGACGACGACGACAGGCATGGGACCCTCTTCTGCCCTGCGACCTTCGGGATTGGCGCGGCACCATGTGGGGGATCGCAGGCCAATGTCAATGCGCGGCTCGGGCCGCCGTCAGACCGGACGCGAGACCAGCCCGCCGGGGTCGCGCTGGATCCGGCCGTCGAGTTCCAGCGTCACAAGCTCCTGCGCGACCCGCCCCGCGGGCAGCGACAGATCGCGGATCAGCTGGTCCTCGGGCACCGGAACCGGGCCCAGACGCTCGAGGATCAGGTTGTGCACGGCCGCGATCTCGTAGAGCGGGCGGCGCGGCGGATCGGGCACCGGGTCCGTCCGCGGGACCGAAGCGCCCGGGCGGACGCTGCCGATCGCCTCGATGATGTCGGCCGCATGCCGGACCAGCATCGCCCCGTCGCGGATCAGCTGGTTGCAGCCGGCGGCCCGCGGATCGAACGGATGGCCCGGCACGGCGAAGACCTCGCGTCCCTGGTCGAGCGCCTCGCGCGCGGTGATCAGACTGCCCGAGCGCGCGGCGGCCTCGACCACCACCACGGCCTTCGCCAGCCCCGAGACGATGCGGTTCCTCAGCGGAAAGTGGCGGGCCTGCGGCACCAAGCCCATCGCCTGCTCCGAGATCCGGCAGCCGACGGCCGCGATCTGCCCCGCCAGCGTGGCGTTCTCGGACGGGTAGATCACCTCGACCCCGCCGGCCTGCACCGCGACCGTGCCGCGGTCGAGTGCGGCCAGATGCGCCTCGGTGTCGATACCGCGCGCAAGGCCCGAGACGACGACATATCCCGCCTCTCCCATCGCCGTGGCAAGCTTGCGCGCCATCCGCAGCCCAAGGCTCGAGGCGTTCCGCGCGCCCACGAGCGCGACCATCGGCCGCGCGAGCAGCGCGGCGTCGCCCTGCACCCACAGCACCGGCGGCGCATCGGGGATCTCGCGCAGCGCCGGCGGATAGGCGGGATCGGACCAGCACAGCAGCGAGGCGCCCCGCGCCCTGCCCGCCGCCAGTTCCTTCAGCGCAACCGGGATCGGGCAGGCCTCGTAACCGTCGATCCCCGCCGCTCCGGCGATGGCCGGCAGCGCCTCGAGCGCGGCCGTCGCGGTGCCGTGTTCCGCCAGAAGACGGTGAAAGGTCGCCGGACCAACCCGGCGCGAGCGGATCAGCCGCAGCCAGTCCAGCCGCTCGCGCTCGGGCACGGGGGCGAGGAAGGGTATCTCGGACGCCGCCTGCTGCATGGGTGCCTCCCTGTCGGTCCGAGTCGCACCGTGCCCGCGAATGGGTTAACGAGGGATGAATCCGATGCGGGGCCGTGCCTGCGCGATAGCCTGTCGCAGATGCGATTGAAAGTCGCTTTCGGGCGGTCCAAGCAGGGAGCGAATCTTTGCGCCTGCCGGGCCTTGAAGGAGCCAGTGATGCTGAACGCCGAAGTGAGCCGCCGCCGTGACGAAGCCGTGTCCCGCGGGGTGGGCATGCAGACCCAGATCTATGCCGATCGCGCGCTGAACGCCGAGATCTGGGACATCGAGGGCCGCCGTTACATCGACTTCGCCGCGGGCATCGCCGTGGTGAACACCGGCCACTGCCATCCCAAGGTCATGGCCGCCGTGACCGAGCAGATGGGCCGCTTCACGCACACCTGCCATCAGGTGTTGCCATATGAGAACTACATCCGCCTCGCGGAGCGCCTGAACGCGGCCGCGCCGGGCGATTTCGCGAAGAAAACCATCTTCGTCACCACCGGGGCCGAATCGGTCGAGAACGCGATAAAGATCGCCCGCATCCATACGGGGCGCTCGGGCGTCATCGCCTTCGGCGGCGCCTTCCACGGCCGGACCTTCATGACCATGACGCTTACCGGCAAGGTCGAGCCCTACAAGAAGGGCTTCGGCCCGATGATGCCCGAGGTCTTCCACGTCCCCTTCCCGCAGGACGTGCACGGCATCTCGAACGCCGAGGCGCTGGCCGGGATCACCAAGCTCTTCAAGTCGGACGTGGACCCGAAGCGCGTCGCTGCGATCATCTTCGAGCCCGTGCAGGGCGAGGGCGGCTTCTACCCCGCGCCGAAGGATCTGGTGCGCGCCATCCGCGCGCTCTGCGACGAGCACGGCATCGTGATGATCGCCGACGAGGTGCAGACCGGCTTCGCGCGGACCGGCAAGCTGTTCGCGATGCACGGCTACGACGTGGCGCCGGACCTCACGACGATGGCCAAGGGCCTCGGCGGCGGCCTGCCGATCGCCGCGGTGACCGGCCGCGCCGAGATCATGGACGCGGCGCATCCGGGCGGCCTCGGCGGCACCTATGGCGGCAACCCGCTCGGGGTCGCGGCGGCCCATGCCGTGCTCGACGTGATCGAAGAAGAGGATCTCTGCGGCCGGGCGAACGAACTCGGCAGCCGGCTGAAGCAGAAGCTGGAATCGATCCGCTCCACCACTCCCGAGATCGTGGACATCCGCGGACCCGGCTTCATGGTCGCCGTCGAGTTCGCCAATCCGGGCACGAAGGAGCCGGACGCGGGCTTTACCGGCCGCGTGCGGGAAGAGGCGCTGAAGCGCGGGCTGATCCTGCTCACCTGCGGGGTCTACGGCAACGTGATCCGCTTCCTCGCCCCGATCACCATCCCCGACGCGCATTTCGCCGAGGCGATGGAGATCCTCGAGGCCGCCGTCGCCGCGGCCCGGGCCTGATTGCTCTGGTGCGGCGCCCGGCCATCGGGGCGCCGCACCCATCGACCTGAGCCGGCTGCGCGGCCGGCAGCCCCGGCCGCTTGGCAGCGCCCCCGGCCCCGTCTATGAGGCGCGGATGCGGCAGACGAACCTCCCGACCTCCGACACCGGCATCCTGCTCGACGGCGCTTCCTATGCCGTGGGCGGGCGCACGATCCTCTCGGGCCTCACGCTCCGGCTGACGGAGCGGCGGATCGGCATCCTCGGGCAGAACGGCTCGGGCAAGACGACGCTGCTGCGGTTGATGGCCGGTCTGATCGCGCCGACCGCGGGCTCCGTCGCGGTCGAGGGCACGGACCCGGCGAAGGACCGCCGCGCCATGCTCTCGGCGCTCGGCATCCTGTTCCAGAACCCGGATCACCAGATCATCTTCCCGACCGTCGAGGAGGAACTGGCCTTCGGCCTGCGCCAGATGGGACGCAGCGGGACCGAGGCGCGCAAGGCGGCGCTCGCGGTGCTGGCCGCGCACGGCCGCGCGCACTGGGCCAGGGCGCCCGTCGCGACGCTGTCGCACGGGCAGCGCCAGCTGCTCTGCCTGCTCGCGGTCCTCGCGATGGAGCCGCGGACCATCCTGCTCGACGAACCCTTCGCCGGGCTGGACCTGCCGATGCAGATCCGCCTGACGCGGCTGCTCGGCGGGCTGCCGCAGCGGCTGGTGACGATCACGCACGATCCCGCGATGGTCGAGGACTACGACCGGGTGATCTGGCTGGAGGCGGGACAGGTGCGGCGCGACGGACCCGCAGGACCGGTGGCCGGCGAATACCGCGCCGAGATGCGGCGGCTGGGGGGCTTCGATGCTGACACTCACCTCGCCGGTTGAAACCCGCCTGCATGGCCTGCCGGCGGGCCTCAAGCTCGCCGCGCTGGCCATCGCGACCGTGCTGCTGATGCCGCTCGGCTCGCCCGCATCGGCGGCCGTTGCTGCAGCGGCGACGGCCTGCCTCTACGCGGCTCAGGGCGGGCGCTTCGCCGCGCACGGGCTGCGGATGCTGCGGCCGCTCTGGCCGTTCCTGCTCGTCCTCGCGGTCTGGCATGTCTGGACCGGAGAGGTGGCGGCGGGCGCGACCATCGCGCTGAAGCTGACGACGGCGGTGGCGCTCGCGAACCTCGTGACCATGACGACGCGGCTCGACGCGATGATCGCGGTGCTGGAGCGGCTGGCCCGGCCCTTCCGCCACCTCGGCCTGCAGCCGCACGTGCTGGCCGTCAGCATCGCGCTTGTCATCCGCTTCACCCCGGTGCTACTGGCGCGTGCAGAGCGACTGGCCGAGGCATGGCGCGCGAGAAGCCCACGCCGTCCGACGTGGCGGATCGTGGTGCCGCTGGCCCTGGGCGCGCTCGACGATGCCGAGCAGGTGGCCGAGGCCATCCGCGCCCGCGGCGGCTTGTAGGGGAAGGAGACCCATGGAACGCAACGTCACCCTCATCGCACTCTTCGCGGCCCTGATCGCCGTGCTGGGGCTGGTTCCGCAGATCACGCTGATGTCCGGCGTGCCGATCACGGCGCAGTCGCTGGGCGTGATGCTCTGCGGCACCGTCCTCGGCGCCAGGCGCGGCGCGCTGGCGGTGCTCCTGTTCCTCGTCCTCGTCTTCCTCGGGCTGCCGCTGCTGTCGGGCGGCCGCGGCGGGATCGGCGTGCTGGCGGGGCCCACGGTGGGCTTCATCGTGGGCTTCCCCTTCGCCGCCTTCGTCGCCGGCCTCGTCGTCGGACAGTGGCGCTCGGCGCCGGTGGCCCTGGCCTCGTTCGTCGGCTGCATCCTGGGTGGGATCGTCGTGCTCTACGGCTTCGGCGTGGCGGGCATGGCGTGGAAGCTCGGCAAGACGCTGGAGGAGACGGTGCTTCTGCTGACGCCCTACCTCACCGGCGACCTCCTGAAATGCGCCATCGCCGCGCTGGTCACGCGCGGGATCGAGCAGGTCCGGCCCTGGACGCTGATCTCGCGCTCCTGAGTCGGCCTGCCTCTGAAACGCCAAACGCCCGGGGACTTCCCCGGGCGTTTCGTTTTCTGGTCCTTGCCGACCTCAGGCCACGTTCTGCAGCGCCACTTCCGGCAGGATGCCCAGCGCGTGGCAGACCTCGCGCGTCAGCGTCGGGCGGTTCAGCGTGTAGAAGTGCAGGTCCTCGACCCCTTCGCAGAGCAGCTTGTCGCAAAGCTCGGTGCAGAGCGCGACCGAGAACAGCTCCTCCCGGTCGTCGCGCTTGGCATGGGCAAAGGCCTCGTCGAGCCAGCCCGGCACCTGCGAGCCGCAGCGGGCGGCGAACTTCTTCACTCCGTTCCAGTTGTCGATCGGCAGGATGCCCGGGATGATCGGCGCCGTGATCCCCTCCTTCACGCAGAGGTCGCGGAAGCGCAGGAAGGTCTCGGCCTCGAAGAAGAACTGGGTGATGGCGGAGGTCGCGCCCGCCTCGATCTTGCGCTTCAGCCAGCGGACGTCGGCGAGCGTATCGGCCGAGTCGGGGTGCGGCTCGGGGTAGGCGCCGACGCGCAGCTTGAACTTGCCGGTCTCGGCCAGCGCCTCGACCAGCTCGATGGAATTCGCGAAGCCGTCGGCGTGAGGCGTGAAGCGTTCGGTGCCCTTGGGCGCGTCGCCGCGCAGCGCCACGATCTCGGTCACGCCCGCCTCGGCGTAGGAGTTCGCGATTTCCAGCGTCTCGGCCTTCGTCGCATCGACGCAGGTCAGGTGCGCGGCCACGTTCAGCTTGTAGTGGTTGTGGATCGTCTCCACCGCGTCATGGGTCAGCTTGCGGGTCGTCCCGCCCGCGCCGTAGGTGACCGACACGAAGTCGGGCTTCAGGGGCGCCAGCATCTGCGCCGTCTCCCACAGCCGGAACGACGCCTCGAGCGTCTGCGGCGGGAAGAACTCGAACGAGATGCGCGGTCTGGCCATGGGACTGTCTCCTGTTCCTTGCCTCTCTTGTGGCAGCATCGGCCATGTGAGACAAATTCATAATGCTCAAGATCAATATGAGGCCAACCGTATCATGCACCTCGAACTCCGCCACCTGCGCACGATCCGCGCGATCCATCAGGCGGGGGGCCTCGCGCGCGCGGCGGACATGCTGAACATGACGCAATCGGCGCTGTCGCATCAGGTCAAGGGGCTGGAGGATCAGGCCGGGATCGAGCTTTTCGTGCGCCGTTCCAAGCCCTTGAAGCTTTCCGCGGCCGGGGTGCGGATGCTTCGGCTGGCCGAGCGCATCCTGCCCGAGATCGATGCGCTGGAGGACGAGTTCCGCGCGCTGCGCTCCGGCCGCACCGGCCGGCTGCATATCGCCATTGAATGCCACGCATGTTTCGAGTGGCTGTTCCCGGTGCTGGAACTCTTCCGCAATGCGTGGCCCGAGATCGACGTGGACATCCGCGCGGGACTCGCCTTCGAGGCGCTGCCCGCCCTGATGCGCGAAGAGGTGGATCTGGTGATCTCCTCCGATCCGGTGACGGTCGAGGGCATGACCTTCAACCCGCTCTTCGACTATCACCCCACCTTCGTCGCCGCGGCCGCGAACCCGCTCGCCGCCAAGCCCTTCATCGAGGCCGAGGATTTCCGCGACCAGATGCTGATCACCTATCCGGTGTCGCGCGACCGCCTCGACGTCTTCACCGAGGTGCTGACGCCCGCGAAGGTCGAGCCGCGCGGCACCCGGCAGGTCGAGTTGACAGCCGTCATCCTGATGCTCGTGGCCTCGAACCGCGGCGTCGCGGTGCTGCCCGACTGGGTGCTGCGCGACGTGCGCAGCCATGCCGACTACGTGACGCGCCCGCTGGGACCGGAGACGGTGACGAAGCGCCTCTATGCCGCCACCCGCAGCGAGGATGCGACCAAGCCCTTCATGGCGCATTTCCTGCGGCTGGGGCGAAGCGAGCCGGTGAAGCTGCAGCGCATCTGACCCGCGCGGACGGAAAGCCTGCGGGGCCGCGACCTTGCGATCCTGTGCATCGGTTGCCGAATCGTTGCCGCAAGGGCCGGTTCAGGATACCCGGCCCCCGCAACAGGAAGATGACAGGACAGTCATGACGATCTCCCACGGCCCGGCCCCTGCAGCACAGGAGCGGCCCGCAGCATCCGTCAATCAGTGGAAGACCCTCGACAAGGATCTCAAGCGCGTCTCG
The DNA here is from genome assembly GCF_002407205.1 of Rhodobacter sp. CZR27. Lineage (NCBI taxonomy): Bacteria > Pseudomonadati > Pseudomonadota > Alphaproteobacteria > Rhodobacterales > Rhodobacter > Rhodobacter sp. CZR27. The sequence continues at coordinate 910,246 of NZ_CP023548.1, read as the reverse complement.
CAACTCGAGCGGGCGACCCAGTTCGTCGGGCGTCCGCTCGTCGCGGTGGGGATCGCGCTGATCTTCATCGTGCTCTGCGGTGTCGGGGCCTCGATCCTCATGGGCGGCGCGAGCGGCACGATGATCATCGTCGCCGCCGCCGCGATCGGCGCCTACATGGCGCTGAACATCGGCGCCAACGACGTGGCGAACAACATGGGGCCGGCGGTGGGGGCGAATGCGCTCACCATGGGCGGCGCGCTCGCCATCGCGGCGGTGTTCGAGGTCGGGGGCTCGCTGATCGCCGGCGGCGACGTGGTCAGCACGATCTCGGGCGGGATCGTCGATCCCCGGATGGTGGCCGATCCCGCCACCTTCATCTGGGTGATGATGTCGGCTCTGATCGCCGCGGCGGTCTGGCTGAACGTGGCGACGGCGAGCGGCGCCCCGGTCTCGACCACGCATTCGATCGTCGGCGGAGTGATGGGATCGGGCATCGCAGCGGCCGGGACGGCGGCGGTGAACTGGCCGACCATGGGCCAGATCGCGGCAAGCTGGGTGATCTCGCCGGTCCTTGGCGCGATCTTCGCCGCGATCTTCCTCGCCTTCATCAAGGACCGCCTGATCGAGCGCGAGGACAAGATCGGAGCCGCGCGCTTCTGGGTGCCGCTGCTGATCGGGGTCATGTGCGGCACCTTCACCACCTACATCGCGATGAAGGGCCTCAGGAAGCTGGTGTCGCTGGACATGTCCACGGCCATCCTGATCGGCCTTGCGGTCGGGGTGGCTGCGACGCTGCTGGCAAAGCCATATGTGCGCCGGCAGTCCGAAGGCATGGAGAACCGCAAGAAGTCGCTGAAGAAGCTGTTCGGCCTGCCGCTGGTGATCTCGGCGGCGCTGCTGTCCTTCGCGCATGGCGCCAACGACGTGGCCAATGCCGTGGGGCCGCTGGCCGCCATCGTCCACACCGTCTCGGCGCACAGCACCGCCAACGAGGTGGCCATCCCCTTCTGGGTCATGGCGATCGGCGCGGCGGGGATCTCGTTCGGCCTCGTGCTGTTCGGGCCGAAGCTGATCCGCATGGTGGGGACAGAGATCACCAAGCTCAACCCGATGCGCGCCTATTGCGTGGCGCTTTCGGCGGCCATTACCGTGATCGTCGCCTCGGCGCTGGGGCTGCCGGTCTCCTCGACCCATATCGCCGTCGGCGGCGTGTTCGGCGTGGGCTTCTTCCGCGAATGGTATGCCGAACGGAAGGCGCGCGCGCTGAACCTGCAGAAGGGCAAGCCGCTGACGCCCGAGGAGCGCAAGCGGCGCAAGCTGGTCCGCAGGGCGCACTTCCTCAACATCGCCGCCGCCTGGGTCATCACGGTGCCGGCCACCGCGGGAATCGCCGCGCTGCTGTTCCTGGTGCTCGACCGGCTCGGCTGACGCCCGGGCCGCGCGCGCGGGCGACCCGCGTCGGTCTCCGGCACAGGCGTCTGGGCTAGAGCGCCTGGGCCGCGCGCGGGCGCCCCGCGCGTGCGCCCTTTCCTTCGCGGCCATCCGGCCTTATAGCAGCGCCCTTGAACGGATGGAGCCCGGACGGATGCAAGGCAGCGCGAACCTCAACCTGATGATCAAGGCGGCCCGCAAGGCGGGACGCTCGCTCGTGAAGGACTTCCGCGAGGTCGAGAACCTTCAGGTCTCCTCGAAAGGGCCGGGCGACTTCGTGTCGAAGGCCGACCGCGAGGCCGAGCGCATCATCCGCGAGGAGCTGATGGGCGCGCGCCCGACCTACGGCTGGGTGGGCGAGGAAACCGGCGCCACCGACGGGCAGGACCCTACGCGGCGCTGGATCGTCGATCCGCTGGACGGGACGACGAACTTCCTGCACGGCCTGCCGCACTGGGCGGTCTCGATCGCGCTGGAGCACAAGGGCGAGATCGTCTCGGGAGTGATCTTCGACGCCGCGAAGGACGAGATGTACTGGGCCGAGAAGGGCGCCGGGGCCTGGATGAACGAAAGCCGCCTGCGCGTCTCGGGTCGCCGCCACATGATCGAGGCGATCTTCGCCACCGGCGTGCCCTTCGGCGGCCGCCCCACCCTGCCTGCGACCCTGCAGGACCTCGCCCGGCTGATGCCGACCTGCGCCGGCGTGCGGCGCTGGGGCTCCGCGGCGCTGGACCTCGCCTATGTCGCGGCGGGCCGCTACGACGGCTACTGGGAGCGCGGGATCAACGCCTGGGACGTGGCCGCAGGCATCATTCTGGTGCGTGAGGCGGGTGGCTTCGTCTCGGGCCTCCGCGAGGACCAGAACCCGCTCGACGGCGCGCTGATCTGCGGCAACCAGAACCTGTTCGAGCCCTTCCGCAAGATCATCCGCGGCGAGTGAGCCCCTCCGCCCTCGGGCGGCAAGCGTCACGGGCCAACCAGTTGCTGCCAGAGGGCTCTGGCGTCGTGGACACGGGCTGGCGCGCCGCCGCATCCGCATGGACGGCGGTCGGAGGGCGCTTCAAGCCGGCCGATCCGACTCCGCACCCGCATGGTCGACAAGGCGGTCCCAGCGGTCGAAGGGGTGCTTCAGGCCGGCCGATCCGACGCCACACCCTCACCGTCGGCGCTCGGCTTCAGCGGTCGGAGGGGTGGTTCACCCCGTCCGACCACGGCACGTCGCCAAGGTCGCACGGATTGACGCCCTCGAGGATCCCCGCGTTCACGCCGTATTCCTCGGGGTTCGAGCGGCGCTGGTGGTGGGTGTGGATCCCGCAGGTGCGGCAGAACCAGTGGCGGGCGGTCTTCGTGCCCCACCGGTAGAGCGTGAGGTTGTCCTCGCCCCGCACGACGCGCAGGTCGTTCAGGCGGGCGGTGACGCCGATGGTGCCCTTGCGGCGGCAGAACGAGCAGTCGCAGCGGCTGGCGTCCGTCAGGCCGTGCAGCAGCTCGACCTCGAGTTCGACGGCGCCACAGTGGCAGGTGCCTTTCATCGTCTCCTCCGGATCAGCGGCACGTTCGACCGCGGCAGCGCGGCTGCGGGATGCGGCGGATGGCCGTGGGTGCGCCTCCAGAAGGCGGGCCCGCCGCGGACCAGCCAGACCGGCAGCGCGAGCAGCACGCCCGCCACGAAGCCCCCGGCATGGGCCCAGTAGGCGACGCCACCCGCGTCGGTGGCATAGAGAACTCCGGCACCGATCTGGAACAGGAACCAGAGTGCGAGGATCAGGAAGGCCGGCACCGGGATGATGCGGAAGAAGATCACGATGATGATCAGAACATCCACCCGCGCCCGGGGAAACAGCAGCAGGTAGCCGCCCATCACACCCGCGATGGCGCCCGAGGCGCCGACCATCGGGATCGGCGAATAGGGCTCGGACACCACCTGCGCCGCCGCGGCCGCAAGCCCCGAGGCGAGGTAGAAGGCGGTGAACCCCAGCGGCCCCATCTCGTCCTCGAGATTGTCGCCATAGATGTAGAGGAAGAGCATGTTCCCCAGCAGGTGGCCCCAGCCGCCGTGCAGGAACATCGAGGTCACGAAGCCTTCGAGACCCACGCCCTCCATGATCCTCGCCGGCACCAGGCCCCACACGAAATAGGACGCCTCAAGGGCCTGCAGGGACGAGGAACCGTAGGTCATCAGCAGGAAGATGACGACGTTCGCCACGATCAGCGCATAGGTCACATAGGGCGTGCTGCCGGACGGGTTGTGGTCGCGGATGGGGAACATGGCCCAGCGTTCCTGATCCTCCCCCGCGCGTCAAGCCGTCGGCCGGAAGATCGCCACGTCAACCGGGCCGGTCGTCCCGGGACCTGCCTGCGGGTGCCGGCCGCGGGCAGACGCCACCCCCGGCTCCGCAGGCCGTGATGCCCTTTCGGCGGCAGGTATCGCCCGGCAGAGCCCGCGGGTCCATCGCGCCCGCGTCGGCGGTCCGGACCCGCACCGCTTCCCTTCCGGTCAGGTAGTCATGTCAGGGCGGCACCGGAAGGCCCGGTGTCCCGCCGTCAGGTTCCGGAAGCCGCGGCCAGAAGCTCGGCATTGCCGCCGGAAGCCGTGGTGTCGATGCAGAGGTGACGCTCCACCGCGACATGGGCCGCGTCCGGCAGGCCGCCGATCAGCGGCAGGATCGGCCCCTCCCGCCCGGCCAGCGCCTGGGCATGGGGCCGCGCAGCCTCGGCACTGCCCCAGAACAGCGCGCCCGAGAAGCCGTGCAGCCGTCCCAGCGCCTCGGCCGGAAGGCCCGGTGCCTCGACCGCGAGCCCGCCGAGCGCACGGACAGCCTCGGCCTGTGCCCGAGCAGCGACCCGGCCGGGGCCAAGGCAGAGCAGCGGCGCACGCCGGAAGGTCGAGAGCCGGTTCGACTCACCGGTCGGTCCCGGCATCGCATGCGACACAAGGCGCTCCCCTTCTCCTCCCGCATGGGCAAGGGCGGCCTGCGCCTCCGCCTCGGTCGTGGCCGACCCGTCCGCCTCGCCCGCCATCGCCGGACGGCGGCAGAGCCGCGCGAGATAGGCCGGGCCGCCCGCCTTCGGCCCGGTGCCCGAGAGCCCCTCGCCGCCGAAGGGCTGGCTGCCCACCACGGCGCCGATCTGGTTGCGGTTGACGTAGATGTTGCCGACCTGCAGCCGCTCGACGATGCGCTGCACCCGGTCGTCGATGCGCGAATGCAGCCCGAAGGTCAGCCCGTAGCCGGTCGCGTTGATCTCCGCGATCACGCGGTCGAGATCGGCCGCACGGAAGGTCGCGACATGCAGCACCGGGCCGAAGATTTCTCGCGCCATGTCGCGGATGCTGCCGACGCGGATGACGGTCGGGCCGACGAAGGTCCCGCGCGCCGGTGCGGCGATCTCCTTCAGGATGCGGCCTTCCGACCGCGCCGCCTCGATCCAGTCCCGGATGCCGGCCTGCGCCTCGGCGTCGATCACCGGGCCGAGGTCGGTGGCCAGCTTCCACGGATCGCCCAGTTGAAGCTCGTCCATCGCGCCGAAGAGCATCCCCAGCACGGTTTCCGCCACGTCCTCCTGCAGGTAGAGGCAGCGCAGGGCCGAGCAGCGCTGACCGGCCGACTGGAAGCTCGAGGCGAGGATGTCGCGCACGGCCTGCTCGGGCAGCGCGGTCGAGTCGACGATCATGGCGTTCAGGCCGCCGGTCTCGGCAATGAGCGGCGCCGAAGGATCGAGATGCGCCGCCATCGAGCGCCGGATCGTCAGCGCCGTCGCGGTCGAGCCGGTGAAGACCACGCCCGCCACCCGCGGATCGCGGGTCAGCGCCGCGCCCACCACCCCGCCCTCGCCGGGCAGAAGCTGAAGGGCCGTCGAGGGCACGCCGGCCCGGTGCAGAAGCTCCACCGCATGGGCGGCGATCAGCGGCGTCTGCTCGGCGGGTTTTGCGATCACGGCATTGCCGGCCATCAAGGCGGCGGCGATCTGGCCGGTGAAGATCGCGAGCGGGAAGTTCCACGGGCTGATACAGACCACGGTGCCGAGCGGCCCGGCGTCGAGATGCTCGCCCTCGGCCGCGTAGTATCGCAGGAAGTCCACCGCCTCGCGCAGCTCGCCCACGGCGTCCGGAAGGGTCTTGCCCGCCTCGCGTGCCAGAAGCGCGAAGATCGGCCCGAAATCGGCCTCGTAGAGGTCGGCGGCGCGGCGCAGCACCTCGGCACGATCCCCGGGCCGCGCCTCCCACGGCACGGCATGGTGCAGCGCGGCCTCGACATCCGGCGCCGTGGCCGGGATCACGTTCCCGACCCGGCCTCCGCCGGCGGGATCGAGGACCTCGGCCCGCTGCCCGCCCGCCATCGATTCCACGAGGCTCGGGCGTGCGTCGAAGGTCGCGGCGCGATGCGGCGTGCGCGCCGCCTCGATGGCGGCGAGATCCGCCGCCTCCGTCAGGTCGAACCCGCGCGAGTTGCGCCGTCCCGGGAACAGATCCGTGCCGGAGCGCAGCACCGGGTTCGGCACCGACTCCAGCCGCTCCATAGCGGTCAGCGGGCAGGCCGCCACTGCCTCCGGGCTCACGCTCTCGTCGACGATCTGGTTCACGAAGCTGGAGTTTGCGCCGTTCTCCAGCAGCCGGCGGACGAGGTACGCCAGCAGGTCGCGATGCGCGCCGACCGGGGCATAGATCCGGCAGCGCGTGCCCTCGGCCGACAGCACGAGGTCATGCAGCCGCTCGCCCATGCCATGCAGGCGCTGGAACTCGAACGGCCGCCCCTCGGCAATGTCGAGGATCGCGGCAACCGTATGGGCGTTGTGGGTGGCGAACTGCGGATAGATCCGGTCGGTCATCCCGAACAGCTTGCGGGCGTTGGCGATGTAGCTTGCATCCGTCGCCTGCTTGCGGGTGAAGACCGGGAAATCCGCGAGCCCCAGCACCTGCGCGCGCTTCACCTCGCCGTCCCAGTAGGCGCCCTTCACCAGCCGCACCATGATGCGCCGGTCGAGCCGCGACGCCAGCGCATAGAGCCGGTCGATCACCTGCCCCGCGCGCCGGCCATAGGCCTGCACCACGATGCCAAAGCCGTCCCAGCCGGCGAGAGAGGGATCCTCCAGCGCGGCCTCGATCACCTCAAGCGACAGGTCCAGCCTCTCGGCCTCCTCGGCGTCGATGTTGAAGCCGAGGCCGGCCGCGCGGGCGAGACCCGCCAGCGCCTTCACGCGCGGCACGAGTTCCGCCATCACCCGCTCGCGCTTGGCGACCTCGTAGCGCGGATGGAGCGCCGAGAGTTTCACCGAGATGCCCGGATTGGCGCGGATGTCCGTGCTTTTCGCCGCGCCCGCGATGGCGGTGATGGCCCGCGAATAGGCGAGGTGATAGCGGCGCGCATCCGCTTCGGTGCGCGCCGCCTCGCCCAGCATGTCGTAGCTGTAGGTGTAGCCCCTCGCCTCCATTTCGGCCGCGCGGTCCATCGCAGCCTCGATGGTCTCGCCCAGCACGAACTGGCGGCCCATCTCCTTCATGGCACGGCCGACGGCGGCGCGGATCACCGGCTCGCCCAGCCGTTTCACGAGGCTGCGGAGGTGACCCGCCACGCCCGGCTCGCGGTCGTCCAGCACCTTGCCCGTCAGCATGAGCGCCCATGTCGAGGCGTTCACCAGGCTCGAGACCGACCGCCCGAGGTGCCGGTTCCAGTCCGAGGGCGCGATCTTGTCCTCGATCAGCGCGTCCATCGTCTCGGCGTCCGGCACCCGCAGCAGGGCCTCGGCGAGGCACATCAGCGCGATGCCCTCATCGGTCGACAGGCCGTATTCGGCAAGGAACCCTTCCATGAGGCCCGGACGCGAGGTCTGCCGGATGCGGCGGACGAGATCGGCCCCGCGGGCGGCGATCCGCGCCCGGGCGCCGGGATCGAGATCCGCCTCGGCGATCAGGCGCGCGACGAGTGCGGCCTCGTCCTCAGGGGTGTCGGAGGCATGAAGGGCGGGCGCTGTGGCGGGCATGGACGGCATCTCCTGTTTCGCCTAGGATACAGCTTAACCGGAAGCCAAACGTCCCGATTTTCCGCCATCAGCGGGCGGATCGGCCGAATATCGACTGAAGTGCAGGATGATTGGACATGGATCTCGACCGCTTCGATCACGCGATCCTGCGGGTGCTGGCCGCCGAGGGCCGGATCAGCGCGACGGAACTGGCGCGGCGGATCGGCCTGACGAAATCCCCGACGCAGGCGCGGATGAAACGGCTCGAGGAGGCCGGGGTGATCACCGGCTACGGCGCGCGTCTGGATCCGATCCGCATGGGTCTGGCGCATGTGGCCTTCGTCGAGGTCCGGCTGTCGGATACGCGCGAGGCGGCGTTGCAGGCATTCAACCGCGCCGTGCAGGCCGTGCCCGAGGTCGAGGAGTGCCACATGATCGCCAGCCGCTTCGACTACCTGCTGAAGGTCCGCACCGCCGACATCCAGGACTACCGCCGCGTGCTGGGCGAGAAGCTGTCGACCCTGCCGCATGTCGCCTCGACCTCGACCTACGTGGCCATGGAATCGGTGAAGGACGCGCGCCGCTGAGCGTGCAGGCCGGTCGATGGCCCCTTGGCCGTGAAATTCGCGCCATTTGTCTGGTGCCCGCGGCCGGAACGAGGTCCGAAAATCGAACCCTGAATAACTCTTATTTTCAACGCACTACAGGAAGCCACCGCCTCCGGCGTGTACCTTGCGTGGCCTCTTTGTGGACTTAGATCAGGTGGCCGTCAAGGTGCCCGAGGCAGCCGTGACGCGGTGACGCCACCTAGTGCCGGAGTATTCTAACGCACACATTCGAGGCCCCGAGATCATGTTAGCGGCTCACGCTGCACCCCCCGGTGCCCCCGGTCGATCATCCACACGGCTCACCCGATGCGGATGCGGGCGGCAGATTGCGCCTCAGCTCGACAGCGGAGGTCGTCGTCGCAACTGCATCCGCGGAAGCTGGCGGCTCCCGCGCGGTCAGACGTGCGGGTGACCGGAAAGGTATACCTCAACGGCCACCGCGAAGAGGCCCGGAAACGGTGTCCAAATGGGTTGACTTCGGCTTTCGTACATGAATCTATGTGGTCATCACCTTTCTTGACACCTTGAGGCACCATGTCCCGCACCGTCTTCTACGCCCGCGTCTCCACCGCCGAGCAGACCGTCGGCCACCAGCAGGCGCAGACCGAGGCCGCGGGCTTCACCTTCGACAAGGTGGTGGTCGATCATGGCGTCTCGGGCGTGTCCGTCCCGCTGGCCGAGCGCCCCGAGGGCAAGCGGCTCTTCGACATGCTGCACCGGGGCGACGTGCTGGTGGTGCGCTGGGTCGACCGGCTGGGGCGGAACTACCAAGACGTGACCGACACCATCCGGCACTTCATGCGCGAGGGCGTGGTGATCAGGACGATCATCAACAACCTGACTTTCGACGGCTCGACCTCCGACCCGATGCAGGCGGCCGTTCGGGATGCCCTGATCGCGTTCATGGCGGCCACTGCTCAGGCCCAGGCCGAGGCCACGAAGGAGGCCCAGAAGGCGGGCATCGCGGCGGCGAGGATCGACCGGACGAAGTACCGCGGCCGTCAGCCCAGCTACACCCGCGATCAACTGACCGTGGTGCGCGACATGCTCGCGACGGGAGCGGGGGCCTCGGCGATCTCGAAAGCCACCGGCCTCACACGGCAGACCATCCTGCGGCTGCGGGCCGACATGTCGGCGGCAGAGGCAGCGCTCGTCCGTTGGGGCGCAGAGGCGGCGTAGAGATTCCGGGAGGGGCCGCCGAGGGCCGCTGGCGATCAGGCGCAGGGGGGGTTGATGCCCCTGCCGGTTGATGCCGTCCAGCGCCTCTCCCGGGGCCTCCGGCGGGCTGCCCGATTTCCCCCCATAGAATACAACCCATATATGCCTCAAGCTGCATGTGATGGCGCATCTCGACCATGGAGGCTCCACGGCCATGCTCTTCCCGGTGCAAGGCAGAGCGGGGGCGCGGCATCCATTGACTTGGCACCCCGGCTTCAGGTCGCATGCCACGACGATGGCTCAAGACCGGCAGTTGGTCACATCATACAACTCCGCATTTGACGCGCCGATGCAGCGGCACCACACCGCCGCCACGCTCTTCCCGCGGCTCAGGACGCCGCCCGGCGCACCTTCCGACCACCCCAAGGACACCGCCATGCCCAACGCTCTCCGCAAGCCCGACCCTTCCGCAGACACCAACGCCACGACTGAAAACCGCACACAGCGCTACCTGCTTGCCCGCGAGATCGCCGCGGAGGACGCCTTCCGGTTCCGCCAGATCGGCATCCACAAGGAACACGTTCGGGGCCTCGTCCAGACGCTCCGCGCAACAGGCGATCTCGATCCGGTTCTGGTCTGGCAGGAGGTCGATGACGAAGGTCACGCCAGCGGCCGCTTCGTGCTGCTCGACGGGCACCATCGGCTGGCCGCCTACGCCACCGCGAAGGGCCTGCATGAGCGCATCCCGGCAGTTGTCCTTCAGGGCGACCGCTCGGCGGCCATGCTGGAGGCCGTGAAGGCCAACTCCCGCGACACGCTCCCGCTCACCAAGACCGAGCGCACGGATGCGGCATGGGCACTGGTGCGGCTGCCCGGCAAGCGGCTCACCGTAAAAATCATCGCAGCGGCGGCGGGCGTTGGCGCTGCCACAGTCGACCGGATGCGCAAGCGGCTGAAGGTGATGATGGCCGAGTCCAAGACGCCGAGCGGCCAGTGGTGGCGCGACAGCAAGATCGAGTTGCCCGAGATGACCGACCGGCCGGAAATGACGGACGCCGAGCGGCTGGAGCAGATCGAGCGCTATGGCAAGGCCATCCGCGAAGCTCTCGGCAGGCTGCCGTGGAAAGACGAGCATCTTGCAGCCGAGGCGCTGATGCTCGCGGTCGGCCGGCGCAAGCTGCTCACGATGGCCGAGTTCCTGTTCGGGGACGACGAGTTCGACACGGACACCCGAGGGGGCACGTTCGCGGAACCCATCCGAGCAGCCGAGACGGAAGCAGCCGACTTCTGACGCCCCTAACTCCACATCACCATAGGAACACATCAATGATGTGGTCTCGGATGTACGCCACGTAGTACCACTTCGCAGAACCACCCGCGTCAAGTCGACGCCGAGATGGAGAGACCTACGGCAGCAGCTTGGCTGGTCCAAGGAAAGCCCCGACCCGAGTTGCCTTGAAGAGCGCCAATGGCAGCCTACAAAGCCCTTCTGCTGAATAGGCTGAACCAGCTAGTCGTCAGGCTTCGTCGCGTTCTCAGTGTCGAGCGAGATCACATCCTTGTCTGTAATGTGCATCATTGCGGTGTTATACCCTGATGCCTTCGCAGCTCTGTAAAATAGATCGGCGCATCGTGCGTAGTGGCGGTGGAGAACATCGAATACGTCATGCTCGGCGCTGGCGTTCAATCTCATGGGGCGGTAATAGCGAAACAGGCCGGCATTCTCTTGCGACGGAATTGCGCAGCCCCAGCGCTCTACGAACCGTGAGCCGTAGGGGCGCCTATGTATCAACTCGTTTCGGATGTCGGTCACTTCTTTTATCCACCCTGCGGTGGAGTACTTTCCTTTCTTATGCGCGTGCGCAGCAATGTTCTCGCTTGAGAACAGGAGATTCAGCAAAGCGTCATCAGGCAATCGTTCCTGTTGAAGCTTGTCAACAAGTTTGGCCATCGAGTCAGTTTTTGCAGGATCGAGACTGACGCGGCAAGCCACAAGCGCAGCGAGGTAGTCTCTCGCAGCTCCTAGATGCAAGAAGAAGGAGTGAACATGAGCGTAGAGGGTTTTTGACAGCGTGTCCGCCGACCTCTCAGCATCCACACGTCCGGCAGCCATATGGTTCACCAGTTGTTCGTGATAGTGCTCTGCAATTTCCTCGACGCTGATGTCCATGGCGCGCAAACTGAGGCTGATATAGTCGGCGAGCGCTTCAACTGGTCCTTTTTCGTCTAATATTTCAGCAATCGCCAATTCCGCCGGACGTTCATTCGAATCGAAACGCCCTGCGATGCGGGATTGCGTGTTATTTTGAGCGATGCTTCTCCAAAGATCAGCAGGTCCCTCAAAGTGGTTCTTCTTGCCAGGTATGATGGGCCCCCAACTCGAATAGTAGACACCATCCGTCCAACCAAACCGCTGGAATGCGACTGCTTGAAATTTGTTTGCCTCGGCCACCGCTTGAAGCTGCTCCATCGACAGAGGTCCCGTAGCACATGGTCTCCCGTTGATAAGAACGGGTTCTATTCTCCACTCGCCTTTGGCGACACTTGCCGCTCGGAAGCCGCCTGTGAAGTGGAGATAGAAGCCTCCGGCATCCGATTGCCGCGGGAGTTCAAAGACTTGAGTCATGACCTGATCGCCATCTGTCAATATCATAAGAGGCTACCAAAAAACTAACGCCTGTGTGATCTTACTTTAGAGAAGCCGCTGGCAGAACCGCAATCACGAGGATGTTAGACTTCGCGCAGGCTCGAAGCTGAAGGTCCGTCAGTCCGCCGACATAGCGCTGCGTCATTGCGTTCTAGCTGATCTTCTCCGAGTGCCCGATGACCGCTACCGATGATGTCGCGCGAGACACTCGCGTGGGCCGCACTTCATTGGAACTGGCCGACACCTCCGCCGACAATTGATGGCATTGCTCCACCAATGATCAAGAGGAGGTTGGCTCAACGCTCTGGGCCACCTTCAGAAGCGCCCGATGGGCCACCTCCAGCCGCGCCGCCTCGCCCCCGTAAATCTCCCCGATTGAGGGCGAAGCGTGGCCAAGCACCAGGTCCTGAACGGTCTTCTCGACCCCGGCCAAGCGGAGGCTGTCCTTCATGTTGTGCCGCAGGGAGTGGACCGTGTGCCGAGGGTTCGTCGTCTCCTTGCGGAGATGCTTCATCAGGATGGCAGAGGCCGCGTCGGAGCCGCGTGGGCGGGCATAGCGCGGGAATAGGACGGCGGCCCCGTCGGCTGCCTTGACGGCCTCCTTGGCGGCTCCCAGAGCGTCACCAACTAGGGGCACCGAGCGGATTGAAGCGGCAGTTTTCAGCCGTCGGTCTTCGTGCCATGCGACCCGGATGTGAGGCACCGGACCCGTCAAGACCACGTCCTGCACCCGCAGCCCAGCGACCTCGGCAAGACGGCAGCCGGTTCCCGCGAGGAGACGCCAGAGGAGTACCAGTTTCCCCGTCAGCCTCTGGCCCATGGCCGTAATGACCTCCACCGGCAGAGGGTCGCGCTTGTCGGCCTCCGTGATCGCCTTGCCGCTGCTTGCGCCGGTGATCGTGAGACCTTCGAACGGGTTCGCGACCTTGCCCCGGAGGTCGAACTCCGTCAGGCCGAAGTTCACCACAGCGGAGAGGGTATTCATTTCCCGCCGCACGGATGCAGGAGAGAGCGTGCCGCCACCTTTCTTCGGGCAGGCGAGCATGTGGTCGCGCACCTTCCGGGCATCCTCGCGCACGAGGTCGGAAAGCGCGCATGTGCGGGCGCGATCACCCAAGGCTTCCCCGACCCGAGCGAAGACCCTTGCCAGACGCTCGGCAGCGTGTCGGTTCTCATCCCCTTCGCCGCCCGCCAGCTTCTCCTTCAGGTACAGCTTCCGGGCATCCTCAAGGGTGTGTGCGGGGGGAGCCTTGGCGGGGAACTTGACGGCCCGATACAGAGCAGGGTCGGCCTTCTCCTCGCCAAGGAGGTCTGCCAGCAGTTCGCGCGCCTCGTCTTCGTCGGAGACGCCATGAACGCCACGCAGCAGATCGCTGGCCCTCAGAGCGTTGACCTCGGCAGCTTCGCGAGGCGTGGGGTCTTTGGCACCGCCCATCCCGACCTTCGCCGCTTGCATCACGGCCCTGTCAAACTCGGCGGTGATGCGGGCATGTTCCTTCGCCACGGCCGCCGCGCCATTGGCCGTGAAGACCCGCTTGAACTCGCCCTTCCCCATCGCGGTCTTGGCCGATTCCGGCACCCGCCGCCGGTATGCATAGCGGCCTGGACCAAGCTGCTTCAGATGCTTGAGCGTCAACGACAACCCCATGATGTGGACCTCCCGTGTACCTGATCGTGTACCTCGGAGGCTGGTAACGTCCTGCAATCGTTGAACTACATAGGCTTGGCCGATGCCAATGGTGCCCGCGGCCGGGCTCGAACCGGCACGGCCTTCCGGCCAAGGGAGTTTAAGTCCCCAGTGTCTACCATTTCACCACGCGGGCGGCGCGGGGCGACAATAACCGACGCGGCGACGGGGGCAAGAAGCTGCTGAGGTCCCTCCTTGACGGACCGGCCGCCGGGAAGCGGCCGGATCTGACATTCGCTGCCTCCGTTACACCACGTCCGCGAGCCTGCGGGTCCGCGGCACAAGGGGAAGATCCGGGTCATCGTCCCCTTACCCCGGCTTGTCCGTGGCGGCGGCAGCACTCCCGGTCTGCGGGCAGGACGCCGCGTCCGGGCCACGCCGCAGCGCGGCACGGCGATTGACAGGCTGCAGAGGCTTCGCCACAAATTCCTGCGAGAATTTTCGGGAGGTATCGATGAAGAAGGTCTATGACAGCGCGTCCGCCGCGCTGGACGGGCTGCTGTTCGACGGAATGCTGATCGCGGCCGGCGGATTCGGCCTCTGCGGCATTCCCGAGCTTCTGATCCAGGCGATCCGCGAGGCGGGCACCAAGGACCTCACCATCGCGTCGAACAATGCCGGCGTGGACGGCTTCGGCCTCGGCGTCCTGCTCGAGACGCGGCAGGTGAAGAAGATGATCTCCTCCTATGTCGGCGAGAACGCCGAATTCATGCGCCAGTATCTGAGCGGAGAGCTGGAGCTGGAGTTCAATCCGCAAGGCACGCTCGCCGAGCGGATGCGGGCGGGCGGCGCGGGCATCCCGGGCTTCTACACCCGGACCGGCGTGGGCACGGTGATCGCCGAGGGCAAGGAGCACAAGGAGTTCGACGGCCATACCTACATCCTCGAACGCGGGATCGTCGCGGATCTCTCGATCGTGAAGGCGTGGAAGGCGGACCCGTCGGGGAACCTCGTCTTCCGCAAGACCGCCCGGAACTTCAACCCTCCGGCGGCGACCTGCGGCAAGGTCTGCGTGGTGGAGGTCGAGGAGATCGTGCCGCTTGGCAGCCTCGAACCCGACCACATCCACCTGCCGGGGATCTACGTGCACCGCCTGATCCAAGGCCAGCACGAGAAACGCATCGAACAGCGCACCGTCCGCAAGCGCGCCTGAGGGGGAGAGACGATCATGGCCTGGGACCGCAACCAGATGGCTGCCCGCGCGGCGCAAGAGCTTCAGGACGGCTGGTACGTCAACCTCGGGATCGGCATCCCGACGCTGGTGGCCAACTACATCCCCGAGGGGATCGAGGTGACCCTGCAATCCGAGAACGGCATGCTCGGCATGGGCCCCTTCCCGTATGAGGGCGAGGAGGATGCCGACCTGATCAACGCCGGCAAGCAGACGATCACCGAACTGCCCAAGACCGCCTATTTCGACAGTTCGCAGAGCTTCGCGATGATCCGCGGCGGCAAGATCGCCATGGCGATCCTCGGCGCGATGGAGGTGGCCGAGAACGGCGACCTCGCGAACTGGATGATCCCGGGGAAGCTCGTCAAGGGCATGGGCGGGGCGATGGACCTCGTGGCGGGCGTGGGGCGCGTGGTGGTGGTGATGGACCACACCTCGAAGCACGGCGAATCGAAGGTGCTGAAGCACTGCACGCTGCCGCTGACCGGACAGGGCGTGGTGAACCGCATCATCACCAACCTCGGCGTGCTCGACGTGGTGCCGGGCGGCCTCAGGATCGTGGAATGCGCGGATGGCGTGACCGAGGCCGAGATCCGCGCCGCAACCGAGGCGACGATCGTTGACTGACTTCGTCATCGAGCGCGAGAGCGGCCCGACCAAGGGCCGCTACGTCATCCGCCGGGGCGGCGAGGAGGCGGAGCTGACCTGGTCCGTCCTCTCGCCCACGCGGATCATCGCCGATCACACCGGGGTGCCCGACAGTTTCCGCGGAACGGGGGCCGGCCGCGCCCTCGTCGAGCGTCTGGTGGCGGACGCCCGGGCCGAGGGCTTCACGGTGGTGCCGCTCTGCCCCTTCGTCAACGCCCAGCGCCAGCGTCACCCGGAATGGGCCGACGTGTTCGCGTCCTGAGCGCGCATGGCCTGAGCGGCAGCTGATAGCCATGGTCGGCGCCGGCGGCGGCGCCCTCTTCCGAGGTGTCCCTTGACGGTCGATGTTGCCATTCCTTCGTTCCGCAAGCCGGAATCGCTGATCTTCACGCTCCTGACCCTGCATCGCCATTCGGCAGCGAGCATCGGCACCGTGTGGATCACGGATGACAGCTCGGACGACGGGACGCTCGACGTGCTGCGGGATCCCGCGCTGGCCGAGCGGTTGCACCCCTGGCGACTGGACCTGCACGAGACGCGGCGCCGTGGTGGATCGGGCAATACGCTGGTGACGCCCGCGATGGCGCTCCGGCTGCTCGGACCGGGGCTGGCTGCCGGCCATCGGCTTCGGTCGGCCTACTTCCTGCTGACCCGCGGACTGTTTCAACCCCAGAGCATCCGATACGAGCGGGCGCTGGCCCGATCGCGCGCGGAGTTCGTGCTGCTGCTTCACGACGATGTCGAGATCAGGGGTGACGTCGCCACGTTCATGGAACGGCGCATGGAGACGGATCCACGTCTTGCGATCGCCGGGCCGCTTGGCCAGTGCTGGAGGTGCGGCCTTGCGTCCGGCTGTGCGCCCGAATTCATTCTTGCCGGCGGTCGTCCGACACCGGACTGGCCCGTGACGCCTCCGCCGGCCAGCCTGCGCCGCAGGCGGCGCGACCGGGCCTGCCGCATCAACGAATGGTGCTGCATGATCCGCGTTGCGGCCGCCCGCGAGCTTGCGCGCGACGGCATCCACTTCGGCAACAACGAGGACGGCGGCGACATCGGCGCCTACTGGTTCGCCAGCGCCATCGCCCGGGGATGGCGCTTCACCGATCCGTTCCGCCCTGACGGATCCGATCCCTGGTTCCTGCATCCCTGGCAGGGCCACTCCGGCCGGTCGGTCTGGGCGGATCAGGGCAACGGCCGCAAGCGCTATGACGCGGCGATGATCCGGGCGCGCATCGCGGACGAGTTCGGCTTCGTCTGCCGCGAGAAGCCCGGCCCCTAGGTAAGGAAACCCTCGGCTAAAGGCCGGCCGAGACGATGCGGAACACGCAGGGGTCCGAGACCAGCTCGGGCGGTGTGAGGCACAGGCCCTGCGCCACCTGCCACGCCGCCAGCACCTTGGGCACGTAGTCGCGTGTCTCGGCATAGGGCGGAACGCCACCGTTGGCCTTCACCGCCCCCTCGCCAGCATTGTAGGCGGCCAGGACCATCAGGGGATCGCCGCCGAATTCGCCCATCAGCCAGTCCAGATAGGCCACCCCGCCCCGGATGTTCTGCACGGGATCCGTCGCATCCGCCACGCCGAACCGTTTCGCCGTCGCCGGGATGAGCTGCATCAGGCCCTGCGCGCCGGCCGAACTGACCGCATCCACCCGGCCCCCGCTCTCGATGCCGATCACGGCCAGAACGAGGGCGGGCGAAACCCGTGTTCCCAGCGTCGCCTTCAGGATCTCGACGCCGTGGCGCTCGGCGATCTGCTGCAGGTGCTGCATGCGGGGCGCGCGCACCGCCGCACCGCCCGGCCCCTGCGCCAGCGAGGCAAGCGCCAGCGGGAACCGGCCCTGCACGGCACCAATCGCCACCGGCACCTTGTCCCAGAACCAGGCGTAGGAGGTGCCCTTCGGCGAGGGACCCGGCTCGGCGGCCCCCGCGTCGGGCAGGAAGGGCTGCGCCGGCGGCTTCGGTGCCTCGGGCTTGCGCGGCTGAACCTTCGGCAGCGCCGCCAGCCGGCGGGCCTGCTCGGCCGGGTCGATCTGCACGGTGATCCGCTTCGCAGCGCCCGAGGAGGGCGGCTTCACCCTGCGGAAGGTGAAGGCGTCGGCCGGCGTCAGCTCGGCCATGGCGAGGCCGGGCATTGCGAGCGCGAAGACCGCGCCCAGAATCACCACTCCTGTCCACGTGCGCATGAAAGACTGCCTGCTCGTCCTTGTTTTCCCGCGATTCTAGAAGAAGGCCACCCTCGGGGCTACATCGCGGCGCCGGACCAGGCCGGATTTGCCAAAAATACGGCGGATTTCCCACAGTTCCCCTGCCCGGCGCGTCAAGCGAAGCGACAATTATCTTTCGGATGGGACCACTTGCGGAAGCAGGGGCTGCATTTCCTCCGAGCCCGAAAAAACCCATCGGCCACCAAAGTGCCGCCACAATCAGAGGGCTAATTGAGACCATGCCGAAGCGGGATCAAACCGGGAAACCGGCCAGAGCGGACCGAACCGGCGATGACACGGAAATGTCCTCAAGCAAGGGTTACGACCATGAAACTGCTGAACATCTTCAAGAACTTCCGCAACGACGAAGACGGCGCCGTGACGGTCGACTGGGTGGTGCTGACCGCCGCCATCGTCGGCCTCGGCCTGCTCGTGATGGGCTATGTCAAGACCTCGCTCGAAGACGCAGCCACCGCGATCTCCTCGAACATCGGCACCGCGGTCGACGGCACCTACACCACGCAGTAATCGCCTCAGGAGCTGCAGGCCTGCGCCTGCGGCTCCTCATCCATCCAGGCCGAACCCCGGGAGACGACCATGAAGAGGCTGTTTGATCTGCTTCGGTCCGAGGACGGCGCGGTGACTGTCGACTGGATGATGCTGACCGCCGCAGTCCTGCTGTTGGGCGTGGTCACGAGCATCTCGACCTTCGGCAAGGTGGTGTCGGCCACGGAAAACCTTGCCGCCTATATTTCATCCTCCGTGGCGGTCGCGGGCCAAGACTGAGCGGGACATCCGCAAGGAGGAGCGATCTCCGCCAAGAAAAGGCCCGAATCGCACCCCAGAAAGATGGCACGCCGCTTCCGTCCGGGATCGTCCGGAGCGGCACGCGACCAGGGGAATTGAACATGCGCTTCGTATTCGGACTTGTGCTGATGCTGGGCCTCGCGCTTGCGGGCTTCGCGGTCTACATGGCGCAGGGCTACATCAGCCAGACGCAGGTCGCGCTCGAGAAGGAGCGGGCCGCGCGGGCGAAGATGGGCCCGATGGTCGAGGTCTTCGTGACCAACAAGCCGCTCAACTACGGCTCTCCCCTCACCAAGGACGACGTGCAGAAGATCCTCTGGCCCGCGAGCGCCCTGCCCGAGACGATCTTCCGCGATGCCAAGGCGCTGTTCCCCGACCCGGCACAGCCGCGCTACGTGCTGCGGCAGATGGAAAAGTTCGAGCCGGTCCTTGCCGTGAAGGTGACCGATCCGGGCGTCGAGGCGGGGCTGCGACTCGCCAGCGGAATGCGCGCCTTCGCGATCAAGGTGGACGTCGCCTCGGGCGTGTCCGGCTTCCTGCAACCCGGGGACCGGGTCGACGTCTACTGGACCGGAAACAGCTCGGAGGGCGAGATCACCCGCCTGATCGAGAAGACCATTCCCATCATCGCCATCGACCAGACCGCCAATGTCGACATCGCCACCTCGGCGATCATCGCGCGGACCGTCACGGTCGAGGTCTCTCCTCAGCAGGTGGGCAGGCTGGCCCAGGCACAGGCGACGGGGCGTCTGTCGCTGTCGCTGGTCGGGCGCGACGACACGACCGAGGCCGTGGCCGCACCGGTGGATACCCGCATGCTGACCGGCGAACCGGAAAAGGTCGTGGAAGTGGAGCAGGCACCCAAGTGCACCGTCCGGACGCGGCGCGGCGCCGAGGTCATGGAGAGCATTCCCTGCACGAACTGAGCGCGGCAAAACAGGGTGCGGCGCATGATGCAAGCCGGCGGGTGCGGACCCTGCCGGCTTTCCGCTTTGGATGAAAGATCCCCACTGTTGCCCGTTATCCACATTCAGGATCGCTCGCAAGTCCATGAATGTTGCAAAAAAATAGCGACTCCTTCATCGTGCCGCCTGAGCGGGCGATGAAGACCTGCGGTCAGACGTGATCCGAAAGGCAGGTCACATGAGCATGCACTATCTCTTCAAGGCCGGTCTGGCGGCGGTCGCGCTGCTGACCTCCACGGCCCTGACGCCCGCGTTCGCACAGGCGCTGCGCGTGATGGAAGGCACCACGTCGAGCGCCCTGAACGTCCCGATGAACCGCGCCGTCGTGGTCGAGAGCGACCGGCCCTTCGCGGAACTCTCGATCGCCAACCCCGGGATCGCCGATATCTCCACGCTCTCGGACAGCTCGATCTACGTGCTGGGCAAGGCGCCGGGCCGCACGACGCTGACCCTGCTCGGGCCGGACGGCAAGCTGATCTCGAACGTGGATGTCCATGTCACGCCCGATGTCGCCGAGTTCAAGGAGCGGCTTCGCCAGATCCTTCCCGGCGAAGGCATCGAGGTGCGCACCGCCAATGACGGGATCGTGCTGTCGGGCACCGTGTCGAGCATCGAGAAGCTCGACCGTGCGCTCGACCTGGCCAATCGCTACGCGCCGGACCGGGTGTCGAACCTGATGAGCGTGGGCGGCACGCAGCAGGTCATGCTGAAGGTCCGCTTCGCCGAGATGCAGCGCTCGGTGGCCAAGAGCCTCGGCTCGTCGATCTATGCGCGCAACGGCTCGGGTTCGGTGCGCGGAGGGTCCGGCACCTATCTGCAGAACGGCCTGCCGCCCAGCTATCCGCTGACGATCGACAACACGGTGAACGGAGCGCTCGAACTCGGCTTCTCGGTGGGTGCGCTGGAGTTCTCGGTCCTGCTCGAGGCGCTCGAATCCAAAGGCGTCGTGCGCACGCTGGCGGAACCAAACCTGACTGCGCTCTCCGGGCAGGAGGCGAAGTTCCTCGCCGGGGGCGAGTATCCGATCCCGGTCGACAACGGTGAGGACGGGCTCACCGTCGAGTACAAGCCTTTCGGCGTCGAGCTCAATTTCACGCCCGTGGTGGTGGACGGCAATGCCATCAACCTCATGATCAATGCCGCGGTATCTTCAATCGACAACACGGTGGCATTCTCGGACGGGAACGTCGAAATCGCGGCCTTCAAGCGCCGCGAAACCTCGACCACGGTCGAGATGCGCGACGGGGAAAGCTTCGCGATCGCGGGCCTCTTGCAGGACGACTTCCGCGACCTGAACGGCCAGGTGCCGTGGCTGGGCGACATCCCGATCCTCGGCGCCCTGTTCCGCAGCGCGGAATACCAGCGCGCGCAGAGCGAGCTGGTGATCATCGTGACGCCACATCTGGTGACGCCCACCCGCGGCGAGGCGCTTGCGCTGCCGACGGACCGCGTCAAGATCCCGTCCGAAAGGGACCTGTTCCTGTTCGGCCGGGTGACGGGCAAGGGCGCGGCCGGCGAAGTCGCCCGGCAGGACTTCAGCGGTTCCTACGGCTACGTGATGGAGTGAGTGATGAGGAAGACCATGCGCATCTCGATCCTCGCTCCGTTCGCGCTGGCGCTCGCCGCCTGCGGCAGCCAGCCGATCTCCTCCGAGATCAATGACGGCACCTTCGGCAGTGCCACGATGAACAACTCGCTGCTGCACATGGGGGCCCTGAACGCCAGCCAGGCCCTGCGCGATCGATTCGCGGCCGAGGTGACGCCCACCATCACCTTCCCCTTCGACAGTGCCGCCCTCACCTCCGAAGCGCAGGAGGTGCTGCGCGGTCAGGCCGGATGGATCCGGCAGTTCCCCGAAGTGCGATTCCGCGTCTACGGCCACACCGACCTTGTCGGCTCCAATGCCTACAACAAGGCCCTGGGCCTGCGGCGGGCGCAGGCGGTCGTGGCCTTCTTCGCGACGCAGGGCATCAGCCCGTCGCGCCTCGAGGCGCTCGTCTCCTATGGCGAGACGCGGCCCGTGGTCGCGGTCACCACCCCCGAGGAGCGCAACCGCCGCACGGTGACCGAGGTTTCCGGCTTCGTCGGCGCGCATCCGACGGTGATGAACGGCAAATACGCCGCCGTCGTCTTCCGCGAATACACCGCCGGCGCTGTCCGTGTGCATCCGTCGAACCGCGTGATCACCACGCAGGTCAATCCGGGCGGCTGAAGGCAGGTCGTCGAAAGACCCGCCACCAAATCAAACAATAACGTTTTTTTAGCCCAAATGCTGCCACCATTGCCGCGCACCTTGTGCGCAATGGGAAACAGTCTGATGCACCGCGCCCCGGCGAGGCTCAGGCTGCAGCAAACTTTGGTGTTCAGGGCCGCTGGGGTCCGCAATCGGTTCGCATAGTTCGGCCCGTGCCGGCGCCCGCCAGTGGAAGGACGTGATTGTATGAACAGCGTGGCGACGCTTCAACCGGATCCGGCGCCGATCGTGGCCTGCACGATCTCGCGCGATGTCCAGAATTTCGAGATCCTGATCAATGACATGGAGATCGAGCTGGGCGAAAGCTGGGGCGATCTGTCGTTCGACGATGCGGACCTCTTCCTCAGGCAGCCCGAAGCGAGGACGCTGGAATTCGTCGCCCTTGCGGTCGATGGCGACGACGAGAGCGACCTGTCCCGCATCACCGAGATCATCACGACGGCAAAGGCGAAGGACATCAAGGTCATCCTGATCGCCGATCAGGTCAGCCCCATCGCGCTGCACCAGCTGCTGCGACTCGGGGCGGACGATTTCGTGCCCTACCCTCTGCCCGAAGGCGCCCTGCATGAGGCGATCCAGCGGATCCGCAAGGCGCCGGCCGCCTCGACGGCGGTGGCAATGGTTCCAGCCGGCTCCGAGGGCCTGCCGCATTCGCCGACCTTCAAGGCCAAGGGCGACCGGGACGGCATCCTGCTACCGGTGCACGGGATGGCCGGTGGCGTCGGCGCCTCGACCTTCGCCTGCAACCTGGCGTGGGAGCTTGCCTCGATCGGCAAGACCGGCCCGCGCGTCTGCCTGATCGACCTCGACTTCCAGTTCGGCGCCGTCTCGACCTACCTCGACCTGCCGCGGCGCGACGCGGTGTTCGACATCCTGTCGGACACGGAGGCCGCCGACAGCGACGGCTTCCTTCAGGCGATGCTGACCTTCAACGACAGGCTGCACGTGTTCACCGCGCCGCCGGACATGCTGCCGCTCGACATCGTAAGCTCGGACGACATCGGGCGCCTCCTCGACATGGCCCATGCCAATTTCGATTTCGTCGTGGTGGACATGCCGACCTCCGTCGTTTCCTGGACCGAAACGGTGCTGGCCCGCGCCCATGCCTATTTCGCGATGATGGAGCTTGACCTGCGCTCGGCGCAGAACGTGCTGCGGCTGGTCCGCGCGCTGAAGGCGGAAAGCCTGCCGCACGACAAGCTGCGCTTCGTGCTGAACCGCGCGCCGCGCTTCACCGACCTCTCGGGGAAAAGCCGGGTGAAGCGGATGTCGGAAAGCCTCGACATCGAGATCGAGCTGCAGCTGCCCGACGGCGGCGCGGCGGTCACGCAGGCCAACGACCACGGACTGCCGCTCTCCGAGACGGCGGCGAAGAACCCCCTCAGGCGTGAGCTGCAGAAGCTGGCCGCGTCGCTTCACGATCACAGCAAGGCCGCGCAAGCCGCGAAGGCCTGACGCTTCGGACAGGGTGTGCTGAATGTTCTCGCGATACCGGAAGTCCTCGGAAACCCAGAAGCCCGCCCCGTCGGCGGCGGTCGGTGCCGCGACGCCGACGGTGACGGCCACCGCGGCGGCCACCAAGGCGCCGACGCTGCAGGCGCGCCCGGGGGCCGTCGCCCGTCCCGGCGCCGAGGCGATCGCCGCCGACAAGGAGAAGAAGCGCAAGGAAAGGCTGATGGAGCTCAAGGTCGAGCTTCACCGCCGACTGCTCGACAACCTGAACCTTGCCGCGCTTGAACATGCCTCGGAGTCCAGTCTGCGCACCGAGATCGGCGCCATCTGCGGCGAGGCGCTGGACGAGATGAACGTCGTCCTGAACAAGGACGAGCGCACGATCCTGAACCAGGAACTCTATGACGAGGTGATGGGCCTTGGCCCGCTCGAGCCGCTGCTGAAGGACGAGACGGTCAACGACATCCTCGTGAACGGCCCGAACCGGATCTTCGTGGAACGCGACGGCAAGCTGCAACTGACCGACACGACCTTCAAGGACGAGCGGCACCTTCTGCGGATCATCGACAAGATCGTCTCGGCGGTGGGGCGGCGGGTGGATGAATCGACGCCCTATGTCGACGCGCGTCTGGCCGACGGCAGCCGCTTCAACGCGATGGTGCCGCCGATCGCGGTCGACGGCTCGCTGGTCTCGATCCGCAAGTTCAAGAAGGAAAAGCTGGGCATCGCCGACCTCGTGCGCTTCGGCGCCTTCACCGAGGAGATGGCGGCCTATCTTCAGGCCGCCGTGGCGACGCGGCTGAACATCATCGTCTCGGGCGGCACGGGCTCGGGCAAGACGACAACGCTGAACGCGCTGTCGTCCTTCATCGACAACTCCGAGCGGATCCTGACGATCGAGGACACGGCCGAGCTTCAGCTCCAGCAGGTCCACGTGGGCCGGATGGAAAGCCGGCCGCCGAACGTCGAGGGCAAGGGCGCGGTCACCCAGCGCGACTGCCTGCGCAACGCGCTGCGGATGCGCCCCGACCGCATCATCGTGGGCGAGACCCGCGGCGAGGAAGTCATCGACATGCTGCAGGCCATGAACACCGGCCACGACGGCTCGATGACCACCATCCACGCGAACTCGGCCCGCGACGGGATCAGCCGGCTCGAGAACATGGTGGCGATGGCCGGGATCGAGATGCCGATCAAGGCGGTACGCGCCCAGATCGCCTCGGCCGTCAACCTCATCGTTCAGGCGAGCCGCCTGCAGGACGGCTCGCGCCGCATGGTCTCCATCACCGAGATCACCGGGATGGAGGGCGAGGTGATCTCGATGCAGGAGATCTTCCGCTACGAGCGGCTGGGGGTCGAGCCCTCGGGCAAGATCATCGGACGCTTCAACGCGACCGGGGTGCGCTCGCATTACTCCGACCGCTTCCGCCAGTGGGGCTACGACCTGCCCTCCACCATCTACGACCCCATCGTCTGAGGGCTCCATGCAGCTGAGCGCCGCCCCCATCATCTACATCCTGATCTTCCTTGCGGTGCTCCTGCTGGTCGAAGGCATCTACCTGACCGTCTTCGGCAAGTCGATCAGCCTGAACAGCCGTGTCAGCCGCCGCCTCGCCCTGCTGGAAAAGAACCAGAACCGCGAGCAGGTGCTGGAGCAGCTCCGCAAGGAGATGAGCCAGCACATGAATGCGAAGGGCATCCCGCTCTATTCGGTTCTGGCCTCGAAGGCGCAGAAGGCCAACATCGCCTTCTCGCCGCAGGCGCTGATCCTGGTGATGGTGCTGCTGTCGGGCGTGGCCTATCTCGGCCTGACCATCGGCACCGGGGCCGCCCTTCCGGTACGGGTGGTGGTGGCGATCGCCATGGGCGTGGGCGGCGTCTATGTCTGGGTGAACAACAAGGCCAAGAAGCGCATGGCCCTGATCGAGGAGCAGCTTCCCGACGCGGTGGAACTGATGGTGCGCTCGCTTCGCGTGGGGCATCCGTTCAATTCCGCCATCGGCATCGTCGCCAGGGAGGTGCCCGACCCGCTGGGCACCGAATTCGGCATGATCGCCGACGAGGCCGCCTATGGCCGTGACATCGCCGAGTGCATCCGCGCCTTCGCCGAGCGGATGGAAAGCCAGGACCTGCGCTTCCTCGCCGTGGCCGTCAGCATCCAGCAGCAGTCGGGCGGCAACCTGGCGGAGATCCTTGAAGGTCTCGCCAAGGTGATCCGCGCCCGGTTCAAGCTGTTCCGCCGCGTGAAGGCCATCACGGCCGAGGCGAAGTGGTCCGGCACGTTCCTTTCGGCCTTCCCGGTCCTCGCCCTCGTGATGATCTCGGTCCTGAAGCCGGACTATTACGACGGGGTGAAGGAAACGCCGCTTTTCGTGCCCGCGGCGCTGGTGGTCGGGGTCTTTCTGGTCGCCAACGTGATCTTCATGAAGATCATGGTCAACATCAAGGTCTGAGCCGATGGAACTCCTCACCCGGATCGAGACGATCCTGACCGACCAACTGGGGCCGCTGGGGCCGCTCTTCGCGGTGGGCGCGGTGGGGATCATCCTGATCGCCGCAGCGCTTCCCTCCATGCTGAAGAAGCGGGTGGAGCCGTTCGACCGGATCAAACAGCAGCGAACCGCGGCGCAGGCCCCGGCGAGCCAGGCCCTCCGCCGCTCCACCGGAACCGAGAAGCTGGACCGCTTCGCGAACCTGCTGGAGCCGAAGACCGCCGAGGAACTCTCGGCCTCGCGTCTCAAGATGCTGCGGGCGGGCTACCGATCGAAGGGGGCGGTCCGCGCCTTCCATGCGTCGCAGTTCGCGCTGGGGGTGGGCTTTCTGGTGGTCGGCGTGATCTACGCCATGATCTCCTCGGCGCAGCAGCCCCTGTCGATGCAGCAGATGGTCAGCTTCACCCTGCTGCCCGGGGCGATCGGATATTACCTGCCGATCTACTGGGTGAAGCGGCGGGCGCAGGAACGCCACGACCAGATCGTGGCCGGCTTCCCCGACGCGCTCGACATGATGCTGGTCTGCGTCGAGGCGGGGCAATCGCTCGACCAGTCGATCCTGCGCGTGGCGCGCGAGATGGCAGGCGGCTATCCGGCGTTGTCGGAGGAGTTCGAGATGGTGGCGCACGAGGTGAAGGCCGGCAAGGAACGGGTGAGCGTGCTCAAGGACATGGCCGAGCGGGTGGGCATCCCCGACGTATCCTCCTTCGTCACCACCCTCATCCAGTCGGCCACTTTCGGCACCTCGATCGCCGAGGCGCTGCGCGTCTATTCGTCGGAGATGCGCGACAAACGCGTCATGCGGGCCGAGGAAAAGGCAAACACCTTGCCCACGAAGCTGACGCTGGGCACTATGATGCTTACGGTGCCGCCGCTGATGCTCAT
This sequence comes from Rhodobacter sp. CZR27, assembly GCF_002407205.1. Lineage (NCBI taxonomy): Bacteria > Pseudomonadati > Pseudomonadota > Alphaproteobacteria > Rhodobacterales > Rhodobacter > Rhodobacter sp. CZR27. The sequence continues at coordinate 883,897 of NZ_CP023548.1, read as the reverse complement.
CCTTATCGGACCTTCGGTGTATGGCATCGCCACGCAGTTGGGCGGACAGTGAGACAAAGTGAGAAGAGCCGTTACCTGCGCCGTCCTCTGCGCGATCCTTGCGGCCTGCGGCGGCCCGGATGCGCTGTCGCGGCAGGCAGCGGCTCGCAACGCGCCCTTCGCGGTGGATCCGGGGCGGGATGGCGTGGATGGCCTTCTCGTGGGTCACCGGCTTCTCGCTGCGGGCGAGGACGAGCTGGCGCTGAAGGCCTATCTGCGCGCCGCCTCGGAACAGGGCATCAATGCCGATGTGCTTTCGGCGCTGGGATCGGCCAACCTTCACCTCGGACGGCTGAACCAGGCCGAACAGCTGCTGCGCAAGTCGATCGAGATGGATCCGTCGTTCGTGCCGGCGGTGAACAACCTCGGCGTGGTCCTGATGGAGCAGGGCCGCACCGCCGAGGCGAAGCTGGTCTTCCAGCAGGCCTTCGCGCTGGACAGTGGCGCCACGGAGTCCATCCGGCAAAATCTTCGCGGCGCTATCGCGAAATCAGAGGCCACGGTCTATACGGAAGAGGAAGAGCAACATGAGTTCTCCCTCGTGCGGCGTGGGCAGGGGCAGTATGTGCTGCTTTCGCAGCTCTAGGGACAAGCAGGATCGAGCAGCAAGAGGACGCAAGAAATGCGCCACCCTGTCCTGATCGCGCTCTGCCTTGTCGGCAGCGCGAGCCTGAGCGCCTGCGGCGGCCGCGATGCCGAGGTCGATCGCGCCCTGAAGAGCGTCAACGTCATCGACGAGAGCAACCTCAACGACATCATGCTGACGGTGGGGGCACCGGACGAGGCGGTGGCCTACTTCCGCGGCGCGCTGGCCAAGGATCCCACCCGGATCGACCTGAAGCGCGGACTGGCCAAGTCGCTGGTGCGCGCCCAGCGCCCGGCCGAGGCCGCCACGATCTGGAGCCAGGTGGTCAACACCCACGAGGGCACGAACGAGGATCGCGTGGCCTATGCCGATGCGCTGATCCGGGCGAACGACTGGAAGCGCGCCGAGGAGGAACTTGCCCGCATCCCGCCCACGCACGAGACCTTCCAGCGCTACAGGCTCGAGGCGATGGTCGCCGACAGCAAGAAGCAGTGGAACAAGGCCGACAGCTTCTACGAGACCGCGGTGGGGCTGACCACGCAGCCCGCAGGCGTGCTGAACAACTGGGGCTTCTCGAAGCTGACCCGCGGCGACGCGGCGGGCGCCGAAAAGCTGTTCTACGAGGCGCTGACCTACGATCCGACCGAGTTCACCACCAAGAACAACCTGATCCTCGCGCGCGGGGCGCAGCACAAGTACGACCTCCCCGTGATCCAGATGACCCAGCGGGAGCGGGCGGAGCTGACCTACACCCTTGCGCTCGCGGCGGTGAAGCAGGGCAATGTGACGGTCGGCAAGGGCCTGCTGCAGGAGGCGATCGACACCCATCCGCAGTATTTCGAGGCTGCCGTCCGCAGCCTTGCGGCGCTGGACGCGGGCTGACCCATGCAGGGCCTGATCGCGACGCCCGTCCCGGCCGCGCTGTGGTTCCTGCCCTTCGCGGTGCCGGTGGCGCTGTGGGTCGCGTGGAGCGACATGAAATTCATGAAGATCCCCAACAAGGCGGTGATGGCGCTCGTGGGGGTCTATCTCGTGGTGGGGCCGATCGCGCTTCCGCTCGAGGATTGGGCGTGGCGCTGGCTGCATCTCGCGGTGGTTCTGGTGACCGGCTTCGTGATGAACCTCGGCCGGCTGATCGGGGCCGGCGACGCGAAGTTCGCGGCCGCGATGGCGCCCTTCTTCGCGCTTGCCGACCTGAGACTGGCCCTCGCGCTGCTGGCCGCGTCGTTGATCGGCGCCTTCGCCAGCCACCGCGGCCTTGGTCTGGTCCCGCCCTTCCGCAATGCGACCGCGGATTGGGAGAGCTGGCGCCGCAGGGACTTTCCGATGGGGCTGGCCCTGAGCGGGATGCTGATCCTTTACCTTCTTTTGGCAGTCTTCGACGCCTGACCCCCTGCCCTGCGCGGTGACCCGATGAACATGCAGACTTCGAACGTGATCGCCCCCCCCTCGCCGCGCACGCTGGCCGAGACCGGATTGTCGCTGGTGATGATGCGCGACATCCTGATCAAGACGATGTTCCGGATGAACCTGGACCTCGTGACCCAGATCGCGCGGGTTGTCTGCCTGCCGGTGCCGCTGGCGCAGGAACTCGTGGATCTGGCCCGGTCGCAGCGACTGGTCGAGGCGACAGGCACGCTGCACGCCACCTCGGGCAACGAGATGGGCTATCAGCTGACCGATGCCGGCAAGGCCCGCGCGCTGGATGCGCTGAGCCAGTCGGAATACTACGGCGCGATGCCCGTCCCGCTCGAGGAGTACAAGCAGCAGGTGCAGCGCCAGTCGGTGCGCAACATCAAGCTGACGCGCGACCAGCTGACCGGGGCGATGGGCCACCTGATCCTGCCGGACGAGCTTCTGGACCACCTTGGCCCGGCGGTCAGCTCCGGCCGGTCGATCCTGATGTATGGCCCGCCCGGCAACGGCAAGTCCTCGATCTCGAACGGCATCCGCGACGCGCTGGGGGACCGGATCTACGTCCCGCGCGCGCTGGAATATTCGGGCCAGGTCATCACCGTCTATGACCCGATCGTGCATCGCGCGGCCGAGGCGGCGGTGGACGATCCGACCAGCCTGCGCCGAACCTCGAACCGCTTCGACAATCGCTATGTCTGGTGCGAACGTCCAACCGTCATCACGGGCGGCGAGCTGACGCTGGACATGCTCGACCTGACCTACAACCCGGTGGCGCGGACCTATCAGGCGCCCCTGCAGCTGAAATCGACCGGCGGGGTGTTCATCGTCGACGACCTTGGCCGTCAGGCCGAGCCGCCGCAGAAGCTGGTGAACCGCTGGATCGTCCCGCTCGAGGAAAGCCGCGACATCCTTGCCCTGCAATCGGGCGAGAAGTTCACCGTGCCCTTCGACACGCTGGTGATCTTTTCCACCAACTTCCACCCGAACGAGATCTTCGACGGCGCCGCGCTGCGCCGGATCTTCTTCAAGATCAAGATCGACGGCCCGAACCAGGAGAATTTCCTGAAGATCTTCGCGATGGTGGCGAAGAAGCGCAAGATGCCCTTGGACGAGGCGGCGCTGCTGCACCTGATGAAGGTGAAGTTCCCGACCATCGAGAACCGCTACGCCAACTACATGCCGGTCTTCCTGATCGACCAGATGATCGCGGTCTGCGAGTTCGAGGGCCTGCCCTACCAGATGACCCCGGCTCTGGTCGACCGGGCCTGGTCCAACATGTTCGTGCGCGAGGAGGTGATCGCGCGCTAGCCGCGCCGGATCGCGAAGGGCCCGTTCTCGGTCAGGATCGCGTCGAGCGGCTGGTCGGTCGGCTCGATCGGCACCTCTGGCAGTTCCTGCGCCGCGAAGGCGAAACCCACCGCGGTCACCGGGTGCCGGGCGCGCAACCGTTCCAGCGTGCGGTCGTAGAAGCCGCCGCCGTAGCCCAGCCGGAAGCCGCGGCGGTCGAAGGCCAGCAGCGGCACGATCAGGACCTCGGGCTCGAGCCAGGCGCCTTCGGCCGGGACCCTCGCTCCGAACGGACCCTCGATCATCTCGACGCCGGGGCTCCATTCGCGGAAGCGCAGCGGCTCGCCCGGCTTGACGATGACGGGAACGCAGACCGGCCCGTCATGCGAGGTCATCGCCGGCAGCGGGTTCATCTCCGAGCGGATCGGCATGTAGCCTGACAGCACGCGCCCGCGATGCGGCGCCAGCCAGTCGGCGAGCAGTTCGGCCGCCTGACCCTGCCCCTGCGCATGGGCCAGCGCCCGGGCGGCGGCGGCGGCGCGGCGCGCCTCGGCCTTTCGCGCCGCCAGCGTCACAGCAGCACCAGCGTGGCAAGGCCAAGGAAGGCGAAGAAGCCCATAACGTCGGTCAGGGTCGTGACGAAGGTGCCCGAGGCCAGCGCGGGATCGAGGCCCAGCCGGTTGAGGCCGAGCGGCACCAGCACCCCGCCAAGCGCCGCCACCATCTGATTGCAGATCATCGCCATCCCCAGCACGATCCCGAGCATGTGGTCTCCAAAGATCACGAAGCCCGCGAGCCCGAGGATCAGCGCAAGTCCCAGCCCGTTCAGCAGCCCGGCAAGCAGCTCCCGCCGCACCACCCGCGGCGCGTTGGCCGAGGTGAGGTTCCGCGTCGCCAGCGCCCGCACCGCAACGGCGAGCGACTGGGTCCCCGCGATCCCGCCAGTCGAGGCGACGATCGGCATCAGCGCGGCGAGCGTCACGAGTTGGGAGATGGTCGCCTCGAAGCCGGTGATCACCACCGCCGACAGCGAGGCGGTGAAGAGGTTCGCCACCAGCCACGGCAGGCGCTGGCGCGCGGTGGCGAAGGGGCCGTCCGACAGGCTGCTTTCGTCGCCGACGCCGGCGAGGCGCAGGATGTCCTCCTCGTGCTCCTCGTCCAGCACGTTCATCGCGTCGTCGATGGTGATTACGCCGACCAGACGGTCACCGGCGTCCACCACCGGGCAGGAAATCAGGTGATACTGGTTGAAGATATAGGCGACCTCGGCCTCCTCGACCGTGGCGCGTATGGTGCGGAAGCTGTCCTCCTCGATCTCGGTCAGCTTCACCTCGCGCCGCGACGACAGAAGCCGACCGAGCGTGACGTAGCCTTGCGGCTTCATCCGCGGATCGACGAGGATGACGTGATAGAACTGATCGGGCAGCTCCTCCGCCTCGCGCAGGAAGTCGATGGTCTCGCCCACGGTCCAGTGCACCGGAGCCACCACCACCTCGCGTTGCATGAGGCGGCCGGCGGAATATTCCGGATAGGCCATCGCCTGCTCGACCGCGACACGGTCGGCGCGGTCCAGCGCGTCGAGGATTGCCTCCTGCTGCGGTTCCTCGAGGTCCTCAAGGATGTCCACCACGTCGTCGGTGTCCAGCTCGCGCACCGCCTCGGCGATGACCTCGGGCGGCAGGGTCTCGATCACCTCCTCTCGGATCGAGTCGCTGATCTCGGACAGGATTTCGCCGTCGATGCCGTCGGGCCAGAGCGCGAGCAGCTCTCGCCGTTCGTTGGGCGCGATCTGCTCCAGCACGTCGGCCACGTCGGCGGCATGCAGCGGCTCGAGCAGGTCGGCAAGGCGCGATTCGTCGCGTTCCTCGACAGCCTCCAGCACGGAGTCCACGACGCTGTTGGCGACGCCCCGCCGCTCGTCCTCGCGCATGTCGCCCGCCTCTGCCTGCACGTCGTCGCCCCCTGCCGTCTCGCGCAGACCTTAGCGGATGGCGTCGCGCAGAAACAGGGGCACCGGGAAATTTACCACGCCGCCGAAAGGGGCTAGGTTGGGCCGCCGCAACCCGAGGAGGCCCCCGTGACCGATCTGCTGCTTGGCCAGGTGATCTCCTTCACCGGCGATCCGTTCGAACTGGGCGAGGCCGCGGCGCGGCACGAGGCCCGCGGCGCCGTTCTGGTCGAGAATGGCCGCATCGCCGCCGTCGGCCCGGCCGATGCGCTGCGCGTGGCGCATCCAAGGGCGCGGATCACCGATTACGGCGACGGGGCGCTGATCTCGGCCGGTTTCATCGACGCCCATGTCCACTATCCCCAGACCGCGATCATCGCGAGCTGGGGCAAGCGGCTGATCGACTGGCTGGAAACCTACACCTTCCCCGAGGAGATGCGGTTTTCGGACCCGGCCCATGCCGCCGAGGTGGCCGGCCGCTACCTCGACCTCGTGCTGGCGCAGGGGACCACGACGGTCTGCAGCTACTGCACCATCCATCCCGCAAGCGTCGAGGCCTTCTTCGAGGCCGCAGCCGCCCGCGGCCTGCGCGCCTATGCCGGCAAGACCTGCATGGATCGCAACGCGCCCGAGGGTCTGCGCGACACCGCGCAAAGCGCCTACGACGACAGCAAGCGCCTGCTCGGGCGCTGGCACGGCCGGGACCGACTGTCCTATGTGATCACGCCGCGCTTCTCGCCCACCTCGACGCCCGGACAGCTCGAGGCGCTCGGCGCGCTCTGGCGCGAGCATCCGGACTGCCTGATGCAGACCCATCTGTCGGAGCAGGCCGACGAGGTCGCATGGGTCCGGGACCTGCACCCGCAGGCGCGCGACTACCTCGACACATACGAGGTTCACGGTCTTCTGCGCGAGGGCGCGGTCTTCGGTCACGCGATCCATCTGACCGCGCGCGAGAAGGCGCGGCTGGCCGAGGCGGGTGCAAGCCTCGTGCATTGCCCGACCTCGAACACCTTCATCGGGTCGGGCCTGTTCGACATGGGCCTTGTCACGCGCGGCATCCGGGTCGGGCTGGCGACCGACACCGGGGGCGGGTCGTCCTTCTCGATGCTGCGCACCATGGCTGCCGCCTATGAGATCGGCCAGTTGCGCGGGCAGGCGCTGCATCCGGCGCAGCTGTGGTGGCTGGCGACGCAAGGGTCCGCTCAGGCACTGCGAGCCGAGGACCGGATCGGCAACATCGCGCCGGGGCTCGAAGCCGATCTGGTGGTGATCGACCTTGCCTCGACGCCGGCCATCGAACAGGCGACGCGCCGGGCCGGAAGCCTGTGGCAGCAGCTGTTCCCCACCATCATGATGGGCGACGACCGCGCCATCCGCGAGGTCTGGGTCGGCGGGCGACCGCTTGGCCGGCGCTGAGGTCAGCCAGCCAGCGCCGCGAGCGCTGCGGCATGGATCTCGGCATTGGCGGCGGCGATGATGCGCCCGCCCTGCGGGTTCCGCCGGCCCTGCCAGTCGGTCACAATACCGCCCGCGGCCTCGATCACCGCCATCGGCGCCTGCACGTCATAGGCCTGCAATCCCGCCTCGACCACGAGGTCGATATGGCCGGCCGCAACCAGCGCATAGGCATAGCAGTCCGTGCCGTAGCGGGTCAGCTTCACCTGACGGCTGAGGCGGCGGAAGGCGGCCTCTTCCTCGGCAGTGCCGACTTCCGGAAAGGTGGACATCAGGATCGCCTCGGCCAGCGGCCGCGGCGCGCGCGTCGCGAGCCTGCGTTCGCCCATCGGGCCGCGCAGCCGCGCCCGGCCGAAGCCTCCCTCGAAGCGCTCGCCGATATAGGGCTGGTCGATCAGGCCGTAGATCGGCCCCGTCTCATCCGCGACCGAGATCAGCACGCCCCAGGTCGGCGTGCCGGCAAGATAGGATCGCGTGCCATCAATCGGGTCGAGCACCCATGTCAGGCCGGTCTCGCCGGCGCTCGAGCCCATTTCCTCGCCAAGGATGCCGTCGCGCGGGCGGCGGCGCGCCAGAATGGCGCGCATCCGCTCCTCGCACAGCCGGTCGGCGACCGTCACCGGGTCAAACCGGTCGCTCTCCTTGGTTTCGGCCGAGAGTGCTGCGCTACGGAAATGCCGCAGCGTGGCTTCGCGTGCCGCTTCGGCCAGTTCGGCCGCAGTGTCGATCAGGTCGGCGGTCTCGCTGTCGGTGAGCATCTGCATCTCAGCCCTCCTGCGCCTCGCGGGTAACCCGCGAGACGGTCAGGGTCAAGCGCGGCGTCCCCGGCAGGGCGCCCGCTCATTCGTCCAGCTAGGCGGCTTCGGACAGCACCCGGGCCAGGTCGAACAGACGCCGGCGCTGCGCCTCGGGAATGGCGTAGTAGGAGCGGACCAGCTCCAGCGCTTCCTTGTCGGTGATGCGGTCGCCTTCCGCCTGACGGGCCTGATCGCCCGAGCCTTCCAGCCCCTCGAAGAAGAAGCTGATCGACACGCCCAGCGCCTCGGCAATGTCCCACAGGCGCGAGGCGCTGACGCGGTTCATGCCGGTTTCGTATTTCTGGATCTGCTGGAACTTGATTCCCACGCAGTCCGCCAGCTGCTGCTGCGTCATGCCCACCATCCACCGGCGGTGGCGGATGCGCTTCCCAACGTGGGCGTCGACGGGATGTTTCATAAAATGTCTCCGTAAATCTTCCAGCTGTCCCTGCCCTTCTAACAAGCAAATTCCGTGCCAAAGCGCCGTTAACATTCCTTTTCTTTCCAGAAAAACACCGCTTGAAACAAACCTGTCTTTTTGGATATGTCTATTCATACAGACCCGGCTGACTTTTTGGTGAAGGTCTGCGGATCGCCCCTCGGGCGCACGGGAATCCCCTGACTCGCCCATAGGTGATTTTGCAGATTGCATCGCATTTTGCGGCGCATCCGCCCCAAAACTTTTGCATTTCGCAAAGGATAGGGAAAACTCTGGCGCGACGGGCCTGCGAATGGTCAAGTCTGGCCTCCGTTTCCGCCCCAGAAAGCACAAGACACCGCCAGATGCGCGCCTTTCGATTGAGTGATTTCGGACATGTTCCCACGCTGGCGGAGGTTCCGCTGCCGGACCCCAGGGCGGGGGAAATCCGCCTGCGCATCACGGCCTGCGCGCTGAATTTCGCCGACCTGCTGATGATCGACGGCCGCTATCAGGAGCGTCCTCCCCTGCCGCTGACGCTCGGCATGGAGGTCGCCGGGGTGGTGGATGCCCTCGGTCCCGGCGTGGCCGGACCCGCGCCCGGCACCCGCGTGGCCGCCTTCGGGTCGAGCGGGGGGCTGGCCGACTATGGCTGCTGGCCCGCCGAGCGCTGCCTGCCGCTTCCCGAGGCCATCGGCTTCCGCGACGCGGCAGCCTTCCAGATCGCCTATGGCACCGGCCACCTCGCGCTGGACCATCGCGCCCGCCTGCAACCCGGCGAGACGCTCTTCGTGACCGGCGCGGCCGGGGGGGTGGGCTTGGCCGCGGTCGAGATCGGCCGAAGGATGGGGGCGAGGGTCATCGCCAGCGCGCGCGGTGCCGACCGCCTCGCGATCGCCCGGGCCGCCGGCGCGCACGAGACGATCGACAGCGACACGCCGGACCTGCGCGCGGCCCTGAAGGACCTTGGCGGCGTGGACGTGACCTATGACACCGTGGGCGGTCCGGGCTTCCACGCCGCGCTGCGGGCGTCGCGTCCCGAGGGGCGCCTTCTGGCCATCGGCTTCGCGGGCGGAGACGTGCCGCAGATCCCCGCCAACCTGCTCCTCGTGAAGAACCTCAGCGTGATCGGCCTCTACTTCGGCGGCTACCTGACCTTCGCGCCGGACGTGCTGACCCGCAGCCTTGCCACGCTGCTCGACTGGCTGGCCGACGGCAGCCTGAAGCCCCACGTCAGCCACGAACTGCCGCTCGACCGCGCGGCCGAAGGGCTGGACCTGCTCCGCAGCCGTCAGGCGACCGGCAAGGTGGTGATCACGCCCGGCGCCTGACCTTGAGCGGACCCTCGTCCGGTGCCCCCTCTGGTGCCGGGCGCCCCGCGGCAGGCACCGCCTGCGCCGCTGCAGCCTGCGGGCCGTAGGAGCGTCGGATCAGGTCGGCAAGAACCGCCACGGCCGGGCTGTGCGCCGGATCAGCAACGTAAAGGTTCACCTTGCTGGTCGCGAGATCCGGCAGCAGGCCGCCATGGACGATCCGCTCCATGTAGCGCGGCTCGGCGCCGGCCAGCGAGACATGCACGGCGAGATCCGCGCTCACGCTCGCCTCGATGGTGCGCGAGCTGTCGGATTCGACGGCCATCGTCCAGGGAATGCCGGCATCGTCGAGTGCCGACTGCACGCCCATGCGGAAGATGCAGTTCGGCTCGAAGGCCAGCCGGAGCGGCCGGTGCTTCCAGACCTGCCCGCCCGGCGCCCCCACCCAGACCAGCGGAAGCTCCACCAGCGTCTCGCCTCCCGGCTCGACCGTATCCTCGGTGGTCATGATCACGTCGCACTCGCCGCGGGCGAACTGCGCCTTAAGCTTCCGGGTGTAGGAGGACAGCAGCGTCACCCGCATCCGCGGAAACTCGGCCGCGAACCGCTGGAGCACCTGCGGGATCGCGGGATAGACGATGTCGTGCGGCACGCCGAGCACGATCTCGCCCTCGTAGTCGTCATGGGTCAGGCGGCCGAACACCTCGTCGTTCAGCGCCAGCATCCGCCTTGCATAGCCCAGAAGCTGCTCGCCCGCCGCCGTCAGCGTCACCTTGCGGGCCGAGCGGTCGAGCAGCGCCAGATCCAGCGTCTCCTCGAGCCGCTTGATCTGCATCGAGACCGCGGACTGCGTGAGGTTCAGAAAGCCCGCGGCGCGCGTCACGCCCCCCGCATCGGCAACAGCCACGAAGGAGCGCAGGGCGGTCAGGTCGAGGTTGCGGGGCATATCATCGTTCCTGATGGTTCAAGTCAAAAGCATTCATTTTCCAAATGTGAACGATTCTGGCATAACGATCAAGCGGCGGGAGGGACCCGCCCATCGCGGAACCGATCACGGAAAGGACAGATCATGTTTGCCTCGATTCATACCGCTCGCCTTGCGACCCGCGGCGTGCAGACGGGCGGCAGCGTTCAGCGCCTTGTCGCGACGCTCCGCCTCGGCCTGGCCGCCCGCCGCCAGCGCCAGGCGCTGGCGCAGCTCGATCCGCATCTGCTGGCCGATGTCGGCGTCACCCCGGCCGAGGCCGAGGCCGAGGCGATGCGTCCGATCTGGGACGTGCCCTCGAACTGGCGTTGCTGAGACGGAAAGCCACGGCTTTCGCCCCCGGCCACGGTCGGAAATCCTTGAACTGCGGGGGCGGCTTTCCAATATAGGCGTCAATCGGTGCCCATTCGCGGGGCACCCAGTTGAACAACATGGAGAGCATCAGATGGCTGAGTATGGCACGGTTCGTTCGGTCGGCGCAGGCGCCCGGGCGGCCAGGATCGACGAGGGCCTTCGCGCCCACATGAACAAGGTCTACGGGCTGATGTCGGTCGGGATGCTCTTGACCGGCGGTGTGGCCTGGGCCGTGGGCACCAGTGATCAGCTGTTCTCGCTTCTGCGCGACCCGGTGACGATGAGCCCGAACATCCTGGGCTGGATCGTGATGTTCGCGCCTCTCGTGATGGTCTTTGCCTTCGGCGCGGTGCTGAACCGCCTCAGCCAGGCGGCAGCGCAGCTGTTCTTCTACGCCTATGCGGCAGTGATGGGCCTGTCGCTCAGCTGGATCTTCGTGGCCTTCACCGGGGTGTCGATCGCGCAGACCTTCCTGATCACGGCGATCGCCTTCGCGAGCCTGTCGCTGTTCGGCTACACGACCAAGAAGGACCTGTCGGGCTTCGGCACCTTCCTGATCATGGGCGTGGTCGGCCTGATCGTGGCGATGATCGTGAACATCTTCCTCGCCTCGTCGGCGCTGGCCTTCGCGATCTCGGTGATCGGCGTGCTGATCTTCGCAGGCCTCACCGCCTACGACACGCAGAACATCAAGAACACCTACCTCCAGCATGCGCAGATGGCGGATTCCGAGTGGCTGGGCAAGGCGGCCATCATGGGCGCCCTGCAGCTCTACCTCGACTTCATCAACCTGTTCATGTTCCTGCTGCAGTTCATGGGCAACCGCGAGTAATCGCAGTTCCCCGCCGCAGACGAAGGGCCGGTCGATCGACCGGCCCTTTTTCATTCCGCTCCCAGAACCATGCGCACGGCCGGAAACCCGATCCCGGGGCGAAGCGGCACCTCCACCTCGCCCAGGCGCCGGAAGCCGACGCTTTCGTAGAAGGGCACCGCCGTCCGGGTCGCGAGACAGTCGAGCCTCGTGACGCCCGCCTCGCGCGCCTGGTCGATCACCCGCCGCAGGATGGCCGTGCCGATTCCCTCGCGGATGCGGGAGGCATGGGTGACGAGGTGCCGGATCTCGCCCTGCCCCGGCGCGCGCAGGCTCCACCCGCCCGCGCCGAGGATCCCGTCCTGTCCCTCGGCCAGCCAGTATCGTCCCGAGGCGAGCAGCGCCGGCTGCGCCCGCGCCAGCAGCGGAACCGCCGTTACCAGCACCGAGGGAGGATAGTCGGCCCGCAGGAGGCGCGCATAGCTGTGCGCGAACAGCGCATCGACCGCCGCGAGGTCGGCCGGGCGCGCGGGGCGCAGGCGGATGTCGGAAGCAACCATGCGGCGGCCCTCAAATGCAGAAGGCCGCGCCCTCGGGCACGGCCTCGTCCGCGGACCGGAAAGGCAGATCTTACTTGATCTTGCCTTCCTTATATTCGACATGCTCACGCTTGACGGGGTCGTATTTCTTCACGACCATCTTGTCGGTCATGGTGCGGGCGTTCTTCTTGGTCACGTAGAAGTGCCCGGTGCCCGCCGTCGAGTTCAGCCGGATCTTGATCGTCGTCGGCTTCGCCATGGTTTCTCTCCTGCAGTCGGCGGGCAGACGCCCCCCGCAAAAATCCCTGAGGCCCGCCTTTTACCGGGGATGCCGCCAGAGTCAACCGCAAAAGCCCCGATTTCACAGGCTGCGGCGCATGAAAAGGCCCGCCCTCGGCGACGCGGGCGGGCCCTCCGAAGGCGGCTTTCGCGTCGTCAGCCGGTGACGCCGCGCAGCCGTTCCGAGCGGCGGCGCAGAAGCTCGACCGTGGCGAGAAGCGCGACCGAAATGACGACGAGGATGGTCGCCACCGACAGGATCGCCGGGCTGATCTGCTCGCGGATGCCGTTCCACATCTGGCGCGGAATGGTCTGCTGGTCATGCGCGGCCACGAAGAGCACCACGACCACCTCGTCGAACGAGGTCACGAAGGCAAACAGCGCGCCCGAGATCACGCCGGGCAGGATCAGCGGCATGGTCACCTTGAAGAAGGTCGTGGTGGGGCTCGCCCCCAGCGAGGCCGCTGCACGGGTCAGCGAGCGGTCGAAGCCCACCAGCGTCGCCGTCACGGTGATGATGACGAAGGGGATGCCCAGCGTGGCATGGGCGAGCACGATGCCAACGTAGCTGCCCGCAAGGCCGGTGGAAGAGTAGAAGAAGAACAGGCCCGTCGCCGTGATGATGATCGGCACGATCATCGGCGAGATCAGGATCGCCATGATGGCGCGGCGGAACGGCATCTCGGGCCGCGAGAGTCCCAGCGCCGCGATGGTCCCGAGCACGGTCGCAACCATGGTCGAGGCCACGCCGATGATCACGGAGTTCTTTGCCGCCCGCACCCAGGCCGCGTTGTTCCAGACGTCGAGCCACCAGGAACTGTCACGCGCGGCGCCGGGATTGGACATGCCGAAGGTCAGGAGCGTCTCGTACCAGCGCAGCGAATATCCCGTCGGGTCGAGCGACAGCATCTTCTCGGTGAAGGTGAAGTAGGGCTCGACGTTGAAGCTGAGCGGAATGACGATCAGGATCGGCGCGATCAGGAACAGGAAGATCAGGCCGCAGAGGACGCGATAGGTGTAATACCAGATGCGCTCGAGCGGGCTTGCGTAGACGGGAAGAGCCATCGGGCGGGGTCTCCTGTGGCGGGGGGCGGTGCGCCCCCCGGGAAGGGCAGGGAAGCCGGGCCTCAGCCCAGCTTCAGGTTGTCGATGCCGACCAGCCGGTCGTAGAGCCAGTAGAGGATCAGCACGAGGCCGAGCAGCACCGCCGCCAGCGCCGCGGCGAGCGACCAGTTCAGGCTGTCCTGCATGTGGAAGGCGATGAGGTTCGAGATCAGCTGCCCCGAGGCGCCGCCGACCAGCGCGGGCGTGATGTAGTAGCCGACGCCAAGGATGAAGACGAGCAGCGCGCCCGCACCGATCCCCGGCAGGGTCTGCGGCAGGTAGACCCGGCGGAAGGCGGTCCAGCTAGACGCACCAAGCGATCGCGCCGCGCGGACATAGGTGGGCGGGATCGGCCGCATCACCGAGTAGAGCGGCAGGATCATGAACGGCAGCAGGATATGCGTCATCGCGATGATCGTGCCGGCCTGGTTGTAGATCATCTGGATGCGATTCTCGTCCGAGATCAGCCCGGTCGCGACAAGGGCGTTGTTGACCACCCCCTGCCCCTGCAGCAGCACGATCCACGAGGTCGTCCGCACCAGTAGCGAGGTCCAGAACGGCAGAAGCACGAAGATCATCAGCAGGTTCGACGTGCGCAGCGGCAGCGTGGCCAGAAGATGCGCGATCGGGAAGCCGAGCAGCAGGCAGAGGAAGGTGATCAGCCCGGCAATGATGAAGGTGCGCTCGAACAGCATCATGTAGACGCGCCGGTCCTCGGGCGCGCGGATGATGTTGCCCTCGTTGTCGCGCGCCAGATCGACGGCGGCGAGGAAGAAGTTCGGCGAATAGGCCCGGGAGACCTGCCGCATCGTGCCCCAGAGCGCGGGATTGGCCCATTTCGGGTCCGCATCCAGCACCGCCTGCTGGAACGGCGGCTCGAAATTCCTGGCCTTGCGGCCGGTCGAGGTGAAGAGCGAGCGGGTGCCGGGCATCTCGTAGTTCACCCGCGTGCCGACCACGCCCACCGTCTTGGCCTCGGCCGCGGCCTTGAGGTCGGCGGCCAGCGCGGCATAGGCGGCCTCGTCCGGCGGCGTGCCGGGCTCGGTCTCGGCGAACCACTGGCTGAGCAGCGGCATGTTCTTCGAGAAGCCGTCGTTGTGGATCGAGCGGTGCAGCATCTGCCCGATCGGAATGATGAACGTCACGACGACGAAGAGCAGCAGCGGCGCCACCAGAAGGAAGGCGCGCCGTCGGGCGCGGGACTGGGCACGGGCCAGTGCGCCTTTCAGCGGGCGCCCGTCCGCGGTGGTAAGGCGCGCGGCACCTCCGGCGGCAAGATCTGCGGATGCTTCGGCCATCTTAGCCCTCTCGTCAGGAAAGGCGCGCCCGAAGGCGCGCCCGGGTCCGGATCAGTTCGACGCCAGCCAGGCGTTGAAGCGCTCTTCCAGTTCCGCGTCGTGATCGACCCAGAACTCATAGGACGAGGGAAGCGCGTTCTTCAGGTTCGCCTCGGCGGTGGGCATGTGCGGCGCCATCTCGGTCTTGCCGTCCTGATAGAGGCCGACGAGCGGACCCGAGGACTTGCGCGCCGGACCGTAGCTGATCCACTTGGCCTGATCGGCCAGCGGCTGCGTGCCGGTCGCGAAGGCCACGAACTTCTTGGCGCCTTCGAGGTTCGGCGCGCCCTTCGGGATCACGAACAGGTCGTATTCATAGACCTGGCCGTCCCAGATCGTCACGAAGGGCTTGTTCTCGGACACGGCGGCCGCGAAGATCCGGCCGTTGTAGGCCGTCGTCATGGTGACTTCGCCATCCGCCAGAAGCTGCACCGGCTGGGCGCCGGCTTCCCACCAGATCAGGTCCTTCTTGATCGAATCGAGCTTGGCGAAGGCACGGTCGACGCCTTCCGGGGTCGAGAGCATGTCATAGACCTCGGCCGCCGGGACACCGTCGCCCATCAGCGCCATCTCGAGCGTGGTCTTGGCGCTCTTCCACATGGCGCGCTTGCCGGGGAACTTCGTCGTGTCGAAGAAGTCGGCGATGGTGGCCGGCTTCTCTCCCGGGAACTTCGTCTCGTCATAGGCCACGACCGTCGAATAGACGATGTTGCCCACGGCGCATTCGCTCAAGGCGCCGGGCAGGAAGTCATCGGTCGCCGGGGTGCCGTCGGGCGCCGGCGGCAGCATCGCCGGATCGATCTCCTCAAGCTGGCCCTCGTCGCAGAGCCGCACGGCATCAGACGTGTTCACGTCGACCACGTCAACGCTGACGTTCTGCGCCTCGACCATCGCCTTGAGCGGCGTGGCCGGGTTGTCCGCGTCGATCGAGACCACGGTGATCCCGGTTTCCGCGGTGAACGGCTTGTGGAACGCCTCGACCTGGCTTGTCGTGTAGGCGCCGCCCCACGACATCACCTTCACCTCTTCCGCAGCGGCGGACCATGCCACTGCCGTCAAGGCGGTGGACAGAATGAGGGCCTTCTTCATCTGACAGTCTCCCTGGTTTTGCGTCTGTGCTTTTTTCTTGGCCGCAGGCTGCGGCAGATCCGTTTACACGGAGTTAAAGCGGATCGAGCGCTCGGGCGTCCTGGGGTGCCCAGCCGATCCGGATCTTCTCGCCGGGCTGCAGCATGCGCTGCCCCAGCGTGTTGCGGCTCTTGATGACGAACTCCTCGGAGCCGGCCACCCGCAGGCGCGTGCGGAAGATGTCGCCCATGTAGATGAACTCCATCACCTCGGCATCGATGAGGTGGGCGTTCGGAGGCAGCATCTCGGGCTTGTATTCGACCCGTTCGGGGCGGATCGAAACGAGAGTCTTCTGGCCCTTGCGGGACACGTTTACGGGGGTTGCGTCGATCAGCTCGCCCGTCTCCAGCCGGACAAGGGCGCGGCCTTCGGCAATCTCCTCGACCGTGCCGGGAAGGCGGTTGTTCTCGCCGATGAAGCTGGCCACGAAGCTGTTGCGGGGTCGCTCGTAAAGTTCGTCCGGCGGGGCAAGCTGCTGGATGCGGCCGTCGTTGAACACGGCGATCCGGTCCGACATGGTCAGTGCCTCGCCCTGGTCGTGGGTGACATAAACCACCGTGATGCCGAGGCTTTCGTGAAGGTGCTTGATCTCGAACTGCATGTGCTCGCGCAGCTGCTTGTCGAGCGCGCCGAGCGGTTCGTCCATCAGCACCAGCGCCGGATCGAACACCAGCGCACGGGCAAGCGCGATGCGCTGCTGCTGGCCCCCGGACATCTGCGCGGGGCGGCGGTTGGCGAAGGCGCCCATCTGCACCATGTCGAGCGCGCGCTTGATCTTGCGTTCGCGGTCGGGCTTGGACATGCCGCGCACCTCGAGCGGGAACGAGAGATTCTCGCCCACCGTCATGTGCGGAAAGAGCGCGTAGTTCTGGAACACCATCCCGATTCCGCGCTTGTGGGGCGGAACCGTGTTGATCGGGCGACCGTCGAGCCGGATGTCGCCATGCGTGGCGGTCTCGAACCCGGCGAGCATCATCAGACAGGTGGTCTTGCCGGAGCCCGAGGGCCCGAGCATGGTCAGGAACTCGCCCTGGCCGATCGTCAGATTGAGATCCTTAACGACCAGCGTCTCGCCGTCGTAGCTTTTCTGCACGTGTTCGAAAACGACGAAACCGTCGTCCTGGGTAGAAGCCACCACCCCATTCTCCCCATCTTGATCCGGCAGGTTTCCTGCACTCGTTGAAGTCGTTTAAAGCTGAACGGTCCCCTCATTGCAATCTTGTTGTGCAATGTCCCCGCCATGGGAAGGAACTGCCGTCTGGATCGGCAGGTAGCACGCCCTTCCGCGCGTCAGAGCGACGGGATGCGAACAGGAGGCCCCGAAAAGCGACGGATTGGTGACAAAAACGCCCCGCGGCGGCGGCCACGGCGGCGGAAACGCCGAAGGCGGCCCTTTCGGGCCGCCCTCTGGCGTCTCCATCAGGAGAATGGTGCGGTCGAGAAGACTCGAACTTCCACGGGAGTTACCCCACAGCGACCTCAACGCTGCGCGTCTACCAATTCCGCCACGACCGCACTGTCTTGGCTTGGTGGCGGGTTCTTAGCCAAGCTCGCGGGCGAAGGGAAGAGGGAATTTCACGCCTCGTGAAAAATGCCGCGGAGAGGGGCGCGGGCGCGCGCCTCCCCGCCGGACAAGTCACTGTCCCAGAAGCAGGAACGGCAGGCGCGCGGCAGCCGAGACGGCCTTGGCGCCGGCCTCCGCCATCCCGGCCGAGGGCTGCGCGGCCAGCGCCATCGCCGGCTGCGACGGCTCGACCGGCGGAGGCGCCACGGCCTCTTCCACCGGCGCGGCAACAGGTGCGGCCGCCGCCTCGACCACGGCCGCATCAGGCGGCGAGGCGAAGACCGGCAACTCGGCCGGCGCCTCGGGCGCGATCAGGTCGACCCGTCCCCCGACCGTATAGGCCGCCTTCCGAATCACCTCGCTCCGTTCCGGCATCCCCTGCCCGAACGGCGCGCCGCCCGCCTGCGCTGCGTCGATCCCCATCTGGTACCAGTCGAGCGCCAGATCCGGCCGCTGGCTGGCACCGAATCCCTGCGCCAGGTGATGGCCCAACAGCTCCGCATAGCCCTTCTGGCCGAGAGCGGTCAGCAGCAGGGCCGAGCCGATCGCCACATCCATCCGGTCCTCGACGTAGCCGGTGCCGAGGCAGATCCGGGCCGACCCCGCAAGCTGCGCCGGCTGGCGGCCGCTGGCCAGCACGAAGGCCGAGACGTCCTTCAGCACGTCGTCCCGCGGCTCCAGCGACAGCGCGGCGACCTGCGCCTGCAACGCGGGACCGAGCGCGTGACACTGCTCTGCGATCTGCTGCGGCGTGAAGCCCTGGACCTGCTTCGCCATCTCCTCGCTGGCCGAGATAGCGAAGCTGCGCGCCAGGCAGAACTGCTCGCCCAGGGCAAAGGTGGCGTCCGTCATTCCGGCCGCGGTGGTGTAGCCGCCGTTGGCGCTGGTCTGCAGCCCGACCGTGTTGCAGTGCGAGGCCAGCGAGACCATCGTTCCGCCCGCCCCGAGGAACGAGGGCAGCTCGGGGGCGGCCGGCTCCGGTTCGGCCGCGGGCACAGGCAGGTCGGGAAGCATGGCGGGCGCCGCCGCTGCCGCCGTCGCGGCCGCCGCCGGGGCCATGGCTGCGGGCGCCGGCATCGTCATGCCCGCGGATTGCGCCGGCGGCAGGCCGGCCATCTCGTCGCGCTGCATCAGCAGCAGCCCACGCATGCCCTGCGGATGGCTCATCACCGCCTGCTGCACCATCGGGCCGCCGGCCACGCCGCGGTGATAGGCGGTCGACAGGATCGTCCGCTCGTATTCCGTCAGCTGCCCGGTCGGCGCATAGCCGAGCAGCACCTGATACTGCGAGATGGCCGAGCGCGACCGCGACCCCAGCACGCCATCGACCGTGCCGACCGGATAGCCGAAATAGTTCAGCGCGGTCTGCACCTCCTTGTTCCGCTCGCGCTCTGCACTCGACATCGTGGGCCGGGCGCTGCGCGTCGACTGGCGCTGCACGGGCTGGGCGGCCTGGCGCTGGCGGTTCTGGTTGTTGGCGATCGCATGGCCGATGATGCCGCCGACGAGCGCACCCGCGATGGCGTCGCCGGCATCGGCCTGCACCTGTTCTGCCGGAGCCAGTCCGATCACGGCCGCGAGGCTGGCGGTGGCGAGGGATTTCAAATACATCGGACGTCTCCAGGAACGCGAGGGACTCGTTCAAACGGTAACACGGGTTTCGGGGCATTCCGCATGTTTTTTGCGTCGAGAAGGAGGGCTGCCGCATGACGACTTCCGGTCCGGAATGGACGGTGCTGCCGGGCCTGAGCCCCTACGCCGAGACGCTGGCGGCGATGGAGGCACGCGCCGCGCGCATCCGCGCCGGCGAGGCCCCCGAGGCGGTCTGGCTGCTGGAGCATCCGCCCCTCTACACCGCCGGAACCTCGGCGCGGGCCGAGGATCTGGTCGATCCGGATCGTTTCCCGGTCCATGTCGCCGGCCGCGGCGGGCAATACACCTATCACGGGCCGGGCCAGCGCGTGGTCTACGTGATGCTCGACCTCGACCGCCGGGGCCGCGACGTGCGCCGCTTCGTCTGCGCGCTCGAGCAATGGGTGATCGACACGCTGGCCGAGTTCAACGTGAAGGGCGAGCGGCGCGCCGGCCGGGTCGGCGTCTGGGTGGTGCGGCCTGACAGGGCCCCGGGTCCCGACGGCATCCCGCGCGAGGACAAGATCGCCGCCATCGGGGTGAAGCTCCGCCGCTGGGTCAGTTTTCACGGCCTGTCGATCAATGTGGAACCGGATCTCGCGCATTTCGAGGGGATCGTGCCCTGCGGCATCCGTGAACATGGCGTGACGAGCCTTGTCGATCTCGGCCTTCCGGTCACCATGGGAGACCTCGACGCCGCCCTTGCCCGCACCTTTCCCCGGAATTTTGCCGACTGACGCTGCGTCGCCATGCCGCTCCAACCAAATGCGGACTGGCCGGTTTTCTTGATCCAGATCAAAGTGCGAAGTTGCCGGCAACCGCCCGCCGCTCTAGCTTTGGGCGGAAGGCGCCGGTGAACCGTTCCGCTGGCGCGAGCCGGAACCGAAACACTGCACGCGGGAGGCGAGCCTATGGCCGATGCAGCCATCCATGGCCACGAGCACGAGCGGAGGGGATTCTTCACCCGCTGGTTCATGTCGACCAACCACAAGGACATCGGGATCCTCTACCTCTTCACCGGCGGCCTCGTCGGGCTGATCTCGGTCGCCTTCACCGTCTACATGCGGATGGAGCTGATGGCGCCGGGCGTGCAGTTCATGTGCGCCGAGCATCTGGAGTCGGGCTTCGTCCGCGGCTTCGTGCAGTCGCTCTGGCCGTCGGCGATCGAGAACTGCACGCCGAACGGTCACGTCTGGAACGTGATGATCACCGCGCACGGCATCCTGATGATGTTCTTCGTGGTAATCCCCGCGCTCTTCGGGGGTTTCGGCAACTATTTCATGCCGCTGCACATCGGCGCGCCGGACATGGCCTTCCCGCGGATGAACAACCTGTCCTACTGGCTCTATGTGGCCGGCACGTCGCTGGCGGTGGCCTCGCTGTTTGCGCCGGGCGGCAACGGGCAACTGGGCTCGGGGATCGGCTGGGTGCTCTATCCGCCGCTCTCGACGTCCGAGTCGGGCTATTCGACCGACCTCGCGATCTTCGCGGTGCACCTCTCGGGCGCCTCGTCGATCCTTGGCGCGATCAACATGATCACCACCTTCCTCAACATGCGCGCGCCCGGCATGACGATGCACAAGGTGCCACTGTTCGCCTGGTCGATCTTCGTCACCGCCTGGCTCATCCTGCTGGCGCTTCCGGTGCTTGCCGGTGCCATCACCATGCTGCTCACGGATCGCAACTTCGGCACCACGTTCTTCCAGCCCTCGGGCGGCGGCGACCCGGTGCTCTACCAGCACATCCTGTGGTTCTTCGGCCACCCCGAGGTCTATATCATCGTCCTGCCGGCCTTCGGCATCGTCAGCCACGTGATCGCGACCTTCGCGAGAAAGCCGATCTTCGGCTATCTGCCGATGGTCTATGCGATGGTGGCGATCGGCGTCCTGGGCTTCGTGGTCTGGGCGCACCACATGTATACGGCGGGCCTGAGCCTGACGCAGCAGAGCTATTTCATGATGGCGACCATGGTGATCGCGGTGCCCACGGGCATCAAGATCTTCTCGTGGATCGCCACCATGTGGGGCGGCTCGATCGACCTGCGGACGCCGATGCTGTGGGCGCTCGGCTTCCTTTTCCTGTTCACCGTGGGCGGGGTCACGGGGATCGTCCTCAGCCAGGCGAGCGTGGACCGCTACTATCACGACACCTACTACGTGGTGGCGCATTTCCATTACGTGATGAGCCTTGGCGCGGTGTTCGGCATCTTCGCCGGGATCTATTTCTGGATCGGCAAGATGTCGGGGCGGCAGTATCCGGAATGGGCGGGCAAGCTGCATTTCTGGATGATGTTCATCGGCTCGAACCTCACCTTCTTTCCGCAGCACTTCCTGGGCCGGCAGGGCATGCCGCGGCGCTACATCGACTATCCCGAGGCATTCGCCACCTGGAACATGGTCTCGTCGCTGGGCGCCTTCCTGTCCTTCGCCTCGTTCCTGTTCTTCCTGGGCGTGGTGTTCTACACCCTGACCCGCGGCGCACGGGTGACGGTGAACAACTACTGGAACGAGCACGCCGACACGCTGGAATGGACGCTGCCCTCGCCGCCGCCCGAGCACACGTTCGAGAACCTGCCCAAGCGCAAGGACTGGGACCGGTCGCTGGCGCATTGAGCGTCTCGCGCAAGCCGCCCCCCGCGGGACCGGACGCGGAGGGTGCGGCGCTGCGGGGCCATCGAGGCCCCTTGCGCCGCGTTGCCACGGAAGGCGGAGCGGGCGACGCCCTCTCCGCGCCGTGGCGCGCAGGTCAGCCGAGCCGGTCCTTGACCATCGGCCCCACGGCGCCGAAGTCCATCTGCCCGGTGTAACGGGCCTTCAGCTCGGCCATGACCTTGCCCATGTCGCGGATCGTGGTCGCCCCGACCTCGGCGATGGCAACCGCGATGGCGGCGTCGATCTCGGCGGGATCGAGCTGCCGGGGCAGGAACTCCTCGATGACCGCGATCTCGGCGCGTTCCTTCTCGGCCAGTTCGAGACGGCCGCCCTCCTCGTAGGCGCGGGCGCTTTCGATGCGCTGGCGCACCATCCGGCCGAGGATCGCGGTGATCTCGCTGTCGGGCACCATGCCCGCCGCGCCGTCCACCCGTGCGGCGATGTCACGATCCTTGATGGCGGCGTTGATCAGGCGCAGCGTCGACAGCCGGTCGGGCTGCCTGGCGCGCATCGCCTCCTTCATGCCCTCCTGAAGGCGCTCCCGCAGAGTCATCGTCATCCATCTCCATGGCTGTGCGAAGACCGCACATTACAGCCAAGGGGGTGCCGACACAACTGCGGCACCATTGACCAAAATCCTGATTTCATTGAAGAAGTCATTTCGACCCTGGCCTTGACCGCGCCTGGCGCAGCCCTTAGTGTCCGCCAGATTTTGCCAAGGAGTCGCGCCATGGCCGCCGCCAGCCCCACCACGAAGCCCACCGCCTGCCTCGCCCTCGCCGACGGCACCGTCTTCTACGGCAAGGGCTTCGGCGCCGTGGGCGAGACGGTGGCCGAGCTTGTCTTCAACACCGCCATGACCGGCTACCAGGAGATCATGACCGATCCCTCCTATGCCGGCCAGATCGTGACCTTCACCTTCCCGCATGTCGGCAACGTCGGCGTCACACCCGAGGATGACGAGACCGCCCAGCCGGTCGCGGCCGGCATGGTGGTGAAATGGGACCCGACCGAGCCGTCGAACTGGCGCGCCACGGGCGAGCTCACGCAGTGGCTGCTGGCTCGTGGCCGGATCTGCATCGGCGGCATCGACACGCGCCGGCTGACGCGTGCGATCCGCCAGCAGGGGGCGCCGCACGTGGCGCTGGCGCACGACCCCGAGGGCAGGTTCGACATCGCGGCGCTGGTGGCCAGGGCCCGCGCCTGGCGCGGGCTGGTCGGCCTCGATCTCGCGAAGGACGTCACCTGCACGCAGAGCTATCGCTGGGACGAGATGCGGTGGGCCTGGCCCGAGGGCTATGCCAAGCGCACCGAGCCGGGGCTGAAGGTCGTGGCGATCGACTATGGCGCCAAGCGCAACATCCTGCGCTGCCTCGCCTCTGCCGGCTGCGACGTGACCGTGCTGCCGGCCACCGCCACGGCCGAGGACGTGCTGGCGCTGAACCCCGACGGGGTCTTCCTCTCGAACGGTCCCGGCGACCCGGCTGCCACCGGCGCCTATGCCGTGCCGATGATCCGGGGCGTGCTCGAAAAGGACCTGCCGGTGTTCGGCATCTGCCTCGGCCACCAGATGCTGGCCCTCGCCCTTGGCGCGCGCACCGTGAAGATGAACCACGGCCACCACGGCGCGAACCATCCGGTGAAGGACCTCGAGACCGGCAAGGTCGAGATCACCTCGATGAACCACGGCTTCACCGTCGACAGCCAGACGCTGCCGGCTGGCGTGAAGGAAACGCATGTGAGCCTGTTCGACGGCTCGAACTGCGGCATCCGCATGGAGGACCGGCCGGTCTTCTCGGTGCAGTATCACCCCGAGGCGAGCCCCGGCCCGCAGGACAGCTATTACCTGTTCGATCGCTTCGCCGCGGCGATGCGCGCCCGCCGCGCCGCCTGAGCCCGCCCCGCGAGGACGGGGCACGCGACACCCCGGCTTCGGCGCAGCGGGCAGGATGCGCCGACGGCACCCTGCCCGGCCGCAATCGGAACCAAAGGCGATCTCCTTCATTTTCCACAAGGAGCGGCTGGCCGCAGGCATCGGACGCGCAGCCCGGTGCACCGCCGGCCTCGCCCGTGGAACAAGGACAAGCCGATGACCAGCACCCTCGCCCGCCGCCTCCTGCCGGCCCTGACCGCGCTCGCCCTCGTCGCGGCCTGCGCCAGCGAGCCGCCCCCGGATCGTGCCGCGCTCGCGACCGGTACCTCGCCCGAGGCGGCAGCCATGTATGGCCCGATGGTGGATGGCGAGCGGATCATCCCCGCCATACCGCCGCAATACCTGGTCGAGCGCAACATCCGCCGCGAGGTCGATTACTGGAGCGCCGAGCCGCCCGGAACCATCGTCGTCGATCCCTTTGCCCGCTACCTCTATCTCGTCGAGCCGGGATTCCGGGCGACACGCTATGCCGTGGCGGTCGGCCGCGAGGGCCGCGGCTTCTCGGGAGATGCCGTGATCCCGATCAAGCGCGAATGGCCGCGCTGGATCCCGACCAAGGACATGATCGCCGAGGACCCCGCGCAATACGGGCCCTGGGCCGAGGGGATGGAGGGTGGCCTGTCCAATCCGCTGGGCGCGCGGGCGCTCTACCTGCACCGCAACGGCAGGGACACCTACTACCGGATCCACGGCACGAGCGAGCCGTCCTCGATCGGCAATGCCACCTCGGCTGGCTGCATCCGGCTGTTCAACCAGGACATCGTGCACCTCTACAACCGCGTGGCGCCCGGCACCCGCGTCGTCGTGCTGACGGCCGCCGAATCGGGTCTTGGCACGGTGCCTCCCGGGGGCGCGCTGCCGCCGGTCGCAACGGGTCCGGCAACCATCGCGCCGCCGGGCGAGACGGCCGCCACCATGTTCTTCGGCGCGGCCTTCTGAAGCCCGCTCGGCGGCGCTTTACGCGTTCTTAACCAGTTCCGGCGATGGTGCGGCATCCATCGAAAGGCCATGACGTGCCCGCTCCGCCCCGTCTCCTGCCCCTCGCGCGGCGATCCTCCCCGCCAGCGGCAGAGGTGGCGGCGGCCCCGCCGCCGGCCGAGGCTCTTGGCGTGATGCTCCTGCGCGAGGGGCAGGTCGCGCCACACCGCATCATGAAGGCGCTCAGCGACGGTGCCGGCCGCCAGGCGCCCCTGGCAGAGATGCTCCTGGCCGAAGGCGCGCTGGACGAGGCCGAGGTCTGCGAGATCCTGGCCCGGCGCAGCGGCATGGCGGTGCTGCATCCCGCGGTCGCGCCGCCGGATCCGCGGCTGGTCGACCGGCTTGGCGTCCGGACCTGCCTGCGCGAGGCGCTGCTGCCCAGCCAACGCATCGGCGACGCGACCCTCGTCGCAGCCTCAACGCCCGAAACGTTCCTGCGGCAGGGTCCGCGGCTGCAGGAACTGTTCGGCCGGGTGATCCCCGCCCTCGCCTCGCGCTCCGAGATCGAGGCCGCCGTGGTGGCCTGTCGCGCCCAGGTCATCGGCGCAGCGGCCGAAGCCCGCGTCGCGGCGCCTGAAAGCTGCCGCGACTGGCGGCCGGCACGGATGCGCCAGCTCACGCTCGGCGCGGTGCTGGGCCTTGCCGCGGGCCTCGCGCTGGCGCCGCAGGCGGTCCTGCTGATCCTTACGCTCTGGACTCTGATCACGCTGGTCTGCAGCACCCTTCTCCGGATTGCCGCAGCCATCGCCGCCCTGCGCCGGGCGCCGCCATTACCACCCGCGCCCACCTTGGCCCGGCTGCCGATGGTGTCGATCATCGTCGCGCTTTACCACGAGGAGGACATCGCCGGCCGCCTCGTCGCGCGGCTCGGCCGGCTCGACTATCCACGCGACCGGCTGGAGATCCTGCTGGTCGTCGAGGCCTGCGACCGACGGACCCGCGCCGCACTGGATGCGGCCCGGCTGCCGCCCTGGATGCGAATCGTCGTCTCGCCCGCAGGCCAGATCCGGACCAAGCCCCGCGCGCTGAACGTGGCGCTTGACCATTGCCGCGGCTCGATCATCGGGGTCTATGACGCCGAGGATTCCCCCGAGCCCGACCAGATCCGCCGGATCGTCGAGGGCTTCAGCCGTCGCGGCTCGCAGGTGGCCTGTCTTCAGGGCCAGCTCGACTACTACAACCCGCGCACCAACTGGCTGTCGCGCTGCTTCACCATCGAATACGCCGCCTGGTGGCGGCTGATGCTGCCCGGGGTGGACCGGCTGGGGCTCGCGGTGCCGCTGGGGGGAACGACCCTCTTTTTCCGCCGCGCCGCGCTGGAGGATCTGGGGGCGTGGGACGCGCACAACGTCACCGAGGATGCCGACCTCGGCATCCGTCTCGCGCGGCACGGCTACCGGACGGAGCTTGTCGCCACCGTGACCGAGGAAGAGGCGAACTGCCGCGCCATCCCCTGGATCAAGCAACGCTCGCGCTGGCTCAAGGGCTTCATGATGACCTGGGCCGTGCACATGCGCGATCCGGCGCTGCTCTGGCGGCAACTGGGTCCGCGGCGCTTCGCGGGGTTCCAGGTGATGTTCCTCGGCTCGCTGTCGCAGACGGTGCTGGCGCCGCTGCTGTGGTCGTTCTGGCTGCTCGCGCTCGGCCTGCCGCATCCGGTGGCGGCGACCCTGCCCGCACCGGCGATCTGGGCGATGGTCGCGCTTCTCCTGCTTGCCGAATCAGTCGCGGTGGTCACGGGCATCCTCGCCCTGCAACAGACCCGGCACCGGCTGAACCCGCTGTGGGTGCTGACGATGCACCTCTACAACCCGCTGGCGACCTTCGCGGCCTACAAGGCGCTGTGGGAGTTGCTGACCGCCCCCTTCTACTGGGACAAGACGCGCCACGGCCTCTTCGACCCGCCCGTGCGGCTCAGCGCATCCGCAGCTCGCCCGCATCGACCCTGAGCCGGGTCTCGAACGCCTTCGAGATGTGGTTGCGCAGCGCGGCATAGGCCGCATCCCCGTCGCGCGCCTCGATCGCCTGCACGATCTGGTCATGCTCGGCCATCGCCACCTCGTCGCGACCCTCGGCCGCGAAGGAGGTGGTGGCCATCAACGCCATCGACCGGTGCACGAGGTCGAGCTGCTGCACCAGGAACCGGTTGTGCGAGGCAAGGTGGATCTGCTTGTGGAACCGCTTGTTCGCCCGGCTCAGCGCGCGCGGATCGCCACCGAGCAGCGTCCGGTCGTCCTCGACCATGCCGCGCAGCACACGGATCTCCTCGTCGGTGGCGTGGCGGGCGGCAAGCCGCGCGGCCAGCCCCTCGAGTTCGGTCCGCACCGCATAGAGTTCCGCCAGCTGGTTGTGGTCCAGCGAGGCCACGATCAGGCTGCGCCCGTCGCGCGTCAACATCGACTGGGTCTCCAGCCGCTGCAGCGCCTCGCGCACCGGCGTGCGCGACACGCCCAGCCGCTCGGCCAGTTCCGATTCGACCAGCCGGTCACCGGGCTTGTAGACGCCTCCCTCGATCGCCTCGAGAATCAGCGTATAGGCATCTTTCTGCACGGCGAGGCGGCCTTTCCGAACATACGAGGAATGGCGCGACGTTATCCGCGAGCGGCCGGGCTGATCAACCTCAAAGCATTGCCGGAACGCGCCGGCACGGCTACCGTTGCCGCCATGGTGGCCGATCGCTTCACTCACGTCCGGGGCTGGGTCTTCGACCTCGACAACACGCTCTACCCGCCCTCTGCCCGGCTTTTCGACCAGATCGAGCGGCGCATGACCGACTGGGTCATGACCGAGCTTCGCGTGGTCCAGGCCGAGGCCGACCGTCTGCGGCGACACTACTGGCAGACCTACGGCACCACGCTCGCGGGCCTGATGGCCGAACATGGCGTCGATCCGGCGCCCTATCTCAGCCACGTCCACGACATCTCGCTCGACCATCTCGAACAGGACATGATCCTTGCCGCGCGCATCCGGGCGCTGCCGGGGCGGAAGATCGTCTACACCAACGGCTGCGCCCCCTATGCCGAGCGCGTTCTGGCCGCCCGCGGCCTCTCCGGCGTCTTCGATGCGGTCTATGGCGTGGAGCATGCCGGCTATCGTCCGAAGCCGGAACGCGGCGCCTTCGAGGCCGTCTTCGCGGCCGACCGTCTGGCCCCGGACACCGCCGCCATGTTCGAGGATGATTCGCGCAACCTCGTGGAGCCGCATGCGATGGGCATGCAAACCGTTCATGTGGCGCCCGAGGCCATGCCG
This sequence comes from Rhodobacter sp. CZR27, assembly GCF_002407205.1. Taxonomy (NCBI): domain Bacteria; kingdom Pseudomonadati; phylum Pseudomonadota; class Alphaproteobacteria; order Rhodobacterales; genus Rhodobacter; species Rhodobacter sp. CZR27. Next base: position 856,091 of record NZ_CP023548.1, on the reverse strand, counting down.
GCCCGCCACATCCACCATCACACGCCCGACCTCTCGGACTTTCTGGCCGGGCTGCTACGCTGAGACGCAGGGCAGCGGCACATTGTCCTAGCCAGGAGGGGGAGATTCGGTCTATCTGACACCGTCGTTAACGGAGATGCCGCATGAACGCTTATTCCGAAGTCTACGAACTGCCGAACCACGTGATCCCGCCGATGGAGCGGCACACGCGGAAGACGAGCACCGCGGATCTGGCGCTCTTTGCCTTCGCGGCCATCCTCGCGACGGCCGTCGCGCTTGGCGTCTGGACCTTCGGCCTCGTGGCGCTCGGCCTGACGGCGGTGATCTTCGTGCCGATCGTGATGGCGCTGATCGTACTGATCACCATCGGCTGATCTGGACGCCCGGCCCGCCGGCCACTAGCTTCCCCAGCGATGGAAGGGGGACCCATGGCCCGGATTGGAACCGACATTCTCGTCTCCGGCGGCGGCGTCGCCGGACTGACTGCCGCGGCGGCCTTCTCGGCTGCCGGATATTCGGTGATCTGCGTCGATCCGCAGCCGCCCGTGACCTCGGCCGAGGCCGAGGGCGCCGACCTTCGGTCCACCGCGATCCTCCAGCCCTCGATCCCGCTGCTGCAGGCTGCCGGCCTCTGGCCGCGTCTGGCGCCCCATGCGGCGCCCTTGCAGGTGATGCGGATCATCGACGCGGGCGGGGTGGAGCCGGTGCCGCGGGTCGTCAAGGACTTCGACGCGGCCGACATCTCGGACCAGCCCTTCGGCTGGAACCTGCCCAACTGGCTTCTGCGGCGCGAGATGGTCGCGCATCTGCGGAGCGAGCGCCGGGTGGACTTCCGCCCCGGCGTGGCGACCGTCGGCGTGCTGACGCGCGAAAGCGAGGCGCTGGTGACGCTGTCGGACGGCACGCGCATCTCGGCCCGGCTGCTGGTGGCCGCGGACGGGCGCGGCTCTCCGGTGCGCGAGGCGTTGGGGATCGGCGTGCGGACGCGGCGCTACGGCCAGAAGGCGCTGGCCTTCACCGTGACCCATCCGGTGCCACACCAGAACGTCTCGACCGAGATTCACCGCTCGGGCGGTCCCTTCACGCTGGTGCCGCTGCCGGATTTCCAGGGCAAGCCCGCCTCGGCCATCGTCTGGATGGAGCGGGGGGAGGAGGCGCTGCGCCTGCGCGCCCTGCCCGTCCCCGAATTCGAGGCAGCAATGAACGCCCGCTCCTGCGGCATCCTCGGGCCGCTTGCGCTGAATTCGCAGGTCAACGTCTGGCCGATCATCAGCCAGGTGGCCGATCGCATGGCGGGCGAGCGGACGGCGCTGATGGCCGAGGCCGCCCATGTGATGCCGCCGATCGGTGCGCAGGGCTTGAACATGAGCCTCGCCGACCTTCGGGTGCTGCTGCAACTCGCCGCCGATCACAAGGCCGACCTCGGCAACGCCGGGATGCTCGACGCCTATCATCGGCGGCGGCACTGGGAGGTTCAGGCGCGCATTGCGGGGATCGACGTGCTGAACCGGGCCTCGATGGCCGGGGAACCGGCGTGGCGCGACCTTCGGGCCAAGCTCCTTGACGCGATGTATGGCTCGGCCCCCGTGCGCCGCACGCTGATGCGCGCGGGGCTCGGGGTCCGCTAGCCGCGGTCAGAGCACGCGGTCGAGGACGGCCTTCAGCCGCGCAACGGTGCCATCGACGTCGGTCAGCTTGTCGAGGCCGAAGAGACCCAACCGGAAGGTGCGGAACTCCGGCCCCTCGTTGCACTGAAGCGGCACGCCCGCCGCGATCTGCATTCCCTCGGCGAGGAACTTGCGCCCGGTCTGCACCTCGGGATCGTCGGTATAGCTGACCACCACGCCCGGCGCGGCGAAGCCATCCGCGGCCACCGAGGTGATCCCCTTTGCCGCCAGCATGGCGCGAACCTCGGTCCCGAGCCGCCACTGCGCCTCCTTCATCGCGGCAAAGCCCAGCGCCTTCGTCTCGGCCATCGCGTCGCGGAAGTCGAGCAGCGCATCCGTCGGCATCGTGGTGTGATAGGCGTGACCGCCACCCTCGTAAGCCGCCATGATCGCGCGCCACTTCTTCAGGTCCATGGCGAAGCTGTTCGAGGCAGTGGCCTCCAGCCTCTCGGCCGCGCGCGCGGAGAGCATCACGAGGCCCGCGGCGGGCGAGGCCGACCAGCCCTTCTGCGGCGCCGAGATCAGGACGTCGACGCCGGTCGCCTGCATGTCCACCCAGATGCAGCCCGAGGCGATGCAGTCGAGCACCATCAACGCGCCGACCTCATGCGCGGCCGCCGCCACCTTCGCGATGTAGTCGTCGGGCAGGATGATCCCGGCTGACGTCTCCACATGCGGCGCGAAGACCACATCCGGCTTCACCTCGGCAATCTTCGCCACAACCTCCTCGACCGGCGGCGGCGCAAACGGTGCCCGCGCCCCGTTGCCCGAAGGCCGCGCCATCACCACCGTCTGCTGCGCCGCGAAGCCGCCCGCGTCGAGGATCTGCGTCCAGCGGTAGGAGAACCAGCCGTTGCGGATCACCAGCGCATGCGCGCCCGTGGCAAACTGGCGCGCGACCGCCTCCATCGCGAAGGTGCCGCCTCCCGGTACGACCGCCACCGCCTCGGCGGCATAGACCTCGCGCAGCATGGCCGAGATGTCCCGCATAACGCCCTGAAACTTCGCGGACATGTGGTTCAGCGAGCGGTCGGTGAACACGACCGAAAATTCCTGAAGGCCGTCGGGATCGACGTCGGGGCGCAGGGCGGGCATGGGAGGCTCCTTCTGTTCTTTCCCAGAGATAGCGTCCGCCCCGCGCCTTTCGCCACCTGAAAAAGGTCGCAGGCGGTCTCAGCCCAACGGGCCGGGCCGCCGCTCCTCGGTGAGAAGCACGTTGGCCTCGACCTGCCCCACCCCCGGCAGGGTCATGATCCGCCGGCGCAGCACGCGCTCGAAATCGGCAATGTCTCGGGCGACGACGCGGAGGCGGTAGTCGAAGAGGCCGAGCACGTGCTGCACCACCTGCACCTCGGGGATGGCCGTCACCGCGCGCTCGAAATCCTCGAGGCTGACGCGCCCCTTGGTGGCGAGCTTCACGCCGAGGAAGACGGTAACGCCGAAGCCCAGCGCCTCGCGATCCACCACGACGCGGCGGCCGGCGATCACGCCCGCCTCCTCCAGCCGCCGGATGCGGCGCCAGGCGGCGGGCTGGGACAGGCCGAAGCGGCGGCCGAGCGCGCCCGCGCTTTGCGTGGCGTCCTCGGTCAGGGCGCGCAGCAGCGCCCGGTCGGTGTCGTCGAGGTCGATCACAGCGGCAGCGCCTCCGCCTCGCGGATGGTGGCGACCAGCATCAGGGCCTCGATGTCCGAGATGTGGGGCAGCGTGAGGATCCGGGCGCGGTAGAGCTCCTGGTAGTGCTTCATGTCGCGGGCGATCACGTTCAGCCGCACATCGACCCGGCCGAGGAAGGTCTCGATCCCGATCACCTCCGGCACCAGCCGCGCCGCGGCAAGGAATTCGTCGAAGGCGCGCGGATCGGTCTTGTCCAGCGTGAAGCGCAAGGAAACCTCCACCGAATATCCCAGCTTCCGCCAGTCGATCACCGCCTGCCGCGCGCCGATCACGCCCCTTTCGGTCAGCCGCTCCAGCCGCCGCCAGCAGGTGGCGGTGGTCAGGCCAGCGCGCTCGGCAAGATCCGCCGTGCCCAGCGACGGCTCGGCCAGCAGGTGGCGCAACAGGCGGCGGTCGGTGTCGTCGAGCATGATCTTTTCACGAAAGGCGGCTTCGGCGCATGACGTTTGCCAGATCGGGCCAGGATCGTCAAACTTTGCAGCCGCTCTCGCGTCCACGTCTCTATGGTGCGCAGCAGTTCATCAAGAAGGAGCGCCCCAATGCGCGTCTATTACGATCGCGACTGCGACATCAACCTGATCAAGGACAAGAAGGTCGCCATCCTCGGCTATGGCAGCCAAGGCCACGCCCATGCGCTGAACCTGCGCGACTCTGGCGCGAAGAACGTGGTCGTGGCGCTGCGCGAAGGCTCGCCGTCCGCGAAGAAGGCCGAAGCCGAGGGCCTGAAGGTCATGGGCATTGCCGAAGCCGCCGCCTGGTGCGACCTGATCATGTTCACCATGCCCGACGAGCTTCAGGCCGAGACCTACAAGAAATACGTCCACGACAACCTGAAGGAAGGCGCCGCGATCGCCTTCGCCCACGGCCTGAACGTGCATTTCGGCCTGATCGAGCCGAAGCCGGGCGTCGATGTCATCATGATGGCGCCGAAGGGCCCGGGCCACACCGTCCGCGGCGAATACGTCAAGGGCGGCGGCGTGCCCTGCCTCGTGGCGGTGCACAACGACGCGACCGGCAAGGCGATGGAAATCGGCCTTTCCTATTGCTCGGCCATCGGCGGCGGCCGCTCGGGCATCATCGAGACCAACTTCCGCCAGGAATGCGAAACCGACCTGTTCGGCGAGCAGGCGGTTCTCTGCGGCGGTCTCGTGGAACTCATCCGCATGGGCTTCGAGACGCTGGTGGAAGCCGGCTACGAGCCCGAGATGGCCTATTTCGAGTGCCTGCACGAGGTGAAGCTGATCGTGGACCTGATCTACGAAGGCGGCATCGCCAACATGAACTACTCGATCTCGAACACCGCCGAATACGGCGAATATGTCTCGGGCCCGCGCATCCTGCCCTACGACGAGACCAAGGCCCGGATGAAGGCAGTGCTGCGCGACATCCAGACCGGCAAGTTCGTGCGCGACTTCATGCAGGAGAACGCGGTCGGCCAGCCGTTCTTCAAGGCCACCCGCCGCATCAACGACGAACACCAGATCGAGAAGGTCGGCGAGAAGCTGCGCGCCATGATGCCCTGGATCTCGAAGGGCAAGATGGTGGACCGCGCCCGGAACTGATCCGGGTCGGCAGGTCGGAGCGGGCTGCACGGCAGGACGCTCCTTCCGATCCCTCAATGCGAAAGGCGCCCCTCGGGCCAGCCCTTTGCAGTTCGTGGTGCAGAAAAACTTCGATTGGCCAGATTTTGGCCAATCTACCCCGCGATAACCGCAACATGCGGTGATTCCGGGGAGGAAGGGGTTGAAGGCTCTGACGAAGATTTCTTCGCCGGCTCGCCGGCGAAGGCTGCCCTTTCCGAGCTTCGGAATTGACATCAACTTCTGCCGGAACCCGCAGTGCCCGCTCTTCGCGGTGCCGCCGGATCCCTATGACAATAGAGGGAAATCTCCTGGCAAAGTCAAACCGAACCTGCCGTCTGGCAGGGTGATCGGCTCGCGCGACGAGAAGACCTTCGAGTGTGGGGTCTGCAAGCAGACCTCGATCATCAAGAACAATCACGCACTCGTCGAAGAGTATCGGCGACTTCGCGGCAGATTTCGGCCGGAAGGTCCGCGCGACTGCTGCCCCAACGAGGCCTGCGCCAACCACGACAAGAGTCTTCGGGATCATCCGGATCTCTTCCGGAAAAGCGGCCGGACGGCGAAGGGCGTTCAGCGCTGGAAGTGCAAGACCTGCCTGACCTCGTTCTCGCTTGGCTCGCGCATCCGAAGGCAGCATCGGAGCAATGCCAACCGCGAGGTGTTGTGGATGATCACCAACGGGGTCCCGATCTCGAAGATCGCGGACTTCACCGGGCTCTGTCCCCGGGATGTCTATGCCAAGATCGACTTCATCTACGACCGCGTGATCGACCTCACGGCGCGCCGGGAGGCGATGTTCGAGAAGGTCGATTGGCAGAAGGCCGGGCGCCGCTTCGCAACCGACTCGCAGACGCTTCATCTCAACTGGCCAAACAGGAAGACCCGCGCCCAGATCGCGGTCCCGCACATCTGCACGGCACATGCGAACTCCGGCTACATCATGGCGGCGCACCTGGCACTGGATCCGGAGGTCGATTTGCCAGACATCGAGGCACGCATGGTGGCCGCAGGCGATTTCAATGTCCCGCGCGCGTTCCGTCGCCAAGCGCGGGTGTGGTCCGAGACCGAGTTCAAGCATCATCTCGACAAGATCACGCGGAATGTCGCTATCCACCCGATGGAGGCGCCCGAGGTCGATCTGGGCCTTCAACTGCCCCATCGAGGCGCCCTGATCCGTCAGGACATGGTGCAGCTCGCGCATGCGTTCTATCTGCGCCGCTGCCTCGGCAAAGGTGGCGAGAGGTTCGTCTTCGTGCTCGATGCCGACTCCGGCCTTGCGCTGTCCTTCGTGTCAGCCTTCGCCGCCTGGATCCAAGCCGGTCGTGCTGATGTCGTCGTCGTCCAGTTCGACAAGCACCAGACCAACGACCAGCGCAACATGCTGGTGGTTGAGGGTAAAGCGGCCCTTGAACTAGCCACGGGTGTCTCGCAGGCGGCTTGGGCGGCTCTTCCGGCGCAAGACCAGATCGACCTGACCGACGCTGCCGTTGAGGGGCTCCTTGCCGGCCACTTGCCCGGCGAGCCATTCGCCTGGCCGTTCCACACGAAGAGCGAACCGCACCGCCGGATCAGGATCATCACGGACCGGATCGGCATGGCCCAGGATCGGCGAGCCCGCCTGATGCGCCTCGCGACTCTGCGGAGCGTCGATGCCTACTTCCACAAGGTGCGCTCGAATGTGCGTTTCGCTGCCCGGCCCGGACGGACTCCCAGCAGCAACGACAGGGCTTGGGACAGGCACTACCTCTACAACCCCGAGACCATGATGAAGATCATCGAGATCTACCGGTTCGCCCACAACTGGATGGGGTCCGCGACCACGAAGGAAACGCCGGCGATGAAGCTCGGCCTCGCCCGCGGAAAGATGCGCGCGAACGAGTTCTTCGAATGATCATTCTGCTGAACTCGACAGTCCTCCACCTGCGATAAAGGCCATAATCGTGGCTCGGACCACAGAATTGACGGTCGCCAGATTGACTGACCCGTCCGGATGAACTCGAATTGCGAGGAAGCTATCCGTCATCGGGCCCGAGGAGGGAACCCGTATGCGTCCTTCCTGCATCGCGACTTGAAGGCTTCCAATCCAGCCCGAAGTTCATCTTCCGTCATCGCACCCTCATAGCTTTCAGTTATTGAGAAGATGGTGCATCTTCGCGCAGACGAAAACCGCCGGCAGAGATCGCCGGCGGCTGCATCATTTACTGCAAAGGGCTGGCCCCTCGGGGCGCCTTTCCTCATTCCAGCACCGGCTCCACGTCCGGCTTCTGCGCCGTCGGGCCATCCTTGCGCAGGAAGGCCACGCCGCCCTGCGGCCCGTCCTTGGCCAGCGTCGACTTCGGCGCGTTCGGGTCGTGGCGGCGGGCCTCGATCCGGTCCTTGCTGACCATGGCGAAGACCACGCCGGCAAGCAGCGTGAACAGGAACAGGAACGGAACGATCCAGGCAAAGTCCATCGGGGGTCTCCTTGTCCGGGGGATGCCGGACCAATGCCCCGCCCGCCGGACGGTTCCCGCCTTACGCCGCGTCGTTCACCGCGGCGACGATCTCCTCCACCACGTCTCGCAGCAGGGTCTCGTCCTCGCATTCGGCCATGACGCGGATCAGAGGCTCGGTTCCCGACTTGCGGATCAGCAGGCGACCGGCGCCGTTCAGCCGGATCTCGGCATCGCGGATCACCGCCTGGACCCGCGCGGCCTTCAGCGGCTCGTGCCCTGCGGCGTAGCGGACGTTCTTCAGCAGCTGCGGCACCGTCTCGAAGCTGCGCGCCAGTTCCGACGCCGCACGCCCGGTCTGCGCCATCGCGGCAAGGAACTGCAGGCCCGCCAGCAGGCCGTCGCCGGTGGTGGCATAGTCGGTCATCACGATATGGCCGGACTGTTCGCCGCCAAGGTTCCAGCCTCCGCGCCGCATCGCCTCCACCACGTAGCGGTCGCCCACCGGCGTCCGCTCGAGCCGCAGGCCCCGGCCCTTCAGGAACCGCTCGAGCCCGAGGTTCGACATGACGGTCGCAACCAGCGTGCCGTCGTTCAGCCGGCCCTCCTCGGCCCAGCGCGCGGCGAAGAGCGCCATGATCTGGTCGCCGTCCGCCTCGGTGCCATTCTCGTCGAGGATGATCACCCGGTCGGCATCGCCGTCGAGGCAGATCCCCACATCCGCGCCATGCGCCACCACGGCCTCGGCTGCCGTCTCGGTATGGGTGGAGCCGCAGCGCAGGTTGATGTTTGTTCCGTTCGGATGCACGCCCACCGGGATAACCTCGGCACCCAGTTCCCACAGCACCTCGGGCGCGGCGCGATAGGCGGCGCCGTTGGCGCAGTCGATCACCACCTTGAGGCCGTCGAGACGCAGTCCCGCCGGGAAGGTGGTCTTGCAATATTCCTGATAGCGGCCCCGGCCGTCCTCGATCCGCTTTGCGCGGCCAATGTTGCCGGGCTGGACGGGCTGGATCTCGCCGTCGAGGATCGCCTCGATCTCGGCCTCGGCCTCGTCCGAGAGCTTGAAGCCGTCGGGGCCGAAGAACTTGATGCCGTTGTCCTCGTGCGGGTTGTGACTGGCCGAGATCATCACGCCGAGGTCCGCCCGCATCGAACGCGTCAGGAAACCCACCGCCGGCGTCGGCACCGGGCCGAGCAGCAGCACGTTCATGCCCGTGGAGGTCAGGCCCGCGGTCAGCGCATTCTCCAGCATGTAGCCCGAGAGCCGAGTGTCCTTGCCGATCACCACGCGATGCGCGCCGCCGCGCTCGCGCCGGAAGTAACGGCCGGCCGCCGCGCCAAGGCGCAGCGCCATCTCGGCCGTCATGGGATAGGTGTTGGCCTTTCCCCGCACCCCGTCGGTGCCGAAGAGCTTCCTGGTCATGCCTGTCTCCTCTGCCCTGCGGTCTCTGCCGCCTCTGTCACTGCCCGCCACAGCGCGAGAGCCTGCCGGGTCTCGCGCACGTCATGCACCCGTAGAATCTGCGCCCCTTGCGCCGCTCCGGCAAGCGCGATCGCGAGGGAGCCCGCCATACGCCTGTCGGCCACGGGCTCGTCCGAAAGCGTGCCGATGAAGCGCTTGCGCGAGGCGCCGAGCAGGATCGGGCAGCCGAGGCCATGGAACAGCGACAGCCGGCGGATCAGGGCCAGGTTGTGCTCGACCGTCTTGCCGAAGCCGATGCCGGGATCCACCACGATCCGCCGGCGCAGGATGCCGGCGGCTTCGGCGGCGCGCAGGCGCTCGGCCAGCCAGTCGTAGACATCGAGCAGCACGTCGTCATAGCGCGGATCCTGCTGCATGGTCTGGGGCGTGCCCTGCGCATGCATCAGGCAGACCGGCGCCCGGGCCGAGGCCACCACGTCGGCCAGACCCGGATCGAAGGTCAGCGCCGCCACGTCGTTGACGAGATCCGCGCCGGCCTTCAGCGCCGCCTCGGCCACCGCGGCCTTGCGGGTGTCGATGGAAACCGGAACCTCGACCCCCTGCCCGCGCAGCATGTCGATCAGCGGCGCGGTGCGGGCGATCTCCTCGGCGGCGTCCACCTCGGCCGCGCCGGGCCGCGTGCTTTCGCCACCGATGTCGAGGATCTCGGCCCCGTCCGCCACCAGCGCCTGCGCCCGCGCCAGCGCCTCGGGCAGCGTCGCATGGCGGCCGCCGTCGGAAAAACTGTCCGGCGTCACGTTGAGAATTCCCATGACGCGGGGGGCGTCCAGTGCCAGCCCGGCGATGTCGGGCCGGGGCGCGGTCAGCGGCGCCAGATATTCGGCCGCGACCTCCGCCGCCGGCACCACGACCGGGGCGCGACCGCGTTCGAGGATCTCCACCCGGTCGAAGACCAGCGGGCCTCCGGCCAGAGGCAGCGCGCCACCGGGGCGTGCGGGATCGGTCAGGGGGATGGGGCGATGATAGATCATCCGCCGTTCATGCGTCCGCCCGGAAGGCGGCGCAAGCCCCGCGGCTCAGGCGCGTTCCAGCGGCACGCGGCTTCCCGCCGGCAGTGTTACATCGCCGTGAACGACCATCCGACCCGCGGCCAGCAGTTCCGCCAGCCACAGCGCCAGCGCCACCGGCTCGCGCGAGTTCGGGCCGTCCACGGCATCCAGCACCAGCTTCGAGGGCGCCCAGACGATGGTCTGGCCGCGCCGCATCGCCCAGTCGATCTCGGTCCGGGTCGCCACCACCACGCAGCGCGGGTCGCGCGCCGCAAGCCTCCATGCGTTCTGCTCGATGGCCAACAGGTCGATCCGGCGCTGCGTCGGGCGGTGGCCTGTCTCGGGGCGCGGCAGGTCCGGCAGGCCCACCGTCAGCACGAGGGGCAACCCGCGCGCTTCCAGCGCGTCGAGCCGCGCGGACAGGTCGGCCGAGGCAATGGTCGCGTTGTCGAGGAACACCACCAGCGGATGAACCGCCTCGCCGCCCTCGGGACTGCGCCGCAGCGGCGCCTCGGCACGCGAGCGGACGATCTCCACCCCCAGCGCGCCCGGACCCCGGTCGAGCTTCTCGATCCGGACGAAGACCCGCATGGCCTGCGGCTCGGCCAGGATGCGCTCGGCGATCCGCTCGGCGAGGGTTTCCAGAAGGTTCAGCCGCTCGGCCGAAAGCTCGGCCGCGATCGCCTCGGTGATCCGGTCATAGGACAGGATGCGGTCCACGTCGTCCTGCAGCGGGGCGGGATGCGGGCGGACCTCGACCACCACGTTGAAGCGCACGCGCTGGCGAAGCCCGCGCTCCTGCTGGAAGGCGCCGATCTCGACCTCGGTCACGTGGTCGCGCAGGGAGATGCGGTCGCGCGGGGCGGCGCCGGCCGAAGCCTCGGCCCGCTCCTCGGGATGGGCGAAGGCAAGGCGGATGTCGTTGGTCAAGGCGGTCTCCCGGCGCTGCTACCCGGCAACATAGGCCCGGCACCGGCCTCGCCTAGCCCGAAGGCGGCAGGCGAGGCAAGCCTTGCGACAGAGGCGCGATCAGGCGCCCGGCTGGCGGTAGAACAGATGCGCCCCGATCACCGCGGTGCGCGGGAAACGGTGCGCCCAGCCCGGCCGAACCGCGCGGGTGTGGAAATGCGTGGCCCCCTGCGTCAGCTTGCGGGGCGCGCCATCCAGCATCAGCGCCGCGATCTTGCCCGAGCGCTGGAAGGCTGCCCGCTCGCGGATCGTGTCCGGGCGCCCGTCGAAGGTATAGGAGAACTGGCCGCCCTGATTCACCACGCCGCAGATCGACTGCGGATATCCCGAACGGTCGACGCGGTTCAGGATGACCTCGGCCACGGCGAACTGCCCCTGGATCGACTCGCCCCTCGCCTCGAAGTAGAGCGCGGTCGCCAGGCACTTCCACTCGTCCGAGCCCTTCGCGGGGGCCGGCTGCGACGCCAGCCACGCCTCGTCATAACGCAGCGTCGCGGGCGTGGCCTTCGAGGGCTTCTCATTCTTGCCCGGCCGCTTCACGGCGCTGGCCATGGCTTCAAGCCGCTGCACGGGCAGCGTGCCCAGCGCATTCCGTTCGGCGCCCAGAAGGGCGGAAAGCTGCCCGCCAAGCTGGCCGGCAGGGTCGTTGGACTGGCTCACCGTCACATCGGCGAAGGCCGCTCCGCTCAGGAGCATCAGCGCCGCGGCGCCGCGCATCCAGATATCAAGCAAGCGCATGTACTCTGTTCCCGGTCTCTTGTCCCGTCCCGCGCCCGGAAGCCGGCTGTCCCGGATCCGGGCCGCGCGCAAAACAGCGGTGTGGCTAGCCGGATTCTGATTAACGAGTCTACCCGTGTGACAAAAATGCAACGCTCATCTGCGCGTCACATGGGCGGGTTCCTGCTCATGTTGCAGGCAGGCCACTGCGACAATCCTGCACGAGATTGTCGCCAAGTGCTTGATTCAATGGTGTCGCGCCGCGCAGCGGCTGCGGATCGCCAGATGAGCGGCCGCCAGCCGAGCCAGCGGCACGCGATAGGGCGAACAGGACACGTAGTCGAATCCGGCCTTGCGGCAGAACTCGATTGATTCGGGATCGCCGCCATGTTCGCCGCAAATCGACACCACCAGATCCGGCCGCGTGCGCCGTCCGCGCCCGGCGCCGATCAGCAGCAACTCCCCAACGCCATCGACGTCGAGGATGTGGAACGGATCCTCGGGGAAGACGCCGCTCTGGACGTAGGTGTTCATGAAGCGGCCGGCATCGTCGCGCGACAGGCCATAGGTCATCTGGGTCAGGTCGTTGGTCCCGAACGACAGGAAGGCCGCGTGCTGGGCGATCTCGCCCGCCCGCAGTGCCGCCCGCGGCGTCTCGACCATCACGCCGAGGCGATAGGTGAAGTCGCGGCCCGCCTTGGTCCGCACCGCGGCGGCCACCGCATCGATGCGGGTCTTGACCAGTTCCACCTCGCGCCGGGCCGAGACCAGCGGGATCATGATCTCGGGCACCACCGGGTCGCCGCGCGACGCGACGTCCAGCGTCGCCTCGAAGATCGCCTGCGCCTGCATGTCGTAGATCTCGGGCAGGGCCACCCCGAGGCGCACGCCGCGCATCCCGAGCATCGGGTTGAACTCGGCCATCGCCTCGACGCGCCGCATCACCTCGGAGAGCGGCCGGTCCAGCGCCTCGGCCAGCTCCAGCATGCCTTCGCGCGAATGCGGCAGGAACTCGTGCAGCGGCGGGTCCAGCAGGCGGATGCAGACCGGGTGCCCCTGCATGATCTCGAACAGCTGGACGAAATCGGCCCGCTGCATCGGCAGAAGCCGCGCCAGTGCAGCCGCCCGGTCGGTGGAACTGTCGGCGAAGATCATCTCGCGCATCACCACCAGACGGTCGTCGGTGAAGAACATGTGCTCGGTGCGGCAGAGGCCGATGCCCTGCGCCTCGAACTGGCGCGCGACCAGCGCATCGGCGGGCGTGTCGGCATTGGCCCGCACGCCGATGTCGCGCATCTCGTCGGCCCAGGACAGGAGCTTCCGGAAGCAGCCGTCGAGCGCGGGGGCGAGCGTTGCAGCCGCACCGGCCAGCGCCTCGCCCGCGGTGCCGTCCACCGTGATGACGTCGCCCTCGCGGAACACCCGGCCATCGGGCGCCGTCAGCCGCTTCTCGCGCGCGTCGAGCCGCAGGTCCGAGGCACCCACCACGCAGGGCAAGCCGAGCCCGCGCGCGATCACCGCCGCATGGCTGGTGACGCCGCCCCGTTCGGTCAGCACGCCTGCGGCGCAGTTCATGCCGCGGATGTCCTCGGGCGAGGTCTCGCGGCGGACGAGGATGCAGGGCTCTCCCCGTGCCGCCGAAGCCTGCGCCGCCTGGCTCGAGAAGACGATCCGCCCGACCGCCGCGCCGGGGCTGGCGGGGATGCCGCGCACGAAGCGGTCGCGCTGGCCGCGGGGATCGACCTGCGGGTGCAGAAGCTCCGACAGCGCCCGCGGCTCGACCCGCAGGATCGCCTCGGCCCGGCTGATCACCTGATCCTCGGCCAGCGCCACGGCGATCCGCAGGCCGGCCCGCGACGAGCGCTGCACCTTCACCGCATCCAGCACCGCAAGGCGGCTGTCCTCGATGGTGAACTCGATCTGCATCTCCTCGCGCAGACGGGCACGGCAGACCGAGCCATGCCGGCAGAGCGCGGCGAAGATCTCGGGCGCCCGTTCCTCCAGCGAAGGGCCGCGGCGGTCGCGGGTCAGGTAGAGCGTCTCGGCCTTGCGGTGCCGGCCCTTCGACTGGTTGAAGAACCGCCCCGTGACCTGCGGCGCGCCGGTGGCCGGATCGACGAACTGGATCACGCCCGAGCCCGAGATCCCCTGCCCCAGGTCCTGCGCCATCTCCTGCACCACGAGGCCCAGCCGCGCATCCGCCGGCGCCCCCTTGGCCTGCCGCAGAAGCCGCGCGGTTGTCCCCTCCCAGGCACGGGCCATCGAGCGCAGCACCTCGGACAGTTGCCGTGCCGGGTCCTGCGGGAAGGGCTCGTCCATCTCCTCCTGCCAAGCGTGCAGCGCAGCGCGCAGCGCCTCGGCCGAGGAACCGTCGGCGTCGAAGGTCTCCGGGTCCAGCCGCGCGACATGGATCGCATAGCTCTGGATGAAGCCGAGATAGATCATGTCGGCCGCCTCCTCGCCGTGACTGCGCGAAAGCGCGGCGTGGCGGGCGGCGTTCATGCCGATGTTGAGCACCGTGGCAGGCCCGCCCCAATCCGGGTTCTCGGGGCTGGGGCGGGCCGAGACGAGCGGCGTGGGGCCGAACTGCGCAAGGATCGCCTCGCAGTCCACGGGATGTCCGGTGGCGATCGACCGCACGGTAGTGGCCGGCAGCGCGACGGTTGTGGGCACCGGCAGATCCAGCCGGACGAGGCGCTGCAGGCATTTGGCGCGGAAGCCATGCGTCTTCAGCGCGATCGCCGCCGTGGGCGTGATGCGGTCGAACTCGGCGATGGGCTCGATTTTCTGCACTGCGGCGCTCCCTTGCGGGCAGGATACGCTACGCAAGCCGCTGCGCAAGCGTCGAGGTTAATGCGGAAGGGTCGGGCTTCCGCAATCCCGTGACGTCACGCTGCCGGAAAGGCGGAGGGTCACCCCTCCACCCGGGTCAGATCCGCGACCCTTGCGCAGATGGCGCGGATCGAGTGCAGCATGTTCAGCCGGTTGCGGCGCAGCACCGGATTGTCGGCATTCACCTGCACCGCGGTGAAGAAGGCGTCGATCGGGGCCCGCAGCGCAGCCATGGCGGCCATGGCGGCGGCGAAATCCTCGGCCTGCATGGCGGGGGCGATGGCGGCCTCGGCGCGCTCCAGCGCGGCGAAGAGCGCGCGTTCCTCGTCGGTCTCGGCAAATTTCGGGTCGGCGCCGAAGGAATATTCGACGCCATCCTTCTCCTCGGCCTGCGCGAGGATGTTGTTCGCCCGCTTGAAGCCCTGCAGGAGGTTGGTGCCATCGTCGGTCTTGAGGAAGGCCGACAGCGCCTCGGCCCGCTTCACCAGCAGCGTGAGGTCGTCATTCCCCGGCATGGCAAGGCAGGCGTCGATCACGTCATGCCGGATCCCCTGCTCGCGCAGGTGGACCTTGAGGCGGTCGTGGAAGAAGGAGAGGAGGTCGGCGCCCGGATGAACAAGGTTGTTAAAGCCAATGCAGACGTCGGACAGGTTGCCACCGCGCTGGCCACGTTGTCGCTGCTGTTCCTGAAGACGAGACCGAAGACGTTCGGCCTCCTCAACAGTTATTCCCAGCCAGCGTGCCGACTCTTCTTTCCAAGCATCTTCATCATGAACGAGTTCTCTAGTGAGAACCCAATTGAAGGGCTCGTATCCAACCAGGAAAAGCTCGAGAAGCGGCAAACGGGCGTTCGTCGCGAGGACCAGCCGGATCACGCCAAGCGCAGCACGGCGGAGAGCGAAGGGGTCTTTGCTGCCCGTGGGCTTCTCGTCAATCCACCAGAACCCGGTCAGCGTGTCGATCTTGTCGGCCAGCGCCACGGCGACCGCGACCGGATCGGTGGGCACCTCGTCGGAGGGTCCGAGCGGCTGGTAGTGGGCCTTGCAGGCCAGCGCCACTGCCTCGGGCAGGCCCGCTGCGCGGGCGTAGTAGGTGCCCATCGTGCCTTGCAACTCGGGGAACTCGCCCACCATCGCGGATTGCAGGTCGGCCTTGGCCACCCGCGCGGCTTCGGCGGCAAGGTCGGGGGAAGCGCCGACCAGCGGCGCGATCTCGCGCGCCAGAGCCTCGATGCGCTGGATGCGGTCCCACTGGCTGCCGAGCTTGTTGTGGAAGGTGACGTGGCGAAGACCCTCGGCCATGCCCTTCATGCCGACGGTGTCCACCGTGCGGCGGTCGTTCTCCCAGAAGAACCGCGCGTCGGACAGGCGCGCCGAGAGCACCTTGGCGTTGCCCTTCAGGATCGTGGCGCCGTGGTCGGCGGTCTCGCGGTTCGCCACGGTCACGAACTTCTCGATCCGGCCGGTGGCGGGGTTCCTGATCGAGAAGAACTTCTGATGCTCGCGCATTGAGGTCTGCAGCACCTCGGGCGGCAGGCCGAGGAATTCCTCGCCGATCGTGCCCATCAGCACCACCGGCCATTCCACCAGTCCCGCGACCTCCGAGAGCAGCCCCGGATCGGGAACGACCTCCAGCCCCTGCGCGAAGGCCCGGGTCGTGGCGTCGTGCCAGATCGCCTGCTCGCGCTCGGCGGCATCCAGCATCACGAAGGCGCGCTTCAGCTTGGCGGCATAGTCGTCGAAGCCCGTCACGGCAAAGCGGAACGGCGCCATGAAGCGGTGGCCCTCGGTCGTGTTGCCCGAGGTCAGGTGATCGACCGTCACCGGCACGACCTGCGCGCCGCCCTCGTCCGAGAGCAGGCACAGGATCGAGTGAAGCGGACGCACCCAGCGCAAGGACCCCGCGCCCCAGCGCATCGACTTGGGCCAGGGGAAGGTGCGGATCGTGCGCTCCAGCACCTCGGCGACGATCTCGGCGGCCGGGCGGCCGGGCCTTTCCACCACGGCGAAGAGCACCGCGCCCTTCTTGTCGGCGCGCTCCTCCAGCTGGTCACGGGTCAGGCCGGTCGAGCGCAGGAAGCCCTCGATGGCGGCCGCGGGCGCATCGGCCTTCGGCCCCTTGCGCTCCTCGCGCAGGGTCGGGCTTTCCGCCGTCAGCCCCTGCACCGTCAGCACCAGCCGCCGCGGGGTCGAGAAAGCCCCTGCCGAGGCATAGGTCAGGCCGGCCTCGACCAGTCCATCGGTCACGAGCTTCTTCAGGTCCTCGCGCGCGCGGGCCTGCATGCGGGCGGGGATTTCCTCCGAGAAGAGTTCGATCAGCAGGTCGGGCATTACTGTTCCTCGGCGTTCAACTGGTGCCACGCATAGGCGTGGCCGTCGGGAAAGACCGCGACGACGCGATCCACCCCGGGGGCGATGTCATGTTCCGACAGGAAGGCGATGGCCTCGCCGCGGCGCAGGGCGGTGTCGATCGCCTTCGCATCGAAGCAGTCGAACCACGGCGGCGCGGTGAGCGGCGTGGGCTTCGGATAGACGCGGTAGGTCTCGGTCAGCATCGCCTGACTGAGGGGCGTGGTGAAGCAGGCGCGGAAGCGCAGCGGAGACGATGTCGCGTCGATGCCCCTCACCTCGTCGGCGATGATGACCTCGGGCACCTTGCCGAGGATCGGGGTCAGGCGGATCTCCTCGCCGGGCTTGAAGGCTGCGTCCTCGTAGAAGGCATGGATCTGCGCCCACCAGACCGCGGCTCCGGCGATCAGGGCGGTCAGCACGATGCCACCTGCGAGAAGCTTGCCATTCACGCAGCCGCCCCCGCCTCGGTCGTCACGAAAGCGTCGGCGCAGCGCTTGGCCAGCGCGCGGACGCGGCCGATATAGGCCTGCCGCTCGGTCACCGAGATCACGCCGCGGGCGTCGAGCAGGTTGAAGAGGTGGCTGGCCTTGATGCACTGGTCGTAGGCGGGATGCGCCATGACGATCCGCCGGCCGGCCTTGTCGGCCTCGGGGGCCGACAGGATGCGCTCGCATTCGGCCTCGGCGTCCCGGAAATGCTGCAGGAGCATCTCGGTATCGGCCTGATCGAAGTTCCAGCGCGAGTATTCCTGTTCCGTCTGGCGGAACACGTCGCCGTAGGTCAGCGGCGTCGGGCTCGCGGGATCGTTGAACGGCATGTCCATGACGTGGTCGATGCCCAGCACATACATCGCCAGCCGCTCGAGCCCGTAGGTCAGCTCGCCCGAGACCGGCTTGCAGTCGTGGCCGCCGACCTGCTGGAAATAGGTGAACTGGCTGACTTCCATGCCGTCGCACCAGACCTCCCAGCCCAGGCCCCAGGCGCCGAGCGTCGGGCTTTCCCAGTCATCCTCGACGAAGCGGATGTCGTGCAGGTCCATGTCGATCCCGATCGCCTCGAGCGAGCCGAGATAGAGCTTCTGCAGGTCCGGCGGCGAGGGTTTGATCAGCACCTGATACTGGTAATAGTGCTGCAGGCGGTTCGGGTTCTCGCCATAGCGCCCGTCGGTCGGGCGGCGCGAGGGCTGGACATAGGCCGCAGCCCAGGGCCGCGAGCCCAGCGCGCGGAGCGTCGTGGCCGGGTGGAAGGTTCCCGCCCCCACTTCCATGTCGTAGGGTTGCAGCACGGCACAGCCCTTGCCGCCCCAGTAGGTCATCAGGCGGAGGACGATCTCCTGAAAGCTGCGGGGGGGAACGGGTTTGCCGGTCATGTGCTGGCCCTCTTGCAAAGCGCCCTCTCCATAGGCAAGAGGCGGGCAAGGGTCAATCGGCGGCGGCGGAGCGGACCGGATTTGACGGGCCTCCCGCGGGCGTGGCGCGGGTCTCCGCAGCCGGCAAGCGAGGCGGGAAGGCACATGATGAGGCAGATGATCTTTCTTCTCTGGCTGGGCGCGGCGCTTCCGGCGGCGGCTCCGGCCTGGCCGCAGGAACAGGCCCAGGCCGAGGTCTGGGTGCAGATCGAGGCTCGCCCCACCCAGGCCGAGGCCGCCGAGCGCGCCCGCGCCTATGCCCGCGCCTTTCCCGACGTCTCGGGCTACCGGCTCGCCTCGGGCTGGTATGGCATCGTGCTGGGGCCCTATGCCCCCGAGGCCGCCCGCCTGCGGCTCGACGACCTGCTGGGCGCGGGCCTGATCCCGTCCGACAGCTTCATCGCCGATGGGCGCAACTTCCGCGAGCCCTTCGTCGCACCGGGCGAGGCGGCGGCGGCGCTCGCGCTGCCCACGCCGGACACCGAGGCGCTGGCCGTGCCCGGCCCCGAAACGGTCACCGAGGAGCCGGCGGCGCAGACCCCACTGCCGGCCCCCGCCCCCGTCCAGCCCGCGCTGCCGGACGAAACGCCGGAGGAGGCGCGCCGGTCCGAGGCGCTGCTCGTGCTGGACGAGCGGCTGCAGATCCAGTCGGCGCTGCAGTGGTTCGGCTTCTACACCTCGGCGATCGACGGCGCCTTCGGCCCCGGCACGCGCGCCTCGATGGCGGCCTGGCAGGGGGCCCAGGGCGAGGAGCCGACCGGCATCCTGACCGCGCGCCAGCGCGAACGGCTGATCGACAGCTTCTCGAAGGCGCAGGCGGAACTGGGCCTTTCCACCGTCACCGAGGAGCAGGCCGGCATCCGCATCGCGCTGCCGACCTCGCTGGTGCAGTTCGACCGCTACGAGCCGCCCTTCGTGCATTTCACGGCGAAGGACGACTCGGGCGTGCAGGTCATCCTGATCAGCGAGCCGGGCGACCAGGGCACGCTCTTTGGCCTCTACGACATCCTGCAGACGCTCGAGATCGTCCCGCTGGAAGGCACGCGCGAGCGGCGCGACAGCTCCTTCACCATCGAGGGCCGCTCGGCCACGGTCGCCAGCTACACCCATGCCGAGCTGAAGGGCGGGCTGATCAAGGGCTACATGCTGGTCTGGAACCCCGAGGATGACGAGCGCATGGCGCGGGTGCTGACCGCGATGCAGTCGAGCTTCCGGCCCTTTGGCGAGCGTGCCCTCGATCCGGGTCTGGTGGCGCTGTCGGAAGAGCAGCGGCGGGGGATGCTGGCCGGTCTCGAGGTGCGGCGCCCTGCCCACTCGCGCTCGGGCCTGTTCATCGATGCGCGGGGCACCGTGCTGACGGTGGCCGAGGCGGTCTCGGGCTGCGGGCGGGTCACGCTTGACCGCGACATCGAGGCCGAGGTGACGCTGACCGACGCCGCACTCGGCCTTGCGGTCGTGAAACCGCGGACACCGCTCGCACCACGGGTGACGGCCGCGTTCCGGACCGAGGCGCCGCGGCCCGGCGAGCCGGTCGCCGTCGCGGGCTACCCCTACGAGGACCGGCTTCCGGCGCCGACCCTGACCTTCGGCGCGCTCGATGCGGCGACGGGGCTTGAGGGCGAGCCGGACCTGCGCCAGCTGCGGCTGGCGACGCGGCCGGGCGATGCCGGCGGCCCCGTGCTGGATGCGACGGGCGGCGTGCTCGGGATGCTGGTGCCGAAGACGGACGGAACGCGGCAGCTGCCGGCCGACGTGGCCTTCGCCGTCGGGGCCGAGGCCCTCGCCGCCCGGCTGTCGCAGGCCGGGCTTCAGCCCCGCACGGCCGAGGGCGGCGGCGCGCTCGCCCCCGAGGATCTGGTGCGGATCGGCGACGGGATGACGGCGCTCGTCTCCTGCTGGGAGTGACCGGCCGGCCCGGATCCGCGGGGTCCGGGCTACCGCGGCGGTCCCGCGGGATCACGCCCGACAGGCAACCGGGGCACGTCGGCGCGCGCCCCGCAGGAACCGGCGCCTCGGCGGGATGGCAGACGCCTCTCAGCCCCGCCAGAACCGGCGCAGCAGCAGCACATAGACCGACAGCAGCTCCAGCCGGCCGAGCAGCATGCCGAGGATCATCAGCCACTTCGCCGAATCGGAGAAGCCGTCGACCGCGCCGGTCGCGCTGACCTCGGGTCCGAAGACCGGCCCGACATTGGCGATGGCGGTCCAGGCGGCGGTGACGGCCGTCTTCGTCTGCAGCCCGGTCAGCGACAGCAGCACCGACAGAACCCCGAAGGTCAGGATGAACATGGTGAAGAACAGGATCACCGAGTTGATGACGTCCTGACTCACCCGACGGCCCTCGTAATCGACGAAGATCAGCGCGTTCGGGCTCTGCAGGCGGCGGATCTGCACCTTGATCGCCTCGATCAGGATCAGGTAGCGGAACACCTTGACCGAACAGGTGGTCGATGAGGTGCAGCCGCCGATCAGCCCGATCACGATCAGCATCACGAAGGGAAAGGTGCCCCAGACGTTCAGATCCACGCTGGTCAGCCCGGTCCCGGTGAAGGTCGAGACCACGTTGAAGGTCGTCTCGCGCAGCGTCGGCCCCAGCGGCGCCCCGCGGTGGACGATCTCGTAGGCCACGATCAGCCCGATGGCATAGGCGTTCCAGCGCAGGTAGGCGCGCACCTGCGGGTCGCGCCACAGCGGCAGGAGATCGCCCTGCGCCACCTGCACGAAGCGGACGAAGGGCAGCGCGGCCAGCACCATGAAGACGGCGCAGGCATATTCCGCCGGGCCCTGGAACAGCGCGAAGGACCGGTCGGAGCTGGAGAAACCGCCGGTCGAGACGGTGGTGAGCGCATGGACCACCGCCTCGAACACCGGCAGGCCGAGAGCGAGATAGGTGAACACGCAGGCCAGCGTGAGCACGAGGTAGATCTGGATCAGCGCCGCCGAGATGTCGAGCGCGCGCGGCAGGATCTTGCCCAGCGTGTCGAAGCCTTCGGACCGGAAGAACTGCATCCCGCCGACCTTCATCACCGGCAGGAAGATCATCGCCACGATGACGATCCCGAGGCCGCCCAGCCACTGCAGGATGCCGCGCCAGAGGTTCGTGCCCATGGGCAGCGCGTCCAGCCCGACGAAGACCGTCGTGCCGGTGGTGGTCATGCCCGACATGGCCTCGAAGACCGCGTCGGTGAAGGTCGCATCCGGCCGGCCCAGCATGAAGGGCAGCGCGCCGAAAACCGGCAGAATCAGCCAGACGCCGGTGGTCAGCAGGAAGCTCTGCTGCATCGACAGGCCCCGGCCCGTCGCATTCGCGCAGGCCAGCGCCAGCATCCCGCCCGCCACGATCGAAATCACCGCGCTTTCGGCGAAGGCCATCCAGTGCGGGTCGCCCACCGCATAGTCCAGCGTCAGCGGCACCAGCATGATGACGCCCAGCGTGGCCGCGAGAAGACCGATGATGTATCCGACGGGCCGCGGGTCGATCATGCGGCAGGCTTGGCGGGACGCCCGGGAACTGTCAAGCGCCCCTACTGTCGCCAGAACCGCGGCAGGATCAGCACCACCAGCGCCAGAAGCGCCAGCCGGCCCATGAGCATGGTCAGGATCAGGAGCCACTTCGCCGTATCAGGAAAGTCGATGAAGGTTCCGGTCGGCGCGACCAGCGGCCCGTAGCCGTAGCCGATGTTGCCGATCGAGGTCCAGACGGAGAAGAGCGCCGAGGTCGGGTCCACCCCCGTCAGCGTCACCGCGACGCTGAGCATGCCGATGGCAAGGATGTAGCCGGTGACATAGAGGATGAGGGCGTTCATCACGTCGTCCTCGACCCTCCGGCCCTCGTATCGGACGGAAACCATGCGGTCGGGCATGCCGATCCGCTCGATCTGCACCCGGATCGCGTTCAGCACGACCTGCACGCGGAACACGCTTAGCGCGCCGGAACTCGACGAGGAGCAGCCGCCGATCATGCCGACGCAGAAGGCGATGACCATGGCAAAGGCGCCCCAGTTGGCGAAGCTGCCCGAGAAGAAGCCGGTGCCGGTGAAGACCGACACGAGGTTGAAGGTGGCCTCGCGGAAGGCGGATTCGAGATCCTGGTCCGAGGTCGCCACCCGCCAGGCGGTCACGAGGCCCACCGCATAGGCCATCCAGCGCAGCATGGCGCGGATCTGGCTGTCGGCAAGAATCGGCCCCGGCGAGCCGCGCACGAGCTGCACGAACCGGATGTAGGGCATCGCGCCGAGGATCATGAAGACCGCCCCGGCATATTCGCCGGCCCCCGGATACTTGCCGAACGAGGCGTCGGCGGGCGAGAAGCCCCCGGTCGCGATGGTGGCGACGCCGTTCACGACGGCATCGAGCGGCTCCATCCCGAGGATGCCATAGGTCGCGATGCACAGGGCGGTCAGCCCCGAGTAGACGGCGAGCAGCGCCCGGGCGATGTCGCTTGCCCGCGGCAGGACCTTGCCCAGCGTGTCGAAGCCCTCGGTGCGGAAGAACTGCATGCCCCCCACCCGCATGACCGGCAGGAAGATCATGGCGATGAACGCGATGCCGAGGCCGCCGAGCCAGTTCAGCATCCCCCGCCACAGGTTTGTCCCGGCCGGCAGGTTGTCCAGTCCGACGATCACGGTGGACCCGGTGGTGGTGATGCCCGAAACGGCCTCGAACATCGCGTCGGTGAAGCTGAGGTCGGGCTCGCCCAGGATCAGTGGCAGGCTGCCGAAGGCCGGCATGGCGAACCAGATCGCCGCCGTCAGAACGAAGGCCTGCCGGATGTTCAGCTGCCGCGAGGGCGCGTTGGCGCAGGACAGCGAGACCGCGCCGCCCGCAAGCATGGACAGGAAGGCGGCCTCGAATATCGCAAGCCCGTTGCCGTCGGCCAGATACAGATCCAGCACGGCTGGCACGAGCATGGTCGCACCCAGCGCCGCGATGAGAAGGCCGATGACGAATCCGACGGGGCGCAGGTCCAGCATGATGCGCGCAGCGGTGCCCGCGCCCCGCGCCGCTGTCAAGCGCCGGCCCGTCGCCGGCCTCAGCCGGTGTGGTAGAGGCTGGCGAAAAGCCGCGGATCAAGGCTGTCGGCCGCGAAGGTCGCCCCTTCCGTCAGCACCGACACCGCATCATGCGAGTGCAGGCTTTCCTGATGGCTCGCCACCACGCGGAAGTCGCCGATGCGCGGATCGCCCTGCAACGCCTGGCAGAAGCTGCGCGCCGCATCCTCGACGAAGATCGGATTCGCGGCGTTCAACTCGGCGAAGGCCTGTTCGTCCTCGCGCTTGACCATCACCTGCGTCTCGGTCGGCACCGCCGCGCGGGCAAGCTCGATCAGATCCTCGAACCACAGGCACTTGCCCGGCAGCACCTCGACCGAGATCCGCGCCACCGACCGCTGCGAATGCGGCGTGGCCAGCTGCCCCCGCTCGCGCCGGGCATGCTCGGACAGTTCCAGCGAGCACGGGCAGGTCGAAGAATAGACGAAATCGAGATGCATGATCTTCTTGCGCACCCCGCCCTTGTCCACCAGTTCCAGCGCGATGTCGTAATACTGCCAGCCCACCAGCCCCGAGCGCAGCGACGGCACCTTCACCGGGAAGGAGAAGCGCATCTGGATGCGGGCATCGAAGCTGCCGAGGTCGCGCTTGTAATCCTCCAGCGCGTGCTCGATCACGCCGAAGCTGAAGCTGCGCTCGGCATGGGCATAGAACGAGCGCATGATGCGGCTCATGTTGATGCCCTTCTTCTCGGCCTCGAGGCTCACCGTGCCGGTGACCGAGGTCTCAAGCGTCAGGTCGCCGTTGTCGCGCGTGTGGTAGCGGATCGGCAGGCGGAAGTTCGAGATCCCGACATGCTGGATCACCGCCTTCGCGCCGACGATCAGGCTGGAGGGCCCGTTCTGCAGGTCGGGCAGCGACGCCTTGTAGGCCTCGTCCACCGTGAAGGTGCGCGGATAGCTGCGGTTCAGGTCGGGATAGACCAGCGACGGAACCTCCGGCGAGAGTTGCGTCACCTCGGCCGTCGGCGTGTGCCTGGCCCAGCGCCGCAGAACGGCAAGGGCCTCCTCGGCTTCCTCGCGGCTTGGCAGGCGCTCGGCCACGGGCGTCAGGATGTTCATCTCGCTCCCCCTCGTCACTTGCGGGTCAGGACCCGATATAGCGGCTCCCGACCCTATCCCCAACAGTCAATCCGGATACGCGAGAGGGAAGATTTCAGATCACATCCAGCGCCGCCTTCAGATCCGCGATCAGATCCTCGGCGTCTTCCAGCCCGACCGACAGCCGGATCAGCCCAGGCGTGATGCCGAGATGCGCCTTCTGCTCGTCGGTCAGCCGCTGGTGCGTGGTCGTCGCCGGATGCGTCGCGATCGACTTCGCATCGCCAAGGTTGTTCGAGATCTTCACGATCTTCAGCGCGTTGAGGAAGCGGAAGGCCGCTTCCTTCCCGCCCGCCAGATCCAGCGCCAGCATGGTGCCCGGACGCTTCAGCTGGGTCTTGGCCAGTTCGTGCTGCGGATGGCTTTCGAGCGCGGGATGGATCACGCGCAGCCGCGCGTCGCCCTCGAGCGCGCGGGCGATCCGCTCGGCGCTGTCGGCCATCGCGCGGCAGCGCAGGTCGAGCGTCGCCATGCCGTTCAGCATCAGCCAGGCGTTGAACGGGCTGATCGAGCCGCCGGTGTGCTTCATGTAGGGTTCCAGCACCTTGCGGATGAAGTGCTGCGTGCCGCAGACGACGCCCCCCAGCGCCCTGCCCTGCCCGTCGATGTGCTTGGTCGCCGAATAGATCACGACGTCCGCGCCCTGCGCCACCGCCGTCGAGAAGACGGGTGTCGCGAAGACATTGTCCACCACCACGAGCGCGCCGACCGCATGGGCGATTTCGGCGATGGCTTCGATGTCGGGGATCTCCAGCGTCGGGTTCGAGACGGATTCGAAGAACACGGCCTTGGTGCCCGGCCGCACCGCCGCGCGCCACTGGTCGAGGTCGGTGCCGTCGACGAAGGTCACCTCGACCCCGAAGCGGCCCAGAACCTCCTCGAGGATGTAGATGCAGGACCCGAAGAGCGCGCGCGCGGCGACCAGATGGTCGCCCGCCCGCACGATCGAGGTCAGCACCCCGTTGACGGCCGCCATCCCGGAGGCGGTGGCAAAGGCGTCCTCGGTGCCCTCGACGGCGGCGATGCGGTCCTCGAACATGCGCGTGGTGGGGTTGCCGTAGCGGGCATAGATGAACTCGTCGGCGCCGGTCTCGATGAAGCGCGCCTCGGCCTGCTCGGCCGAGCCATAGACGAAGCCCTGGGTCAGGAAGATCGCCTCGGCCATCTCGCCATACTGGCTTCTCCGGCTGCCCGCATGGACAAGCTGCGTCCGTGTCTTCCAGTCCTTCGTCATACCCGATGCGTCCTTCGCGACAGCAAAAAGCCCCCATGCCGAAGAGCACGGGGGCCACTGGCCCTCGCCTCTTTAGCGGTTTCTTTAACGTGGCCCGCAATCCGGCAACAAAGCACCACGAGGCCGCCCCATACTCCGGTCGTGCCCCAAGGTCAACAAGCCGATCAATCGACCTGGGTCGCCAGCCATTCGAGGATGGCGGGGCGCACCGTCTCGGCCCCCGAAAGGCGGGCCATCTCGATCACGCCGCGGGCCTCGGTCAGGTCCACGCGGCGCAGCAGCGCCTTGACCGGCCCGATCGAGGCCGGGCGCATCGACAGCGCCCGCACGCCCATGGCGGCGAAGCACAGCGCCTCGACCGGCCGGCCGGCATCCTCGCCGCAGAAGGACAGCGGCGTCCCGGTCTCGGCGCAGCGGGCGACGATGTGCTCGATGAAGCTCAGGAAGCTCACGTTCAGCACGTCGTAGCGCCGGCGCACCCGCTCGTTCTCGCGGTCGGCGGCGAAGAAGAACTGCTTGAGGTCGTTGCCGCCGATCGAGACGAAGTCGGTCGTCTCGAAGAAGGCGCGCGGCGCATAGGCGAGGCTGGGGGTTTCCAGCATCGTACCGACGGAGATGTTCACCGGCACCGGATGGCCGAGGCTGCGCTCGCGGTGCAGTTCGCGCAGCAGGTGGCTGCGCGCCATCATGAATTCGTGATGCTCGGAGACGAAGGGGAACATGATGCAGAGATCGCGCCCCGCCGCCGCCCGGATCAGCGCCTGCAACTGCATGCGCAGCACGCCCGGCTTGTCGAGGCCCACCCGGATCGCGCGCCAGCCCATCGCCGGGTTCGGCTCGTCCTGCGGCTTGAGATAGGGCAGCACCTTGTCCGAGCCGATGTCGAGCGTGCGGAACACCACCCGATGCCCGCGCGCCGCATCCATGACGCGGGCATAGAGCCGCGCGAGTTCGTCACGCTTCGGCATCTGGTTGCGGATCAGGAACTGCAACTCGGTCCGGAAGAGGCCAACCCCTTCCGCGCCCGAACTGTCAAGGCTGGGCAGGTCGGCCATCAGGCCCGCGTTCATCATCAGCCCGGTGACCGTGCCGCAGCGCGACTGCGCCGGCAGGCTCCGTAGCGAGGCATAACGCTCCTGCGCCTTGGCCTGCATCGCCATCTTGTCCCGAAAGGCCGCGGCCACCGTCGCCTCGGGGCGCAGGTGGACAATGCCGTTGTCGCCATCCACCATGATGTGATCGCCGTTCAGGGCCTCGGTCGTGATGCGGTCGGCATGGATCACCAGCGGGATCGCCAGCGCCCGCGCCACGATCGCGGCATGCGAGCCGACCGAGCCTTCCTCGAGCACGACGCCGCGCAGCTTGCGGCCGTAGTCCAGCAGCTCCGCCGGCCCGATGTTGCGCGCCACCAGAACCGGGTTCTCGGGCATCTCTGCGCCAGTGTCCTTGCCCTGCCCGGTCAGGATGCGCAGCAGCCGGTGCGACAGGTCGTCAAGGTCGTGCAGGCGGTCGCGCAGATAGGCATCGGGCACCTGCTCCAGACGGGCGCGGGCGGCCGACTGCTCCTTCTGCACCGCGGCTTCGGCCGAAAGGCCGGCCATGATGTCCTCTTCCATCCGCCGCAGCCAGCCGCGGGAATGGGCGAACAGGCGGTAGGCCTCCAGCACCTGCCGCTGCTCCTTGTCGAGCGTCGCCGCCGACAGCAGGTCGTCCACCGACACGCGGAGCTGCGCGACCGCGTTGCGGATGCGGTGCAGTTCCAGCGCCGGGTCGTCTGCGACCGGATTGGTCACCACGACGCGCGCCTCGTGCAGCCAGACATGGCCCTCGGCCGCGCCCTCCTGCGCGGTCCCGCCGCGGAACAGCACCGGCTGGGTATGCTTGGCCGACAGCGCCTCGCCCTCGCCGATGAAGACGCCGAGTTCCGCCATCTCCGCCAGAACCATGGCGACCACCTCGAGGGCATAGACCTCGTCCTCGGAATATTCCCGCGCCTCGCGCGACTGCACGACGAGGACCCCCAGCTTCTCGCCCACCCGCTGGATCGGCACGCCGAGGAACGACGAGAACACCTCCTCGCCGGTCTCGGGCATGAAGCGGAATCCGCGCTCGGACGGGGCATTGCCGGTGTTGATCGGCGTGGCGGTGCGGGCGACGCGGCCGACGAGCCCCTCGCCCAGCTTCAGCCGGGTCTTGTGCACCGCCTCGGGCTTCAGGCCCTGCGTGGCGCAGAGTTCAAGCGTCTCGGTATCGCGGAACAGGTAGATCGAGCAGACCTCGGTCCGCATCGAGTCCGCGATGAGCGAAGTGATACGGTCCAGCCGGTCCTGCCCTTTCCCGGACAGGGCCAGACTGTCGCGCAACCGCCTGAGAAGCTTGCGACTTTCGCTTTCGCTGCGTTCAGGCATGACCCCCCGGCGCCAATGCCGGCCTCAGTTGGCCGTCTCCAATGCGAAGGCATCATGGAGCGCCTGCACGGCGAGTTCCATATATTTCCGGTCGATCAGCACCGAAATCTTGATCTCGGAGGTTGCAATCACCTTGATGTTCACGTTCTCCGCCGCGAGGGCATCGAACATGGTGGCGGCGACGCCCGCATGGCTGCGCATCCCGATGCCCACGACCGAGACCTTCGCCACCTCGGTATCGACCACGAGGTCGTCATACTTGATCGTGCCGGCGGCGCGGGCATCCTCCAGCGCCTTCTTCGCGCGGGCGACCTGGTTGATCGGGCAGGAGAAGGTCATGTCGGTGACAGAGCCGACGTGCCCGCCGTAGTCCTTTTCCGAGATGTTCTGCACGATCATGTCCACGTTCACCCCGGCCTCGGCCAGCGGGCCGAAGATCGCCGCGGCCACGCCGGGGCGGTCCTCGACGGTGACGAGGGTCATTTTCGCTTCGTCGCGCGAATAGGCGACGCCAGAGACGACTTTCGATTCCATGATTTCCTCCTCGTCGCAGACCAGGGTTCCCGAGGTCTCGTCGGTGTCCTCGAAGGAGGACAGCACCCGCAGCTTCACCTTGTAGCGCATCGCCAGTTCGACCGAACGGGTCTGCAGAACCTTCGCGCCCAGCGAGGCGAGTTCCAGCATCTCCTCGTAGGCGATCTTCGGCAGTTTCCGCGCCTTCGAGGCGATGCGCGGATCGGTGGTATAGACGCCGTCCACATCGGTGTAGATGTCGCAGCGTTCCGCATCGAAGGCCGCGGCGAAGGCGACGGCCGTGGTGTCCGAGCCGCCACGGCCCAGCGTGGTGATGCGCCCCTCGGGGCTCACGCCCTGGAAGCCCGCGACCACGGCGACCTTGAAGCCCTCGGCGAATTTCGCGTCGAGATGCTCGCGCGGGATCTCGATGAAGCGCGCGGCGGAGTGCTGCGAGGTGGTCTTGATCGGCACCTGCCAGCCCTGCCAGCTGCGGGCGGGAACCTCCATCTCCTGCAGCGTCAGCGCCATCAGGCCGGCGGTGACGTTCTCGCCGGACGAGACCACCGCATCGTATTCACGCGCGTCGAACAGCGGCGAGGTCTGCTCGACCCAGCCCACGAGTTCGTTGGTCTTGCCCGACATGGCCGAGACGATGACGATGACGTCATAGCCCCGCTCCACCTCGCGCTTGACCTTCTCGGCGGCATTCCTGATGCGCGCGAGATCGGCAACCGACGTGCCGCCGAATTTCATGACAAGAAGCGGCATGGCGATAACCCCTGCTGCCAGACCCCGGAATCCGGCGCTTCTTATGCGCGGGCGCGGGGAAGGGCAAGGGCCCGCGCGGGGCTTGCGGGCTTCTTCCGGACGCAGGCGGCGCGGCGGGCGACAGATACCGGCGAGCCGCCTCAGACTTCGGAGCGCGGGCGGCGGGCTGCCCGCCGCTCAGAGCGCGCGCCAGCCGATGTCGCGCCGGCAGAACCCCTCGGGCCAGTCGATCGCGTCGACCATCGCATAGGCCGCCGCCTGCGCCTCGGCCAGCGTCGCGCCGCGGGCGGTCACGTTCAGCACCCGCCCGCCGGTGGCGAGGATCCGGCCATTGTCGGCCTGCGTGCCGGCATGGAATACCATCTGCCGGCTGGTCTCGGGCAGCGCCTGGAGTCCGCGGATCTCGGTGCCCTTGACGTAGCTGCCCGGATAGCCCTGCGCCGCCAGCACCACGGTCAGGGCATGATCCTCGGCCCAGTTCACCTGAACCTCGTCCAGCCGCCCTTCCGCGCAGGCCAGCAGCAGGTCGAGCGCCTGCGCGCCCAGCCGCAGCATCAGCACCTGGCATTCGGGATCGCCGAAGCGGACGTTGTATTCCACCAGCCGCGCCCGGCCGTCCTCGATCATCAGCCCGGCGTAGAGGACGCCCGCATAGGGCGTGCCGCGGCGCGCCATCTCGGCGATGGTGGGCTTCACGATCTCGTCCAGCGCCTGCCGCTGCACCGCGGCCGTCAGCACCGGCGCGGGGGAATAGGCGCCCATGCCGCCTGTGTTCGGCCCCTCGTCGCCGTCGAAGGCGCGCTTGTGGTCCTGCGCGGTGCCGATGGGCAGCACGGTCCGGCCATCGGTCAGGACGAAGAAGCTCGCCTCCTCGCCGGTCATGAACTCCTCGATCACGACCTCGGCGCCGGCCTCGCCGAAGGTTCCGCCGAACATGTCGTCGATGGCGGCCAGCGCCTCGGCCTCGGTCATGGCGACCACGACGCCCTTGCCGGCGGCCAGACCGTCGGCCTTCACGACGATGGGTGCGCCCTTCGTGCGGACATGCGCCTTCGCCGCCTCGGCGTCCGCGAAGCGCGCATAGCCCGCCGTCGGCGCGCCGCAGGCGTCGCAGATCTCCTTGGTGAAGCCCTTCGAGGCCTCGAGCTTCGCCGCCGCTTGCGACGGGCCGAAGGTGAGGATCCCCGCCGCGCGCGTCGCATCGGCCACGCCTGCCGCCAGCGGCGCCTCGGGGCCGACCACGACGAAATCGACCGAGTTCTCCTCGCAGAATGCGACCACCGCCGCCCCGTCGAGGATGTCGAGGCAGGCGCATTCCGCGACCTGCGCGATCCCCGCGTTGCCCGGCGCCACGATCAGCCGGTCGCATTTCGGGTTCTGCTTGATCGCCCAGGCCAGCGCATGTTCCCGCCCGCCGCCGCCGAGAATGAGGATGTTCATGCGCGCTCCTGTATCCGTTGGTGCCGCTTCCTAATCCGAGCGGCGGCCGCGGACAAGAACTCGCCCGGGGCTGGCCCGGCGCTTGCCAGCCCGGCGGCCCTCGGGCAGAAAGGCGCCATGTCCGACCTGTTCGAAGATCCCGCCCCCGCCCGCAACACGCCGGAATACACCGTCTCGGAACTTTCCGGCGCGGTGAAGCGGGTGATCGAGGGCGAATTCGGTCTCGTCCGTGTGCGCGGCGAGATCGGGCGGGTGTCGCGCCCGGCCTCGGGGCACCTCTACTTCGACCTGAAGGACGACCGCGCGGTGATCGCGGCGATCTGCTGGAAGGGTCAGGCGGGGCGCCTCTCGGTCCGGCCCGAGGAAGGGATGGAGGTCGTGGCCACCGGCCGCATGACGACCTTCCCCGGCCAGTCGAAATACCAGATCATCGTCGAGGACATGGCCCCCGCCGGCGCGGGCGCGCTGATGGCGATGCTGGAAAAGCGGCGCGCGGCGCTGGCGGCCGAGGGGCTGTTCGACGCGGCCCGCAAGCGGCCCCTGCCGTTCCTGCCGCGCGTGATCGGCGTCGTCACCTCGCCCTCGGGTGCCGTGATCCGCGACATCCTGCACCGGCTGCGCGACCGCTTCCCGAGCCATGTGCTGATCTGGCCGGTCGCCGTGCAGGGCGAGAAATGCGCCCCCGAAGTGGCGGCCGCCATCCGCGGCTTCAACGCCCTGCCGGAAGAGGGGCCGATCCCCCGCCCCGACCTGCTGATCGTGGCGCGCGGCGGCGGCAGTCTCGAGGACCTGTGGGGCTTCAACGAGGAGATCGTCGTCCGCGCCGCCGCCGAAAGCGCCATTCCGCTGATCTCGGCCGTGGGGCACGAGACCGACACGACGCTGATCGACCATGCAGCCGACCGGCGTGCGCCGACCCCGACGGCTGCGGCCGAGATGGCGGTGCCGGTGCGGCTCGACCTGCTGGCGACGGTCGACGGACAGGGCGCGCGGCTGTCGCGCTGCGCCGCCCATGCGATCGGCCGGCGCGACCAGCGGCTGCGCGACCTCTCGCGGGCGCTGCCGCGGCTCGACAGTCTGACGGCCGGCGCCAGCCAGCGCTTCGACCTCTGGGCCGCTCGGCTCGGGGGCGCGCTCGGCCAGAGCATCGCCGCCCGACGCGCGCGGCTCGATCCGCTGGGCGCCCATCTGCGCCCGCGGCTGCTGGCCGATCTGGTGGCGCGCCAGAAGGACCGGCTGGCGGATCGCGCGCACAGCCTTGAAAGCTGCTTCGCGCGGCGGGGCGAGCGCCGGTCGGACCGGCTCGCAGCTGCGGCGGCCCGGCTGGCCCCCGCCTTCGCCCGGGCGCTGGCCGATGCCGGGCGCGCGGCAGAGCGCGACCGCAGCCTGCTCGGCTCGCTCGGCCAGCGGCTGGACGAGGCGCCCGGCCTGCGACTGCGCCGCCTTGCCGACCGGCTGCAGGCGCTCGATCGGCTGCACGTCACGCTGGGCTACGAGCGCACGCTGGCCCGCGGCTATGCCGTGGTGCGCGGCGACGGACAGGTGGTGACCACCCGCGCCGAGGCCGAACGCGCCGCCGCGCTGGAGATCCAGTTCCAGGACGGCCGCCTGACGCTCTCGCCCCGGAAGGGCCGCAGGAAGGCCGACACGCCGCCGGCGCAGGGCAGCCTGCTCTGAGGCGTCAGACGCCGACGTCGGGCCCCGCGCAGACCAGCGGGTTCCGGCTCTGCGCGACCTCGGACAGTTCGGTGGCGTCGGGATCGCCCTGGAACTGCGCCCGAAGCCCGTCCTCCTCGCGAAAGAAGGTCCAGCACTGCGGCGTGCTGTCGTGTTCGTAGACGAAGCAGATCTGCCCGCCGGCCTCGTACCAGGACCCCTCGGCACATTCCTGCCCGCGGAAGGCCCAGATCACGCGGCGGTGGGGAAGGTACTGCTCGGCGCCGTAGATCTCGCCGCCCACGGCATAGGAGAGCGTCTTGCCCACCGAATAGGCGTCGAATTCCGCGGCGCTCATCGGCTCTCCCGCATGGGCGGGCAGCGCGAGCATGAAGGCAACTGGCCAGAACCTGCGCATCGTCCACTCCGGCTGGTGTCGGATCGGACCAGACTGACAGAGCATCGCCGGCTTGGCCAGTCACGGCTGCGCCAGCTTGGCTGACCGGGTGCGGGGCGCGCTCGGCCCGGTTGACTGCTGCTTTGGTCGAGAAGGCGCGGCCGACCTGCGTGCGGACCGCCGCCCATCACCGCAGGGCCGGCCTCCGCAGGCCACGATCCTGCCCGAGGGCAAGGCGGGTCCGCAACGGCTTCCCGCGCATCCGGCTGCGTCCGCCTTGCCCCTTCCCTCGCGCCGCCGAAGCGACTAGGTGTCAGGGGCCGAAGGGATACGGGAGGCGCGAGCCCATGTCGTTCTTCAAGAAGATGCGGGAAAAGATGTTCCGCTCCTCCGACCGTCTGTCGGACGAGCTGGACGCACTTGTCAGCGAGGGCGAAGCGCCCGAGACCGCCCCCGCGCCCGAACCGGCGGCTCCCCGGCCCGAGCCGCTGATCCTTGGTCAGCCGCTGGCGCCCCGGCAGCCCGAAGCAGAACGTCCGGTGCCCGCGCCGCCGGCAGCCCCCGAAACGCCGGCCCCGCCGGTCGCCCCCGCTGCCCGGCAGGAACCGGCGCCGACGCCCGAGCCCGCAAGGGTCGAGGCGCCTCCCCCGCCCCGTGTCGAACCCGCAGCGAAGGCTGCCCCCATGGCCCCGCCCGCGGAACCCGCGCCGCTGCCGCGGGTCGAGCCCGCGCCGGCGCCCCGTGCCGATGCCGCGCGCCCTCGCCCTGAGGCTGAGCCCGAGCCGGAACCTGCCCGCCCCGGCTTCTTCGGCCGCATGTTCGGCCAGACCGAGGAGCCGCGCCGCGTCCTCGACGACGCCATGCTCGAAAGCCTCGAGGAGGTGCTGATCCAGGCCGACATGGGCGTCGAGACCGCGCTGCGCGTCACCGCGAACATCGCCGAGGGCCGCTTTGGCCGCCGGGTATCCTCGCGCGAGATCAAGCAGGCGTTGGCGACCGAGATCGCGCGCATCCTCGAACCCGTGGCCCGGCCGATGCCGATCTATCCGTCGCGGCCGCAGGTGGTGCTGGTGGTGGGCGTGAACGGCTCGGGCAAGACCACGACCATCGGCAAGCTCGCCTCGCAGTTCCGCGCCGCCGGCAAGTCGGTGGTGATCGCCGCAGGCGACACCTTCCGCGCGGCGGCCGTCGAGCAGCTGCAGGTCTGGGGCAAGCGCGCCGGCGTGCCGGTGCTGACGGCGCCGGAAGGATCGGACCCCGCCTCGCTGGCCTTCGACGCCATGACGAAGGCGCAGGCCGACCGCGCCGACCTTCTGATGATCGACACGGCGGGCCGGCTGCAGAACCGCGCCGACCTGATGGAGGAACTCTCCAAGATCGTCCGGGTGATCCGCAAGAAGGACCCCGACGCGCCGCACAACACGCTGCTGGTGCTGGATGCGACGACGGGGCAGAACGCGCTCAATCAGGTCGAGATCTTCCGCAAGCTGGCCGATGTCTCGGGCCTCGTGATGACCAAGCTCGACGGCACCGCGAAGGGCGGCGTGCTGGTGGCGCTGGCGGACCGCTTCGGCCTGCCGATCCATGCCATCGGCGTGGGCGAGCAGATCGACGACCTCGCGCCCTTCGACCCCGACGACTTCGCCCGCGCCCTGATGGGGCTCGACGACTGACCGCTTCCGACCGGAGCCCGCTCGCGCAGGCCGACCCTCACCTGACATGACCGACTGGATCATCTCGCTCGAGGGCACCGAGGCCGGAGCCCGGCTCGCCATCCTGCTGGCCCTGACCTCGGCGCTCGCCCATGCCTGCTTCGGCGCATTGCAGAAGGGCCGGCACGACCCCTGGCTTGCCCGCGGGGCGATGGATGCCTTCATGGTGCTGCTGTCGGCACCCGTGGCGCTCTTCGTCGTGCCGTGGCCGCAAGGCTTCGAGTGGCTGGTGATGGTGGGGGTGATCGCCATCCACCTCGCCTACAAGATCGCCATGGCGCGGGCCTATTCGCAGGCGGCCTATACCGTGGTCTACCCGGTCGTGCGCGGCGTCGGGCCACTTGCCACGCTGGTCTTCGCAGCCGCGTTCCTCGGCGAGCATTACGTGCCGCTGCAATGGTTCGGCGTGGCGGTGCTGTCGGGCGCAATCCTGATGCTCGCGCGGCTGAACTTCGGGGGCGCGGCGGTGCCGGCGCGGGCGGCGCTGCGTGCGGGCCTGATCTGGGCCTTTGCGGGCGGGCTGCTGGTTGCGGTCTACACGACCTATGACGCGTGGGCGATCCGGCTGATGCCCGACCCCTTCACCTTCCTCGCGTGGTTCTTCCTGATGACCTCGCTCGATTTCCCGCTGATGCTGGGCTACAGGCTGATCAGGGCGCGGCAGATGCCCGAAGCGGCCGGGGCGCTCGCCGCTCGCGGCTTCATCGGGGCGCTGATCGCCTTCGTCAGCTTCGGCGGGGTGATGCTCGGCACCCGGCTCGGCAAGGTGGCCGAGGTCGCCTCGCTGCGCGAGACCTCGACGCTCTTTGCCGCCGCCATCGGCTGGCTGGTGCTGGGCGAGCGGTCGGGGCCCGCGAAGATACTGCTGATGGGCCTGATCGCCCTCGGCGCCATACTGGTTCAGGCCGCATGAGAGGACGTGCAATGGCAGGACGGATCAATCCCGTGGTAAAGGCGGCGCTGGAGTGGGGGCCGATTGCAGCCTTCTTCCTCGGCTATGTGAAGCTGAAGGACCAGGTGTTCACCCTGGGTGGCACCGACTACACCGGCTTCATCGTCGTCACGGCAGCCTTCATCCCGCTGATGGTGATCTCGACCGGGCTTCTGTGGTGGCTGACGGGCAAGCTGTCGCGGATGCAGGTCGCGACCGTTGTTCTGGTGGTGGTGTTCGGCGGCCTCTCGGTCTGGCTGAACGACGAGCGCTTCTTCAAGATGAAGCCCACCATGATCTACCTGCTGTTCGGCGGGCTGCTGGGGCTGGGCCTCCTGCGCGGACAGAGCTGGCTGAAGATCGTGCTGGAAGAGACGATCCCGATGCAGCCCGAAGGCTGGATGATCCTGACCCGCCGCGTAACCGCCTTCTTCTTCGCCCTTGCCGTCGCGAACGAGGCCGTGTGGCGCACGATGAGCACCGACGCCTGGGTGAACTTCAAGACCTTCGGCCTGCCGCTGGCGATCTTCGCCTTCTTCATGGCGCAGGGCGGCGTCTTCAAGCGCTATGGCTACGAGCGGAAGGACGGGGCCTGACTAACCGCACTGCCCGCCGAGGGCGGAAGGCCGGGGTCACGCGGCCGGCCTACTTCCGGCCGTAGAGGATCTCCACTGCCTTCCTGTCCAGCGGGCCGGAATTGCGCATCTCCTCGGCCACCGCCTTGCCGCGGATGAAGGCGGGGCGTTCGGCCAGGGCCTTCAGCCAGCGGGCGAAGTCGGGCTTGTCCTCCAGCGTCTGCTGCTGCGCCTCCCAGCCCTGCGCCCAGGGCCAGATCGCGCAGTCGGCGATGGAGAGGAAGTCGCCCGCGACGAACTCGCGCCCCCGAAGCTGCCGGTCTAGCACGCCGTAAAGCCTGCCCACCTCGCGGCGATAGCGGTCCTGCGCATAGGGCAGCACCTGCGGCGGGTCCATCTGCGGCGCGTATTTCAGGAAGTGGTGCGCCTGCCCCGCCATGGGGCCGACGCCGCCCATCTGCCACATGAGCCACTGGTCCACCGCGATCCGGTCGCGCTCGGTCGGGCCGCAGAGCTGGCCGGTCTTGCGCGCCAGATACTGCAGGATCGCCCCGGATTCGAAGATCGAGATCGGCTCGCCGTCCGGCCCCTCGGGATCCACGATCGCCGGCATCCGGTTGTTCGGCGCGATTTTCAGGAAGTCGGGATCGAACTGGTCGCCCGCGTTGATGTTCACGAGGCGGATCTCGTAGGGCAGGCCCATTTCTTCCAGCGCGATGGTGATCTTCCAGCCGTTCGGCGTGGGCCAGTAGTAAAGCTCGATCATGGGTGTCTCCTTCAGGCGCGGCGCAGCGGGATGGGCGTGACGGCCGCCTGGAACTCGGCCAGCACGCGTTCGGCGCCATGGGTCTGGGCAAGGCGCAGCAGCGCAAAGCGGATCTCGGCAATCTCGCGGTAATAACTGAGATAGGCCGCGTTCAGCGTGGCGCCCGCCACGGCGCCCAGCACCGGCACCGCCTGCGCCATCAGCTTCTGCCCCAGCACGGCGGCCAGCCGCGGCGCGACCGAGGCGATGATCCGGCTCATTGCCGCGCCGCTCATGGCGAGGCGGGCGCCGATGAAGCTCGTGTTCACGCCGTCGTCCTGCGACAGCGGGCTGCCGGCTCCGAAGATGCGCAGGCATTCGACGCGGATCGCCGGATCGTCGGGGTCGAAGCCCTCGGCCTCGGCGGCCTGACGGATCGCATGCATGATGACGGTGATGGTGACCGGAAGCTCCCCGACGGACGTCGCGAGGCCCCCCGCCCCGCCCGCGGCCCCGGTCAGCGCGACCAGCGCCGGCGTCGCGCGGCGGCCGAGCGAGGGCGCCGCACGGCCGGCGGCAGCAAGGCGGTGGCTCTGTTCCAGCGCGCGGCGCGTCACCATCTCGATCTGCCGCAGCACCGGCCTCGGCAGAAGCGCCAGACGCTCCTCGACCGATCCGCCGAGGCGGTTCATCAGCGCGATGATCGGGCCGTTCGCCCGGTCGAAACGCAGCGCCAGCGCGGCAATCTCGGCCTCGGGGCTGCGCAGAGTGGAAGGCAGGTTGGCTTTTGCGGTCATGGGGCAAGAGGTAGGGTGGCCCCTGCCCTTCGGCAATGGTCTCAGCCGGCCCGGGTCACCGGCCCCTCGACCCCGTCCCAGGCCCCCGCCACCAGCGGAAGGCCCAGCACCCGCTCGGGGTTCGTGGGCGGCGGCATCACCACATGATCGAGCTTGCGGAAGCCGAAGCGGCGGTAATAGGGCGCGTCGCCCACCAGCATCACGCGCTCCCAGCCGATCTTGCGCGCCTCGGCCAGCGTCTCGGTCATGAGAAGCGCGCCCAGCCCCTCGCCCTGCCGGGTCGGGTGGACGGCGACGGGTCCGAGCAGCAGCACGGGCTTCCCCGCCACCTCGACCGGCCAGTAGCGGATCGCGGCGGCAAGCGTTCCGTCCTCGTCGCGCAGGATGGCGCAGAGATCGGCCACCTTCGGCACCCCGTCGCGCAGCCGGTAGGAGGAAAGCGCGGTGCGGCCCGGTGCGAAGCAGAGGTCGTAAAGCGCCTCGACCTCCCACCAGTCCGCATCGGTTTCCTGCTCGAGGCGATACACGCGCCCTGTCCCCCTTGGCCGGAATCGGCTGGAAAGGCCCGTAACACGCAGGCAGAACGGGATCAAACCTGAAAGGACCCGTCATGTTCTACCGCCCCGACGACGGCCACGGACTGCCGCACAACCCGTTCAACGCCATCGTGACGCCCCGGCCCATCGGCTGGATCTCGACCCGCGGACCGGATGGCGACAATCTCGCGCCCTATTCGTTCTTCAATGCGGTGGCCTATGTGCCGCCGCAGGTGATGTTCGCCTCGACCGGCGCGAAGGACAGCCTTGCCGCCCTGCGGGCGAGCGGGGTGTTCTGCGTGAACATCGTCGAGGAAGCCGCGCTGGCCGTCATGAACGCAACCTCGGCCGCCTTTCCGCGCGGGGTGGACGAATTCGAGGCGGCCGGCGTTCCCAAGGCCGAGTGCCGGACGATCCCCTGCCCGCGCGTCGAGGGCGCGCCCGCGTCGCTCGAATGCCGCGTGACGCAGGTGGTCGAGCTTCTGGGCCGCGACAACCACCTGATCCTCGGCGAGGTGACCGGTGTGCATCTGCGCGACGATTGCCTCGTCGCGGGCCGGTTCGACGTGACGCGGTTCCGCCCGATGGCGCGGCTCGGCTACCGCGACTATGCCGTGGTGCGCGAAGTCATGGAACTCGCCCGCCCCGGCGAGGGGTGAGGGTCACCGCTTCGGCAGGCGCAGAGGGGAAAGACCGCCACCTCCGCATCGGCCCGCGCCATTCGCGCTTCGTGAATGGCAACGGCGATTTATCGCACCCCGCCGGGCGGCCTTCGTGCTTTTCTCGCGCGCGCGGCGCCCCTACTGTCGCGCCGGTCAATGATACCGGGGACAGCAATGCAGACCATGATCGGGGTGATCGGCGGCTCGGGGGTCTACGAGATCGACGGGCTCGAGGACGCCGTTTGGACGAAGGTCGCCACACCTTGGGGCGATCCGTCCGACGAGATCCTCGTGGGCCGGCTCGACGGCGTGCCGATGGCCTTCCTGCCGCGGCACGGACGCGGACACGTCCACAGCCCGACCTCCGTCCCCTACCGCGCCAACATCGACGCGCTGAAGCGGCTGGGCGTGACCGACGTGGTCTCGGTCTCGGCCTGCGGCTCGCTGCGCGAGGAGATGGCGCCGGGCGACTTCGTGATCGTCGACCAGTTCATCGACCGCAGCTTCGCGCGCGAGAAGTCGTTCTTCGGCACCGGCTGCGTCGCCCATGTGGCACTTGGCAAGCCGACCTGCCCGCGGCTGTCGGCGCATGTCGCCGACTCGGCCCGCGCGACCGGCGTGAAGGTGCACGAGGGCGGAACCTACCTCTGCATGGAGGGGCCGCAGTTCTCGACGCTGGCGGAATCGCTCCTTTACAAGAGCTGGGGCTGCCACGTCATCGGCATGACCAACATGCCCGAGGCCAAGCTCGCCCGCGAGGCCGAGCTTTGCTATGCCTCGGTTGCGATGGTGACCGACTACGACTGCTGGCACCCGCACCACGACGAGGTGGACATCAACGCGATCATTGCCACGCTGGGCGCCAATGCCGGCCATGCGCGCAGCCTCGTGGCCGGGCTGCCGAAGCGGCTGGGAGCCGATCGCGCGCCCTGCCCGCATGGCTGCGACCGGGCGCTGGAATACGCCATCATGACGGCGCCGGCAAAGCGGGACCCCGAACTTCTGGCGAAACTCGATGCGGTCGCGGGCCGCGTGCTGAAGGGCTGAAACGATGACGAACAAATCCGTCAGGGATTACATCCGCACCATCGTGGACTTCCCGCACGAGGGGATCCTGTTCCGCGACGTGACCACGCTTTTCGCCGATCCGCGCGGCTTCCGCATCGCGATCGACCAGCTGCTGGCCCCCTATGCCGGGCAGCAGTTCGACAAGGTGGCGGGTCTCGAGGCGCGCGGCTTCATCCTCGGCGGCGCGGTCGCGCACCAGCTTTCCACAGGCTTCGTGCCGATCCGCAAGAAGGGCAAGCTGCCGGGTGCCACGATCTCGCAAAGCTACAAGCTCGAATACGGCGAGGCGGTGGTCGAGGTGCATGACGACGCCATCCAGGCGGGCGAGAAGGTCCTTCTGGTCGATGACCTGCTGGCGACCGGCGGGACGGCCGAGGCCGGCATCCGGCTGATCGAGCAGCTTGGCGGCCAGGTCGTCGGCTGCGCCTTCGTCGTGGACCTGCCCGACCTCGGCGGCCGCAAGCGGTTGGAGGGGCTGGGCATGGAGGTCCACGCCCTCTGCGCCTTCGAGGGACTTTAACCCTCCGTTAGCGGAATCGCGCTAGAACGGATCTACCGGGTGCGCCGGTCGCTGCTTGCATGACGTGACCTTCAACCCCAGCCCGCCCCGCCGGCCACCCCGGCGGGGCCTTTTCGTGGGTGGCCCATCGGGGCCCGCATCCGGGCGCCGACCCCGGTCAGCGTCATCGGC
This sequence comes from Rhodobacter sp. CZR27, assembly GCF_002407205.1. Taxonomy (NCBI): domain Bacteria; kingdom Pseudomonadati; phylum Pseudomonadota; class Alphaproteobacteria; order Rhodobacterales; genus Rhodobacter; species Rhodobacter sp. CZR27. The sequence goes on along the minus strand of NZ_CP023548.1, from coordinate 815,696 downwards.
TCGCAAATGCCTGTCTGGCCATCGCATCCGCCACCCCGTCAGGCGCGCAGCACGGCGCCGGGATTCATGATGCCCAGCGGATCAAGCGCGCGCTTGATCGCGCGCATCGCGGCGAGCTTGGCGGGGTCGCCATAACGCTCCAGTTCGGCGACCTTCAGCCGGCCGATGCCATGCTCGGCGCTGATCGAGCCATCGGCCCGGTGAACCAGTTCGTGCACCGTCTGGCTGATCGCGCCGCGCAGGGGATCATACTCCGCGCGGCTGCGGCCCCGGGCGGGGAAGATGTTGAGATGCAGGTTGCCGTCGCCGAGATGGCCGAAGCAGTTGATCCGCACGTCGGCAAGCCGGGTCAGCGCCGCCCGCGCCGTCTCGATGAAGCCCGCGATCTCGCCCAGCGGCAGGGCGATGTCGTGGCTCGCGATCGAGCCGATCCGGCGGTTCGCCTCGGGGATGGTCTCGCGGATCGCCCAGAACGCGGCCCGCTGCGCCTCGGACTGCGCCACCAGCCCGTCCGAGACCAGCCCGGCCTCCAGCCCCTCGGCGAACAGGGCCTCCAGTTCGGCCGCAGGACTCATCCCCTCGGTCAGGCCCAGATCGACCAGAACCAGCCATTCCGGCGGCACGGCGAAGGGCTGGCGCAGCTCGGGCAGCGTCTCGGCGAGGAAGTCGAGGCCCGTCCGGTGCATCAGCTCGAACCCCGTCACCAGCGGCCCCAGCCGGCGCTGTGCGCGGCCGAGCAGCTCCAGTGCCGCGGCCGGATCGCGCACCGCCATGAGCGCGGCACCCTCGGCGGCCGGAGGACGCACCAGCTTCAGGCTCGCGGCAGTAATGATGCCCAGCGTGCCCTCGGACCCGATCAGCAGGTTCCGCAGGTCATAGCCGGTATTGTCCTTCCTGAGCCGTTTCAGCCCGTGGAACACCGACCCGTCCGGCAGCACCGCCTCGAGCCCGAGGCAGAGGTCACGTGCATTGCCGTAGCGCAGGACCGCCGTGCCGCCGGCATTGCAGGCCAGGTTGCCGCCGATCCGGCACGACCCTTCCGAGGCAAGCCAGAGCGGGAACATCCGCCCCTCGGCCTCGGCCGCGGCCTGCACCTCGGCAAGGATCATCCCCGCCTCAACGAGGATCACGTTCTCGGCCGGGAAGATCCCGCGCAGCCGGTCCATCCGTTCCAGCGAGATCAGGAGCGGCAGCGGACCCTGCGTCATCACCTGCCCGCCGACGAGTCCGGTGCCGCCGCCCAGCGGCACGATCCCGACCCGCGCCTCGGCGCAGGCGCGGACGATGGTGGACACCTCATCGGTGCTACGCGGCAGGGCCACCGCCCCCGCCCGTCCGTGGTGGCGGCCCCGAGGCTCGGTCAGGTGGCGCGGTTCGGGCGCGATCAGCGTTCCGTCCGGCACACGGCCGGCGAGGTCGGAAAGAAAGGCATCGTCGGCGGGGTTCAGCATAGGCACCTCCGGCGCCTGCTTAGCCCCGGAAACCCATGTCCGTCCACCCGGACCCGCGCGGCGGGGTCAGTCCACCCACTGGGGGTCGAGCACCATGATCGTCGGCCGGCGCGGAAGGCTGGACAGCGACAGCTCCAGTTCGGGACCCTCCAGCCGGACCACCTCGAATTCGGCGCTCATGTTGGACAGGAACTCCTCCAGCGACGCCCCCGAGAACCAGTGCATCGGCAGAACCACCGACGAGCGCAGCCGCCGCACCACATTTTGCATCGTCTCGAGGTTCACGGTGTAGCCGCCGTCGACCGGCACCATCAGCACGTCGAGCCGCCCGAGCGCGGCATATTGCGCGGCATCCGGCTCGTGGTGCAGGTGGCCGAGGTGGCCGATGCAGAGCCCGGCCACCTCGAAGACGAAGATCGAGTTGCCATCCTTGCGCGCGCCCTCGCCCCAGCGCGAGCGCACGTCCGTCGGCACGTTCCGCACCAGCATCTCGCCCAGATCCAGATGATGCTCGGCGCGGCCGCCGTCCTTCCAGCCGGGCAGCAGGTGGGGAATGCGCGGGTCCGGCAGGTCCGTCCAGTGCGTGGAATGGGCGTTGTTCATGGTGGCGACGTCCGGCACCACGTCGCGCTGGCCGAGCAGCCCGGTATAGTCCGTGGCAGCGACGAGGCCGCCGGGCGTCTCGATCAGGAAGGTGGCGTGGTGGACGTAGCGGATGCGCACGCGATCCTCGGCCAGCGGATCGCCGAAGGCCGCGGGTGTCATGACCTCCGGTCCCTGCGCCAGCGCGATGCAATGGCTTGGCGTGCGCTCCTGCGCGGCGGCGGGAAGGGCGAGGGCGAGGCTCGCGAGGGCGGGTCGGATCATCGGCGGCACCTCCTGCGGAAGGGATCGTAGCAGGCAGGCCGCGCCGGGCCGCATCAAAGATGCGTCAGAAGGGAGGACCCCGGCGAGCGGGTCAGCCCCGGATCTTCGGGTGGCGGCGGGTGGCCCGGTGGCGGCTTCGATGCGGCGGCGAACGGCCGGCCCGGGCGGTCAGCCCACGTCGGTCCTACCGCGCCGGTCGTTGCGCAGGTTGGAATAGAGCACGTGGTTGCGCCAGCGGCCGGCGATCTGCAGGTAGCTCTGCGCCACGCCCTCGTATTTGAAGCCGCATTTCTCCAGCACCCCGCGCGAGGCCGCGTTCTCGGGCAGGCAGGCGGCCTCGATCCGGCTCAGGTCCATCACGGTGAAGGCGTGGTGGACGACGGCCTGGATCGCCTCGCGCATGAAGCCCTGTCGGGCATGGGCATGGCCAACCCAGTAGCCGAGCGTTCCCGACTGCGCCGGCCCGCGCCGGATGTTGTCGAGCGTGATGGCGCCCAGAAGCGCGCGATCCTCGCGCCGGATCAGCAGCAGCGGCAGCGCCGTCCCTTGCGTCTCGGCCCGTGCGGCCCAGTAGACGCGGTTGGTGAAGGCCTTGCGCGACAGGTGGTCCGAGGACCACACCGGCTCCCACGGGGTGAGGAAGGTCGCACTGTCCGCCCGGAGTGCCGCCCAGTCGCGCCAGTCGGAATGGGCAGGCAACCGCAGCGTCATCCGCTCGGTCTCGATCCGGACCTTCCGGCGCAGTCCGAGCATCAGGCGGCCAGCCGCTCGCGGATCGTTTCGAGCGCGGGCGCCGCTTCGGCCGGACCATAGAGCGCCAGCGCCGCCCGCGCCTGTGCCATCTGCCCGGCATAGGCGCGCACGCCCTGCACGGTGACCGAGTCGATCTTCTCGATCGCCTCGTCGAGCCCCGGCACGCGACCCCAGATCGCCAGCAGCCGCGCCAGACGCTCGGCGCGGCTGGAGGGGCTTTCCAGCCCCATCAGCAGGCCGGCCTTCAGCTGGGCGCGCGCGCGGGCGACCTCGGCCTCGGACATGTCCTCGGTCGAGCGCTTGAGTTCCTCGATGGTCAGCCCCGCGAGGTCCGCCACCTCCTCGCCCGAGGTGCCGGCGTAGATCGTGATCTGCCCGGTGTCCTCGTAGGCGCCCGACTGGGCGAAGATCGAGTAGCAGAGGCCGCGCTCCTCGCGCACCTTCTGGAACAGGCGCGAGGACATGCCGCCGCCCAGCGCCATCGCATAGACCTGCGCGGTATAGACGTCGGGCGCGCGGTAGCTCGGCGCCTCGAAGGCCATGGCGAAATGGACCTGCTCCAGCGTCTTCAACTCGCGCCGTTCGCCGCCGAGGAAGGAGGCCGGCTGGACGGGGCGACGCCCGACCGGCTTCAGGTGCCCGAACAGCGCCTGCGCCTGCGCGAGGATCTTCTGGTGATCCACGCCCCCTGCGGCGGCGAGGATCATGTGGTCGGGGCCGTAGTGCTCGCCCACGAAGCCGGTCAGATCCTCGCGCGAGAAGGTCGAGACCCGCTCCTCGGGGCCGAGGATGGTGCGGCCGAAGGACTGGCCGGGATAGGAAGCCTCCTGCAGCCAGTCGAAGATGATGTCGTCGGGCGTGTCGAGCGACTGGCCGATCTCCTGCAGGATCACATGGCGCTCGATCTCGATCTCCTTCGGATCGAAGACCGGGTTCAGCACGATGTCGGCGATCACGTCGAGCGCAAGGCGCGTGTCGGCTTCCAGCACGCGGGCGTAATAGGCCGTCATCTCGCGCGAGGTATAGGCGTTGATGTAGCCGCCGACGTCTTCGATCTCTTCCGCGATCTGCAGGGCGGTGCGGGTCTTCGTGCCCTTGAACGCCATGTGCTCGAGGAAATGCGCGATGCCGTTCTGCTCCGCCCGCTCGTGTCGGCCGCCCGCGGTGATCCAGATGCCGATCGAGGCCGAATGCAGCCCCGGCATGTGCTCGGTCACGACGCGGAAGCCGTTGGGAAGCGTGTCGAGAAGAACGGTCAACGCCCGGTCCTTTCGCGGATGAGGGTTTCGAGGGCGGCAAGGTCATTGGGCACGCGGGTCACCCGCTCGGGCCGGTCGAAGAGGTCGGCCATGCGGGCGGGCAGCGCCGGGCGCTCGCCCGTGGCCTTTTCCACCGCATCGGGGAATTTCGCCGGATGGGCGGTCGCCAGCGTGATCATCGGCTCGGGCCCGAGGTTTTCCTGCGCGACCTTCACGCCCACGGCGGAATGCGGGCAGAGCACCTCGCCCGTCGCGGCATGGGTGGCGCGGATGGTGGCCAGCGTCTCCTCCTCGGAGCAGCGGCCCGAGGTGAAGGTGTCGCGCAGCGCACCGAGCGCGTTCTGAGAGATGCGGAAACCGCCCTGCTTCAACTCCTCCATCAGCGCCGCCACCGCCGCGCCGTCGCGACCATAGGCGTCGAACAGCGCGCGCTCGAAGTTCGAGGAGACCTGAATGTCCATCGACGGGCTGATCGAGGGCACGACGCCATGCGTCGCATAATCGCCCGAGGCAAGCGCCCGGTGCAGGATGTCGTTCTGGTTCGTGGCCACCACGAGGCGTCTGATCGGCAGTCCCATGCGTTTCGCGATGTAGCCCGCGAAGATATCGCCGAAGTTGCCGGTGGGAACGGTGAAGCTCACCTCGCGGTGCGGCGCGCCAAGGCTCACGGCAGAGGTGAAGTAATAGACCACCTGCGCCAGCACCCGCGCCCAGTTGATCGAGTTCACGCCCGCGAGCCCCACCGCATCGCGGAAGGCGAAGTCGTTGAACATGTCCTTCAGCCGCGCCTGGCAGTCGTCGAAATCGCCATCCAGCGCCAGCGCATGGACGTTCGCCTCGGCCGGCGTGGTCATCTGGCGGCGCTGCACCTCGGACACCCGGCCGTGCGGGAACAGGATGAAGACGTCGACGTTGGACAGCCCCCGGAACGCCTCGATTGCGGCGGAGCCGGTGTCGCCGGAGGTCGCGCCGACGATGGTGATGCGCTGGCCGCTTTTCGCCAGCGCCGCCTGGAACAGCTGGCCGATCAGCTGCATGGCGAAGTCCTTGAAGGCCAGCGTCGGCCCGTGGAACAGCTCGAGCAGGAAGTGGTTTGGCCCCAGCTGCACCAGCGGCGCGCGGGCGGCATGGCCGAAGCTCGCATAGGCCGCAGCGATCAGGGTGCGGAACTCGGCGTCATCGAAGGCCCGGCCCACGAAGGGGCGCATGACGCGGAAGGCGACCTCCTCATAGGGCAGACCGGCAAGGGCGGCGATCTCGTCCGCGGTCATGACGGGCACGCTCTCGGGCACATAAAGGCCGCCGTCCCGGGCGAGCCCGGTAAGCATCGCCTCGCCGAAGCCGAGAACAGGAGCCGCACCACGAGTCGAGATATAGTTCATCATAGCTGCCTTCATTCCGTCCGTCGCCTGATACGCCAGAGCAGAAGCCCTGTCATCCCCAGCCATATCGCGGCAAGCGAAAACCATGTCACCGCATAGCCGAGGTGGTCGTTCGGGATGCCCTCGGTGCCGACCGGCCACGGCTCGATCCCGTCGCCTGTGGGCGTTGCCGCCACGACCAGAACCGCTTCGGTCCCCAGCGCGGCCGCCATCTGGGGCAGGTCGCGGGCGAACCAGATGCCCGAGACGGGATCGGGCCGCGGCGTGAAGCTGTCCACCTCGTCGGGCCAGTGCAGGTTTCCGGTCATGCCGGCGCCCACCACGCGGCGCGTCTGGCCCCTGTCCCGGTCCGGCAGGAAGCCGCGGTCGACCAGGATGCGGCGGCCCTCGTCGGTCTCGAAGGCCGAGATGATGCGGAAGCCCGCGCCGCGATCCTTGCGGGTGGTCAGCACGTCGATGTGCTCTCCGGTGAAGCGGCCCGCCACGGTGACCGGCAGGTAGCGGTCACGCGCCGGGTCTGGCGCCTCGGGCAGCTGGACCGGCGGGGCCACGACGCGGGCCTCGATATCGGCAAGGATGCCCTCTTTCCACGTCAGGCGCTGCACCTGCCAGACGCCGAGCGCAATCAGGATCGCGGCGCCGATCAGGCCGAACAGCAGGGGCAGGATCATGCGGCGGATCATCCGGTGTTCCCGTCATGAGAAAAGCGCGCGCCCGGTGGCACGCGCCTTTTGGAATGTCCCCGCGTCGGGGGTCAATGTCGCATGCCGTCGCGCAGGCCGCGCCTACCGGCCCCAAACGTAGATCGAGGCGAAGAGGAACAGCCAGACGACATCGACGAAGTGCCAGTACCAGATCGCCGCCTCGAAGCCCACATGCTTCTCGGGCGTGAAATGGCCCATCCGCACCCGGATCAGGCAGACCAGCAGGAAGATCGTGCCGATGATCACGTGGAAGCCGTGGAAGCCGGTCGCCATGAAGAAGTTCGCGCCGTAGATGTTGCCGGCGAAGCCGAAGGCCGCGTGGCTGTATTCATAGGCCTGGAAGACGGTGAACAGCACACCCAGCCCGATCGCCAGCACGAGGCCCCATTGCAGGTCGCGCCGGTTGTTCTCGTGCACCAGCGCATGGTGCGCCCAGGTTGCTGCGCAGCCCGAGCAGAGCAGGATCAGCGTGTTGATCAGCGGCAGGTGCCAGGGGTCGAAGGTGATGATGCCCTCGGGCGGGAAGACGCCGTCGATCGCCGGGCTCTCGGGTCCCATGGGATAGAGCGCGTGCTTGAAGAAGCTCCAGAACCAGGCCGAGAAGAACATCACCTCGGACATGATGAACAGGATGAAGCCCCAGCGCAGCCCCAGCCGGACGACGGGCGTGTGGTCGCCCTCGATGCTTTCGGTCACCACGTCGGCCCACCAGCCGAACATGGTGTAGAGCACGACGACCAGCCCGATCAGCCCCATCCACGGCCCCGAGCCATGCATCCAGAGCACGGCACCGAACAGCATGACGAAGGCCCCGGCCGCGGCCATCAGCGGCCAGATCGAAGGCGGTAGGATGTGATAGTCGTGGTTCTTGGTGTGGGCCATGATCTCCCCCCGCTGGCGTCCGGTTCAGTTCAGGTCGGTGTCGGAGCGTCGGGCCAGCGCGGCCTGCTCCTCGGTCAGGGCGGTCTCGTGGAAGGTGTAGGACAGCGTGATCCGGCGGATGCCGCTTCCGTCGGGGTCGTCCACGATGGCCGGATCGACATAGAAGCTGACCGGCATCTCGACCCGCTCGCCGGGGCCGAGCACCTGCTCGGTGAAGCAGAAGCACTCGATCTTGGCGAAATGGCCGCCCGCCGCGTCGGGCGTCACGTTGTAGCTCGCGGTGCCCGCGATGGTGCGCGAGGTCGGGTTGACCGCCTCGTAGAAGGCAAGGCCGGTGGCGCCGATCTTCACCTCCATCTCGCGCTGGAGCGGGCGGAACTCCCACGGCATCCCGGCCGCGCGCGAGGCATCGAAGCGGATGCGGATGGTGCGCTCGAGCGGCTCGGCAGGCGCTTGCGTGGCGACCGTCGTCGCCCCTCCGAAGCCCGTGACGCGGCAGAACCAGTCGTAGAACGGGACCGCGGCGAACGAGGCCGCGCCCATCACCGCCACCAGTGCCGCGAGCAGGCCGGCCGTCTTCTGCTGCGCGCTCAGCCTCATGGCCGGAGCGCCCCGGGCGGCGCATGGGCGAAGGCGCCCTGTTCGCCCAGTTGCGAGACCTTGGCCACGGTCAGGCCGAAGACCACGAGGATGAAGGCGGCGAGCGTCAGCCCGACGCCGAGGTTGCGGCCGAAGCGGCGGCGGTGGATTTCATGCTCGGCGCGGATGGTCATGTCACCAGCCTCCCAACCCATGGGGCTTCAGCGCGGCCTCGGCGAGGATCGCGCCGAAATGCAGGAACAGATAGTAGAGCGAGAAGCGGAAGAAGCCCTTCTCCACCCGGTAGCGGTCGGCCTCGGCCGCGGCCTCGTCGCGGCGCCAGATCCGGATCGCACCGACAAGGAACCAGCCGTTCAGCGCCAGCGAGACCGCAAGGTAAAGCGGTCCGCCGATCCCGGTCGCGGCCCCCGCCACGGCGAGCGGCGCCAGAAGCAGCGTATAGGCCAGCACGTGCGCCCGCGTGACCCGCCGGCCGTGGGTAACCGTCAGCATGGGCACCCCGGCATCGGCATAGTCCGACTTCATGAACAGCGCGAGCGACCAGAAATGCGGCGGCGTCCACATGAAGATCAGCGCGAACATGAAGAGCGACTCGACCGAGACGCCGCCGGTTGCCACCGCCCAGCCGATCATTGGCGGGAAGGCCCCGGCCGCCCCGCCGATCACGATGTTCTGCGGGGTCGAGCGCTTCAGCCACATGGAATAGACGACGGCATAGAAGAAGATGGTGAAGGCGAGCAGGCCCGCGGACAGCAGGTTCGCCGCAAGGCCCAGCATGACCACCGCAATCCCCGACAGTGCGAGGCCGATCCCCAGCGCCTCGCCCGGCGCGACCTTGCCCGTGGGCACGGGCCGGTTGCGGGTGCGCTTCATCACGGCGTCGATGTCGGCATCCCACCACATGTTCAGCGCCCCCGAGGCCCCTGCCCCCAGCGCGATGAACAGGATGCCGGTCACCGCGACCATCGGATGCACCGCGACCGGCGCGACCAGCAGCCCCACCAGCGCGGTGAAGACCACGAGGGACATGACCCGCGGCTTCAGCAGCGCGACATAGTCGCCGAAGCCGGCCTCCTGCGGGAATTCCGTGATGCGGACGTCGGTCATTCGGCCCTCCCCCTCGGCCCCTGGACGGGCCACGGTCGGAACGCTTCCCGGTGACGGCGCGTTCCGGCGGTCATTCGACCGCCACCGGCTGCGCGGCGGGCGGCAGCGCCGAGAGCTCGTAGGTGCCGCCGCGCGCCTGATCGAGCCAGGCGGCATAGGCCTCGTCCGAGACGACCTTAACGGTGATCGGCATGTAGGCATGGGCGATCCCGCAAAGTTCGGAACACTGGCCGAAATAGACCCCCTCGCGCTCGGCCCGGAACCAGAGCTGGGCAAGACGGCCCGGCACCGCATCCTGCTTCACGCCGAAGGCGGGGATGGTCCACGCATGGATCACGTCCGCCCCCGTCACCTGCACCACCACGGTCTTGTTCACCGGCACGACCATCGCCGTGTCGGTTGCCAGCAGGAACTCGTCGCGGCTGTAGCCCGCGGCGGTCAGCTGCGCCTCGACCTCGGGCGTCAGGCGGTTGTCGCCACCCGTCGCGGGCGAGCCGATCATGTAGCTTTCGAAGGCCACATCCTCGTCGGGGTATTCATAGCCCCAGTACCATTGGTAGCCGGTGACCTTCACCGTCACGTCGGCCTCGGGGATCTCCTGCTGGCTGAACAGCGCCGGCAGCGAGAACGAGCCGATCGCGACGAGGATTATGATCGGCACCACCGTCCAGGCGATCTCGAGCGGCGGGTTGTGGGTGAAGCGCGCCGGCACGCTGTTGCGCCGCTCGTGGAAGCGCCAGGCGGCATAGAGGATCAGCACCGTCACGAGAAGGGTGATGGCCGCGATGATGACCAGGATGAAATTGTCCAGCCAGTGGATCTGCGCGGCGAGCGGCCCGCCGGCCGGCTGGAAGCCGATCTCGCCCTGTCGCGGTTTGCCGATGATCTCCAGCGTCTGCTGCGCGGACGCCACGCCAGCCCAGAGTGCCCCGGATGCCAGCACGGCCGATCCGGTCAAGGTCGTGGATTTTCTCATGTTCAGATCCCGTTGGCTGCCGCGGGCCGTCCTGCCGCCTCTCCGCCGCCCGGAAACCGGGCAGTTTCCCGTTGTTCCTGAACCCAGTGTGACCATATTGGTTTCACGACGACAAGGAAAACGATGCGTCACTGTGTCATCATTTGATCTGAATCAAGGACAGAATCCATGACCGATCCGGCCTTCCGCCCCTTCGAGACGCATCTGGACGAGGCCGCGGCGCTTGCAATCCTGCGCGAGGCCACGCGCGGGGCCGAGGATGGCGAGCTTTTCCTTGAACGAACGCGGTCCGAGTCGCTCGTGCTGGACGACGGCCGGGTCAAGACGGCGAGCTATGACGCCTCCGAGGGGTTCGGCCTGCGGGCCGTGGTCGGCGAGGTGGCCGGCTATGCGCATTCCACCGAAATCTCCGAGCGGGCGCTGCGCCGGGCCAGCGAGACGGCCCGACTCGCGGTGGGCGACGGCGGCGGCGTGATGGCCGCGCCACCGCAGGGCACGAACCGCCGGCTCTATTCCGATGCCGATCCGATGACGGACGCGGCCTTCCCGGTGAAGATCGACCTGCTGCGCGAGATCGACGCCTTCGCGCGCTCGCTCGATCCCCGCGTGATCCAGGTCTCGGCCACGGTGGGTGCGGGCATCCAGGAGGTCGAGATCCTGCGCCCCGAGGGGCAGCGCCTTGCCGACGTGCGCCCGATGGTGCGGATGAACGTGTCGGTCATCGTCGAGGAGAACGGGCGCCGCGAATCCGGCAGCTTTGGCGGCGGCGGCCGGTATGGCCTCGCCCGGCTGATGACGCCCGACTGGTGGCAGCAGGCCGCGCGCGAGGCGGTGCGGATCGCCACGGTGAACCTTCAGGCGGTGCCCGCGCCGGCAGGGATGATGGATGTGGTACTCGGCGCGGGCTGGCCGGGGATCCTGCTGCACGAGGCCATCGGCCACGGGCTGGAGGCCGACTTCAACCGCAAGAAGACCTCGGCCTTTGCCGGGCTGATGGGCGAGCGCATCGCCGCGCCCGGCGTGACGGTGCTGGACGACGGCACGATCCCCGACCGGCGCGGCTCCATCTCGGTCGATGACGAGGGCACACCCTCGGGCCGGACCGTGCTGATCGAGGACGGCATCCTCGTGGGCTACATGCAGGACCGGCAGAACGCCCGGCTGATGGGAACCGCCTCGACCGGCAACGGCCGGCGCGAGGGCTATGCCCATATCCCCATGCCGCGGATGACCAACACCTACATGCTGGGCGGCGACGCCGATCCCGCCGACATCGTGGCGGAGCTGAAGGACGGGATCTATGCTGTGGGCTTCGGCGGCGGGCAGGTGGACATCACCAACGGCAAGTTCGTCTTCTCCTGCACCGAGGCCTACCGGGTGGAGAACGGCCGGATCGGCGCCCCGGTGAAGGGCGCCACCCTGATCGGCGACGGCGCGACCGCACTGCGCCAGATCCGGGCGATCGGCAACGACATGAAGCTTGATCCCGGCATCGGCAACTGCGGCAAGCAGGGGCAGTGGGTGCCGGTCGGCGTGGGCCAGCCCACGCTGATGATCGGCGGGCTGACCGTGGGCGGCAGCAAGGCCTGACGGATCGCGACGACCTGCCCCGTTTTCGTCCCCTTTGAACAGTCCCGCCCGGCGGGCGCCCCGCCGGCCCTTGCGGGACCGGCGGGCGAAGGGGGCTTCCGCCCGTCACGCCGGGGCGTCACACTGGGGCGCCGGCAGTCAGGGAGGCCCCGAGTTGAAGATCGCCATCGTCACCGCATCCGATCGCGCCAGCCGCGGCGACTACGAGGATCTGAGCGGCCCCGCCATCGCCGATTGGCTGGCAAGCGCGGTGACCTCGCCCTACGAGATCCTCCGCCGCATCGTGCCGGACGGCATCGAGTCGGTGCGCGATACGCTGATCGACCTCTGCGACCGCGAGGGCGCGGCGCTGGTCTTCACCACCGGCGGCACCGGCCCCTCGCCGCGTGACCTGACGCCCGAGGCGATGGCCGCGGTGATCGAGAAGGAACTGCCCGGCTTCGGCGAACTGCTGCGGCTGACCGGCCTGCAACAGACGCCCACCGCGATCCTGTCGCGGCAGACGGCCGGCATCCGGGGCCGGTCGCTGATCGTGAACCTTCCGGGGCAGCCGGCCTCGATCACCCTGTCGCTGCAGGCGATCTTCGCCGCGATCCCGAAATGCCTCGATCTGATCGGCGCCGGCCGCATGACGGTCTCGGACCGCTGGGGCGCCGCGCGTCAGGCCGCCCCGCAACTGCCGGACTACCTCCGCCAGCCGGACTGATCCCGCGGATCGACCTGCCGGCTGCGCCGCGTCACGCTTCCTGAAGCGCGGCCAGCCCCTCGCGCAGCGCGCGGTCCACCGTGCGCGACAGCACCTGCGCGGGCGTTCCGGGAAAGAGGTGGCGCGTCACGCGGGTCTCGCGCCCCCTGAGCGCGGCGGCAAGGCAGACATGGCCGGGTGGATGGCCCTGATCCTCGCCCGGCCCCGCGACGCCTGTCACGGCAATCGCAAGGTCGGCCTCGGGGGCCGCGGCAAGCGCACCCTCGGCCATGCGTTTCGCCACGTCGGGGTGATAGACGGTGCATTCGGCGATCAGCGCCTCGGGCACGCCCAGCGCGGCGATCTTCATGCTGGGGCGATAGACGACGAACGCCCCTTCCAGCGTGTCCGAGCATCCCGGCACGCCCGAGACGCAGGCCGCGAGCAGGCCCGCGGTGCAGGACTCGGCCGTGACGAGCCGGCGGTCCTGCGCCTTCAGCGCCCGCACCAGATGTGCGGCAAGGTCCTGAAGCTCCACAGAAAAGCCGGTCATCGGCGGGTCGGAGCGCAGGACGGTGGGATGGAACAGCCGCCGCTCCAGCGCCTCGAGCGGGCCATAGCGGTCGGCCTGCGGATGGTCGAGCCGGATCGGGTTCACGCGCTTGTGCCAGGTCGCCCGCATCCGCGCCAGCACCGTGCCGAGCACCAGCTGCGCATGACGGTCCTCGTCCATCCCCAGCACGAAGACCAGATGCTGCAGCGTGGCCCCGGGATCGTCGCGCAGCGCCTCGACCAGCGCGAACTGCGTGATGTCCCATTCCAGATAGGTCGCGCCGATCTGGGCCTCGTCTCCCGCGCCGATCCCGAGGCCGTCGGTCGGCATCGCCCGCCACGTCCGCTCCGGCACGCCATGGGCGCGCGCCATCCACGGCACCTCCCACGACTTCAGCAGCGCCTGCACCGGTGCGAGATCGCCCACGTCGCCGTGCAGGGTCCAGAAGCCGGCACTTAGCTCCGAGAAGTTGTCGGTGCTGGCGACCAGCCCGCCGAAGCGGTGTGCCTGATCGTAAAGCGTGACCATCCGCAGCCGCGCCCGGATGTTGCCGCGTCTTGTCCGGTGCGCGGTGTCGTCCTCGGCGCCCAGCGCCGGGTCGAGCCGGTCCAGATGGTCGAGCATCGCGCGATAGGCTTCGGACAGGTCGAGGTGCAGATGCTCGAGCCCCAGCGCGGCGCAGGTCTCCACGCCGCGATCCGTCTCGGACGGGTCCTGTTCGATGGGCAGGGTAAGTCCGATCACCCTCCAGCCCGCCTGCTTCAGCAGCGCCGCGGTCAGCGCCGAATCGACGCCGCCCGACATCCCGATCACCGCGGTCGAGACATCGGCCTGTTCGCGGTAGCCCGCAAGATCCTGCACCAGCCGGCGCCCCACTGCGGCGAGCCGGTCGGGGGACAGGAACTGCCCGGACCCGACCTGCTGCCGCAGCCGGTCCGCGAACCACGGCGACAGCGGCCCGGCCTGGCGCTGGCGCGAAAGGTCGAGGATCTCGTCCACAAGGCCGCCGGTTCCGCCGGGAATCGCTTCATCCACCTTCGCCCCGTCCGCGTGTCCCATGGCGCCCGCCCTCCTGTGTGTTGCGTCACGGAACCGAAGGTGACCTCGAATGTTCCGCAGATGGAAACGGCCGCCGCCGGACCCGGCCGCGCACCGCGGGCCGGGAACGGCCGCTCGGGCCGCGGCCGGATTTTATCGGAACCGCCATGGCCGGCGCAGGTTCTACCTACAGATGTGCAAGGAGAGCGACATGAAGACCAAGGAACTCGACGGGGCCTTCCACGACGCGATGAGGGACATCTACTACGCCGAGCGGCAGATCCTGAAGGCGCTGCCGAAGATGGCGCGGGCCGCGCAGTCCGAGCAGCTCCGGCAGGCCTTCAAGACCCACCGCGACGAGACCGAGACCCAGAAGGAGCGGCTCGAGAAGGTGTTCGAGCTTCTCGGCAAGCGGCCGCAGGGCAAGACCTGCCCGGCGATCGACGGCATCATCGAGGAAGGCTCCGAGGTGATGGACGAGTACAAGGACAGCCCCGCCCTCGATGCGGCGCTGCTGGCCGCGGCGCAGGCTGTGGAGCACTACGAGATCGCGCGCTACGGCACGCTCGTCGCCTGGGCGAAGCTTCTCGGAATGGACGAGGCCGCCGGCATCCTGGCCGAGACGCTCGAGGAGGAGCGCAAGACCGACACCCTCCTGAGCGACCTCGCGGAGAGCGAGGTCAACCAGACCGCGGTCGCGGCCGAATAAGCCGAAGCGCCGGAAGCTCGGCATCCCTTCAAGCGCGTCGCCCCCGGGCGGCGCGCTTTGCTTTCTCGCGCGGCGATGCCGGGGGCTGTCGCGGCGCGAGGCCCCTGCCGGGCACCGCGGGTGCGTCGCCGCGCGCCATGGCGGCCATCCCCACGACACCTCGATCAAAAAGAAGGCATAGCGCCCAAACTTGCGCCGCGGCCCGCGATTTTCCCGCATCACGGCCGCCTGCGGGCGGCCCTGTTTGATCCGCGTCAAGGTGCCTCAGTCGCCAATCCTTATTAAAACCGTAAACCACTGTATGACGGGCACCGCGGCAGGCGCCCCGGCGCGGAAGGAGACCGAGGCGATGATGAACGCGAGGCAGATGCCGCTGGCATTGGCACAGGAGAACGCGCGGATGGCGGTGACCGGCCTGGCCGGCTGCCGCGAGATGCAGAAGCGCCTGACCGAGATGGGGATCTTCGTCGGCGGCGAGATCGAGGTGGTGCGCGGCTGCGGCTGCGGCCCGCTGATCGTGGCGATCGGCAAGTCGCGCCTCGCCCTCGGGCAGGAAATGTCGCGCAAGATCTTCGTGACCCCGGTCATCGGCGGCTAGACCATGACCCTCACCCTCAAGGACATGTCCGCGGGCAGGTCGGCGCGCGTCACCGGCTACGCCCCCGGCGGCGCCGCCTACCGTCAGAAGCTGCTTTCGATGGGCCTCACCCCCGGCACCGCGCTGCGGGTCATCCGCGTGGCGCCGCTGGGCGATCCGGTGGTGATCGAGGTCCGCGGCTATCAGCTTTCGCTGCGCAAGGCCGAGGCCGAGGCGCTCTCGATCGAGGAGACAGCGGCATGAGTGCCCGAACCGTCGCGCTGCTGGGCAACCCGAACTGCGGCAAGACCACCCTCTTCAACGCGCTGACCGGCACGCGCCAGATGGTCGGCAACTGGCCCGGCGTGACGGTGGAGAAGAAGGTGGGCGAGTTCCGCCACGGGGGCCTCGCCTACGAGCTGGTGGACCTGCCGGGCACCTATTCGCTGGGGTCGGGCCACGCCGTCTCGACCGACGAGCGCATCGCCCGCGACTATGCCCTGTCCGGCGAGGCAAGGCTGATCGTCAACATCGTCGACGCCTCCAACGCCGAGCGGAACCTCTACCTCACGCTGCAGATCATGGAGATGGGCGTGCCGGTGGTGGTCGCCCTCAACATGATGGACATTGCCGCTTCGCACGGGGTCGAGGTCGACCTTGCGGCGCTGTCGCAGCGGCTGGGATGCCCGGTGGTGCCGATCGTCGCCGCGTCCGAAAAGGGCATCGACGCGCTGAAGGCCGAGGTTGCCCGCGCCGTGGAGACCGACGTGTCGCCCGCGCAGCCGGTGCAATACGTCCCCGAGATCGAGCAGGCGGTGGCCGAGCTGCTGCCGCTGATCGAGGCCGCGGGCGAGACCCGCGCCCCGCGCTGGCTGGCACTGGAGATGCTCGAGGGCGGCGACACGCTGCTGAAGCGCATCCCCGCGCTGGCAGAACGGGTCGCGCCGATCCGGCACGCGCTCGAGGAGGCACTGGGCTACGAGGCCGACACGGCCATCGCCTGCGGCCGCTACGATGCGGTGGCCGAGATCACCTCGCATTCGATCCGGCGCACGGCGGAACTCGGGCGGACGGTGTCGGACCGCATCGACCGGGTGGTGCTGAACCGGCTCGCGGGCATCCCGATCTTCCTCGGCGTGATGTATCTGATGTTCATGTTCACGATCAACGTGGGCAGCGCCTTCATCGACTTCTTCGACATCGCCGCCGGCACGCTCTTCGTCGACGGGATGGGCGAACTGCTGGGGCGGATCGGCAGCCCCGACTGGCTGACGACGCTTCTCGCCTCGGGCGTGGGGGGCGGCCTGCAGACGGTGGCCACCTTCATCCCGGTGATCGCCTGCCTGTTCCTGTTCCTGTCGGTGCTCGAGGATTCGGGCTACATGGCGCGGGCGGCCTTCGTGATGGACCGCTTCATGCGGCTGATCGGCCTGCCGGGCAAAAGCTTCGTGCCGCTGATCGTGGGCTTCGGCTGCAACGTGCCCGCCGTGATGGCGACGCGCACGCTAGAGAACCAGCGCGACCGCACCATGACCATCGCCATGGCGCCCTTCATGTCCTGCGGCGCGCGCCTGCCGGTCTATGCGCTGTTCGCCGCCGCCTTCTTTCCGACCGGCGGGCAGAACCTCGTGTTCCTGCTCTACCTGATCGGGGTGCTGGCGGCGGTGTTCACCGGCCTCGTGCTGAAGAACACGCTGCTGCCGGGCGCCACCTCGCCCTTCGTGATGGAACTGCCGCCCTACCACCTGCCGACGCTGAAGGGCGTGCTGATCCGGACATGGGAGCGGCTGAAGGCCTTCGTGATCCGCGCCGGCCGGGTGATCGTCGCCGTGGTCGTGGTGCTGGCCTTCCTGAACTCCTGGGGTCGCGACGGCAGCTTCGGCAACGAGGACACCAACAACTCGATGCTGTCCGAGATCGGCCGCGTGATCGTCCCGGTGTTCGAGCCGATGGGCATTCGCGAGGAGAACTGGCCCGCGACGGTCGGTGTCTTCACCGGCATCCTCGCCAAGGAGGCGGTGGTGGGCACGCTGAACGCGCTTTACACCGGCATCGCCGAGGAAGGCACCGACGCCGGGGAAGAGCCCTTCGACCTGATGGCGGGCCTGTCCGCCGCCGCGGCCTCGGTGGGCGAGAACCTCGGCGCACTGGCCGGCACCCTTGCCGATCCGATCGGGATCGACATCGGCGACGTATCCTCGGCCGAAGCGGCGGCCGAGGAGCTTGCGGTGGAGGCCGGCACATTCGGCGCGATGCGGGCGCTGTTCGACGGGCAGGCCGGCGCCTTCGCCTATCTGCTGATGGTGCTGCTTTACGTGCCCTGCTCGGCCGCCATCGCGGCCATCTGGCGCGAGGCTGGGCCGGGCTGGACGGGCTTCGTGACGCTCTGGACGCTGATGATGGGCTGGGGGTCCGCGGTGATCTTCTATCAGGCGGCCACGCTCGCGCGGCATCCCGCGTCCTCGGCGCTCTGGATCGCGGCCGTGCTGGCTGCGTTCGGAGCGGCCATCCTCGTCATGCGGCGCATTGGCCGCGGCGGCCCAGCCCGGCCCGTCGCGGCGGGGATCTGAGGTCAGGCGATGCTGCTGCTCGATCTCCGCAGCTATCTGCAGGAACGCGGCCAGGCGAGTCTCACCGACCTCGCCCACCGTTTCCGCAGCGATCCCGAGGCCATGCGCGGAATGCTCGGCCACTGGATCGGCAAGGGCAAGGTGCGCCGCCTCGCCTGCGCACCCATGGCCTGCGGCAAGTCCTGCTCGGGCTGCCACGCATCGGCCGCGCCCGAGATCTACGAATGGCTGGACGCCCCGGCGGCGTCCGGCCGGCCCTGACGCCGACGGCGGGCCAACCGCCGCTGCCCCCACGCCCCGGTCCGGCCGGCATGATCCCGGACCCTGACCCGGCCGGCCCCCCGGTAGGGGTCCTGCCCGACCGCGCGCCCTTTTCCCTTGTCGCCCGCAGGCCGGAATTCGGCTTTCCGCGCGCTTGGCGCCCTTTGTCCACAGAAGATTTGCGAGAAACCGCTTTACAGGGTTCCGCTTTGGCCACACCATATCTAGTAAGGGCCGGTGGCAGGCAACGCCGTCCCTTGCCGCACACCCAGCTTCTTGTGGGTGACCATCCTGCAAGCGGCTCAATGACGAGGCCCGGGCAAATGTCGCTATCCGAGACCTACCTCTCCTCCGACGAGATCCACCCGATCGACATCGTCGAGACGCTTGCCGAACACCATGACTGGGAATTCGACCGGGTGACCGAGGACCAGATCGCCATGGCGGTCGAGGGGCAGTGGCGCACCTACTCGCTCACCCTGGCGTGGTCGCCGCAGGACGAGACCCTGCGGCTGATCTGCACCTTCGAGATGGAGCCTCCGACGCACCGGATGGCGGAACTGCACGACCTGCTCAACCGCTGCAACGACCTCGTCTGGACCGGCGCCTTCACCTACTGGACGGACCAGAAGCTGATGGTCTGGCGCTATGGCCTGCTGCTGTCGGGTGGGCAGACCGCGACCTCGGAGCAGATCGACCGGCTGATCGCCTCGGCCGTGATGGCCTGCGAGCGGTTCTATCCCGCGTTCCAGATGGTGTCCTGGGCGGAAAGCCCCGCCGCCGACGCGATCAATGTCGCCATTGCAGAGGCCTACGGCCGGGCCTAGTCTCTCCCCCGCAGACACGGGGGAAAGAATGGATCTTGTCGATCTTGGCCGCCGGGGGCTGGTGCTTCTGGGTTGCGGGAAGATGGGTTCGGCGCTGCTGGAAGGCTGGCTGGGCCGCGGACTGGCGCTCAATTCCGTCTGGGTCACCGACCCGCAGCCCTCCGACTGGCTGAAGGGCCTCGCCGCGCGCGGGCTGCACCTGAACCAGCCGCTGCCCGCCGCGCCCGCGGTGGTGCTGGTCGCGGTGAAGCCGCAGATCATGGCGGATGCCCTGCCGACGCTGGCGGGCTTCGGCAACGGCACGACGCTGTTCCTGACCGTCGCCGCCGGAACGCCCATCGCCTTCTACGAGCGGACGCTGGGGGAACAGACGCCGGTGATCCGCGCCATGCCGAACACCCCCGCCGCGGTGGGGCGCGGCATCACCGCCATCACCGGCAATGCCTCGGCCAGCGAGGAGCAGATGGCACTGGCGGAGCGCCTGCTGTCGGCGGTCGGGCAGGTGGTCCGGCTGGAGGGCGAGCACCAGATGGATGCGGTCACGGCCGTCTCGGGCTCGGGGCCCGCCTATGTCTTCCACATGATCGAGGCCCTGGCAGCAGCCGGCGAGGCCGAGGGGCTCAGCCCGGAGCTGGCCATGACCCTTGCCCGCGGCACCGTGACCGGCGCCGGGGAACTCGCGTATCGTGCGGGCGAGAGCGCCGCGCAGTTGCGCATCAACGTGACCTCGCCGGGCGGCACCACCGCCGCCGCGCTGGCCGTGCTCATGGAGCCCGAAACCGGCCTCGCCCCGCTTCTGCGCCGCGCGGTGAAGGCCGCCGCCGACCGTGGACGGGAACTCGCGCAATGATCTCGTGGGACGACTTCGCGAAGGTGGACATCCGCGTGGGACGCATCACCCGGGCCGAGCCCTTCCCCGAGGCGCGCAAGCCCGCGCTGAAACTCTGGGTCGATTTCGGGCCGGAGATCGGCGAGAAGCGGTCTTCCGCGCAGATCACGCGGCACTACGCGCCCGAGGGGCTGGTCGGACGGCAGGTGCTGGCGGTGGTCAACTTCCCGCCTCGCCAGATCGGCAAGGTCCTGTCGGAGGTGCTTGTGCTGGGCGTGCCGGATGCCGAGGGCGAGGTCGTGCTCGTCGGACCGGGCCACGAGGTGCCCGAGGGCGGGAGGCTTTATTGAAGCTGCTGATCACCCGCCCCCTTCCTAACCGGGTCGTCGACGCGGCCCGCGCCCGTTTCGACGTCACCTTGCGTGACAGCACGAGGCCGCTGTCGCCGTCGGAGTTGCGGCAGGCGCTGGCGGAGCATGACGCGGTGCTGCCGACGCTGGGCGACCTGTTCCGAAGCGACGTCTTCGCGGATGTGCCGCGCCCGAGGGCCCGGATTCTCGCCAACTTCGGGGTCGGCACCAACCACATCGACGTGGCGGCGGCGCGGGCCGCGGGCCTTGTGGTGACGAATACGCCGGGGGCCGTCACCGACGCGACGGCGGACATCGCGCTCACCCTGATCCTGATGACCGCGCGTCGTGCCGGCGAGGGCGAGCGGATGCTGCGCGCGGGACGCTGGGACGGCTGGCATCCGACGCATATGCTGGGCCTGCATGTCACAGGGCGCCGGCTCGGCATCATCGGAATGGGGCGGATCGGCAAGGCCATCGCCAGGCGCTGCCACGCGGGGTTCGGGATGGAGGTAACCTTCTTCAACCGCTCCGTCGTGGCCGATCCGGGCGTTCCGGCGCGGCAGGTGAGCCTTGACGAGGCGCTCTTGGCGGATGTGGTGGTGGTGGCCGTTCCCGCCACGCCCGAAACGCATCACCTGATCGACGCGCGCGCCCTGCGCCAGATGCGCCCGGAGGCGATTCTGGTGAACATCGCGCGCGGCGACATCGTCGACGAGACGGCACTGATCGAGGCGCTTCAGGCGGGACGCCTCGCGGGCGCCGGCCTCGACGTCTATGAGTTCGAGCCGCAGGTGCCGGCGGCGCTGGTGGCGATGGAGAACGTGACGCTGCTGCCCCATCTCGGGACGGCGGCGCTGGAGGTGCGCGAGGCGATGGGGATGATGGCGGTCGCGAACCTTGTGGCCTTTGCCGAGGGCCGCGCCCTCCCCAACCCGGTCTGAGTCGATGCAAGGCGCGCCCCGATCCCGGCAGAACGTCAGCCCGCGGGGAGGGTGCCGTCCTTGGGGGCATCGAGCCCCCGCGGACGGCCTTGGCGCCCGGCTCCACTGCCGGCACGGGATCCGGGGCGACGCGGCATGATCATCTCGCGCGGGCGGCGGTTCATCTTCGTCCACATCCCCAAGACGGGCGGCACGGCCCTGTCGCTCGCGCTCGAGAAGCGGGCCCTGAAGGACGACCTGCTGCTGGGAGACACGCCGAAGGCCCGGGCGCGCCGGGCCCGCTTGCGCGGCGTGAAGGCGCAGGGGCGGATGTGGAAGCACTCGACGCTCGCTGATGTCGCGGGGCTGGTGAGCGACGAGGAGATCGCAGGCTTCTTCACGCTGGCGATCGTGCGCAACCCCTGGGACCGGGCCCTGAGCTACTACCATTGGCTGCGCGGCCAGAGCTTCGCCCATCCCGCCGTCGGACTTGCGAAATCCCACGATTTCTCAGGCTTTCTGAACCATCCCCAGACCCGGACGGCCTTTCGCCTCTGGCCGGCCTCTGCCTACATGCGGGACCGGCACGGGGTGGAACGGTCGAGCCTCTATGCCCGGCTTGAGCATCTCGAGGCCGATCTCGCGCCGTTCGAGGCCCATCTTGGCTTCCGCCTGTCCCCCCTGCCCCGCACCAACGAATCGACACGGCTGATCGACTGGCGCGGCTACTACAACGATGCGGATGCCGACCTGCTCGGGCGGCTCTGCGCCGAGGACATCGGTCGCTTCCGCTATCGCTTTGACGATGTGGCGGGACGCTGAAGGGGCGGGCAGATTCCTGCGGAACTGCCCTTGACATCCCCCGCTCCTTGGGCGAGATAGCGCCTCGTTGGGGTCGTAGCTCAGTTGGGAGAGCGCGTCGTTCGCAATGACGAGGTCAGGGGTTCGATCCCCCTCGGCTCCACCAGATTATCAAGCCAGTGCGCGATGACTTGCCGAAAAGTGCTAGGGCTTCCATCAGCACCTCCCCGACACGCGGCACCCGAGGCCAGTTCCTGCGCCGCTGGGGAAAGCTGAACCCAAGGCCGCGCAGCTTGTGAGTATCGGCCTCCGGCATCCCGGTTGGCAGATCCGCCCAAGCCTGGTATCGGCTTCAGCCTCCTCAGCCCGATCCTTGCCGACAACAGGTGGTACGCGGCCGCATCACGCGCCAGATATGGCGCGCGCGGCGTCTCACACCAGCGATTGGAGGTGCCGCGCGGACTGGACGTAAGGGCCCAGCCGATCCCCTCCTGCCGGCGAACATCCGAACGTGCAAATGATCGGGTGTTTTCACGGGAGTGGACGTCAAAATGGACGGCTCGCCGGTTGGATTTGCGGGGCGGCTCGAGGTGGTCGAGGGTTCGTCGGGTCGGCGGCGCTGGAGCGATGAGGAGAAGGCCCGGATCGCCTCCGAGAGTTACCGCCCCGGCGTTCATGTCGCCGATGTTGCACGGCGATACGGGACGACGCGGTGGCAGATCTACGACTGGCGCCGACGTCTGGCCAAGGGGCTGCTGGCGCTTCCGGCCGAGGTGGGGCCGCGATCTGTCTTCGCGGCGGTCGTGGTCGATCCGGACGTCGCGCGCTTGGCCCCAGCGGCCATGTCGGAGGGGGGCGTTGTCGCACTCGTCGTGGATGGCATCACGATCCGCGCAAGCCAGCACATCGACGAAGCCCATCTGGTCCGGGTGATCCGGGCGGCCCGCATGGCGGCGCGATGATTGCGCCGAACGGGTAACTGCGGGTGTTCGTGGCGACGCGGCCGATGGATTTCCGCAAGGGCATGGACGGGCTGGCGCTCGCGGTGCAGGAGATCCTGGGACTCGACCCGTTCTGCGGAGCGGCTTTCGTGTTCCGCTCGAAGCGCGCCGACCGGATCAAGGTGCTTGTCTGGGACCGGACCGGGCTGGTGCTGGTCCACAAGCGGCTGGAAGGCGGAAAGTTCCTCTGGGTGAAGACCGGTCCCGAAGGGATCGATCCGTCCGGTGGACGGATCGAAGGAATGAACGCGTGAAGCGCTGGGGGTGCGCGACGGGGTGATGAAGCTGTCGCCGGCGCAGGTCTCGGCCCTGTTCGAGATGAGGAGGATCAGCGGGCCTTCCAGTGGAAGGACCGCCCGACGAGTGGACTTGCGGATGGTCCGGCCCGATGCCGAGCGGCGCCCGCAGGTGGCAGGATAGCTGCGACGGAAGGACTCGTGGCGGGCATCCGGCGTGGTGCGGAAGGCCGCCATGTGCTTGATATTATGTATGAATGATCACGCGCTTACTGCCGAGAACACGCTTCTGAAGGCCCGCCTCGCCCAGACCGAGGCGGCGCTGGCGGATGCGGTGGAGGCGCAGCGGCGGCTGGAGAGCATCATCGGCGAGCTGCGCCGCGAGCCCTTTGGACCTGCGACCGAGAAGCTCGATCCGGAGCAGTTCAACCTGCCGCTGGAAGAACGAGCCATTGTCCGCCATCGGTCCGAGGAGTTGCCGGTGGAGGCGCCATTGGACTGAGCCCCACCGGCGACGGCGAGTGAGATCGCCCAGGGCATCCTGGAGGCCGCGCAGGAGAAGGCTCGACGCACCCTGAAGGGGTCGGGCACGAACGCGGAGCGCCCGGCGAGGCGCAACCGCGGGCATCTGCCAGCGCACCTCCCGCGGATCGAACGGGTGATCGAGCCGCCCAGCACGCTCTGGTCGCCATTGGAAGCGCCATTGGTCCGAGCGACAATGGCGACGCGGCTGCGGGAAGATGGCGAAGATCGGGGAGGTGGAGGAGGATCAGGAAACGGTCCAGTGGACCGTTTCCCCGACGAGGCTCCGAACGGCTCGATCTGGTGCCGGCACAACTGCGGGTGCTGGTGACGCGGCGGCCGCGCTACGCCTGCCGGCGCTGCTCGGGCGCGGTGGTTCAGGCGCATGCGCCGGAACATGTCGTGCCCGGCGACCTGCCGACGTTCGCCATTGTGCTCGGACCGATGGCGCATCAATGGCTCACCGCTGATCGCTCAGGTCATCGTCGCGAAGTTCGGCGACCGCCTGCCATTCTACCGGCAGGCCGAGATCCATACCCGCCAAGGCATCAACCTGGATCGCGCGACCCTGGGCAACCGGGTCGGCCGCGCCTGCTTCCACCTCCGGCCGATCGACGAGCACCTGCGCTGGCATCTGAAGGCCGCCGACCGCCTGTTCATGGATGAAACGACGGCGCCGGTGCTCGATCCCGGCCGACGAAGGACCAGGACCGGCTTCTTCTGGGCCATCGTGTCCGACGACCGTGGTCATGGCGCGGCCGGGCCGCCCATCATCGTTCGGGCACTCCTTCCGACCGATGGCAGTCGTGCCCTCACTCCACCATGCGCCCGGTCGCGGTGCCGTTCACGCCCTGCGGTTCCTCGAGGGCTATCGCGGGCAGTTTCCTGCAGTGCGACGGCTTCGAGGCCTATGGGAAGCTGACGGAAGCCGTTCGTCCCGAGGGCTCCTGGCTTCTCGTCCATTGCTGGACCCATGTCCGCCGCCGCTTCGTGAAGCGGCTGCAGAGCGACGGCTCCCCCATCGTCGCGGAAGCCCTGCGCCAGATCGCCCAGCTCTACGCGATCGAGGCCTCCGTCCGCGGCCAGGCGCCCGAGATCCGGCGGGCCACCCGCCAGGAATTGTCGGCACCGATCGGCATTGCGTTCCGTCCCTGGCTCGAGGCGCAGCTCTCCCGCATCCCACGGTCCTCAAAGCTGGCGGAGGACATCCACTACACCCTCGGCGTCTGGCCGGGCCTGGTCCGGTTCCTCGACGACGGACGGCTGGAGATGGACACCAACCCGGTCAAGAACCAGATCCGCAGGGGGGCCTCACGCGGAAGAGTGCGTTGTTCGCCGGTCACGAGGTCGGCGCCGAGAACCGGGCAATGCTCGCCTCGCGCGTGGCCACCTGCAAGATGAGCGACGTGAACCCGGTGAGCTATATCGCCGAAACCCTGCGCGCGATCCTCGACGGTCACCCGGCAAGCCGGATCGAAGACCTGATGCTGTGGCACTTCCCGAAGACGTCAAGCCAAGCCGCGTAGGGTATCGGCGAGGCGCTTACGACTGGACCACGAGACAGGCGCATCATCCCTGGAGCAGGGTCAGGGCGATCCGGCCGGGACTGTAGCCGCCGGAAGCCTCCGTCTCTGCGCGGATCAGGAAGGTCTTGATCAGCTTGTCGCGGACGTCGGGATCGGCGAACTGCGAGGGCGAGCTGTCACCGAACATGGCCTCGGACTTTTCCCTGTAGACTTCCAGCTGCCGGTCGAGGTCGAGGGAGGCGAAGCTCTTCGGCAGGCCGAACGCACCGTCGAACACCGCCCGCATCGAGGTGGAGCCCAGGATGCCGTACCACTTGGCCACATCGCTCGAATTCTGGGCAGCGAGCGCCGTCACCTCCCGGTCGAAGCCGAGAGCGAGGCCCATGTTCCCGTCGAGTTCGCCGATGGCAGTTTCGAAGCTGCGCGTGCGGTATTGCGCGGACAGCCGGTCGGCGAATCCGGCGGCCGTGGTCTGCGCCCCCTCCGCCGAATCGAAGCCGAAGGCCTTGGCGAGCGCGAGCCAGCGCTTGTCCGACAGCCTATTGGCAAGCGCATCCTTGCTGCTCGACCCGTCGGTCAGAACCTTGCGGATCAGGGCCTTGCCGTCGATGGCCTCCTCGAGGCCGAAGGCTCCGAGCGCCACCTTGAGCAACCGGTAGTCCGAGACGAGATCCTCGGCCGTCCGGACGTTTCCGATCTTTGCCGCGAAGTAGTCCAGATCCTGCCGGATCTGCGGAGACTTGTCATGGGTTTCTTGCTGGCGCTCGATGGTCCGTTCGAGGAAGCGCCAGCCGACATATCCCGACATGGGAAGAATCGGCTGGAAGCCCATCAGTGCCCGCCCGCCGCGGCCAGCAACCGCGCCTCGCGTGGCAACAGGCTGCGGAGCGCCTTCAGGATCTGGTAGTGCTGGCCCTCGAGCACCGCAGCCGTTGCCAGGCCCAGTTGCGCCCGGCTGTCCGGATCCCTCAGGACCTGACTGAGCTGTTCGATCCCGCGCAGCAGTTGCGGCTTCATGTCCTCGAACGTCGCGTCGCCCGACAGGACCAGCTGGGCCATGTAGCAGAGCCGCCGCACCGGGGTGTTGGCCTCTTCGGGGCGGATGGCGTCGCGCTGGCGCAGGATGACAGAGTTCGGCGTCACGATGGTGATGCGCGAGCGGCGGTCGCCGTTCTCGATCACCGCGCCGTTGATCATCACCCGCTCGCCCGGCCCCAGTCTCAGGACGAGGCCGCTCATGATCCGCCCCTCTGCCCGGCTAGGCCGCGCATCACCGCGGTGTTGATGTCGATCAGCAGCTCGGTGTCGGCCGTGCGTGCAAGCACCTTGCCCGAGTGCTGCTGGACGATCTCGTAGAGATAGAAGATCCGCGCGCGGAGGTCGCGCGGCAGGCCGTTGTCGGGATGGGCCACGTCCATCGCGAACCGGAGCCAGAGCTTGCGGTTCTGCTCGATCGCCTGCGCGAGGGCGGGGAAGGCGAGCGGATCGCGCTTGTCCGCCTCCTTCAGCCGGGCGGTGACCTTCGCCAGCAGCGCGTATTCGGTGGATCGCGGCGTGCGCGCCGAACCCTGACCCGCGCCGTAGGCGTTCCGGGCCATCGTGGAAGCATTCACGTTCTGTCCTTCCATGTCTGGGAGCATCTTGCCCTACCGGGAGGGCCGGAGCGTTTTGCTCCGGCCCGCAGGACTTAGCGGAACAGCGACAGAAGGTTCTGCGGTGCCTGGTTCGCGATCGAGAGCGACTGGGTGGCCAGTTGCTGCTGGACCTGCAGCGCCTGCAGCTTGGCCGAAGTTGCTTCCATGTCGGCGTCGACCAGACTTCCGATGCCCGCTTTCAAAGAGTCGGTCAGCCCGCTGACAAAATCCGACTGGATCTTGATCCGGCCCTGAACGGAGCCGAATTGCGCAGCGCTATCGACAGCGTACTGGATCATCGACTCGATGTCTTCCAGGGACTTGTCCAGACTGTCCTGAATGACGACTTCTTTCTCGGCATCAGTTAGGTTGTTGAACGCGGTGGTTCCGTTGGTACCCCCGTACAGGCTGGAGAAATCCGAAACACTCAGCTTCATCAGATCTTCCAGACCGCCACCGGCTGTCCCGCCGGAATGTTGCGCACCACTGCCCGCCGCAACGGCCGCAGTTCCGGTCGAGGTGACTTCGACGTTTTGCCCATTGGCGCTGACGCGGGCAAAGAACCCGGTATCGTCGTTGATCTTGCTAGCAAGACCTGCGAGAACATCGTCGCGCGTGGAACCTTCGTGCGCGACGTATTCGAAGTTCTTCCCGCCATAGGTCATCCGGAAGCTGTCGCCATCCTGAATCGTGCCGGTACCGATCGTTCCAGTGGCCACGCTGGACGCAATGGTCGCCGTGGCTGCAGGAACCGTGATACCGGGACCCGCACCGCTGCCGGAGACGGCTGCGCCCAAAGCTCGAGCCTCGCCAGTCAAGCGAATCTCGACGGCGGCAGCGTTCGCCGTGGCTTTGACGCCAAGAGCGACGAGGTCCTGATTCTGAGCAATGGCAGTCTGGAACTTTGTCGCGACGGCTGCTGCCGCTTCCCCATTGTTCACCAGAACGCTGACGCTGAAGCTATTGTTACCAATCGTGAAGTTCATGGACGCGGTGGTATCGGCGGATGCGGTCCCGGTAATGGTCACGTCCGTCCCAGCGACCGCGTTCGTCTGAGCGGCCAATGCGCCGATTGCGGTCACGGTTGCCTGGCCGGTTCGGGCTGAGGTGTTTCCATAAACCTCGGTTCGCAACGTCAGATCGTTGCTGGCCACATCGATGTTGGTCGCCTTCACGCCCGTCGACGAGCGGTCGAGCGAGCCCAGCACGCTCTTCGTCGTGTAATTGTCAACGAGATTGAGGCCGTTGAACTGGGCAGCCCCGACCACGGCGGAGATCTGGTCGCGCAGCTGCACGACATCCGTCTGGATTTTCTCGCGGTCGACGTTGGACTCTTGGGCCGCCGTAATCTTGCCCTTGATCTGCGTGAGAAGGTCCGTGACCGTTTCGGCCGCTTTCGTTGCAACCGAGACGGTTGTTTCACCCAGGGAAAGGCTGCTCGAGATAGCTTCGAAGCCCTTGACGTCGGACTCCATGACTTTCGAGATGGCCCAGACGGCAGCGTTGTCTTTTGCGGACCCGACGGCCTTGCCGGTCGAGATCTCGCTCTGGACCTTTCCCATGTTGGAGTTGATCGACCTGAGGGTCTGCAGCGCGACCATGGCGCCGTTGTTGGTCAGGATGCTGGACATTGCTGTCACCTTTCGAATGGACGCTCGGCGTCGTTGGGTTTCGCCGCAGGCACTTGCGGCACGTCGAGTCGTTCTGACCCCGTGGTTCACGGCCCCGCCGCTTCCACGCCGCCTCGGGAGATGCGCCCCGCCACTCTTGCCGCCGGGAGTAAAGGGGAGCCTAACCGCCGTCCCCGAAAAGGCGGGCCTTTGAGTGAAGTTCGAAGCAAGGTCATCCGGCCCTGGGGCGACAAGGCGGTCCCGCGTGGCGCAGAGGTAAGAGCCGGGAGCGTCCGCGGCCTGCAAGGGTGGCGGAACCGGCCGCTCAACCCGCGACGGCCGACCATCGCACCCGACGGCCCTGTCGCAGGCCGGACCTCGGGAGCGGAATGCGGGCCGTTCGCCGCGCGGAGTGCGGCCCTCGACTCGTGCGCTTTGCTCCGGCGGCCGGCGTCGCTATGATGGCGGCCCGGAGGCATCCATGGCGAAGACTCACGCCCCGCGCGAGGGGGAGGTTCCCGACTCGGTCTGGATGGACGTGCTCTCGGCCGTCGACCGGACCTATGCCGACCTCGTGGACTATCAGGAGCGGCTGGAGCACCAGAATGCCGAACTCGAGAAGCTGCGCTCGTTCCATGCCTCGGTGCTGGCCTCGGTCTCGGACATCCTCATCGTCGTCTCGCGCTCGGGGCTGATCGAGGAGGTCTCGGCCTCGGTCCCGGCCCGTGCCCGGCTGCCGCGCGCCGCGTTGTGCGATCGCCCGGCCGTGGAGCTGTTCGCGGCGGCAAACCGCCCGGCCCTCGCCGAGGCGATGCGCGTGGCGGTCGAGCGTCGCGCGCCGGTGACCATCGAGGCGGGTCTGCTCACGCCCGAGGGGCCGAGTGCGGTCGAACTGTCGCTGTCGCCGAGATTCGACGAGCGGGGGCGTGCGGCGGGCCTGGTGCTCACCGGGCGGTCGGTGGCGGAACTGCGGCAGGCCTATGCCGAGCTTGCCGCCAGCCACGACGAGTTGAAGGCGGCGCAGGCGCTGCTGGTGCGCAACGAGAAGCTCGCCTCGCTGGGCCGGCTGCTCGCGGGGGTGGCGCACGAGCTGAACAACCCGATCAGCTTCGTCTATGCCAATGCCCATGCGCTGGAACGCTACGCGGCGAAGTTCGAGCAGTATTTCCAGCAGGTGCAGGCCGGCGCAACGCGTGAGGCGCTGATGCGGCTGCGCGAGGACCTGAAGCTCGATCGCGAGGTCCGCAACCTGCGCGACGCGGTACGCGGCGCGCGCGAGGGTGCCGAGCGGGTGCGCGACATCGTCGAGGACCTGCGCCGGCTGTCCTCCGAGGGGTCGGGCGAGATGGAGGTCTTCGATCTGGTGACGGTGACGCGGATCGCCGCCGCCTGGGTGCGGCGCGGCTCCCGGCGGCCGGTCGAGGTGGCGGTGACGGGTCTCGCCTCGCTCGCCGTCAGGGGACGGCCGGGGCACATCCAGCAGGTCGTGATGAACCTTGTCCAGAACGCGCTGGATGCGGTCGAGGAGGTCGCCGATCCGAAGGTGGTGATCGACCACGCGACCGAGGGGGATCTCGCGCTCGCGGTGCTGTCGGTGCGCGACAATGGCCCCGGCGTGCCCGAGGCGCTACACCAGGCGATCTTCGATCCGTTCTTCACCACGAAGGCGGTGGGACGCGGCACGGGCCTCGGCCTGCCGATCTCGCACAAGATCGCCGAAGAGCATGGCGGGCGGCTCGTGCTGTGCGAGAATGGCCCGGGCGCATGCTTCCGGCTGGAACTGCCGCTGGACCGGGAGGGACGATGAACATCCTCTGGCTTCAGGCCTCCGGATGCGGCGGCTGCACCATGTCGCTGCTCTGCGCCGAGGCGCCCGGCCTGTTCGACACGCTGGACGGCGCGGGGCTGCGGTTCCTCTGGCATCCCGCGCTGTCGGTGGAGACGGGCGAGGAGGTGCGCGAGATCCTGCGCCGGATCGAGGGCGGGGATGTGCCGCTCGACATCCTCTGCGTCGAAGGCGCGATCGCGCGCGGGCCGCGCGGGACCGGGCGCTACCAGATGCTGGCGGGCCTCGGCCTGTCGATGCTCGAGGCGGTGCGGCGACTCGCACCGCTGGCCGGGCATGTGGTGGCCGTCGGCACCTGCGCGGCCTATGGCGGGATGACCAGCGCGGGCGGCAACCCCTCGGATGCGGTCGGCCTGCAATACGAGGGCGCCCATCCCGGCGGCGTGCTGCCACCCGAGTTCCGCGACCGCACGGGCCTTCCGGTGATCAACGTGGCCGGCTGCCCGACACACCCCGGCTGGGTGACCGAGACGCTGATGCTGCTGGCTGCGGGCGCTCTGGGCGCCGCCGACCTCGACCGCTTCGGGCGGCCGCGCTTCTATGCCGATCACCTCGTCCATCACGGCTGTCCGAAGAACGAATACTACGAATACAAGGCCAGCGCCCGCGTCCCGGGCGAGATCGGCTGCATGATGGAGCACATGGGCTGCATCGGCACCCAGGCCGTGGGCGACTGCAACATCCGGCCGTGGAACGGCGGCGGCTCCTGCACCGCCGGGGGATACGCCTGCATCGCCTGCACCGCGCCCGAGTTCGAGGAGCCGCGCCACCCTTACGCCGAGACGCCGAAGATCGGCGGCATCCCGGTGGGCCTTCCGGCGGACATGCCGAAGGCCTGGTTCATGGCGCTGGCCAGCCTTTCCAAGGCCGCGACTCCCGAGCGCATCCGCACCAACGCCACCGCCGACCGGATCGCGGTGCCACCGACCCTGAGGGCGCCAAAGCGATGACGAAGCTGGTGGTCGGCCCGTTCAACCGGGTCGAAGGCGATCTGGAGGTTCATCTGGAAATCTCCGAGGGCAGGGTCAGCCTCGCCCGGGTGAACGCCCCGCTCTACCGCGGGTTCGAACGGATGCTGGAGGGGCGCGATCCGCGCGACGCGCTGACCATCACGCCGCGGATCTGCGGCATCTGCTCGATCAGCCAGTCGATGGCCGCCGCCCGTGCGCTGGGGGCCGCGACGGGGGTGGAACCCACGCCCGACGGCGCACGGGTCGCGGCGCTGATCCACGCGGTCGAGAACGCGGCGGACCACCTGACCCATTTCAACCTGTTCTTCATGCCCGATTTCGCGCGCCCGGCCTATGCCGGGCGAACCTGGCATGCCCGCGCGGTCGAACGCTTTACCGCGATGGAAGGCAGCGCCCAACGCGAGGCGGTGGCGGCGCGGGCCGAGCTGATGCACATCCTCGGGCTGCTCGCCGGGAAGTGGCCGCACACGCTGGCGGTGCAGCCGGGCGGCGTGACGCGGGCACCGGGCGCGAATGACAAGGTGCGCATCCTGGCGAGCCTGCGCGGCTTCCGCCGCTATCTGGAACGCGTGCTGTTCGGAGCGCCAGTGGAAGCCTTTGCCGAGCTTGCCTCGGAGGTCGCGCTGATGCGCTGGACGGGCGGCGACGCGGAGGTCTTCCTCGGGATAGCGGCGGATCTGGATCTTGCGAGCCTCGGGCGCGGAGAGGGGCGCTATCTCAGCTTCGGCGCCTATCCGACCGACGCCGGCCCTGCCTTCGCGGCGGGGGTGTGGGAGGACGGCCTCCGCCCGCTCGACGCCTCGTTGATCCGCGAGGATCTGAGCCATTCCTGGATGCTGGGACCCACTGCCCATCCCGAGGAGGGCCAGACCGTCCCGGACGAGGAGATGCGCGAGGCGGCCTACAGCTGGTGCAAGGCGCCCCGGCTGGGCGGCCTGCCGATGGAGACCGGCGCGTTGGCCCGGCAGGTGGTGGACGGCCATCCGCTGGCGCAGGACCTTGCGCGGCAGGGGGGCGTGCTGGCGCGCGTGGCCGGGCGGCTGCTCGAACTGGCCCGCACGCAGATCCTGATGGAGCGGCTGGCGCAGGGCATCGACCCCGCAGCGCGCTTCATGGCGGCGCCGGGGGCGACGGCGGAGTCGGGTGTGGGCGCGGGCCTCGTCGAGGCTGCGCGCGGTGCCCTCGGCCACTGGCTGCGCATCCGGCGCGGGGTGATCGCCTCCTATCAGATCGTGGCGCCGACCACCTGGAACTTCAGCCCGCGCGACGCGGAGGGCGTGCCGGGGCCGCTGGAGGCCGCCCTTGTCGGGGCGCCGGTCCGACCGGGCGAGACCACGCCCGTCGCGGTCCAGCATGTCGTGCGCAGCTTCGACCCCTGCATGGTCTGCACGGTCCATTGATGGCCAAGGTCCCCCCCCGCCCCCAGGGCGACCGCCACCCGGACGAGCCGCTCTGCGACGGGATCGAGGTCCGGGTGCGCGGGCAGGTGCAGGGCGTGGGCTTCCGTCCCTTCGTCTGGCAACTGGCGCGCGCGGGCGAGCTGAAGGGAGAAGTGCTGAACGACGCGCAGGGCGTTCTTATCCGGGCCGCGGGCAAGGGGCTCGACGGGTTCCTGCGCGACCTCCGCGCCAAGGCGCCGCCGCTCGCGCGGGTCGATGCGGTCGAGACCCGGACCGCGCGGGTTCCGGCCTGCGCCTTCCGCATTGCCGGCAGCGGCGGCGGGGCCGTGGCCACCCGGGTCACGCCGGACGCCGCCACCTGCCCCGACTGTCTGGCCGAGATCCGAGGCGAGGGCCGCCGGCGCGGCTATGCCTTCACCAACTGCACCCATTGCGGGCCGCGCTTCACCATCCTGCGCGGCCTGCCCTACGACCGCGCGCAGACCTCGATGGCGGTCTTCGGGATGTGCGAGGACTGCCGCGCGGAATACGGCAACCCCGCCGACCGCCGTTTCCATGCCCAGCCCATCGCCTGCCCGGCCTGCGGGCCGCACCTCTGGCTGGAAGCGGCGGGCGCCGAGGTTCCGGGCGATCCCGTGGCCGGGGCCGTGGCGATCCTGCGGCAGGGCGGCGTGCTGGGGGTGAAGGGGCTGGGCGGCTTCCATCTTGCCTGCGATGCCCGTGACCCCGCGGCGGTCGCGCTGCTGCGCAGCCGCAAGCGGCGGCCGGGGAAACCCTTCGCGATCATGGCGGCCGAGCGGATGCTGGACGAACTGGCCGAGCTTTCAGAGGCCGAGCGGGCACTGCTGCGCGATCCGGCGGCACCCGTGGTGCTGGTGCGCAGCCGCGGCACG
This sequence comes from Rhodobacter sp. CZR27, assembly GCF_002407205.1. Lineage (NCBI taxonomy): Bacteria > Pseudomonadati > Pseudomonadota > Alphaproteobacteria > Rhodobacterales > Rhodobacter > Rhodobacter sp. CZR27. Next base: position 782,363 of record NZ_CP023548.1, on the reverse strand, counting down.
CTGCTCGGCGGCGTGGCCCCCGGCCTGACGACGCTGGGGCTGATGCTGCCGGCGACACCGCTTCACCATCTGCTGGTCGATGCCTTCGGCGGGCCGCTGGTGATGACCTCCGGAAACCTCTCGGGCGAGCCGCAGGTGATCGGCAACGACGAGGCGCGGGCCAAGCTCTCGGGCTTCGTGGATGCATTCCTGATGCATGACCGCGAGATCGTGCGGCGGCTGGACGACAGCGTGGAGCGCGCCCGCCCGCCGATGGTGCTGCGGCGGGCGCGCGGCCGGGCGCCGGGGACACTGCCGCTGCCGGAGGGCTTCGGGAACGCGCCACAGGTTCTGGCGCTCGGCGGGCAGATGAAGGGCGCGATCTGCCTTCTGAAGGACGGGCAGGCACTGCTGTCGCACCATCTGGGCGATCTGGACGATGCGCTAACCTTTGAGGAGTTCGAGCGCGCCATTGGCGATCATGCGAGCCTGTTCGACCACCGGGCAGAGGTGGTGGCGGTGGACCTGCACCCCGGCTACCGCGCCACGCAGGCCGGCCTTGCGATGGGCCTTCCGGTGGAAAAGGTGCAGCACCACCACGCCCACCTCGCCTCCTGTCTGGGCGATGCGCTCTGGCCGCTGGACGCGGGTCCGGTGGCCGCGGTGGTGCTGGACGGGACCGGACTGGGGACGGACGGCACGATCTGGGGCGGTGAGCTGCTGCTGGGCGACTATCGCGGCTTCGAGCGCGTGGCGCATCTGGCCCCAGCCCCCCTGCCCGGCGGCGAGGCCGCGGCGCGGGAACCGTGGCGCAACGCGCTGATGCGGCTGGACGCGGCGGGACTTCCGGACCTTGCCGACCGGCTGTTCCCCGACCTCCCCCGCGACGTGCTGCGGCGGGCGGTGGCCGGGGGGGTGAACTCCCCGGCCTCCTCCTCGGCGGGCAGGCTCTTCGATGCGGTGGCCGCCTGCCTCGGCCTCGCGGCGACACGCCAGAGCTATGAGGGCGAGGCCGCCATGCGGCTCGAGGCGCTGGACGGGGACGGCCCGCCCTACCCCTTCGACGGGCTCGATCCCGCGCCGATGTTCCGCGCACTTGCGCGCGACCTGCAGGAGGGGGCTCCACCGGGCAGGATCTCGGACCGGTTCCACCGCGGACTGGCCCGCGCCTTCTGCGCCCCGGCCCGCGCGCTGGTCGAGGGCGGGCACGCGCGCGCCGTGGCGCTGACGGGCGGCTGCTTCCAGAACGCGCGCCTCGTTGCGGCCTGCCTTGCCGAGCTTCCGGGCGTGCCGGTGCTGTGCCATCGCGCCGTGCCCGCGAACGACGGGGGCCTCGCGCTCGGGCAGGCTCTCGTTGCTGCGGCGCGGCAAATCGGCGCGGCGGAAGCACCGTGACCGCCCGCCTTTAACTCTGGATAGAGCCTTTCCTGTCGGTATTCCGACACCACCCCTCGAACGGCGGTTTTTCCATTCATCCAGAACGGTTTGACCTAATTCTCCCCTCGTCGCACATTTCTTTTGCCCCAGGGCGCGACCCTTGCGCATTCCTTGGCATACAGAGCCAGCGGCACGCCTGCCGCGCGCGAAGGCCAGCGGCATCCGGTGCCGCAAGCGAAGGGAGGACCCGTTGCCCCAGATCGAAACCTTCTATGATGTCATGCGCCGGCAGGGGATCACCCGGCGCAGCTTCATGAAATACTGCTCGCTCACCGCGGCGGCGCTGGGGCTTGGCCCCTCGTTCGTGCCGAAGATCGCCCATGCGATGGAAACGAAGCCGCGGACGCCGGTGATCTGGGTCCACGGGCTCGAATGCACCTGCTGCTCGGAAAGCTTCATCCGCGCGGCGCACCCCTTGGCCAAGGACGTCGTGCTGTCGATGATCTCGCTCGACTACGACGACACGCTGATGGCGGCGGCGGGGCATCAGGCCGAAGCCGCGCTGATGGACACGATCGAGAAATACAAGGGCAACTACATCCTCGCGGTCGAGGGCAACCCGCCGCTGAACGAGGACGGGATGTATTGCATCATCGGCGGCAAGCCCTTCGTCGAGCAGCTGAAGATGGCGGCCGAGCACGCGAAGGCCATCATCTCGTGGGGCGCCTGCGCCTCCTACGGCTGCGTGCAGGCGGCGGCGCCGAACCCGACGCGGGCGGTGCCGGTGCACAAGGTCATCCTCGACAAGCCGATCATCAAGGTGCCGGGCTGCCCGCCCATCGCCGAGGTCATGACCGGCGTCATCACCTACATGCTGACCTTCGACCGGCTGCCGGAACTGGACCGCCAGGGCCGCCCGGCGATGTTCTACAGCCAGCGCATCCACGACAAGTGCTACCGCCGCCCGCATTTCGACGCCGGCCAGTTCGTCGAGGCGTGGGACGACGACTACGCGAAGAAGGGCTATTGCCTGTATAAAATGGGCTGCAAGGGCCCGACCACCTACAACGCCTGCTCGACCGTGCGCTGGAACGAGGGCGTGAGCTTCCCGATCCAGTCGGGCCACGGCTGCATCGGCTGTTCCGAGGATGGCTTCTGGGATCAGGGCTCGTTCTATGACCGGCTGACCACCATCAAGCAGTTCGGCGTCGAGGCGAACGCCGACACCATCGGCATGACCGCCGTGGGCGCGCTCGGCGCCGGCGTGGCCCTGCATGTGGCGGCAAGCGCGCTGAAACGCGCGCAGAAGAAGACGCAGGACAAGCAGACCAACGAAAAGACGGAGGCCTGATCCATGGTCGCGACACCCAACGGTTTCAACCTGGACAATACCGGCCGCCGCATCGTGGTGGACCCGGTGACCCGGATCGAAGGCCACATGCGCTGCGAAGTGAACGTGGACGATCAGGGCATCATCCGCAACGCCGTCTCGACCGGGACGATGTGGCGGGGCCTCGAAGTGATCCTGAAGGGCCGCGACCCGCGCGACGCCTGGGCCTTCACCGAGCGGATCTGCGGCGTCTGCACCGGCACCCACGCGCTGACCTCCGTCCGCGCGGTCGAGGATGCGCTGGGGATCAGGATCCCGGACAACGCGAACTCGATCCGCAACATCATGCAGCTGAACCTGCAGATCCACGACCACATCGTGCACTTCTACCACCTGCACGCGCTGGACTGGGTCAACCCGGTGAACGCGCTGCGGGCGGACCCCAAGGCCACCTCGGAGCTGCAGCAGGCGGTCTCGCCCAGCCATCCGATGTCCTCGCCGGGCTATTTCCGCGACGTGCAGAACAGGCTGAAGAAGTTCGTGGAATCGGGTCAGCTGGGGCTGTTCAAGAACGGCTACTGGGACAACCCGGCCTATCTGCTGCCGCCCGAGGCCGACCTGATGGCCACGACCCACTATCTCGAGGCGCTGGATCTTCAGAAGGAGATCGTGAAGGTCCACACCATCTTCGGCGGCAAGAACCCGCATCCGAACTGGCTGGTGGGCGGCGTGCCCTGCCCGATCAACCTGGACGGCGTGGGCTCGGTCGGCGCGATCAACATGGAGCGGCTGAACCTCGTCTCCTCGATCATCGACAAGTGCATTGAGTTCACCAACAACGTCTACCTGCCCGACGTCGTCGCCATCGGCGGCTTCTACAAGACCTGGCTCTATGGCGGCGGGCTCTCGTCGAAGTCGGTGCTGGCCTACGGCGACATCCCCGAACATCCGAACGACTTCTCGGCCGAGCAACTGCACCTGCCGCGCGGCGCGATCATCAACGGCAACCTCAGCGAGGTGCATGACGTCGACGTCCGCGACCCCGAGCAGGTGCAGGAGTTCGTGGATCACTCGTGGTATTCCTACGGCGAGCCCGGCAAGGGGCTGCACCCGTGGGACGGCGAGACCGCGCCGAAGTTCGAGCTGGGCGCCAACGCCAAGGGCACCAAGACCAACATCCTCGAACTCGACGAGGCGGCGAAGTATTCCTGGATCAAGGCGCCGCGCTGGAAGGGCCACGCGATGGAGGTGGGCCCGCTCGCCCGCTACATCATCGGCTACGCCAAGGGGCACGAGGACATAAAGAACCAGGTCGAGGGGCTTCTACGCACCATGGACCTGCCGGTCAACGCGCTGTTCTCGACGCTGGGCCGCACTGCCGCCCGCGCGCTCGAAGCCGAATACTGCACGCGCCTGCAGAAGCACTTCTTCGACAAGCTGATCACCAACATCAAGAACGGGGACAGCTCGACCGCGAACGTCGAGAAGTGGGAGCCGAAGACCTGGCCCTCCGAGTGCAAGGGCGTCGGCATGACCGAGGCGCCGCGCGGTGCGCTCGGCCACTGGGTGAAGATCAAGGACGGCCGGATCGAGAACTACCAGTGCGTGGTGCCGACGACCTGGAACGGCTCGCCCCGCGATGCCGCCGGCAACATCGGCGCCTTCGAGGCCTCGCTGCTCGACACCAAGATGGAGCGGCCGGAGGAGCCGGTGGAGATCCTCAGGACGCTGCACTCGTTCGATCCGTGCCTGGCCTGCTCCACCCATGTCATGTCGCCCGACGGTCAGGAACTGACCACGGTCAAGGTCCGCTGAGGGAGGGACAACGATGAAGAAACTGGCACTTGCGACCGCACTGACCGCCCTCGCCGCTCCCGCGATGGCCCATACCGGGCATGGGGACGCCTCGGGGCTTGCTCACGGCTTCCTGCATCCGATGCTGGGGGCGGATCACCTGCTCGCCATGCTGGGCGTCGGGCTCTGGTCGGGCTTCGCCCTGCCCCGCAAGGTCTGGGCGGGCGCGGCGAGCTTCCTGGCCGCGATGACGGCGGGCGCGGGCCTCGACTGGGCCGGCGTGGCGCTGCCCGCGGTCGAGACATGGATCGCGGCCTCGGTCCTGCTCGTGGGCCTGCTGGTCGCCCTCTCGCAGAAGGGCGGCCGGGTGGCGCTGCCGCTGGCCGGCATCGCGGTCTTTGCCGCCGCCCATGGCCATGCGCACGCTGCCGAGGCCACCGGGGCGGCCGGTGCCTATCTCGCGGGCTTCCTCGCCTCGACGGCGCTCCTGCACCTTCTGGGCATCGCGGTGGCGCGCGGCGCGGGCGCCGGGCTGCCGCAGAAGCTGATGGGCGGCGCCATCGCGGGCGCGGGCCTTCTCATGCTGGCGGGGTGACGTCATGGCGATGGACACCGAAGTCGTCACGATCCACATCCCGAACCCCGAGGCGCCCGTTCCGCTGGAGGCCGCGCGCCTGACCGGCGCCGCACGCCCCGAGGATATCGAGAGCATCTTCTACAAGACCTCGGTCTACGTCTACGAGGTGCCCGTCCGGCTCTGGCACTGGCTCAATGCCGCGATGATCTTCATTCTGATGGGAACGGGGTATCTCATCGCCTCGCCCCTGCCGACGATGGAGATGGCCGAGGCCACGGACCAGTTCCTGTTCGGCTACATCCGCTTCGCCCATTTCGCCGCCGGAATGGTGCTGACGGTCGCCTTCGCCGCCCGCATCATCTGGGCCTTCTTCGGCAACGTGCACGCGAGGCAGATGTTCAAGCTGCCGATCCACAACCGCCGCTGGATCAAGGAACTGATCTTCGAGCTGAAGTGGTATCTCTTCCTTGTGCCGCAGCCGAAGAAATACGTGGGCCACAACCCGCTGGCGCATGCGGCGATGTTCTTCTTCATCACGCTCGGCATGACCTTCATGATCGTGACGGGCTTCGCGCTCTACGCCGAGGGCGCGGGACAGGGCTCGATCTATGATCAGGCCTTCGGCTGGGTACTGGGGCTCGTGGGCAACAGCCAGCGGCTGCACACGCTGCACCACCTCGGCATGTGGTCGATCGTGATCTTCACCATCATCCACATCTACGCCGCGATCCGTGAGGACATCATGTCCCGTCAGTCGATGCTGTCCACCATCGTCTCGGGCTGGCGGACCTTCAAGGACGACCGCGTGGAATAGGTCGAGGACAAGAGAATCTTTTCCTGCAGGAGGGCGCGGCGCAACGTCGCGCCCTTCGGCATTCCGGCAGGTCCGCTTTCGCCTCAGCAGCCGATCCGGAAGGACTCCTTCCACTTCCCGGCCTGAACCACCCCGCTGCGACGGCAAATAATCGTTTCGACACAGACGGATGTCAAAATGTCGCGGCCCCATCCGTTTTTGCGCTTCCGCGGGGAACTGCAAACCATATTGTCGAATGCACGGCCGGGGCGAAAAGTCTGCTGCCATCGGCGGCCGGGGGGAGGGAGGAACCATGCCAGCATCGCCACCCGCGAGGGTGCTCGTCCTTGGTATCGGCAACGTGCTCTGGGCGGACGAGGGGTTTGGCCCCCGCTGCATCGAGACGCTCGCCGCCTCGCATGCCTTCCCGCCTTCGGTGAAGCTGCTCGACGGCGGCACGCAGGGTCTCTACCTGCTTCCGTTCCTCGAGGAGGCCGATGCGCTTCTGGTCTTCGACGCGGTGGATTACGGTCTCGCGCCCGGCTCGCTTCTGGTGGTGCGCGATGACGAGGTTCCGGCCTTCATGGGCGCCAAGAAGATGAGCCTGCACCAGACCGGCTTTCAGGACGTGCTGGCCACGGCGCAGTTCCTGGGCCGCTGCCCGTCGCGCCTGACTCTGATCGGCTGCCAGCCCGAGGAGCTGGAGGATTACGGCGGCAGCCTGCGGCCCGCCGTGGCCGAACGGATCGGGCCCGCCATCGATCTGGCGCTGGCGGAGCTCGCCTTCTGGGGGGTCACGCCGCTGCCCGGGCAAAGCGCGGCCGAGGGCCTTGCCGATGCCTCGCTGCGCCGGGATGCCTACGAGAGGGGCCGCCCCTCCGCCGAGGCGGCCTGCCGGATCGGCGACGCCCGCTTCTTCCCGGAATCGGCCTGATGTGCGTCGGCGACCCGCTGCGCCTGCTGTCGGTCGAGGGCATCGCCGGCACCGCGACGGACGGCACCCGGGCCTCTCTCGTGGACCTGAGCCTCGTGCCCGAGGCGGTGGCCGGCGACTGGGTGCTCTGTTTCCTCGGCACAGCACGCGAGATCATCACGGCCGAGTCGGCAGCGCAGATTGCTGCCGCTCTCGATGCCCTGCGCTCGGTCATGGCGGGGGGAGAGGTGGGTGACGCCTTCGCCGACCTCGACCGCGCCCCGAGCCTTCCCCCCCACCTGCAGGCCGCGCTCGACGCCGGCCAGAGCCACGGATGACCTCATGACCCACCCGCTGATCGACCGGCTCGAAACCGAACTCGGCTGGCCCCGCCTGCGCACGATGGGCGAGGTCGCGGACTTCACCGCGCGGCCCGGCGCGCACTGCCTGTTCATCCCCGGCGATCCGGTGCGCAACCTCGAGACCACGGATGCCGCCGTGGTCCTGCCCGAGCTTGTCATGACCTTCCAGCGCGCCTTCGACTGCGCCATCGTCGACGACGGCATCGAGGCCGCGTTGCGCGACGCGACCCGCGCCCTGCGCACGCCCGGCTTCCTGTTCTACCGCGAGGGCCGCTACCTCGGCTCGATCGAGAAGATCCGCGACTGGAGCGACTACATGGCGCGCATCTCCCACCTCCTCGGCATGGCCGCCGCCTGAAAGGATTTTTCATGACGTCCTTCCACCTTCCCCCGACAGGCTTCGGACCCGGATCGCAGCCCACGGACGAGGATGCCGACCTCGCCTATCTGGCGCTGCCCTCGGGGATGCGCACCTATTCGACCCATGTGCCGGAGGTGGCCGATGCGGTGCAGGTGGCCGCAGCCACCGGGCTCATGGCGCGGATCGCTGCCGCCTGCGACACCTGCGCCAGGACCGGCGAGACGGTGGCCTTCGACATCTCGGACCTCGACGAGGCGAACCGGCGGCTGCTGGCCGAGACCATGGGACAGGGCGAGGTTTCGATGCGCCTGCGCGGCGTTCCGGCGCTGATGGCGCAGGAGAGCGTCTTCGCCGGCGTCTGGAGCGTGGCGGGCGCCGGCGCCGACCGCATCGAGGTGGGCCCGGTGCCCGCGGCCGCGCTGGCCCGCGCCTTCGCGCCCTTCCGTCAGGCCCTGACCCCCACCGGCCGCAAGCCCGAGGGCGTGGTGAACGCGCCCGCCCTGCTGGCCGAACTGATCGAGAAGTCCGCGACGTGGCGGGCGGGTGACGAGCCGCACGTCATCAACCTGAGCCTGCTTCCGCATACCGAGGAGGACCTTGTCTGGCTCGACCGGATGCTGGGCGAAGGCGCGGTCACGATCCTGTCGCGCGGCTACGGCAACTGCCGGATCACGGCCACGGCCACGCCGAACGTCTGGCGCGTGCAGTTCTTCAACTCCATGGACACGCTGATCCTCGACACGTTCGAGGTCACGACGATGCCGCCGGTCGCCCTGGCCGCACGCGAGGATCTGGAGGACAGCGCAGCGCGCATCCTCGAAGTGCTCGAGGCGATCCGATGAGCGGCTTCGAGGGCTCCTACCTCGGCGCCAACGACCGGATCGGCGCGCTGGCGGTGATGGAATGCAAGATCTGCTGGACGCCCTACGATCCGGCGGTGGGCGACGACTTCCGGCAGATCCTGCCCGGCACGCCGTTCTCGGCCCTGCCCGAAGACTGGGGATGCCCGAACTGCGGTGCGCCGAAAAACCAGTTCATGGTCCTTTCGGATCCGGAGGCCGAGGCTGCCTCGGGCGAGGTGGCCGAGCGGGTGGCGCGTCTCGTCTCGGATTTCGAGGACATCTGGCACTCGCGCATGCGCGACGTGCCGCTGGTGAACAAGTCGCTGCACGTCGAGGCCGTGGGCTTCCGCCTGCACGAAGGCCGACCGCTGGGCGTGCTGGTCGCCCCCTGGTTCATGAACCTCGTGATGCTGCCCGGCCCGGACGAGGACTGGTCCGCGCTGACGCCGGGCGCGAAGGAGCAGATCGCCTTCCCCTCGGGCGAATACGAGTTCATCCACAATGTCCGGGCGATGGGTGGCGGCTACAAGGCCTGCTCGCTCTTCTCGCCGATGAGCGACTTCAACAGCCAGCTTCAGGCGGTCGAGGTGGCCCGCGCCGTGATGCTGGCGCTGTTCGACCAGGGGGTGCGGGCCGAAACCGACCGCGCCGCTGACATCCGCGCCCTGCGCGAGGCCGAGCTTGCACCGCCTGCGCCGCCCGCGCTCGATCCCGAACCCAGTCGCCGCGCGGTCATCACGGCAGGCATGGCCGAAGGCTGATGACGGGCGCCCTGACCATCCGGCCCGGACCCGAGGGCTGGCGGCTCGACCCCGCCCCGGCCCTGCCGGTCGAGGCGCTGATGCTCGGGCGCAGCCCCGAGGCCGCGGCCGAGCTTCTGCCGCGGATCTTCAACCTCTGCCCTGTGGCGCAGGCCACGGCGGTGCGGCTTGCGCTGGATCTGCCGCTGCCGGCCGGTTCGGACCTGTCGGCCGAGGTTGCGCGCGAGCACCGCCTGAAGCTGGGCCTGCTCTGGCCGAAGCTGCTCGGCCTGCCGGCCCATGACCTGCCCGGGCTTCCCGCCGCCGCCGCGCTGGAGGACTGGGTGCGGCGTCACCCGCTGTTCGCAACGCTGCTCCGGCTGTTTCCGGCGGGTGGCGCCACGGCTGACCTGCCCGCGGTGAGCCCCGATACCGCCATGACCGCCAGCGCCTGCGACAATTCCCCGGCCGCGCGGCGGCAGGACCATCCGCTGCTTGTCGCGGCAGGGGGGCTGTGGGGCAAGGGGCCGCTCTGGCGTGCGCTCGGCCGCCTGGTGGACCTGTCGCTGCCGCTGCCCGCGCCGATCCGGCTGGAGGACGCAACCGCCGTGGTTCCGGCTGCGCGCGGCAGCTATGCCGTGCGGGCACGGACCGAGGGCGGCCTCGTGCGTGCCTTTGCCCGCACCACGCCGACCGATCACCTGCTGGCCCCCGGTGGCGTGCTGGCGCGCAGCCTTGCCACCCTGCCCGCAGACGCCGGGAACCTGGCGCCGCTTGTGGTGGCGATCCTCGACCCCTGCGTGCCGGTCCGCTTTGCCGAGGTGGCCCATGCATGAAATGTCGCTCTGCGAGGGGATCCGCGGCATCGTCGAGGATCAGGCCCGGCGCCATGGCTTCGCCAGCGTCAAGGTGTTGCGACTGGAGATCGGCCGCTTCGCCGGGGTCGAGAAGGCGGCGCTGACCTTCGCCTTCGACGTGGTGATGCGCGGCAGCCCGGCCGAGGGCGCGCGGCTCGAGATCCTCGACCTGCCGGGCCGGGCGCTTTGCTACGACTGCGGCGACGAGGTCGAGATCGACGACCGCTTTGCCCCCTGCCCCCGCTGCGGTGGCGGCAAGCTGATGCCCGTTGCGGGCGATGAAATGCGGATCAAGGACATGGAGGTCCACTGATGTGCACCGTCTGCGGATGCGGCGACACGATCACCTTCGACGCTGGGCATGGCCATTCCCATGGACATGGGCATCACCATCATCACCACGGCCTCGGCCCGGCCGGCGTCAGCGTCCCGGGCATGAGCCAGGAGAGGCTGATCGAGGTCGAGACCGACATCCTGTCGAAGAACAACATCCACGCGATGGCGAATCGCCACCGGCTGCGCCAGCTGGGCGTTCATGCGGTGAACCTTGTCTCGTCTCCCGGCTCGGGCAAGACCACGCTTCTGTGCAAAACGATTTCACTTCTCGGCGACACGCCGCTCGCGGTGATCGAGGGCGACCAGCAGACCTCGAACGACGCCGACCGCATCCGGGCGACCGGCGCGCCCGCGGTGCAGGTCAATACCGGCAAGGGCTGCCATCTGGATGCGCACATGGTCGGCCATGCGATTGACGATCTCAACCTCGCCCCCGGTTCGCATCTCTTCATCGAGAACGTCGGCAACCTCGTCTGCCCTGCCGCCTTCGATCTGGGCGAGGATGCGAAGGTCGCGATCCTCTCGGTGACCGAAGGCGAAGACAAGCCACTGAAATACCCGGACATGTTCACCGCGGCGCGGCTCGCGATCCTGAACAAGCTCGACCTCGCGCCGCATTGCGACGTGGACCTCGACCTCTACGAGGCGAACCTGCGCCGGGTGAACCCGACGATCGAGATCCTCCGCGTCTCGGCCCGCACCGGGGAAGGCATGGACGGCTGGCTGAAATGGCTTTCCGCGCGCCGCACGGCCAAGATGCTCGGGACGCGCGGCTGATGACCACCCGACCCCTCGTCCTCCTGGTCGATGACGAGCCGCATTCGCTGAACGCGATGCGGATGGCGCTCGAGGACGATTTCGAGGTCGCCACGGCTGCAGGCGGCGAGGAGGCGCTTCGCATCCTCGAGGATCAGTGGGTGCAGGTCATCATCTCGGACCAGCGGATGCCGGGGATGACGGGGGTCGAGTTCCTCGCTCAGGCACGCGAGCGCTGGCCCGAGACGGTGCGGATCATCCTGACCGGCTATACCGATGCCTCGGCGATGGTGGCGGCGATCAACGATGCGGGCATCCACCAGTTCCTGACGAAGCCGTGGCTGCCGGATCAGCTTGTGATGGCGGCAAAGAACGCCTCGCGCCTGTTCCAGCTGGCGCGCGAGAACGAGCGGCTGGCGCTGGAAATGCGGTTCCTGACCTCGACGGTCGAGAGCCGGCTGGAGAAGCGCCGCCGTGCGCTGCGCGAGGGGATGGGGTTCGAAAGCATCCTCCGCGCGCCCTCCTCGCCGATGAACGCAGTGGTCGCGGCCGCCCGCCAATACGCCAGCTTCGACGTGCCGGTGCTGTTGACCGGCGAGCCGGGGACGGCCAAGGCGCAGCTGGCGCGGGCGATGCATTACGGCTCGCTGCGGTCGGATCGGCCGTTCCACGAGTTCAACCTTCAGGGCGTGCCCGAGGATCTGGCGGCCATCGAACTTTTCGGCGCCAAGCGCGGCGTGGCGGCGGGCAACTCGACGCGCATCGGGCTGGCGCAGAAGGCCGATCGCGGCACGCTCTATGTCGGCGCAATCGACACCGCCTCTCCCGCGCTGCAGATGGCGCTGATGCGGGTGCTGGCGAGCGGGGCCTTCAGCCCGGTGGGCGGGCAGGAGACACTGACCACGAACCTGCGCCTCATCGCCGGCTCGCACCGCGACCTGCGGACGCTGGTGGCCGAGGGTCAGTTCCGCGCCGACCTCTACTATGCGCTGTCGGCGGGCGAGATCGCCGTGCCCCCGCTGCGCGCCCGGCGGGGCGACGTGGCGATCCTGGCGCAAGCGCTGCTCGCGGATCTGGCGGCAACCCATGGCAAGCCGGTGCACGAGATCGAGGCGGCGGCGCTCGAATTCCTCGAGAACTACGACTGGCCGGGCAACCTGCGGGAACTGGCGAACGAGATCACGCGGATGCTGATCTTCGCTCAAGGCAAGGCGCTGACGGCCGACCTGATCTCGCGCCCGATCCTGCAGGCCGCCCCTGGCGAGGGCGGGGCCGACCGCTCGGCCGAAGGCGTGCTGACGGCGGACGGCACGCTGAAGGACCGGGTGGAACTGATCGAGATGCGCATCCTGCGCGAGACGCTGACGCGCCACCGCTGGAACAAGAGCCGTGCCGCGGCCGAACTGGGTCTCAGCCGCGTCGGCTTGCGCGCCAAGCTCGACCGCTACGGAATTGCGGACCCGGCCGGGCGCCTGGTCCCTGAGGAGGAGGAAGACTGACATGTGCCTCGGCATTCCCGGCCGCATCACGGCCATCACCGACGAGGCGCGCCTGATGGCGATGGCCGAGGTGTCGGGCGTGCGCCGCGAGGTGAACGTCGCCTGCGTCGCGGACGGCGCGCTTCAGGATCTGGTCGGCCGCTGGGCGCTGATCCACGTCGGCTTCGCCATGAGCCTGATCGACGAGGACGAGGCGCAGAAGACGCTCGAGGCGCTGCGCGATCTGGGCGAGGCGCAGGAGACGCTGGTCGCGATGGCGGAAGGCGCGAAGGCGCTGGAGGTGCAGCCGTGAAGTTCGCATCCGAATTCCGCGACCCGGCGCTCGCCCGCAGCCTGCTTTCCGCCATCGCCGCGCGCGCCGACCAGATCGGCGCCACTCGCGAGAAGCCCTGCCACATCATGGAGATCTGCGGGGGCCACACCCATGCGATCTTCCGCTACGGCCTCGACAAGCTGGTGCACGAGGGGATCGAGTTCATCCACGGCCCCGGCTGCCCGGTCTGCGTCCTGCCGATGAGCCGGGTGGACGAATGCATCGAGATCGCCGAGCGGCCGGAGGTGATCTTCACCACCTTCGGAGACGCCATGCGCGTGCCGGGAACGCGCGGATCGCTGCTCCAGGCCAAGGCGCGCGGGGCGGACATCCGCATGGTGTATTCGCCGCTCGACGCGCTGGAGCTGGCGCGGCGGAACCCGGACCGGGAGGTGGTGTTCTTCGGCCTCGGCTTCGAGACGACGACCCCTTCGACCGCGCTCTCGATCCAGCAGGCCGCGCGCGAGGGCCTGCGGAACTTCAGCGTCTTCTGCAACCACATCACGGTGCCCGAGCCGATCAAGGCGCTGCTCGACGATCCGGACATGCTGCTCGACGGCTTCATCGGCCCCGGCCATGTCAGCATGGTCATCGGCACCCATCCCTACGACTTCATCCCGCGCGACTACGGCAAGCCGATCGTGGTGGCCGGGTTCGAGCCGACCGACCTGCTGCAATCGGTGCTGATGGTGCTGACGCAAATCGCCGAAGGCCGGGCCGAGGTCGAGAACCAGTATGCCCGCGTGGTGCCCGAGCATGGCAACGCGGTCAGCCTCGCAGCCATTGCCGAGGTCTACGAGCGGCGTCCGAGCTTCGAATGGCGGGGTTTGGGCGAGATCGACGCCTCGGGCCTGCGCATCCGCGAAGCCTTTTCCGACTGGGATTCCGAACGGAAGTTCGGCGTGGGCTACGGTGCCGGCCGCCAGCCGCAACCCGAGCCCGAGGGCTGCGCCTGCGGGGCGGTGATGACAGGGCGGATCAAGCCCACGGCCTGCCCGCAGTTCGGCCGCGGCTGCACGCCGGAAATGCCGCTCGGCGCGCTGATGGTCAGTTCGGAGGGCGCCTGCGCCGCCTACTGGCAATATGGCGGGGCGCGGGGTCTGGCGGCCGAATAATACTTCCGGAAATTCGAAGGACAGGACGATGGCCCTCAGGGACACTCATGTGACGCTGGCGCACGGCGGCGGCGGACAGGCGATGCGCGACCTGATCGACGAGGTCTTCGCCTCGGTCTTCCAGCCGCCGGGCATGGAGGATCAGGCCCGCCTGAGCGCCGAGGCGCTGGCCGAACCCGGCGCGCGGCTGGCCTTCACCACGGACAGTTACGTCGTGACGCCGCTGGAGTTTCCCGGCGGCGACATCGGCAAGCTCGCGATCTGCGGCACGGTCAATGATCTGGCGGTGGGCGGGGCGCGGCCGCTGTGGCTGTCGGCAGCCTTCATCATCGAGGAAGGCACCGAGGTCGCGCTGCTGCGCCGCATCGTGGCCACCATGGCGGCCGAGGCCGCGGCGGCCGGCATCCGGATCGTCACCGGCGACACCAAGGTGGTCGGACGGGGCGCGGCGGACGGGCTGTTCGTGACGACCTCGGGGATCGGGGTTATCCCGCCCGGCCGCGACATCCACGCCGGGGCGATCCGGCCGGGCGACGTGGCGCTGGTGAACGGCGTGCTGGGCGACCACGGCGCCACCATCCTTGCCGCGCGCGGAGATCTGGCGCTGTCCACCGACCTGAAGTCGGACTGCGCCGCGCTCGGCCATCTGATGGAGGCGGTGCTGGCCGCCGCGCCCGGCACCCGGGCAGCCCGCGACGCGACGCGGGGCGGCGTCGCCTCGGTCCTGAACGAGATGGCGCAGGCCTCCCGCACCGGGATCGTGATCGACGAAGCCACCCTGCCCCTGCGCGAGGAGGTGCGGGGGATGTGCGAGATCCTGGGCCTCGATCCGCTCTACCTGGCCAACGAGGGGCGGCTTGTGCTGTTCGTGCCGGAGGCCGAGGCGCCCGCCGCGCTGGCCGCCATGCGTGCCCTGCCCGAGGGTGCGGGCGCGACAGCCATCGGCCGTGCGGTCGAGGCGCATCCCGGGCAGGTGCGCATGACCACCGCCTTCGGCGGCAGCCGCATCGTGGACATGCTGGTGGGCGAGCAGCTTCCGCGAATCTGCTGAGGCGCTTGACCGGCAGGCGCGGGGCTGCCACATCCGGGCTGTGCAAGTTACGGAGTTCCGCATGATGCGCATGCTGATGGCCCTTGTGGCCGCCCTGCAGTTCGTGGGTCCCGCCGCCCGGGCGGGCGATGTGGTGCAGGCCGCCCCCACCGCCTCGGAACTGATCGACGGCCCCGCCCTGGTGGTCGACATCCGGGAACCCGACGAGTGGCAGGCCACCGGTGTCCTGCCGAATGCCGTCCTGGTGTCGTATCGCGATCCGCAGAGCTTCCTTGACGCGGTGGGTCCCCGCCTTGTTGCGGGGCAGCCGATCGCGCTGATCTGCCGCTCCGGCCGGCGCTCGGCCGCGGCCGCCGCGGCCATCGCCCCGCTGACCGAGCATCCGGTCGTCAACGTCGTCGGCGGCATGGGTCGGCTGGTGGGCGAAGGCTACCGGCCCGCCGCCTGCTCCTCCTGCTGAATCGGAATGCGCAACGGGGTGCGGCGCCCTTAAGGTCAGCCGCACCCGAAGCCCGAGACGCGAGCGGCCCGCGCGATGGCCGCCCCACAAACCAGCAAAGGCCACCGGATGAACCAGCCGTCAGCCTTGGAAGGACCGATTTCCGTTCTCGTCGCCGATGACCAGCCCCTGGTGCGGGAACTCATCCTGAACCTTCTTGCGCGCGAGCCCGACATGGTGGCCGAAGGGGCCGAGGACCTGGAGGGCGTGCTCGGACGGATTGCCGCACATGGCCCGTTCGATGTCATCCTGCTCGACTACTTCATGCCGGGAATCGAGGACCTGCGCGGTGTGGGGCGCACCATCACGGCCAATGGCGGCCGACCGGTGCTGCTGATGTCGGGCAACCTGCCGGCCGAGATAGTCGAGGGCGCACGTCGCCTCGGCGTCCGGGGCTTCCTGCCGAAGACCCGTTTCGGCGCGATCACCGAAGCGGTCCGGGCTGCGGCCGCCGAACCCGCCCTTCCCCAGCCTTCGGTGGCCGAACCCCGGTCCGCGGAGCCGGTTCCCGCAGCCGACGGGGCGCTTCTGACCGAGGACGAGCGGACCATCCTGCGCGAACTCGCCGAAGGGTGCTCGACCGAGGCAATCCTTGCCCGAATCGGTGGCGAGGATCTCGAGTCCCGCCTGCGTCCGATCTTTGACAAGCTGGGCGCCCGAAACCGCGCCCACGCCATCCTGGCCGCAAAGCGGATGGGAATTGTATGACGCTGCGTCATGTGCCGCAGCACCACCCATGCGAAAGTAGGGGTCCGGATAGCGAAACGAACCGCGCTTTCCGTTCACAAAGCGATTAAATCTTCCGCAAGTGATGTCGTGCAGGATCCCCGCAGACTCGAAGCAGTGGCCCGGGTCGATCCTCAGGGAGGCCGGGGCCGCAGGTTGCATGTAGGTGAGGAGGAGTAAAGGTCAGATGGCAGCCCTCCTTGTGCCGTCGCTCTCTCAAACCGGGTCCTCTCCGGAATGATGGGAGCATTCGCCGTGTCCGCTTCGGACAGCCCGTCTGCCGTTGACCCCGCGCAGGATCGTCGCGACGCCTTCGACCGGCTGAGCCGGCTTCAGGATGTCCTGGCCGAGGTGCTGAACGACCTGCTGCGCGCCGCCCCCGCCGGGGCGGATGAGGCCATTGACCATGCGCTCGCCAGCCTCGGCGCCTGCTACGGATCCGATCGCAGCCATGTCCTGCGCCTGCGCGGCGGCGCGGCATCCGTCTCGCATCAATGGACGCGTCCCGGCAGCGCCCGTCGCCCCGCGGACGTGCCTCCGGTCGTGGTCTGGCGTGCGGAGCTTGAACGGGATGAGCCGGTCTGCATCCCCGATGTCGCCGCCCTGCCCGCCGACCGGCCCGAAAAGGTCGGGCTTGAGAGGCTCGGCCTGAGGTCGCTGCTCGTCCTGCCGATGTTCGAGGGCAGCCGACTCGCCGGTTGCCTGCATCTCGAGGCCCTGCAGGACCGGCGTCCGTTCCTGCCGTGCGAGATCTCGCTGCTCCGCCCGGTCGCCACCGCCATCGGCAGCCTGCTTGCCCGCCGCGAGGCAGAGGCCGAGATCCTCCGCACCCAGCAGGCTCTGCGGGAGGAACACAACCGGCTGAAGGCCACGTTCCGGGCCCTGCCTGACCTGACACTGGAACTCGACGCCGAGGGGCGGTTCGTGCGCTGGCATGCCGGCGGGCTCCGCCCTCTGCCCCTGCACTGCGAGTCGCTGATCGGCAAGCCGGTCGGCGAGGTCCTGCCGGCCGAGGTCGCGGCGGTGGCGTGCAACCTCATGGGCGAGGTGGATCGCCACGGCACCGCGGCGGGCCAGGAATACCGGATCCGGCTGGACGACGGCATCCACTGGCACTCCGCCTCGGCAGCCAGCCTGCCGCCGGCCGAACCGGGCGGCCGGCCCGGCTACCTCGTGGTGATCCGCGACACGACCCAGGACCATGCGCAGCGCGAGAAGGTCGAGCGTCTGGGCATGATCGTGCAGCTTACGTCGAACCTCGTGATCATCACCGACGCCCGCCAGCGCATCGAATGGGCCAACATGGCCTTCGAGACACAGACCGGATATTCGCTGCACGAGGCGCAGGGCAAGCCGCTCTGCGCGGTTCTGAACTGCCGGGACGGCCAATGCCCGACCGACCGGCTTCAGACGCTGCTGCAGGCGGGACAGCCCGGCCGGGCGGAACTTCTGGCCAATCTGCGCAACGGCCAGTCGGCGTGGTACGACCTGACGATCCAGCCGCTGAGAAGCGCGGAGGGGGCGATCACCGGCTACATGGCGGTCGCGAACGACATCTCCGCCCACAAGCGGCACGAGGCCCAGCTTGCCGCCACGGCCGAGGATGCGCTGGCCGCGCGTCGCCAGCTTGCGGCGGCGGTGGACGTGCTGCCCGATGCCTTTGCCTATTTCGATGCCGATGACCGGCTCGTGCTCTGCAATGCGCGGTATCGCGAGTATTATCCCGCCTCCGCGCCCGCGATCCGCCCCGGCGCCACCTTCGAGGAGATCGTGCGCGAGGGCATCCGCGCGGGCGAGGTCGTCGAAGCCCGCGGCCGCGAGGAGGAGTGGATCGCCGAGCGTCTGGTTGCGCACCGCAAGGACCACAACGAAGAGGAGCAGCTTCTTGCCGACGGCAGGTGGCTCCGGGTGCTGGAGCGATCGACGCCCGACGGCGGACGGGTCGGGCTCACGGTGGACATCACCGCGCTGAAGCGGGCCGAGCAGAACGCACGGGCCGACCTGACCACGGCCATGGACGCATCGCAGGACGGCATCGCCATCGTCGATGCAAAGGGGCGCTATGTCTACATGAACCCCGCCCACCGCGAGATGTTCGGCATCGGCAGCCCGGCAGAGATCCTTGGCCGCTCGTGGCGCGACCTCTACACGCCCGAGGTCGCCGACCACATCTCGACCACCGCCTTCCCGGTGCTGGAGCTCGAGGGCGGATGGCGCGGCGAGGTCATCGGCCGGAAGGTCGATGGCAGCGACTTGCCTCAGGAGGTCTCGCTGACGCTCAAGGCCGATGGCGGGATCATCTGCATCTCGCGCGACATCTCCAAGCGCCTGCGCGAGCAGAGCGAGCAGACACGGCTGCGGGAAGAGTTGCAGATGGCGCAGCGGCGCGAGGTGATCGGCCAGCTTGCCTCGGGTCTGGCGCATGACCTCAACAACCTGCTGGCGGCGATCGGCGGATCCGCCACGCTGATCCGTGACCTGAAGGCCGGCGCGGCCGAGACCCATGCCCACCGCATCATCGCCGCGACCGAGCAGGCCGGCGCGCTTGTCCGTCGCTTCCTCAGCCTCGGCCAGCGGCAGAGCAACCGGTCGCGACTCGACCTGCGCGCCCTGCTGCGCGAGGCGGCGGATCTGGTGCGGCCCAGCCTGCGGAACCAGACCCGCCTGATCCTGTCGCTGCCCGACACTCCGATCGAGGTCGAGGCGGATCCGACCGACATCCTGCAGGTCGTGCTGAACCTGGTGATCAACGCGCGCGACGCCATCGCCGTCGCCCCGCCACGGCCGGCCGGCTACGAGATCTCCGTCGCCCTGACGATCGCCGATGCCGGGCACCTGGAAGCCGCGTTCGCCGCCGGCACCCCGAGCGCCGACCAACGCTATGTCTCGATGACCGTGACCGACAACGGCCCGGGTATCGACCGCGAGACCCAGGCGAAGGTGTTCCAGCCGTATTTTTCCACCAAGGGCGCCGCGGGCACGGGGCTCGGGCTTGCGATCGTGTCGGGCGTGCTGTCGGCCAATCATGGCGCCATCGCGCTCGACAGCGAGCCGGGGCGAGGCACCTGCTTCACCGTGCTCTGGCCGATCGAGGTGCACCCGATGCCCGAAAGCCCTGCCACGCCCTCGGCCCCGGCGGCGCTGACCGGGCAACTGACGGGCCGGCTGGCGCTGGTGGTCGATGACAATGCCGATGTGCTGCGCGTGCTGTCGGCCTTCCTCGAACAGGCGGGGGCCGAGGTGGTGCCCTGTGCCGACCCGCGCGACGCGCTGCAGGCGGTGCGCGACGATCCCGGCATGTGGGACCTGTTGGTGACGGATTACGACATGCCGCACCTGACCGGCGCGGACCTCGCGCAGGCCGTGCACGGGATCGCGCCCGGCCTGCCGGTCCTGCTCATCACTGCCCTGCCCGACTGGCGCAGCCGCGTCGGCAAGGCCAACCCCCGGTTTGCCGGAGTGCTGGGCAAGCCGCTGACGCGCAGCGATCTGGTGACCGCGGCCGAGGCCGCAATCGGGTCCCCGATGCCGTCCTAGACGAAGACGAAGTCGCCCGCCGTCAGGGCCGAGGATTGCACGTTGGTCAGCAGGATGCTGTCGGTGGCGGACAGGACGACCAGCGTGTCCGCCCCGACCTGACGCAGCTGCTGGACCGCAGCGTAGCCGCTGATCTCCAGCCGGTCGTCCGTTCCGGCGGCGATGAAATCCGTGATGACGTCGTTACCGCTTCCGCTTGAGAAGACGAAGGTGTCGTTCCCCCAGCCGCCGCTCATGGTGTCGCTGCCTCCGGCGCCGATCAGGCGGTCGTGGCCGCTGTTGCCCAGCAGCCGGTCGTTGCCCGACGCGGTGTTGAGCACGTCGTTGCCCTCGCGCCCTTCCAGCCGGTCGTTTCCGCCGCCCCCCTGCAGCCGGTTGGCCGCGCTGTTGCCGACCAGCAGGTTCGCGAGGGCGTTCCCCGTGCCGTCGATGGCAGTCCGGCCGGTCAGGATGAGCTGCTCGACATTGGCCGCCAGCGTCCAGCTGACCGAGCTCTTGATGACGTCGGTGCCCTCGCCCGCACGCTCCACCACGCGGTCCGCCGCATCGGCGACCAGATAGGTGTCGTTGCCGGCCCCGCCCTGCAGGCGGTCGGCGCCTGCGCCGCCGCTCAGCGTGTCGTTGCCGCCGAAGCCATAGATCAGGTCCGCCGCGGCCGTGCCGGTGATCGCATTCGCCGATCGGTTGCCGAACAGCGTGCTGTCGTCCGGCAGGCGGATGTTCTCGACATAGCCGGTCAGCGGCACGCCCGGATCCCGCCAGGTGCCGGCCCACTGCGCCATATCGGGCGTCGTGACCCAGAGGTCCGCGAGGCTCTTCAGCGGGCCGGGATCCCAGACACCGCCCTGCACGTCCGAGGCGTCGATCACATCGACCACCTCGCCGTCCACGCGGAAGATCGCATTGGTCGAGGTCACGTCGATGGAATAGACATGCGGCGCGTCCGAGGCATCGAAGCCCAGGTCGATGACATGTTTGTCGACCGTCGTCACATGGCGCCCCGAACTGTCGAGGAAGTGCACCGTTACCTCCATCTGCGTGGTGTCCCCGCCGACGAACTCGATGTCGTATTCGCGCCATGGCTGTGTGCGGTAGTCCGCTTGGTAGAGAAACAGGCCAAAGACCGCGCCATCCACCATTTCCGGCGCCTGCGCCATCCAGCTCCACGAGCCGGTGGTGAAGGCTTCCTCCGACTGGATCTCGCCGCCGATCCACGGACGCGTCGTGCTGTCCGGGGCGCGCGACAATTTCAACCCGATGCGGCCGTCATCGCCGACGATGACGTTGTTCTCGGACCAGTGGGTCAGATAGGACTGCCCGGCATCCCAGGTTGAAACGAGGAAGCTGTTGTTGTCGTGGGTGATGTGCACCTGTGTCCCTCCGGCCGATCTGGCTCGCCCGGACGGATCACAGGATCAACCAGAGCGCGAGCAAACCGATACACGGCGGGAGAGGCGGAAAAACGACGGGACTTCGGGTGCCTTGCATACTTCCGGCAACCCGGATGGCACAGTTCGGATGCAGCGCCACAATGTTGCCATACTTTCGCGCCCCGCGCGAAAGCCAAACGTATGGCCTCGCGCAGGACGTGATGTGCACATCTCTCTGCAGGAAACTGGCGGCGACGGCAGGAGGGGCTTGCCGGTCAGGCGCTTGCGGCCGCTGCCCTTCGACCCGGACGGGCGGGCGGCGGCAGGCTGCCCGCCAGATGGTTCACGAACCATGCCGCGGTCTGCGGCAGCCCTTCGGACAGCGGCACGCGCGGTTCCCATCCCAGCAGGTCCCTTGCGCGGCGGATGTCGGGGCGACGCCGGCGCGGGTCATCCTCGGGCAGTGGCCGGTGCACGATACCCGCGGCCGAGGGCACCATCCGCTGTACGAGGTGCGCCAGCGCCGTGACGGTGAATTCGGAGGGGTTGCCGAGGTTCACGGCGCCGTCGGGCGCGTCGCCGACCTCCATCAACGCCATCAGCCCCTCCACCAGATCCGAGACATAGCAGAACGAGCGCGTCTGCTCGCCCGAGCCGTAGATGGTCAGCGGCTCTCCCTTCAGCGCCTGCACGATCAGGTTGGACACGATCCGTCCGTCGTCCGCACGCATGTGCGGGCCGTAGGTGTTGAAGATCCGCGCCACCCGCACGTCCGCCGTGCCGCGCCGGCGATAGTCGAAGCAGAGCGCCTCGGCCGCGCGCTTGCCCTCGTCGTAGCAGGCGCGCGAACCGGTGCAGTTGACGCTTCCGCGATAGTCCTCGGACTGCGGATGAACCTCGGGATCGCCATAGACTTCCGAGGTCGAGGCCTGAAGGAAGGTCGCGCCGTGCTCGGCCGCCAGCGCCAGCAGGTTCCGCGTGCCCACGACATTCGTCATCATCGTGTGGATCGGATCGGCCTGATACTGCGGCGGCGATGCGGGGCTTGCGAGGTTGTAGACCCTGTCGAGCGCCTCGGACAGGCGGATCGGCTCGATCACGTCCTGCCGCACCAGCCGGAACTCGCGGAAGGCGCAGAGCGCGCGCACGTTCTCGATGTTGCCGGTCAGGAAGCTGTCGAGGCAGATCACGCGATGGCCTTGTCGCAGCAGCGCCTCGCAAAGGTGCGACCCGACGAAGCCCGCGCCTCCGGCGACGAGTATGGTCTTCTGGGCGGTTTTCTTCAGCATGGAAATCTCCGTTCTGGTGGCGCAACCTGCGCCCTGCCACCGCCTACCTTGCCCTGCCCGGTCAGGCCGCCCGCACACTGCGCCGGCGCAGCGCCTCAACCAGTTCCAGCGCCCTTGCCTGCCCGGTATGGCCCTCCAGCACCCGCGCCCGCGCGGCGCGACCGATCGACTGCCGTATCCCCTCGCCGGCTTCCAGGATCCGCACCACATCCTCCGGTGTGCTCGCGATCAGGATGGCCTCGCCGTCGGGCAGCAACTCGTCCAGCCCGCGCCAATCGTCCGAGATCACCGGCACCCCGCAGGCCGCCGCCTCGAACAGGCGGACCGAGGGCGACCAGCCCATCCGCCGCATCGCCGCGCGCGTCACGTTCAGCGTGTAGCGCTGGCTGCTGTAGAAGGGGGCATGATCGCCCGGCGCCAGATGCTCGATGCGCTCGACATTGGCGGGCCAGTCGATCCCGTCGGGATAGGAGGGGCCGGCCACGACGAAGCGTCGCCCGGGCAGGCGGCGGGCCGGCTCGATCAGCAACGCCTCGAGCGTCGGCTGGCGGTCCGGGCTGTAGGTGCCGAGGTAGCCAAGGTCCCACCGCGGTTCGACCGGAACCGGCCGGTAGTGCTCCGGATCCACCGAGCAGTAGAGCGCGCACGCCTCGCGCGCGCCGCGAGACTCTTCCAGATGACGCAGAACCTCGCCGCCCGAGAACGAGAAGTAGATATCGAACCGCGGCACCTGTCGGGCCGCGAGGAACTCCTCTTCCCGCCGGTCCAGCAGGTCCATCGTGACGGGCGTGTCGATGTCGTAGAAGCACAGCAGCCGCGGGCCGAGTGCCGCCACCGCGTCGATGACCTCGCGCCCCTCCGGCACGTAGGAGCCGATGATCACCGCATCGGCGGATCGCAGGCGGGCCGCCCAGCGGCCGGTCAGGTCCGAGACCGATCCGTAAAGCCGGAGGTCGCAGAAGTCCGGCTCGGGCAGGTCGCGGTTCGCCGCATACCATGGCACGTCGCGTTCAAGGAACAGCACCCGATGCCCCTCGGCCGCAAGGCCGCGGAGGAGCGCGCGGTAGGTCGTCGCATGTCCGTTGCCCCAGGACGAGGACAGCGCCAGCCCGATGATCACGATGTCGAAGCTCATTCCGCGGCCTCCACCCGGCGCGCGTGCCGGTTGAAGAGTTCATCCGCCTGCGCGGCGCGGTGGGCATAGGTATGCTCGGTCAGCACCCGCCGCATCGCGGCCTCGCCGATCAGCCGCGCGCGCTCGTGGCCCACCTCGCGCACCAGGTCGGCCACGTCCCGGCCATCGCGCGCCACCAGAACCTCGCGGTCCGGAACAAGGAACATCTCGATCCCTTCCCAGGCGTCGGTCACGAGGCAGGCCGCGGCGCCCGCCGCCTCGAACACGCGCGTGGCGGGCGAGAAGCCGTTCGCCGCCATGCTGTCGCGCGCGATGTTCAGCACCAGCCGCGACGAGCCGTTCAGCGCGTTGTGATCTCCGGTCCCGACATGGCCCAGCCGGCGCACGTTCGCAGGCAGCGCCACGTCCTGCCAGCCAGAGCCGCCGAGCAGGAAGCCCGCGTCTGGCACGCGCTCGGCGGGTCCGATGAAAAAATCCTTCACGCGGTCGTCCCGATCCGGCAGGCGATTGCCGAGGAACGCCAGATCGCCGGCGAAGCGGTCCTGCGGCGCCACGGGATGGTGCGTCTCGGGATCGAGCGCGTTGTAGACCGGAACGCAGGCATGGGCGCCCAGCGCGCGATAGGCGCGCACCACCGGCTCTCCGCCGCCATAGGTCAGCACGAGGTCGATCCGCGGCAGCGCCAGCCGCAGCGGGTGGTCGGGCGCGGCCTGCATCGCCGCCAGCGTCGCCGGGGCGTCCACATCCCAGAACACCCGCAGGGCATCCGGGCGCGCGGCCGACAGCACCTCCTCGAGCAGCAGGTCGTCCTCGAAGCCCACGCCCGAGCACTTGACCACGATGTCAGCCTGCGAGGCCCCCCGCGCCGCACGCCGGAGCGCCTCGACCGTGCCGTCATAGACCACCACACGGCACCACGGCGGAGGGTCGATGTCGCGGTTCCGCTGCCGGTCGTAGACGTCGGGCTCGTGGAAGGTGACCCGGTAGCCCCGGTCCGCAAGGGCGCGGATCATGCCGCGATAGTAGGTGGCTGCCCCGTTCCAGTAGGCCGAGAGCAGGCTCGACCCGAAGAAGGCGATGCTTTTCGTCATGCGACCTCCGACGCTGCAGCGGGCAGGCCGAGCCGCGCGACGATGGCGAGCAGTTCGTCGACGCGGTGGCGGCAGGTGTGACGCGAGCGGATCGTGGCAAGGCCGTGTTCGGCCAGCGCCTCGGCCAGATCGCGGTCGTGCAGGATGGCGCGCAGGTGACGCTCCATCTCGGCCCCGTCGCGCGCCAGAAGGTAGTCCGATCCGGTGCGGAACAGCCCTTCCGCATCGTTCCACGGCGCCGAGACCAGCGGGATGCCGCAGGCCAGCGCCTCGAAGACGCGGATGGTCGGGATGCCGGGCAGCGCCTCCACATAGGGTCGGCGCGGAACGTGGACAGTGACGCGGTGCCGACCGAAGGCGCGCGGCACCTCGGCATTGGGGATCCAGCCGCGGAAGTCGATGCCGGCGGCCGAAAGCCGCTCCAGCGCCTCGGCCGGATAGCGCACGCCATGCACCGCGGCGCGCAGGCCAAGGCGTTTGACCGGCTCGATCAGGTATTCCGCCAGTTCCGCGCTGCGCTCGCCGTCGCCCCAGTTGCCGATCCAGATCAGGTCGCCCTCGGCCTCGGCCGGCAGGGGGCGGAAGATCGAATCGTCGGCGGCCTCGTGCCAGGTGAAGACCTGCCGGCCCCAGCCCGCCCTTTCATAGGTTTCGCGCAGCGTCTCGCCGAAGACGAGGATGCCGTCATGGCCGGACAGGTCCAGCGCGCCGATCTCGGCATCGGCACTGACCGCGCGGTGATGGGTGTCGTGGAACAGCAGCAGGAACCGCCCTCCCCCGGCCCTTGCCCGGCCGATGCGCGCGACCAGTGCGGGATCCGTCCATTCATGCACCACCACGACATCCGCCGCGTCGAGCGCCGCCTCGTGGTCGAAGTCGGCGCCATATCGGCGCACCGGAAGGTCCGGGAAGGTGCGCGTGAAGGCGGCGACGGGCGCCTGCCCCTGATCGGCCTCGAGGTTCATCCGGCTCCATGAGGACACCGGCTCCAGCGCCTCGGCGCCGTGGCCGCGGTTGACGAGATCGCGCATCACCCCGCGCAGGAAATGCGCATTGCCGTGGTTCCAGTCGGACACTAGCGAATGGGTGTAGAAAAGGAATTTCATGTCACCTCGCGGCGCGGAGGGTTTCAGGGATGGGGCAAAGGCCGGTGTAGATCGCGGCCATTGCGCAGGCCTGCCGGTCCGGGGTGTAGAGCGACGCGCGCCCCGCCGCCGCCTGCCCGAGCTGCCTGCGTCGCGACGGATCGCGGATCAGCCGGTTGACTGCCGCCGCCAGCGCCACCGGGTCCTGCGGCGGGAAGAACTCGGCCGCGCCCTCCCACAGTTCGCGGAAGGTCGGGATGTCGGCAAGGACGAGCGGCAGCCCGCCGCGCGCGGCCTCGAGCACCGCAAGCCCGAACGGCTCGTAGCGCGAGGGCGAGACGAAGATCGCGGCGTCGCGCATCAGGTCGAGCACCTCGCCATGCGGCAGCTCTCCGCGGCTCTCCGCATAGCGGATCGCGATCTCCTGCCCGACGGGCGAGGCGGTGGCGCCCGCCATCACCACCTTCCAGCCGATCAGCGGCGTCGCCGCATCGAGCACGGCTGCGTTCTTGCCCTCGTCCCACCACCGCCCGGCGGCCAGAACCATCGGCTGCGCCATCCGCCGCACCGGCGGGGCATGGCGGCTGGCGTTGGGCACGACGCGCACCTCGGGCAGCGGGCCATAGGCGCGCAGCATCAGGTCGGCATGTGCGCGGGTGGGCGTCACCACCACGTCGGCGCTGGCCAGCCCGAGGCGGTTCAGCCGCCGCTGCCAGAGCCAGCCCGAGGGGAGCACGCCATCGCGCATGGCCGCGAACCAGGTGACGACGCAGGAATGCGCGACCGCCAGCACCGGCACAGGCACGGACAGGCCCGCGGCCTGCGTCGGCAGGTTGAGATGGATCAGGTCCACGCGGTGCTGCCGGGCTACTCCGGCGATCATCTTCGGCACCACGGCCAGTTCCGCCTCGCCGCTCACCAGCCAGTCGAGCGGCGCGTCGCACCATTCAAGGGTGCCCAGAGCCGCGGCCTCGCGCCGCTGCTCTGTCGTGGGCTCGGGTCCGAAACCCGCAAAGACAAAGCGCACCTGCCCGGCAAGCCCGGCGGCAAGGTCCATGGCATACCTCCAGACGCCCCCCACGGCGTCCAGGGTCATCAGCACGGTCAGGCGGGGTTCCGTCACGCGCGCAGCCTTTCCGGTTCGCGGGCGGGCCTCACCCGGTGGGTGGCCAGCCACTCTGCCAGATCGGCAAGACCGGCGCGCCAGCCAATCTTCGCCTGCCAACCGATCGCGGCGGAAAGGGCGCGGGTGTCGGCCACGAAGTAGAGCTGGTCGCCCTGCCGCCAGTCGTCCTGCGTCACCGGCACGGGCCGCCCGAGAAGGCGGCCGATCTCGGCCAGCACCTGCCGCAGGCTCACCGCATTCGCCGCACCACCGCCGAGGTTGAAGGCGCGGCCCGCGACGTGGCCCTGCTCCAGCGCCTGCATCAGCCGCAGGTAGGCCGCCACCGCATCGTTGACATGCAGGACATCGCGCACCTGGCGGCCGTCGCCATAAACCGACACGCCCTCGCCGCCGAGAGCCCGGATCAGGAAATGGGCGACCCAGCCCTGATCCTCGGTGCCGAACTGCCGCGGCCCGTAGATGCAGGACATCCGCAGCACCGCCGAAGGGATGCCATAGCTCTTGGCATAGTCGAGCACATACTGGTCTGCCACGCCCTTCGAGCAGCCATAGGGCGTCGAGAAGTCGAGCGGCCGATCCTCGGCCAGGCCGTGGCGCAGGATGCGGGGATCCTCCGGCACATGGCGTTCGTCGCCGGCCCGCATGTCCAGATCCTCCAGCGCGCCATAGACCTTGTTGGTGCTGGCGAAGATCACCGGCACCGGGCGCCCGGTGGAGCGGATGCCCTCGAGCACGTTCAGCGTGCCGCGGGCGTTCACCTCGAAATCCGCCACCGGGTCCTGCAGGCTGGTGGTCACCGCCGTCTGGCCGGCGAGGTGATAGACCGAGGCGGCGTCGCGCACGGCCTCGGCCATGGCGGTCTCGTCGCGCAGGTCGGCGATCATCGGATGCAGCCGGTCGCCGTGGCGCTCCTTCAGCCAGCGCAGGTTGTCCTCGACCCCGGGCCGGCTGAGATTGTCGACTAGGATCACCTCCTGCCCGTCGCCAAGCAGCGCATCGGCGAGGTTCGAGCCGATGAAGCCGGACCCTCCGGTGATCACGGCGGGCCGTGCCGCCCGGGCAAGGCCGGGCGAGCAGAGCCCGGTGATGGCCGTCACCCCTGCCACCCCCTCGGTCGAAAGCAGCCGTCCCAGCAGCTTCGGCCGCCCGGCGGCATCGACCGCCCCCAGGTGGTAGTGGCGAGGATCGAACCAGAGCCCCTCCTGCACCGGCACGTGGCGCGGAAGGTCGCGCCAGCCATACCAGTAGATCCGCTCGGCCGGGGCCTTGAGGGCACCGGCGAAGCGGCGGGCCTGCTCCAGCTCGTCATTGCGCCATGTGGAATAGCCGGTCTCGGTGATCCAGATCTCGCAGTCCGGGTTGTGGCGGTCGAGAACGGCCCGCATCTCGCCCAGATGCAGGTCCCATCCGCCCCAGGAACCTTCCTCGCTGTCCCAGGTTCCGGGAAAGCCGTGGAAGCCGGCGGCGGCGCATTGCGCCAGCACTCCGCGCTCGCCCATCAGGTCAAGCCAGAGCGGATCGAACGGACAGGGTCCGCCAAGCACGGCCTTCCAGCCGCGCTCGCGCACCCACCACGCCGCCCCGCCTACCATCTCGCAGAACAGCAGGAAGTCGCCGTCCAGCCGCCAGTCCCAGTCGAGCAGGTTGTTCGGCTCGTTCCACAGTTCGACATGCGAGAAGCAGGTGCCGTAGCGGGTCAGGACGTGATCGATGAAGTCGGCATAGGACTTCAGCTCCCGGGGCGGACCGGAACAGCGCCCGGTGCGCGACAGCGAGGGCGGCGTATAGTGGATGCAGGGCAGCAGCTCCACCTCGCGCGCAAGGCGCGGGATCAGCCAGTCGTGCCACTCCGCACCGCCGGGCGAGAGATATTCGGCCCAGCTGAGATGCGTGCGCAGGTAGCTGGCGCCCGCGGCCCGCATGCCCGCGAGCGCCTCCTCGACCCGGTCGTGCTCGCCGGGGCGGAACCATTCGACGAAGCCGAACGCCCGGGTCACGTCACAAGCCCCCGCTCCTCGAGCTGTCGGCGCATGTCGGCGCCACGGTCCAGAGCCATCGAGCCGGCGACCCAGTCCACGAAGTGGCCCAGCGACTCCTCGAGCCGGAAGCGCGGCTCGAAGCCCAGCAGGCGGCGCGCCTTCGCGATGTCGGCAAAGCAGTTGCGGATGTCGCCCGACCGCGCCCGGTTCAGGATCTCGGGCGTGATCTCCGGCCGGCCCATCGCGCCCGCCAGCAGCCGGGCCACGCCCGAGATCGTGTAGGCCGTGCCCGAGCCGATGTTGATCACCTCGCCGGCGGCGTCGGGTGTTTCGAGCGCAAGCCGGAAGGCGCGCGCGACGTCGCGGACATGCACGAAGTCGCGCTTCTGCTCGCCGTCCTCGAAGATCGTGGGCCTTTCGCCATTCGCCAGCCGCGAGGCGAAGTTCGCCAGCACCCCGGTATAGGGGTTCGACAGCGCCTGCCCCGCGCCAAAGACGTTGAACAGCCGCAGCGCCACCGCATCGACCGAATAGGCCTCGCCATGGATCAGGACCGCCTGCTCCTGCGCATATTTGGTCAGCGCATAGATCGAGGCGAGATCCACCCGCTTGGCCTCGTCGGTCGGAACCGCGGTCAGCGCCTCGCCCGCGGCATCGAGCGGGTTCCAGCGTCCGGCGCGGATGTCGGCGGGCCTGCGCCGGACGCGCTCCTCGATCGTGCCGTCCGCGCGGGCATAGTAGCCCTCGCCATAGACGCTCATCGAGGAGGCGACGACGATGCGCGAGACCGGCCGGTCGATCAGCGCCTCGAGCAGCACCGCCGTCCCGAGGTCGTTCGCGCCGACATAGCGCGCAATCTCATACATCGACTGGCCGACGCCCACCTCCGCCGCCAGATGCAGCACCGCATCGCAGCCCTTCAGCGCCGATGCGACCCGATCCGCGTCGCGCATGTCGCCACGCACGACCTCGGCGCCCTCGGGCAGGGGGACGGCCACCCCGTCGTGAACCTGGGCGATCAGGGCGTCATACAGACGCACCTCATAGCCGTTCGAAAGGAGGTCCTCTGCCACATGGCGGCCGATGAAACCGCAGCCGCCCGTGATGAGTATCCGCGCCATGAGAAGATCCTGATGCTGTCAAAGATGATGCTGATGCCGGGCGGCAACCTGAGGATTGCGGGAATGTTCCATCCGGGCCTGCAATTGTTGCCGTGACCGAGGGTTTTCCGCCGAGGCGGGCACGGGGTCGGGTCTCTTCTCTCGTCCCCGCGTCCGTGGCTGGAACCTCGGCCCGGGCCGTTCGTTCCGCAGGATGATCATGAAGCTGGCGAACCGACCGGAGGACGCATGAACGTCTCGCTTACCCCAGCCCGCGACCATCGGGCCGATGCCGCCCGGATGCGCGCGGCCCGCCTGACCGGGCCCGGCCACATCGAGATCGTCTCGCTTCCGCTGCCCGACCCGGCCGAGGGCGAGTTGCGGATCGCCATCGAAGGCTGCGGGGTCTGTGCATCCAATCTCGGGCCATGGGCGGGGCCGGAGTGGATGAGCTTTCCCACCGAGCCCGGCGGCATGGGACACGAGGGCTGGGGCAGGATCGACGCCCTCGGCCCCGGCGTCTCCGGGCTCGCACAGGGGCAGCGGGTGGCCTTCCTCGGACAGCACGGCTATGCCAGCCACGAGGTTGTCCCGGCGAACCACTGCCTCCCCCTGCCCGACGACATGGCCTTTCCGGCCGAACCGGTGGCCTGCGCGCTGAACATCTTCCGCCGATCGGGCATCGCGCGGGGCGACCGGGTGGCGATCGTCGGCATCGGGTTTCTCGGCGCGCTTCTCACCCGGCTCGCCTCGGATGCGGGCGCCGAGGTCATCGCGATCTCGCGGCGCGAGGGGTCGCTGGCGCTCGCGCGCCGGATGGGCGCGGCACGGACTGTGCCCATGCTCGACCATCACGCCATCGTCGAGGAGGTGCGCGGACTGACTGGCGGGCGTTTCTGCGACGTGGTGATCGAGGCGGTGGGCAAGCAGTGGCCGCTCGATCTGGCGGGCGAGCTGGTGGCCGAGGGCGGGCGGCTCGTGATCGCCGGCTACCATCAGGACGGGCCAAGGCAGGTCAACATGCAGCAATGGAACTGGCGCGGGATCGACGTGGTGAACGCCCACGAGCGCCGGCCCGAGGTCTACCTGAGCGCCATGCAGGAGGCGATCGAGGCGGTGCGCAAGGGGCGTCTGGATCTCTCGGGGCTGATCACGCACAGCTACCCGCTCGACCGGCTGGCCGAGGCGCTGGATGCGACGCGGGACAAGCCGGGGGAATTCGTCAAGGCGGTGGTCACGTGCTGCTGAGCCTCGGGACCCGCCCGCGGCTGGCCTTCGTGGGGCTGGGCTGGATCGGCAGGGCGCGCATGAAGGCGCTGGCCGAGGAAGGCCTGGCCGAGATCGTGACCTTGACCGACCCGGACGCCTCGGCGGTTGCGGCGGCGCTGGACCTCGCGCCCGAAGCGCGACCCGCAGCCACGCTGCGCGAAGCGCTGGACGAGGCGCCGGACGGAGTGGTGATCGCGACGCCCAGCGCGCTGCATGCCGCCGAGACGATGCAGGCACTGTCGGCAGGCTGCGCGGTGTTCTGCCAGAAGCCGCTCGGGCGCAGCGCGGCCGAGGTGCGCGAGGTCGTGGCGGCCGCCGAGGTCGCCGACCGGCTGCTCGGGGTCGACCTTTCCTATCGGCTGACCGCGGCGATGCAGGCGATCCGGCCGCTTGTGGCGAATGGCGAACTCGGCCGGATCTATGCCGTGGACCTCACGTTCCACAACGCCTACGGGCCGGACAAGCCGTGGTTCTACGACAGGGCGCTGTCGGGGGGCGGCTGCGTGCCCGATCTGGGCGTGCATCTGGTGGACCTTGCGCTCTGGTCGCTGGGCTGGCCAGAGATCGAGGCCGTCGAGGCCCATCTGCTTGCCGGCGGCCGACCCGCACGTCCCGACGAGGTCGAGGATTATGCCGTGGCCACGCTGCGCACCGCCTCGGATTGCGTGATCCGGCTGGCCTGCTCCTGGAAGCTGCAGGCGGGTCGCGACGCGGTGATCGAGGCGCAGTTCCACGGCACCGAAGGGGGCGCGGCGCTGGCCAACATCGGCGGCTCGTTCCACGACTTCGCGGCGCATCGTCACCGCGGCACGCGGGCCGAGCCGCTGGCCGCCCCGCCCGACGACTGGGGAGGTCGCGCCCTGCTCGACTGGACACACCGGCTGGCCGAGGGTGGCAGGTTCGATCCCGAGGCCCGGCATCTCGTCTTCCTGCACGAGGTGCTCGACCGGATCCATGCGGCCGGAACCCGGATGCCGGGCACGGGTTGAACGGGATGGCAACGCGGACCTACTGGAAGGGCTACCTGAAGCTCTCGCTCGTCACCTGCCCGGTGACGCTGATGCCGGCGACCTCGGACGCCGAGCGCATCCGCTTCCGAACGCTCAACCGCAAGACCGGCCACAGGGTGTTAA
This sequence comes from Rhodobacter sp. CZR27, assembly GCF_002407205.1. Taxonomy (NCBI): domain Bacteria; kingdom Pseudomonadati; phylum Pseudomonadota; class Alphaproteobacteria; order Rhodobacterales; genus Rhodobacter; species Rhodobacter sp. CZR27. The sequence continues at coordinate 750,029 of NZ_CP023548.1, read as the reverse complement.
GCCGGCTGGTGGATACGGAAACCGGAGATCCCGTGTCCGAGGAGGACCAGGCCCGCGGCTACCCCAGGGGAGAGAGCGGACATGTGATCCTTGAGGACGAGGATCTGGACGCCGTGGCGCTTGAAAGCACGCGGACCATCGACATCGACTGTTTCGTGCCGGCGGACGACATCGCGTGGATCTGGTATGACCGGCCGCACTACCTGATGCCCTCCGACCCGGTGGGCGAGGAAGCCTTCGCCGTGATCCGCGAGGCGATGCGCGCCACCGGCCGGGCGGGCATCTCGCGGCTGGTGATGGGCGGGCGCGAACGGGCGATCCTGCTCATGCCGCGCGGCGAGGGGATCATCCTCTGGACCTTGCGCTTCGGCGACGAGGTCCGGCCAGCCGAGGAGACGTTCAAGGGGACGGGTGGAAAGACGCCGGACGCCAAGGCCCTCACCCTGGTGCGCAAGCTGATCGACGAGAGCACGCAGGCGTGGGATCCCGCCATGGTGAAGGATCCGGTGCAAGAGAACCTGCTGGAGATCCTCCGCAAGAAGAAGGAGAAGACCAGGCCGCGTGCGGGCCGCGGTGCCGCCAAGGCTCCGGCCACCGGCAATGTGGTCAACATCATGGACGCGCTGCGGCAGAGCATCTCTGGTGGCAAGAAACGCGGATCCTGACGGGGAGGTGCCGCCCTTGGGGCCATTTAGGCCCCTGCGGGCGGCGTTGCCACGGAACGCGTTGACCGACGGCTCTCCGACGGAAGCGTTCGGACATCCGCTGGCCAAGCGGTCGTCGAACGATCCGCCTTCCGCGGCAGCGCCGGATCCGGGGGTTCGATGCCCCCGGAGCCGGCACCCTCCGCCGGAAGATTGCCGCGTGATGCGGGATCAACCGGCCTTCCGGGATCGGCGTTCCGCAGCGGCGGCGCTCTCCCGCAGGGCTGCGAGCAGATCGGTCGGCTTCGCCGCTTTCGGCGCGGCCCGGCGCCGGGGCTTCCGCCCCTCGAGCTTCGACTTCACCAGCTCCGCCAGCGCCGCGTCGTAGCGGTCGTCGAAGGTGCCGGGATCGAAGCGTCCCGCCTTGGTCCCGATGATGTGCTTCGCGAGATCCAGCATCTCGCCCTTGATCTTCAGCTTCGGGATGTCGGCAAAGGCCTCCTCCGACGATCTCACCTCGTAGTCGAAGTTCAGCGTGTTGCCGATCATCCCCACCCCGTGCGGCCGGATCAGCATCGTCCGAACCCGCCGGAACAGGACCGCCCGCGCCAGCGCCGCCACCTTGCGCGCCTTCATCCCCTCGCGGATCAGGGCAAAGGCCTCCTCGGCCTCGGCGCCGGCGGGCGTCAGGTAGTAGGGCTTGTCGAAATAGGCGCCATCGACCTCGCGGCAGGGCACGAAGCTCGCCACCTCCAGCCGCTTGTCGCTTTCGGGCACGGCGGCGGCGATCTCCTCGGGCTCGAGTTGCACGAACTCGTCGGGAGCGACTTCATAGCCCTTCACCTGGTCCTCGCCCGGAACCGGCTTGCCCGAGACCGCATCGACGAACTCGCGTCGGACGCGGTTGCCCGTCCGGCGATTGACCGTGTGGAAGGTCACCCGATCCGAGGTCGAGGCTGCCGCATGCAGCGCCACCGCACAGGTCAGTTGCCCGACCGCAAGCCAGCCCTTCCAGATCGCTCTTGGCATCGTCCGCGCCCCGCTGCTTCCGCGAGTCCAAGCCCGAGGCCCCGCCCCAGGTTCCCGCTACGGAACCCGCGCGCGCAGCCCCGATCACGCAAAAGCCATGCCGGGCTCCGGGCGCGCCGTGCTACCATCGCGACATGATGCAGCACCTGGAACCGCGTATCGAGTACAGCCGCGCAGAGCGCGTTTCAGACGCCGCCGTTCACGTGTCGGGGGTTGCTGCCGCGCTGTTCGGCGTCCCGATCCTGATCGCGGTGACCGTGCTCTGGCGAGGCGATGGCATGGCGGTCGCGGGCGCCACGATCTATGGCGTGACGCTGATCCTGATGATCTTCTGCTCGGCGATCTACCACATGATGCCGCATCCGGACTGGAAGGCGTTCTTTCGCCGGCTGGACCATTCCGCGATCTACTGCAAGATCGCCGGCACCTATACCGCCTTCACCCTGATCTCGGGCCACGGGCTGGCGCTGCTGGCGGCGATCTGGGCCGCCGCTCTCTGCGGCACGGTGCTGAAGCTGCATTCGCCCGACCGGTTCCGCTGGGGAGCCCTGGCGCTTTACCTCGGCATGGGCTGGCTGGGCGCCGTGTTCGGCTGGCCGCTGTTCTCGACCATGTCCGGGTCGGTCCTGGTGCTGATGACCGCGGGGGGGCTGCTCTATACCGTCGGCGTCGCCTTCTTCCTGTTGGAGCGCTTGCCCTTCCACAACACGATCTGGCATGTCTTCGTCCTGGCTGCGACCGGCGTGTTCTACGCCGCGGTGATGATCCACGTCGCCGGAACGGCGGCCGCCTGAGAGGAACGGATGCAGGACGACCCCTTTGACCTGAAGCGCTTTCAGGTCGCGCAGATGCCGGTGTTCGAAACGGCCATCAAGGAGCTTCGCGCCGGCCGGAAGCAGAGCCACTGGATGTGGTTCGTGTTCCCGCAGCTGCGCGGGCTCGGCCATTCCGCCAATGCCGAGCGCTACGGCATCGCCTCGCTCGAGGAGGCACGGGCCTATCTCGCGCAGCCGGTGCTCGGCAAGCGGCTGGAGTTCGCGACCGAGATCGTCCTGTCGCAGGACCCCAAGGCGGTCCGAGACGTCTTCGGGACGCCCGACGACCTGAAGTTCCATTCCTGCATGAGCCTGTTCGACGTCGCCGACGGCAGCGCCTTCTCGTGCTTCCGTTCGGCGCTGACGCGCTGGTTCGACGGCAAGCCCGATGCGGGGACGGCGCGGCTGCTTGGACTCTAGCAGGCCGCAGCCGCCCGCTTGCGGTCGTAGGAGGACGGGATTCCCAGCGCTTCGCGGTATTTCGTGACGGTGCGGCGGGCGAGGACCGCGCCGGAGGCTTTCGCGGCTTTCACGATGGCGTCGTCCGACAGCGGCTTCGCGCGGTCCTCGCGCGAGATGATCTCGCCCACCAGCGCCATCAGCGCGTCCTGCGATTGCGGCGCGTCCGGCCCGTCCGACGCGACCGAGCGGCTGAAGAAGTTGCGCAACGGGATCAGCCCGCGCGGCGTCTCGATCAGCCGGGTGGCGGTGGCGCGGCTGATGGTGGACGGGTGCAACTCCAGTTCCAGCGCCACCTCGTCCATCGACAGCGGCTTGAGCGCCCGCGGACCGTGATCGAGGAACGCCTGCTGGTGCCGGACGAGGCAGGCGGCGGTGCGCAGGAGCGTCGTCTGCCGCCGTTCGACCGCCCGCATCAGCCAGCGCGCCTGCGACTGCGCCCGCGAGAGCCACGCGTCCGCCGCCGATTGTCCGGTTTCCGACACGACCCCGACCGAGACGCGCGGAAGCTGCGCGCGGGTCAACTCGACCTCCCAACCCTCCTTGCCGCGCAGCACGCGCAGGTCCGGCGGCTGGATCGGCAGGCGGCCGTGCTCGAAGGCCTCGCCGGGCTTTGGGTTCAGGCTGCGGATCAACGCGAGGTTCTCGCGGATGTGGGCGACCTTGCAATCGCAGCGGCGGGCGAGTTCGGGAAGCTTGCCCTCGCCCACCAGATGCAGGTGGTCGAGCATGGTGCGCAGCTCCCAGGTCAGCAGGCCCTGGTCCTCGAGCTGCAGCGCGAGGCACTCAGCCAGCGAGCGGGCGAAGAGGCCAACCGGCTCGAAAGCCTGAAGGCGGTCGAGGATCGCCAGTGCCTCGTCCTCCTCCACCCCGGCGGAGGCCGCGATCTCCGCGACCGGCAGGCCGAGCCAGCCCGAAGGCTCCAGCGCCTCGGCGAAGGCCAGCGCGATACGACGGTCGCCGGGATCGAAGAAGGCGAGGTCGATCTGCTCCTCGACATGGGCGAGCAGGCTCACGGGCTGCGCCTCGACCGTGGCGAAGGCGTCGCGGTCCACGGCGTTCTGGATCCCGCGCGAGGGCAGCGCGGGCGCGACCGAGGCGCCTTCGGGCACGCGCACGTCGAGACAGGGATTCTCCAGCGCCTGCGACACGAGGTATTCGGTCAGGTCGGCGTTGCTCATCTGCAGGATGCGCAGCGACTCCTGCATTCTCTGCGTCATGGCCAGCTGGGTCGTCTGGCGCTGGAACTGCATCATGTCCATGAGCGCACCCTAGCATCTTGCGCCGAGTCGGGGCTGCGCGCACCGTCGCAGCCCCGCATCTTCATCAGCCGAACTTGAACAGCACGCCGTAGCCGCCGCGCGGCCAGAACCAGTCGATCTCGCCGGTCTCCTGGCAGATGATGCGGCACGAGCCGCATTCCATGCAGCCGTCGGCGACGACTTCCACGCGGCCCTCGTCGTCCTTGCGGTAGCAGCCGGCGGGGCAGATCTGCACCAGCGCCTGCAACTCGGGGCTGTCCTGATCGGTCTTGGCGTTGATCCGCACATGCGGACGGCCCTCGTCCACGAGGTAGCGGTTCTGGTAGAGCCGCTCCTCCATCCGGGGGGACTTGCCGGTCTTGTCTGTCATCTCCACGCCCTCGCCAGTTTGAAGAAGTCCTTCGCCACGCCGAACCAGCCACCCGCGCCCCGGACGAGGTTGCGGATGGCGAGGCCCTCCTTGCTCTTCTTGTCCATGCCATCCACGCGGAAATAGGTGCGGATCGCGCGGTTGATCTCGGCCGGATAGGCGTTGAACAGCTGCCGGTTCTTCTCCAGCAGATGCGGCACCTTCCGGTATTTCTTCAGGTCCTTCATCACGAAGCTGTCGGCCAGCTTGTCGCGGAAGAGCTTGAGGTTCTCGTTGGTGGGCGGCAGCCCCTTGGCCTTGAGTTCCACCAGCGACTCTGCCGCGAGCCGCCCGGTCGTCATCGCGAGGTTCGACCCCTCGCGGTGCACGGCGTTCACGAACTGGCCCGCGTCGCCCACGATCATCCAGCCGTCACCGGTCAGGTTCGGGATGGCGTCGTAGCCGCCTTCCGGGATCAGGTGCGCGACATATTCCTTCATCTCGCCGCCGCGGATCAGCGGGCGCACCGAGGGGTGGTTCTTGAACTTGTCCAGAAGCTCGTAGGGCGAGATCTGCGTGCGGGTGAAGTCCGACAGGATGCAGCCGACGCCGATCGAGATCGACTCCTTGTTGGTGTAGAGGAAGCCGGTCCCGACCATGCCCGAGGACACCGAGCCCAGCACCTCGATCACCACGCCGTCGTCCTCACCCTGCAGGTTGAAGCGCTCGCGGATGGTTTCCTCGGGGAAGAAGTGCGTCTCCTTCACGGCAAGGGCCACATGCTGCGGCTTCACCTCGGGGCGGAGCTTCGCGCGCTGGCCCACGACGCCGTTCACGCCTTCGGCCAGCACCACCACGTCGGCGAAGATCGGCCCGCCCTCGCGGTCGGTCTCGACGCCGACCACGCGGCCCTCGTCGTTCTTCACGAGGTTGGTGACGGTGGTCTCGGTGATCAGCGTGGCGCCCGCCTCGCGGACCTTCTTCGAGAACCACTTGTCGAAGGGCGCGCGCAGGATGGTGTAGCGGTCGGGCTTGTCGCCCTCGAACTGGTCGGTGCGATAGTGGCCCGCGGAATGCGAATGCTCCGACAGCATCCAGAACCGCAGTTCGCCCACGTGACGCTCGAGCGGCGCATCCTCGCGGAAGTCGGGGATGATGCGCTCCAGCGCGTCGGAATAGAGGATCGCGCCCTGCACGTTCTTCGACCCCGGATACTCGCCGCGGTCGATCTGGAGGACGTTCATCCCCGCCTTGGCCATCGTGTAGGCGCAGGCGTTCCCCGAGGGGCCGGCGCCGACGACGATCGCATCGAAGTGGTCTTTCATGGTCCCGTCCCCTTTCAGCTGGCCATCTTGCGTGCGCCGAGGCGCCGCTCGAAGGCATCCGCCAGCGCCGGCAGCACGGTGAGTGCGTCGGCGACGATGCCCAGGTGGGCGAATTCGAAGATCTTCGCGGAAGGATCGGTGTTGATCGCGAGGATCAGGTCCGCGCCTTCCACCCCCACCCGGTGCTGGATCGCGCCGGAGATGCCGGCGGCGATGTAGAGCCGCGGCCGGATCGTGTTGCCGGTCTGGCCGATCTGGCGCTCGGCCGGCATCCAGCCCTTCTGCACTACGGGGCGCGAGCAGCCGTATTCCGCGCCCAGCACCTGCGCGAGCCGCTTCACGAGGCGGAAGTTCGCCTCGTTCTTCAGCCCCATGCCGCCCGCGACGACGATGTCGGCATAGGCGAGGTTGGCCTTGTTGGTCGTGGCGTCGGCGACGAATTCGAGGACCTTCGTCACGATGTCCTCTTCCTTCATCCGCAGCTGTTCCCAGATCATCCGGCCGGCGCGGCTGGTGTCGGGCTTCGGCATCCCGAAGACGCGCGGCCGCACCGTGGCCATCTGCGGGCGGAAGTTCAGCGTGTGGATGGTGCAAAGGAGCGTGCCGCCGAAGGTCGGACGTGTCGCGGCGAGCGAGTTGTCGTCGTCGATCCTGAGTTCCGTCGAGTCCGCGGTCAGGCCCGTCTGCAGCGTCGTCGCCACCGATCCGGCGAGGTCGCGGCCCAGCGGCGTCGCGCCGAGCAGCAGGATTTCCGGCTTATGCTTGTTCACGAGGTCAGTGAGGATCTCGGTATAGGGCGCGTTGCGGTAGTCGGCCAGCGCCGGATCCTCGCAGATCAGGCAGACGTCGGCGCCATAGTGATAGCTCTCGCGGATCGCCTGCTTGGTCTCGGGCGCCTTCGGGCCCAGAACCACGGCGTAGAGCTGGACGCCCAGCCGGTCAGCGAGCTTGCGGCCCTCGCCCATCAGTTCCCAGGATACGGGATGGACCTTCCCGCGCTCGATCTCGACGAAGACCCAGACGTTCTTGTAGTCCTTGAACCGCTCGGGCAGCTCCTTCTTCATCGAGGCGCGGCCGGCAGCTTGCGGCGTGTTGGTCATGGCGCTCTCCTGTCAGGCGGTTGCATGGGCCGAGGCCATGTCGGCCTCGAGTTTCGAGTCGCGGGCGAAGATCAGGTCGAGGATCGCATCCGCCATCGCGGCCGGGTCCTTGCCCTCGACGGTGACCATCTCGGCGGGCTCCTCGCGGGCGGACGGCGCGAAGACGCGCTTCACCACGGTGGGAGAGCCGCGCAGGCCGCATTTCATCACGTCCGTCACGCCCGCATCCTCGGCCGACCAGACGGTGACCGGCGCGCGTGCGGCGCGCAGCAGGTCCTGGATCGAGCCGCGGCGCGGCACGTTCGAGTCCTCGAGCATGGTGATCAGCGCGGGCAGCTTCGAGCGCAGCACCTGCACGCCGCCCTCGGACCGGCGCCGCACCACGATGGAACGGGCGACGAGATCGAGCGAGTCGATGGCGCTGACATAGGTCAGCTGGTTCAGCTCCATCCGCCGCGCGATGCCGGGGCCGACCTGCGCGGTGTCGCCGTCGATGGTCTGCTTGCCGGTGAAGACGATGTCGATGGGCCGCTCCTCGGCGATCTTCGTCAGCGCCGTGGACAGCGCGAACGAGGTCGCAAGCGTATCCGACCCCGCGAAGCGCCGGTCGGTGATCAGCACCGCCTTGTCCGCCCCGATCCCCAGGCAGCGCCGCAGCGCATCCTCGGCCATGGGCGGGCCCATGCAGAGCACGGTGACCTTCCCGCCGTATTCGTCGCGCAGCCGCAGCGCCTCTTCCAGCGCGAAGAGGTCGTAGGGGTTGACGATGGTCGGCACCCCTTGCCGCATGATCGTGTTGGTCACCGGATGCACGCGGATCTGCGCGGAATCCGGCACCTGCTTGATGCAGACGACGATGTTCAGGCCCTTGAAGGGCGGCGGCGGCGGGTCAAGCCCTTCGATGATCGGCTCGTCCATGGGAGGGGCTCCTTTCAATCCGTGAGTGTCTGGATGCCGGCCAGCGGCACGAAGGTGCGGGAGGGCTTCGCGAAGACCTTGAAGACCCCCTGCTCCAGCGGCGTGCTGTCGACGAAATCGGTGTAGGCGCGGGAAAGCGCGTCGCGGGCGGCCGCGCGGGCGTCCTCGGCCCCGAGCGCCGCGAAGTCGATCGCGGCAAGATACTGGCCGAAGCGCTTCATGATGTGCAGGCGCGAGACGTTCACCACCTCGGGCCGGTAGGGATGCTCCAGCGCGTCGAAGATCTCCTCGGCGGTGGAGAGCTTGCGGAGCGCGTCGAGGACGGCGGTTCCTGTGGACATGGCGGTCTCCATCACGTGGTCTCCTTCAGGCTGGCGAGCAGCCGGGCGAGGTCCTCGGCCCCGGCGCTGCGCTTGGTTTCGGCGGCCCAGTCGCGCAGCGCGGGGATCAGCGCCTCAAGCGTCGCCTCGTCGGCCGGCAGGCCCGCCGCGGCCAGCGCACGGGCAAGCCCGGCGGCCGAGGAATGCTTGCCGATGGCGATGCGATGGCTGCGGCCGAAGCGCTCGGGGCGGAGGTCCGCGCTTTCATAGGTGGCGCGGTCCTTCATCAGCCCGTCGACATGGATGCCGCATTCGTGGGTGAAGACGCCCTCGCCCACGATGGGCTTCTGCGGCGACAGGGGGCGGCCCGCGGCCTGCGCCACCAGTTCGGACAGGTCGCAGAGCCGCCCGAGCGCGATGCCCGTCGGCCGGCCGGCCGCCTCCAGCGCCGCCGCGACCTCTTCCAGCGCGGCATTGCCCGCGCGCTCGCCGAGGCCGTTCACCGTCACCGACAGATGCGAGGCGCCGGCGCGGACCGCGGCAAGGCTGTTCGCCGTGGCCATGCCCAGATCGTTATGGGCGTGGAACTCGACCGGCAGCGGGCAGCGCGCGACGATCCGCGCCACCAGATCATGCGTCGCGAAGGGATCGAGCACCCCCAGCGTATCGGCCAGCCGGAAGCGGATGGCCCCCGCCTCGGCGGCGATATGGGCGATCTCGGCCAGGAAGAACGGATCGGCACGCGAGGCATCCTCGGCCCCGACCGAGACATGGTGCCCGGCCCAGGTGGCGGCCCGGACGAGCTTTTCCACCCGGCGGCGCACCCAGTCGGCATCGCGGCCGAGCTTGGCGGTGATCTGCCGCTCGGACACCGGCACGCCGATGTGCAGGCGGCGGACGCCGGTGCGCTGCGCGGCCGCCAGATCCTCGGGGCGCAGGCGACACCAGACCACCGGCGCCGCACGCCGCAGCACCGCCGCCACCGCGCGGATGTCGGCCTGCTCGTCCTCGCCCATCGCGGGCACGCCGATCTCGACCTCAGCCACGCCCGCATCCTGCAGCGCCTCGGCGACCGCACGCTTCTCGGCGCGGGTGAAGGCCACGCCGGCGGTCTGTTCACCATCACGCAGCGTCGTGTCGCACAGAGTGACCGGCGCGAGCGGGCTCTTGCTCAGGAAGGCCGTGGCGGGGTGTTGGCGGCTCATCACTGCACCTCCTCGGCCCCGAAGGGCGACAGCGCGCGCAGCTGCGCCACGATCGGCGGCAGCGCCTCGATCACGCGGTCGATCTCGGCCGCCGTGGTCTCGCGCGACAGCGAGAAGCGGATCGCGCCATGGGCGGCGGTGAAGGGCACCTTCATCGCCCGGATGACGTGGCTCGGTTCCATCGAGCCCGAGGCACAGGCGGCGCCCGACGAGACGCAGATCCCCGCGCGGTCGAGCAGCATCAGGATCGCCTCGCCCTCGGCGAAGTCGAAGGCGATGCACGAGGTATTGGGCAGCCGGTCGCGCAGGTCGCCCAGCACGCGTGCCTTCGGGATGCGGGCGAGGATGCCCTGCTCCAGCCGGTCACGCAGCAGGCGCATCGCGACGTGATCGACCTCGAGCGCCAGTTCGGCCGCCCGGCCGAAGCCGGCGATGGCGGGGATGTTCTCGGTGCCCGCGCGGCGACCGCGTTCCTGCTTGCCGCCGCGGATCAGCGGCTGGAACGGCACGCCCTTGCGGAGGTAAAGCGCGCCCGCGCCCTTCGGCCCGTGCAGCTTGTGCGCGCTCATCGACAGCATATCGATGTCGGTGCCCCTGACCGAGACGGGGACCTTGCCCACCGCCTGCACGGCATCGGTGTGAAACAGCGCGCCCACGCCATGCGCGAGTTCCGCCAGCCCCTCGACCGGGAAGATCGTCCCGGTCTCGTTGTTGGCCCACATCAGCGTAACCAGCGCCACGCGCGGCGACAGCGCGGCGCGATAGGCGTCGATGTCCAGCCGCCCTTCGGCATCCACGCCGATGCGGTGCACCTTGATGCCCTCATGGCGCTCCAGATGGTCGCAAAGGCCGAGCACCGCCGCGTGCTCAACAGTTGAGGTCACGATCTCGCGCCGTGCCGGGTCGGCGGCGAGCGCCGAGCGGATCGCCGTCGCATCCGCCTCGGAGCCGCCCGAGGTGAAGACGATCTCGCTCTCGGCCCCCGCGCCGATCAGCTGCTGCACCGCGCGGCGCGCAGCGGCCAGCGCCCGCGCCGGCGCGCGGCCCATCGCATGCATCGAGGACGGGTTGCCGAAGTCCCCCGTCATGAAGGGGATCATCGCGTCCAGAACCTCGGGCAGCAGCCGGGTCGTGGCGTTGTTGTCGAGGTAGACGCGATCCATCACCGGGCTCCCGCGATGCTCACCAGCGGCTTCTGCTCGGGGATGACCCGGATCGGCCGGCCCAGCGCGTCGGCGAGGCGCTTCTGCAAACCACCGAGCGTCAGCGCCGCCAACTGGCAGCCCGAGCAGTTCCCCGTCAGGTGCACCCGCACCTTCGAGCCCTCGACCGCCAGCAGCGTGACGTCGCCGCCATCGGCGCGCAGCGTCGGGCGGACGCTGTCGATCACGCGGGCGATCACCTCGGCCTCCTCGGCGGGCGAGAGCGGCACCTCGCGCATCACCTTGGGCTTCGATTCATGCTTCGGTGCCAGCAGCTTCACCGCGGCGGGGGCGGCTTCGGCCTTCGGCGCCTCGGGCTCCAGCCCCAGGAAATGCGCCAGCGCCGCCTGCAGCGCCTCATTGCCGAGGTCGGCCGCGCGCCGCCGCTCGCCCGGCAGGCCACCGAGTGCTGCGTCGATCGCATCGCCGGTCAGGCACCGGGCTTCCTCGACCGTCTGGCCCGCCACCAGCACTGTCAGCGCCGAGCAGCAGGCGATGGCGTCGCCGCCGCCGAAGGCCTGAAACCGCGCCTCGGCGATCACCTTCGTCTCGGGGTCGATGCGCAGCATCAGCCGCACCGCGTCGCCCGTCTCGAGCGAGCCGGCAGAGCCCACCGCATTCGCGGCCTCCAGCACGCCGGCATTGCGCGGGTTGAAGAAATGGTCGAGCGCCTTTTCCGAATAGTCGAGCATCACGTCACCTCAGCAGAAGGACTTGCCGCAGCCGCAGCCGCCCTTGGCGTTCGGATTGTCGAAGACGAAGCCGGTTCCTTCGATCGACGACACGAAGTCGATGGTCGTGCCCTTCAGCTGCTCTCCGCTGGCCGGGTCGATCAGCACGCGCACGCCGCCCGCCTCGACGATCACGTCGTCCGCGGCTTCCTTCAGCTCGAGCGCCATGCCGTATTTCAGCCCGGCGCATCCGCCGGACTGCACCATCAGGCGCAGGCCCACGACGGGTTGGCCGGCGCCTTCGATGGCACCCTTGATGGCGGCCTGGGCAGCGGGGGTAATCTGGATCATCCGGTCTCTCCTGAGTGTCGCGGGTCCCGCATCAGGAGAAGCATGCATCGTGCCAAGTTCCGAGGACGTTTGATTTCAGCGCCTTGGGAAGTGGACGGTCGTCGGTCGGTTCTGACAGGAACACGACAATGACGGGTTTGCGACAGCGACCCGGGCCTGTCGCCCGGACCTCAGTCCGCGCCGGGCGCGAAGCAGACCGGCTTTTCGGCGCAGTCGTCGCAATGCGGCGCAAGGCACATCGTGCCGCCGTTGTCGCTGCAGATCTGGCGGTAGAAGAACCGCTTCCAGCGCATGTTGCGCGTGTTGGCAGCGTGCAGCCGCGGGAAATGGCGCTGGATCAGCAGGCCGAGGTGAGCCCGCGAGGGCAGGCCCAGATCCTCCCACAGGTGGCTGGTCTCCAGCGAGCGGCGGGCGAGGATGGCGGCCAGCCAGCGCGCCTCGTCCCCCGTGCGCCCGCCCCGCCACAGCAGAAGCGTGACGATGTCGGCCTGTTCCAGCGGAACGGCCGACAGCGGCAGCAGCGAGGGCAGCGTCAGGCCCGGGCACCAGCGCGCGGTCAGCGCGACCAGCGCCGCCGGCTCCAGCCCGAGCAGGTCGGTCAACTCGCCCTTCCCCGCGGCGTGCTCCCGCAGGGCATGGGCGAGGATGGCGGCAAAGTCCGCCCGGTCGGCATCGTGGTCGGCGAGGACGTCAGCGCTCCACAGGTTCATGGGTCTGGCAGTCCTTCGGGCAGACCCGGTTGCAGGCGCCGCAGCCGACGCAGAGGTCGGGGTTCACCATGACCATGACCTTGCGCAGGATCTCGTCGTCGTCATCGTCGTCGTCCTCCGAGACCTCGACCAGGTCACCGTCCTCGTTGACGCCGCGCAGCGTCATCACGTCGTGGCCGCAGACCTTGTAGCAGCGGCCGCAGCCGATGCATTTCTCGGAGTCGATGGAAATCAGGAACTTGGGCGTGTACTCGACCCCGCCCCGGGTAAACGCAGTAATGAACAAGGTTGTCTCCTTTGAGGTCACCGGGCCGTGCCCGGATACGGATGGGGCCGCGAGAAGATGGCGGCCACTCGCGGCCGCCTCCGGTCAGTCGCGCGCGGCGTCAGGATAGGTTTCGATCTTCTTCACAGCGTCGGCGGTCAGCTTCTCGCCGGCCTCGGCCAGCTTCTCGTAGGTGGCAAAGCCGAAGCGGTGCACGTCGCGCAGGTGCTTCGAGATCAGCACCAGGCTGCCGCCGATCAGCACGATGCGGCCGAAGCCCTCGTGGTTGATCTTGGCCATCTGGCCCGCCATGACGCCCGTGCGCTTCTCCACCAGCAGGCCCACCGCATCGTAGAATTTCTCGATCCGAGCGATCACCTCGGGCTCGGGGTCGCAGATGATCGGGATCTCGCGCCGCTCCTCGGGCGTCACGATGTATTCGGCCAGCAGCTCCGCATCGGACTTGCCGTCCCAGTGGCCATAGCTGTCCTGCGCCCGGATGATGGAGGCAAGCTGGTTCAGGTAGTCGCTCTTCGGGTAAAGCCCGCCACGCGGCAGGGTTTCGGTGTCGCTCATTGTGCTTCCTCTTCCATGAAGCTCTGGGCCGGGCGGCCGAGGACTTTCCGCAGGAACGGCGGGATGTTGCCGTTCAGCATGGTCTGCACCTGCTCGATCACGGAGGCGATCGGCTCGGGATCCTTGCGCTTGATCGGGTGCACGCCCGCGCGCACCACCTTGGCCGCAGCCGGTCCGCCGATGGCGAGCACGAACAGCAGCGCGCAGCCTTCCAGCGCCTCGACCTTCGGCGTGATCCGGTCGGCGCTGTCGTCGTGCTTGCCGCCCTGGTCAGTGGTGGCATCGAACTCGATGGCTTCCACGAAGCGGGCGCTTCTTGCCGAAACCTCCCAGATCGCGAAACTCCGGCACGAGCCGAAGTGGGCGTCGAGATGTTCGAGGTCGTTGGTGGCAATGGCGATCCTGAGGGGCGCGTCGGCCGGGTCGGTCATGGGGGGCTCCGGGTCAATGATGCGAAGGCGGCGGGGGGGCATGGTCGAACTCCGGGGAGATGCGGGCAGCGCCGAAATCCTCCGGGCGCGGCCGGTGCGGATGCGAAAGCACGGCATTGGCGATCTCGTAGAGGAAGGCGCGCGTGCCGCGGTATCCGGTGCGGCAGACGTCCTGCGCGCCGAGGCGGTCGAAGATCGGGAAGCCCGCGCGGACATGGGGCATGTGCAGCCGCTCGGCCATCATTCGGCCATGCGCGTGGGTAAGCAGCAGCTTGCAGCCCCCGGCCTCGGCCGCGCGTTCCAGATCGCCGAGGTCGCCCACGATGACCTCGGCGGTCGGAATGCGCTCGGCGGCCCGGCTGCCGGTGGTGGTGACGACGGTCAACTCGGCACCCATCGCGGCCAGCGTCGAGCCGAGCGCCAGGCCGAGATCGGGTTCGGCGCCCATGGCGACCTTCAACCCGCCGATGTGGAAATGCGCGTCGAGCATCGCATCCGAGAGCCGCGCGCGGTCGCGCCGCACGGTGGCGGGAACGTCGGCTCCCGACAGCTTCATCAGCGTTGTCACGAAGGCATCGACCGCCTTGAGGCCGGTGAGCGAGGGGAAGACATGCGCGGCCACCCCAAGGGCGGCCAGCTTCTCGGCCGCCGGCCGCATGGCCTCGCCGATGGCGAGTGTCGCGATGCTGCCGCCCATTGTCGCGATGTCGACAAGCTTCGTGCCGCCCAGCGAATGCCCGCGCCAGTCCTCGGCCAGATGCCCGTCGAGCGAGAGCGAGATGTCGGGCAGGATCACCGGGTTCAGCCCGAAGGCGCGGATCAGGCCCGCCACCTCCTCAACATCGGCCGAGGTCATGTGGCTGCCGGGCAGCAGGTTCACCTGGCCCGGGCGGCGGGTGCAGGGCACCGCCAGCGCATCGATGATCGCCTCGACCGCGCGGGCCCAGCCGTCCTCGAGTCCCCCGGCAAAGTCGGGGGTTGCGGCGTAGACCACGGACGTATCCGCGAAGTCGGTGCGGCGGCGGAGCATCTCGCGCAACTCGCCCGCCACGTCCTCGCCGCGCGTCTCGACCAGCGCCGTCGAGGCGATGCCGATGAACTTCGGGTTCGCGCGCTTGCGGATGTTCTCGATCGCCTCCTCGATCTGCTCGCCACCGCCGAGGATCGCCGAGACCTCGTTCATCGCGGTGGTCTGGAGCGGGATCGCCTCCTTGAAGTGGCGCACCATGTGGACCATCGCGAAGGCCGTGCAGCCCTGGGCGCCGTGGAAGAGGGGAATGGCGCCCTCGATGCCGAGATAGGCCATTGCCGCGCCCAGCGGGGCCGAGACCTTCAGCGGGTTGGTGGATAGCGCGCGGTCGGGGTGGATCAGGCGGGCCATCAGCAATCCTCGAAATCGGCTTTGGAGCCTGGAACGGCCGAAAGGACGAAGGGCTCGTCGGTGGCGTCGCAAGCCGACATCTCCCACGGCGCGGGGCTGCGCAGGTCGGCCCACATCGGGTTGTTCACCGCCCGGTCGATGGCGCGGACCAGCTCGACCATGCCCACGTAGCCCGCATAGGGCTCGTGCTTTTCCTGGTTGACGTCGATCCACGGCACGCGGGCCTTCAGCGCCACGAATTGCGAGCGTCCGCCCGACATCAGCACGTCGGCCCGCGCCTCGCGCAGCATCTTGTACATCTCCTTGGGCGCCATGTTCTCGTACATGTGCGCGTCGGTGCCCATGATGTCGGTGACGCGCTCGCGGTCGCCATCCGTGGCCTTCCGCATCGAGGTGCCGACCACCTCGACCCCCAGTTCCTGAAGCGCCGAGACCACCGACCAGGTCTTGTGGCCGCCGGTGTAGAGCAGGACGCGGCGCCCCTCGACCTTCGGGCGAAGGGGAGCAAGCTCCGCCCGGGTCCGCGCTTCCTCTTCCGCGATGAGGGCGTCGCAGCGGTCGAGAAGATCGGCGGGGGCGCCGCGCTCCACCAGCAGCCGGCACATGGTGCGCAGCGCGGCGGAGGTGTCGGAAATGCCGTAGAAGCTGCCCTCGAACCACGGGATGCCGTGGCGCTCCTCGAGCTTGCGGGCGATGGCCATGAAGGCGTGCGAGCAGACCAGCATCGTGACCCGGGCGCGGTGCATCATGGCCACTTGCGCATAGCGGGCATCGCCCGAGATCGAGCCGAGGATGCGGATGCCCAGGCGGTCCAACAGCGGCTTCACCTGCCAGAGCTCGCCCGACAGGTTGAAGTCGCCGATGATGTTGACGTCGAGCGGCGTGACGGTGGCGGGCTCCATCGTGCCCACGACATGCTCCACCAGCGCATCCACGCCCAGCTTGTTGCCGAGGTTCTTGGACCCGACGTAGCCCGGAACGTTGACCGGGATCACGGGCCGGCCGAACCGCTCGGCCGCGGCCTTGCAGACCGCACCGATGTCGTCGCCGATCAGCGCCGTCACGCAGGTCGAGTAGACGAAGACCGCCGCCGGGCTCTCCTGCGCGATCACCTCGCGGATGGCGCGGAACAGCTTCTTCTCGCCGTTGCCCATCACGATGTCGAGTTCGCTGAGGTCGGTGGTGAAGCCCTTGCGGTAAAGCTCCGACCCCGACGAAGCCGAGCCGCGGTTGTCCCAGCCGTTGCCCCAGCAGGCGAGCGGCGCATGGACGAGATGGGCCACGTCGGTGATCGGCTGCAGCGCGATCATCGCGCCATCGAAGGCGCAGCCGCCCGCCGCAGCGCCGGGGGTGAGTTGCTTGGCGCAGCCCTTCTTCCGCTCGCTCTCGGACTTCGCGACGTTGGTCGCGCAGCCGGGCTCGACGAAGGCGGTCTGGATCTTCTGCTTCAGCGCTTCGGACATCTGTCCCTCCGGGCCATTCGACAGCAGAGAAGCAGGCACCGTGCCAAGCATGAGGTCCCCAAGCCTTTTCAGCGGCTTCGGCCCGAAGGCCCCGTGTCGGGCCGCACGGCGGAACGACGGAAGGGAGGGCAGACAGCCGCCATTGTCGGATCTGCGACAGGCCCACAAAGAACGACGGCCGGTGCGGGAGGCGCACCGGCCGTCTGGAAGCAGGCAGCGGCGGCCCGTGGCGGGCCGCCGTCCGATTCAGCGCGTCAGGTCGAACGAGATGTCCGATTCCGTGTCGAGCTTGTCGAAGATCGTGTCGAGCAGCTTCACCAGCACGTTCAGCGCCCCCTGGTAGCCGAAGGTCGGGAAGCGGTGGTGGTGGTGGCGGTCGAAGATCGGGAAGGTCAGGCGGATCAGCGGCACGTTGCAGTCACGCTCCAGATACTTGCCGTAGCTGTTGCCGATCAGCAGGTCCGCAGGCTCGGTGGCGAGGATCGAGCGCAGGTGCCAGAGGTCCTTGCCCGCCCAAACCTGGCAGCCTTCGCCGAAGGGCGAGGAGGCCAGCAGCGCCTTCATCTTCTCTTCCCAGTCCTTGCCGCCGTTGGTGGCGAGGCAGTGCTTCGGCTCGCCGCCGGTCTCCATGACGAAGCGGGCCATCGCATAGACGAAGTCCGGGTCGCCGTAGATCGCGTAGGTCTTGCCGTGCAGGTAGGCCTGGCTGTCGGCCATCGCGTCGATCAGGCGGCCACGCTCCAGCCGCAACTGCTCGGGGATTTCCTTGCCGGTCAGTTCCGAGAGCTTCATCAGCAGCTCGTCGGTCGCCTGCACGCCCATCGGGTAGTGGAAGGCGGCCGTCTGCTGGCCGACTTCCTCGGCAAAGGCCAGGGTCTTGCGCGAGCAGTATTCCTGCAGCGAGATCGTGGCCTTGGCGTTCAGCGCGGCCTTGATCTCGTCCTGCGTCGTGCCGCCGGCATACATGCGGAACTCGCCATCCGAGGGCGTGTCATAGACGTCCGACACGTCCGACAGGATCGTCGCCTCGACCCCCATCACGCCCAGCATCCGCTTCAGCTCGCGGATGTTGCCGACCGCATAGCCGTCGAAGCCAGGGATGATGTTGATGCCCTCGCCGGCGGTGCGCGGCGCATCCTTCCAGAAGGTCGACAGGATGCCCTTCTGCATGTTGTCGTAGCCGTCGACGTGGCTGCCGACGAAAGCCGGGGTATGGGCGAAGGGCACCGGGAAGTCGGCCGGCACGCTTTCCTTTTCCTTCGACTTGATGATGAAGGAGTTGAGGTCGTCGCCGATGACTTCCGCCATGCAGGTGGTCGAAACCGCGATCATCTTCGGCGAGTAGAGCGCGTAGGTGTTGGCCAGGCCCTCGATCATGTTGTTCAGGCCGCCGAACACCGCCGCATCCTCGGTCATCGAGGACGAGACCGCCGACGAGGGTTCCTTGAAGTGCCGGGCGAGGTGCGAACGGTAGTAGGCCACGCAGCCCTGCGAGCCATGCACGAAGCTCATGGTGCTGTCATAGCCCGCGGCGGCGAAGACGGCGCCAAGCGGCTGGCAGGCCTTGGCCGGGTTGATCGTGACGCAGGAGCGGGCGAGGTTCTTCTCGCGGTAGTCCCAGGACTTCGTCCAGTCCTCGACCTCGGCCACCTTCTCGGCCGGGGTCGCGTTCTCGTAGGTGGCGCGCTTCTTCTCCAGCATCGCCTGGTATTCGGGTTCCTTGAACAGGTCCTTGTGATCGAGGATCTTCTCGGCCGACTGCGGCATGGGCGTGTTCCTTCTGCTGGCCGTCCTCATTCCGGGACGCGCCTGGCACGGGTGATGGGGGGAGGATCCGGGGGACGGGAGCAGGCCCCCCGGAGGTCGGCTCAGGCCGATTTCTTCCAGGGCGCGTCGAACATGCCCCAGACGGGGTTGTTGATCGCAAGGTCCATGTCGCGCGCGAAGATCGCGTAGCCGTCATAGCCGTGGTAGGGGCCGGAGTAGTCCCACGAGTGCATCTGACGGAACGGGATGCCCATCTTCTGCGTGTTGTACTTCTCCTTGATGCCCGAGCCGACCAGATCCGGACGGATCGCCTCGACGAACTTCTCGAGCTCGTAGCCCGAGACGTCGTCGTAGATCAGCGTGCCTTCCTTGATGTAGTGGCCGGTGCGCTTGTAGTCGTCGTTGTGGGCGAATTCGTAGCCGGTGCCGACGATCTCCATGCCGAGGTCATGGTAGGCATCGACCACGTGGCGCGGACGCAGGCCGCCGACATACAGCATCACCTTCTTGCCTTCGAGGCGCGGCTTGTACTTCGCGTTCACCGCATCGACGAGCGGCTGGTATTTCGCGATGACGGCCTCGGCATTGGCCTGGATCTTGGCGTCGAACTTCGCGGCGATGGCGCGCAGCGAGGCCGCGATCTGGCTCGGCCCGAAGAAGTTGTACTCCATCCACGGCACGCCGTGCTTCTCTTCCATGTGCCGGCAGATGTAGCTCATGGAACGGTAGCAGTGGATGAGGTTCAGCTTCGCCGCCGGCGCACGCTCGATCTCGGCGATCGTGGCGTCGCCCGACCACTGGGCGATCACGTTCAGGCCGATCTCTTCCAGCAGGATGCGGCTCGACCAGGCGTCGCCGCCGATGTTGTAGTCGCCGATGATGTTGACGTCATACTCGCCGGCCACGTAGCCCGCGCGCGCGCCCTCGCCCGCTTCCAGCACCCAGTCGCGGATCATGTCGTTCGCGATGTGGTGGCCGAGCGACTGCGACACGCCGCGGAAGCCCTCGCAGCGCACGGGAACGATGCGCTTGTCGATGTCCTTCATCTTCTTCTTCGACACCGCCTCGATGTCGTCGCCGATCAGGCCGATCGGGCATTCGGACTGGATCGAGATGCCCTTGTTCAGCGGGAACAGCTCGTTCAGCTCGTCGATGGACTTTTCCAGCTTCTTGTCACCGCCGAAGACGATGTCGTTTTCCTGGAAGTCGGTGGTGACCTGCATGGTCACGAACGAGTCCACGCCCGTGGTGCCGGTGTAGTAGTTGCGGCGCTGGGACCACGAGTAGTGGCCGCAGCCGACCGGGCCGTGGCTGATGTGGAGCATGTCCTTCACCGGGCCCCAGACCACGCCCTTCGAGCCGGCATAGGCGCAGCCGCGGATGGTCATCACGCCGGGCACCGACTTGATGTTCGATTTCACCGTGTCGCATTTCGACTGGATGCCGGGCTCGGCTTCCGTCAGCGGCTGGGCGACGGCCAGGTGTTTCGCGCGTTTCTTCTTCGCCTTGTCGGGGTAGGCGGCCAGCACCTCCTCGATCAACTTCAGGTTGGCTTCCGCAGAATCTGCAATGTCTTTCGCCATGGGGCGGGCTCCATTCGGCAGGGAGGGGAAGGGACCGGGCGGCGCCCGGCCCCCGATCGGATCAGGCCTCGGCGGCGGCGATGGCGGCGAGCCGGTCTTCCTCGGACTGCATGATGCCGAAGTCCATCAGCATCTCTTCCAGCTCTTCCATGGTGATCGGGGTCGGGATCACGCCCTTGCCCGAGTTCTCGTGGATCTTGCGGGCCAGTTCGCGGTATTCCTGCGCCTGCTGGCTTTCCGGGGCGTACTGGATCACGGTCTCGCGGCGGAGTTCCGCGTGCTGCACGATGTTGTCGCGCGGGACGAAGTGGATCATCTTGCAGCCCAGCTTGGCGGCCAGCGCCTCGGCCAGTTCCAGCTCGCGGTCGGTCTTGCGCTCGTTGCAGATCAGGCCGCCGAGACGGACGCCGCCCGAGTTCGCATATTTCAGGATGCCCTTGGCGATGTTGTTGGCGGCGTAGAGCGCCATCATCTCGCCCGACATGACGATGTAGATTTCCTGGGCCTTGTTCTCGCGGATCGGCATGGCAAAGCCGCCGCAGACCACGTCGCCCAGCACGTCATAGGAGACGTAGTCCACGTCCTCGTAGGCGCCGTTCTCTTCCAGGAAGTTGATCGCGGTGATGACGCCACGGCCGGCGCAGCCCACGCCCGGCTCCGGGCCACCGGCTTCGGTGCACTTGATGCCCTTGTAGCCGATCTTCATGACGTCTTCGAGTTCGAGGTCCTCGACCGATCCCGCTTCGGCGGCGAGGTGGAGCACAGTGTCCTGAAGCTTGGTGTTCAGGATCAGGCGGGTGGAGTCCGCCTTCGGGTCGCAGCCGACGATGAGGATCTTCTGACCCATCTCGACCAGCGCCGCGAGGGTGTTCTGCGAGGTCGTCGACTTGCCGATCCCGCCCTTGCCGTAGAAAGCGATCTGCCGGAGTTTGCCCATGTTCATGTCCTTTTGCAAAGGTGTCTCTGGTGGAAGGCGGCGAACCTCGCCGGTCTCACCGATCGGTAAAGCAGAGAGTGTGCCAAGCCGCTTGATCGAAAATTTTCCTATTTAACTCAGGCGTTTGATCCGGATTCACCTGGAAGACGCACCGAACGGCCGGTTCAGGCAGACTTGTGAGAAAGCCGACAATTCCACGACATTTGCGCCTCCTTGACGGTCTTTTGGCGTCAGGCAGCGGGACGAGAGGCATCCACCGCAGGCAGCTGCATCAACCGGCGAACGTCCACCGTCATGCGGAGAAGGCCCGACACGGCTTTGCCCTCGTCTGGATCAGGCGCCCTCCACGGGTCCCGCTGCGCGGGAAGCATGACCGAAGCAGAGAGAACGAACGACCGGCGCCAGCCGGGCGCGACGAACCCGGGCGGGCCGGACGGCCCGGCAGGAGGCCCGGAAATGCCGAAGGGCGGGACACCCTCCGGTGCCCCGCCCTTCCGTCCTGCCCTGCCGGCCTTCAGGCGGCGGGCATGCCCATGTCTTTCAGTTCCTCGACCACTGCCGCGAGCGGAAGGTCGATGCGCTCGATGCCGATCTCCTCGAAGAACAGCCGCTCCATGCGGGTCAGTTCGCCCTCGAGCACCGCGACATGCCCGCCGCCCGAGCGCTTCGCGATCTGCCGGGCATAGGTGCGCAGCAGCTGGTCGTCGAAGCGACAGCCGAGGAACAGGAAGCCCCGCCCGGTGCGCCGGTTGCGCACCTCGTCGGGAATCGGCGACTGGATGTCGATCTCTGTCAGGACCTCGACATAGTCACTGTCGGAGACGAGGAAGGAATGTCCCGGCAGCGCCAGCCCGTGCGGCTTGTAGAGCAGCATCGGCCACGCCGGATCGACGCCCTCGGGGCACGGCGTTCCGTCCGCCGCATAGCTGCGGTGCCAGATCTCGGACCACTCGCCGTTGCGGCTGACGCCCTGCACCATGCCCCAGTCGGAGGAGCCCGCGCGCAGCGCCTTCACGAGGCCCGGATCGTACCAGGCATCGACCACCATGGGCGGGCGAACCGCGGCGATCCAGTCGTGGATCGGATTGCGACCGGTCGGAGCCGAGAACGCCTCGATCACCATCTTCTCGACGGTGGCGCGGAACTTCTTCGTCTCGACGTACTGCGCCGCCGACCACAGGTTGCCGTGCGCACGCTTCGGCACGCGCACCTGCGCCTCGATCTCGGCGCAGAGCGCGGCGGGAGAGGCGATCGCGCCGCCCAGCGCCGCAACGCCAGGGCCGAGGTAGGGCACCACGCGACCCTTCCCCACTGCTTCAAGCGCGACGCGCAGCATCTCGCGCGTCATGGGCTCAGGCCTCCTGGTCGGTCAGGCGACGCGCCTCGACCGTGATCGGCAGCGAGGGCGGCGTGTCATACTCCGGCATCTGGAAGATCCAGCCGTTGCCGAGCTTCGCCCAGCCGCCCCACATGCCGGGCTTCTCCATCTCGACCACCGGCTCCTCGAGGTCCTTCTTCGCCACGTAGGCCACGAACCCCTTGGCGCCTTCACTGATCATCACCTTCATCTCGTTCCCTCCTGTATGTCGAGGCCGACCAGTTCGCGCCCCCGCATGCCCACGATGCGGCGGCGGTCGACGAATTCGACCGCGTAGATGTAGTAGCGTTGCAGATAGGTGCCGACGTCGCGGACATAGCCCTCGTCGCCCTTGTGGACGACGACCTCGCCGATCTCGGCATCCCACATCGTGCCGTCGTTCTTCACCGTGAAGCGCGAGCGGACCTTGTCGCCCGGCTCGAACAGCGGCGGCTCGTAGATCTCGACCGTGTCGTCGGCCTCAGGCATCGGCATCCTCGCGAAGCTGGGCGAGCCGCATCTGGGCGGTCTCGCGGATCAGGGGGTCCGGGTCGGCGGCGAGGCGCGTCGCGAGCGGCTCGTCGGCACGCTCGGCCACGGCATGGCGGACGCGGATGTCGGGATCGGCGGCGAAGGCGCCGAGGCGGGCGAGCTCGACCCGCTCGGCCGCGGTGCGGCGCACCAGCGGCTCGGGATCGGCCGTGAAATGGATCAGCCAGGCCGGACCGATCCGGCGGGCGACGCAGGCGCGCACTTCGGGATCGGGATCACGGGCAAGGACGGGCAGCGCCCCCTGCTCGGCCCGGCGTGCCACGACGAGGCGGACCGCCGGGTCCGCGTCGCGCATCAGGATGTGCAGCTCTCCCAGCGGCAGGCGGTGGGCGACGGCGATGCGCACCGCGCGGTCGGGGTCGGCCGCCAGCCGCTTCGCCTGCACGGCGGGCAGCCGCAGGATCGCCACCGACCGGACCGCCGGATCGGGATCGTCGAGCAGCGGCGGCAGGCGGAACAGGTTGGCCGCGCGGGCGGCCTGGGCCCGGGCCTCGAAATAGGGATGGCTCAGGAACTCGTCGGCGAGGTCGGGACCGAGCAGGAAGAACCGCTCGATCCGCTTGGCGTAGCGGTCGTTCGCGCAGGCCCAGCCCGGACCGCAGAGCCCCTGAGCAAGACGCTCGCGGTGCCGGCAGGTGTCGCAGTCGATGGCTGCGCCCTGCCAGTCCAGGGGCTCCGGGCCTTCCGGCATCAGGTCAGGCCGGGACGCAGGTTTTCGGCACCGGGCAGACCGAGACGCATTGGGGCGAGTCGGCCTGGCCCGCGCATTCGGTGCACTTGTCGGGGTCGATGATGTAGGCTTCGCCCTTGAACTTGATCGCGGCGTTCGGGCATTCGAATTCGCAGGCGCCACAGGCGGTGCATTGCGACTTGACGATCTTGTAGGCCATTTGGTCTGTCCCTCTGGCTGGTTGGTTTTGGCTTCAGGCGGTGAGCGCGCCCTTGCGGTGGCGCGCGGCATAGAGGTCGAGGATCGCGGTCTCGATGTAGTCCTGCGCGCAGGCGTCGATGACCTCGATGCCGGCTGCGGCCATCTTCGCCCGCGGGCCGTCACCGACGCGGGCGCAGAGCACGACCGGCACCCCTTCCAGCGTGCGGATGATCTCGGAGAGCGTCTCGCCCTCGCCATGGCCGCCGACGCAGTAGTTGTCGGCGCGGCGGTGGGTGACGAACCGGACGCCCGAGGCATCGACCTCGTAGATCTGGAACTCGGTGGCATGGCCGAAGTGCTGGTTGATCCGGCCGCCGCCCTTCGTGCAGACGGCGACGAGCATCGGCGGAGCGGCCACGTCAGCGGCCTCGGCCTGCGCGGCATCGGCGGCGGCGCGGCGATCCTCGCGCTCGCGTGTCACCCAGTCGCGGTAGGCGGCGCGCTTGCCGCCGTCGTCGCCCACCACCTCGGGCAGCTTGTCGAGCGTGAATTCCTGCCCGCGGTCCTCGCCCAGCATGCCGACTGCGTCGGCACGGCACTGGCGGCAGTGGCGCATCAGGTTGGCGCCGTCGCCACAGGCATCCTGCACCGCCTTCAGTTCGGCCGCCGAGGGGCCACGCTGGCCGGTCAGGCCGAAATGCGTGCCGTGCGCGGGGTCCGAGATCAGCGGCATGATGTTGTGCAGGAAGGCGCCCTTGGCCTTCACCACCTTGTTCAGCTCCAGCATCCCCTCGTCGTTGATGCCCGGGATCAGCACCGAGTTCACCTTCACCAGCACGCCACGCGCGACCAGCATATCGAGGCTTTCCATCTGCCGTTGCAGCAGGATTGTCGCAGCCTCGACCCCCTCGTGGCGTTTGCCGCGGAAGAAGATCCACGGATAGATCTTCGCCCCGACCTCGGGATCGAGCGTGTTGATGGTCAGCGTGACGTGGTCGATGTTCATCGCCACGATTTCATCGACGTGGTCCGGCATGGCGAGGCCGTTGGACGACAGGCACAGCTTGATGTCGGGAAGCTGCTTCTGCACCAGATCGAAGGTGGCCCTGGTCTTGCGCCAGTCATAGGCGGCGTCCCCCGGCCCGGCGATCCCCAGCACCGACAGCTGCGGCACCTCGGCGGCGACGGCCAGCACCTTGCGCGCCGCCTGCTCGGGCGTCAGACGCTCGGACACCACGCCCGGGCGGCTTTCGTTGGCGCAGTCGTACTTGCGGTTGCAGTAGTTGCACTGGATGTTGCAGGCGGGCGCGACCGCGACGTGCATCCGGGCGAAGTAGTGATGCGCTTCCTCGGAATAGCAGGGATGGTCCTTCACCTTGGCCCAGACCGCAGGGTCCATGTCCGCCGGCCCCGCCTTCGAGCCGCAGGACGAGGCGGCACAGCCGCCCCCTTCCATCGCCTTGCCCAGTTCGTCGCGCGAGGCGATCTGCAGCCCGCCCAGGGAGATGATGTCCGCCATGATCCGCGCCTCCGCATGTTCCGTGTCGGAAACCGGAGAAGCATGCAGCGTGCCAAGTTCAGGGGATCAAGGAATTCAGGCGCTCGGCCCGGTCCTGCCGGTGCAGGGTAGGAAACCCGACAATCGGATTGTCGGGTCGCCATTGTCGGATCAGAACTTCTCGACCCGGATGTTGTGCTTCTTCAGCGCGTAGCCGACCTGACGCGGGGTCTGGCCCAGAAGGCGGGCCGCCTTCGCCTGCACCCAGCCGGCGCGCTCCATCGCCTCGATCAGCGCCTCGCGCTCGGCCGCGTCGGAATCGGCGAGGGCGGGCCGGGTGGGCGGGGCGGCCAGCGCAGGCACTTCCGGCGCCACCGGCGTGGCTGGCGCCTCGGTGCCGTTTGGGCGGCGGGCCAGCACCGGAAGCTCCAGCGGCCCCTGTGCCAGTCCGCCGACCGGCGAGCTGGTGCCCGACTGCAGCCGCCACAGATCGGCGGACAGGCAGTGGTCGTGGTGACAGGCAAGGTCGTCGGCGTGGATCACCGTCTCGGTCGAAAGCGCGGCGACCCGTGCAATGCAGTTCTCGAGTTCGCGCACGTTGCCGGGGAAGTTGCACTGCGCCAGCGCCTCGACCGCCGAGGGGTGCAGCTTCTTCTTCATCCCGTTGCGCTTGTTGAAGCGGTCAAGCAGCCCCTGCGCCAGAAGCCCGATGTCCTCCTTGCGGTCGCGCAGCGGCGGCAGCACGATCGGCACCACGCAGATCCGGAAATACAGGTCGGCCCGGAAGCTGCCGTTCGCCACCGCCCGCTCGAGGTCCTTGTTGGTCGCCGTCACCAGCCGCACGTCCACCCGAAGCGTGCGCGACCCGCCGACGCGCTCGAACTCGCCCTCCTGCAGGATGCGCAGCAGCTTGGCCTGGAACTCCACGCTGATCTCGCCGATCTCGTCGAGGAACAGCGTGCCGCCGTCGGCCAGCTCGAACCGGCCCTTCTTCTGCTGCACCGCGCCGGTGAACGAGCCCTTCTCGTGGCCGAACAGTTCCGATTCCAGCAGCGATTGCGACAGCGCCGCGCAGTTCACCTTGATGAACGGCTTGTCGCGCCGCTCGGACAGGCGGTGGAGGGCGCGGGCGAACACCTCCTTGCCGGTGCCGCTTTCGCCCCGCAGCAGCACGGGCGTGTGGGTGCCCGCCACCTTGCGGATCTGGCCGATCACCCGCCGGATCGCCGGGCTTGCACCGATGATCCCTTCGAGCGCCTCGGCCGGCGCGTCCACCTCCGGCGCGGCGGTGGTCTCGGCCGCCATGCGGATCGCCTCGCGCGCCTCCTGCACGATGCGGTCGCGGTCGCGCGCGACAAGTCGGCGGAAACGGATCGACTGCTCCAGCACCGCCGCGACCATGTTCAGCACGCGCTGGTCGGACTCCAGATGGCGCGCGCCGTTGTTCTTCAGCCCGCGATAGGCGCAGAGCACGCCGAGCACGAAGGGCGAGTTTGCCTGATCGCGGATCGGCACCGCGATCAGCGCCTGCCGGCTGTCCTCGAGCCCCGGAGGCAGGGCATCGGCGCCGAATTCGTCGGCGATGTCGCAGGAGACGAGCGAGACGCCATTGCGGAAGACGTGCCGCGCGACCTGCGGCGGAATCGCGCGGCAGGAGGAAGGATGCGCCGGCGCCCCCGTCGCGGTGGCCGCAATGGTATATGGATTGACGTGGCGGGCATTGCGGGCCGCCTCGGACTGCGGCCCCTCCTGCAGAAGGGCCAGCGCCCCGTGCTGCAGCCCCATGAACGAGGACAGGATGCCGAAGACGGACGGCATGCGGGCGATCGGGTCACTCGCCCCGGTCAGGAGCTTTGCGATCTCGCAAAGCGCATCGAGCGTCAGATATTCCTCGCCCCGTTCGGCCGCGCCGGAACCCACTGCGGATGTGTCCATGACCCGACCTCCGTCTTCCACCTTACACTTGCACCATCTTCCGCGTTAGCCCAACCCAAGTCCAACGCGGGAGTGAGGGCGCATCGCACAACGCGCGAGCCCGCACAATCGCCCGGCGAATTCGCCGCATCGGTGAAGGCTCTGGTGAATAAATGTTCAACCAGAAAGACGGTTTTTAGGGCAACCCGCGAATCGTGCGGCTGCGGGGCCGGCTGTCGGGGATGCGCCGCCGCCCGGCTTGGGCCGCGACGCGGGATGGCTTACATGCCGGCGTCGATCGGTTCGTCCACGGCGCCGCCGCCCTCGGCCCAGTCCTTCAGGCCACCGAGGTTGTAGACCCGGGAATAACCCATGTCGCGCAAGAGCTTGCCTGCCAGAGCCGCCCGCCCGCCCGAGGCGCAGTGCAGCACGATGGGCCGGTCCTTGCGCAGTTCCGCGTCATGGAAGGGCGAGTCCGGGTCGGCGCGGAACTCCAGCATCCCGCGTGCGATGTGATGCGAGCCCCGCGCGCGTCCGGTCTTCTCGATCTCGGGCGCGTCGCGGATGTCGAGCAGAAGCGCCCCCTGCCGCATCAGCTCCTGCGCGCGGGCCGCGTCGATCCGCTCGATCACCGCATTCGCCGCCGCCATCATGTCCTTCAGGGTCAGTGTCATGGTTCCTCGCCTACAGGTCGCCGCCGGTTCCGTTCGGCCGGCTTCGCGGCAGACGGTAGAACGGCCGCGCCCGGCCTGTCCACCGCCCGCCATGTGCGGCACCCGGCTCCCCCGGCGGGCGGCGCAGCGCCGGCGGTGCCGACCGGAGGGCGGAGCCGCCGGTCCCCCTGCGCTACAGACGCATGCGCAGGCGGGTCCGCAGCCGCTTCGGTGCACGCGAAGGTGATGGCGGCCCGCCGCCCGGCGCGGCGGCGCGCGGGTGTGCCGCCCTTTCCAGCACTGGCCATCGTGGCTATGATGACGCCCGCCGCATACGGCTTGCGGCGGGGCAGCGTTCCACCGAAAGCGGCGGAACGGCAAGAGACGGGGAATGAACCCGCGCACGATTGGGGGCGAGCAATGTCACATCCATTGTTCTGGAACTTGGGTCTCGCGGCGGCGATCGGGCTGGCGCTGGCGGGATGCGACGCGATCAGGAAGGCCACCGGCGGGGACGAGGATACGCCGGCTGCATCCGCCGCCGCCGTTGCGCCCGTGGCCCTCGCCCGCGCGGTGGGCGAGGATGTCGAGGCGCCCGATGCCTACCAGTCCACCGACAAGGCGCTCTGGGACGGTCGGCCGTCGCTGGGCGGCATCTGGGTCGCGGCGCCGGACGTGAAGGACCCCGAGCGGGTGATCATGCGCAACCCGGCCAACGGCAGGTCGGTCACCGGCGCCCTCTTCCGGCGCGAGCGCGAGAACCCCGGACCCAAGCTGCAGTTGTCCTCGGATGCGGCCGAGGCGCTCGGCCTGCTGGCCGGGCAGCCCGCGACGATCAGCGTGACCGCGCTGAAGCCCCGGCCGGTCGAAGAGCCCGCCGCGCCGGCGGCACCCGCCGCCGCCGCCGCGCCCGCCGACGCAGGCAGCATCGGCGCTGCGGCCGGTGCGGCGATCGACCGGGCCGAGGCACCCGTGGCAAAGCCCGCACCCGCCGCGGCGCAGGGGCGGCTCATCCGCATCGGCACGTTCAGCCGCGAAGAGAATGCCCGCCGCGCCGCCGAAACGCTGAGCGATGGGGGCATTCAGGCCCGCGTCTCCGCCTCCACCCAGCAGGGCAAGGAGATCTGGAGCGTGCTGGCCGGTCCCGCTGCCCCTGCCGAAGCCGATGCAATGCTTGCCAAGGCCAGGGGCCTCGGCTTCGAAGACGCCTATCTTCTCGCCCGCTGACCGGAAAGGACGCGCCCGTGCTGCTGCCCCGCCTCTTCCCCGCCCTCCTCCTGGCCGCCCTCGCCGCGCTTCCGGCGCATGCGTTCGAGACCCGCGCCCGGGCCGCCTGGGTCTATGACGTGACGACCCACACCGTCCTGCTCGACAAGAACGCCCACGTCCCGCTGCCGCCGGCGTCGATGTCGAAGCTGATGACGCTGAACATGCTGTTCGAGGCGCTGCGCGACGGCCGCGTGACGATGGAGACCACCTTCGCCGTCTCGACCAAGGCCAAGCAGATGGGCGGCTCGAAGATGTTCGTCGAGGAGCGCGACCGCCCGACGGTCGAGGAGCTGATCCACGGCATCGTCGTGAACTCGGGCAACGACGCCTGCGTGGTGGTGGCCGAGGGGCTGAACGGCACCGAGGCCGACTTCGCCCGCGCGATGAACATCCGGGCCGAGGCGCTGGGGATGACCAATTCCCACTTCACCAATTCCTCGGGCTGGCCCGACACCGACCACAAGATGAGCGTGCATGACCTGGGCATCCTCGCCGTGCGGCTGATCGAGGAATTCCCGGAATACTACGGCTACTTCGACGACACCGGCTTCAACTACAAGGGCCGCGTGCCGTCGAACGCGAACAACCGCAACCCGCTGCTGCGGCTGGGCCCGGATGGCGACTGGACCGCGGACGGCCTGAAGACCGGCCACACGCAGGAGGCGGGCTATGGCCTCGTCGGCTCGGCGGTGCAGAAGGACGGCCGGCGCATCGTCTTCGTGCTCTCGGGCCTCGCGACCGAGGCCGACCGCGCGCAGGAGGGCGAGCAGATCGTGAATTGGGCCTTTCGCCAGTTCGTCCAGAAGACCCTGGTAAAGAAGGGCCAGCGCGTGACCGAGGCCGACGTCTGGATGGGCAACGCCCGGCAGGTGGGCCTCGTCCCGGCAAAGGACGTGAGCCTGCTCGTGCCCGCGCTGGTGCAGGAGGGCGTGACGGCCGAGGTGCATTATACCGGTCCGCTGCGCGCGCCGATCGCGGCCGGGCAGGAACTGGCCGAACTGGTGATCCACGTTCCCGACCTGCCCGACACCCGCGTGCCGCTGGTGGCCGAGGGCAGCATCGCCAGCGGCGGGCTGCAGGTTCGCCTGACGACGGCGGCACAGGTGCTGTATCGCCGCTTCATGGCCGAGGCGCCGGCCTCCTGAGCCGGACCTCCGCATGAGCCCGTCCGTTCCAGGGAGCCGGTCCTCCGCATGAGCCTGTCCAGGGGCCTGTTCCTCGCAGTCGAAGGGATCGACGGCTCCGGCAAGTCGGGGATCGTCGGCCACCTCGCCGATCACCTGCGCGCCCACGGCCGCGACGTGCTGACCACGCGCGAGCCGGGGGGCACGCCGGAAGGCGAGGCGATCCGCGCGCTTGTGCTCTCGGGTGCCGACGACGCGTGGGACCCGATGTCCGAGCTTCTGCTGATGACGGCGGCGCGCGTGCAGCACGTGCGCCGGGTGATCGCGCCGGCGCTGGGGTCTGGGCGGGCCGTGGTGTCGGACCGCTACGTCGGCTCCACCCTCGCCTATCAGGGCACCGGCCGGGGGCTGTCCGAGGATTTCATCCGCGATCTTCACGCCCGGGCCGTCGGGGGTCTCTGGCCCGATCTCACGCTGATCCTCGACCTCGACGCGGCCACCGGCCTTGCCCGCAGCCGTCGCCGGCTGACCGACGGGGCGGTGGACGAGGGCCGGTTCGAAAGCCTCGACCTCGACTTCCACGAGCGGATCCGGCAGTCGTTCCTGGCGCAGGCCGCGCGCGACCCCGATCGGCACGCGGTCATCGACGCCTCGGGCACGCCGGAAGATGTGCGGTCGCGGGCCGTGGCGGCGCTCGACCGTCTGCTGACCTGATCAGCCTCCCGTGCGGGCGGACAGGCGCAGCGCGTGGCTCGGATCCTGCGCGACGGCGGGCATCACCGGATCATAGGCGGCGCGGATCACGGCGGCGATGTCGGGGCGCAGCACCAGCGCGTCACCCGCCCGCGCCAGCGGCGAGGCCTCGGTGAAGGCGCGGTCCGACCAGAGCAGCATCGCCTGCGCGGCCTGCGCCAGCGCCAGCGCCTCGGCCGGCATGGCGGAGAGATGCTCGTCCATGCGCAGGAAGACGAAGGCCGCGCGGATCGCGCCGGCCGCATCGAAGCGGAACAGCCGATACTGGTTCGCCCGCGCGGCAGCAAGCCGGGCGCAGAGCGGCGCCAGATCCGGGATCATCCGGTCGAGGTTCGGCACCTCGGGCAGTTCGGCCCAGTCGCGGAAGAAGAAGACCATCAGGTTCGCGCCAAGCTCGGGGTCGGTCTCGGCCATGCGGTGCCCGGCCAGCGCCACCACCGCCTCGATGGCGCCCTTGACCACCGACAGCGTCGCATCCTCGACCCCGAACACCACCGGCACGACCGGCCGCCCCCAGCGCGCAAAGCGATAGGCGCCATCGCTGCCGGTGAACAGCGCCTCGACGTCCGAAGGTGTCATGCCGCCCTGCCGTCCCGAAGCGTTTCGACGCCCGCCGTTTCAGCGCGCCTCCGGACTAGCATGGGACCGGGTATGGGTGTCATGCTGGCTCTCCTCTGCTCGCGGCGCCGGAATAGGCGGTTTCGGCGGCACCGGCAACCGTTGACGCCCCGCGCCGGGCGGGGGAGGATGGCACCTCTTTCAGGGGATCCACATGCCGCTCGCCACAACCTATGCTTTTCTGGTCGTCGCCATCTTCGCCGAAGTCGTGGCGACCACGGCGCTGGCCCGCTCGGACGGGTTCTCGCGGCTCTGGCCCAGCGTCATCACGGTGGTCGGCTATACGGTGGCCTTCGCCTGCCTCTCGGTCACGCTGAAGGTGATGCCTACCGGCATCGTCTATGCGGTCTGGTCGGGCCTCGGCATCGTCTTCATCGCGGCGATCGGCTGGCTGGTCTATGACGAGCGGCTGGACGCGCCGGCGCTTCTCGGCCTCGGCCTGATCCTTGCGGGGGTGCTGGTGGTCAACCTGTTCTCGAAATCGATCCCGCACTGAGGCTCAGCCGAACAGGTCGCCCTGCCCCGGCCCCTTCGGCGCATCCAGCCCCAGATGCCGCCACGCCTTCTGCGCCAGCATCCGCCCGCGCGGGGTGCGCTGGATCAGGCCCTGCTGCAGCAGGTAGGGCTCGATCACCTCCTCGACCGCGTCGCGGGCCTCCGACAGTGCCGCGGCGATGGTCTCGATCCCCACCGGGCCGCCGCCGTAGTTCTCGGCGATGAGGCCCAGATAGCGCCGGTCCCCGCCGTCGAGGCCCAGATGATCCACGCCGAGCCGCGTCAGCGCCCGGTCGGCGATGGCCTGCGTCAGCCGCCCGTTGCCCTCGACCAGCGCGAAATCGACCACCCGGCGCAGGAGCCTTCCGGCGATCCGCGGGGTGCCGCGCGCGCGCTTCGCGATCTCGCGCGTGCCCTCGGGGTCGCTCTCGATCCCCATCATCCGCGCGCCCCGCGTCACGATCAGGTCAAGCTCGGCCTCGGTGTAGAACTGGAGCCGCGTCGGGATGCCGAAACGGTCGCGCAGCGGCGTGGTCAGAAGGCCCAGCCGCGTCGTGGCGCCGACCAGCGTGAAGGGCTGCAACTCGATCCGCACAGTGCGCGCCGCCGGTCCCTCGCCGATCACCAGATCGAGCGCAAAATCCTCGAGCGCGGGATAGAGCACCTCCTCGACCACCGGCGACAGGCGGTGGATCTCGTCGATGAACAGCACGTCGCGCGGCTCGAGGTTGGTCAGGATCGCCGCGAGATCCCCCGGTTTCGCGAGTACGGGGCCCGAGGTCATGCGGAACCCCACTCCCAGCTCGCGCGACATGATCTGCGCGAGCGTCGTCTTGCCCAAGCCGGGCGGCCCATGGAACAGAGTGTGGTCCATCGCCTCGCCGCGCATCCGGGCGCTTTCGATGAAGACGCGCAGGTTCGCCCGCGCCTCGGCCTGCCCTACGAAATCCTCGAGCGTCTGCGGCCGCAGCGCGCGGTCCATGTCTTCGGGCAGACGCTCGGGGCGCAGGGTCGGATCGGAGGATGTCATCGGCTCGCTCGGGTTCCCCGGAACATTCCCCGAACGGGCGTGCCGATGCAAGCGCGAACGTCAGCTCCAGGGGCCGCGGCGCGGCGCGAAACCGGCGGGAGCCTGCCGCACCTCGCCCGCCATCGCGCGCAGGGCGGCGATGCGGTTCGCGGTGTTCGGATGGGTCGCGAACAGCCGGTCGTGGCCCAGCACGTGCAGCGGGTTGATGATGAACATGTGCGCGCTCGCCGGGTTGCGCTCGGCCCGGACGTTGTCGATGCGCTGCGCCAGCCCCTCGATCTTGCCCAGCGCCGAGGCAAGCCACATCGGACGCCCGCAGATCTCGGCGCCGATCCGGTCGGCCTCGTATTCGCGCGAGCGCGAGATGGCCATCTGCACGAGACCCGCCGCCAGCGGCGCAAGGATCATCAGCGCGAGCGTGCCGACGATGCCCATCGGCCGCTCGCCCTCTTCGTTCGAGGAGCCGCCGAAGAAGAAGGCGAAGTTCGCCAGCATCGAGATCGCGCCGGCGAAGGTCGCTGTCACCGTCATCAGCAGCGTGTCGCGGTTCCGGATATGGGCAAGCTCATGCGCCACCACGCCCGCAACCTCCTCGGGCGTGAGGTTGCGCAGCAGGCCGCGCGTCACCGCCACGGCGGCGTTCTGCGGGTTGCGGCCGGTGGCGAAGGCATTGGGCTGGTCGGTATCGATCAGGTAGAGCTTCGGCATCGGCATCCCCGCGCCCTCGGCCAGACCCCGCACCATCGCGTGCAGATCGGGGGCCGAACGCGCATCGACCTCGCGTGCGCCGTGCATCGAGAGCACCGCCTTGTCCGAGTTCCAGTAGGTGAAGAGGTTCATCCCGGCCGCCACGACCAGCGCGATCACCGCGCCGTCCTGTCCGCCGATCAGCGCGCCGACGCCAAGGAACAGCGCCGTCATCACCGCCATCAGGATGCCTGTCCGCACGTAACCCATCGCACCTTCTCCCCAGTCGGAAACGCAGGCGATATGGGCCCGGCCGCGTCCGGTCGCAAGCCCGGCCGTCTTGCGGCCGGCCCGGTCAGGTCTTCGGGGCGAGCAGCTTCAGCGAGAGCCGGATCAGGCTAGCGGTATCCGCCTCGGGCGCCTCGGTCGCCGCCTGCGCCACCGCCTGCGCCGCATCCGACGGCTGGTAGCCGAGGTTGGTCAGCGCCGAAAGCGCATCGGCCGAGAAGGACGCCCGCGGTGCGGGCTCCGCCGCCCGGGGCGCCGCCTTGCGCCGGGACGGGCCGGCCGCTTCGCCGTCGGGTACCGGCACAGCCACGGGACCGCCGCCCATCGCCATCAGCGCCGGCGCCTTCGACTTCAGCTCCAGCACCACGCGCTGCGCGATCTTCGGCCCTATCCCCGGCGCCGCCTGGATCGAGCGGGCATCGCCCATCGCGATCGACCGCGCCACGCCCTCGGCCCCGAGCGTGCCGAGAATCGCCATCGCCGCCTTCGCCCCCACCCCCTGCACCGTCATCAGCAGCCGGTGCCATTCCTTCTCGACCAGCGTGGGAAAGCCGAAAAGCTGCAGCAGGTCCTCGCGCACCAGAAGCTCGGTATAGAGCGCGACCGCCTCGCCCGGGCCGGGCAGCGAGGCCAGCGTCCGGTCGGAGACATGGACGATGTAGCCCACGCCGCGCACGTCGATCAGCACGTGGTCCGAAGCGCGGTAGTCGAGGATGCCCGAGATCTTGCCGATCATCGCGCGGCCCTCGCCAGCGCCGCCTCGAGCCGCCCCGAGGACTGGACGTGATGGGCATGGCAGATCGCCACCGCCAGCGCGTCCGCGGCGTCGGGTCCGGCGAGGCTGACGCCGGGCAGGTGCAGCTTCACCATGTGCTCGATCTGAACCTTGGCGGCGTGGCCCACGCCCACCACGGTCTTCTTGACCGCATTCGGCGCGTATTCCCCGACCGACAGCCCCGCCTGCGCCGGCACCAGCAGCGCGATGCCGCGCGCCTGCCCCAGCTTCAGCGTCGCCACCCCGTCCTTGTTGACGAAGGTATGCTCGACCGCTGCGGTCTCGGGGCGGAACCGGGCAATCACCTCGGTCAGCTGCCCGTGCAGCGACAACAGCCGCTGGGCCAGTTCGCCCGAATCGGAATGGCAGATTCCATTGGCAACGTGGAGGAGACGCGCCCCCTCGACGTCGATCACCCCCCAACCCATGTTGCGCAGACCCGGGTCGATGCCCAGAACCCTCATTCCGCCCCCTGCTTCCTGTTGCCGCAAGGGCTAGCACGAAGAGGGAACATCCGCCAGCGGCTTTCCCCTGTTGCCTGTCGTCGCAGCATCTGCGATACGGTCGCGAGGTCCGAAAGCGACGCTTCGTCCTCACGACGCGACGGCCGACGGACACCGCGGAAGCCTTTGGAATACAAAGGTATCCTGCCGCTTCGAGCCTTGCGTTTTCTGCAATGCAGCGTTGCTCCGGCGTCGATTGCCGACATGAAGCTGCCGGCTTATGTGCCTGTCCAGTCGCAGCATTGCTGTGAACTTGAGCAGTTGATGAAAAGGATCAAGGCCATGGCTGCCTTCGAGACGACCCGCCCGGCGCCCTTCGGCGCCATCGCGACCTTCCACTTCGTGCAGTCGATCAGCGACCTCATCGCCGCTGTCGTCGCCTGGAACGACGCCCGCGCGACCCGCGCGGCCCTTTCGCGGCTCAGCGACCGCGAACTCGACGACATCGGTCTCTGCCGCGGCGATATCGAGGACATCTGTGCGCTGCGCCGCTGAGGCTCGACAGCCGCCGGGACAAGGCTTCCCGGACCTGCTGTAAAGGCCGCTCCCGTCCGGGATGCGGCCTTTTCCTTTGCCGAAGCGGCGTGGTCAGGACAGGGCGCCGGAACCCCTCGGCTCAGACCCTGACAAGAACCCGCGCGAGGCCGGCGGCCACCATGCGCGTGACGGGATCGGCCTGCATCAACAGGCTGCCGACGCGGTCGAACCCCTCGCCCTGCGCCAGCTGGTCCACGCGGCTCTGGTAGCTGTCGGGGCCGATGCGCCAGAGGATGGCCCCCTTCATCGCCATGCCGCAGACCAGCAGCACGAGCAGCGGCGCCACGACCCGCGGCTTGCGGCGCATCGGCCTGGCATAGTGGGACCGCCCCAGCGTCCCCTCCGCCTCGAAGCCGAAGCCCCGCGCATGCGCGGCCTCGATCCGGGCAATGCGGGCCTGGAAGTCGGCGAGGTTCGGATCCACTGACATGCTCATGCTCTCGATCATCGCCACCCACCGCCGGCAAGGCTACGCCGGGATAGTGGCGGAAACGAGGCGTCTGAATAGCCTTTGCCGGGGTTTCAGAGCCTGCGCATCACCAGACAGCACCACTCGCCCAGATCCTCGCGCGCCTTCAGCTCGAATCCGGCCGCAAGGTAAGCCGCAATGATCGCCTCGGCCTGCACCACCAGCAGGCCCGACAGGATCGAAAGGCCCCCGCCCGCGATGTTCTGCGCCATCGCCGGCGCAAGCTCGATCAGTGGGCCCTTCAGGATGTTGGCGAAGACCAGATCGAAGGGCGCCGCCGCCGCGAGGCGCGGATGATCGAAGCCCGCGGCCTCGAGGCAGTCGAGCCGCCCGTCAAGACCGTTGATCGCGACATTGGCCACCGCCACGTCCACCGCCACCTCGTCGATGTCCGAGGCGACGACCTGTGCCTGCGGAAAGACCCGTGCCGCGGCCATGGCAAGCACCGCCGTGCCGCAGCCGATGTCGGCGACCTTCGCAGGCGCGAAGCCCTCGTCCACCAGCCGGTCGAGCGCGCGCAGGCAGCCCAGCGTGGTGCCGTGGTGGCCGGTGCCGAAGGCCACCGTCGCCTCGATCTGCAACGCGATCCGCCCCTCGGGCACCTTGTCGGCGTCGTGGCTGCCATAGACGAAGAAGCGCCCCGCCTCGACCGGCGACAGTTCGCGCCGGACCTTGGCGACCCAGTCGATCTCGGGCAGTTCCGACACGGCGAAGGGGCGCGCGTCGAAGGCCGTGGCCAGAAGCTCCAGCACCGCCTCGGACGGCTTCTCAAGGAAATAGGCGCCAACCTCCCAGAGGCCCGAGCCGTCCTCGATCTCGAACACGCCGACGCCGGTCGGTTCGGGGTTCATCTTCTCGAGCGCTTCGGCGAGGGCTTCGGCAGCCTCCTCGCCATCCAGCGTGGTCAGGGCGGAATAAGTGGGCATGGGCGGCCTCCGGTCGGGTCAGGGCGGGCCTATCCCCGCCCCCGCCCGCCGTCAAGCGCCGCTCAGCCCGCGGCGATGCCCGAGCCGACCGGGCATGACACGCCCGTGCCGCCGATCCCGCAGTAACCGCCGGGGTTCTTCGCCAGATACTGCTGGTGGTAGGCTTCAGCGAAGTAGAAGGGCGGCGCCGGGCGGATCTCGGTGGTGATGCGGCCGCGGCCGGCGGCGGTCAGCGCCCCCTGGTAGGCCGCAAGGCTCGCCTGCGCGGCCGCGGCCTGTGCCTCGTCGAAGGTGTAGATGGCCGAGCGGTATTGCGTGCCGCTGTCGTTGCCCTGCCGCATCCCCTGCGTCGGGTCGTGGTTCTCCCAGAACAGCTTCAGCAGCATGTCATAGGGCAGGACAGCCGGGTCATAGATCACCCGCACGACCTCGGTATGGCCGGTCTGCCCCGAGCAGACCTCCTCGTAGGTCGGGTTCGGGGTGTAGCCGCCGGCATAGCCCGCCATGGTCAGCCAGACGCCCTGCGGCATCTGCCAGAACTTCCGCTCGACGCCCCAGAAGCAGCCCATTCCGAAGATCGCCTCGGCCATTCCCGCCGGCACCGGCGATTTCAGCGGCAGGCCGGACAGGAAATGCGTCTCGGCGGTCGGGATCGGCTGGCTTCGACCGGGCAGCGCCTCGTGGGGCGACACCATCTCGGACTTCTTGCGGTTCAGCAGGAACATGGGGCGGCCTCCGGGTTGACAGGCGACAAATATAGGCCCCGGATCGCGGGCTTGAAAGTCACTCTGCCGGCACCGGGCGCCCCCGGGCGATCACCGTTTCGTATCCCCGCTCGGGGTGGCGCGGGATCAGGAAGGAAAGCCCGAGCGACAGAAGCGCCATCCCCGCCGCCAGCACGAAGACCGAGGCCGGTTCCGTCACCCACAGATACCCCAGTGCCGCCGGCAGCACGACCGCCGCGATGTGGTTGATGGTGAACGAGACGGCGGCGGTGGGCGCGATGTCGGCCGGATCGGCGATCTTCTGGAAATAGGTCTTCAGGGCGAAGGCCATGCCGAAGAACAGGTGGTCGATGACGTAGAGCGCCGCCGCCACCGCCACGCCCCAGCCGAAGACGTAGATCCCGCCATAGGCGAGGAACACCAGCGTCAGGCCGGCGTGTTCGATCATCAGCATCCGCCGTTCGCCATGCCGCTGCACCATCCGCCCGATCCAGGGCGAGGCCAGCATGTTCACGAGGAAGTTGATCATGAAAAGGCCGGTGACGGCATCCACCTCGAAGCCGAAATGCTCGACCATCATGAAGGCGGCAAAGACCACGAAGATCTGCCGCCGCGCCCCGGCAAGGAACTGGAGCAGGTAGTAAAGCCAGTAGCGCCGGCGCAGCACCATGCGCTTGTTCTGCGGATGGGGCGAGTCGAACTGCGGATAAAGCAGCAGGGCGGCGACCGCGAGCAGCGCCGTCACTCCGCCCGAGGCCAGATAGACCGTGCTGTAGTCCAGCCCCAGCGTCCGCCACGTCAGCACGATCAGCCCATAAGCCAGAAGCGACGCCCCCGCCCCGACCGAGGCGATCCAGCCGATGGTCCGCGGCGCCGTGGCTTTCGGCAGCCACTGCAGCTGCAGGCTCTGGTTCATTGTTTCGAAGTAGTGGAAGCCGATCGAGGACAGGAGCGTGATGAACAGCATCCCTCCGAAGGTCGGAAACCATGCCGTCAGCGCGGTCGCCACGCCCAGCAGCGTCAGCGAGACCAGCGCGAGCACCTGTTCGCGCACGAAGAGCAGGATGGCGATGACCCCGATGGCAAGGAAGCCCGGGATCTCGCGCACCGTGTGCAGCCAGCCGATCTCGACGCCGGTGAAGCCTGCGGTGTCGATGACGAAATTGTTGAGCAGCGCCGACCATGTGGCGAAGGCCACCGGCATGGCGGCCGCCATCAGGAACAGAAGCGCCTCGGGGCGCCGCCAGACCGGCAGCGAGGATGTTTCGGAGAGGGGGACGGTGCGTGCCATGCCGCCTGTTACTCCCGCGGCGCCGGAGAGGCGAGACGGATTTTCCCGCCTCGCGGGTCAGAGGAAGCTTTGCGGGTCGATGTCCACCGCCAGCCGCAGGTTCGCCGACAGCTTCACCGGTGCCAGCCATTCGGCGATGGCCGCCTGCAGCGGCGCGCCCTTCGGCGCCTTCACCAGCAGGCGCACCCGATGCCGGCCGCGGACGCGGGCGATCGGCGCGGGCGCCGGGCCGAAGACCTGCGCCCCGATCCGGCGCAACGGTGCGTCGTTGCGGGCAAGCACGCCGCCCAGATCGAAGACCGGCGCGACCTCGGGACCCGAGAGGATGATCCCCGCCAACCGGCCGAAGGGGGGCATGCCCGCCACGCGGCGCTCCTCGGCCTCGGCGCGCCAGAAGGCTTCCTCGTCGCCGCCGAGGATGGCGCGGATCACCGGATGCTCGGGCTGGTAGGTCTGCACAAGCGCCACCCCGCGCCGCCCGGCGGAACGCCCCGCCCGGCCCGCCACCTGCCGCACCAACTGGAACGTCCGCTCGGCTGCGCGCAGGTCGGACCCTTGCAACCCGAGGTCCGCGTCGATCACTCCCACCAGCGTCAGCAGCGGGAAGTTGTGCCCCTTGGCCACGATCTGCGTGCCGATGATGATGTCGGCGCCGCCCTCGGCGATGGCCGCGATCTGCTCCTTCAGCGCGCGGGCCGAGCCGAAGAGGTCCGAGGACAGCACCGCCACCCGAGCTGAGGGGAAACGCGCGGCGACCTCCTCGGCCAGCCGCTCGACGCCGGGGCCGACGGGCGCCATCCGGCCCTCGACCTTGCAGGCGGGGCAGGCCTCCGGCATCGGCTTCGTGTCGCCGCACTGGTGGCAGACGAGGCGCTTCTGGAACCGGTGCTCGACCATGCGCGCATCGCAGTGATCGCAGCCGATCTGGTGGCCGCAGGCGCGGCAGATCGTGACCGGCGCATAGCCGCGGCGATTGAGGAACAAAAGCGACTGCTCCCCCCGCGCGATGCGCGCCTCGACCGAGCGCGCCAGCACTTCCGAGATCCAGCGTGTCGCCGGCAGCTTCTCGGCCCGCATGTCGATGGTGCGCATCTCGGGCAGTTCCGCCGCGCCGAAGCGCGCGCCGAGATCGAGGCGCGCGTATTTCCCCTGATCCGCGTTGACCCAGCTTTCGAGCGAGGGCGTGGCAGAGGCGAGCACCACCGGGCAGCCGCAGATCGAGGCGCGCAGCACCGCCATGTCGCGGGCGTTGTAGAGCGCGCCCTCCTCCTGCTTGTAGGAAGTGTCGTGTTCCTCGTCGACGACGATGAGGCCAAGGTCGCGGAACGGCAGGAACAGCGCGGAACGGGCGCCCACCACGACCTGCGCCCCGCCCTCGGCCACCATGCGCCAGAGGCGCCGCCGCTCGGTCGAGGTCACGCCCGAGTGCCATTCGGCGGGCCGGGCGCCGAAGCGGGCCTCGACGCGGGTCAGGAACTCCGAGGTCAGCGCGATCTCGGGCAGCAGCACCAGCGCCTGCCGGCCGCGGCGGAGCGTCTCGGCAACGGCCTCCAGATAGACCTCGGTCTTGCCCGAGCCGGTGACGCCCTTGAGCAGCGTCGTGCCATAGGCATCCGCCGCCACCGCCGCCACCAGGGCCTCGGCGGCAGCGACCTGATCACCCTCGAGCCGCACCGCCGCCCGGTCGGGATCGAGCCGCGGATAGGGCAGGTCGCGTGGCGCGTCCTCCTCGAGGATCGCACCGGCCTTCACCAGCCCCTTCACGACCGAGGAGGTGACGCCCGCCTCGGCCAGAAGCTCGGCCAGTGTCAGCGGCGCCCCGTCGTGCGCCGCCAGCGCGTCGAGCACCCGAAGCCGCGCCTCGGTCACCCGCTGGGGCTCGGGCCCGGCCAGCCGGTAGACGCGGCGGGTCGAGGGCGGCTCTCCGAGCCCCGGTGCGCGGGTGGCAAGGCGCAGCATCGCGGCCAGCGGCGTCAGCGTGTAGTCGGCGGCGCGGACGAGAAACAGCCGCATCTCCTCGCGCATCGGTGCCGCATCGAGGACGCGCGCGACCGACCGCAGCTTTTCGGCGTCAAAGCCGCCCTCGCCCGGTCCCCAGACCACGCCCAGCACGCGGCGGGGGCCCAGCGGCACCTCGACGAAGTCGCCCGCGCCGCATCCACCCTCGGGCGCGCGGTAGTCGAGCACGCGGCCGAGCGGCTCGGTGGTCAACACACCCACCCTGGTGCCTTCCGGGAACTTACCTG
This sequence comes from Rhodobacter sp. CZR27, assembly GCF_002407205.1. Lineage (NCBI taxonomy): Bacteria > Pseudomonadati > Pseudomonadota > Alphaproteobacteria > Rhodobacterales > Rhodobacter > Rhodobacter sp. CZR27. The sequence goes on along the minus strand of NZ_CP023548.1, from coordinate 708,685 downwards.
TCACTGCCGGCTTCCCTTTAACCCTGCGCCCCGATGCGCTATTACACCGCGGACGGTGGGGGTGACACCCCCGCGGAACCCGAGACAAGGAAGACCCTCATGAAATTCTTCGTCGACACCGCCGATGTCGCAGCGATTGCGGAGCTGAACGCTCTCGGCATGGTGGACGGGGTCACGACGAACCCGTCCCTGATCCTGAAGTCCGGACGCAACATTCTGGAGGTCACGCGCGAGATCTGCCAGCTCGTGTCCGGTCCCGTCTCGGCCGAGGTCGTCGCCTCCAAGGCCGACGACATGATCGAGGAAGGCCGCCACCTGGCCGAGCTCGCCCCGAACATCACGGTGAAGGTGCCGCTGACCTGGGACGGCCTCCGGGCCTGCAAGGTGCTCTCGGACGAGGGCCGCATGGTCAACGTGACGCTCTGCTTCTCGGTCAACCAGGCGCTGCTGGCGGCCAAGGCGGGCGCGACCTTCATCTCGCCCTTCATCGGCCGGCTGGACGACATCAACCTCGACGGCATCGACCTGATCGCCGACATCCGCCAGGTGTATGACAACTACGACTTCAAGACCCAGGTGCTCGCCGCCTCGATCCGCACGCCGAACCATGTTGCCGACTGCGCCCGGATCGGCGCGGACGTCATCACCGCGCCGCCCTCGGTCATCAAGTCGCTGGCGAACCACGTGCTGACCGACAAGGGGCTCGACCTCTTCAACGCCGACTGGGCGAAGACCGGGCAGACGATCCTGTCCAAGTAACCGCGGCACCGGCGAGGGCGGCATGATCGAACAGGACCTGCGCGACAAGATCCTCGCGACCCCCGAGATGATCCTCGAGGATCGCGACCTGATGAAGGCGCTGATCGCGGCGAACGAGCGTGCGATGGGCGGCAACGTGATCGACCTGCGCGGCATCGCGATGGAGCGTCTGGAGGGCCGGCTCGACCGGCTCGAGGACACGCATCGCTCTGTCATCGCCGCCGCCTACGAGAACCTCGCCGGCACCAACCTGATCCATCGGGCGATCCTGCAGATGCTGGATCCGCTGACCTTCGAGGAATTCCTGACGAGCCTCGCCGGAGAGGTCGCGCAGACCCTGCGCGTGGACTGCATGCGGCTGGTGCTGGAAAGCGCGCAGCGGGACGAGGACCCGGCCCTGCGCCGGGTCGGAGATGTCCTGTTCGTGGCCGAGCCGGGCTTTGTCGCCGACTACATCATGGGCGGACGCAACGTGTCGCTGCGGCCGGTGACGCTGCGCCGTGCGCTGCCCGACTCGCCGCTCTACGGCGGGCGGATGGGATCCGAGGCGCTGATGCGGCTCGATTTCGGGCGCGGGCGGCTGCCGGGGATGCTGGTGATGGGGTCCGAAGACCCGGGCCATTTCAAGCCGACGCAGGGCACCGACCTGCTCGCCTTCTTCGCCGGGGTGTTCGAGCGCACGATGCGCCGCTGGCTGTCATGAGCCTTTCGATCCCGCCCGCGGCGCGCGATGCGCTTCAGGCGTGGCTCGACCATCTGCGGGTGATCGACGGCGCAGCCGAGGCCACGCTGAAGGCCTATGCGGCCGATGTCGGCGGCTGGCTCGCCTTTCTCGCCGGGCACCTCGGGGAAGGCTACGGGCTGAAGACGCTGGCCGGGATCCCCCACGCCGACCTGCGCGCCTGGATGGCGCATGAACGCGCCCGGGGTCTTGGGGCGCGCTCGCTTGCCCGGTCGCTCTCGGCGGTGCGGCAGTTCACCGGCTGGCTGGCCGAGCGCGAGGGCGTGGATGCCACGGCGGTCCTGTCGGCCCGCAGCCCGAAGTTCCGCCGCAAGCTGCCCCGCCCGCTGTCGGTGCCGGATGCGAAGGCGATGATCGCCACCGTGGCCGAGGACTCGGCCGAGGACTGGATCCGCGCCCGCGACGAGGCGGTGGTGACGCTGCTCTACGGCTGCGGCCTCAGGATTTCCGAGGCGCTGGGGCTTCCGGCCTCGGCGCATCCCTTGCCCGAGGTGCTGCGCATCATCGGCAAGGGCGGGAAGGAGCGGCTGGTTCCCACGCTTCCCGCCGCGCGCGAGGCCGTGGGGCGTTACGCCGGCCTCTGCCCGTTCGACCTGACCTCGGGCGCGCTGTTCCGCGGCGCGCGCGGCGGCGCGCTGAACCCGCGGCTGGTAGCCAAGGTGATGGAGCGCGCGCGGGCCGTGCTGGGCCTGCCGCCGACCGCCACGCCCCATGCCATGCGCCATTCCTTCGCGACGCATCTCCTGAACGCGGGCGGCGACCTGCGCGCGATCCAGGAGCTTCTGGGCCATGCCTCGCTGTCCACGACCCAGGTCTATACCGCGGTGGACGGCGCCCGGCTGATGGAGGTCTACGCCCGCGCCCACCCACGGGCATGATCACCCGGCCGACCGATCCCGGAGCGGCAGACACCGCATCCGCCGGGACAGGGGGACGGGCCGGACGCATGGTCAGCTTCCGGCCGACGGAGGGTGCTGCGACCCTTGGCCGGGCTTGCCTGCCCTGCGGGATTGCGGCATGACGGTCGGATGAACGCGCGCCTCAAAGCCTTGTCCGTCCATCTGTTGACCGCCACCGGGGCCGTGCTCTCGATGCTGGCCATGCTCGCCGCCGTCGAGGAGGAATGGAGCCTGATGTTCCTCTGGCTCGTCGTCGCGCTGTTCGTGGACGGCATCGACGGGCCGCTGGCGCGCAAGTTCGACGTCAAGCACAACTGGCCGACCTATGACGGCGTGCTGCTCGACCTGATCATCGACTACCTGACCTATGTCTTCATCCCCGCCTATGCGCTGTTCAAGTCGGGGATGCTGACCGGCTGGACCGGCTGGATCGCCATCATCGTCATCGTCTATGGCTCGGTGATCTACTTCGCCGACACGCGGATGAAGACCAAGGACTATTCCTTCGCGGGCTTTCCCGCCTGCTGGAACATGGTCGTGCTGGTGCTCTTCGCGATCTCTCCGGGGCAGCTCACGATCCTCGGCATCGTCGTGGCTCTGACAGTCGCGATGTTCACCAACCTCAGGTTCATCCACCCGGTCCGCACCGACCGCTGGCGCGCGATCTCGCTGCCGATCGCCGCCGCCTGGGTGTTCTTCGCCGCCTGGGCCGCCTGGGTCGAGTTCAACGAGGAAAGCTGGGCGCATTGGGGGCTGGTCGTGACCTCGGTCTACCTCGTCGTCGCCGGCATCGCGCAGCAGATCATTCCCGAGCGCCGCACCGCCTGAGCTAGAGCCGCGTCAGCATCACGCCCCCGACGATCAGGCCGGCGGCGATGGCCTTGTCGCGCGTCATCCGCTCGCCGAAGGCAAGCCAGCCGATCAGCACGGCGAACAGGATCGAGGTCTCGCGCAGCGCCGCCACCACGGCGATGGGCGCGACCGTCATCGCCCAGATCGAGATCGCATAGGCGCCATAGGAGGCCGCGCAGGCCAGCGTCCCCGCCGCCCAGGCGCGGCGGTCGGCCCGGAGCAGCGCCCACCCGCGCCACGCGACCATGCCGAGCGTGAACATCAGCCCGTCGGCAACGAAGACCCAGGCGACATAGGCCACCGCATCGCCCGAGACGCGCGCGCCCAGCCCGTCGATCATCGTGTAGCAGGCCGTGGCCGCCGCCGAGCCCAGCGCATAGGGCAGCAGGCGCCGCTCCTCGCCGCCGATGAAGACGCCGCGCGCCATCATCAGGATGCCGAGGCCCAGCACCGTGATGCCGGCATACTGGCCCGCGCTCACCGCATCGGGCAGCGTCGCCGCGCCGACCAGCGCCACCACCATCGGCGCCGCGCCGCGCGCGATGGGATAGACGCGGGACAGGTCCCCGTGCTCGTAGGCGAAGGTGAGGAAGGACTTGTAGGCGAAGTGGCAGCAGCCCGCCGCCAGCACCCAGGGCCAGACCTCGGCCGCGGGCCAGGGCCGGGTCAGGGCCACGGCAAGGCCGATCGGCACCTCGGCCACCGACAGGATCACCATGGCCGAGACCTTGGAACTGCCGACCTTGATGATCGCGTTCCAGCTTGCGTGAAGGAAGGCCGCGCCAAGCACCGCCAACAGGACGCCGACACTCATTCTGGCCCGCCCATCGTGACATCGGACCACGGCTAGCCGGGCAAGGGCCGATCCGCAAGCCCCGAGGATCAGAGCAGAAGCGCACCCTCGTGACGGAGAAGCGCGACCTTGGTCTCGATCCCGCCGGGCGCCGAGAAACCGCCCAGCCCCGTGGCCGCGAGCACCCGGTGGCAGGGCACGAGGATCGGCAGCGGATTACGCCCGCAAGCCTGCCCCACCGCCTGCGCGCTGATGCCGAGCGCCTTCGCCAGCTCGTCATAGCGCCGCGTCTCGCCGAAGGGGATGCGCCGCAGCGCCTTGAGGAACAGCGCCTGCCGCCCCTCGCCCAGCTCAAGCGGCAGGTCGAAAACCGTCAGGCGCCGGTCGAAATAGGCCTGCACCTGCGCGATGGCCTCGTCGAGCAGGGGCGAGGTCTCGCCGCCCGGCTCGTCGCTCCAGGCCAGCCGCGTGAGGCGTCCGTCCTCCTCGGTCAGGACCAGCCGGCCGAGGGGCGAGAGGAACGAGGCCTTCATGGCAGCGCGAGCCGGATCGGCCCGCGTGCCGTGCGGGGATCGACCGGCCGGCCCCTCTGTGTCGCGCAGAGCAGACCCTCGGCGGCGCAGGCTTGCGCCACGCGGCGGATGTCGGGCATCAACTGTCTCCACTCGGGCGCCAGGCGCCGCGCGGCTTCCGAGGGGCAGAAGCTGCGGCCCCTGCCCCGTTCCTGCGCGAGGTCCATCAGGACCCCGCGGATCGCCTCATCCGAGCACGTCATTGCACCGGGCGCAGGTGCCCGGGTGCTTGTGCGAGCCCACATCGGGCAGGATCTGCCAGCAGCGCTCGCATTTCTCGCCCTCGGCCTTTTCGAACACGACGCCGACCCCCGGAACCTCGGGCAGACGGAAGGCCTCGTTCGGCTCGGGATCGCCCGTCAGCACGAGATCCGAGGTGATGCAGACCTCGGCGAAGTTCACCGACTTCAGCGCCTGAAGCACCTCGGCATCCGCGACATGCACGACCGGAGCGGCCTCGAGGCTCGCGCCGATGACCTTGGCCGTCCGCTGCACCTCGAGCGCCGCCGTGACGGCGCGGCGCACCTGCCGCAGCGTCGCCCATTTCGCCGCCAGCGGCTCGTCGCGCCAGTCGGCAGGGGTGTCGGGAATGTCCTGCAGATGGATCGAACTGTCGGCACCGGGGAAGCGCGAGAGCCAGACGTCCTCCATCGTGAAGACGAGGATCGGCGCGAACCAGGTCGTCAGGCGGTGGAACAGCAGGTCCATGACCGTCCGGGCCGCGCGGCGGCGGAGGCTTGCCGGGCCGTCGCAATAGAGCGCGTCCTTGCGGATGTCGAAGTAGAAGGCCGAGAGGTCGGTGGTGCAGAAGGTGAAGAGCCGCTGGAACACGCCCTGGAAGTCATAGGTGGCGTAGCCCTTCCTCACCTCGACGTCGAGTTCCGCGAGGCGATGCAGCACCCAGCGCTCCAGTTCCGGCATGTCAGCCGGCTCGACCCGTTCGGCCTCGGAGAAGCCCGCGAGCGCGCCCAGCATGTAGCGCATGGTGTTGCGCAGGCGGCGGTAGCTGTCGGCGGTGCCCTTCAGGATCTCCTTGCCGATGCGCAGGTCCACGGTGAAGTCCGACTGCGCCACCCAGAGCCGCAGGATGTCGGCGCCGTATTCGTCGATCACCTGCTGCGGCGCGACCGTGTTGCCGAGCGACTTGGACATCTTCATGCCCTTCTCGTCCAGCGTGAAGCCGTGGGTCAGCACGCCGCGATAGGGCGCCCGCCCCTTGGTGCCGCAGGCCTGCAGCATCGAGGAGTGGAACCAGCCGCGGTGCTGGTCGGTGCCTTCGAGGTAGAGGTCGGCGAGGCCGTCCTCGGAGCCGTCCGCGCGGTCGCGCAGCACGAAGGCGTGGGTCGATCCGCTGTCGAACCAGACGTCGAGCACGTCGAAGACCTGATCGTAGGCCTCGGGGTCGTGAAGCCCGGCGAGGATCTCGGCCTTGAAGCCGTCGACGTACCAGACGTCCGCACCCTTCGCCTCGAAGGTCGCGACGATGCGGGCGTTGACGGCCGGATCCTTCAGCAGGAAGTCGGGATCGGTGGGCCGCGCCCCCTTCTTCACGAAGCAGGTCAGCGGCACGCCCCATGCCCGCTGGCGCGACAGCACCCAGTCGGGCCGCGCCTCCATCATGGAATGCAGGCGGTTCCGGCCCGAGACGGGGGTGAACTTCACCAGTTCCTCGATCGAGCGCAGGGCGCGCTTGCGGATCGTGTCGCCGTGCTCGCCCATGCCGTCGTTCAGGGTGTGGTCGATCGCCACGAACCACTGCGGCGTGTTGCGGTAGATCAGCGGTGCCTTCGACCGCCACGAATGCGGGTAGGAGTGCTTCAGCTTGCCCTTGGCGATCAGCGCGCCCGAGCGGGCGAGCGCCTTGATGACCTCGACGTTGGCCGGGCCTTCCTTGCCCTCGGACGTGATGATGACCTGCCCGCCGAAGAGCGGCAGGTCGGTGCGGTAGGAGCCATCCTCGAGCACGTTGTAAGTCATCGGCAGGCCGAACTTCAGGCCCAGCTGGTAGTCGTCGTCGCCGTGGCTGGGCGCGGTATGGACAAAGCCCGTGCCTGCGTCGTCAGTCACATGCTCGCCCGGCAGCATCGGAACGTCGAAGTCCCATTCGCCGGCCGAGCCCTCAAGCCCGCGGAACGGATGGGCCAGCACCAGCCCGCGCAGCTCCTCGGCCGCGACGCCGCGGACACGCGCGAAACCCTCGACGCGGGCCGACTTGAAGATGCCCTCTGCCAGCTTGTCGGCGAGGATCACCGTCTCGCCGATCTTCGCCGTCGAGTTCTCGGCCACCGCCTCAACGCGGTAGAGGCCGTAGGCGATCTCGGGCGAGAAGGCCACCGCACGGTTCTGCGGGATGGTCCAGGGCGTCGTGGTCCAGATCACGACCGAAGCCGCCAGCGCCTCGGTATGCAGGCACGCCTCGGCATCCGGGAACGATCCGGCCGACACGATCGGAAACCTCACCCAGATCTGGTGCGAGGTGTGGTCGTGGTATTCGACCTCGGCCTCGGCCAGCGCGGTCTTCTCGACCGGGCTCCACATGACCGGCTTCGAGCCCTGGTAGAGCGTGCCGTTCATCAGGAACTTCATGAACTCGTCGGCGATCACCGCCTCGGCGTGGAAGTCCATGGTCAGGTAGGGCTCGGCCCAGTTGCCGGTGACGCCGAGGCGCTTGAACTCCTCGCGCTGGACGTCGATCCAGCCTTCGGCGAACTTCCGGCACTCCTGCCGGAAGGCGACCACGTCCACGTCGTCCTTGTTCAGGCCCTTCGCGCGGTACTGCTCCTCGATCTTCCATTCGATCGGCAGGCCGTGGCAGTCCCAGCCGGGGACATAACGGGCGTCCTTGCCCATCATCTGCTGGCTGCGCACCACCATGTCCTTGAGGATCTTGTTCAGCGCGTGCCCGATGTGGAGGTGGCCGTTCGCATAGGGAGGGCCGTCGTGGAGCGTGAAGGGCGCGCGGCCCGCGGCCTTGGCGCGCAGGCGGTCGTAGACGCCGATCTCGGCCCAGCGCTTCAACCACTCCGGCTCGCGCTGGGGCAGGCCCGCGCGCATCGGAAAGTCGGTCTCGGGCAGGAAGACGGTGTCCTTGTAGTCAGGGACGGTGGTCGTATCGGCGGACATCGGATGCGGTCCTTGTGGGAATCGGGGGATCGGGCGCGGCCCCTCGGGGCTCTCGCGCCACGGCATGCGGAACCCGGCGCCTGGGATCAGGACGCCGGGCCGGTAATTCGGATGATGGTCGCGATGCGATGCCTCATGCGGGGCTTATAGCCTTGGGTCGGCGAACGGTCCAGTGGCCCTCCGCGCGCAGAAGGGCGACCGGCCCCCGCACCGCGCTCAGCGGTCGAAGAGGCCGGTCAGGCTGCGGCTGACGAGGTTCGTGACCTTCGGCCGGGGTGCCGCGTGGAACGGCAGCGGCCGGCAGAGCTCCATCGCGGCAACGCCCACGCGCGCCGTCAGGGCGCCGTTCACCATCCCCTCGCCGAAGCGGCGCGAGACCTTGGACAGCACCCCGCCGCCGGCCACCGATTGCAGCAGGTCATCGGTCACCGCCACCGCCCCGGCCGCCACGAGCGAGACGAAGACGCGGCGCAGCAGGCGCACGCTGCCGAAGCTGCCCGAGCGGCCGCCGTAGATCTCGGCGATCCGCCGCACCATGCGCAGGTTGGCGTAGAGCGCCGCCGCCACATCCGCCAGCGCCAGCGGCACCAGCGCCGTCACCGCCGCCACCTGCCGCGCGGCGGCCTCGATCTCGCGCCGCGCGCTCTGGTCGAGCGAGGTCAGCAGCTCGGTCTCGGCAAGGTTCAGCAGGCCGTCCACGTCGAAGACCTCGGCATGCCGCTCGGCAAGCCGCGCGCGGCCCCAGCGCAGGTCCGGCCGGTGGGCATAGATCCCTTCCAGCGAGGCCACGACGCGGCGCGCGGCCTTGAGGTCGTCCTTCGCCCGCGCCGCCAGCGCATCCGCCCGCAACTGGTCGAGACGGGCGAGGCGGACATAGGCCCACCATTCGCGCAGGCCGAGTGCCGCGGCCGTCACGACGGCAAGGCCGATCAGCACGAAGCCGACAAGGCCCAGCACCGTGTTCCGGCCGAGCAGGCCCGCCACGAAATCCCATGCCGCGACGGAGAGGACGAAGGCGAAGAGCGTGCCGAACACCCAGCCGGCGAAGCGGCCGAGGCGCGAGCCGCGCACCGTCGCGATGCGGCTGGCGGCCAGCATCGCCTGCCCCTTCGGCACGTCGAGGTCGATGTCGGGCACCGGAGGCACATCGGCCGGCGTGGGACCGCTCACCCTCTCGGGCGGCGGCGGCACGCCCCGCGGGGGGCGCGCGGGCGGAACGGGCGCGGTGGCGCCCTCCTCGCCGGTTTCCCAGTCAAGCAGCATCGGCTTCCTGGGCGGCGGCTTGTCGATCATGGCCGATCTCCCTTCGGGCAGGCGGCGGAAGGCGACCGGCTCAGAGCCGGTCGCCGATCAGGAATTCGGCGGCGCGGTCGAGCCGGATGTGCGGCGGCCCCTCGCCGGGCTTCAGAAGCACCCGGGCCGGCGCGAAGTTCATCAGCGCGAACTCGGCATCGAGCCACTGCTCGGCCCCTTCGCGGGCGGGCGCGAGGATCTTGCTCGGGTCCGCGGGCAACTCGCCCGGATACATCGCGACCTGCCGTCCGTTGGCGAGAAGGCGGCCGCGGACGGCCTCGACCGTCTCGCCGTGGCGCGTGACCTCCTCCTCGACCGTGGCGCGGACCGAGGCAAGCGACATGGCCGCCGTCAGCGAGCCGGCGAAGGCCGCGCGGTCGCGCGCCTCGCGCAGCATCGCCTCCATGATCGCGGTCAGCTTGGGGTGCTGGGTGTGGTGCAGGTGGTCGGCCATGGTGGCCGCGAACAGGATGCGCTCCACCCGGTGGCCCAGAAGCAGCGTCGACAGGAACGAGTTGCGGCCCGGCCGGAAGGCCGAGAGGATCTCGGCCATCGTCCGGCGCAGATCCTCCAGCGCCTGCGGGCCGGCGTGGATCGCCCCCATCGCATCGACCAGCACCACCTGCCGGTCGATCTTGGAGAAATGCTCGCGGAAGAACGGCTTGACCACGTTTTCCTTGTAGCTTTCGTAACGCCTGCCCATCTCGCGCCAGAGGCTCGCGCGCGGGGTCTGGGTCGGCAGGGGCAGCGGCGCGAAGGTCAGCACCGGCGAGCCGGCAAGGTCGCCCGGCAGCAGGAACCGCCCCGGCGTGCAGTCCGACCAGCCCGCCTTGCGCGCCGCCGTCAGGTAGCCGGTGAAACTTGCCGCCAGCGCCAGCGCCTGCGGCTCCTCCAGCGGCTGCGAGCCGTCGATGCCGTGCACCATCGCCAGATAGTCCGCGGCCTCGGGGCGCGGCGTGATCCGCTTCAGCGTCTCCTCGGACCATTGCGCATAGCTCTTTTCCAGCAGCGACAGGTCCAGAAGCCACTCGCCGGGATAGTCGACAATGTCGAGATGGACGGTGCGCGGCCCGGTCAGTCCCGCGATCATGCCCGAGGGCCGGACCCGAAACGAGAGCCGGAGTTCCGAGATCGAGCGGGTCGAGGACGGCCACCGCGGCTCGTCGCCAAGGATCGCCGACAGGTGGTTCTCGAAGTCGAAGCGCGGCAGCGTGTCGTCGGGCTGCGGCTGCAGGAAGACCGCGCTGATCCGGCCCTCGGCCTGCGCCCGCAGTTGCGGCATGCGACCCCGGTCGAGGAGGTTCGCCACGAGCCCGGTGATGAAGACGGTCTTGCCGGCCCGCGACAGGCCAGTCACCCCGAGCCGGACCACCGGCTCGAAGAAGGTCTCGGAGACGGTGGTGACAGCACCCTCGATTCCGCGTGCCACACCGTCGGTCAGTCTGCGGAGAACCACGCGCCTGCCTCTCGTTTACCCGCCCTTGAGGATAGGCGGCTGCCGGCCTGTCATGTAGGCACGACCGCAGCCTGTGCCAACAGGCCGCAGCCTTGGCTTGGCCCCCACCGGATGCTACGGGAAGCGCATGCCCAGATACGCGCTGAAGATCGAATACGACGGGGCCCCGTTCGCCGGCTGGCAGCGACAGGCGACGCTGCCCTCGGTGCAGGGCGCGATCGAGGCCGCGCTGGCCCGGCTCGAGCCGCGCGAGCACACGATCGCCGCCGCGGGGCGCACCGATACGGGCGTGCATGCCACGGGGCAGGTCGCGCATTGCGACATGGCCCGCGACTGGGATCCGTTCCGGCTGGCGGGCGCGCTGAATGCCCATCTGCGCCCGCATCCGGTGGCGGTGGTGGCCGTGGCGCAGGTGCCGGACGAGTTCCACGCCCGCTTCTCGGCCATCGAGCGGCGCTATCTTTTCCGGCTGCTGTCCCGCCGCGCGCCCGAGGTGCATGACCGCGGCCGGGTCTGGCGCGTGCCCCATGCGCTGGACGCCGAGGCGATGCGGGCCGCGGCGGCGCATCTCGTGGGGCGGCACGACTTCACCACCTTCCGCGCCGCGGGCTGTCAGGCGGCCTCGCCGGTCAAGACGCTGGACGAGCTGTCGCTCGAGGTGGCCGAGGTCGCGAACGGCGTCGAATACCGCTTCCGCCTGCGCGCGCGGAGCTTCCTGCACAATCAGGTCCGCTCCATCGTCGGCACGCTGGAGCGGGTGGGCGTGGGGGCCTGGTCCCCCGACGAGGTGAAGGCCGCGCTGGAGGCCCGCAACCGTGCCGCCTGCGGCCCGGTCTGCCCGCCGCAGGGGCTTTACCTGACCGGCGTGGGCTATCCCGAGGACCCGTTCGCCTGAACCGCCGGCTGCCGACCGACAAGGTCGAGTGCCGCCGCGAGGGTCTCCACCCATCCGCATCCGAGGGCCCCGCCCTGACGGCATGAAGCCCGCCCGAAGGACGCGGGGGCGCGCTCAGGCCTCGGTCAGGTGGCTCTCGTTCAGATCGGTGAGCAGCCGGCCGTGCCGCCGCACCTCGGACAGCACCGAGCCGAAGGTCTCGAAGCCGCGGCCCTGCAGCATCGGCAGAAGCTTCAGGAAAGCCTCGGCCGTCGCCACGGTGTCGCCGATGGCGGTGTGGCGGGCCTCCTCGGGGATGGTGATGCCAAGGCGGTGGGTCAGCGCGTCGAGGCTGTGCACCTCGGCCTGCCCGAACAGAACCGCCGACAGCAGCACGGTGTCGAGAATGGGATTGTCGAACCGGCGGCTCATGTAGGGTTCGGCCCGGCGCAGGAATTCCATGTCGAAGGGCGCGTTGTGCGCCACCAGCACGGCGCCTTCGGCGAACTTGTGGAAGGCGCGGCCGACCTCGACGATGTCGGGCGCATCGGCCACCATCGCGTCAGTGATGCCATGCACCTCGGTCGAGGTGGGCGGGATCGGCCGGCGCGGGTTGACCAGCGTGTCGAAGACCTCGCCCTCGACGCGGCGACCGTTGACGATGCGGACGGCGGCGATCTGCACGATCTCGTCCTGCGAGGGCATGAGGCCGGTGGTCTCGGTGTCGAACACCACATAGGTCAGGCTCTCGAGCCGCGTGTCGGCGACCTTCTCGTTCCGGGCCTTCGACAGCAGGTCGAAGTCATAGACCACCGCGCGCGGAATGGCCGGCGGACGCGGACCCGTGCGGCGGGCGGCGCGCAACGGCAGGCAGACCGCGCGTTCGCCGGCCCCCGCGCTTTCGGGCCAGATCTCGGTCATGTGGGTGGACAGCACGGTGCGGCCGGTCACCTCGGGCACGCCGGGTTCCAGCGGCTCGGCCAGCCAGTCCTCGAGCAGGCCCACGGGAAGCGGCGCCCCCTGCCAGTGCAGGCGAAGCATGGCCTCGGTGCCGTCCTCGGTCAGCGTCACCCGGAAACGGTCGGCCGAGCGGCGCGCGGCCACGCGCGCGGCAACGGTGGCCACTAGGCCGATCACCTCGAAACCGTTGCAGCGCAGCAGAAGCGGCGCGTCGCCGACCTCTGCCGAAAGGCCCGCCTGCTCCAGCCGCGCGCGCAACCCGTCCAGCAGGTCCGAGGCGCGGGTGATGGCCAGCGGCCAGCCGTCGTGCCGGTTCTCCTCGTGCTTCCGCCCCAGGTCGTTGACCGCCAGCGCCAGCCCCGCCACCTCCTCGCGCAGCGCACGCTCGACATTCGGCGGCGGACAGGTCCCGGCGGGCAACACCTCGAACAGGGTCTGAAGGTTGGCGGCCGGACGGCGCAGGCGGTCGAACACCTCGGCCAGAAGCGCCTCGCGCCGGGCATAGGAGGCGAGCGCCGAAGTCACGTCGCGCAGGGTCAGCACGTAGCCGGGCTTGGTCGTCTCGCCCGCGATCAGCCGCATCCGCGCCGCCAGCACCCGCGCCCCCACCACGGTGGTGCACAGGATGTCCGAGGCCGCATCCGGGTCGCCCGCCTCGGTCAGCCGCTGATGCGCGTGGCGGATCGGGCCTTCGCGCAGGTAGTCGAACAGGTTGCGGTCCAGCCCCGGCGCGCCCACCGCATGCATCAGGTCGGTCGCGGGGCCGTTGTAGAACACCAGCTGGTGATCGCCCGAACAGAGCAGCACGCCCACCGGCACGTCCGACAGCAGCGCCTCGAGCCGGGCCTTCTCGGCCGAAAGCCGCGAGGTCTCGCGCGCGACCGACTCGGCCAGCGCGTTGCGCGTCTCGGCCAGCGTCAGCGCGGTGGCCGAGGCGGCGGGCGCAAGATCGCCCAGATAGCGGGCCGTCGGTTCCTCGATGGCGCCGTCCACGCCCGCATGGGCGCGGGCGCGCAGCTTTCCGGCCAGCCGGATGATCGGCAGCGCCACGTTTGCATCGAAGAGATACCAGACCCAGGTCACCAGCCCCAGGATGACGAAGCCCGACACTAGGCCGACCTGCTGGAAGGCCGGCAGCAGGGCGGGTTCGCTGATGCGCCGGTAGGCGAAGGCAAGGCCCACGGCGACGGCCACATTGGCGCCCACCGCAAGCACCGCGAAGAACAGAAGGATCCTGACGCGCAGGCCGAGGCGTTGCAGCATGGCTCACTCCCCCTCGCCCAGCAGCCGCCGCACCTCGGCGCGCAGGGCCTTCAGCTCGAAGGGTTTCGAGATGAACCCGTCCGCGCCGAGCGCGAGGCCCTTCTTGCGCTCGATGGCCGAGCCGCGCGCCGTCATCATGAGGATCTTCACATCCGCGAGCGTCGGGTCCAGCCGCACGCCCTGGCAGATCTCGTAGCCCGAGACCTCGGGCAGCATCACGTCCAGCAGCACGAGGTCGGGATGGGTGTCGCGGATGCGGCCAAGCGCCTCCGCGCCGTTCGAGATCCGGTCATGCTCGTAGCCCTCGCGCGTGATCAGGTAATCCAGCGCGATGGCAATGTTGTCCTCGTCCTCCACCACGAGTATCCGGCGTTTGCCTGCTCCGTCCGCCATGTCACCCCTCCCTGCAATCCGCCTTCAGCGGATCGTCCTCGTCACGCCTTCGGCCGATGGTCCGGCCGATGGCCGTCACTCGCATGTCAGGCCCCGGCCCGCGCCTCCCCGCGCCCGACCGGAACCGGCTTCGGCAGCGGAGGCGCCGGACGGCGCCGCCGCCCGTGTCAGGTGCGCGCCCCGCGGGCCGATCCCAGCGCCGACTGCATGGTGCGCACGACGACGAAGGCATCGCGCAGGTGGCTGCGCTCGAAATCCGACAGGTCCGACGGCGCGAGGAAGTTGTCGGGCGCCCGGCCCGACCGGATCAGCCGCGCCTGGTTCTCCAGCCGCATCTGCGCGATCATGTCATAGGCCTCGATCAGGTCCCGTGCGCCCGAGACCGAGATCACCCCGGAATGTTCCGCGGCCTGCAGCCGCGCCCGCGTGTTGCAGGGATGCAGCTCGCCGATCAGCGCATAGACCCGTCCGAGGTCGATCACCGGCACGACGCCGTTCATCTTGAGGTCGATGTGGTTCTTGTGCTCGCCCGACCGGATCGTGGCGAAGCCGCGGATCAGCCCCAGCGGCGGGACGTGCTTCAGCGCGTTCGACACCATGTGCGCCACGAACATCGAGCTTCGTGCCGCAAGACCCAGCGTGTCCTTCTGCAGGCTGTGGAACAGCTCTTCGTCGCCGCCGATCGGGCGCAGGTCGAACATGACCGAGGCCAGCATCTGCGCCGTCGGATCCGGCGTGTCGATCCAGGTCAGGAAATACCGCCGCCACTCGCGCAGCGGCTGGCGCCACATCGGGTTGGTCGCCATCATGTCGCCGGGGCAATAGGCATAGCCGCAGGCCTGCAGCCCTTCCGAGACGAACTTCGCCAGCGCCGCGAAATAGGTCTCGTCCGCCGGCAGCGCGCTGTCGGACAGGATCAGGCAGTTGTCCTGGTCCGAGACGCCGGTCTGCTCCTGCCGTCCCTGGCTGCCGCAGGCGCACCAGACGTAGGGCACCGGCGGCGGGCCCAGCCGGTCCTCGGCCAGCGCCAGCAGGCGCCGCGTCACCGTGTCGGAGATGTCGGTGATCAGGCGGGTGACCACCTCGTGCGAATTGTGCCCCGCCACCAGCTGCACCAGAAGCTTCGGGATGCGCGCGGTGACGGCCTGCAGTTCCGCCACGGAATCGGCCGTGGCCGCGTCGCGCACCAGCTGCGCCGACGAGACCGCCTGGAACCGGGTCAGGTCGGTCTGGGTGATCATGCCGACCAGATGCCCGTCCTCGACCACCGGCAGGTGGCCGATCCGGCGCTCGAGCATGATGTGCAGGATGTCCGATCCCAGCGCGTCGGGTGATAGCGCCACCGGGTCGGCCGTCATCACCTCGATCACCGGCGTCGAGAGGTCGAGGCCCACCGCCACCACCTTGTTGGTCATGTCCCGCGTGGTGACGATGCCAAGGAAGGCCTGCCCGTCCACCACGCCCAGCGAGGAAACACCGGCGTCGCGCATCTTCATCGCCGCGGTGCGGATCGTGTCGCCGGGCAGGCAGGTCACGGGGCGGCGCGCCATCAGGTCCGCGACCTTCTGGGTCATCAGGTCCGAGGCCCGGTAGCCCTGCGTGCGGCGCCGGGTAAAGAAACGCTCGAAGGCCGGCGAGGTCGAGAACAGCCGGCGGAACTCGTCCGCCGGCAGCATCAGCAGCACGCCGTCGGTGGTCGCCCGGGCGGTGGTCGCGGCGCGGCCATCGCGCATCAGCCCGCGCTCGCCGAAGGAGTTGCGCGGGCCGAGGACCGAGATCACGTCGCCCGTGGGTTCCAGGATCTCAACGCCGCCGCGCTTGACGAGGTAGAGGCCCACCAGCCGCTCGCCATGACGATAGACCGTCTCGCCGGCGGTGATCTCCCTGCGGCTGAAGCAGCCGGCGACGCGCGCCATCTCGTCCTGCGGCAGGCTGTCGTAGGGATGCACCGTTTCCAGGAAACTCACGATCGTGTCGACATCTTCCATCAGGCTGCTCGATGCTTCACCGGTTGGACGGGCCCCGGCCGGAGCGCGCCGTTGTCACTGCCTTGGCGCCGTGCACACCCACGGCATCCGCGCCCCCTCCCCGGGGGACGCGGCAGGGTTCAGTCCGAGACGTTTCTGACGATGGTTTCGAGGGTCTCGGCGATCTGGTCGATGTTGCGCATGGCGTCGATGCGGTGCAGGACGCCCTGGGCGTCGTAATGGGCGATCAGCGGCGCGGTCTGGGCGTGGTAGGCCGCCAGCCGCGCGCCCACCGTCTCGGCGTTGTCGTCCGGGCGGCGCTTGAACTCGGTGCCGTTGCAGCGGTCGCAGGTGCCCTCCGCCGCGGGGCGCTTGAAGCGGTCGTGGTAGCCCTCGCCGCAAGCGGCGCAGGTGAAGCGGCCCGAGACGCGCTCGACCATCGCCGCGTCGTCGACCTCGAGGCTGATCGCCGCCGTCACCCGCTGCCCCGCCCCCGCCAGCAGCGCGTCAAGCGCCGCCGCCTGCCCCGCGGTGCGCGGGAAGCCGTCGAGGATGATGCCCGCCGCCACGTCGGGCGCGGCCATCCGGTCGGCGAGGACGCGCAGCACGATCTCGTCCGAGACGAGGCCGCCCGCCTCCATCACCGCCTTCGCCGCCAGCCCCGCGGGCGTGCCCGCCGCCACCGCCGCGCGCAGCAGGTCGCCGGTGGACAGCTGGACGAGGCCGAAGCGCTCCTCCAGCATCCGCGCCTGCGTGCCCTTGCCCGCACCCGGAGGCCCGAGCAGGATCAGCACCGCCGGACGGGCGGCCGCCTCCGTGCCACCCTCCGCCGCCGCGGCGGGCCGGGCGGCGCCGGGGCCGCCCTCTGCCGTTCCGAGAGGTCGGGCGGCGCCGGGGCCGCCCTCCGGCGTTCCGAGAGGTCGGGCGGCTCCAGAGCCGCCCTCTGCCGTTCCGAGAGGTCGGGCGGCTCCAGAGCCGCCCTCTGCCGTTCCGAGAGGCCGGGCGGCTCCAGAGCCGCCCTCCGGCGCCCCTGCGGTTCCCTCCGCCATCGCCTCAGCCCCGGTTCTTGCGGTTGGCGATCAGGTCGTCCACCACCGACGGATCGGCGAGCGTCGTGGTGTCGCCCAAGCTGCCGAAGTCGTTCTCGGCGATCTTGCGCAGGATCCGGCGCATGATCTTGCCCGAGCGGGTCTTCGGCAGCCCCGGCGCCCACTGGATGATGTCGGGCGAGGCGATCGGGCCGATCTCGGTCCGGACCCATTTCACCAGGTCCTTGCGCAACTCCTCGGAGGGCTCCACCCCGTTCATCAGCGTGACATAGGCATAGATGCCCTGGCCCTTGATGTCGTGCGGATAGCCCACCACCGCGGCCTCGGCGACCTGGGCATGGGCCACGAGGGCCGATTCCACCTCGGCCGTGCCCATCCGGTGGCCCGAGACGTTGATCACGTCATCGACCCGGCCGGTCACCCAGTAATAGCCGTCGGCATCGCGGCGGCAGCCGTCGCCGGTGAAGTAATAGCCCTTGTATTGCGAGAAATAAGCCTCCTCGAAGCGCTCGTGGTCGCCCCAGAGCGTGCGCATCTGCCCCGGCCAGCTGTCGGCGATGCAGAGCACGCCCTCGGTCGCCATCTCGGTCAGCTCGTGCCCGTCGGTCGGGTCCAGAACCACCGGCTTCACCCCGAAGAAGGGCTTGGAGGCCGCGCCCGGCTTCACCGGAATGGCGCCCGGCAAGGGCGTGATCATGTGGCCGCCGGTCTCGGTCTGCCAGAAGGTGTCGACGATCGGGCAGCGGCCCTTGCCGACATGGGTGTTGTACCAGCTCCAGGCCTCGGGGTTGATCGGCTCGCCGACCGAGCCCAGCAGCTTCAGCGACGACAGGTCGTACTTGTCCACCCACTCCGGCCCGAGCCCCATCAGCGAGCGGATCGCCGTCGGCGCGGTGTAGAACTGGTTGACCCTGTGCTTCTCGCAGACCGCCCAGAAGCGGCCCGCATCCGGGTAGGTCGGCACGCCCTCGAACATCACCGTGGTGCCGCCGTTGGCGAGCGGGCCGTAGACGATGTAGCTGTGCCCCGTCACCCAGCCCACGTCCGCGGTGCACCAGAACACGTCGCCGTCGTGGTAGTCGAAGGTCAGCTGGTGCGTCATCGCCGCGTAGGTGAGATAACCGCCCGAGGTGTGGACCACGCCCTTCGGCTTGCCGGTGGAGCCCGAGGTGTAGAGGATGAAGAGCGGATCCTCGGCGTTCACTTCCTCGATCGGGCAGTCGGGCGAGGCCTGGGCCATCATCGCCTTCACGTCGACGTCGCGGCCTTCGGTCCAGTGGGTCTGGTCGCCGGTGTGCTTCACCACGAGGCAGCGCACCCGGTCCGAGCAGTGCAGCAGCGCCGCGTCGGTGTTCGACTTCAAGGGCGTGCGCCGCCCGCCGCGCGGTGCGGTGTCGGCGGTGATCACCACCTTGGCCTGGCAGTCGTTGATCCGGTTCGCCAGCGCATCCGGCGAGAAGCCCGCGAAGACGACCGAATGGATCGCGCCGATCCGCGCGCAGGCGAGCATGGCATAGGCGGCCTCGGGGATCATGGGCAGGTACATCACCACCCGGTCGCCCTTGCGCACGCCCTGGCTGACCAGCACGTTCGCCATCCGGCAGACCTGGTCGTGGAGTTCCTGGTAGCTGATGTGCTGGGCGGGCTGGTTCGGATCGTCCGGCTCCCAGATGATCGCGGTCTGGCTGGCGCGGGTCGCGAGGTGGCGGTCGATGCAGTTCCAGGCCACGTTCAGCGTGCCGTCGTGGAACCACTTGATCGAGACCTCGCCGGGCTTGAAGCTCGTCTCCTTCACCTTCGTGTAGGGCCTGATCCAGTCCAGCCGCTTGCCCTGTTCCCCCCAGAACGCCTCCGGGTCCGAAACGGATGCCGCATACATCCGCTCGTATCCCGACGCGTCCACATGGGCCTGCGCGATGAAGTCCGAAGAAGCCGTGTAAACGGCCTGCGCCTGAGCGTGATCCATGAAAGCTCCTCCTACACGCGGGCCGAAACCGCCCGCCACACGGCCGCGGTCGCGGCCCCCTCTCCAATAGACAGAGTGTAACGCATCGGTCAATTTTCGCGTAACTCTTTTCCTGTCGCGATTTTTTTTGTAACGTTCTTTACTGGTGAGGCCGACGTTCTGTAAATTGGCGGAACGGCCGCGGGTTTTGCGCCTTTTTTTCAAGGCCCTGCCGGCAGCCCTCGGCCGCGCGGCTGACGGGTCCCGGCGGACCGCGCGTCAACGGACCATCGGCGGCCTGTGCGGAACGTGGGACGGTAGCGGCTGAATGCCGCCCCGTCCCGCGCGCGGGATGCTGCCGATTCGACCGGTTCAGGTTGCGCCGAGAACTTCGTCCACCCCCGCCACGTCGGGCAGGTAGCGCACATGCGGCTCGCGCAGGCCCTGGGCCAGCAGCACGCGGCGCACCTCGACATTGGCCCCCGTGATGAAAAGCTGACCGCCGCGGCGCGCCATCTTGTGCGCCAGCAGCTCGAACGAGCGCGCGCCCGAGCTGTCGATGAACGGCACCTCGGCAAAGTCAAGAACGAAGGCCCGCGGCCGTTCGGCGAAGCGGTCGAGAGCCGAGCCGAGCATGGCGGCCGCGCCGAAGAAATAGGGGCCGCGCAATCGGTAGATCACCCGGTCCGCCGTCACCGCGCCGCCCGCCTCGGGCACCGGCGCGGGCTCGGCGGTCGCGGTCTCGGACATGCGGCGAATGAAGACGAGGCCGCCGAGCGCGAAGCCCACCACGATCCCTTCTGTCAGGTCGCGGAACACGACGAGCAGGAAGGTGGCGAGCACCACCATCGCATCGCCGCGCGAGGTGCGCAGGAGGTTCCAGAATTCCTCCTTCTCGAACATGTTCCAGGCCACGACGGCCAGCACCCCCGCCAGCGCCGCCAGGGGGATGTAGGCCGCGAGCGGTGCCGCCACCAGCATGAAGCCCAGTATGAACAGCGCGTGCAGCATCCCCGAGACCGGCCCGCGCGACCCCGCCCGGACGTTGGTCGCGGTGCGCGCGATGGTGCCGGTGACGCAGAAGCCGCCGAACAGCGCCGAGCCGACGTTCGCCCAGCCCTGCGCGATCAGCTCGGCGTTGGGACGGTGCTGGGTGCCGGCCATGCCGTCCGCCACCACCGCCGACAGCAGCGATTCGATGGCGCCGAGCAGCGTGAAGCTGACAGCCCACGGCAGGGCCGCCAGCACCGCCTCGGGGGTGAGAGAGGGCAGCGCCGGCATCGGCAGCATGTGCGGCAACGCGCCGAACCGGGTGCCGATGGTGGCCACGGGCAGGTCCAGGACCTCGACCGCGACGGCGGCCGCCACCACCGCGATCAGCAGGCTCGGCAGCCTCGGCGCGAGATGCTTCATCACCTCGATCAGGGCCACGGTGCCGGCCGCGACCGCGACAACCGCGGGGGTCACGCTGTCGCGCGCGTTCCAGAGCATCTCGAGCTTGGCCAGGATCTCCGAGGGTTCGGGGCCGGCAAGCGTCAGGCCAAGCAGCTCCTTCAGCTGGCTCGCGAAGATGATGACCGCGATCCCGGCGGTGAAGCCCACGGTCACCGGATAGGGGATGAAGCGGATGTAGCTGCCGAACTTCAGCGTGCCGACCGCGATCAGCAGGAAGCCGGACAGGAAGGTGGCAAGGATCAGCCCCTCGATCCCGATCTGCATCACGCAGGCCGAGACCAGCACGATGAAGGCGCCCGCCGGCCCGCCGATCTGGAAGCGGCTGCCGCCAAGCGCCGAAACGAGGAAGCCGCCGACGATGGCGGTATAGAGCCCGCGCTCGGGCCCCACGCCCGAGGCGATGGCGATGGCCGTCGAAAGCGGCAGCGCGACGATGGCGACGGTCAGCCCGGCCAGCGCATCGGCGCGCAGGTCGCGCAGGCGGTAGCCCTCGCGCAGGACGGTGACGATCTTCGGCAGGAAATGATCCCAGAAGGTGAGGGTTGTCTCGCGCATGACATGCCTGTACCGCTTGTATGCGCCGAGCGGACGCTTGCTCCGCCCCACTTGTCAACCCTCCCGTCCGGACGATGCCCGACCCTGCCGATCCCCTTCTTGCGGCCGATGACGACGCCCGCATCCTGGCCCGCGCCCTGCTTGCGAAGGCGCGCCATGCCTCGCTGGCCGTCACGGATGCCGAGACCGGAACGCCCGGCATCAGCCTGATCGCCTTCGGTCTCGATCCCGAAGGGATGCCGCTCACCCTCGTCTCGGGCCTCGCGCCGCACATGGCGGCGCTGCGCAGCCATCCGGCCGCCGCGGTGATGGTCGGAAGCCCCGGCGCGAAGGGCGACCCGTTGACGCACCCCCGGCTGATGATCCGCGTGACGGCCGAATTCGTGGCGCGGGGCACGCCCGAACATGCCGCCCTGCGCGAGCATTGGCTGGCACTGCAGCCCAAGGCGAAGCTCTACGTCGATTTCGCGGATTTCGCCTTTGCCCGGCTGGTGCCCGTGTCGGCGATCCTGAACGGCGGCTTCGGTCGCGCCTGGCGGCTGACCCCCGAGGATCTGCGGCAGGAGCGGGAATGAGAAGGGGCGGCCCCTGCCGCCCCCTCCCCCGCTTCCCCGCCGGTCACCGGCCCAACAGCGCCGGAGGGTCGCGGTGCGGCCTGCCCGGTTCGGGCCGGGGAGCGGCTGGCGCGTGACGCCGGAGAACCGCCCCGCATCCGCCTCGCCCTTGCCCGCCGGCGGCCGCAGCCGTCCGCATGACTGCCACACTGCCACGCAAGGATTGACGAAGGGCTGGCAGGGCGCACGCTGCGGCACCGCCATCCGCAACACCTCCTCCGGCAACAGGCTTGTCAGCGCCACGCCCGGCTCGCTACCATCGCGCGCATGAGGATGACCGCATGACCTTCACCCGGCGCTGGCTGCTCGGCGCGCTTCTGGCGGGCGTCGCCACGCCGGCGCTGGCCGAGGCGCCGACGCGCTCGCCACGCCCGCTGCGCCGGGGCGGGGCTGCCGCACCGCCCGACGCGTCGGACCTTGTCGCCCGCGCGGCACTGGGTGGCGCCGTGGCCTATGTTGCCGTCGATGCCGCCACCGGCGAGGTGATCGAGGCGTCGAACGCGGCGCTCCGGCTGCCGCCGGCCAGCACCGCCAAGGCGATCACGGCGCTTTACGCGCTGGATCGGCTGGGCCCGGACTTCCGCTTCACCACCCGGCTGCTGGCCACCGGCCCGATCGAGAACGGGATCATCCAGGGCGATCTGGTGCTGGCCGGCTCGGGCGATCCGACGCTGTCCACCGACGCGCTGGGCGACATGGCGGCGAAGCTGAAGGCGGCCGGCGTCCGCGGCGTCACCGGGCGCTACGTGGCCGAGGCCGGCGCCCTGCCCGCCATTTCGGCCATCGACCCCGAGCAGCCCGCCCATGTCGGCTACAACCCCGCGCTCTCGGGGCTGAACCTGAACTTCAACCGCGTGCATTTCGAATGGAAGCGCGCGCCGAAGGGCTATGCCGTCACGATGGACGCCCGCGCCGAACGCTTCGTGCCGCCCGTGGCCATGGCCCGGATGGAGGTCGTGACGCGCGACCTGCCGGTCTATACCTACATGGGCGGACAGGGCTCGGACAGCTGGACGGTGGCCAGCAGCGCACTTGGCAAGGCCGGAAGCCGCTGGCTTCCGGTGCGCCACCCCGAGACCTACACCGCCGAGGTGTTCCAGACCCTCGCCCGGGCGCAGGGGATCGACCTGCCGGCGGCGCAGGTCGTGCGCGTCCGCCCCGAAGGCCGCACGCTCGTCGAATGGCAGAGCGAGCCGCTGCGCGAGATCCTGCGCGACATGCTGAAATACTCGACCAACATCACCGCCGAGGCGGTGGGGCTGGCCGCCTCGGGCGAGGCGTCGCTGGCGCAGTCGGCGCGCGCCATGAGCCTATGGGCGAACGGGAGCTTCGGCATCTCGGCCGAGTTCCGCGACCATTCCGGCCTCGGCGGCCGCTCGCGCGTTTCGGCCGCCGACATGGCCAGCGCGCTGGCACAGGCCGAGCGGCGGGGACTCGGGCTGCGGCCGATCCTCAAGACGCTGGAGATCGGCGGGGCCAAGGGTCGGCGGAAGCCGGGGCAGCCGGTGACGGTGGCAGCGAAGACCGGGACGCTGAACTTCGTCTCGGGCCTTGTCGGCATCGCCTCGCCGTCGGGGGGCCGCGACCTGGTCTTCGCGATCTACTGCGCCGACCGGACCCGCCGCGACGCCCTGACGACGGACGACCGCGAGCGCCCGCAGGGAATGCCGGAATGGACGGCGCGGGCGCGGGGACTGCAGCGCAGCCTGATCGAACGCTGGGCCGCCCTGCCCGCCTGACGGGCCGGGACGCCCCGCGCCGGGTCAGATCAGCATGTGGCGGGCGCGCGCCCCACGCTCGATCGCCGCGGCGTGAAGCCGGTCGATGTCCAGCTCGTTGCGGATCTCTTCCAGCATGCGCAGCTCGGGCTGGCCGAGCGTCCCGTCCGCCGCCGCCACGTCGCAGGCCAGCGCATAGGCAGTTTCATACAACCGGTCGTCGAGCGCGGCGCGGATCAGGCCGAAGAGCGCGTCCAGCCCCTCGTCCTCCTCGAACAGGTCAAAGACCGTCTCGGCGATGGGGCGGATGCGGTCGGCGTCGTAGGTCGAGAAGATCGGCAGGTGGCCCACGATCCGCTCGATGGCGATCAGTTCGGCCGTGCGCACATTCGCATCCGAGAAGGAGACGGCGATCATGATCGCCACGAGGGCATCCTGGGGGTTGAGCGAGGGCGGGGTGTGCGGCACGGCGGGCATTCCTGAAAGCGTGGTCGCGGCGCAGATTATTGACGCGGCCGGACCCCGGCAATAGGAGACGGGGGTTCGGGCGGCACGGGGCTGCCCGTCTGCCCGAGGATCTCCGCCCATGTCCGCCCTCAGCGATGCCGCGATGACGTCCAAAGCCTGGCCCTTCGAAGAGGCCCGCCGGATTCTCGCCCGCTACAAGGGCAAGGCGCCGGAGAAGGGCTATGTGCTGTTCGAGACCGGCTACGGCCCCTCGGGCCTGCCGCATATCGGCACCTTCGGCGAAGTGGCGCGGACGACGATGATCCGCCGCGCGTTCGAGGCGATCTCGGACATCCCCACGCGGCTGATCTGTTTCTCGGACGACATGGACGGGATGCGCAAGGTGCCCGACAACGTGCCGAACGGCGCGATGCTGCGCGAGAACCTGCAGCGGCCGCTGACCTCGGTCCCCGACCCGTTCGGCGAATACGAAAGCTTCGGCCACCACAACAACGCGATGCTGCGCCGCTTCCTCGACACCTTCGGGTTCGAATACGAATTCATCTCGGCCACCGACTTCTACAAGTCGGGCCAGTTCGACGCGACGCTGCTCCGCGCCTGCGAACGCTACGACGCGCTGATGGAGATCATGATGGCGAGCCTCCGCGAGGAGCGGCAGCAGACCTATTCGATCTTCCTGCCGATCTCGCCCATTTCGGGGCGTGTGCTCTACGTGCCGCTGAAGGAGGTCAACGCCAAGGACGGCACCATCACCTTCGACGACGAGGACGGCACCGAGACCACCCTGCCCGTCACCGGGGGCAACGTGAAGCTGCAGTGGAAGCCCGACTTCGGCGCCCGCTGGGCCGCGCTCGACGTGGACTTCGAGATGTATGGCAAGGACCACTCGACCAACACGCCGATCTATGACGGGATCTGCGAGGTGCTGGGCGGCCGGAAGCCCGAGCATTTCACCTATGAGCTGTTCCTCGACGACAAGGGCGAGAAGATCTCGAAGTCGAAGGGCAACGGGCTGACGATCGACGAGTGGCTGAGCTACGCCTCGACGGAAAGCCTGAGCTACTTCATGTTCCTCAAGCCGAAGACCGCCAAGCGGATGCATTTCGACGTGATCCCGAAGGCGGTGGACGAGTATCACCAGCAGCTCCGGGCCTACCCGACGCAGGACGTGGCGAAGCAGATCGACAACCCGGTCTGGCACATCCACCAGGGCAACCCGCCGGAATCGAAGATGGTGGTGAGCTTCGCGATGCTCCTGAACCTCGCCTCGGTCGCGCAGGCGCAGGACAGGGACGGGCTCTGGGGCTTCATCAGGCGCTATGCGCCCGAGGCGAGCCCCGAGACGCACCCCGACCTGGATGCCGCGGCGGGCTTCGCGGTGCGCTACTTCCACGATTTCGTGGCGCCGAAGCGGGTCTATCGCCTGCCGACCGAGCAGGAGCGCGCGGCAATCGCCGACCTGCGCGACCGGCTGGCCGCCTGGGACGGCGGTCTGGATGCCGAGGCGCTGCAGTCGCTGGTCTTCGCCGTGGGTCGCGAACACGGGTTCGAACCACTGCGCGACTGGTTCAAGGCGCTCTACGAGGTGCTGCTTGGCGCCTCGGAAGGCCCGCGCTTCGGCGGGTTCATCGCGCTCTATGGCGTGAACGAAACGATTGCCCTGATCGACCGGGGTCTGTCGGGCGCCCTCGCCGCCTGACGGCACCCGCTGCCTCGCCCCGCGGGGAAGGTGCCGCCTGCGGGGGCGTCGAACCCCCGCAGGCGGCGCTGCCGCGGACAGTCCCGTCGGACGGTCCCGGCCCAGGGCGGGCGCCGCGGGAGATCCAGCGCAGCGCGCCCCGCCCCGGAACGGTCACTCGCCGCGGGGGAAGCGCTTGCTCTCCTCCAGCACGTTCAGGTCCATGTGGTTGCGCATGTAGCGCTCGGACGCCTTCTGCAGCGGCTGGTAGTCCCACGGGTAGTAGCCGCCCTGCCGCAGCGAGTCGTAGACCACCCAGCGGCGGGCCTGGCTTTCGCGCACCGCGGCATCGAAGGCAGCGAGGTCCCAGCGCGCCTCGGAGGCCGCGCGAAGCCGCCCGAGCACCTCGGCGTGGGCGGGATCGGGGGCAAGGTTGTGGCGCTCCGCGGGATCGGTTTCGAGGTCGAAGAGTTGCTCGGGATCGGCCTTGCAGCGGACGTATTTCCAGCGTCCGTCGCGGATGGCGACCAGCGGCGTGATCGAGCCCTCGGCGGCATACTCCATCAGGACGGGCGAGGTCCTGCCCTCGCCTTGCGCGAGCGGCACCAGGCTTTCGCCGTCCGTCCAGGGCGCCACCTCGCCCATGTCGATGCCCGCCAGCGCGCAGAGCGTCGGCGTCACGTCGATGGTCGAGACCGGCGTCGCGATCCGGCCCGGAGGCAGGCCGGGCGCCGCGATCATCAGCGGCACCCGCGCCGAGCCCTCGAAGAAGTTCATCTTGAACCAGAGGCCGCGCTCGCCCAGCATCTCGCCGTGGTCCGAGACGAAGACCACGATGGCCTCCTGCCGGGTCGCGTCCAGCACCGAAAGGATCTCGCCGATCTTGTCATCCACATAGGAAATGTTGGCGAAATAGCCGCGCCGCGAGCGGCGGATCTGCTCGTCGGTGAGGTCGAAGGCGCGGAAGTCGCAGGCGTCCATCAGGCGGCGGCTGTGCGGGTCCTGCGCCTCGTAAGGGATCGGCTCGGGCGGGGCGAGCATCGGGTGGTCCTCGTAGAGATCCCAATACTTCCGCCGCGCCGCGAAGGGATCGTGGGGATGGGTGAAGCTGACCGTCATGCACCAGGGCCGGTCGTCGCCGCCGCGCGACAGGTCGTAGAGCTTCTGGATCGCGTGATGCGCCACGTCGTCGTCGTATTCGAGCTGGTTGGTGATCTCGGCCACGCCCGCGCCGGTGACCGAGCCGAGGTTGTGATACCACCAGTCGATCCGCTCGCCGGGCTTGCGGTAGTCCGGCGTCCAGCCGAAATCGGCCGGGTAGATGTCGGTCGTCAGCCGCTCCTCGAACCCGTGCAGCTGGTCGGGACCGACGAAGTGCATCTTCCCGGACAGGCAGGTCTGCCAGCCCGCGCGCCGCAGGTGATGGGCGAAGGTCGGGATGTCCGAGGCGAACTCGGCCGCGTTGTCGTAGACCCGCGTGCGCGAGGGCAGCTGGCCCGACATGAACGAGGCCCGCGCCGGCGCGCAGAGCGGGCTGGCCGTGTAGGCATTGGCAAAGCGGGTCGAGCGCTCGGCAAGGCGCTTCAGGTTCGGGGCGTGGAGCCAATCGGCCGGCCCGTCGGGGAACAGCGTCCCGTTGAGCTGGTCGACCATAAGAATCAGGATGTTGGGCTTCGTCATGGCGGCCTTCGTGCAGGGTGTGCCGCAGCCATGCCCCGGCCGCGCGAAGCCGTCTGTCCCGCAGGCGACCTGTTCGGGCCGCACTTGCCACGGACCCGTCGTTTGTGGCGAGCCTCCGGCCTTCGGCCCGCGCGGATCAGAACTGCCCGCGGGACATGCCGGTGACGGCTGCCGTGATGCGGGCGAAGCTCTGCGCCGCGCGGGTGATGCGGTGGCGGCCGCGCAGGAAGCCGTGGACGAGGCCGGGCTCCTCGATCCAGCGCGCCCGGCCGGCCGCGGCGCGGATCGCGTCGCGATAGGCACGGCCATCGTCGGACAGGGGATCGCATTGCGCCGTCACCACCAGGGTGGGCGGCAGGCCGCGGAAATCGGTGTCCCGCAGCGCGTCCGAGGTCGGATCGGCGCCAGGCTCCCGCCCGCCGTGGCGGATCGCGGCCATGGACAGCACGTCCTGTCGCGAGAGCATGGGCGCCGTCGCATGGGTCAGATAGCTGCCGCGATCGCGGTTCCCACCGAGCGCGGGGCAGATCAGCACCTGCCCCGACAGGGCGACCCGCCCGCGCAGCGCATGGGCGACCGAGGCGGCGAGGCTGCCGCCTGCGTCGTGGCCCACCAGCACCAGCGGCCCGGGAAAGGCCAGTGCAACCGCCTTGGTGGCGGCAAGCGCGTCCTGGAACGCCGCGGGGTGCACATGCTCCGGTGCCAGGCGATAGCCGACGGAGATCACGCGCAATCCGGTCGTGGCAGCGATCTCGGCGCAGAGGTCGTCCTCGCTGTCGAGATCGCCGAGCACGAAGCCGCCGCTGTGCAGGAAGACCACGCTTCCGGGCGCCGAACCCGTGGCATGGAGCCGGCAGGGCACGCCGCCGAAGCTCCGATCCTCGGGGGCCGGGGCGCCGGGCGGCGCGGCGCGGAACGCGCGGCACATCTGGTGATGAAGGGCGCGCTGCATGTCGAGGGCGAGCCGCGCGCTGTCGGGCGGGAAGTGGCGGGCGCTGGCGCGGATGAACTCCCACGTCTCGTCGTCGATGAGATCGAGGTAGTCCGCTTCATCCATGACAGCGCCTCCGGCCGGTGCGGCGCCACTCTGCGTCCGAAGCGGAGGGGCCGCAACACCGGCGAAAGGCAAAGGGCGGGCCAGACGGCCCGCCCTTTCAGACCCGAGGCGAAGACCTCAGGCGATCGAGATGTTCGTGGCCGATTCGCGGCCGTCGCGGCCCGATTCGATGTCGAACGTGACGGCCTGACCGTCGTTCAGCGCGCGAATGCCGGCACGCTCGAGCGCGGTGATGTGGACGAACACGTCCTTCTTGCCACCTTCAGGGGCGATGAAACCATAGCCCTTGGTGGCGTTGAACCATTTCACGGTGCCTTTGGCCATCGTGATGTCTCCTGTCGAAAGTCCCGCCCGCGGAAGTGCGGCGGCTCGGCTCAGTCAGGGCAAGATCGAAGGACTGTTGCCGGCGAGGGAGACAGTGGTCGATAAAGATAACGTCGCGCGGGGAGTATGCCCGATGCTCCGCATGAATCAACAAGATTCAGGGCGCGTGGGGCGGATTGCCGCCGGTGCGCCGCATTGGCAGCCGCCGCGGCAGCGGCTAACTTCGGCGCGATGGACATTCTGGAGGCTGAACATGACCTGGGGAACCCTGATGAGCCGCGCCCACGGGATGTGCGAGTTCTGCGGCGGCATGGACGACTGCCTGCCCGTCGAGGTCGAGGGCGTGGGCGAGGTGCTGCTCTGCGCGATCTGCGAAGGCGACCCGCCGGCCGAGCACTGGCGCTGCCTGGAACAGGCCGCCACCTCGGAACATCCCGAGGTGCAGGTCGCGGTCTGGCGCAAGCTGGGAGAGATCGGCGAGCCCTGGGCCGCCGAGGTGCGCAGCCGGATGCGCCTCGCCCCGGAGGTCGAGGCGCTGCTCTGAGCGTCAGATCCGGCCCAACAGGACCAGGATCAGCACGACGATCAACACCACCCCGATCGCGCCCGAGGGGCCATAGCCCCAGCTGCGTGAATATCCCCAGTTCGGCAGCGCGCCGATGAGGATCAGGATGAGGATGATCAGCAGGATGGTCGAGAGTGTCATGGGACGTTCCTCGCGCGCCTGAAAGGACTTCAAGCGAGGAACGTCCCGGCCGCGGCGCGGTTCCCCGGGGCCATGCATTCCGAATATTGAATTCGAAGCGGGGCGGTGTTACCTCGGGCGCAGGAACTTCCGCAACCGGAGTGGCAAAGATGACCCTCGACCGCATGGTGATGACGTTTGCCGGCTGCATGGTGCTCTTGAGCGTGCTGCTGACCGCCTTCGTCTCGCCCTATTTCGTCTGGTTCACCGTCTTCATCGGGCTGAACCTGATCCAGTCGTCCTTCACCGGCTTCTGCCCGGCAGCGATCCTGTTCCGCAAGATGGGGGTGAAGGCGGGCTGCGCCTTCGACTGAGCCGCGGCTCAGGGCAGGCGGCGCGGCTGGATCAGCTTCAGCCGGTCGCCCATCTCGATGTTGACCCCGCGCATCGCGTCGAGCGACTCCTGCGTCCGGCGCGACTGCTCGGCAAAAGGGTCGGTCCGCCGCCCGAGGTCGCTGATCGCGCCCTCGGGCTGCTGCGTTTCATCCTGCGGCAGCACCTTCTTCGCGCGGTGGCGTTGCAGCGCCTCCGCCTGCTCGCGGTGCCTGCACATCAGGTAGTCGAGGGTCAGGTCCTCGTCGGTGCGCAGCGGCCGATCCTTGGCCTTTTCGCAGGCCGCCTGCGCCGCCGCCGGAAGCGCCAGCACAAGGCCCGCGGCCAGGAACAGCCGCCGTGCCGTCATCGAGTGAACTTCTTGTATTTCACGCGGTGCGGCTCCACCGAATCGGGGCCGAGGCGACGGATCTTGTCCTCCTCGTAAGCCTCGAAGTTGCCTTCGAACCATTCCACATGGGCATCCCCCTCGAAGGCGAGGATATGGGTGCAGAGCCGGTCGAGGAAGAAACGATCGTGTGAGATGATGATCGCCGAACCGGCGAAATCGTCGATCGCCGCTTCCAGCGCCTGCAGCGTCTCCACGTCGAGGTCGTTGGTCGGTTCGTCCAGCAGCAGCACGTTGCCGTTCGAGCGCAGGAGCTTGGCCATGTGCACGCGGTTGCGCTCACCGCCCGAGAGCAGCCCCACCTTCTTCTGCTGGTCGGTGCCCTTGAAGTTGAACGCCCCGCAATAGGCGCGGCTGTTCATCTCGAAATCGCCGAGGTGGATGATCTCCAGCCCGTCCGAGATCTCCTCCCACACCGTCTTGTTCGGGTCGAGCGCGTCGCGGCTCTGGTCGACATAGGACAGCTGCACCGTATCGCCGATGGTGATGGTGCCGGAATCCGGCGGCTCCTGCCCGGTCAGCATCCGGAAGAGGGTGGACTTGCCGGCGCCGTTCGGCCCGATCACGCCCACCACGCCGCCCGGCGGGATCGAGAACGACAGGTTCTCGATCAGCAGCTTGTCGCCCATGTGCTTGGTCAGGTTCTCGACCTCGATCACCTTGCCGCCCAGACGCTCGCCGTTCGGAATGATGATCTGCGCGGTCGAGACGCGCTCGCGCACCGACTGGCCGGCCAGTTCGTTGTATTTCTGGATCCGGGCCTTCTGCTTCGCCTGCCGCGCCTTGGCGCCCGAGCGGATCCATTCCAGTTCGCGCTGCAGGACCTTCTGCTTGGCCTTGTCCTCGCGCGCTTCCTGCACCATCCGCTTGGCCTTCTGCTCCAGCCACGAGGAATAGTTGCCCTCGTAGGGGATGCCGCGGCCGCGGTCGAGTTCCAGGATCCAGCCGGTGATGTCGTCCAGGAAGTAGCGGTCGTGGGTCACGATCAGGATCGTGCCCTTGTAGTCGATCAGGTGCTGCTGCAGCCAGGCGATCGATTCCGCGTCGAGGTGGTTCGTGGGTTCGTCCAGAAGCAGCATGTCGGGCGCTTCCAGCAGCAGCTTGCACAGCGCCACCCGGCGCCGCTCGCCGCCCGAGAGCGTTTCCACATCCGCGTCATCGGGCGGGCAGCGCAGCGCCTCCATCGCGATGTCGACCTGGCTGTCGAGATCCCACAGGTTCTGCGAGTCGATCAGGTCCTGAAGCTGGGCCATCTCGTCCGCGGTCTCGTCCGAGTAGTTCATGGCCAGCTCGTTGTAGCGGTCGAGGATCGCCCGCTTGGCCGCCACGCCCTCCATCACGTTGCCGCGCACGTTCAACGCCGGATCAAGCTGCGGTTCCTGCGCAAGGTAGCCGACGCGGGCGCCCTTGGCGGCCCAGGCCTCGCCTTTGAAATCGGTGTCCATTCCCGCCATGATCCGCAGCAGCGTGGACTTGCCCGAGCCGTTGACGCCGACGACGCCGATCTTGACGCCGGGCAGGAAGTTGAGGTGGACGTTCTCGAAGCACTTCTTGCCGCCCGGATAGGTCTTCGAGACGCCCTCCATGTGGTAGACGTATTGGTACGAGGCCATGCGAAACTCTCCATGAGGCGGTTTGGCGGCCCTTTTACCGATTGCGCTGGACAAGGGCAACGCGAGGATGGTTTCAGGGCGCGGTCTTGGGAGTGCGGAATGCGGAGGATCCTGTGCAGGGCTGGCCGGTGGCGCATGCGGGAATGGCGGTCGGCCTTCTCGGCGGGTCTTTCGACCCGGCCCATGCCGGCCATGTCCACATCACGCGCGAGGCGCTGAAGCGGTTCGGCCTCGACCGGGTCTGGTGGCTGGTCTCGCCCGGCAACCCGCTGAAGCCGCGGCCCCCCGCGCCGCTGGCCCTCCGCATGGCCGAGGCGCGCCGTCTGATGCGGCACCCGCGGGTCGAGGTGACCGATCTCGAGGCGCGTCTTGGCACGCGCTTCACGGCCGAGACGCTGGCGGCTCTCCGGGCGCGCTATCCGGGCGTGCGCTTCGTCTGGCTGATGGGCGCGGACAACCTCGTGCAGTTCCATCGGTGGGAGCGCCGGCGCGCGATCATGGCCAGCGTGCCGGTGGGCGTGCTGGCGCGCCCCGGCGCCGGGCTGGCCGGCCGGACCAGCCCGGCGGCCCGGGCGCTCGCGGGAGCGTTGCTGCCCGCGGCGCAGGCCCGCCGCCTGCCCCTTGCCCCGCCGCCGGCCTGGTGCTTCGTCAACCTCCCGATGGTGGACGTGTCCTCCACCGAGATCCGCCGCAGCGGCGTGTGGCGCGGCTGAGATCAGCCGAGCCGGGCGTTCATCGTGATCTCGGCGGTCAGCAGCTTCGAGACCGGGCAGTTCGCCTTGGCCGACTCGGCCGCCTTCAGGAATGCATCCTCGTCCGCGCCGGGGATCTCGGCTCTCACGTCGAGATGCACCGCGGTGATGGCGAACCCGTCGCCCTGCCGGTCGAGCGAGACGGTGGCCGTGGTCTCGATCCGGTCAGCGGTCATGCCGTGCTCGCCCAGCACGTTCGACAGCGCCATCGAGAAGCAGCCCGCATGGGCCGCGCCGATCAGTTCCTCGGGATTGGTGCCCGCGCCGTCCTCGAAGCGGGTGTTGAAGCCGTATTGCGCATCCGACAGCACGCCCGACTGCGTGCTGACCGTGCCGCGGCCGGTCTTGAGATCGCCCGTCCACACTGCCGAACCCTTGCGTTTCATCGCTTCCTCCGCTTGTCGGGGGCGCGCCCGATCCGGCGCCCCTTTCGGAACGGCGCCGGCCCTGCGGCGGTTCCGCAACCGGTGGAGCTTCGGCTTGCGAGCGGGCCTGCCCGGCGCCGCATCCCGCGGCAGCGCCGGCTGCGGGGGCTCGATGCCCCCGCAGGCGGCACCCCCGGCATGGACTTTTTCCGCGCGGCCTGCGACGCTCTGACCATGAAGACCCCGCGCCTTGCCGCCCGCGCCCTCATCCTCCAGGAGAACCGGCTGCTCCTCGTGAACGCCTGGCCGGAGGGTCTGTCCGACCTCTGGTGCGCCCCGGGGGGCGGGGTCGAGGCGGGCACGTCGCTGCCCGAGAACCTCGCTCGAGAGGTCGAGGAGGAAACCGGCCTCGTCGTCAGCGTCGGCGACCCCTGTCTCGTGAACGAGTTCCACGACCCGGACACCGGGTTTCACCAGGTCGACATCTACTTCCGCTGCGCCATCGCCTCGGGGATCCTCTCGAGCGACTGGCGCGACCCGGCCGGCATCGTCACCGAGCGGCGCTTCTTCGACCGCGCCGAGCTTTCCGCCATCCGCTACAAGCCCGACAGCCTGCCCGCCGTGGCCTGGGGCAATGGCATCCTCTACGATCCTCTGGAGCCGATCCTGCGATGAGCCGCGCCTTCGTCAAGGAGGATGGGCCCGACAACGAGCCGCTCCCCGACCTGCCGATCAGCCCTCACCCGAACCTCGTCACGCCGCGGGGGCTGGCCGACCTGCGGCGCCGGCTGGCCGAGGCGCAGGCGACGCTGCAAGCCCTTCGGGCGCGCGAGGATCGCCTCGACCGCCTGCCCGAGGCCGCGGCCGAGCGCGACATCCGCTACCTCGAGGCCCGCATCGCGAGCGCGATCCCCGTCGATCCGGCCGCCGCGCCGGCGGACGAGGTGGCCTTCGGCCATCGCGTGACAGTCGAGGACGAGGCAGGCATCGAGACGACCTGGCAGATCACCGGCGAGGATGAAGCCTCGGCCGCCGACCACCGCATCGCGCCCCACTCGCCGCTGGGGCGGGCGCTGATCGGCGCGCGGGCGGGCGACGAGGTGGTCTGGACCCGCCCGGCAGGACAGGTCACGCTTCTCGTCAAGAGAATCGCCTGCCCCGACTGATCGGCGGAATTTCCCACTCTGCAAAAATCTTCGGCAACAGGATCTGCCGCTGCACGTTGTCCGCCGAAATCCCGTTTCATGCCCTCGCGACGCACTGCGCGGTTTAGGTTGGTTCAGGCTCACACGGTATCAGCGGTGCTCAGGGAGGACCTCGCCACCGTCGAAGAGGTCGACAATGATCGAACTTGCCTTCCTGGCGTGCCTGAGCGCCATGCCCGATGCCTGCGAAGAACGCAGCCTCTACTACTCCGACCTGACCCCCATGTCCTGCCTCATGGGGGCTCAGCCCGAACTCGCGAAATGGGTCGTCGAGCATCCCAGATACCGGGTCGCCCGCTGGAGCTGCCGCCTGAAGGACCCCAGCGAGCAGGACGCCTGACCGGCCCCGGCCAACCGTCCCGCAGGGCTTACAGGCCGAGGCACCAGCGCATCACGGCCTTCTGTGCGTGCAGCCGGTTCTCGGCCTCGTCGAACACGACCGAATGCGGGCCGTCCATGACGGCGCTCGTCACCTCGTCGTCGCGGTGCGCCGGCAGGCAGTGCATGAACAGCGCGTCGGGCTTCGCCCGCGCCATCAGCGCCTCGTTCACCTGATAGGGCCTGAGCTGGTTGTGCCGCCGCTCGCGCGCGGATTGCGGATCGTGCATCGAGACCCAGGTGTCGGTCACCACCAGGTCCGCCCCCTCCACGGCGCGGGCGGGATCGCGCTCGATGGTCACGCGGCGGCCCTTCTCGCGGGCATAGCCCATGAACTCGGCCTCGGGCTCCAGCGTGGGCGGGCCGGTGAAGGTGAAGTCGAAGCCGAACTGTCCCGCCGCATGGATCAGCGAGGCGCAGACGTTGTTGCCGTCGCCGGCCCAGACCACCTTGCGGCCCGCGATGGCACCGCGATGCTCCTCGTAGGTCATCACGTCGGCCATGATCTGGCAGGGATGGGTGCGGTTCGTCAGCCCGTTGATGACCGGCACCGTCGCATGCTCGGCCATCTCCAGAAGCGTCGCCTCCTCGAAGGTGCGGATCATGATCAGGTCCACGTAGCGCGACAGCACGCGGGCGGTGTCGGCGATGGTCTCGCCATGGCCGAGCTGCATCTCCTTGCCCGAGAGCACCATGGTCTGCCCGCCCATCTGCCTCACGCCCACGTCGAACGAGACGCGGGTGCGGGTCGAGGGCTTTTCGAAGATCAGCGCGACCATGCGGCCGGCGAGCGGCTGGTCATCGTCCAGTTCGCCCTTCGGACGGCCGTTGCGCGCAGCCTTCATGGCATGCGCGTTGTCGATCATCTGCCGCAGTTCGGCGGCGTCCGTCTTGTGGATATCGAGGAAATGATTCACTGGTTCGGCCCTTGCTGCCGGTCGGGGGCATCTGCGCCCCGGGCGCACCCTGGCGCCGTCACGACCGGATGATGTTCACCTGAAGGAAGCGGCGGTGGCGGCTCCTCGTCGGCGGCGGTGCGGCAGCCGGCGCCTCTCAGGCCGCATCGCGTTCCAGTGCCCCTGCCGCCCGGTCGAGCCGCGCCACGGCCTCGGCGATGTCCTCGTCTGGGATGTTCAGCGCCGGCAGCAGCCGCAGCACGTTGTCGGCGGCCGGCACCGTCAGCAGGTGCTGCCCATAGGCCGCCTGCACAACGTCGACATTCGGAACCCGGCAGCGCAGGCCGAGCATGAGCCCCAGGCCCCGGACCTCCTCGAACACCTCGGGATGGGAGGCCACGAGCCCCTCGAGCTTCTGGCGGAACAGCGCGGCCTTGCGGCCCACCTCGGACAGGAAGGCGTCGTCGGCCACGATCTCCATCACCTTCGCCGCCACCGCACAGCCCAAGGGGTTCCCGCCATAGGTCGAGCCGTGGGTGCCCACCACCATTTCCGCCGCCGCCCGCCCGGTCGCGAGTACCGCGCCGATCGGAAAGCCGCCGCCAATGCCCTTCGCCACCATCATGATGTCAGGCTCCACCCCCGCCCATTCGTGGGCGAAGAGCTTGCCGGTCCGCCCCATGCCGCACTGCACCTCATCGAAGATCAGCAGCGCGCCGACGGAGTCGCAGGCATCGCGCAGGCCCTTGAGGCAGACGTCGGGCAGGACGCGGATGCCGCCCTCGCCCTGGATCGGCTCGATCATCACGGCCGCGGTGCGGTCCGAGATCGCGGCCCTCAGCGCCTCGTGGTCGCCAAACGGCAGGTGGCGGAAGCCGGGCATCAGCGGGCCGAAGCCCTTGACCATCTTCTCGGACCCCGCCGCGGCGATGGCGCCAGTCGAGCGGCCGTGGAAGGCGCCCTCGAAGCAGAGGATCTCGATCCGGTCCGGCTGGCCCTTCCCGGACCAGTATTTCCGCACCATCTTGATCGCCAGTTCCGCAGCCTCCGTGCCCGAATTGGTGAAGAAGACGGTATCGGCGAAGGTCGCCTCGACGAGGCGTTCGGCCAGCCGTTCCTGCTCGGGGATGCGGTAGAGGTTCGAGACATGCCAGAGCTTGCCGGCCTGTTCCGACAGCACCCGGACGAGCTCGGGGTTGGCATGGCCCAGCGCGTTGACCGCGATGCCCGCGCCGAGGTCGAGGTATCGGGTGCCGTCCTCGGCGACAAGCCAGGAGCCTTCGCCTGCGATGAAGGCAAGCGGCGCGCGGTTGTAGGTCGGCAGGACAGCGGAAATCATCGGCAGGGGTCCCTTGGAAAGCCACAGGGGTGCCAGAGGAGGCGCCCCAAGTCAACGTGATGTGTCGGGAAAGGGTGACAGCCGCGCAGGCGCGGACCGACGCTCAGGCGCGTCGGCGTCGGGAGGAGAGAAGGCGGCTCCGGCATGTCATGGTGACGTGGTTAGCGCAGTCAGGCGCCCCTGTCCATGCGCTTTCACCACGCGGGGCAGTGTTGTCCCGTATCGGTTGCGCGGGTCGCGCATCCTTGGCATCCTTCAGCGGCCCGGACCTGCGCGGCCGATGGGCGCCCCCTCGGGGGCGTGCGTCGTCGGACCACCGGCAGGCGCCCGTGCCGCGGCGATTCCGGTCGCGCGGCACCGGGGCGACTTGAAACGCGGCCGGGGCGCGTGTAAATCTCGCTGCCTCCCCCGCACCAAGCGGGGAACGGCGGAAGCCCGGCGCCTGCGTCGGGGCCACCCTCAAGCGGAGTTGCGGCATGTCCTGGACCGACGAACGCGTCGAGACCCTGAAGCGAATGTGGGCCGAGGGCCAGAGCGCCAGCCAGATCGCCAAGGAACTCGGCGGCGTCACGCGCAATGCGGTGATCGGCAAGGTGCATCGCCTGGGCCTGTCGAACCGCGTGGGCGGCAACGGCGGACGCGACGAGATCGAGGAGGACCTGCCGCCGCCGGTCGCCCCGGCAGCCGCCCCCGCCGCAGCCGCCCGGCCCGAACCGGTACGCCCGGCCGATCCGCCGCGAGCCGCCGATCCGCGCCCCGCGCCCGAACGTCCCGCACCTGCCCCCTCGGCGCCGGTTGCGGCCGTGCCGCTCAGGAAGCCGGTCGTGCCGGCCGGCCAGCCGCTGCCGCCGCAGCCCTCGGCCAACGAGATCAGCCCCGAGGCCCTCGCCTCGGTGCGCGAGGTCGAGAAGCGCGCCCGTCGCCTGACGCTGATGGAACTGACCGAGCGCACCTGCAAATGGCCGATCGGCGACCCTGCCACCGACGACTTCTGGTTCTGCGGGCTGCCCTCCTCGGCCGGCAAGCCCTATTGCGAGGCGCATGTCGGCGTGGCCTTCCAGCCGATGAGCGCGCGCCGCGACCGTCGTCGCTGACGCTTCGTCATCGGGAATACTCAAGGGCGCCCGGTCAAAGGGGCGCCCTTTTCCATGACCTTCGGGGGCATGGGCGGCCGGACCTTGCGGCGGCGGCGACGATCAGTCCCCGCCCAGCAGGCGGTTCAGCGCGCGGCCGGCCTCGTCCTCCAGCGCCTCGCGGGCGCGGCGCTTGGCGGCGTCCTCCAGACTCTCGCCCTCGCCCAAGACGACGCCCAGCCGCTCGGCGGCCTCCTCTTCCAGACGCTGCTTCATCTCGCGCTCGACGGGCTGGCGCACAAGGGCCTCCATGTCGAGACGGTAGGACGGCTTTGCCCAGGGGCCGGTGACCAGCACCGGCACGCTGACCCCGCCCGTCCCGTCCTCGCGCGGCAGAAGCCGCGGCAGGAAGCGATAGTCGACGGTCCGTGCGCCGATTTCCAGCCGGCCCGCTCCGGTCGCACGCAGCAGTGGCGCGGCCAGCACCAGATCCTCGTTGCGCAGCACGCCGTTTTCGATGGAGAAGCTGGCGGTCAGCCGGTCGAAGATGGTCTTCTTCCCCTCGCCGACATAGCCCGCGTCCAGCGTCCGCACCATGCCGGCAAGGTCAAGCCCGCGCATCTCGCCCTTGCCGAAGGCCACCGAACCCTCGCCCGAAAGGCTCCGCGCCAGCGCCTCCGCGCTCGTGCCCGAGCCGAGCAGCTTCAGC
Organism: Rhodobacter sp. CZR27; assembly: GCF_002407205.1. Taxonomy (NCBI): domain Bacteria; kingdom Pseudomonadati; phylum Pseudomonadota; class Alphaproteobacteria; order Rhodobacterales; genus Rhodobacter; species Rhodobacter sp. CZR27. Next base: position 670,400 of record NZ_CP023548.1, on the reverse strand, counting down.
GTCACGTCTCCCCGCGTCGCCAGCCGGTCGAAGCCCGCCAGATCGGCCAGCAGTGGCTCGGTCGCGAGCCCCTTCAGCGCCAGATCGGCCCCCAGCGACAGGCCGTTGCGTGCATTGACCACCACCTGCCCCGCGAGACTGCCGCCATAGGCCGCCGCCTCGCGCAGATCGGCGACCGCGCGCCCCCGGTCGAGCGAGACGATCGCCTTCGTCGCGCCAAGGCGGATCCGGCCAAGGTCGATGCTGCCCGCGGCCAGCGCGATCCGGGCGTCAAGCTCGCCGAGCGCGCTGGCGTCGATCTTCCGCTTCGACCAGCCCTGCGGGCTGTCGGCCGCACCGGCAGGGCCCGCCCCCTCCTCTCCGGAGCCGCCCGTCCGGGACAGGTCCAGCGCTTCGGCGCGCAGGTTCGCCTCGAGCCGCGGGCGCGCCTCGCCCGGCGTCAGGTCGGCCTCGACCGCCAGCCGGTTGCCGTCGAGGCTCACCTGCCCCTCGCGCAGGTGGATGGTGCCGCCATCGGCCAGCGTGAAGCGCCCCGCGATGCCGACCTCCTCCCGGCCGAGGCCCTGCGGCAGGTCCGGCCGGGGCTGGCCGACCAGCGCCATCAGATCCGCAAGATCACCCAGCGCCGCATCGATGCGGCCCTCGGCCATCGCGGGGGCGGTGCCAAGCTGTCCGTCGAAGGCGACCCGCGCATCGCCCGAGACCAGCGACAACCGCAGCGGCACCACGCGGCCCGACAGGAAGGACGCGCCCTCCTGCACCGTTCCCTCGGCGGCGAAGGCGCGGCCGTTCGCCTGACCCGCAACCGTGAGGTCGGCCGGGCCGCCCGGCTCGGGAAGGCTCACCTGCGCCTCGAGCGCGGTGATGTCGGCGGATGCGCCGGACCTGCCGTCGCGCCACACGACGCGGCCGCCGTGGATCACGCCCTCGTCCAGCGCGAACCGGCTCAGCCCGCCGCCCGCCGAGGGGGCCGGGGTCGCCTCGCCTTTGCCCGCAGGCGCCGCCGCCGGCGGCGCGAGGTCCCAGTTCGCCTGCCCCTCGGGCGAGCGTTCGAGGCGGATCACCGGCGCCTCCAGCGCGATCCGGCTGATACGCCACGCGCCGGTCATCAGCGCCACGGTATCAAGGCCGATCTCGAGCGCGGCCGCCTCGAGCATCGGCCCCTCGTCGGACCACGGCGCATTGGCGATGGTCACCGGCCCCGTCCGCACGCCGAGCCGCGGCCAGACCGAGGGCCTCACCTCGCCCGAGATGGTCAGCGCGCGCCCGGTCGAGGCTTCGAACTGCTCGGCCGCAAGCTGCGCCACCCGCTCGCGCGGGACCAGCACCAGCGCGACAAGGAAAAGGGCCACGAGCCCCAGAACCACACCCGCCAGACGGATCACCCAGCGCATAGCCACCTCCGCTCAGGGTTCAGGAAAGACTAGCGGCGCCCTCCCGCAGCGGCAAGCATCGCGCCGGAAACCGGCAGCCAACCGCCTTCGGGCGGATCGGGACAAGCCCTCGGCGGGTCCGGGCCGGACAGGCCGCGCGCAGGGCTGACACCGGCGCCGACCGTCCTCCAGTGGCCGCGCCGGACCCCGCGGCCGCGCCCCGCTGCGGCAGCCGGCGGTCATGTCGCTCATGCACATCCTGCGGTCGCCCCCAGCGGCCACGCCTCGCTGCGGCCCTCTGCGTCTTGCCCCGGCGCCGCCTAGGCCCTAGACATTCGCAACCGCCCCGAACCGGAAGCCATGCCATGTCACGACTGACGACGATCGAGCACCACAAGCCGAAGAAGAAGGGGACGCAGATCGTTTTCTGGGGTCTCGTCGGCTTGATGGCCGTCGGCCTGGGCGGCTTCGGCGTGACCAACTTCGGCGGCGGCATGTCCCGCATCGGCAGCGTCGGCGACCGCGACATCACCACGGCCGCCTATGCCCGCGCGCTGCAGCAGGAGCTGCGCGCCTTCGGGGCCCAGATCAAGCAGACGGTCACGCTGGAACAGGCGCAGGCGCTTGGCCTCGATGCGCAGGTGCGCCAGCGGCTGGTGGCCGAGGCCGCGCTGGCCAACGAGGCCGACCACATCGGCCTTTCGGTGGGAGACGAGCGGGTGGCGCGCGAGATCACCGGCGTGGACGCCTTCCACGGCCCCGCCGGCAAGTTCGACCGCGAGACTTACCGGATGGTGCTGCGCCAGAACAACCTGTCCGAGCCGGAGTTCGAGACCGGCCTGCGCGAGGACATGACCCGCTCGCTGCTGCAGGGCGCGGTGGCGGGCGGCTTCGTGGCGCCGCAGGCGATGACGGACCGGCTCCACGCCTACATTGCCGAGCGGCGCAGCTTCAGCCTGTTGCGCCTGACCGAGGCCAACCTGTCCGCGCCGCTGCCCGCGCCCGCCGAGGACGCGCTGAAGGCGTGGCATGCCGCGCATCCGGCGGACTTCACCGCGCCCGAGATCAAGCGCATCACCTATGCCGCGCTGCTGCCGGAACAGGTCGCCCCCACGCTGCCGGTGGACGAGGCGGAACTGCGCCGGGTCTATGACGAGCGCCGCGCCGAATATGTCCAGCCCGAGCGCCGACTGGTCGAGCGGCTGGTCTTCCCGACACCCGAGGCCGCCGCGGAAGCCCGCAAGCGCATCGACGCCGGAACCGCCTTCGAGGACATCGTGGCCGAACGCGGGCTGGAACTGTCCGACATCGACCTCGGCGACGCCTCGCGCGAGGATCTGGGCGCGGCCGCGGATGCGGTCTTCGCGCTGGCCGAGCCGGGCATCGCCGGCCCGGTCGAGACCGACCTCGGCCCCGCGCTCTTCCGCATGAACGGCGTGATCGCCGCGCAGGAAACCCCGTTCGAGGAGGCCCGCGAGGACCTGCTGGCCGAATACCAGCAGGACGCCGCCGGCCGCGCGATCGCCAGCCGGCGCGAGGAGATCGACGACCTGCTTGCCGCCGGCGCGACCATCGAGGAGCTGGGCAAGGAAGCCGGCATGACGGTGGCGACGGTGGATTACGCGCCCGGCATCGACTCCGACATCGCCGGCCATCAGGCCTTCCGCGATGCGGCCGACAAGCTGCAGCAGGACGATTTCCCCGAGACGGTGATGCTGGCCGATGGCGGCCTCGTGGCGCTGCGTCTGGACGAAGTGGTGCCGCCCGCGCTGAAACCGTTCGAGGAGGTGCGCGACGAGGTGGCCGAGGCCGTGCGCGCCGACGCGCTGGCCAAGGCGCTGTCGGCCCGCGCCGCCGAGATCGCCGAGGCGGTCAAGGGCGGGGCGGATCTCGCCAGCTTCGGCACCATCGAGGAGCTGGGCCCGCTGACCCGCGACGGCTTCGTCGAGAACGTGCCCCCCACCCTCGTGCCCACCGCCTTCGAGATCGGGGCGGGCGAGATCCGGACCGTCGAGGGCGAGGGTTTCGCCGGTATCCTGCGTCTCGACGCGATCCAGCCCGCGCCGACCGACGACGAGGCGGCCACGGCGCTGAAGGCCTCGCTTTCGGCGCAGATCGAGCAGGCGCTGGCGCAGGACGCGCTGGCGCTCTACTCGAACGCCCTGATGCAGGAGGCCGGGATCACGCTCGACGCCTCCGCGATCTCCGCCGTTCATGCCCAGTTCCAGTAAGGTGCCCCCGTGCCGCTCGTGACGACCTTCGACTCCTTCGAGCGCGGCTGGAATGCCGGGCAGAACCAGCTGGTCTATGCCCGGCTGACCGCGGATCTCGACACGCCCGTGTCGCTGATGCTGAAGCTGGCCGAGGCGCGGACCGACACCTTCATGCTCGAGTCGGTGACCGGCGGTGAGGTGCGCGGGCGCTACTCGGTCGTGGGCATGAAGCCCGACCTGATCTGGCAGTGCCACGGGCAGGAAAGCCGGATCAACCGCGAGGCGCGCTTCGACCGGCTTGCGTTCCAGCCGCTCGAGGGGCATCCGCTCGACACGCTGCGCGCGCTGATCGCGGAAAGCCGGATCGAGATGCCGGCCGACCTACCGCCGATCGCGGCGGGCCTGTTCGGCTACCTCGGCTACGACACGATCCGGCTCGTGGAGCATCTGCCGGACGTGAACCCCGATCCGCTCGGCCTGCCCGACGCGGTGCTGATGCGGCCCTCGGTCGTGGCGGTGCTCGATGGCGTGAAGGGCGAGGTGACGGTGGTCGCACCCGCCTGGGTCTCCTCCGGCCTCTCGGCACGGGCCGCCTACGCGCAGGCCGCGGAGCGGGTGATGGACGCGCTGCGCGACCTCGACCGTGCGCCGCCCGCGCAACGGGACTTCGGCGAGGTGGCCACCGTGGGCGAGATGCGGTCGAACTTCACGCACGAGGGTTACAAGGCCGCTGTCGAGAAGGCGAAGGAATACATCCGCGCCGGCGACATCTTCCAGGTCGTCCCGTCGCAGCGCTGGTCGCAGGAATTCAAGCTGCCGCCCTTCGCGCTCTACCGCAGCTTGCGCAAGACCAACCCGTCGCCCTTCCTGTTCTTCTTCAACTTCGGCGGCTTCCAGGTCATCGGGGCGAGCCCCGAGATCCTCGTGCGGCTGCGCGACGGCCAGGTAACGATCCGCCCGATCGCCGGCACCCGCAAGCGCGGCGCGACCCCCGAGGAGGACCGCGCGCTCGAGGCGGACCTGCTCGCCGACAAGAAGGAACTGGCCGAGCATCTGATGCTTCTCGACCTCGGCCGCAACGACGTGGGCCGCGTGGCGAAGATCGGCACCGTGCGCCCGACCGAGAAGTTCATCATCGAGCGCTACAGCCACGTCATGCACATCGTCTCGAACGTGGTGGGCGAGATCGCGGAGGGCCATGACGCGCTGTCGGCGCTGCTGGCGGGTCTGCCCGCGGGCACCGTCTCCGGCGCGCCGAAGGTCCGCGCGATGGAGATCATCGACGAGCTGGAGCCGGAGAAGCGCGGCGTCTATGGCGGCGGCGTCGGCTATTTCGCGGCGAACGGCGAGATGGACTTCTGCATCGCGCTGCGCACGGCCGTCCTGAAGGACGAAACGCTCTACATCCAGTCGGGCGGCGGCGTGGTCTATGACAGCGACCCCGAGGCCGAGTATCAGGAGACGGTGAACAAGGCGATGGCGCTGCGGCGCGCCGCCGAGGATGCGGGGCTCTTTGCCCGCCGCAACGGCAATGCCTGAAGCCCGGCCCGCCCGAAGCGGCGGGCGGGCGACCCGCTAGCGCATCACCGCGGTGACCGGGGCAAGGGCGACCGAATCCGCCCGGCCCTCCACGGTCCATTCGATCAGGCCCTGCACGGTCTCGGGCCGCGTTTCGCCATAGACCGTCACCTGCCCTTCCTGCGCGGCCTTGAAGGCCGCCCGGTCGAGCGTGCGGCGGATGTCGGCCACCTGAGCGCCCTCGGCGTCGAGATTGCGGAACACCAGCGCGGTCGGCAGCCCCTCGCGCCGGGCGACCTGATCGGCGGCGTTCAGGCCGCGGTCATGCGTGACGAGGCCCCTGCCCTGCGCCTCGAGGATCTGGACCACCTGGGTAGAGAGGCTGCGGGCGGACTGGAAGCCGGCCTGCGGCAGGTCGATCAGGCCGACAGCCTCGGGCAGCGCCGTGGCCGCCGCCTCCAGCGTCACCTCGATGTCGGAGGGCTGCGCACCGTCGGGAATGCCGGTGGCAAGCATCAGCACCTCGTGTCCGGCCGCGCGATACATGCTTGCAGCCGTCGCGGCATCGGGGGCCTGCGGGTCGATCACGAAGGTGACGGGGAAGGGCAAGGCGCACAGCGCCTCGCGGTCGAGGTCGGGCCCACCGGTGTCGCGGAGGAGGATCGAGAACAGCGGCTTCTTCTGCGCATTCTCGAACGGGCGGGCGTGGCGCCGGATCGGCGGCAGGTCGGCCACCTCAGGCGCGGGCGCGGCTTCGGGCGAAGGCTCGCCGATCCGCGGCAGCCGCGAGGCGGCGGGATCGCCGGGCGCCCCCGGCGGATCGGGTTCCAGCAGTCGCGGCAGGTCCTGCCCGGTGCCGGCCGGCGCGGCAGGCTCGCCCTCGGGGGCCGCGGCCTGCGCCAGCATCGCCTCTTCCTCGGCCGTCAGCGGGGGCGGCGGCGGCAGGTCGGCGGCCGAGGGTCCGGCCTCGGCGGCGGGGGCACCGGGTTGCGGCGCGCCGTCCGACCGCACGGCCGCCGGAGTGGCAAGGGCCGGCACTGCAGGCGCCGCGGCCTCGGCTTCGGGTGCGGGGCGGGGCGGCGGGCTCCCAGCGGCACCGGCTGCGGCCGGGCGGCGGTCGAGGTGTCGGGAGCCTCGGGCTCGGCCGCGGCGGGCGCGGCGACGACAGGCGCCTCGGACCGGGCGGGGCTCGTATCCGCGGCGGGAAGCACAGGCGCCACCTCGGGCAGCGGGCGGGCGAACTCGGAGCCTGCGGGCGGCGCAAGGTCGGTGGTCGGGCCGGAAGCCGCGGCCGGGTCCGGCCCGATGGCCGCGGGAGCGGAGGACGGCTGCGCGACCGCAAGGGCCGCCGCCTCGAGGCTCGGGCTGGCCGCGGGCCAGATCGTCCCCGGCGGGCGCGCGATCTGCGACGCCACCGCGAGGCCCACGCTTCCCACAACGCCGCCCATGATCATGCCCGAAAGGAAACCCCGGCCCATGGCCTACCTCCTGCCTGCCCCGCCCGGGGCATTTCGCGCGTTCGCCGCGCCGTTCATCCCCTTGACGCCCCTGCGCCGCTCGGCCCATGTATAACGCGACCGTCGCAAGGGTTCACCCCCTATCCTCCACATCGCCTCGGGGTGCCGCAAGATGCTGCTTCTCATCGACAACTACGACAGCTTCACCTACAACCTCGTGCATTATCTGGGGGAACTCGGGGCGGAGGTCGACGTGCGCCGCAACGACGCGCTCGACGTGCAGGCCGCGATGGCGCTGCATCCCGATGCCATCGTGCTCTCGCCCGGCCCCTGCGACCCCGCCGCCGCCGGCATCTGCCTGCCGCTGACCGCCGCCGCAGCCGAGGCGAAGATCCCGCTGCTCGGCGTCTGCCTCGGCCACCAGACCATCGGCGAGGCTTTCGGCGGCAAGGTCGTCCGCTGCCACGAGATCGTGCACGGCAAGATGGGCACGATGCATCACAGCGGAAAGGGCGTCTTCACGGGGCTGCCCTCGCCCTTCCTCGCCACCCGCTACCACAGCCTGGTGGTCGAGCGGGAAGGCCTGCCCGACTGCCTCGAAGTCACCGCCTGGCTCGAGGACGGCACGATCATGGGCCTGCGCCACAAGACGCTGCCGATCGAGGGCGTGCAGTTCCACCCCGAAAGCATCGCCTCCGAGCACGGCCACCAGATGCTGCGCAACTTCCTCGACAGCTCCCGCGTCGGAGCGCCGGCATGAGCGACCGCCTGAAGCCGCTGATCGGCACCGCCGCCAGCCGCCCGCTGACCCGCGAGGAAGCCGAACTCGCCTTCGAATGCCTGTTCGAGGGGGAGGCCACGCCCGCGCAGATGGGCGGCCTGCTGATGGCGCTGCGCACGCGCGGCGAGACGGTGGACGAATACGCCGCCGCCGCCAGCGTCATGCGCTCGAAATGCGTGAAGGTGCGCGCGCCGCATGGCGCGATCGACATCGTCGGCACAGGGGGCGACGGCAAGGGCACGCTGAACATCTCGACCGCGACGGCCTTCGTCGTGGCCGGCGCGGGCGTGCCGGTGGCCAAGCACGGCAACCGGAACCTCTCGTCCAAGTCGGGCGCGGCGGATGCGCTGACCGAGATGGGCCTCAATGTCATGGTCGGCCCCGAGGTGGTCGAGGAATGCCTGATGGAGGCCGGGATCGGCTTCATGATGGCGCCGATGCACCACCCCGCCATGCGCCACGTCGGCCCGGTGCGGGCGGAACTGGGAACGCGGACGATCTTCAACATCCTCGGCCCGCTGACCAACCCCGCCGGGGTGAAGCGCCAGCTGACCGGCGCCTTCTCGGCCGCGCTGATCCGGCCGATGGCCGAGGTGCTGCGCGCCCTCGGCTCGGAACGGGCCTGGCTCGTGCATGGCGGCGACGGCACGGACGAGTTGTCGATCTCGGCCCCCTCGAAGGTCGCGGCGCTCGAAGGCGGCCAGATCCGCGAGTTCGAGCTGCACCCCGAGGAGGCCGGCCTGCCGGTCCACCCGTTCGAGGCGATCGTCGGCGGCAGCCCTGCCGAAAATGCGGCAGCCTTCCGCGCGCTGCTTGACGGGGCGCCGGGCGCCTATCGCGACGCGGTGCTGCTGAACTCCGCCGCGGCTCTGGTCGTTGCAGAGAAGGCGCAGACGCTCGGGGACGGGGTCGCGCTTGCGATGGAAAGCATCCTGTCCGGCGCCGCCAAGGCCAAGGTGGCAGTTCTGGGCCGGATCACAAACGCCGGCTGAAGGGCCGCAAGACAAGGAGAGCCGGCCCGAAATGAGCACCATTCTGGACCGCATCAAGGCCTACAAGCTTGAGGAAGTCGAAGCCCGCAAGGCTGCCCGGCCGCTGCCTCTGGTCGAGGACGCGGCCCACGCCGCCCCCGCGCCGCGCGGCTTTGCCAAGGCGCTGGCGACGGCTGCGGCCACCGGCTACGGCCTGATTGCCGAGATCAAGAAGGCCAGCCCCTCGAAGGGCCTGATCCGCGCCGATTTCGACCCGCCGGCCCTTGCAAGGGCCTACGAGGCGGGAGGGGCGACCTGCCTGTCCGTGCTGACCGACGGGCCGAGCTTCCAGGGCGCCGACGACTACCTGAGGCAGGCGCATGACGCGGTCTCGCTGCCCTGCCTGCGCAAGGATTTCCTCTACGACACCTATCAGGTGGCCGAGGCGCGCGCGCTTGGCGCCGACTGCATCCTGATCATCATGGCGAGCGTCTCGGATGCGCAGGCGCTGGAGCTTGAGGCTGCGGCAAGCCAGTGGGGCATGGATGCGCTGATCGAGGTGCATTCGCGCGAGGAACTGGCCCGGGCGGAACAGCTGAAGTCGCGGCTGATCGGCATCAACAACCGCAACCTCGACACGTTCGAGGTCTCGCTGGACGTGACGCGCGACCTTGCGCGCCGTGTGCCCGAGGACCGGCTGATCGTGTCGGAAAGCGGGCTCTACACCCCCGAGGACCTTGCCGATCTGGCGCGCTACGGGGCGCGCTGCTTCCTGATCGGCGAAAGCCTGATGCGCCAGCCGGATGTTGAGGCCGCGACGCGCGCCATCCTCGCCAATCCGCTGACCGCGCAGGGCGGGGTCTGATGGCCGGCCTCAGCCATTTCGACGAAAAGGGCCGCGCCCACATGGTGGACGTGTCCGACAAGCCGGTGACGGCGCGCCTCGCCGTGGCACGCGGCGCCGTGAAGATGAGCGCCGAGACGCTCGCACTGGTGGCCGAGGGCCGCGCCGAGAAGGGCGACGTGCTGGGCGTGGCGCGGCTGGCCGGGATCATGGCGGCGAAGCGGACGGCCGATCTCATCCCGCTCTGCCATCCGCTGCCGATCACCAGGGTGGCGGTGGAGCTGACGGTGGACCCGGCGCTTCCGGGCGTGGTGGTCGAGGCGACGGTGAAGACCGGCGGCCAGACCGGGGTGGAAATGGAGGCGCTGACCGCGGTCAGCGTCGCCTGTCTCACGATCTACGACATGGTAAAGGCGGTCGAGAAGTCGATGGAGATCACCGGCATCCGCCTGATCCTGAAGGACGGCGGCAAGTCGGGCCGCTACGAGGCCGGGCCATGATCCCGGTCGAGGAGGCGCTGGCGCGCGCGCTGACCCTGGCCGCACCGCTCCGCGTGGAGCGTGTGCCGCTGGCCGAGGCCTGCGGCCGCGTCATGGCGAAACCGGCCGTGGCCACGCGCGACCAGCCGCCGTTCGACGCCTCGGCCATGGACGGCTATGCGCTGATCGGCGATCCGGCGATGGGAGAGAGCTTCACCGTGGTGGGCGAGGCCGCGGCGGGGCATGGCTACGAAGGCGACCTTCGGCCCGGGCAGGCGGTGCGGATCTTCACCGGCGCCCCCGTTCCCGAAGCCGCCACCCGCGTGGTGATCCAGGAGGACGTGCTGGCGCTGGACCATGTGATCCGCCTGAAGGCCGGCGCCGAGGGCGGCACCCATATCCGGCCCCGCGGGCAGGATTTCAAGGCGGGCGACAGCCTTTCGCCGCGCCGCCTCCGGCCCAACGACCTCGCGCTGCTGGCCGCCATGAACATCCCCGAGGTGACGGTGACGCGTCGGCCGGTGGTGGCGCTGATCGCCACGGGGGACGAGCTGGTGATGCCGGGCGAGGAGCCGCGGCCTGACCAGATCATCGCCTCGAACAGCTTCGCGCTGAAGGCGCTGGTCGAGGCCGAGGGCGCCGAGGGCCGCCTGCTGCCGATCGCGCGGGACACCGAGGCCGACCTGCGCATGGTGCTGGAACTGGCCGCCGACGCCGACCTGATCGTGACCATCGGCGGCGCCTCGGTCGGCGATCATGACCTTGTGGGGAAGGTCGCGGCCGGCATGGGGCTGGAGCGCGCCTTCTACAAGATCGCGATGCGGCCGGGAAAGCCGCTGATGGCCGGGCGGCTGAACGGCGTGCCCATGCTGGGCCTGCCCGGCAATCCGGTGTCCTCCATCGTCTGCGCGCATCTGTTCCTGCTGCCGATGCTGCGGGTGATGCTGGGCCTGCCTGCCGCCCCCGCCCCGACGCGGCGCGCGGAACTGGCCGTGGCGCTGCCGCCGAACCCGTCGCGGGAACATTACATGCGGGCGCAGCTGACCCAGCGCGACGGTCTGCCGCTGATCGAGCCGTTCCGGTCGCAGGATTCGGCGCTGCTCCGGATCCTGACAGAGGCCGATGCGCTGCTGGTGCGTCCGGTGGACGACCCGGCCCGCGAGGCCGGCGGGACAGTGGATTACATCCCGCTGAGCGCTTGACACAAACGGGGAACGCGGGCAGAACAGGGGGTGAACCCGGCCACCGGAGGATCTGTCCGTGCTGACCCGCAAGCAGATGGAACTGCTGGATTTCATCAAGACCCGGATGGACCGGGACGGCGTGCCTCCCTCGTTCGACGAGATGAAGGACGCGCTCGACCTGCGGTCGAAATCCGGCATCCACCGGCTGATCACGGCGCTGGAGGAACGCGGCTTCATCCGCCGCCTTGCCCACCGCGCCCGCGCGATCGAGATCGTGAAACTGCCCGAGGCGATGGAACGGGCGGGCTTCACCCCGAAGGTGATCGAGGGCGACCGGCCCGAGCCGCCGAAGGGCGCCCGGCCGATCGAGACCGTGAACGCGCTCGACCTGCCGCTGCTGGGGCGGATCGCCGCCGGCATGCCGATCGAGGCGATCTCGGACGTGGCGCAGTCGGTGACGGTGCCGGGATCGATGCTGTCGGGCCGCGGCCAGCATTACGCGCTGGAGGTCCGTGGCGATTCCATGATCGAGGCCGGGATCAACGACGGCGACATCGTGGTGATCCGCGAGCAGCAGACGGCCGACAATGGCGACATCGTGGTGGCGCTGGTCGCGGATCACGAGGCAACGCTGAAGCGCTTCCGCCGCCGCGGCGGGATGATCGCGCTGGAGCCGGCCAATGCCGCCTATGAGACGCAGGTCTATCCCGACCACATGGTCAAGGTGCAGGGCCGCCTCGTCGGGCTGATCCGCAGCTACTGAGCGCCGCTCCACAGCCGGTTCCCTGCGCGGGCGGGCTGAAGGCGCGGCCCATCCGCGTCCGGCCAGACCGCGAGCGAGCCGGTATGGTCCAGCACGGCCTCGTCGATCAGCAGGCAGCCCTCGGGCACCTCGCCCTTGTGGCGCGAGGTCAGGATGACCAGCCGGGCCGTCGCGCAGGCCTCCGGGACGAGGGCTGCGGCCCCTTTCCCCTTCAGCGCCACCCCCTCCAGCGCGCCAAGCCGGAACCTTCGCGCCTCGCGCGGGCCATCAAATCCCTGCCGGTCGGCGGCGGTCGGCTGGTCGGCAAGATCGCCGTCGTTCTCCAGCCAGGTTTCGGCCGCAAACCCTCCGCCGCGCGGGGTCGAGAGCGCCCGCCCCTGCGGCCCCATCAGCCCGACCAGCGCCCCGTCCGAGGCCACAAGCAGCGGCGGCCGCTCGCTCTGCGACCAGAGCCAGAAGGACAACGCCATGACGGCGATCCCCGCGTGCCGCGCCTGGCCGCGCCAAAGCATCAGCCACAACCCTCCGAGGGTAAGGAGGGGCAGCACCCATGGCCCGGGCGACGGCACCGCGCCCAGCGACCCCGGCATGGCCGCCACCCAGTGCGCCACCCAGAGGATCCAGCGCGCGCCGAGTTCCATCACCCAGAGCGCGGGCGTCGCCGCCCCGAGTGGCGCCAGCAGCGCCGAGAGCGCGGCGGCCGGCATCACCAGAAGCTCCATCACCGGCACGGCGATCAGGTTGCCCAGCAGGCCATAGACCGCGATGCGGTTGAAATGCGCCGCCGCATAGGGGCCGGTGGACAGGCCGCCGATCATCGAGGACAGGAACAGCATGAAGATGGGCGCCACCAGCCGCGACATGGTGCGGGGATGCACCCGCTCGCGCAGGCCGTTGAAGCCCCAGATCAGCGCCCCGGTCGCCGCAAAGGACATCTGGAAGCCGGCTTCCAGCAGCGCCTCGGGCTGCCAGAGCAGGATGATCGTCGCGGCGAGCGCGAAGGTGCGCATCGACAGCGCCCGCCGGTCGGCCAGGATCGCGGCCAGCATGAAGGCGATCATGACGAAGGCCCGGAGCGTCGCCACGTTGCCGCCCGACATCAGCAGGTAGAAGCCGGTGGCAAGGAACGCCGCCCCGGCCGCGATCTTCTTCGTCGGCAGCCGCAGCGCCAGCGGCGGCACAAGGGCGAGACCATAACGCACGATGGCGAAGACGAAGCCCGCGATCAGGCTCATGTTCAGCCCCGAGATCGCAAGGATATGGGCGAGCCCCGACCGCCGCAGATCCTCCATCGTCGCGGCGCTGATGCCGGCATAGTCGCCGGTCAGGACCGCGGCGGCGAAGGCGCCGGCCTCGCCGGGAAAGCGGTCCTGCACGGCCGTCCGGATGCCGGCCCGCAGCCGGGCGACCGGCGCCGCCCCCGGATCGGCCGGTTCGAGCAGGACCACCGGTGTGCGGGTATAGCCCACCGCCCCCAGCCGGTCGAAGAAGGCCATGCGGCGAAAGTCGAAACCCCCCGGTTCTGCGGGCGCCAGCGGCGCGTCGAGGTGGCCGGTCAGCATCACCACCATGCCGGGTTCCGGGGTGAAGGGCTGCTCGCCGTGGATGGTGAGGCGGACCCGCTCCGGCGTGCGCTCGGGGGATGTGCGTTCCAGCACCACCCGGTCGAGCGTCAGCCGCATGGCGTCGGACTGCGAGCGGTCGATCGTGACCACCCTGCCCTCGACGGCGCCATAGTAGTGAAAGCCGAGGATCGGCGCGGCCACGGTCTGCGCGCGGAACCCCGCCGCGAGGAAGCCCGCCGCGATGCAGGTGGCGGCGATGATCGGCGGATGCAGCAGTTCCGGCCCGCGCAGCCGGCCGGCGATGCCTACCGCCAGAAGGGCCAGGGCGGCAAGGTAGAGCGCAAGGCCCGGCTCGTCCGCCGGCGCGAACCACAGGCCGATGCCGATCCCGAGGAAGACCGGCACCCAGGGGAACAGGAACCCGCGCGCCTCGGCCAGAGCCACGAGCGGAAGGGCCAGAGCGCGCACCTTGTTTCCCGATCCACGATTGCCTAGACAGACCCGATCCTGAGCGCCCGAAGGTTTCAAAAAGGTTAATCCGCCCATGCCCGCCGCGACCGAGAAGCCCGTCGTCACCCGTTTCGCCCCCTCGCCGACCGGCTATCTGCACATCGGCGGCGGTCGGACGGCGCTGTTCAACTGGCTCTTCGCCCGCGGCCACAAGGGCACCTTCCTGCTCCGGATCGAGGATACCGACCGCGAACGCTCGACCCCCGAGGCGACGGACGCGATCCTGCGCGGGCTCACCTGGCTTGGCCTTGACTGGGACGGCGAGGTGGTCAGCCAGTTCGCCCGCAAGGACCGGCACGCCGAGGTGGCGCGCGAGATGCTGGACCGCGGCGCGGCCTACAAGTGCTTCTCGACGCAGGAGGAGATCGAGGCGTTCCGCGAGGCCGCCCGCGCCGAGGGCCGCTCGACCCTGTTCCAGAGCCCGTGGCGGGACGCCGATCCCGCAAGCCATCCCGACGCGCCCTATGTCATCCGCATGAAGGCGCCGCGCGACGGCGAGACGGTGATCGAGGACCGCGTGCAGGGCTCGGTCCGGTTCCGCAACGACACACTCGACGACATGGTGGTGCTGCGCTCTGACGGGACGCCTACCTACATGCTCGCGGTGGTGGTGGACGACCACGACATGGGCGTGACGCATGTGATCCGCGGCGACGACCACCTGAACAACGCCGCCCGGCAGACCATGGTCTATCAGGCGATGGGCTGGGACATTCCGGTCTGGGCGCATATCCCGCTGATCCACGGCCCCGACGGCAAGAAGCTGTCGAAGCGGCACGGCGCGCTGGGGGTCGAGGAATATCAGGCGATGGGCTATCCGGCCGCCGGGATGCGCAACTACCTGACGCGCCTCGGCTGGGCGCATGGCGACGAGGAGTTCTTCACCTCCGAACAGGCGATGGAGTGGTTCGACCTCGAGGGAATCGGCCGCTCGCCCGCGCGACTCGACTTCAAGAAGCTGGAAAGCGTCTGCGGCCAGCACATTGCGGTCATGGAAGATGGGGCGCTGATGCATGAAATTGCGGCATATCTCGCTGCAGCGCGGAAGCCGGCGCTGACGGACCTGCAGGAGGAGCGCCTGCGCGCCGCGCTCTACTGCCTGAAGGACCGCGCGAAGACCTTCCCGGAACTTCTTGAAAAGGCGCGCTTCGCGCTGGAAGCACGCCCCATTGTCCCGGATGACGCTGCGGCAAAATCCCTCGATGCGGTATCCCGTGGTATACTGCGCGAATTGACGCCGATCCTGCAAACTGCTAGCTGGTCGAAGCAGGAACTGGAGGCCGTCCTTGCCGCCTTCGCCGAGGGCAAGGGAATGGGCTTCGGAAAACTGGCTGCCCCCTTGCGCGCCGCTCTGGCAGGACGCACGGTGACGCCCAGCGTCTACGACATGATGCTCGTCATCGGTCGGGACGAGACGATAGCGCGGCTGGAGGATGCCGCGGCCTGACCGCCGCCTCCCTCCTCGCCCGCCCCGGCCCGGATCAGGACCGGGAGCCTTTCGGCCCCGCGCGCATTGCGCGGGCCGGCCCGAACGAGAGAGGGAGAAGCATGACGAAATCCGCAAAGCTCACGATCGGCGAGAAGGTCATCGACCTGCCGATCCATTCGCCCACCCTGGGGCCGGACGTGGTCGATATCCGCAAGCTCTATGCGGAAGCCGACGTCTTCACCTACGACCCCGGCTTCACCTCGACGGCATCCTGCGAAAGCACGATCACCTACATCGACGGCGACAAGGGCGAGCTGCTGTATCGCGGCTACCCGATCGAGCAGCTGGCCGAGCGCTCCCACTACCTGGAAGTCTGCTACCTGCTGCTCTACGGAGAGCTGCCGAATGCGGCGCAGCTGGCGGATTTCGAATACCGGATCACGCGGCACACCATGCTGCACGAGCAGATCCACTATTTCTTCCGCGGGTTCCGGCGTGACAGCCACCCGATGGCCACGATGGTGGGCGTGGTGGGCGCCATGTCGGCCTTCTACCACGACTCGCTCGACATCAACGATCCCTGGCAGCGCGAGGTCGCGGCGGTCCGGATGATCGCCAAGCTGCCGACGATCGCCGCGATGGCCTTCAAGTATTCGCTGGGCCAGCCATTCAACTATCCGCAAAACCACCTCGATTACGCCGGCAACTTCCTGCACATGTGCTTTGCCGTGCCGGCCGAGCCCTACACCGTGAACCCGGTGCTGTCGAAGGCGATGGACCGCATCATGATGCTCCATGCCGACCACGAGCAGAACGCCTCGACCTCGACAGTGCGTCTGGCGGGCTCGTCGGGCGCCAACCCCTTCGCCTGCATCGCGGCCGGCATCGCCTGCCTCTGGGGTCCGGCGCATGGCGGGGCGAACCAGGCCTGCCTCGAGATGTTGCGCGAGATCGGCACGGTGGACCGCATCCCGGAATACATCAAGCGCGCCAAGGACAAGGACGACCCGTTCCGCCTGATGGGCTTCGGCCACCGCGTGTACAAGAACTTCGACCCGCGGGCGAAGGTGATGAAGGAAAGCGCCGACGAGGTGCTGGGCCTGCTCGGCATCGAGAACAACCCGACGCTGCAGGTCGCCAAGGAGCTGGAGCGGATCGCGCTGGAGGACGACTACTTCGTCTCGAAGAAGCTCTATCCGAACGTGGACTTCTACTCGGGCATCATCCTCGACGCGATGGGCTTCCCGACCTCGATGTTCACGCCGATCTTCGCGATCTCGCGCACGGTCGGCTGGATCTCGCAGTGGAAGGAGATGATCGGCGATCCCACGCAGAAGATCGGCCGCCCGCGCCAGCTCTACAAGGGCGAGAAGATGCGCGACTACGTCGACCTGCGCCACCGCTGACATCGGGACATGAACGCGAAACGGCGGCTCGCAAGGGCCGCCGTTCTGCATTTTCCCCGGCGCATCCGGCATGGCGCCGGGCGGGAGCCTCGGGGCCAGGGTCGTCGAGTTGGCTGATGGCATCGAGGCGAGCCGGGTCCGACGTAACGGCCTGCCGGGCGCTTGTAATTCAGCCCTGCGTGGGCTGACCAGCCGCCGCGGTTCCCGGCCGCAGCCGCCAGCCGCGGCGGCGCGTCTCGGGCAGGCGGACCGAGGGGTGGATGTATTCCGTCGGGCAGCGCAGCGTCACCCGCTTCTGCCGCCAGAGGAAGATCTTGCTCCAGCCGGCATACATGCTGGTCATCGGCGCGCCGACGTCGCAGGGGAACCGCGCGCGCCAGCCCTCGGGCAGTTGCAGGCCGCAATGCGAGGCGCGTTCCAGCATCCACACCAGCGGGATGTTCGACAGGAGGCGCGAGCCGTGCCGCCCGCCCGCGAGCTGCCCGCCGACGTCGCCGTGCCCGCCCTTGAACCACGCCTGCTCGACGATCTGCCCGTGGTAGGGATAATCCCACAGAACCGGCTCGAACACGGTCCGCTTCTCGTCCAGGGCCAGCGCGTGGAAGCCATGCCGGACGGCGCGGCCCAGCCGGTGGTTGTGGAAGGCGTGGCGGTCCGCGACGATGCGCCAGACAATGGGCAGGCGCACGCCCAGCGCCTTGACCGTGTCGAAGATGCCGACCATCTCGATCTCGATCCGCTCGTGGCAGAGCCGGCGCGAGAAGGCACGTGCATGGGGCCGGGTGCTGCCCATCTCGTAGTGCCGCCAGGCCAGCTGCACGTTGCGCTCGGTCGCCTCCTCGCGGCGCAGGAGGCCGACGTGGTCGATCACGCCCGCCAGCGAGCGCACGGCATAGGCGCCGCGCGAATAGCCGAACAGGAAGATCCGGTCGCCCGGCTGGTAATGCGAGGCGAGGTAGCCATAGGCCCGGCGGATCTGGCGGTTCAGGCCCTTGCCCTGCACCAGATCGCCGATCCGGAGCCAGCCGCCCCATTGCAGCCCGGGCTCGTAATAGATCGTGCGCTGGACCGACCGGCGCTCTTCCCGCAGCAGCTTGAACAGCAGGCCGACGTTCGTCTCGTGTCCCGGCTCGAGCGATGAGCAGGTGCCGTCGAGCAGGATCACGTGATCCACCCTGCCCCGGCGGGCGCCGCGACCGGGCGGCGTGGCGGGTTCCGTCTCGACCGTCGGATGGGGGCGGAGCCAGTGGCGGATGCGCTTGATCAGCGACATGCTCCGCCCTCCGCGACTACCGTCGTTTCGCCCTCGCACCCCTCTGACTGGTCAAGCGCAAACATGGTGTCCATCCACTTTCACATGGAGGAAGAAGATGAAACCCGGCCGGAGGGTTCCGGCCGGGCTTCAAAATATCACCGATAGGTGAATGATTTACAATCTGAGCGAAAGCACAGTCGCCATACTCAGTTCGCCGAAGCCGTTGAAGCGGGTGTTGGTGGCGGTCGAGTAGGCGCCCATACCCTGGAACACCAGAAAGTCTCCCTCCTCGACCTCCGCCGAAAGCGGAAGCTCGCCCGGAAGGCGGTCCACCGAGTCGCAGGTCGGGCCGAAGATGATGCGGTCGCGGGTCTCGCCGTCACGGCGCCGGCCCTCGGGCGTCAGCACTTCGACGCGGTCGATCACGCCGATCAGCGGCAGTTCGGTCAGCGAGCCATAGACCCCGTCGTTCAGGAAGACATGGGTGTCGTCCCGGACTGCCTTGACCCGCGCCGCCAGCGTGAAGGCGTCGGCGCAGATGCCGCGGCCCGGCTCGCAGACCAGCAGCGGGCGGGCGTCGCCGAAGGCCTCGTCCGCCACGCGGTCGATCAGGTGGAAGATCGCCTCAAGCTCGGGCTCCACCCCGTTCAGCCGGTGAGAGGGGAAGCCGCCGCCGACGTTCAGCCGCGCGATGGTCACGCCCGCCTCGCGGCCGATCTCGGCGGCGGTGCGGATGTAGGTCTCCCACGCGGCCGGGTCGGTGCATTGCGTGCCCGGGTGGAAGGTCATCGAGGGGATGAAGCCCGCCTCGGCCACCGTCTTGAGGAGTTCGGTCGCAAGCTCCACCGTCGCGCCAAATTTGGCGCCGAAGTTGTAGGCCGCACCCGAGACCGGCAGCTTGAAGCGCACCGAGATCTCGCAGCCTTCGGCCGGGACCATCTCGACCAGCTTGGCGAGTTCCGACTTGGAGTCGACCGACCAGCTTTTCACGCCCATCTCGACGCCCACCGCGATCTCGGACCGCGCGCGGACGGGGTTGTTGTAGTGCAGCGCGGCGTCGGGGGCGATCCGGCGGATCATGCGGATCTCGTGCGGCGAGGCCACGTCATAGCCGCGGATGCCGGCGGCGGCGAGGTTCTCGATCACCACCTCTTCCGGGTTCGACTTGACGGCATAGGTCACCATGCCCGGGAAACCGTCGATGAAGCGACGCGCGGTCGCCTGCAGGGTCGCGGGCGAGAAGAACAGCACCGGCGTCTCGGGAGAGATCGCGCGGAGATATTCGGCGGGGTTTGTCCAGATCGTTTTCGAGAGTCCCATCGGCGTTTCCTTTCGGCCAACAAGACGCAAGCCCTCTGCCCGGATTCATGGGGAGTGGGAGGCACCTGCGCGGTTTCGACAAACCAGGCCAGGTGCGTATGAGCCGCCCTTTTCCTGCAACAAAGGATGCCTCATTTGGGGCACAAATCCACCGATCAAAAGTGTTGATATGCAGCGATCTGTCGGCATAATGACGAAAACCTTGGTCAATATGCATGGACGAACTCGACAGAAACATCCTGGGCATCCTGGGGGCCGATGCGCGGACCTCCGTGGCCACGCTCGCCCGGCGGTTGAAGGTCGCGCGCTCGACGATCCAGGCCCGGCTGGAGCGTCTCGAGACCTCCGGCGTGATCGCCGGCTACACCCTCAAGCTCGGCGAGGAGGCGCGCCAAGGCCGCCTTCGCGCCTCCGTCCTGCTCACCATCGAGCCCCGGACGCAGCCCGCGATCCTGACGCGCCTCAAGGCCATCGCTGAGGTCGAGAAGGTTTTCACCACCTCGGGCCGGTTCGACCTTCTCCTGCAGATCGCCGCGCCCTCGACGCAGGTTCTGGATCAGGTCCTGGACGAGGTCGGCGCCATGACCGGCGTCCGAAGCTCGGAGAGCCTGATCCATCTGTCCACCCGGATCGACCGCGCGGTCTAGCCCCCGGCACCGTGGCGCGATGAGGCTTGGCCTCGGCCTTCGCCTTGGGTAGACCGGGCGCAACAGCTACGGGGGCGCGACATGCCGATGGACAAGACCTTCAACGCCGCCGAGGCCGAGGCCCGGCTCTATGCCCAGTGGGAGAAGGCCGGCGCCTTCAAGGCCGGGGCCAACGCCTCGCGCCCCGAGACCTTCTGCATCATGATCCCGCCGCCGAACGTGACGGGCTCGCTGCACATGGGGCATGCGTTCAACAACACGCTGCAGGACATCCTGACGCGCTGGCACCGGATGCGCGGCTTCGACACGCTCTGGCAGCCCGGTCAGGATCACGCGGGCATCGCCACGCAGATGGTGGTGGAGCGCGACCTCGCCAAGGCCGGCCATCCCTCGCGCCGCGAGATGGGCCGCGAGGCGTTCCTTCAGAAGGTCTGGGAGTGGAAGGAGCAGTCGGGCGGCACGATCATCAACCAGTTGAAGCGGCTGGGTGCCTCCTGCGACTGGTCGCGCAACGCCTTCACGATGGACGCGAACTTCCAGCGCGCCGTGCTGAAGGTCTTCGTGGACCTTTACGAAAAGGGCTTCATCTACCGCGGCAAGCGGCTGGTGAACTGGGACCCGCATTTCGAGACCGCGATCTCGGACCTGGAAGTCGAGCAGGTCGAGATGAACGGCAACATGTGGCGCCTGCGCTACCGGCTGGCCGATGGCGCGACCTACCGCCATCCGGTGACCTTCGACGAGACCGACACCCCCATCGACTGGGAAGAGCGCGACTACCTGACGGTGGCGACGACGCGCCCCGAGACGATGCTGGGCGATACCGGCATCGCGGTGAACCCCGCCGATGATCGCTACGCCCACCTGATCGGCAAGGAGGTGATCCTACCGCTGGTCGGCCGCCGCATCCCGATCGTGGCCGACGACTATGCCGATCCCTCGAAGGGCACCGGCGCGGTGAAGATCACCCCTGCGCATGACTTCAACGACTGGGGCGTGGGCCAGCGGACGGGGCTGCGCGCCATCAACGTGATGACCGGCCGGGCCACGATGTTCCTTGCCGAGAACCCGGATTTCCTCGAGGGCTGCGAATGCGAGGATGTCGTCTTCGCCCTCGACGGCCTCGACCGCTACGAGGCAAGGACGCGCATCGTGGCGCTGGCCGAGGAGCAGGGCTGGCTGGACGGCATCGACAGCGACCGCCACATGGTTCCGCATGGCGACCGCTCCAAGGTCGCCATCGAACCGATGCTGACCGACCAGTGGTTCGTGGACACGGCGAAGATCGTGCAGCCCGCGATAGACGCCGTGCGCGACGGCCGGACCGAGATCCTGCCCGAGCGCGACGCCAAGACCTATTTCCACTGGCTCGAGAACATCGAGCCGTGGTGCATCAGCCGCCAGCTGTGGTGGGGCCACCAGATCCCGGTGTGGTATGGCCTCGACGTCTGGCCCGCGGGCTTTGACGACGACGGCGACGACAGGCTGGACGAGGTCGAGATCTTCGAGCTGCTCGAGGATGGCGCCTTCAACCACGCCGACCCGGTGCATCACTGCGCGGCGGATTTTGACGGGGTGTCCGAGAAGTTCCTCGACGATCTGGCCTCGCTGCCAGCGCCACTGAACCACGCCCGCATCGTCGAGGTGGCCGACCGTGCGGCGGCCATCGACCTGCTTGCCCAGTCGCTGGCCGACTACAACCTTTCCGAGGACCCGACGCACCTCGTCTATCCGGTCTGGCGCGATCCGGACGTGCTGGACACCTGGTTCTCGTCGGGGCTCTGGCCGATCGGCACGCTGGGCTGGCCCGAGGACACGGCAGAACTGAAGCGCTACTTCCCCACGAGCGTGCTCATCACCGGCTTCGACATCATCTTCTTCTGGGTTGCCCGGATGATGATGATGCAGCTTGCCGTGGTGAACGAGGTTCCCTTCAAGACCGTCTACGTCCACGCCCTCGTGCGGGACGAGAAGGGCAAGAAGATGTCGAAGTCGCTCGGCAACGTGCTCGATCCGCTGGAGCTGATCGACGAGTTCGGCGCCGATGCGGTGCGCTTCACGCTGACGGCGATGGCCGCGATGGGGCGCGACCTGAAGCTGTCCACGGCGCGGATCGCCGGCTATCGCAACTTCGGCACGAAGCTCTGGAATGCCTGCCGCTTCGCCGAGATGAACGGCGTGTGGGAGGGCCACGCGACGCGGAGCGCCCCGCCCGCCGCGACCGCCACGGTGAACCGCTGGATCATTGGCGAGACCGGCCGCGTGCGCGAGGAAGTGGATGCCGCGCTGGCCGCCTACCGCTTCGACGCGGCGGCCAATGCGCTCTATGCCTTCGTCTGGGGCAAGGTCTGCGACTGGTATGTCGAGTTCTCGAAGCCGCTGTTCGACACCGAGGCGGCCGCCGAGACCCGCGCCACCATGGCCTGGGTGCTCGACCAGTGCATGATCCTGCTGCACCCGATCATGCCCTTCGTGACAGAGGAGCTCTGGGCCACCACCGGCAGGCGCGCGAAGATGCTGGTCCACACCGACTGGCCCGCCTTCGGCGCGGACCTCGTCAATCCCGCAGCGGATCGCGAGATGACCTGGGTGATCGGCCTGATCGAGGAAATCCGCTCGGCCCGTGCGCAGGTGCGGGTGCCCGCGGGGCTGAAGCTGCCGGTGGTGCAGATCGCGCTCGACGAGGCAAGCCGAGGGGCCCTTGCGCGGAACGAGGCGCTGATCCTGCGACTCGCCCGGCTCGAGGGCTTCACCGAGGCGGCGAGCGCACCCAAGGGGGCGCTGACCATCGCGGTGGAGGGCGGCAGCTTCGCCATCCCGCTGGAAGGCGTCATCGACATCGGCGCCGAGAAGGCGCGGCTGGAGAAGACGCTGGAGAAGCTTCAGAAGGACATGGCCGGCCTGCGCGGGCGTCTGGGCAACCCGTCCTTCGTGGCCTCGGCACCCGAGGAAGTGGTGGACGAGGCGCGGACCCGACTCGAACAGGGCGAGGAGGAAGCGGAGAAGCTCGGTTCCGCCCTCGCGCGTCTGGCCGAGATCGCCTGATCCACCCGGCGGCCCTTCCCCGCGGAGGGGCCGCATTCGAAAAGCCGCCGACCGCAAACAGGTTCAGCCGCCGGAAAGCCCTTCCGGCGGGGGACGGATCAACTCTTCAGCTGGCAATAGGGTTGGGCGCGCGTCCAGGCGGCCATGTCGGCCCGCTTCGAGGCGCTGCGGAACGGCGCCCAGTCGCGGCCGAGGCCCAGCCGCCCGTTTCCGGCCACCATGCCGTCGCGGCCGACCTGTTTCGCGGCGATCCGGACGGCACAGGACAGGTTCATCGCGCCGTCCTTCAGCTCGCCCGCGCTGCGCGCCGCGCAGCCATGCGCCCGCGCGGTCTGCGGTGCGATCTGGGTCAGGCCGATCCAGCGCCCGCCGCCGCCCGAGGCCTTCGGGTTCCACGTGCTCTCGTGCTTGGCGAGCGCCGACAGGATCCCGCTCCAGAAGGCGCGCCGCTCGTCCGGGGTGGCGTCGGGATAGCCCGGGCACCAGGTCGCGATGTCGCGCGGAACGATATCGGTCAGGTAGTCGTCGCGCTGCTCCACGGCCAGAAGGGTCCGCTGGGTCCAGATTTCGGCTTCCGGCCGGTGATCCCACCGCATGACGGGCAGGGTCTCGGGAGTCGGTTGGGCTTCGCCGCAGGAAATGGGCAGGGCGAGCATGAGGCCGAGCAGGACGGTGCGGAACTTCATGGGACAACCTCAAGCGGCGCCGCGTCCTGTCGCGGCCTGCAGGTTCTGCCCGGCGCCGGCGGATACTGGCAACCCACCCTTGGGGATGTCGGCGAGACTCCGCCCGGGGCGGACTTGCCCTCTGGCGGTTCCCCGCCTAGAACGGGGCCGCGACCGGAGGGACCATTCCATGCTCGACCTGACCTATGAATCGCCCAAGCCCAAGGTCATCGCGGGGGCGAAACACGACTGGGAACTGGTGATCGGCATGGAGATCCATGCTCAGGTCTCCTCGAACGCCAAGCTGTTCTCGGGCGCCTCGACGACCTTCGGCGCCGAGCCGAATTCCAATGTGTCCTTCGTGGATTGCGCGATGCCGGGGATGTTGCCGGTGATCAACGAATTCTGCGTCGCGCAGGCGGTTCGCACCGGGCTGGGGCTGAAGGCGCAGATCAATCTGGTCTCGGCGTTCGACCGCAAGAACTACTTCTATCCGGACCTGCCGCAGGGCTACCAGATCAGCCAGCTCTACCACCCCATCGTGGGCGAGGGCGAAGTGCTGGTCGAGATGGGCCCGGGCGTCGCGCGCCTCGTGCGGATCGAGCGAATCCACCTCGAGCAGGACGCGGGCAAGTCGATTCACGACATGGACCCGAATCTCTCCTTCGTGGACTTCAACCGCACGGGCGTCGCGCTGATGGAGATCGTCAGCCGCCCCGACATCCGCGGCCCCGAGGAAGCGGCGGCCTATGTGGCGAAGCTGCGCCAGATCCTGCGCTACCTCGGCACCTGCGACGGCAACATGCAGAACGGCAACCTGCGGGCGGACGTGAACGTCTCGGTCTGCCGGCCCGGCGACTACGAGCGCTATCAGGCGACGCAGGACTTCTCGCATCTGGGAACCCGCTGCGAGATCAAGAACATGAACTCGATGCGCTTCATCCAGCAGGCCATCGACTACGAGGCGCGGCGCCAGATCGCGATCCTCGAGGATGGCGGCAAGGTGGTGCAGGAAACGCGCCTCTACGATCCCGACAAGGGCGAGACGCGCTCGATGCGGTCGAAGGAGGAGGCGCACGACTACCGCTACTTCCCCGATCCGGACCTGCTGCCGCTGGAGATCGAGCAGGCGTGGGTGGACGATATCGCCGCCTCGATGCCCGAGTTGCCGGACGCCAAGAAGGCCCGCTTCATGGCGGACTACGGCGTGACCGACTACGATGCCAACGTGCTGACGGCCGACCTCGAATCGGCCATGTTCTTCGAATCGGTGGCGAAGGGGCGGGACGGCAAGCAGGCGGCGAACTGGGTCATCAACGAGCTGTTCGGCCGGCTGAACAAGCAGGGCCTGACCATCGCCGAGACACCCGTGACGGCCGCTCAGCTGGGGGGGGTTCTCGACCTCATCGGCTCGGGCGAGATCTCGGGCAAGATGGCCAAGGACCTGTTCGAGATCCTCTGGACCGAGGGCGGCGACCCCGCCGAGGTGGCGGCCGCGCGCGGCATGAAGCAGGTGACCGACACCGGCGCCATCGAGACCGCGGTGGACGAGATCATCGCGGCCAATCCCGCTCAGGTCGAGAAGGCCAAGGCGAACCCGAAGCTGGCAGGTTGGTTCGTGGGGCAGGTGATCAAGGCCACCGGCGGCAAGGCCAACCCGGCCGCCGTGAACCAGATCGTGGCGCAGAAGCTGGGGCTTTAAGTCTCGGCAAGCCCCCGCCCGCGCGGCGCCGCGCGGGCTGTTCCCCCTTGGCGACAGGCGGATCTGCCCTAGACTCGCGATACAGTCAGCGAGAATTTCAGGTCATGCCCCGATTCGAATACAAGGTCGTTCCTGCCCCGCGGAAGGGCGAGAAGGTGAAGGGGGCAAGGACCCCCACCGACCGTTTCGCCCTGTCGCTTACCCAGTTGATGAATGATCTCGGCCGAGATGGCTGGGAATATCTGCGCGCCGAGACCCTGCCCTGCGAGGAGCGGGTGGGCTTCACCGGGAAGACCACCACCTTCCAGAACCTGCTGATCTTCCGCCGGGTCGAGTCCACGGAAGCCGGACCCGAGAGACTTCCCCCGGACCTCCCGGCCTTCTTCCGCCCCGAGCGGCCGCCCGAGCCTTCGGAACTGGCGGCGAGCCTTTCGGCCCGTCGGGTGGAGGCCGAGGCCGGCCTGCGTGCGCCGCCCGTGCGGGCGCCGGAGGGACAGGCACCGGCGATCGGTCCGGCACGGGGCGGCCTCGCGGCCGAGTGAGCCCCCTCGCCCCGGCTGAGCGGCCGACAGCCCAGCCGCGCGACGCCCGGGAGCCGGGCAGGCTAGGCGCGCACCGCCGCCAGAGCCTCGGGCAGGGCCGCCTCGAAGGCGGCCATCTCCTCGGCGCGCCCGCAGCTGACGCGGATGCAGCGGTCGTGCGGCGCAACGAACGGCATGCGAACGAAGATGTCGCGCGCGATCAGCGCTTTCAGCACCTCGCGCGCATGGGCGCCGTCGCGGCCGCAGTCGATCGTGACGAAATTGGTGGCCGACGGCAGGGGACGAAGTCCGCAGGTCCGGGCGATCCGCGAAAGCTCGTCCCGCGACAGGGCAACCTCGACGCGAACCTGTTCAAGCCAGGCCTCGTCCAGCAGGGCGGCCAGCGCGCCGGCCTGCGCGATGCGACCGACGCCGAAGTGGTTGCGCACCTTGTCGAAGGCCGCCACCAGCGAGGCCGCGCCGATGGCGTAGCCCACGCGCAGCCCCGCCATGCCGTAGCCTTTCGAGAAGGTGCGGAAGCGGATCACGCGGGGATCCTCGGGGTCGATCTGCGGCGCCGTCCCTTCGGGCGCAAGTTCCACATAGGCTTCGTCCAGCGCCAGCAGCGTGCCCTCGGGCAGGGCGTCGATCATCGCGCGGATGACTGCGGCCGGATGGTGGGACCCCATCGGATTGTCGGGATTGGCAAGATAGACCAGCTTCGCGCCGACCTCGCGCGCGGCGGCGACCAGCGCCTCGGGATCCTCGTGATCCCCGCGATAGGGCACCTTGTGGAGCCGTCCGCCGAAGCCCTCGACATGAAAGGCGAAGGTCGGATAGGCGCCCTCGGAGGTCACCACCGGGTCGCCCTCGGCCACCAGCAGCCGCACGAGCGAGCCGAGCAGGCCGTCGATCCCCTCGCCCACCGTCACATTGGCCTGTGCGACGCGGTGCCGGGCGGCGATGGCCGCGCGCAGATCGTGGATCTCGGGATCGCCATACATCCAGACCTCGGAGGCGGCGAGCGTCATCGCGGCGACCGCCCTCGGCGAAGGGCCGAAGAGGCTTTCGTTCGCGCCCAGCCGGGCACGGAACGCCCTGCCCCGCGCCCGCTCCTGCGTCTCGGGTCCGACGAAGGGGACGGTGGCGGGCAGGCGTTGGACAAGCGGGGTGTAGCGGGGTCCGGTCATGGGGCGAGTTGAACGCGATCCACGCGCGCCACGCAAGAGCGGCGCGCGGCTGATCCCGCCTGCCTCCGCGAGTCGCACCCAAAGGGGAGCTGCCGGGCCCTTTCTAGCCGCGGGCGTAGCGCAGCGCGCCACGCAGGCTCGTCATCTGCACGATGCTCACCGCCGGCGAATGCTGGCCGCCCAGTGCCAGCGTCGCCTCGCGCAGCATCTCGATCCCCTCCTCGGATCTGGCCGGCAGGCGCTCGGGCGGGATCGGCCGGCCCATGGTGATGCGGAACGGCTGGCGGTGCTTGTTCAGCACCTCGTGGAACAGGGTGATGTCGCGCAAGGTGGGGTGGATCAGGTCGAACAGGTAGAACAGCGTCGAGTTGCGCGCCCGGATGTTCACCGGCACCACCTCGAGGTCGAACTTGCGCGCGATCATCGCGGCCGAGGCCATCCACGGCCGCTCCATCAGCTTCAGCCCCGTCCGCTTCGCCAGCCGTCCCGAGGGGAAGATCACGCCGAGCCGGCCTGCGTCGATGGCGCGGCGGGTATAGTCCATCGTCTCGCGCGTCTTCTGGTGGCTGCGCTTCTCGGGCCGCCACTCGACCGGGCAGATCAGGTCCTCCATCTGCGGCAGCACGCGCAGGATGTCGCGGTTGGCGTAGAAGAAGAGGTCGGGCCGCAGGGGCGCCAGCGCCCGGTGCAGCATGATCCCGTCGGCGATGCCGGTGGGGTGGTTGCAGACCACCAGCGCCGGACCGTTCCGCGGCAGGTTCTCGAGCCCCGACACCTCGACATCGCGGGCGATCAGGTCGCCCACCATGCGCATGATATCGGGCGTGGGGTGGTCCTTCAGCCGCTCGCCCAGCGCCACGGTGCGGTTGTAGCCCAGCACGCGGGTCAGCATCCGCCGTGCAAGCTCGTGATGCGGGCGGCCGGAAAACAGCCACGGCGCGCGTTCCTCGATGAGGGGATCGATTCGGGACTGCATCATGAGCGACACCATGGTCTTCCAGCTCTCGCACGACATGAGGCCGGGTTTCTGCGCCGGGCAAGCCCTGCCACCCGTCCACCTTCCGTCTCGGCAGTCATCCGCCGGTCAGAACGCTTCGGCACGATCAAGGTTCCGCGTCCCCCCTCAGCCGCGCCGCATCCGCGCCGCCATCTCGGCCAGATCGCGGCTGAGACCGGGCGCGGCAAGGATGCGGTCAAGCTCGGCCGCCATCAGCGCCTGACGGTCGGCGTCATAGCGGGCGAGCGTCTCGAAGGCGGTGGACATGCGGGCGGCCGTCTGCGGGTTCAGCGGATCGAGCCGGATCAGCCAGTCGGCCAAGAGCCGGTAGCTGTCGCCCGAGGCATGGTGGAAGCCGGCGTGGTTGGCCGAAAGCGCGCCGATCACCGCGCGGAAGCGGTTGGGGTTCTTCCAGTCGAAGGCCGCATGCCGGGTCAGCCGCTCGACGGTCGCCGCGGTCTCGGCCGGCGCGGCATGCAGGATCTGCAGCGAGAACCACTTGTCCATCACCAGCCGGTCGCGGCTCCAGCGCGTCTCGAAAAGGCCCAGCTCCTCCTGCCCGCGTCCGATCTCGAGCAGGCAGGCGAGCGCGCCGACCTCCTCGGTCATGTTGTTGGCCGAGCGGAAGGCGGCCTCGGCCCGCGCGCCGCCGTCGCGCCGCGACAGCAGGCCCAGCGCGGCAAGGCGCAGCGCCCGGCGACCGGCGGCCCGCGCCTCCGGCGTGAAGGGGCCGGGCTCGGCCAGACGGTCGATCAGCCCGCCAAGCTCCGGCTCCAGCCGCTCGGCCAGCGCCTCGGCCATCCGGTTCCGCACGGCATGGATGCGCGCGGGGTCGGGAACATGGCCCGAGGCATGGAGCGTCTGCGCCATGTCGTCCTCGCCCGGCAGCCGCAGCGCCAGCGCCCGGAAGGCGGGGTCCAGCGTCTCGTCCACCGCCACCCGGGCCAGCGCGTCGAGCCAGTCCGGCCCCGGCTGCGCCCCATCCGTCACCATCCGCGCCAGCACGTCCTTGGCGAGCGCACGCCCCGCCTCCCACTTGTTGAACGGGTCCGTGTCGTGGGCGAGCAGGAAGGCGCGTTCCTCGGGCGAGGTGTCGCGTTCCAGCACCACCGGCGCCGAGAAGCCGCGCAGGATCGAGGGAACGGGCCGGCTGGCCAGACCGCCGAAGCTGAAGCTCTGCCGCGCCTCGGTCATCTCGAGCACCGTGGTCGGCAGCACCTCGTCGCCGTTGGGGTTCAGCAGGCCGACCGCGATCGGGATGACCTTGGGACGCTTCACCGGCTGGTCGGGCGTCGGCGGGTTCACCTGCTCGAAGTCGAGCGTATAGCGGCCGGCCTCGTAATGTTCGGCGACCTTCAGTCGGGGCGTCCCCGCCTCGGAATACCAGCGCTTGAACTGCGAGAGGTCGCGCCCCGTGGCATCCTCGAAGACCTTGAGCCAGTCCTCGATGGTCGCCGCCTGCCCGTCGTGGCGCCGGAAATAGAGATCGAGCGCGCGGGAATAGCCCTCGTCGCCCACGAGACGCTTCAGCATCCCGATCACCTCGGCGCCCTTCTCGTAGACCGTCGCGGTGTAGAAGTTGTTGATCTCGATGTATTCCTCGGGGCGGACGGGATGGGCGAGCGGCCCGTCGTCCTCGCGGAACTGCCGCGCGCGCAGCGTCAGCACATCCTCGATCCGCTTCACCGCGGCCGAGCGCATGTCCGCGCTGAACTGTTGGTCGCGGAAGACCGTCAGCCCTTCCTTCAGGCAGAGCTGGAACCAGTCGCGGCAGGTGATCCGGTTGCCGGTCCAGTTGTGGAAGTACTCATGCGCGATGATCGCCTCGATCCGGGCGAAGTCGTCGTCGGTCGCGGTCTCGGGAAGGGCCAGCACATACTTCGAGTTGAAGATGTTCAGGCCCTTGTTCTCCATCGCGCCCATGTTGAAATCGTCCACGGCCACGATGTTGAAGATGTCGAGGTCGTATTCCCGGCCATAGACCTCCTCGTCCCACTTCATCGCGCGGATCAGGCTGTCCATCGCATAGCCGCAGCGCGCCTCGTCGCCGGGGCGGACCCAGATGTTCAGCGCGACGTCGCGGCCCGACATGGTGGTGAAGCCCGCGCTGTGGGCGACCAGATCGCCGGCCACCAGCGCGAAGAGATAGGCGGGCTTCGGCCATGGATCGTGCCATTCCGCCCAGCCGGGCCCGTTCGCCACCTCGTTGCCGTTCGACAGAAGCACCGGCAGGTCGCTTTCGATCCGCACGCGGAAGGGCGCCATCACATCGGGGCGGTCGGGGTAGAAGGTGATCCTGCGGAACCCCTCGGCCTCGCACTGGGTGCAATACATGCCGTTCGACATGTAGAGCCCTTCCAGCGCGGTGTTGGCGGCGGGGTCGATCTCGACCTCGGCGGTGAAGGTGAAGGGTCCGTCGGGCAGGCTTGACTGCGGCAGGGTCAGCCCGGTCGCGTCGGGTTCGGTGGCGATCGGCACGCCATCCACCGCCGCCGCGATCAGCCGGATCTTCTCGCCATCCAGCCTCAGGTCATGCCGCCCAGGGCGGGCCGGGTTCGGCGTGAACCGGATCTCGGACAGCACCCGCGTCGCACCCGGCGCGAGGCGGAAGGTCAGCGAGACGGTTTCGACGAGGTGGCCGGGAGGAAGGTAGTCGGCGAGGCGGATCGGCATGTCGGTCATGATCTTCTCCTTGACCTTCAAGCCTAGTCGGCGAAGCGGCGCGCGCAAGGGCGGCATCGCCGGAAGGTGGTCCCGGGCATCATCCGCGGCGTTCGATTCAGAAGTTTGACGGCCCCGCCGGTGCGGCCCCTTGCTCTTTCGCCGCGTTGCGGTAAGCCATGTTCCATGAATGTTCTCGTCTGGTTCCGGAACGACCTGCGGGTGACCGATCATCCCGCGCTTGCCCTTGCGGCCGAGGCCCGGGTCTTGCCGCTGCACATCATCGATCCGGAGGACTGGGCCGATTCCGCGCGCTCGGCGCGGCAGTGGATGTTCCGCGCCGAATGTCTCGTCGAGTTGCGGGAGACGCTGGCCCGGCTCGGCGCACCGCTGGCGGTGCGGGTGGGCGATCCGGTGGCCGTGCTCGACACCCTCTGCCGGCTGCACCGAATCAGGCGCATCCTCTGCCTCGAGGATGCGGCCAGCCGGGCCACCGATCGGCGCGTCGCCGGTTGGGCGGCAACGGCTGGCGTCGAACTGGCGGTCGTCCCGCAGGGTCCGGGTGCCCCGGCCGCCCTCAGCCCGGTTCCGGCGGTGGAGCCGGGACCGATCCCGCCGCCCCGCGCCCTGCGGCTGGCCGAGGACCGTTGCCCGCACCGCCAGCCCGGCGGGCGGGAACAGGGGCTTCTGTTGTTGCAGGGCTTTCTCGAGCGGCGTGGGGAAGCCTATCGCGAGGCGCGCGACCGGCCGCTGCTGGCCGAGCGCCTTTCGTCGCGTCTGTCGCCCCATCTCGCCGCCGGAAGCCTGTCGCGGGCCGAGGTGGCCGAGGCGCTCGCCCGGCGGCTGGCCGAGCGGCCGGGCCCCGGCTGGACGCGGAGCCTTGCGGCGTTCCGAACCGCGCTTGCCCAGACGGCGGAGGGTGCCGCGCCGTCCGATACCGGCGCCGACGCCGCGCATCTGGGGGCCTTCCAGCGCGCCGAGACCGGGCTGCCCTTCGTCGACGCGGCCTTGCGCTGTCTCGACGCGACGGGCTGGCTGCCTGCCCGGATGCGGGCAATGCTCGCCTCGGTCGCGCTGCACCATCTGGGCCTGCCGCAGCGGCCGGCAGGTGCGGCGCTGGCCTGCCGGCTGACCGATTTCACGCCGCCCGTGCATTGGGCGCAGATGGAACGCGCCGCGGGCCGGGGGCCGGCCGATCCCATCGCCCTCGCCGCCATTCTGGACCCGGACGGCCGCTTCACCCGGCGCTGGCTGCCGGAACTGGCCGATGTGCCCGATGCCCTGCTGCAGGAGCCGTGGCGCTGGACCGGTGCGCGCCGGCTCCTCGGGCATCGCTACCCCGAGGCCGTGGTGGACCCGGCCAGCACCGCCCGCGAGGCGCGCCGCCGCCTGATGCGCCGGGCCGCCGGGACGGCGGATCTGGTGGACTGGCGCGGCGCCCGCCCGGCCCGTGGGCGCCGCGTCCCGGTCTCTCCGGCCCAACTGCACCTCGACCTCTGAAACGGTCCCTGGATGCCTTGTCGACAGTCCGCCTTGGTTGCTTGCGGGCACGTTTGTCCGTAAAGCTGCGACAGAATGTCATCGCGGGGAGAAGACCCTTGACCGACCGGATCGAGAAGCACGGCCTGCAGGTCGACATCCGCCTGGCGGAGTTCCTGACGCGCGAGGCGCTGCCCGGCTCGGGCGTCGAGGAGGATGCCTTCTGGGGCGGCCTTGCGGCGATGGTGCGCGACCTCGGGCCGGTAAACCGCGCGCTTCTCGATCGCCGCTCGTGGATGCAGGACCGGATCGATGCATGGCATCGCGAACGGCGCGGCCAGCCGGGCCTGCTTGAGGATTACAAGGCCTTCCTGCGCGAGATCGACTATCTCCTGCCCGAGGGACCGGATTTCGCGATCGAGACGGAAAACGTCGACCCCGAGATCGCGTTGACCGCAGGACCGCAACTCGTGGTGCCGGTGATGAACGCGCGTTATGCGCTGAACGCGGCAAATGCCCGGTGGGGATCGCTCTATGATGCGCTCTATGGCACGGATGCCCTGGGCGATCTGCCGCCCGACGGAGGCTTCGACGCCGCGCGCGGCGCGCGAGTGATAGCCTGGGGGCGGCAGTTCCTTGACGAGGTGGTGCCGCTGGCCGAGGGCAGCCACGCCGCCGTGACCGGCTATCGGGTCGAGGACGGGGCACTCGTTCCGGCGCTGAAGAACCCGGCAGAGTTCGTCGGCTATGGCGGCGCGGCCGGGGCGCCCTCGGCCATCGTGCTCATGCACCACGGGCTGCACCTTATCCTCGATATCGACCACGGGCACCGGATCGGCGCCACGGACCGGGCGGGCATCGCCGACATCCGGCTGGAGGCGGCGCTGTCGGCGATCATGGATTGCGAGGATTCCATTGCGGCCGTCGATGGCGAAGACAAGGCGCTGGCCTATGGCAACTGGCTCGGCCTGATGAAGGGCGACCTGCGCGAGGCGATCTCGAAGGCTGGCCGAATGTTCGTTCGGGAACTGGCGCCAGACCTCGAGTTTGCCGCTGCGGCGGGCGGGCGGCTGCGGCTCAAGGGCCGCGCGCTGATGCTGGTGCGCAACGTGGGCCACCTGATGACCACTCCTGCCGTGCTGGACGAACAGGGCGAGGAGATCTTCGAGGGCATGCTCGACGCCTTCGCCACCACCCTTTGCGCGATGCATGACCTGCGCAAGACAGAGGGACCCCGGAACTCGGTCACCGGATCGGTCTATGTGGTGAAGCCGAAGATGCACGGCCCCGAGGAGGTCGCCTTCGCCGACGAGATCTTCTCTCGCGTGGAACGGGCCTTCGGATTGCCGCCCTACACCGTCAAGCTCGGCATCATGGACGAGGAGCGGCGCACGAGCGTGAACCTCAAGGAGTGCATCCGGGCCGCAAAGCATCGTGTCGCCTTCATCAACACGGGCTTCCTCGACCGGACGGGCGACGAGATCGTGACCGGAATGGAAGCCGGGCCGATGGTGAAGAAGGGCGACATGAAGGCCTCGCGCTGGATCGCCTCCTACGAGGATCGCAACGTGGACATCGGGCTGGCCTGCGGACTGCGCGGCCGGGCGCAGATCGGCAAGGGCATGTGGGCCGCGCCCGACCGCATGGCCGAGATGCTCGCGACCAAGATCGCCCATCCGCGCGCGGGCGCCAACTGCGCCTGGGTCCCCTCGCCCACCGCTGCCACCCTGCATGCCACGCATTACCACCGCGTCGATGTCGCCGCGCGGCAGGCCGAGATCGCGGCGGCGGGGCCGCGCGGCTCGCTGGACGATCTTCTGACGCTGCCGGTCGCCGAGGGCGTGAACTGGTCAGACGCCGAACTGCGCCAGGAGATCGAGAACAACGCGCATGGCATCCTCGGCTATGTCGTGCGCTGGGTCGATCAGGGCATCGGCTGCTCGAAGGTGCCCGACATCAACAACATCGGCCTGATGGAGGACCGGGCGACCTGCCGCATCTCCTCTCAGGCGCTGGTGAACTGGCTGCACCACGGCGTCGTTTCGGAAGAGCAGGTCAGGGCCGCGCTGGAGAAGATGGCCGTCGTGGTGGACAGCCAGAACGCCGAGGATCCGAACTACCGGCCCATGGCGCCGGGCTTCGACGGGGCGGCCTTCCGGGCTGCCTGCGACCTCGTGTTCAAGGGACGCGAGCAGCCCTCGGGCTATACCGAGCCGGTCCTGCACGACCGCAGGCTTCAGGTGAAGGCCGAACGCACGCCGCAGGTATCGGTCACCTGAGACGCTGCGGCCCGCGTCGCCGGGTCAGCCGTCGAGATCCAGCGCCAGCGCGTGGATGCGGCCAACCAGATCCTGCCCGAGCGCGGCGTGCACGGCACGGTGACGCTCAAGCCGGGTCTTGCCGGCCATGGCCCCTGCCCTCATCTTCACATGGAAGTGGGTCTCGCCGCCCTCGCGCCAGCCGCCATGGCCGCGATGCTTCTCGCTTTCGTCAACCACTTCAAGCTCATGCGGAGCGAAGGCCGACTGGAGCCGATCACGAATTTCCTCAACCACGCCCATCCTGTGCCTTCCCCTCTTCAATCCGGCGCACAAACCCCTAAACTCACGCCTCCGAGTCGGAAAGGCAGAAGAGATGACCAACCGCCCCCCCTTCGAATTCGACATCCGCGTGTCGTCGGACAAGAAGCGTCGCAAGACGGGGCGCCGCGGCATGTCGGGCGCCTTCGAGACCTCAACGCGGGGCTGCGACTATCCCGGCTGCGCCGAAGGCGGCGTCTATCGCGCGCCGAAATCGCCGGACCTGCTCGACGAGTTCTTCTGGTTCTGCAAGGACCACGTGCGCGAGTACAACCTGAAATGGAACTTCTTCCAGGGCTCCTCCGAGGACGAGATCAAGCGCATCCTCGACAAGGACCGGCTGTGGGAGCGTGAGACCCAACCCTTCGGCAAGCGCCCGGACGAGGGCCGCGTCTGGTCGCGGCTGGGCGTGAACGACCCGATGGAGATCCTGGGCGAGAAGGCGACGCAGAATCCGGGCAAGTCGGCCAGCACGGCGATGCGCAAGCTGCCCCCAACCGAGCGCAAGGCGCTGGAGATCCTCGACGCGCGCGACACCTGGACCAAGCTCGAGATCCGCAAGCAGTACAAGAGCCTGGTGAAGGACCTGCACCCCGACATGAACGGCGGCAACCGCGCCGACGAGGACCGCCTGCAGGAAGTCGTCTGGGCCTGGGACCAGATCAAGGACAGCCGCTACTTCCGCGATTGAGCCCGGACGGATCGTCCCGCCCCTTCGGGGCCGGCACCGCCCCCGGCTGAAGAACCACCAAGATTTGCCGCCTTCCCACTCTCCGGGGCGGGCGATCAGGGTCCGGCGGTCCGTTGCCACGCCAACCTGCGAGACCATGGCAGGACGTCGATCCGGACGCCCTTCCCCTTGCAGGCCCCTACGATATGTTCCATCAAAGATTGGCCGCTTCCGGGCGGCCAATCTGGAAACAAGGCGGACGGATGCTGGACATGACTGTGAGACCCACCGAAGAAATTTCCGTTCGCGAGGTCTTCGGCATCGACACCGACATGAAGGTGAAGGGCTTCGCCGACCGCAGCGACCGCGTCCCGGACATCGACCCGACCTACAAGTTCGACCCCGACACGACGCTCGCCATCCTTGCGGGCTTTGCCTACAACCGCCGCGTGATGATCCAGGGCTATCACGGCACCGGCAAGTCCACCCATATCGAGCAGGTGGCCAGCCGGCTGAACTGGCCCTGCGTGCGGGTGAACCTCGACAGCCACGTCAGCCGGATCGACCTGATCGGCAAGGACGCCATCAAGCTGGTGGACGGCAAGCAGGTCACCACCTTCCAGGAGGGCATCCTGCCCTGGGCGCTGAGGAATCCCTGCGCCATCGTCTTCGACGAATACGACGCCGGCCGCGCCGACGTGATGTTCGTGATCCAGCGGGTGCTCGAGACGGACGGCAAGCTCACGCTGCTCGACCAGAACGAGATCATCACGCCGCACCCCTGCTTCAGGCTGTTCGCCACGGCGAACACGGTGGGCCTCGGCGACACCACGGGCCTCTACCACGGCACGCAGCAGATCAACCAGGGCCAGATGGACCGCTGGTCGCTGGTAGCCACGCTGAACTACCTTTCCCACGACGCCGAGGTGGCGATCGTCCTGTCGAAGAACCCGCACTACAACACCGACAAGGGCCGCAAGACGATCAGCCAGATGGTCACCGTCGCGGACCTCACGCGCACCGCCTTCATGAACGGCGACCTCTCGACGGTGATGAGCCCGCGGACGGTGATCTCCTGGGCGCAGAACGCCGAGATCTTCCGCAACGTGGGCTATGCCTTCCGCCTCACCTTCCTCAACAAGTGCGACGAGCTGGAGCGCCAGACCGTGGCCGAGTTCTACCAGCGCTGCTTTGCCGAGGAACTGCCGGAAAGCGCCGCCTCGATGGCGATGAAGTGAGATGACCCCGACCGCCCTCGCCGAACGCATCGCCGACTGCCTCGCCACCCGGGCGCGGGCGAAGCGGCTGGGCATTGCAATGGCCGCAGCCGGGGCGGTGGCGGGCGGGCTGATCGCGCTCCTCACGCTTGGCGGAGTGCTGCCGACACTGGCCGGCGCCCTCGCCGCGGCCGCGCTTGGCTCCCTGCCCCCGGCCGTGCGCCGCCTCCACGCCGGACGCGACCTCGCCCAGCTCGAGGCGGACCACCCGGCGGTGTTCCCGGTGGCGATGGAGCGTTACCGCATGGTGATGGCGACGGAACGCGCCTCGCGCTACAAGCTCTACTGCTGACATGGAGCAGGCCCTCATCGCCGAGCGCCTGGCCGAGCTTCACGGCATCATCGACCGGACCCGACGGCGCGACCGGCTGATCGTCGCCGCGCTCGCGCTTGGCGCGGGGCTTGTGGTGCTGGCCGCGAAGGGGCCTGCGGCCGCGGCCATGGCCGCCGTGGCGGCCGGCATGGCCGCCTCGGTCCCGGTCTGGCTGCGGCGAGCCTCGGCCCGGCGCCAACTCGCCGACCTGGAACGGGAACACCCGGCCCAGGTTGCCCTTGCGATGGACCGCTACCGTCTTGCCATGGCGACCCGGCGCGCCGAGCGCTGGAAGGTGTTTCGCTGACCCAGTCCCTCGGCATTTCCCTTGTCCGCGCATCCCGTGGGTGCTTTATCTGAAGCCATGACCAAGCCCAGCGACAACCCCGCCGATCCGTTCAAGAAGGCCCTCGCCGAGGCGACGAAGACGCTCGCCGACGATCCCGACATGACGGTGACCTTCTCGGTCGATCCTTCGGGCATGACCAGGGACGGAATGCGGCTGCCGCAGGTCAGCCGGCGGCTGACGCGGGACGAGGTCTTGCTCGCGCGCGGAACGGCCGACGCCTTCGCGCTGCGCCGGAGGCATCACGACGATGCGCTGGCTGCCCGCTACTGCCCCACCGGGCAGCTTGCGCGCGAGATCTACGAGGCGATGGAGACCGCCCGCTGCGAGGCGGTGGGCGCGCAGGACATGCCCGGCACGGCCGGCAACATTGATGCGCGGATCGGCCACGACGCCGAGCGCAAGGGCTATGCCCAGATCACGCAGGCCGCGGATGCTCCGCTGGCTACCGCGGCGGGGTATCTGGTCCGTCACCTCGCCACCGGGCGCCCTCTGCCCAAGGGCGCGGACAACGTCATGGAGCTGTGGCGCGGCTTCATCGAAGGTCAGGCGGGCGGGGCGCTGCAGAACCTCGACGAGGTCTTGACCGATCAGGCCGCCTTCGCACGGATGGCGCGCAAGGTGATCTCGGACCTCGGCTATGGCGACCAGCTGGGCGACGACCCGGACGTGGACGAACAGGACGATGCCGGCGAGGAGGCCGAGCAGAACGAGGACGAGGCCCAGAGCCAGGGCGAGGAGGAGAGCGAGGACAACCCCGACGCCCAGCCGGAGCGCAGCCAGGAAGAGCAGCAGGACGCGAGCCAGGCCCAGGTCTCGATGGAGGACCAGCCCGACGCCGATCAGGGCGAGGAGGTCGAGCTGCCCGAGGGCGAGGCACCGCTGGAGCCACCTCCGCCCGCGCCCTACTCCGAGGCCGACCCCGCCTATACCGTCTTCGTGACCGACTTCGACGAGGAGATCCGCGCCGAGGATCTGGCCGAGCCGGCCGAGCTCGAACGGCTGCGCGCCTATCTCGACCAGCAGCTCGAGCCGCTGAAGGGCGCGGTCTCGCGGCTGGCCAACAAGCTTCAGCGCCGCCTGCAGGCGCAGCAGAACCGCAGTTGGGAGTTCGACCGCGAGGAAGGCATCCTCGACGCCGGCCGCCTCGCCCGCGTCGTGGCCAACCCGACCACGCCCCTGTCCTTCAAGGTCGAGAAGGACACCGAGTTCCGCGACACCTGCGTGACTCTGCTGCTGGACAATTCGGGTTCCATGCGGGGACGCCCCATCTCCATCGCCGCGATCTGCGCCGACGTGCTCGCGCGGACGCTGGAGCGTTGTCAGGTGAAGGTCGAGATCCTCGGCTTCACCACGCGCGCCTGGAAGGGCGGTCAAAGCCGCGAGAAGTGGCTGGCCGCCGGTCGTCCGCAGCAGCCAGGCCGGCTGAACGACCTGCGCCACATCATCTACAAGGGGGCCGACGCGCCGTGGCGGCGCGCGCGGCAGAATCTCGGTCTGATGATGAAGGAAGGGCTCCTGAAGGAGAACATCGACGGCGAGGCGCTGGAATGGGCCCACCGCAGGCTGAGCCACCGGGCCGAGGCGCGCAAGATACTGATGGTGATCTCGGACGGGGCGCCGGTGGACGATTCCACCCTTTCGGTGAACCCGGCGAGCTATCTTGAAAAACACCTCCGCGACGTGATCGCCATGGTGGAGCGCAAGCGCCAGGTCGAGCTGATCGCCATCGGCATCGGCCATGACGTGACGCGCTATTACGCGCGGGCGGTGACCATCACCGACGTGGAGCAGCTGGCCGGCGCGATGACCGAGCAGCTGGCAAGTCTCTTCGACGCCGATCCGAAGAAGCGGATCCGCAGGGCAAGACAGGTGGCCTGATGTTCCAGACGTTCCATGCGACCTCCTCCCCGGCCCAGGGGCCGGCACGGCTTGCCGCGCTGAGGGCGGCACTCGGGGCCGAGGGGCTTTCGGGCCTGCTCGTCCCGCGCGCCGATGCGCATCAGGGCGAATACGTGGCCGCACGGGACGAACGTCTTCAGTGGCTGACCGGCTTTTCCGGCTCGGCCGGGTTCTGCATCGTGCTGCCGGATGTTGCCGGCATCTTCATCGATGGGCGCTACCGGGTGCAGGTGAAGCATCAGGTGGACACTGGGCATTTCACCCCCGTGCCCTGGCCCGAGGTGCAGCCCGGCGACTGGATCGGCGAAAAACTTTCCCAGGGCATCATCGGCTTCGATCCCTGGCTGCACACGGCGGACGAGATCGCCCGGTTGCAGACCGCGCTTGCCGGACGCGACATCAGCCTGCGCCCCGTCGGAAATCCCGTCGACCAGCTCTGGACGGACCAGCCCGAGCCGCCGAAGGGCCGCGCCTTCGCCCATCCGGACGAGCTTGCCGGCGAGAGCAGCGCCGCCAAGCGGCTGCGCCTCGCGGCCGCGCTGGCGAAGGCGGGGCGGCGCGCCGCGGTGATCACGCTGCCTGATTCGATCTGCTGGCTGCTGAACATCCGCGGCGCCGACGTGCCGCGCAACCCTATCCTGCATGCCTTTGCGGTGCTGCATGACGATGGCCGCGTGACGCTTTACGTCGAGCCGGAGAAGATCGACGCCGACCTGCGCGCCCATCTCGGCGATCACGTGACACTTCGCCCGCCGCAGGCCTTCGTGCCCGGACTTCGCTCCCTGTCCGGTCCTGTGCAGGTGGACCGCAAGACCGCGCCGCTGGCCGTGACGCTGGAACTGCAGGAGGCCGGGATCGAGGTGGTGGATGGCGACGACCCCTGCCGCCTGCCCAAGGCCTGCAAGACACCGGCAGAGATCGCCGGGATGCGCGAGGCGCATCTGCGCGACGGCGCCGCGATGGTGGAGTTCCTGTGCTGGCTCGATGCCGAGGCCCCGAGGGGTAGCCTGACCGAGGTCGACGTGGTGACTGCCCTCGAAGGCTTCCGCCGCGCCACCAACGCGCTGCACGACATCAGCTTCGACACGATCTGCGGCGCCGGTCCGAACGGCGCGATCATGCACTACCGGGTCACCGAGGGCTCGAACCGGCCGGTGCGGCGGGACGAGCTGCTGCTGGTGGATTCCGGCGCACAGTATCCGGACGGCACCACCGACATCACCCGCACCGTTGCCGTGGGCGATCCGGGCGAGGAAGCGCGCGAGTGCTACACCCGCGTGCTTCAGGGGCTGATCGCGATCAGCCGGGCGCGCTGGCCGAAGGGCCTCGCCGGCCGCGATCTCGACGCGCTGGCGCGGTTCAATCTCTGGGTGGCGGGGCTCGACTATGACCACGGCACGGGTCATGGCGTGGGCGCCTTCCTGTCGGTGCACGAGGGTCCGCAGCGGATCGCCCGGATCTCCGAGGTGCCGCTGGAGCCGGGCATGATCCTGTCGAACGAACCCGGCTATTACCGCGAGGGCGCCTTCGGCATCCGGCTGGAAAACCTTATCGTCGTAACTGAGGCGCCGGCCCTGGGCGACATGCGAAAGCAGCTGAGCTTCGAGACGCTGACCTTCGCCCCCTTCGACCGCCGGCTGATCCTGCCCGCCCGCCTGTCGCCGGACGAGCGGGCCTGGCTTGATGCCTACCATGCCGAAGTTCTCGAAAGGATCGGGCCGCGCCTGTCGCCCGCGGGGCTCGACTGGCTTCGGATAGCCGCTGCGCCTCTTTGACCTCTTGCCCTGCCGGCTCTCGCCCGCCATCCTTTCTGCGTTGCAGCACAGTAAGGGACTTCCGATGAGCGAGCACATTCACCTGCGCAAGGCCCAGGGCAAGTGGGTCATCCGGACGGACTCGGCTGTCCTCGGCGAGACGCTGAACGCCATCGAACTGACCGAGGGCAGCCGTGACCCGGTGATCTATTTCCCGCGCGAGGATGTGGCGATGGTCATGTTCGACAAGAGCGACAAGGCCACGACCTGCCCGCTGAAGGGAGAGGCCAGCTATTACTCGATCGTCGGCCCGAACGGCACGCTGAAGGACGCGGCGTGGTCCTACGAATCACCCAAGAAAGGGCTCGAGGCCATCGCCGGCCACCTGGCCTTCGCGCCCGAGGTGACCAAGGTCGGCCAGTACTGACCGGCACCGCCTCAGGCGGTCGCCACCTCGGACGAGACGCGGCGGATGCGCTCCACCATGGCGCGCAGTCCGTTCGACCGCTGCGACGACAGATGCTGGTCGAGGCCGAGCCGCGCAAGCTCGGCCGGGGCATCGACCTTCGCCACCTCGGCCACCGTCAGCCCGGAGTAGAGCGCGTGCAGCACGGCGATCAGGCCGCGCACGATCATCGCGTCGCTGTCGCCCTGGAAGTCGAACCGGGCCGCGCCGCCGTTGCCATCGATCACCGGCCGGATCCAGACCTGGCTTGCACAGCCCTCGACCTTGGTGGCCGGCACCTTGAACGCGTCGGGAAGCGGCGGCATCGCCTTGCCCAGCTCGATCACATGGCGATAGCGGTCCTCCCAGTCGTCCAGGAACTCGAACGTCTCGGCGATGTCTTCGAAGGCTTGGCTGGCCATGCGTGTCTCCATACCTCACGTCACAGGTAAGCGCTGGATCCCGCAAGGTCCAGCCCCGCGCGCCCACGCTTTTCAAAGCGCAGCGCATCGGCTAGCCATTGGGCAGAGATGGATGCGAGGGATGAAGGAATGAGACGACCGCTGCTGCTGGGGCTCGCACTGGTCCTGACGCTGGGGGCCTGCGGCACGCGGCTCAACCCGGTGAACTGGTTTGGCGGGTCCGAGCCTGCCACTGCCACCATGACGCCGGTTGCCCTGCCCGCCCCTTCCGAGGACGGGCGCCCGCTGATGGCGCAGGTGATCTCGCTCGACATCGACGCGATGCAGGGCGGCGCCATCGTGCGGGCGGTCGGCCTGCCGCCGACGCAGGGCTACTGGGCTGCCGAACTGGTCGGGCGTCCGGTGCAGGATGGCGTCAAGACCTTCGAGTTCCGCGCCCTGCCCCCGATGGCGCAGGCGGCTGTCTCCACCCAGCAGTCGCGCGAAGTGACGGTGGGGGCCTTCATCACCGCCCATGAGCTGCAGGGGATCCGGCAGATCACCGTCGTCGCGGCCGGCAACGCGCTCACCAGC
Source organism: Rhodobacter sp. CZR27 (assembly GCF_002407205.1). Classification (NCBI taxonomy): domain Bacteria; kingdom Pseudomonadati; phylum Pseudomonadota; class Alphaproteobacteria; order Rhodobacterales; genus Rhodobacter; species Rhodobacter sp. CZR27. Next base: position 628,144 of record NZ_CP023548.1, on the reverse strand, counting down.
CGCCGCTGAGGCACCGGCGCTCCCCGGCCGGGGAGCGTCCGACTAGAGCTTGACCACCCGGACCTCGTTGCCCTTTGCCGAAAGCGCGATCTCGCCGCGGCAAAGGCGCAACGCATCCGATCCGAAGGCTTCCAGCCGCCAGCCCTTGAGCGTGGGCAGGTCCCGCTCGCCCGCCGCGATCGCGTCGAGATCCGAGGCCGAGGCGATCAGCCGCGCCGCCACGCCGAGGCTTTCCGACTTCGCCTTCAGCAGCACGCGCAGAAGATCGGCCAGCGCCGGATTGACCTGAAGCTGCTCGCGCGACAGGTCCGGCTTCGGCATGTCCTCGGGCCGCATCTCGAGCCCCGCCTTCACCGCCGCAAGGATGCCTTCCGCGACATCCCCCCGCCGGCCTTCGCGCATCAGAAGGCGGGAGCGGCCGAGTTCCTCGGCATTGGTCGGACGGGTCGAGGCGATCTCGAGCAGCGCGTCGTCCTTCATCACCCGCGAGCGCGGCACGTTGTTCCGCTGCGCGTAGTCCTCGCGGAAGCGGGCGAGTTCCTTGACCACGGCGAGGAACCGGCCCGAGGTCGTGCGGGTCTTGATTCGCAGCCAGGCCTCATCAGGGCGCACGGTATAGGTCTCGGGATCGGTGAGGATCGCCAGTTCCTCCTCGACCCACTTCTGCCGGCCGTTCTTCGCGATCTGCTCGGACAGCCATTCGTAGATCACGCGCAGATGCGTTACATCCGCGATGGCATAGGTCATCTGCGCATCCGAGAGCGGCCGCCGCGACCAGTCGGTGAAGCGCGAGGTCTTGTCGAGCTGCTCGCGGGCGATCTTCTTGACCAGCGTCTCATAGCCCACCTGCTCGCCGAAGCCGCAGACCATCGCCGCAACCTGCGTGTCGAAGAGCGGCGTCGGGAAGACTCCGCCTTCGACGAAGAAGATCTCGAGATCCTGCCGCGCGGCGTGGAAGACCTTGACCGTCGGCTCGTGCCGGAACAGGTCGTAGAGCGGCTCCAGCGACATGTCCGGCCCCTCGATCGGGTCCACCAGCACCGCCTCGCCGTTCCGGCCGGGCAGCGCCATCTGGATCAGGCAGAGCTTGGACCAGTAGGTCCGCTCGCGCAGGAACTCGGTATCGATGGTGACGTAGGGCGCGGCCTTGGCGGCCTCGCAGAAGGCGGCCAGGGCCTCGGTGGTGGTGATCGACTGCATCAGGGTCCCGCGTCTCGGGGTTCACGCGGGTTCGTCCCGCGCCCCCGCTATAGGCGGCGTGGCCGGAAAAGGAAAGACCGATGGGTCGTTGCGTCAGGGGAGGAGGATGGGCCTGCGGTCGCCCGCCGCGAACCTGCGCAGGACGGCCGGGTAAAGCAGGTGCTCCTGCGTCAGGACCCGAGCCGCCAGCGTCTCCGGCGTGTCGTCCGGCAGGACGGGCACCCGCGCCTGCCCGAGGATCGGCCCGTCATCCAGCGCGGCCGTCACCTCGTGCACCGTGCAGCCGGCCTGCGTGTCGCCTGCCTCGATGGCGCGACGGTGGGTGTGCAAGCCCTGGTATTTCGGCAGGAGCGACGGATGGATGTTCAGCATGCGCCCTTCGAACCGCGCCACGAAGTCCGCCGTCAGCACCCGCATGAAGCCGGCCAGGCACAGGATGTCCGGCTGCGCCTCGAGGATCGGCTCCAGCAGCGCCGCCTCGAAGGCCGGGCGGTCGCCCTTGAACGGCCGGTGATCCACCGCCGCGACCGGCACGCCCAGCGCCGCAGCCCGTTCCAGCCCCGCCGCCGCGGGATCGTTCGAGACCACGAGCACGGGCCGCGCCGGATGGTCGCCCGCCATGCTGCGCACAAGGGCGAGCATGTTTGAGCCGCCGCCCGAGATCAGGATGGCGACTCGCTTCACAGAAGGCGGCCGTCGTAGCTCACGCCCCTGCCGACCGTCACCTCGCCGATCCGGGTGACCGACTCGCCCTCGGCGCTCAGCAGCGCGGCGAGGTCGTCCGCGCGGTCCGCCGCCACGACGAGGATCATGCCGATGCCGCAATTGAAGGTCTTCAGCAGTTCCGGCTCCGCCATTCCGGCGGTCTCGGCGAGCCAGCGGAACACCGGCGGAAGCGCCCAGGACGACAGGTCGATCCGCGCCCCCGCCCCTTCGGGCAGCACCCGCGGCAGGTTCTCGGTCAGGCCGCCGCCTGTGATATGGGCCAGCGCATGGACACCGCCCGCCCGGATCGCCGCCAGTGCCTGCTTCACGTAAAGCCGCGTCGGCGTGAGCAGCACCTGCCCGAGCCGGCCGGAGGCGAAGGGCGCCGGGGCATCCCAGCCGAGGCCCGAAAGATCGACGACCTTTCTCACGAAGGAATAGCCGTTCGAATGCACGCCGTCCGAGGCGAGGCCGAGCAGCACATCGCCGACCTGCACGCCGCATGGCAGATCCTGCCCGCGCTCCATGGCGCCCACGGCGAAGCCGGCAAGGTCGAAGTCGCCGCTGTGATACATCCCGGGCATCTCGGCGGTCTCGCCGCCGATGAGGGCGCAGCCAGAGGCCGCACAGCCCTCGGCAATTCCCTCGATGATCCGGGCGGCCTGGTCGACCTCGAGCTTGCCGGTGGCAAAATAGTCGAGGAAGAACAGCGGCTCGGCGCCCTGGCAGACGAGATCGTTGACGCACATCGCGACGAGGTCGATGCCGATGGTGCCGACCTCGCCGGTATCGATCGCGATGCGCAGCTTGGTGCCCACGCCATCGGTGGCCGCGACCAGGACGGGGTCGACGTAGCCCGCGGCCTTCAGGTCGAACAGCGCCCCGAAGCCACCGAGGCCCGAGACGGTCCCGGCCCGGTTCGTCCGCTTCGCGGCGGGCTTGATCCGTTCGACGAGGGCGTTGCCGGCGTCGATGTCCACCCCGGCGTCCGCGTATGTCAGCCCCTTGTGCTCTTCGGCCATGATCCATCCCTGCCGCTGCCTGCCGTCCCTCTAGACGATCGCCGCCGAGCGTGCAACGCGAAGCCACCCTTGACCCCTGCACCGCTTCGCCTTAACGGGGATCGGCCGGGCCTGTAGCTCAATGGTCAGAGCAGGGCGCTCATAACGCCTTGGTTGGGGGTTCGAGTCCCTCCGGGCCTACCAGGCCGCTATTCACTCAATGATCTGAGAGGTGGGGTGTCCCATCTTCAGCCCATGGGACACCATTGCCGTCAGAGCCCCACCCTGGACAAGGCAGAAACCGCTTCGGCACCCAATCGCGAGCGATCACGCCCTTGGTGCAGATGTCTCTGTGCCTCGGTGCGCCCGTGCACGTACATTGATGTGATGCTGGGTGACTCCGACCCCAGCAGTTGCCCGGCCTCGCGGACGCCGTCGCTCGTCTAGCCGGTGAGACCTGCTTCCTGCGAGGCCCGTTGATTTGAGGTGGGTGTCGCGACCCAGGCTCCGCAAGGAGACCGGACCGATGAGCAATCTCTATGGGCTCACAGACGCCCGGATGGAGCGGTTGAAGCCGTTCATCGGGACGACGGACCACTGGACTGTCCTCTGATCCTCCTTGCTTCCGTAGAGCCGTGGCAACCCCCCCCCCCCCGTCGACGACCGACGTGTTCCGGGCGGCATGATCTTCATCGACCGCAATGGTTTGTGGTGGTGCGACGCGCCCGTGGAACAAGGCCCGGCGAAGGACCTGACCGCGTCGGGATATTGCTCGGACGCCTATAAGGACTGGCGCCGCCACCCGCCACGACAGGGACCCCTTAACCTTCTTCCCAGCCATGGCCCCTCGCCGCATCCGTCCTCTTCCGGTTGTGAAACCTGCAAACCCGGCACCTTAAGGCATGACGTGTTCAGCCCAACTCCCGCAGCACGTCGAGCAGGCTCCGCTGGTTGCGGCTCGCGGCCGGCCCGGGCAACGTCCAGAGTGTGATCGACTGGCGGCCAATCACCCCTCGCCCGAGCGGCGCGACCAGATCTCCGGCGTCGAGGTGCCTCGACACGAGCGCCTTCCGCGCGATCAGGATGCCTGAGCCGTTAAGTGCCTCCTCAACGGCAACGGCGTAGAGCGAGAACACGGGACCGCGCGGCGTGAACGCCTGACCGGGCAGGGCGACGGCCGCCCAGGTGCTCCAGTCGTCGGCCCATGCAGAGTCGGTCAGACAGGTCATGGTCAGAAGATCTTGGGGAGCGCGGATGCGCCGGGCAAGTTCGGGGGTGCAGACCGGAAGGATCTCGTCCCCGGCGATGCGAATGCCATCGGTCGGAACGTCATCTGTATAGAAAAGGCAGAGATCGAAAGGCACGCGCTTCAGGTTGGGCGGCGTCTCCACGGCGGTGACGGACACTTCGATTTCAGGTAGCGCCGCCCGCAGCGCCGGAAGACGTGGTGCAAGCCAGAGTTGCGCAAGCGCCGGCAAGGTGGCGATGTGTATCCGCTTCGGAGCGGCGTCCTGACGGAGCTCCTGCACAGCCTCGCCGAGCCGGTCGAATGCCTCGACGAAGCGCGGCAAGGCGCGTGCGCCGATCGCGGTGAGTTCCACGCCCTGCGCATGACGTTTGAACAGCGGTGCCCCGATTTCGTTCTCGAGAGCCTTGATCTGTGCGCCCACGGCACCGGGCGTTACCCGCAACTCCTCGGCGGCAAGGGCGAAGCCGCCAAGCCGGGCGGAAGCCTCGAAAGCCCGCAAGGCATTCAGGGAAGGGAGACGCGGAAAGGGTGGTGCAACTGCCAAGCGAGACTCATGTTTTCTATGCCTATCATTCCTGAAATCTGCTTTGCACGGAAGCCTCCACTTGCCGAGGATGGCGGCATCTGGACCGGAGTTCCCCCATGACCGTTCATCATCTTCGCCCCTGGCTGCCGCCCACCGTCGTCACGCGCATCGACGCGATCAGCGCCGAGACCGCCCGTGCCACGTCGGATGAGATCGACGCTCGTATCTTCGCGCTCGCGGAGCGCAACCGCGCGATTCACGATCGCGAATGCTTCAACCTCAACCCGGCGACCAACGTCATGAACCCCAGGGCCGAGGCGCTGCTTGCGAGCGGTCTCGGCGCACGACCGTCGCTCGGTTATCCGGGCGACAAATACGAGATGGGGCTCGAGGCGATCGAGGAAATCGAGGTCATCGCCGCACAGCTCGCGGCCGAGGTCTTCAAGGCCAGACATGCCGAGATCCGGGTGGGGTCCGGCGCCTTGGCGAATCTTTACGCGTTCATGGCTACTTGCGAGCCCGGGGATGCGATCATCGCGCCGCCCGCCACCATCGGCGGCCATGTCACGCACCACCGTGCCGGCTGCGCGGGTCTCTACCGTCTCGACACCCATCCAGCCCCCGTCAACGCCGACGGCTACACGGTTGATCTCGACAGGCTGCGTGACCTTGCCCGTGACGTGCGTCCGAAGCTGATCACGATCGGGATGAGCCTGAACCTCTTCCCGCATCCGATCGCGGAAATACGCGGGATCGCGGATGAGGTCGGCGCGAAGGTTCTCTTCGATGCCGCTCACCAGTGCGGCATGATCGCAGGCGGCATCTTCGCCGATCCGCTCGCCCAAGGTGCCCACATGATGACCATGAGCACCTACAAGAGTCTTGGAGGGCCGGCGGGGGGCCTCATCGTGACCAACGACGATGATCTGGCCCAGCGGATCGAAAAGATCGCCTTCCCCGGGCTCACCGCGAACTTCGATGTCGCGAAGTCGGCAGCCCTCGCGATCGGGCTTCTGGACTGGCGGGAGTTCGGGGCTGCCTATGCAACGGCGATGGTCTCCACGGCCAAGGCACTGGCCGAGGCGCTTGCGGCGGAGGACATGCCCGTATTTGCGACCTCGCAGGGCCATACAGGTTCGCACCAGTTCGCGCTGGAGGCGGCGGAGTTCGGGGGCGGTCAGGCTGCGTCGAAACACCTGCGAAAGGCCAACATTCTCGCTTGCGGGATCGGCTTGCCGGTTGCTCCCGTGGAAGGGGACCTCAATGGCTTGCGTCTGGGCACTCCGGAGCTCTGCCGCTGGGGCATGACGGCAAGCGACATGCCCCGGCTGGCCGGCCTCATCGCACGGGCACTGCGGTCCTCGCAGCCCGAAGCTCTGGCACCGGAGGTCGCCGAATGGCGCAGCAGCTTCGATCAGCTCCACTTCATTCGGGGGTGAGCAAACAACAAGCCATTGATAGGAAAGGTGCTTTCCTGTCCCGGCCCCTCGCAGATGCTTTTCCTGGCCCTCCGCGGCCTCACTTGCGCAGTTGGGCCGATCATGGAGTGCTCGGCACTGGATTCCGCCGGACGCCAGAAGGCGTCATCTTGCGACCGGCTCCATGTCCTTGCGCAGATGGAGCGCACGGTAATCGGGCCCGTCCGGCGAGAATCGACCGGGCGATGACGGTGTTCCGGTGCTCGCCCCATTAGGCGGCGAGGATGCTCGTGGTCGCGAACCGGGGGTGGAACGCGGCGACGTCGGCCTTGGAGGATCTCGTATCCGAACATCGGCTGCTTCACTCTGGTTGCCGGGTGTGCCCCGCGGCCAACAGCGCGAGTAGCCGGCCGCCATCCCGCATCCCGACACGCCTGCCGAACGCCGCGGCAGACGGCCGCTCGGAGGTAAGCCTGACGGGCTGCGCCTCCGCCAACCTGTCGACCTCGGCCCGCGCCACGACGATCCCGGGATAGCCCTCCACACCGGCCCGCCGCCCCGCCGTGCGCGAGGCGCCGGTCGAGCCAGAAGTCATGGGGGCACGGATCCGACGGGTGCAGATCCACGGCACCGCCGAGGATCGCGTCCTCGATGTCCGCCAGCCGAGTGGCAACGTCGTATTCCTCGGTGGGGCTCTTGACCGCGTCCTCTGAACCCCACACGTATCAGCCGCTCAGGCCGGTCGCGTCCACCAATCCCGAACCCCCGCCGTAGCTCTCGCTACGGAACGATCCCTTGTTTGCAACAAACAGGTCAGTCGCTCATGTCCGAGCAATTCATTTCGAGCTGAGCTCCTTACGCCTCCGAGATCGTGCTCTGCGGCCTGCGTCCAGAAGACGTGAAGCCGCTCGCCAAGCTCCCTGAGGCTTGGCTTCCTGCCGCTGGACCACTTGGTCCTGTCTACGGCGGGCCGATTGGTCGAGGGCGACGCCGTCCTGCTGCTTCCCCCGCTGCGGACGGTGACAGCATCGGCAAGCTCGCGAGCCCTAGGTTGCACGACTGGCTCGGCGAGGCCCTCGATGCGCCCTATCTGGTGCTGATGCTCTGCCCGGAGGAGGCCATCCCGCCCGCCGAATTGCTACGTTATCTGCCCGCCCCCCCTGAACCTGATGCGGACCGACCGCGCGATCGTCTTCCAGCGCGGAAATCGACGGGGGGGGCGGTGAGGTTAGCGTGCGAGGAGCTGGTGTAATTTCGTCGCCAGCGGCGGTGTGATCCCGGGTGGCCATCGAGGTGTATGGTCGAGGTGGAGTTTGGCGACTTCAACCACGGACCTTACGGAGACCCCGATGACCAAGACGAACATGGACCTGTCCGAGCTTCTGGCCAAGCACGATCAGGGCGACTTCCTGCGCTCCATAGCCGAGGCTGTCCTGCAGCTGATCATGGACTTCGAGCGTAAAGCGATCGATCCAGTGGATCGATCGTAGCGAAGAAGGATGTGGAAGGCCTGATCGGTGCCGGCCGGCATGAACGCAGCGGTGATCGCACGACCTGGCGCAACGGGTATCGGAGAGCGCGCTCTCGATACCCGTCTGGGCACGCTGAACCTGCGGGTGCCGAAGCTCCGGCAGGGCAGCTACTTCCCAGGCTTCCCCGAGGCCCGGAAGACCTTCGAACAAGCGCCGGTGGCGGTCATCCAGGAGGCGTGGATCAGCGGCGTGTCGACCCGACGGGTGGACGAACTGGTGCAGGCCATGGGGCTGAACGGAATCTCGAAGAGCACGGTGTCCAAGCTTTGCAAGGAATGAGCCGGGCCAGAAAACGATCCGGGGGATCGTTTTCCCGGCGAATGACGAACGCGTGGGCGAGTTCCTGAACCGCCCGCTGACCGGCGAGTGGCCCTATGTCTGGCTGGACGCGACCTACCTCAAGGTGCGCCTGGGCGGTCGCATCGTGCCGGTCGCGGCGATAATCGCCGTGGCCGCAATACCGAGGGGCGCCGGGAGATCATCGGCCTTGGCATCGGCCCGTCCGAAGCGTTCGGGCGATGGCCCTCACCCTTCTGGACCGAGTTCCTGCGATCCCTGCGCGCCCGCGGCCTCGGCGGGATCAGGCTGGTGATCAGCCCTCGGCGGCGAAACGGTCTCCCGGACCGTTTCGTGCCCCGCCTCGACCCATACCGGCCTCAAGGCCGCCATCGCCCGGGTGTTCGAGGCGACCTGGCAGCGCTGCCGCGTTCCCTGGATCAGGAACGCGCTGGCACATGTCTCGCGCGGCCAGCATACCGTCGTCGCCGCCGCGATCCGGCAGGCCTTCGATCAGCCCGACCGCGCCCATGCCGGCGAGACCTGGCGCAAGGTCTCTGAGCAGTTGCGCCCGCGCTGGCCCAAGCTCGCCGACCTCATGGATGCCAGCGAGCACGACGTGCTGGCCTACATGTCCTTCCCGCGCCAGCACCGGACCAAGTTGCACAGCACGAATCCGATCGAGCGACTGAACAAGGAGGTGAAGCGGCGCGCCGACGTGGTCGGCGTTGGTCGGGAAATCCTTCCACTGGAAGGATTTCTGATCCTCCCAACTCCCCAACGACGCCTCCATCCTGCGCCTGATCGGCGCGGTGCTGTTCGAGCAGAATGACGAGTGGCAGACCTCGAGCCGCTGCATGATGGTCGAGGCCTTCGCCCGCATCGACACCAAGGAGATCGACCCCATTCTCAGCATGACCACAAAAGCCGCCTGATCATGACCTCAGGCCATCCGGGAATTTACACCAGCTTGGCGGACGTGACCGCGGTGAGCCGCCTGACGCGCGGGAAGCCGACATTGAATGTGCGGCAGAGCTATGCGGGTCTTGCGCCCCGGCTGGCGGCCCAGGTCGGCCATTACTCGCAACGCAAAGCGGTTCCGGCGGAGGCGCAAGGCGGGTGGTCGTAGGACAGGCTGCGTCGGGCATCACGTCCGGCTTCGGGGCGCGGATCGGCGTCCGGCCCGTAAGTCTCGGCCGCGTCGAGCAGGGCACCCTTGCCAGAGCACGGTTTGTCGTTCACACGCGTGGCGAAGTCCGCCGGATCTGGCACGAAAGCTTGAGGTTTCGCGATGCATCGTCTGCTCATCCCAATGCTCGCCTCGACGCTGCTGCTGACCGCGTGCGCGAGCCATGCGGTTGGCCCTGGCAGCCGGGTCGTCGTCGAGCGCGCGGGAAGCGAGCTTCTGAAGCTCCGCGCCGGGCCGGGGCTCGGCTACCGCGTTCTCCTCGGCCTGCCGGATGGCACGGCCCTTATGCGCCACGACTGCGTGACCGAGGTGGGTCAACTCTGGTGCCGGGTGTCGCTGGCCGACGCACCGCGCATGACCGGCTATGTTTCTGCCGACTACCTCTCGGAGCGCTGAGCCCAGACGGACGCTGCGAAGCAAGCCTTATCGCCCCGGGTGGGGGATCCTTCCGGCCGCGGCTGGGCGCCGTGCGTGGCCCTGACCGGGTCTCCCGCGGCGCTGCTGCGCGACCTCGGGAGCCCGCTTACGTCTTCATGATCGCGATGCCCCCGGCGATCATCGCCGCGGAGGTCCATCGCCATCGGCTGACGGGTTCACGCAGGACGATGGCCGCGATGAGCGTGGCGAAGAGGATGCTCGATTCCCGCAGGGCCGCGACGAGGGCGAGGGGCGCCTGGGTGAACGCCCAGACTGCGATCCAGTAGGAGCCGAGCGACATGGCGCCCGCCGCCAGGCCCGTCCGCCAGGCGGGCAGCAGTGCCGGGAAGGCCGCCGCCCCTCGCGTCACGGCTGCCCAGAGCGCCATCAGCGCGGCGTCTCCCACCACCATCCACAGGATGAATCCGGAGGGCGTGCCGGCAACCCGCGCTCCGACGCCGTCGACAAGCGTGTACCCTGCGGTGAATCCGGCCGTGCCAAGCGCGAAGAACAGCGCCGCGCCGCCCATCCGCCCCGCGGACGATCCCTTCGCCGCCATCAGGAGCACACCAGCAGAGATCGCGCCGATGGCTGCCAGGCCCGCGTCGCCCGGATCCGCCCCGAGCGCCATGACCGATACGAGCGTGACAACCAGAGGCGCCGTGCCGCGGGCAAGCGGATAGACCTGGCTCAGGTCGGCATGGGCGTAGGCCTGGACGAGGAACAGCTTGTAGCCCGCATGGAGCAGCGCGGCAGTCGCGATCCACGACCATGCCGCCGGCGCTGGCATCGGCACGAAGGGAAGAAGCGGCAGCGCGATCAGAGCCTGCACCAGCGCCAGGAGGAGCACGGTCGAGACGCGATCAAGCCCGACCTTGACGACCGAGTTCCACCCGGCATGCAGCAGGGCCGCCATGAGGACGGCGGCGAAGACATGTGTATCCATGAGACCTCCGGGGCGGCGCGGGCGGGCTTCAAGTCGCCGCGCAAGATGTTCCGAAGCGTGGTATCCCGCAGAGCAGGTACGTTGAAAAACGATGATTTTTCGCCTGCCATGTGCAATCAGAGCACATGAAACGCGGCACGCTCCCCCTTACCGCTCTGCGCGCCTTCGAGGCGACCATGCGCCTCGGGCAGATGCGGCGCGCGGCGGACGAACTCGGCGTGACCTACAGCGCGGTCAGCCGACAGGTTCGGGGACTGGAAGAGATGCTGGGCGTCCCGCTCTTCGAGGGGCCGCGGAACAGGCTGGTTCCCTCCGCCGCGGCGCTGGCACTGCAGCCCGCGCTGACCGAGGCATTCGACGGGATCGAGGCGGCGGTCGCGCGCGTGCAGCGTCGGGACCGGCGGGTTCTCGACGTTTCGTGCCTTGGCACCCTCGCCATGCGTTGGCTGATCCCGCGGATGGCGCTTTTTCAGGCGGCGCACCCCGGGATCGAACTGCGCCTGACCACCGATGACGGCCCGGTGGATTTCACGCAGAGGCGGATCGACGTCGCGATCCGGGTGGGATCCGGCCCCTGGGGCAGCGCGCAGGCCACGGAACTTTTCCCCGATAACGTCGGCCCGGTCCTGAGCCCTGCATTGATACCCGAGGACCAACTCACGCCGCAAAGCCTCCTCGGCATGACCGCTCTGAAAACCAGGACGCGGCCGGCGGCCTGGGCTGACTGGACCGCCAGGCAAGGCCTCGCCGCACCCATCCAGACCCTGGAATTCGAGCACTTCTACTTCATGCTCGAAGCTGTCACCGCAGGCCTTGGTGTGGCGATCGCGCCTGACATCCTGATCCGCGACGACCTCGCGGCTGGACGGCTTGTCGCGCCGTTCGGTTTCGTGCCGTCGGGGATGTCCTACGTCGCGCTACGACCGGCGCGGCGGAACGCAGACGCGGAAACGTTCATTGACTGGCTCGTTGCAGCCAACTGACAGGAACGGCCGCGGTGTACAGCATCGGCGTTGCGGCAGAACTTCCGCCAGGAAGGGTTCACGTCAGGACTCCATGCCGTTAGACGGGCGGCATGACGAAGCCTGCACGCACCCTTACCGCACGACCAACTGGACCAGCTACAACAGGGCACTCCGGAGGCGCAGGTCGCTCCTGATCTGGCTGGACAGGGAAATGTCCTGGCTCGCGCCGCGTGAGGGAAGACCAGGGCGGCCGCCGTAGTCTTCAGACGCAGCGGTCCAGTTCTGCCTGTCGATCAAGGGTGAAGGGCGCCCGGAGAACGGTCCTGAGGACCGTTTTCAGCCCTGAACGGGCGGAGCCCTGGTTCCGGCTGCGGCTGAGGCAGGCCGCCGCGATGGTCGCCAGCCTCCTGCGCCTGGCTGGGCTGGACTGGCCGGTTCCGGACGTCTCCACCCTCGGCCGCCGGCGGAAGTCTCTGGCTGTCCATATCCCACAGCGCCGCGCCGACCACTGAACTCGCTGGTGCAAAGCACCGGGATCAAGTTTCTCGGCGACGGGGAATGACAGGCCCGCAAGCTCGGCGCGCAGAGGCGACGTCCGGCGCGGGTGGGTTCAAGCCTGTTCAGCGGCCAAAGCCCCCTGCCCGGGTCCCCGGCCGTTTCAGCCCCTGTTCAGAGGATGAAGTCCGACATGTCGAGGTGCGACACCTGCATGTTGGTGATCGTGACGACAGTGTCGGCAGAAAGGGTCAGGACGACGCTGGTTCCGACCTGCTGGGCGCCGTTGATGAGCGCCCTAGCCTGGGCGACGCTGAAATCGTCCAGTTCGATCCGGTCCACGCCGTTGCGGAAATCCGTCACGGTATCGCGACCGTCGCCGCGTTCGAACTCGAAGACGTCGGCGCCCGCTCCGCCGGTCAGGATGTCGTTTCCGCCACCGCCTTCGAGGTGATCGGAGCCTGCCCCGCCCCAGAGCCGGTCCTCTCCGGCCCCGCCGTCGAGCTCGTCCTTGCCTGCCCCGCCCGACAGCCGGTCATGTCCGGCGCCGCCGTCGAGCTCGTCATTGCCTGCGCCGCCACGAAGACGGTCGTTGCCCCGGTCCCCCTCGAGGTCGTCGGCTCCCTCGCCGCCGTCCAGATGGTCGTTGCCACTGCCGCCGTGGAGATCATCGTTGCCCTCCAGGCCGAAGAGGCGGTCGTTGCCTCCGAAACCGGTCAGGATGTCGGCCAGCCGGGTTCCGGTGAGGGTATCGGCCAGGTTCGTTCCGATGCGTCGTGCCATGGTGTTGTTCCTTGAATCGGGTCAGGATCGCCGCGGGCTGTCCGCGCCGTCCGAAGGGTTGCCGGCTGGGGGTTCGGCCAGGATCAGTCGTCGCGGCGCTCGCGGAGGATGTCGGCTGTGGCGGCATCGACGAGCAGTTCGACACGGGCGCCGGCGGGGCTCACCGCCTCCACCTCGAACCGCGCGCCCTCTGCCTCGATCTCGTGGACGGTGTAGCCCTTGACCTCGAGTGCGGAAAGAGCGGCAGAAACCGGCAGCGCCGCCTCGGCCGCCGCCATGGTTGCACCGATGCTCAGGGCCGCGGCCGTTAGCAGGACATTCTTCACTCTCTTCTCCTTGCCAGGTTGCCAATGTCCGAGGCTGATCGCACAGGCGCGCTGACAGCGCCCTGAGACAGGCCGTAGGCGATTTGTCAGGAAGGGCGGTGTAGGGTGGCCGGATGACACGTTCCGTTCTGCTCCTTGCCCTTCCGCTCCTGCTTCTTCCGATCTCCGGGGGGAGCCAGGATCTCCTGCCGCCCGATTTCGAGCTCGCCGAGGAGGCCGTGCGACGGGGCGAGATCCTGCCGCTGGCCGATATCCTGCAACGCGTCGCGGCGGTTCAGGAGGGGCGGGTGATCGAGGTGGAACTGGAAATCGAAAACGGCCTGCGCATCTATGAGGTGGAACTCATCACCCCTGACGGGCGTCTGCTCGAGACCGACCTGAATGCGGCGACGGGGGAGATTCTCTCGCTGGGCGAGGACGACTGAAGGATCATGCGCGCCCTTGTCGTCGAGGACGATCCCCGCATTGCCGAAGACCTCGCCCGCGCCCTTGCCTCGTCGGGATTTCGTATCGAACAGGTGGCCGAGGGAGAAGCCGCGTGGTTCCGGGGCGGGACGGAGGCCTATGACCTGATTGTCCTTGACCTCGGCCTGCCAGGGCTGGATGGGCTGAGCGTGCTGAAGCGCTGGCGCGGCGAAGGTGTGACGAGCCCGGTCCTGATCCTGACCGCACGCGGATCGTGGCGAGAGCGGGTCGAGGGCATCGACGCGGGTGCGGATGACTATCTGCCCAAGCCCTTCCGGATGGAGGAACTTCTGGCGCGCGCCCGCGCACTGGTGCGCCGGACCGGGGGACAGGCCACCTCCCAGCAGATGGTCGGGAAGCTCTCGGTCGATCTCAACCGCATGGCTGTCGCCGTGCAGGGCGTTCCGGTCGGCGTCACGCCGCTGGAGTTCCGGCTGATCTCCTATCTGGCCCTGCACCGGGACCGCGTCGTTCCGCCGACGGAACTGCTCGACCATCTCTACGGGGACGAGGACAGTCGCGACACCAACGCGCTCGAGGCGGTCATCGCCCGGGTCCGGCGCAAGCTGGGACCGGGCGTCGTCGGCACGCGCCGTGGCTTCGGCTATTTCCTGGACGGCGCGATTTGAGCCGTCAGTCGCTGCGTCTGCGCCTGGGTCTGGTCGGAGGCCTGTCCATCCTCGGCGCCCTCGCGCTGTCGGTGATCGGTCTGACGCTCCTGTTCGAGCGCCACGTGCAGCGCGTGGCGGTGGCCGATCTTGAGGCGCGGTCCTATTCCGTCGCGGCCATGATCGAGATGACGGCCCCCCACCGCGCGGGCTTTCGCCCTGCGCCCGTCGATCCGCTCTATGAACAACCCTTTTCGGGCCATTACTGGCAGCTGGAACTGGGGCCGCATACTCGCCGCTCGCGCTCGCTGTGGGATGTGACCCTGCCCCGCATCGGCCCACCCCTCCCTCCCGGAACCGCTCGCGTCCTTGACATGACCGGCCCCGAGGCCCGGCCCTTGCTGGCCTTCGAGACCTGGTTGAGCGTCGACGACGGGGCCTCGACGGTGCCGGTGCGCATCGTCGTGGCCACGGACCGCGCCGCGCTCGATGAGGCCCGGAGCGGCTTTCTGAGGGATCTCCTGCCCTATTCGGCCGCTCTCGGGCTGCTGCTGGTGCTGGGCTTCTGGGCACAGTTGACGGTCGGCATGCGGCCCCTCACGGCGGTGAGCGACCGGGTTGCGGCGCTGCGATCGGGCCGCATCGCGCGGATGGGGACCAGCCTTCCGGCCGAGGTGCTGCCTCTTGCCGGAGAGATCGACACGCTTCTTTCGGACCGCGACGGGGAATTGCTCCGCGCCCGCAATCGCGCCGCCGACCTCGCGCATGGCCTCAAGACGCCTTTGCAGGCCCTGCTGGGTGACGCGGCGCATCTGCGCGAGCGGGGGGACCGGGACCTGGCCGACAGCATCGAGACCATCGCCACCGGCATGCGCGGGCTGGTGGAGCGCGAACTGCGCCGCGCGACGATCCAGTCCGACCGCAGACCCTTGCGCGCGAACCTCCTGACCATCGTGTCCGGCGTGGTGAATGTCCTGCGCCGGACGCCCGACGGGGCGGCGCTCTCGTGGGAGGTGGATATTGCCGCCGATCTGGAACTGAGGATCGACCCCGACGATCTTGCCGAAGCCTTCGGTGCCCTTGCGGAAAACGCCGCGCGCCATGCCACCGGCAGGGTGGCGGTCCAGGCTCGGGCCGAGGCGGGGATGGCGACGATCCGGCTCAGCGACGACGGCCCGGGCGCACCCGCCGAGGCGATGCGGGACCTTGTGCGACGGGGGTTTCGCGCGGACGAGCGCGCCGGCGGGCAAGGCCTCGGTCTCGCGATCGCAGGCGAGATTGTCGAGGCGGCCGGAGGAGCGCTTTCCTTCTCGAATGAAGGACCGGGTCTTACGGTTCTGCTGAAGCTGCCCTTGCCTTGATCCGGGCTTGATCGGCCGAACGCGGCACACCCTCCGGCCGCCGGGGTCCCGGAGGCTGCGCAGGTTGTGTCCAGAGCCGGGCGTCCTCAGGAAAGGGAGAGCGGAATCGTCAGTGACGGGGCTTGCCGATCCTCCTCTTGGACAAGGTGCCAGTGGTGGACAGCCGCACGAATATCCTGCTTCTGCGGGTGGGCGACGAGCGGCAGGGCACCGTGGGCTTTACCAGCCGGGGCTGGCGGGTGAGCAAAGCCCGGGGCCGTCGGTGCGCTTCATGGGCATCAACCGCTCGGCCATCGCCTCTTACCTGATCAGCCTCTACTGCTCGCTCGTGGTGCAGTCGCGCGATGCGCTGGCGGTGCTCGAGGCTGCGGAGATCGGCAGTTCCATGACTATCCCGACAGCTACAAGTGACTTCGCGCCCGCAGCGGCGGGCTTGCGGGACGTGGGGCTGCTGACGGCACTGGCAAACCAGTTGTTCGCCGCCTACCGGGAACCACGGCACCGCCTTCGGCAGGCGGGCCGTTTGCCTATCCGGTGCCGAACGCCCAACCTAGCCCCCCTGGCCTTGCTCCGGGGCTGCTAGGCTCCAGACTCATTGATTATCGGAGCCAGAACAGGACGATGGCTGCGAGTGCGATAGCGGAGAAGAAGGTGTCCGGGCAGCGGTCGTATCGGCTAGCAACCCGTCGCCAGTCCTTGAGGCGGCCGAACATGATCTCGATGCGGTTGCGGCGCTTGTAACGCCTCTTGTCGTATTTCACCGCCTTCTTGCGCGATTTCCGGCCCGGGATGCAGACCTTCATCCCTTTGTCTTTCAACGCTTCTCGCAGCCAGTCCGCATCGTAGCCCCTGTCTGCCAGCAACCAGTCCGCCTTCGGCAGGCTGCCCGGCAGCGCCGCCGCGCCGGTGTAGTCGCTGACCTGTCCAGCGGACATGAAGAACCCGATCGGCCGCCCCTTCGCATCGGCGACGGCGTGCAACTTGGTGTTCATGCTCCCCTTGGTGCGCCCGATCTGACGTGCGCGCCCCCCTTTATGGATGGCCCGCCCCTCCCGCCGCCCTCTGCAGGATGGCGGTGTTGAATGAAGGAAGGAGTGAGCCATGAGCATTGTGATCCTGGGGTCGATCTGGGCAAGAACAGCCTGCCGCGTGGTTGGACTGGATGCCAACGGCAAGGTCGTCGTGAGACGGCGGATGCGCCGTGACGGGGTGATCACCTTCGCCTCACGGTTGACACCTTGCATCATGGCGATGGAAGCGCGCTGCGGGGCGCACCACATGGGTCGTGCGCTGGCCGCGCTGGGGCACGAGATCCGGTTGATGTCGCCGGAATATGTTCGCCCCTACGTCAAGGCACAGAAGAACGATGACCGGGACGCCGAGGCGATTGCGGAAGCGGCCACCCGTCCGACCATGCGCTTTGTCGAACTCAAGAGCGAGAAGCAGCTTGACGTTCAGACGCTGCACCGGGTGCGCGATCGTCTGGTCGGGGAGCGAACCTCCCTGACCAACCAGATCCGCAGCCTGCTGCTGGAGCGCGGGCACGTCGTGGCGCAGGGTCACGGGCGGTTGCGGCTCTTGCTGCGCGATCTTCTGGATGATGGCGCCGACGCCCTGAGCCCACGCATGGCGTTCCTGCTTGGAGACATGCGCGCGCGTCGGGAAGAACTGGGACCGTCGCATCGCCGCCTTCGACGCCGAGTTTGTAGCCATGGTCCGAAGTGATGACAGGGCACGACGGCTGACGAGCATTCCGGGCATTGGAGTGCTCAATGCGACCGCGCTGGCGGCCGCGGTTGGCAACGCTGCCACCTTCGGCAAGGGCCGAGATCTAGCGGCCTGGCTGGGTCTCGTGCCTCGTCAGGCCACGACCGGCGGCAGGCCAAGGCTCCTCGGGATCACGAAGCGGGGCAGTCGCTATCTCCGCAAGATGCTGATCCAGGGCGCGCGTGTATCGACCCAGTGAAAATCTGCTCATGCTACAAGGAGTAAGGTAGCGATGAGTGTGACGATGGACGACCCGATCAAACGCTGGACGGCGAAGCGCAAGACGGCGCTCGTGGTGGAGATCATCCAAGGCACTTGTGAGGGACCGTGGCGCCAGTGGCGCCGCGTAAGCCCGAACAAGGACGGTGGCCGAGGCCAGCCGGTCCTATGATCTCTCGCCTTCCGAGATCGAGGGTTGGGTCGAGGATGCCAAGCGGGGGATGGATATCGAAGGGGACCGTGGCCGCAGTGCGGCCGCGTAAGCCCTGGAGATGGCGCTCCGCGCCAACCCGCTCGACATCCGCGAGCAGTACGAGAAGCAGCTGAAGGACCTTCAGGAAGCCTATGGCGAGGCGATGCTGGAGCTGCGGGCGAGAAAAAAGCTCCAGGCCCTGCTGGATGCGGCGGATCGAGCCATGGAGCCGCCACTGGTCCGAGGCCCATGGCGAGGAAATGATCCAGAGCATCCAGCAGGGCCTTCTGGCCGATGGGATCACGGTGCCGCTGACCAAGCTGTGTGCGTGGTTCGGCGTGCCGCGGCGGACCGTGTACTACAAGCCGACGAAAGCTGCGCCGAAGGTTGATCCACGATTTGCCGAGCCGATCAAGGCCATGATCGAGCAGGAGCCGTCCTTCGGCTACCGCACGGTCGCCTGGCTTCTGGGCTTTCAACAAGAACACGGTGCAGCGGGTCTTCCAGATCAAGGGCTGGCAGGTCCGCAAGCGCCCGATCGGAATGCGACCCAGGATAGAAGCGGTGCCCTCGGTGGCCCAGGCCCCCAACGAGCGCTGGTCCACGGATCTCTGCCGGGTCTGGGCCGGGCGCGACGGCTGGGCCACGCTCGCCCTGGTGATCGACTGCCATACCCGCGAGCTTCTGGGCTGGCACCTGTCGCGCTCGGGCAAGGCCTCCACGGCCGCGAGCGCGTTGGAACACGCGCTGATCAACCGGTTCGGCACACTCGGCCGGGTGACGAAGGAGTTCCTGCTGAGGTCCGACAACGGCGTTCGCCATGGGCCTCGGACCAGTGGCGGCACCATGGCTCACTCTTCACCAGTCGCAAATACACGGCCCTCGTCCGCAGCTACGGCCTGAAGCAGGAGTTCATCACCCCGCATTGCCCGCAGCAGAACGGCATGGTCGAGCGCGTGATCCGGACCCTGAAGGAGCAGTGCGTTCACCGCCAGCGCTTCGACAGCCTCCAGCACGCGGCACGCGCCATCGGCGACTGGATCGCTTTCTACAACCATCGCCGCCCGCATCAGGAGCTGGACATGAAAACCCCCGCCGAGGCATTCGCCTTGGCGGCTTAACCTGTGCAGATTCCGCTGGGTCGATACAGGCGGGCGCCGTTCCATCCGCTCGGCGCGGTCGAGCATGCGGATCACGGCACGCAGATCCGGCAGGTAGCCGCGGGCGGCGGCTCGGCCGAGGGCCTCGCAGATCGCCCCGATCGAGGTCTCGGACAGCCCTCGCCGGGTGCCCTGGTGCCGGGCGAACTGCTGGAGGTGCGGCACCGTCGGCCGCTCCAGCCGGATCGGCGGGCAGCGACTGATCAGGTGCGCCGGCAACGCGCGCCAGTCGTTGGAGGCGAGGATCCAGCTGACCCACCTCATGTCGAATGCGATTTCGAAGTAGGGACAGCTCCAGCGTTCCGCCGAGTCCGGCTCGAGCAGTGGCAGGAGCGCGTTGGTCAGGAAAAAGCAGTGACCCTTGATCGAATCCGCGTTGCCCGCCTTTTCCACCTCGTCGACAATAATGACCGGATTTCCGACGAGTTCAGCGAGGATGAGGTTGATCATCCTGCCAGGCGCGGCGTTTCCCCAACCGCGCTGCGACCCGACCAGCCCGAAGCTCGCGTTCTCCACGGTGGCCTCAAAGATGGGGCCCGGCACGCCGATCAGGCCTGCGAGCAGGCGCCCGAGATAGCTCTTGCCGATCCCCGGCGCGCCGTCGAGCAGCTTAGGCCTGATGCGCGTCCCGAGTTCGCCACGCTCAACCGATTGCTGCAGATCCTGCCAGATCCGGTCCACCGCCGGGGCCATCCAGGGCATCTCTGCGTGCAGGGCGGCCGCGATCTCGTCCGCGCGATGTGCCGAGGGCAGTGCGACCAGATCCACGCCGTCGCGCAGCACCTCGAGCCGCTTTTTGTCCTCGGGCCTCAGCCGACTCAGCGGAGATTTCCGAGTAGCGCAGGCGCTGATGGCTTCCGCCCGACGTGAGATGCGCTGGGCTCTGTTGCACAAATCGGGTGAGGGACGGAGTTCCCCTTTCCCTGGACGGACCTATCCTGCGACCTCTGTGATGGGCGTGCCGAGGGCCGTGAAACCGTTCAGGACAGCGACACGGACCTGGAACTCTGCAACCTGACGATCGAAGTCCCGAGCGGAGAGGCGCTGCCCAAGCAACTTGATGCAGTGCATCTTGGTCTCTGCCCGGCTTCGTCGATGATAACCGCTCCATCGTCGCCAGATTGTCTTGCCGACGCGCTTGGATGTGCGCAGGATTTCGTTGCGAGCGATCGCTCCGGCGGTGTCTGGCTTCCATGGTTTGGCGTTCTTGCGGGGCGGAATGACCGCGGCGGCACCGCGGGCGGCGATGGCGTTGTGGCACTTGCGGGTGTCGAAGGCGCCGTCGGCGGTGACAGTGGCGATCTCTTGCCCGACCGGGATCTGGTCGAGCAACTCGGGCAGCATGGGCGCATCGCCCACTTCGCTGGTGGTGAACTCGGCGGCCCGGATTTCCAGGGATTTCTCGTCAATTCCGATGTGGATCTTGCGCCAGACGCGCCGCTTTGAGCCGCCGTGCTTACGGGCGTTCCACTCGCCTTCACCTTCAACCTTGATCCCGGTGCTGTCGACCAGCAAATGAAGCGGGCCGTCCGAACCGCGGTAGGGAATGTTCACCTTCAGGGTCTTCTGGCGGCGCGACAGCGTGCTGAAGTCTGGCACCGCCCAATCCAGACCGATCAGCCGCAGCAGGCTCTCGACGAACCCTGTGGTCTGGCGCAGCGCCATGCCGAATAGCACCTTCATCGTCAGGCAGGTTTGGATGGCGGCATCACCATAGGCGGGCTGCCGTCCACGCTTGCCCGTTGGCGCGGCTTCCCAAGTCATGGCGGGATCGAACCAGATCGTCAGCGAGCCGCGGCGCTTCAGCGCTCCGTTGTAGCTTGGCCAGTTCCGGGTCTTGTAGGTCGGGGGTGTCGGTCTGCTCATGCCCTCCAGCTACCATGCTGGATTCACAAGATAAATCCCTCACCCGATTTGTGCAACAGAGCCCTTGCGAGGGCTTCGTTGACCACCTGCCGGATCTTGCGCAGCGGATGCCCGGCCGGGATGCGGTCTTCGAGGTCGACATAGGGCGTTGTTGCAGAAAGCCGCCTTGAGGCGTGACTTCCCCTTTCCCCCCGGGACGTCAGGCGACGCGGTGTAGAGCGTCAACCTCCTTGGCCGTGACCGACAACCAGGATGGCCGGTTTTGACCGCTGCGGTCGTTGGTGTTAGTCGGCGCTGATCTCCCTCTGCTTGTCGTTGATGTTGTCGGTGGCTTCGACGCCGATGTTGTCGCTGGAGGTTGTCGGCGCAGCGACAGGCTCCGTGGATCGGCGTCGTGCGGCGGCGCGTCGGCGGAAGCTCTCGCCGTTCATCTCGAGGATGGTCGCGTGGTGAACCAGCCGGTCGATGGCGGCGACGGTCATGGCCTGATCGGGGAAGACGCGGTTCCAGGCGCTGAAGGGCTGGTTGGCGGCGATGGCGAGGCTTCTGGTCTCGTAGCGCCGGGCGATGAGCTCGAAGAGCACCGAGCTCTCGGCCTGGTCCTTCTGGGCGTAGGTGATGTCGTCGAGGATAATCAGGTCGAATTTGTCGAGCTTCGCGAGGGCGGCCTCAAGGACGAGGTCGCGGCGCGCGGCCTGCAGCCTCTGCACGATGTCGGTGGTGGGGGTGTAGAGGACGCGCTTGCCGGCCTCGACGAGGGCATGGCCGATGGCACAGAGAACGTGGCTCTTGCCGGCGCCCGAGTTGCCGATGGCGATGAGATTGGCGCCGGTCTCAACCCAATCCCCGGCGGCCAACGCCTCGATGCGGGCCCGGGTCACGCCGGACAGCGCCTTGAAGTCAAGCGTTGCCAGCGTCTTGCCGCCGGGAAGTTCGGACTGCTGCAGATGGCGCTGGATGCGGCGGGCATCGCGATCGGCGAGCTCGACCTCGGCCAGGGCTGCGAGGAAGCGCGAGGCGGGCCAGCCCTCGGCGTCGGCACGCTCGGCGAGCATCGGCCAGTGGCGCTGGATGCTGGGCAGGCGCAGAGCCGTGAGCATGGCGGGCAACGCATGCACATCGACGGGGTGCGGGGCAGCGGCGGTCATGCGCGCGCCTCCAGCAGCTCGTCGAAGCGGGCCAGATCGGTGAGGTTGACGGGCGTGTCGTCGGGCAGCTCGCGCCGACGCGGCTCCAGCTTGCTCCTTAGCGCATGGGCTTCGGGCAATTCGCCATGACCGAGGGTGTGGGCAATCAGCGCGGCCAGTTCAGCCTCGCAGCCCTCCGCATGGGCAAGCCACAGCAGATCGACCATGCGACGGCAGGCGTCGCGGCGCGGCAAGGCGGCGGACAACGCAACCCAGGCCTCGGCGTATTCCGATCGCGGGAACAGGCCGTCGCGGTAAACGGAACCGGCCAGCGCCTGCGGCTTGCGGCGCAGGGCGTGGATGACAGGGCGATAGTTGACGCAGTGGACGCGGGCGCCGTCATCGCGGCCGCGACGGCGGGGGTGCGTGACGACAGGGGTCGCTCCGAGAAAGGCCTCGATCCGGTCGTCGTAGACATGGACCCGCAGGCGCTTGCCGATCAGCTGCGAGGGTGCCGAGTAGAAGACCTGGTGGACCAGAAAGCCCCCGGTCTTCGTGACCCGCGCGACCACTTCGGTGAAGTCTGTGGTGCGCCGGGCCGGCAGCGGCCTGAGCGCCGCCATCTCGATGCGCACCGCGGACTCGCGCCGGCGGTTGCGTCGGGCGACCAGTTCATCGACGAAGCGGCGCCAGCTGGCGAGATCGGCGAAGTCGCGGGAGCCACGCAGGATCAGGGCCTGGTCGAGGGCGACCTTCAGGTGGTTGTTGTGGGCCTCGACCGATCCGTTCTCGTGCGCCTCGCCCGGGTTGTTGCGGCTGGCGAGCATGCCGTAGTGGGCGCAGAACGCCTGATAGCGGCTGGTGACATCGGCCGCCGCTTCGGTGTCGAGGTTCCGGTAAGCTGCGGACAGGCTGTCGGTTCGGTGCTCGTGCGGGACGCCGCCAAGGGTCCAGAGTGCGTTCTGGAGGTTCTCGGCCAGCGCCGGGAAGCTCTCGCCGCCCAGCACCACGGCGGCATGTTCCCAGCCGCTGTAGGCCAGGACGAAGTGGTAGAGGCGCTGCTCCAGCGGCTGCCCCGCGATCGTCACGCAGAGTTCGTTCGCATCGGTGAAGTCCGACAGGGCCATCCGGCCGGGCTCGGGCGTCTGACGGAAGATCACGTCGCGCTCGGGGCCGTTCAGGGCACGCCAGTCGCGGACGCGCCGCTCGAGCGTCCGGCGCACGCGGTCGTCCGGGAAAGCCTCCGGGTCGCTCATCTGAAGGTGCCGCAGCAGGGTCACGGCCTGAACGGCCGGATCACGCGCGAGGATCGGCAGCAGCACCGGCTCCCACACCGCCTCGAGCGGGTCGGGCACGGTGCGGCCCCGGGGGGCCGGACGTTGCGAGGGAAGGCGCGGATCGGCATCGATGCGGCGGGCGGTGCGCTCGCTGAAGCCGGCGCGGGCGGCGGCGACACGCTGGCTGTGCTGGAGACGGTCGGTCATGTAGACTCTCAATTGCTGGTCGGTGACGGGTTTGCCCGGCACGGTCGGATCTCCGTTTGGACGCAGAGATCCCGATCCTACCGGCCCGCAGCGGCCAGCACCCACCCTTCTCCCCCGAAACGAGGGCCAGCCGCTGGGTTCAGCCTCCGGGACGGGCTACGCCCGTCCTCCGGCTCAACCCAGCGGCCAACTTGCCTGACGGTGTCGGACAACTTGGTTGTCGCTCATCAACGCGGACGATCTCGGCGGTGCCGAGGGCGTTGAAGCGGTTCATGAGAGCGACGCGGATGTGGATCTCGGCGGTCTGACGGTCGGGGGTGAGCCATTGGAACGCCATTGGTCCGAGAGACAGTGGCGAACGCCATGATGCGTTCACCTAAGGCCTTGAGCCGAGCCGGTGAGCGCCACCGGTTCGAGCGAACCGGCGAGGGCATCTTCGCCTCGATCCGGCTGCGGGCGTGGTAGCCCGTCCATCGCTTCCAGAACGCCCGGCCATAGTGACGGGTGGCGCGCAGGGTCTCGTTTCCGGCCCGGGCGGCGGGGCCATCTTCCTTCCATGGTCGGCCGTTCCTGCGGATCAGTATGACGGCTGTGGCGCGGCGCTCGACGATGGCCGTGTGGCAGCGTCGCGTGTCATAGGCGCCGTCGCCGGTCACGGTGCCGATCTCCTCATCCTCGGGGATCTGGTCCAGCAGCTCGGGCAGGACAGGGCTGTCGCCGTCGCGGCTGGGGGTGAACTCGACGGCGCGGATGTCGGACGTGGTCCCATCCATGGCCAGATGCACCTTGCGCCTTTGGCGCCGGCCCTGCGCCCCAGGGCTCCGCCCGTTCAGGGCTGAAAACGGTCCTCAGGACCGTTTTCCGGGCGCCCTTCACCCTTGATCGACAGGCAGAACTGGATCGCCGCATCCGAGAACAGCGGCGGCCGCCCAGGCCTGCCCTCAGGTGGCGCGAGCCAGGCCATCTCCCTGTCCAGCCAGATCAGCAGCGACCCGCGCCTCCGGAGCGCCTGGTTGTAGGTGGCCAGTTCGTCGTGCGATGGCGGGGGCGTGCAGGCTTCGTCATGCTTCCCGTCTAACGCCATGGAGTCGTGATGTGGATCCTTCCGGGCGGAAGTTCTGCAACAATGCCCACCCGATACGACCGATGCCCGGAAACCTTCTTCTCCGCTATGGCCCTCGCAGCAACCGTCTTGTTCTGGCTCTGAAACTCAATGAGTCTGGAGCCTAGATGAGCGGATAGTCCACGATGCCGGAAATGTCCGTGACAGCGCCCGTCCCGTAGCCCTCGATAACAAGAACGGCGCCGCTGACGAAGCGGACGATGACGTCGCCCCCGGGACCGGTGTCCTCCACGCCGGTTATGACCGCATTCTCCCAGCTTTCGCTCGGATCCGAATAGATCGAATCCGGGTGCTCCCGGATCGAGAAGCGGATGCGCTCGGCCGCGCCGTCGAAGTCGGTGATCCGCATCTCGCCCTGCGCAGCGGGATCAAAGAGGAAGGTGTCCACCCCCGCACCGCCGGTCGCAAGGATCTCGCCGCCCCAACCGCCCAGCGTGTCGTCGCCCGAACCGCCCAAGACCGAGCCGCCTCCGGGTGTCGGAAGCCGGGTCCAGACATCGCTCACCACCGTCATGCCGTTGTAGAGGGTGAGGAAGTCGTCGCCGGTGCCGCCGGTCAGGCGGAGAATGTTGGTGCCCTGGCCGGTGTAGACGGCCTCGAGCCGGTCGTCGCCTGCGCCGCCGTCCATGACGATGCGCGACTCGCTGTCCTCCGACCAGCCGTGTGCCGTCACGGCGAAAAGGGTGTCGGCGCCATCTCCGCCCGCTAGCGCCAGGGCGAAGCGGGCGATGCCGAGGTCGGGCCAGCTGGTCCGCTCGACATAGGGTCCAACCGACGCCGCGAGCACATCGTCGCCCGTCCCGCCCGACAGGCCCTCGGCATGGCTGAAACCTCCCGCGGCACCCCCGAAGAACTCGGTCCGGGACTCAACCCGGTCGTTGCCCCCGCCCCCCTCGAACCGGTAGGCCGACTTGGCGCCGGAGCCGGGGCCGATCAGCGCCACGTTGTCGATCACGTCGTCGCCCCGGCCGCCCTGCGCCGTGATCAGGCCGAACTCCTGCGCCCGCCCTCGTGCAATGATCGAGGTCGAGAGGCTGTCGTTTCCAGCGCCGCCGCTCAGCCTGATCGCGCTGTCGGCGTCCCGCACCGCCACGCTCAGATTGTCGTTGCCGTCGCCTCCGGACAGGACGTGCAGGCCGCGATCGCCGCCGCGGGTTGTCACGGTCATCAGGTCGTGCCCCGCGCCGCCGTCGAGGGTCGAGGCGAAGCGGTGGCCGGTCAGCATGGCATCGATCCCGAAGTCCACCGTCAGCTCGTCGTTCCCCGCGCCGCCGCGCAGGTCGGCGAACAGGCGCACGCGTCCCGAGGTGCTGCCGCCGTATGGGTCGATCGCCGACAGATCGGCCACGGCGGAGAGCCGGTCGTTGCCGGTCCCGCCATCCAGCACGAAGGCGCCGTGGACGCTCCCGTAGTCGATGTCGTCCGTCCTGCTCGTGGTCAGATCCAGCCGTGCGGTGACCGCGTCGTTTCCCTCGCCGGCATCGATGATCTGAAGCGACCGGGCCGACACGGCTGCGACGTGGCTTGCGAAGCTCTCGACCCTGTCGTTGCCCGCGTCCGCGCGGATCCGGGTCACGAACTTCTCGTGCAGGGTGACGCGCAGCGCGCCGTTGTGGCCTACCTGACCAACATCGAGGCGGTCATCTCCGCTGCCGCCGTCCACGATCATCCGGGTCAGGCCGCCCAGTTCGTTGCCGGTGACGCCGAGGCGTGCCCAGACCTCGTCGGCGCCCGAGCCAGCCCGCACCTCGCTCAGACCGATCACGCCACGGCCGTTGATCGCCGTTAAGGAACTCGACAGCACGTCGTCGCCGCCACGGCCGTCGACGAAGGACCGGGACCAGCTGCGCTCGGCCGTCTGATCGAACACCATCGACGCCGACAGGACGTCGGCATCGTCTCCGCCGACGACGCTGTTGGTCAGGACGAACTCACCGCCCACCCCGAAGTTGCGACGGTAGTCGCCGGCGTAGGCGTTCAAGGTGATCCGGTTGGTTCCCTCGCCTCCGGTCGCCGTCAGCGACACCACCGACCGCGTGCCACCGTAGCTGCTCGCCTGGCCCAGGATCCAGATGTCGTCATCGCCGGACCCGCCCTTGGCGTTCACCAGCACCGTCGCGTCGCTTTGCGACTGCGCCTCGAGAGTCGCCTCGATCCGGTCGGCGCCATCGCCTCCCGACAGGGCGGCGACGGCCATGGCTGGCTCCGTCCGCAAGCTGTCGCCGCGCGAATAAAGGGTAATGAGATCGTCGCCGTCCCCGGCATCGATAACGGTGCGCTGGAAACCGCTCGTGATCGTGTCGTTCCCCTCGAGGCCGAGGACGAGGGTATCCTCGTCAAGAGCTGTCAGAAGATCCGGCCCGTCGGTTCCCAGCAGGAGCTGCGCCGTTGCCTTTCGACTCGTCCTCATGGTCTGGCCTCGCCTTGGGTCGCCCGTCCAGCCTGCAGCCTGCGGTAAATCCAAGATTCGCGCGACGCCTTCTTTGCGGTGAGGCGGTCACCGCTAGCGCCTCGGGTACGGACGTCGAAGCATGGCCATCGGTCGAAAGGATCGCACCAGCAGCCTCCACCACCATACCTATCTGATTGGAGAGCTTCATGACCCGAAGCCTAGCTGCCCTGCCCGATCCGGCCGCGCTTCGTCCTCGCGCACGAACCGTGCCCGTCCCGCACGGCAGCCCAAAGGTCGACGCTGGCGCATGGCATGCGGAGCTCGTCCCTGACGGGAGCCCGACGGTGACGGTAATTCTCTTCGATGCATCGGACGCACCGGTCTCGGCGGAAGGCTGGAAAAGGCCAGGCTACTCTCGTGATTGGAGGCGTCGCGCAACGCTTCCAGCTCGTGCGGGCGGGGGACCTCCTGCATGGGGCGGCCACGGCACCGCTTTGCTCGGACAGCGGCGGGGCGGTGCGTTCAACGTGGCCCGACAGCACGACGGCCACGGCGACCTTCTGACGCCTGCACGGGAGGGCGGGCCCGGACCGGTGCCCGCGACATGCCGGCTTGACCTTCCAGTTCCCGGAAGATGCAGGATCATTAAGGGCCATCATCAGGCCACTCCGGTTCCAGGAGGGTCAGGAGGCGGAATGATACCGAGCGATCCCAGGTCGGACGGTCACGCTCACCATGGGCACGAGGCGGCGGTTCCCGAGGGTGCCGCGGTCGCCGTGGACCCGGTCTGCGGGATGAAGGTCGTCCTGAAGGAGGGTTCCCGCAGCGTGACGTTCCAAGGCCGGACCTTCCACTTCTGTTCCGACGGATGCCAGGCGAAGTTCGAGGCGGATCCGTGGTTTTATGCCTCCGGCAACGCCGGGAAGGTCGTGGCCGCTCCGCCGAAAGGCACCCAGTACACCTGCCCGATGCATCCCCAGATCGTGCGCGACGCGCCGGGCTCCTGCCCGATCTGCGGCATGGCGCTGGAACCGATGGTGCCCACGGACGAGCCCTCGCACGAACGGACGGACTTCACCCGCAGGATGTGGGTTAGCGTGGCGGCCTCGGTGCCACTGGTGATCCTCACCATGGGCGGGACGGTGGGACTGCCCGTCCGCGACTGGATCGGCCACCGCACCTCGCTCTACCTCGAGTTCCTCATCGCGACGCCCATCGTGCTCTGGGCGGCGGCGCCGTTCTTCAGGCGCGGGCTCGACTCGATCCGAAACCGAAGCGCCAACATGTGGACCCTGATCTCGCTGGGGGTGGGTGCCGCCTGGCTCTACTCGATCGCAGCGACCTTCCTGCCCGGCCTCTTCCCGGAGGCCTACCGGATGGACGGCATGGTCGGCACCTACTATGAGGCGGCCGCCGTCATCATCGCGCTGGTCTTCGTGGGCCAAGTGCTGGAACTCCGCGCGCGTGAGCGGACGGGTGATGCGATCCGTGCTCTCCTGAACCTCGCGCCGAAGGTGGCGCGCCGCATCCTTCCGGACGGGCGGGAATACGACGCGCCCCTTGAAAACGTGCTGGCCGGTGACCGCCTGCGGGTAAGGCCCGGCGAGGCCGTGCCCGTGGACGGAGAAGTTCTGGAAGGTCATTCGGCGGTCGACGAAAGCATGCTCACTGGCGAACCGATGCCCGTCGAGAAGGGGCCGGGGGACCTGGTGACCGGAGGAACCCTGAACCGCAACGGCTCGCTCGTCATGGTGGCCAGCCGGGTCGGGGCGGACACCGTGCTCGCGCAGATCGTCGAGATGGTGGCGAACGCGCGCCGCTCGCGCGCCCCCATCCAGGGCATGGCGGACCGCGTCTCGGCGATCTTCGTGCCCACGGTCGTCGGGGTGGCGGTGCTCGCCTTCCTCGTCTGGTGGTTTGCGGGTCCCGATCCCGCG
Source organism: Rhodobacter sp. CZR27 (assembly GCF_002407205.1). NCBI lineage: Bacteria > Pseudomonadati > Pseudomonadota > Alphaproteobacteria > Rhodobacterales > Rhodobacter > Rhodobacter sp. CZR27. The sequence goes on along the minus strand of NZ_CP023548.1, from coordinate 599,414 downwards.
TTCTTCTTCGCCACGGCCGCTGCGGTCTCGGTGCTCATCATCGCCTGTCCCTGCGCCCTTGGACTCGCGACACCAATCTCGATCACGACCGCGGCGGGTCGGGGAGCGCAGGCAGGCGTGCTGATCAAGGACGCCGAGGCGCTCGAGCGGATGGCCGGTGTGGACACGCTCATCGTGGACAAGACCGGAACCCTGACCGAAGGAAAGCCCAGTCTGACCGATACCGTTGCCGTGGCCGGGCTCAGCGAGCAGGAGGTGCTGGCCGCCGCCGCCTCTCTCGAGCGCGGGTCCGAGCATCCACTGGCCGAGGCCATCGTGCAGGGCGCAGAGGCGCAGGGGCTGACCCTTGTGCCTGCAGAGGACTTCAGGGCCCTCACGGGAAAGGGCGTGAAGGGCTCCATTCAGGGACGGGCTGTGGCGCTCGGCAACGCCGCCCTGATGACGGATCTGGGGCTCGAGACCTCTGCCTTCGAGGGGACGGCCGACGCCCTTCGTGCCGAGGGCAAGACGGCGATGTTCCTGGCCATCGACGGGCGGCTGGCTGGCCTTGTGGCGGTGGCGGACCCCGTCAAGTCTTCCACCGCGGAGGCAATCCGGAAACTTCACGCGGAAGGCCTGCGCATCGTCATGGCCACCGGGGACAACGAGCGCACCGCGCAGGCGATTGCCCGGCGCCTCGGCATCGACGAGGTTCGGGCGGGTGTCCTGCCCGCCGACAAGAAGGCGCTGATCGACGCCCTCCGTGCGAAGGGCCGGCGGGTTGCAATGGCAGGCGACGGGGTGAACGACGCGCCCGCCTTGGCGGCGGCGGACGTCGGGATCGCCATGGGGACCGGAGCAGACGTGGCCCTGGAGAGCGCGGGCATCACCCTGCTCGGCGGCGACCTGATGGGGATCGTCCGGGCGCGGAAACTGGCGCGGGCGACCCTTCGGAACATCCGGCAGAACCTGTTCTTTGCCTTTGCCTACAACGCACTTGGCGTGCCGGTGGCGGCAGGCGTGCTTTACCCCTGGTCCGGCCTCCTGCTCTCGCCGATGATCGCGGCAGCGGCCATGAGCCTGTCCTCGGTATCGGTGATCGCGAACGCCCTGCGGCTGCGGCGGGTGAAGCTTTAGGCAGCGTGCTGATCGGCCGGGCTTGAGCTTGTCCGCACCAGATAGTTCAGCCTGAACAACTTGCTCAGGTGGCCGCGAAGCTGTGCCGCTGAAATCCTGCCTGCCGGAGCACCGCCAGGACGATGGTTATGACGGAAGCAAGAAGCGCCCTCAGATGGGCGAGGATCTTGCGGATGTTGTGCCCGCAGCTGCAGAGGACAGTAAAGAACGCGTTGCCGATCGTGCCCTTCAGGAAGCAGCGCGCGAGCCTTCCGCCGGTCTTCATGTGGCCGATCTCGGGTTCGATGCTGCTCCGTCGCAGCGCCTTCGCCAGCGCCGGGGTCAGCCCGCGGCGAGTGCCGCTGATCAGGACCCGGGTGTGCTCGACGCCGTGACCGTTGTAGCCGCGATCGACGACAGCCCGCTTCGGCGGGTAGCCCGTGACGATCGCGACCTGCTCCAGCGCCTCGCCGAGGGTGTGGCCGTCGTAGATGGGATGGTTGCCGCCCTCTCCTGACGGCATCGCAATGTGCCAAGGTCGTGGTGTTCAACGCCACGCAAGCGGAGAGGACGGCGAGATGAAGGATACGATGATCGGGGTGGATCTGGCAAAGCGTGTTTTCCAGCTCCACGGGGCGACGATGACGGGGGAGGTGAAGTTCCGCAAGAAGCTGTCGCGCGAACAGTTCTGCGCGTTCATGGCGAAACAGCCCGCTGCTTTGGTGGTGTTCGAGGCCTGTGGGAGCGCAAGCTACTGGGCCCGGGAGATGGCGGCCCTCGGGCATGAGGTGCGGCTGATCGCGCCGCAGTATGTGCGGCCCTTCGTGAAGCGCCAGAAAAACGATGCAGCCGACGCCGAGGCGATCGTGATCGCTGCGCGGCAGGCCGAGATGCGCTTCGTGGTGCCGAAGACGGCAGATCAGCAGGCCAGGGCGGTGCTGTTCCGCAGCCGTGAGCGGCTCGTTCACCAACGCACGGAACTCGTGAACGCGCTTCGCGCGGTGCTCTATGAATACGGCCACGTCTTCCCGATCGGCCTCTGCCACGTGAAGCGCATCGCGGCGGTGGTCGAGGATCCTGGCTGCGACCTGCCCGCCCTTGTCATTGCGGAGTGCCAGGACCTGCTGGCGCAGATTGCGGAGAAGAGCGAGAGGATCGAGACGAAGACCAAGGCCCTGAAGGCGCTCGCAGCGGAGACCGATACCGCGCGGCGCCTGCAGACGACGCCCGGCGTCGGCCCCCTGACGGCGCTGGCGGTCGAGGCCTTTGCCCCTGACATGGCGCAGTTCAAGTCCGGCCGGGATTTCGTGGCCTGGCTGGGGCTGGTGCCACGCCAGCACTCGAGCGGTGGGAAGGCACGGCTGGGGCGGATCTCCAAGGCCGGCCAGAGCGATATCCGACGGCTTTTGATCATCGGAGCGATGAGCCGCATCACGGGCCGCGCACGCCACAAGGTGCCAGCCGAGAGCTGGCTCGGCCGCAAGCTTGCGACGAAGCCGAAAATGCTGATTGGGATCGCGCTGGCCAATAAGATGGCCCGGCAGTTCTGGGCGATGCTGACGAAGAACGAGGACTACCGGGATCCGGCGCTGGCGAGGGCATGACCACCCTGTCGTGACCTGCCAGTTCCGGTGCCAAGGGGGAGTGTGAGAAGCCAATGACCTGAATGGGCGCAACGATCGAACAGATCCGGATCGGGGAAGCCAGGGCAATCCCATGAGCATCAGAGCTCACGTCGTAGATTTGGACCCGACCCGCTGATCACCATACCGGCCCGCGGCTTCTGGAAGCGCCGCACATCGAGGCCTGAAAGAAGACCGCACTCGATCACACGCCGACAGGGTCAGAAGCCTCTTGCATCACGGGCGGCAACCAAAGAAGGGATTGCCCGGCAGCGAGCGCGTGCCCACCACGAAGCCGCCCGTCAGCGTGGTGGCGATGCTGACCTTGGTGCCGAACTCGTAGCGCACCCGAGCCTTGCCCTTGGAGATGCAGTCGACCTCCGGCTCATGCAGCGCATGGATCTTGCCGGGGTCCTTCGGCTTCTGGTGAAGCAGCCGCGAGACCAGCACGAGCTTGTCGAGCACCCGCTCGCGCAGCGGCGGTGAAGTGCTGAAAGTACGGGTTCTCCACCTACCGCGCGACGACCGCCTCGTCCGAGCGCCGGAAGGCGTGTTGGAGGTAGAGCAGCCCCGCCACGAGACGCGGGGAGGTCGCCGGACGCCCGGTGGTGGATGGGAAGAACCCCGTCCATTCCCGTTCGAAGAACTCCCAGTCGATCAGCCCCGCCAGCATGACCAGCTCGTGACGCATGTCGATCATGTCGACCAGACGCGGTCGGAAGAGGTAATTCTGCTCGGGCGGATGGGGACGGTGCTTCATACGACGGGCCGAAATTGCAAGGTTCTGGCCCGAATCCTTTGAAATCCTGCAGGACATGGCGACTGAAACCTCGGGTTCTCCCTGCCGGATCACCCACTTCACGGTTGTTCGGGCCGGACTCTGTAGCCTCCCAATCCGCTTCCCGCCCCTCACGGCTGAACCGGCTGTGATCTCGCTGCGGTCCGCCCGAACGGCTGCTCCGGCAAGGTTTCTGCGACAATCACGCCGCACTGCTGTCAGACGGCTTTCCGCCCTCTGCTCCTGATCGCGGCATCGCGCCGCACCTCGGATGGATGACCGAGAAGGGCTGCTTGGTCCCTTTGCTGCAACACGCTCGACTGGCCACTTCGGAGGTTGGCGCTGTGAGGATCGATCGGCGGCTCAGGGCCGACCGTGCCGTTTTCCCGCGCTCCAGCGCGCGGGTCGGCGGCGGCCGCAATTTGCGTTTCGCGACGCTCCAGGGCGAGCCTCACCGACTGATCCCCTCCAGTGTTGCCGCGCGGTCTTCCGTCAGGCAAGACGATCTGACGCCACGATCACGGATCCGCCCCATGGCCCGCAAGCCCGCTCTCGACATCGAGACCCTCCTCAAGCTCGGCCCCGAAAAGCTCGCGCGGCTGGTGCTCGACGAGACGCAGGACAACCCCGGCTTCAAGCGCCGCGTGTCGGCCGCGGTCGCCGGGACCGCGGGGCCGGAAGCTATCGCGAAGATCGTCGACCGCAGACTCGCGGGCCTCGAACGCGCCCGTGGCTTCGTCGACTGGGACAAGGCCCGCGCCTTCGCCGACGACCTCCGCAGCCTGGTCGCCGTCATCGCCGAGGAACTCGGCCCCGCCGATCCGGCGCTGGCGGTCGACCGGCTGCTCCGCTTCCTCGTCACCCACGGCACGGTCTTCGAGCGCGTCGACGATTCCTCGGGCCGCGTGGCCGACACCTATGTGCTGGCCACCGAGGCCCTTGGGCCGCTGGTGGGGCGGCTGGGCGCGGCGGCCTCGGACCTGCCCGAGCGGGTGACGGAGGCGCTTGACGCGAGCGCCTACGGCTATCTGACGCCGGTCGCGCGGGCGATCATTCCCCAACTGCCGCCCGCGGTTCTGGCGGCCTGGGACGCCGATCTGGCGGCACGCAGCGCCGCGGTCGGCGCGCCCGGGTGCGACCGCTGGTTCCGCTCGGCGGCCGCAGAATGGGCCGAGATCCGGCAGGCGATCGCGGTCGCGCGCGGCGATCTCGACGGGTTGGTGGCGATCGAGGCGGCCAAGCCGGACCACGTCCAGCGCCCGCTGGCGATGGCCGCGCAGCTGCTGGAGGCCGGGCGGGCGGCCGAGGCGCTCGACTGGGTGCGCAAGGAGCCGAGCCCGCTGCAGGGACGCGTGACGATCCTCGACGACGACAGCTTCGACCCCGAGGCGCCCGCGGTGCAGCGGGTGAGCCTTGAGGCCCGGATCCTCGACGCGCTCGGGCGCCGCGACGAGGCGCGGGCGCTGCGCTGGGAGGGCTTCGCCGCGACGCTTTCGGCCAAGCTTCTGCGCGAGCATCTTAAATCGCTGCCGGATTTCGACGATCTCGAGGCCGAGGAGAACGCGCTGAGCCTCGCACTTGACCATCCCGAGGGGCTGGTGGCGCTTGGCTTCCTGCTCGACTGGAACCGGCGCGACCTTGCGGCGCGGCTGGTGATCGCGCGGGCGGAGAGTTGGAGCGGGGCGGACTGGTACGTGCTGCCGAAGGTCGCGGACCTCTTGCAGCACGAGCATCCGGTGGCGGCGACAATTCTCTATCGCTCGCTGCTGGCCGACATCCTCGCGCGGGCGCGGTCGAAGGCCTACGGGCACGGGGTGGAGTATCTGCGGCGGCTCGACCAGCTGGCCGGGGCAGCGGAGGCGGACGCTGCGTGGCCGCAGGGGATGGAGGCCCACGCCGCCTGGCGGGCGGCGCTGAAGCGCGACCACGGGCGTAAGACGGGCTTCTGGAGCCAGATGGGCGAGAGCGGAAAGGCGGGGGCGGCAGAGCCCGAGCGGCCGCTCAGGGGCCGGGCGCCGCGGTGGGTGCAGAGTCCGTGAGGCGGGGGAGACCGAATAAAACGGCCGAAGCCGAAAGGCAGCCTTCCGGCACGAAAGGCAAAACTCTCTGGGAGTTTTCATGGTGTGGATTGCCACAGAATTCTTCCTCAAGAGGCCACTTTCTTTCCTTTAGGGCAGCAGTTCTGACCCTCCCTGAGGGAAGTGGCTTCCAGGCATGTGACATCCCGCACCGCCAAGTCACAATCTCTCCGCCTGCGGTCCAAGCGCCACCCAGAATCGGGTTCGTGGGAGACGGGGCTGGAAGTGTGGGCTGTCAACGCATGTTCCATCGGGTCAGGCCGCACCGTCGTCGGGCATCTCACCGCTTCCCGCGGCACCTGGTCGTAGCCGAGGCGCACGGCCCTGAGCGGCCGTTCGGCGACTAGAGCCGGTTCCGCGAAGCTGCCGCTCGAGCGCACTGCGGCGAATCGTCATGCCGTCCATCAGGCAGTGGGTCCCGGCGGAATTCAGCATGAACGCCCGCTGCCGGTCGCCCGGCCCGGCTCCGCGGGCAAGGGAGATGATGGCCACGTACGCGCATTCCGGCAATGCAACTTCGGCGGGTCTCAATGGCTTCATAGAGCATTATGTCGTGGCTGCGAGCGATCGAAGCTCGCAGAAGGAAAAAAGCCATGCAATCCGGATTATCCTCGCTTCTGAAGCCCTTTGTGGACGCGCTTGATGTCTTCATTGCCGCTTCGCGCGCCTCGGCCTGTGCCGACCGTCATTCCATGCCCGCCGCCCGTGACCTCATGCGCCTCGGGATCGATCCGGCCGCGTTCTACAGGATCGGTCGCGGCTGATCAGCAAAGACTATGATGGGCGGACATTCGGGAGCCGGCGCCGGAGCGGCCTGCCAGATCTGAACGTAGCCACTCACTTCGGCCCTGGCTCGCGGAACCCTCCGTCGTCATGCCCAAGTGTCCTGTCAAAGTGGGTCCATTTCAGTTCGCTCGTTGCCGTAATGCAAGGGCGGGAGACCCCACCGGGGCGAGGCAGATAGTCTGGGCGACGAACATGAGGATGCCGGTTGGCCAAGACGAATACCTCGGGGTCGCCGGTGTCGGTCGGCAGGGCTTGTCCTGAGGATTCAGCCGGGGCACCGCGTGTTGCGCTTCCTGACCGGCCCAAGCGCCACAGGGAGAAACCGATGCAGACGGCTCCGGCGGGTCTCTCGGGGAGGCCAGCGCTCAGGTAGCGCCGCCCCAGGTTCCGATGAGCATGTTCATGAACGTCGCCGCTGCAGGCGAAATCGAGGCTCCGCGCCTTCGGACAACTCCGATCGTCCGGGAAACCTCCGGATCCCGGATCGGGCACGTGGCGAGGAACGGATGATCTCCCTGGGGCGTCGCCATCCTCGGCAAGACGGAGATCCCAAGGCCAGCTTCAACGAGACCCAGGGACGTCGAAAGATGCGTTACCTCATAAGTCCATTGAAGGCTCACGCCTGACTTCACCAGCACTGCATCCAGAAGCACGCGGTTCGCGCTCGACCTGTGGACCGTGATGAGCGGGTAAGGGGCAAGGTCAGCCCACGTCAGGCTTTCGGACCCCGCCAGAGGATGGTCCTTGCGAACGGCCAGGACGAAAGGGTCCTCTGCAAGACGGTCGAAAACCAGGTCTGGATCGGCGGCGCCCATGATGTTGACGCCGAACTCGACCTCGCCCCGGGCGACGGCCTGCAACCCTTCCGTCGCAGGAAGGTCGAGGATGCGGAAGCGCACGTCCGGATGTTCGACGCGGAACGCCCTGATCACCGTGGGCAGGTAGTAGAAGGCTGCGGTCGGAAGACAAGCCAGGCTCACGATCCCCCCGCGGCGCCGGGGATCGCGGAACGTGAAGAGCGATCCATCGAATTCCTCGAGCATCCGCCTGACCAACGGCAGCAGTTCCCGCCCCATGGCCGTGGGGGCCACATGACGCGTCGTCCGTTCGAGCAGCGCTCCCCCCGTTGCAGCCTCAAGCTTCTGGATGCGCCTGCTGACGGCCGTCTGGGACAGATTCAGGACCTCCGCGGAGCGGTGGAAGCTCCCCAGTTCCACCACGAGAAGAAACGCCCGCAGGTCCAGTATTTCGCAATTGATGCGTTCCACGCAGTAATTCCTCCGATCATAGCAATTAACAGGATAAATGGAATCGCGTAAAACGCAATTGAAGAAGCGATTGAAACGCATGGCGCATCAAACGGGAGCCGACAGTGATGGATGACCTTGTCCGCATCCCATGCGTCCTGATGCGGGGCGGAACCTCCAGAGGACCGTTCTTCCTTGCCTCCGATCTGCCCATCGATCCCAAGCAGCGGGACGCGGTGCTGATCGAGATCATGGGATCGGGGCACCCCTTGGAGATCGACGGCATCGGCGGAGGCAACTCCCTGACCTCCAAGGTCGCGATCATCGGCCCGCCGACGCGACAGGGGGCGGATGTCGATTATCTCTTCGCGCAGGTGAAGGTGGAGGAGCGGGCGGTGGATCTGTCGCCCAACTGCGGCAACATGCTCTCGGCGGTGGGTCCGTTCGCGATCGAGGCCGGCCTGGTTCCGATCCGCGGCGACCGGACGACCGTTCGGGTCCATAACGTCAACACCGGCAAGATCATCGAGGCGGTGATCGAGACCCCAGGCGGAACCATCCGCTATCAGGGAGAGGCCGTCATCGACGGCGTTCCGGGCATGGCCGCTCCGGTCTACCTGGCGTTCACGGAAGCGGTCGGCGCAAAGACGGGGCTGCTGTTGCCGACAGGCACGCCGCAGGAGACCATCGAGGGTATTCCGGTTTCCCTCATCGACGGGGCGACGCCGGTGATGATCGTGCGGGCCGAAGCCTTCGGGCTGAGCGGCTCCGAGCCGGCGCTGATCCTCGACGCCAACCGCGACTTCATGGCGAAGCTCGAAGCCATGCGGATCGAGGCGGGCGCGCGCATGGGTCTGGGCGACGTGCGATCCTCGGTGCTGCCCAAGCCGATCCTCATCGGCCAGCCGTTGCACGGTGGCACCCTCTCGGTGCGCTACTTCACTCCGCATGCCTGCCATACATCTCTCGCGACGACCGGAGCCGTAACCGTCGCAATGGCCGCGACCTTGCCGGACAGCCTTGTTGGCGCATCCATGTCCGACTTCAGGCTGCCGTGCGATCTGATGCTTGAGCATCCCACGGGACGAATGGGCGTGCGCGTCGCCCTCCCCGCGGGTGCGTCGCTTCCGGCGGTCTACGTCATGCGGACTTGCCGTCGACTCTTCGAAGGGGCCGTGCTGGCCCGCCGCAAGAACTGAACGAGTAACCCGACGGCGCTGATCCGGCCGGGAAACATGAGGTGCAATCAGCCCGATACACTACCTTGGAGGAGGAAAACCCATGACTACCACTTTCTCACGCCGCGCAGCGCTGGCGCTCGGTATTGCCGCTGTCTCGCTTGCGGGATTTCCGGCCGCGGCGGATGACGATTATCCGTCGTCGAAGCCCATCACCCTCGTCGTGGCCTATGCCGCGGGCGGCGGAACCGATGCCATCGCAAGGGGCTTCGCCGCGCAGTTCGAGAAGGAACTCGGCGGTCGCGTCATCGTCGAAAACCGACCGGGTGCGGCCGGCAACATGGGGACCGACGCGGTCGCCAAGGCTGACCCGGACGGCTACACGCTCCTCGTCGGCAACCAGGGACCGATGGTGGTCAACCCGCACATCTTCGAGATGCGGCATGACCCGGTCGAAGCGCTCGATCCCATCGCGATGATCGCGGATGCCCAACTCGTCATCGTGGTCGGTCCGCGGCTGCCGGTGAAGACGCTCCCGGAGTTCCTCGAAAAGGCCAAGTCGCAAGAGCTCGTCTACGGCTCGGCGGGCAACGTGTCGGCCAGCCATGTCGCCACCCTGCTTTTCGGACAGAGCGCCGGCGTCGATCTCAAGCATGTGCCTTACAAGGGTGCCGGCCCCGCGGTGAACGACCTTGTCGGCGGCCACGTCGACTTCATGGTGACGACGATTCCATCCGTCATCGGCCTGATCGAGTCGGGCACGGTCACGGCCCTTGCCGTCACGGGCGCGGAGCGCTTCAAGGGCCTGCCGGACGTCCCGACCGCGATCGAGGCCGGCCTTCCAGGTTATACTGCCTCGGCCTGGTACGGCATCCTCGGCCCGAAGGGCATTCCCGAGGACGTCCGCGCCAAGATCGCCGACGCAACGTTGGCGACGCTGAAGAACCCCGCGTTCCTGGAGAAGCTCGAGACCGATGGGGCTGTGCCCTCCGATCTCGTCGGCCCCGCCTTCGCGGATTTCATGGCTGCCGAGCGCGCGCGCTGGGGCGAGGTGGTCAAGGCCGCCGACATCAGGGTGGAGTGAGGCCGATGGCAGGCGACGTCCATCTCGACATCGACCCCGAGGAGGTCCCGCCTTCCTCCCCGTGGTTGGGGCGCGAGCGGCTGGCGGGGCTGAGCCTCGTCGGCTTCGGCGCGCTGGCGCTCTGGGCAAGTTCCGACCTGCCCTTCGCCTCCGAATTCGGGGTGAGCTCCGGCCTTGTGCCGCGGCTCCTCTCGATCCTGATCTTCGGCCTGGGTGTCCTCCAGCTGTTCCTTTCCTGGAGGAAGCCGGGGCCATCCACCGGGGGCTGGCGCATGCACACCATGCTGCCGGTGGTGGCGGCCATCGTGCTCTTTGCCGTGACCATCCGCGGCTACGAGTTCGGCTCGCTGCACATTCCCGAACTCGGTTTGCTGGTGGCGACGCCGCTCGCGATCGTCGTCTCGGGCCTCGCCGCGCAGGATACGAAGCTGCCCGAACTTCTGCTTTTCGCGGCCGTGCTGACCCTCTTCTGCATCGGTCTCTTCCGCTATGCGCTCGGCCTCTCCCTGCCGGTGGCGCCATGGCTGATCGGATACTGACATGTGGGAAACCTTCTCGAACCTCGCCTTCGGTCTCTCGGTTGCCCTGACGCTGAAGAATGTCTTCTTTTGCTTCGTAGGTTGCCTTGTCGGGACCCTCGTCGGCGTGCTGCCGGGTATCGGGCCGGTCGCGACGATCGCGATCCTTCTGCCCGTCACCCTGTCGCTTGACCCGACGGGAGCGCTGATCATGCTCGCCGGCATCTATTACGGCGCGCAGTACGGCGGCTCGACGACCGCCATCCTCGTCAACATTCCCGGCGAGGCGACCGCGGTCGTCACCGCGCTGGACGGGCACCAGATGGCGCGAAAGGGCCAGGCCGGGCTCGCACTCGGCCTTGCCGCGATCGGCTCGTTCTTCGCCGGCACGGTCACGACCATCATGATCGCGGCGGTCGCCGGGCCGATGACGAGCCTGGGGCTGCTGTTCGGACCCGCGGAATACTTCTCGCTGATGATCATGGGTCTGATCTTTGCGGTCGTGCTCGCCCACGGCTCGCTCAACAAGGCGGTGGCGATGATCCTCGTCGGCGTCCTGCTCTCGGCCGTCGGCGCGGACATGGAGACCGGGCGGGAGCGGATGACCTTCGGGCTCGAGATGCTTCAGGACGGCATCGAGTTCGTGGTCATCGCGATGGGCATCTTCGGCTTCGGCGAGATCTTCAGGAACCTCGCGGACCCCGAGCCACGCAACATCATGCGCAACGCAATCGGACGGCTGTGGCCCACGTTCAGGGAACTGCGCGAGAACTTCGGGGCGATGGTCCGCGGCACGGCGATCGGTTCCGTTCTGGGCGTTCTGCCGGGCAATGGTGCCATCCTCGGCCCGTTCGCCAGCTACGCCGTGGAGAAGCGCATCTCCGATCGTCCCCAGGACTTCGGCAAGGGGGTGTCGCAGGCCGTCGCCGGTCCGGAGTCGGCCAACAACGCGGGCGCCCAGAGTTCGTTCATCCCGCTCCTGACCCTCGGTCTGCCGCCGAATGCGGTGATGGCGCTGATGGTCGGCGCGATGATGATCCAAGGGATCGTCCCCGGGCCGCAGGTCATCGAGCGCAGCCCCGATCTCTTCTGGGGTCTGGTCGCTTCGATGTGGATCGGGAACCTGATGCTCGTCATCATCAACCTGCCGCTGATCGGTCTCTGGGTGAAGCTTCTCAAGGTGCCCTATCGCCTGCTCTTCCCGGCCATCGTGGCCTTCTGCTGTATCGGCCTGTTCTCGATCTCGAGCGAGCCCGGGCACGTGATGATGGCGGCGGTCTTCGGCCTCTTCGGCTACGTCCTCTACAAGCTGCAGTTCGAGCCGGCACCGCTCGCCCTCGGCTTCGTGCTCGGCCGGCTGCTGGAGGAGAAGCTGCGGCAGGCGCTGATCATCTCGGACGGGAGCCCGCTTACCTTCGTCACCTCTCCGTTGTCTCTCGGACTGCTTCTCGTGGCGGCCGCGGCCCTGGCCGTTGCGGTGCTTCCCTCGATCCGGAAGTCCCGGGACGAGGTCTTCAAGGACGCCTGACGGCGACCCGGGATGCGCCCGGCGCATCCCGGACCTCCTTCGCCCCTGTGCGAGTTCGGTCATCGACCCGGAAGCAGGGTTGCTTCACCCCGAACGACTCGAGGAGCTCATGGATTTCATAGCCACACACTTCGTCTTCCTCACCACGCCGGAAGGCTGGGCCGCAATGGTGACGCTCATTGCCATGGAAGTCGTGCTCGGCATCGACAACCTCATCTTCATCTCGATCCTGACGAACAAGCTGCCGCCAGAGCACCGCGAGCGCGCCCGCAAGCTTGGCATCGGGGCAGCCCTCGTGATGCGGCTGGTGCTGCTTGCCACCATCGCCTGGATCGTCGGCCTGACGACCCCGGTCTTCACCGCCTTCGGCAACGAGTTCTCCTGGCGCGACCTGATCCTGATCGCTGGCGGCCTCTTCCTCGTGTGGAAGGCGACGAAGGAAATCCATCACACCGTGGATCCGGTCGATCACAGGGATACGGCCGTCGGCGGCGCCGTCAGCACCAATCTCGGAGGCGCAATCTTCCAGATCCTGCTGCTCGATCTGGTGTTCTCGGTCGACTCGATCATCACCGCGGTCGGAATGACGGATTATCTGGCCATCATGTACATCGCCGTCATCGTCGCCATCACCGTGATGCTGGTCGCGGCCGCTCCGCTCGCCGCCTTCATCGAGCGCAACCCGACCATCGTCATGCTCGCCCTCGGCTTCCTTCTGATGATCGGGACGACGCTGATCGCCGACGGCTTCGGCTTCCACGTGCCGAAGGGCTACATCTACGCCGCCATGGGCTTCTCGGCACTGGTCGAAGGGCTGAACATGCTGGCGCGGCGACGTTCGGAACGGGCGGCTGACGGGACGGCCAGCGCGACGGAGGACCGCGTCGAGCGCTGACCGCTCCCGAGGGGCAGCCCCGGCCCGAACGCCTATCACGATCGACCGCCGCATCCTTCCGGCGCGAAGTACTCGGAAACGACACGCAACACGGGATGGACCCATGCAACTCAACGGCCTGCTTCACGGCGCGCGCCTGCTTGGCCACGTCGACTTCCCAACCCCCGAGGTGCTCGGCCCCGACGCGAGCGAGGATCAGATCCAGACCCTCATCGACCGCCACGGGCTCATCTTCATCAAGCCGGTCTTCCGCGGCGGGATCGGCAAGAAGGGAAAGGCCGGCCTTGTCGGCAGGGCCCGAACGCTGAAGGAGGCGCTCGCCGAGAAGGAGCGGCTCTACTTCTGCGAGCATCGGCTCGGCAACGCCTACGCCAAGGCCAATGGCGTGACCTTCGAGGCCGGGGTGCCTGCCGAGCACGAGGTCTATTTCTCGATAGCGGACAACACCCTCTTCCGCGCGCCGACGATGACGCTGACCCACCGCGGCGGCATCGACATCGAGGAACTGCCGAAGTCGGACGTGGCGATGGTGCCGTTCGAGGCGCTGACCGGCCTCAAGGCCTTCGTGGTGGCGAATGCGCTCGGCGACATCGGAGCGCCGAAGGAGATCATCTCGCCCCTCGTCCAGCAGCTGCCGAAGCTCTGGGAGCTTTTCCACCACTACGGGATGACCACGCTCGAGCTGAACCCCATCCGGATGATGCCGGTGAGCGGCGGGCGGCTCGTGCCGATGGCCTGCGACTTCAAGTGCGGCTTCGACCGCGACGACCCACGCGTCAGCCGGCTGGGGCTGCCGGACCAGATCTTCGCCGCGGACGTCTCCGCCTTCGAGCAGGAGGTGAACCAGCTCCGCACCCACCAGGGGCAATCCGACGTCTTTGTCATCAACGACAAGGGCACGATCCTCGCCCCGACCTTCGGCGGCGGCGCGAACTCCCTCGTGACCGAAGTGCTCGGCGAGGCGGCGATCATCTCGTCGGACTTCGGCGGCAACCCGCCCTACGAGAAGATGAAGGCGGTCGCCTCGATCTGCTACCGGCATTTCCTCCACCAGACCAACGTCCTTTTCATCATCGGCGGCAAGTCGAACAACACCGACATCCTCGAGACCTTCCGGGCGATGGGCGATGCGCTCAGGGAGCACTTCGCCGCGCATGGGCCGACGCCGCTTCACGTGGTCGTCGGACGCGGGGGGCCGAACCTCGTCCGCGGCATGGGCAACCTGTCGGAGACCCTGGAGAGCCTCGGTCTCCCCTACCGCTTCTTCGGCTTCGACAGCGCGATCTCGGAGGTGGTGAACCACGCCAAGCGCGTGGACCAGTGGATGCGGGCCGGGGGTCGCGAGGAGGTTGCGGCGTCGCTCGGCCTCAAGCCGGCAACCGATTGAAAGGGAGGAAAAACCGTGTATCATCAAGGCATCCAAGGAATCCCCTACTATCTCGGCATCTCGTCGCTGGCTGAAATCGCCACGGCTGAAGACCGGGTCTGCGTGCTGAACATCGCCGGCGGCGAAAGCCGGCAGGTGACGCCGACGAGCCACGCCTTTTCCGGCGGCAACGTCGTCTTCGGCACCTCGCCGGGTCGTGCCGGGCAGGTGCTGAAGACCCCGGCAGGCGACATCCCCATCTTCAACAGCGTCCGCGAGGGGCTGAACGCGGGGCTCTCGTTCAACACCGGGGTCGTCTACCTGCCGCCGTCCGGCGCGCGCGATGGCGTGGCCGAGTTGATCCGGGTCAACCCCGACCTGCGCAAGATCGTCATCATCACCGAGAAGATCTCGGTCCACGACGCACGCGAGATCCGGGCGATGGCGCAGGGCAACGGCATCGACATCATCGGCGGCAACTGCCTCGGCGTTGCCGACAGCTGGAACCGGGTCAGGATCGGGGGCGCCCTGGGGGGCGACCATCCGGAGGAGTCGCTGATCAAGGGCTCGGTCGCGATCTTCTCGAACTCCGGAGGCTTCACCACCACGATCGCCCAGTATCTCGCCACCGCGGGCTGGGGGACGACGACACTGATCTCCTCCGGCAAGGACGTCTACATCCACTACGCCTGCCCGGACTTCGCCCGCGCCTTCGCCGCGGACGAACGATCGCAGGCGGCGGTGCTCTATGCCGAACCCGGCGGTTACTACGAGCACGGGATCGCCTGGACGAAGCCGGTCGTCGCCTGTGTCGTCGGCCGCTGGAAGTCGAGGCTGACCCGCGCCGTCGGCCACGCCGGCGCGATGGCAGGCTCGGGCGACGCGGCAGAGGACAAGGAACGCTGGTTCATGGAGGCGTTCGATGTCGACGCGATCTTCACGCCGGACAACCCGGTCGTCTCGGCGCGGGGCGCGGTGGTCACCAACATCGCCGACATCCCGGCGGCGCTGACCGCGGTGATGAAGTTGAACGGCACGGCGCCGGACTTTGCCCCCCGGGGCAACCTTGCGCTGAAGCCATGGCTGGCGAACGACCAGGGGCTGCCGCTGCCCGCCGACATCGCGTTGCCGGTCGTCACCGCGCCGGAACCCTGTGCCAGCCAGATCGACGCGCTCGGCCAGCAGGTCGGCGCCGTGGTGGCGCGGCAGAACATGAAGGACAAGTCGGGCGCCAGCGTGATGAACCCGACGACGCAGGTAACCAGCGTGCATGGCCACGAGGTGCTCGACCTTGCGCTGCAACCGCTGGAGGCCTGCTTCGCGCTGCCCCTCGTCCACGAGATCGCCAGCGAGAACGACCGTGCCATGCTCGACGTGGCCGTGGCGGCCGAGGTCAACCTCGTCGGCGACCCGATCCTCGCCGCGGCGGATGCCGCGCGCGAGGCGGGCAATGCGCCGAACGCGGTGATGGCGACCGCGGCGCTTCTGACCGGGCCCCGGCGGGTCGAGCGGGCGTTGGCCTGCACACGAGCCCTGATCGACATCTTCAGCCATTCCGGGCTGAAGGACGGTCGGGACGAAAGCTTCGACTCCAGCCACATCCGGATCGACCCCGAGACGCGGGCGCTGTTCATGGCGACCGAGGCGGAGGCAGCCGACCCGCGGCCCGAAGCGATGCTGCGGGCCATCGCGGCACGCGGCGGCAAGTCGGCGTTCCTGAAGTTCCTGCAGAGCCTCGGCATCCGGCTGTCGCGCGACGCGATCCTTGCGGCAATCGCCACGACGATCAGCTGGGGACCGTTGATGCGGAAGCGCATCACGCGGCTGACGGCCGAGACGCTGCCGTGGTACCTGCGGCTCTACGGGGTGATGGTCGGCTCGACCATCCCCGCCGAGCATCACCAGTCGGGCCTGCTGCACGGGATCGCGCGCGATGAACGGTTCGGGCAATGGACGATGGCCGATCTGTGCTTCCTCGCCATGACCGGCAAGAAGCCGACGCCGGAGGAGGCGCTGCCCCTGCAGATCCTCATCGGCCTGCTGATCTCCAACGGCCCCGGCTCGATTTCAGGCCAGGGTGCCAAGGGCGCCGTCTCGGCCGACGGTCCCCAGACGCTGGGCCGTGTGCAGATCAACAAGGCGATGGTGGGGTTTCTGACCCACTGTGGCTTCAGCCATGGCGGCAACGGGTACGAAGGGATGGCCTTCCTGCTCGACCAGTTCAAGGACAAGGGGCTGACGGACCCCTCGGACCCGGCGCACGGCATCGACCTGAAGGCGATGGCGACGGAGTTCGCGAAACAGTACCGGCGCGAAAAGCGGGCGTCGAAGGAGGCAGGTGCCGAGGTCCGTGCGCTGCCCGGCGTGCATCATCCGGTCTTCCGAGGCAAGCCGGTCAATCATGATCCGCGGGAGCGGTTCGTTGCCGAGTACATGGCCCGCGCCGGGCACTACAACATCTTCCACGCCTTCTATCGCGAACTGGTGCAGGCGCTCTACGACAACGGCGCGAGCCCCTACGTGTTCTGCGTGAACGTCGACGCAATCATCGCGGCGCTGCTGCTGGCGTTGCTCTGGCCCGACTATCGCGCCGAGCGTCTGAGCGAGCGGGACCTCGAGACCGCGGCCTTCACGGTGTTTCTCTATGGCCGGATGATCGGATCGGCGGCGGAGATCGACGACCACCTGAACCGCGGCCGGAACATGGACACACGTACGCCGGCATCGGCCTGCGGCTTCGTCGTGTGAGGGAGCTTTGACCCGCACCGCAATTGCATCGATCAAGCAGGGTTTCTTCGGAACGAATGTGATCGGGTGCGCCGCGTAGGATGAACGGCTTGAAGTGAACTTGCCGAGCAAGCTGAGGAAGCGGACGTTCTCCAATCCTGGGTCCAGGTTCCCGCCGAAGTTGCAGAACTGGGTCAGAGCCGGATAGACAGCGTGTTCCACCTCCCCTTCCCAAACGGCCGCCCCACAATCAAAGGCCGCGACCGCCCTCTTCGTGCTGGCGCTGGACCGGATTGACGCTAGGGAGTGTGCGCCATGAGCGTCTGCTGTCGCACGATCCGGCGGGTGCGATGCCGCATCCGCCTCAGGCAGCTTTCCGCCCGTCGCGTAGGCACCGCCAAGCTTGGTGCAGTGGGCTTGAAGGTCTGAGAAGGGCTGTGAGCGCGTCTTGCAAAGCTCGAGAGGCCGCTTCGGATGCTCGCGCCGTGAGGGTCGTCTGGCCGTCCTGGGCCGCTCTGCATATTGCAGATGTGCCGCGGGACACCGCGTGACGCTGCAGCCCGCGGTGTCGGCCGATCCAGAGCCTGTCTCATCCACGAGTGGAAATCCGCAGCCCGTTGCTCCATCCTGCCACGGCATCCCTCTCTAGCCGTCTTCTCTCCAGTGGCACAGCCGTTTCCTCTCCGCCCGGTGCCCCTGATCCGGGAGACCTTCCCCTCCTTCCTCTCCCGGTTCGCCGCCATGAATGGCGTCAGCACGTGGGATTTCTGTCGAGACCGGGATTTCTCGCTCAAGCGCGCCGTGGAACTGGAGCCGGACGTCGTCGAACGTATTGGCGAGATCGGTGGGCTGTCGCAGGATGCGCTCCGTGACATGCTGTCCTGGACGGGCGAGCGCGCCGGCACCGTCCGCATGACGTTCCGGGGCGAGATCTTCGGATCCCGGGCGCTCCGCAACCCGAAGGTGCGGGGCTGTCCGGCCTGCCTCCGGGAGGATGCCGCGGCCCATCGTGGTGCTGCGATCGAGGCGATGGCGCTCCGCGGCGACTGGCAGTTTCGCGAGGTCAGCCTCTGTCTCCGGCACCGGCATCCGCTGGTGCAGCTCTGGGAGGTCGAGAGCCTTACCGAGCGGCACGACTTCGGCGTCCGGCTGACGGCCATCGAGGACGCGATCCTCGGCGGGACCTTGGATCTGCCCGCGTCCGAGCCGAGCGCCTTTGACTTCTGGCTCGACCGGCGCCTCGCGGATGGCAGCGACGCGACGTGGCTTGCGAACCATTCGCTGCACGCGGCGACGATCTTCGTCCGGCTACTCGGCATGGAACTCCTGCGGCTGCATGAACCTTCCGCGGACTACTATGACCGGCTCCGTCTCGCGCAGGTCAAGGGCTTCGACGTGGCGGAGTGTGGCGGGGAGGCGATCGGCGAGGCCCTCGATGCGCTGGCCCGCCATCCGGGCGGGCACAACGACGAGCCGCAGAAGGCCTTCGGTCAGCTCTACGCCAACCTGAACCGGCTCTACCTCGACGAGGCCGGCTTCGACCCGTTCCGCCGGCTGCTTCGCGATTGCATCCTCGCCCACTGGCCGGTCGCCGCGGGCGAGATCGTGCTGGGCGAAGCGCTGCCAAAGCGGCGCCTCCATTCCGTGCTCACCGCCGCGCGGGAGGCGGGCGTCACGACCGATCTGGCCCGGCAGTTCCTGTTGGAGGCGGGGGCCATCCGCCTGGGGGATAACCGGCCCGATAGCCGCAAGACCTTCGATGCGGACCGCTTCGGCCCGCTCATCACCGAGATCCCGAAGCTCGTCGGACCTGGCCCGATGCGCCGGGCGATGGAGGCCACGTTGAAGGAGTTCCAGGCTCTCGTCGCGGACGGGGTGGCTCTGGTGGCGGAGCTGCACGCCCGTGCCGTGCCGGTCGCGGCCGATGACGCCGCATGGGAGAGCGTCCAGCGCGCCCGGCAACGACGGAGCGTGGCGGTCGGCGTCATCATCGCGGCCATCATCCAGGCCGGGGAGCTGAAGGCGGGGCGACGGGCCGGTGTGGAGGGCTATGGCGGGATCGTGGTGGCGCGGGCCGAGGTCGACAGGATGGCGGAGGCGCGGTCTGTCAGGCTTACCCCCGAACGGCCGTCGGCCGCGGCGTTCGGCCGGAGTATCGGGATGCGCGATGGCGGCCGGTTCCTGGCGCTGGTGGCCGCGGGACACACTCCGGCAACCAGGGTGACGCATCCGAAGTTCGGCACCGTGATCCTCGTCCTCTCCGAAGCCGACATCGCCGCGTTCCATCGCCGGTTCGCGACCACGACGACTCTCACCGCCGAATGGGGCGAGCACCGGAACACTGTCATCGCCCGGCTGGAGGCAGCCCCGAGTGTCGCGAATCTCGCCGGACGGGGCCGATTACGGGGCGCTCTATCTGCAAACGGACGTGGAGCCGGTCGCAAGATGACGCCCTCGGGCGTCCGGCGGGATCCGCCGGGCGGAGGGTTCTGAGATCGGCCGAACTGCGAAAGAGGAGCCGTGAAGAGCCCAAAAAGGAACGCCTATGGGCGGCAAAGTCAGGAAAATACCCCGCTGTATCAGAGACTTGCGACAGGAAGCCCCGACATCACGAGATTTGTCTTGATCGCGGGTGTGCAAGAAAACCGCCGAAACGTGCATCTTTATGCCTCGTTGGCAAAGAGACGCCCATGGCGGGCCCAGAAGGACTCGAACCCTCAGCCTGCCGATTAGAAGTCGGCTGCTCTATCCAGTTGAGCTATGAGCCCGCTTTTGCCCTTTTGCGTCAGCCGGGACCTGCGCGCAAGGGGTCAGAGGCTGCGCGTCATGAAGAGGCTGTTGGGATCCTCCACATATCCCTCGAACGGCGGGCAGGGGACGAAGCCGGCGGCTGCATAGAGCCGGCGGGCCGAGGCGAAAGCGGGCTCGACCCCGGTCTCGAGGCTCATGCGGGTGAAGCCGGCCGCGCGCGCCTCCGCAAGGAGGTGATCGAGCAGCAGCCGGGCAAGGCCCCTTCCCCGCGCCTCCTCGACGACATGCATCGACTTGATCTCCGCATGTCCGGCATCGATGGCCTTGAACGCGCCCATGCCGAGGACATCTTCGCCCTCCCGCACACTGAAGAAGGCCACCGCCGGATCGGCCAGATCGGCCGGGTCAAGCGCATGCACGCTTTCGGGCGGGGAACTCTGCCACATCAGCTCGAGGTGACGCCGGAACAGCGGGCCGAGGTCCAGGGACAGCGGGTTGTCACGCCGGATCACCGGGCGGGCACCTGCGTCGATCATGTCTGACATGGCTCAAGACTCCCGTCCGGTTGAGGGCATTCGCCGCGATTACGGTCGCTCCTGCCCAGCGCGAGGGACCGCAACCGTCCGTGGCGCCCTATGGGCGCGCAGGATCCGGCTTTCGCGGCAGCCGGAAAGCGGTGAGCGCGAGGCGCACAGGCTTCGGGCCGGGAGCCGGCGCGCAAGGGCGCGATGTCCGGCCACTTCCGCCTCGCCACTCCTCAGTGCGTCCACGCACCCCGGCGATCGGTCGCGAAGTTCTCGCCATACCCGCGCGGGCGGACGTTCGCGCGACGGAGCCGCGGTTCCATCACCTCCACCTCGAGACCGTGGTGGCGGGCGTAGTCGAGCGCGGCCTCACGGCTCTCGAAGCGAAGCACGACCTGACTCTGCGTGTCGCCGGACGATGTCCAGCCCATCAGCGGATCGATGTCGCGGGTCTCGTTGCTTTCGAATTCGAGAACCCAGCCTCTCGCCTTGCCGGTTCCGGACTGCATGGCGTTTCGGGCCGGTTGGTAGATACGCGCGCGCATGAAGGGCTCCCTTGCAGTTGCCCCGTTTATTGGCGGCTTTCCTGTCGCAGATCAAGACCAACCCGGCCTTTTGCAAGGCGGCTGTCGGTCGATCACGGGAGGGTGGGTGGGGTGTGTGGTGCAACCGACCGACAGCGTTCTGCTGCTTGCCTCTTCCTTCTACCGGTCGAGGGTTAAGGGCGGGTAAAGATCCGCACCCCTTCCCCTTGTTTGCGAACAAAAACGGATCAAATCTAGGCGGCCAGGGGAATCAGCCATGCCGCACAACAATACGAACATGCCGATGCACCGCCCGGACGTGCTGACCCGCCCGAAGCTCGAAGGCGGGCGGCGGTTCGTCCTGCGGACTCCGTTCGAGCCGGCCGGCGACCAGCCGACCGCGATCGCGGAACTGGCAGCGGGCATCGTCGCCGGCGAACAGAATCAGGTGCTGCTGGGGGCTACGGGCACCGGCAAGACCTTCACCATGGCGAAGATCATCGAGCAGACCCAGCGCCCGGCGATCATCCTTGCGCCGAACAAGACGCTGGCGGCGCAGCTTTACGGCGAATTCAAGGGCTTCTTCCCCGAGAACGCGGTGGAATACTTCGTGTCCTACTACGACTACTACCAGCCCGAGGCCTACGTTCCGCGCTCCGACACCTACATCGAGAAGGAATCGCAGATCAACGAGCAGATCGACCGGATGCGCCACTCCGCCACCCGGGCGCTGCTGGAGCGTGACGACGTGATCATCGTGGCCTCGGTCTCGTGCATCTACGGCATCGGCTCGGTCGAGACCTATTCGGCGATGACGCAGGACCTGATCGTGGGCAACGCCTACGACCAGCGGACGGTTCTGGCGGAACTGGTGGCGCAGCAATACCGCCGGAACGACCAGGCCTTCCAGCGCGGCAGCTTTCGGGTCAGGGGCGATTCGCTGGAAGTCTGGCCGGCCCACCTTGAAGACCGGGCGTGGCGGTTCTCGTTCTTTGGCGAGGAGCTGGAAAGCATCACCGAGTTCGACCCGCTGACCGGCGCGAAGACCGACAGCTTCAAGCAGATCCGCATCTACGCGAATTCGCACTACGTCACGCCGCGGCCGACGATGCAGCAGGCTGTCCAGGGCATCAAGCGCGAGCTGCGCCAGCGGCTCGACCAGCTGGTGAACGAGGGAAAACTGCTGGAGGCGCAGCGGCTGGAGCAGCGCACCAACTTCGATCTCGAGATGCTGGAGGCGACCGGTGTCTGCAACGGCATCGAGAACTACTCGCGCTACCTGACGGGCCGCGCGCCGGGCGAGCCGCCGCCCACGCTGTTCGAGTTCATCCCCGATAACGCCATCGTCTTCGCCGACGAAAGCCATGTCAGCGTGCCGCAGATCGGCGGCATGTATCGTGGCGACTACCGGCGCAAGTTCACCCTCGCCGAGCACGGCTTCCGCCTGCCCTCCTGCATGGACAACCGCCCGCTGAAGTTCGAGGAATGGGACGCGATGCGGCCGCAGTCGGTCTTCGTCTCGGCGACGCCCGCAGCGTGGGAACTGGAACAGGCTGGCGGTGTCTTCGCCGAACAGGTGATCCGGCCGACCGGCCTCCTCGATCCGATGGTCGAGATCCGCCCGGTGGAGATGCAGGTGGACGACCTCTTGGACGAGATCCGCAAGGTTTCGGCCGCCGGGCTGCGCACGCTGGTCACGGTGCTGACCAAGCGCATGGCCGAGGATCTGACCGAATACCTGCACGAACAGGGCATCCGCGTGCGCTACATGCATTCGGACATCGACACGATCGAGCGGATCGAGATCCTGCGCGACCTGCGCCTCGGGGCCTTCGACGTGCTGGTGGGGATCAACCTCTTGCGCGAGGGGCTCGACATCCCGGAATGCGGGTTGGTGGCGATCCTCGACGCCGACAAGGAAGGGTTCCTGCGCTCGGAAACCTCGCTGATCCAGACCATTGGCCGGGCGGCGCGGAATGCCGAGGGCCGGGTGATCATGTATGCCGACCGGATCACCGGCAGCATGGAGCGCGCGCTGCGCGAGACCGAGCGGCGGCGCGAGAAGCAGATCGCCTACAACGAGGCGCATGGCATCACGCCGCAGACCGTCCGGAAGAACGTCGAGGACGTGCTGGCCGGTCTCTGGCAGGGCGACACCGACATGAGCCGCGTGACGGCAAAGGTCGAGAAGCCGATGGTCGGCGCGAACCTTGCCGCCCATCTCGACGCGCTGCGCGCGGCGATGCGCAAGGCCGCCGAGAACCTCGAGTTCGAGGAGGCCGCCCGCCTCCGCGACGAGGTCAAGCGCCTCGAGGCCGTGGAGCTTGCGGTAGCGGACGACCCGCTCGCCCGGCAGTCGGCGGTCGAGGAGGCGGCGGAAGCCGCGGTGAAATCCTCGGGCCGCAGCACCGCGGGGCGGGCCGGCCAGCGCGGCGGCAACAAGCGGCGTCGCGGGCGCTGATCCGGCCGGTCTTAACCGGCCGTTAACCTTGAGCGCGTCAGGCTGCACGGGTTCGGAGGACCGACCCATGCGCACCGCTCTCTCGCGCCTGCTCGGGCTGGCAGCGCTGGCCGGGGCGGCCGTCTGCGCACCGCACGCCCACGCCGGGCCCTGGGCGCGCGAGGATGGCGCGGTCTTTCTCACCCTGTCGCAGCAGGGCGATGCGGCCGGCGAAAGCTGGACCGGCCTCTGGGCCGAATATGGCCTGACGCCGCGGATCACGCTGGGGATCGACGCCGGCGTGTCGGGACGCGGCGACGGAAAGTTCATCCTGTGGGGCCAGAAGGCCTGGGTGCGCGGCGAGCACCGCTTCGCAGCCTCGGCCGGGATCGGCGCCAGCTTCATCGGCGAGGAGGTCATGCCGCTCGCGCAGCTGGGCGGCGGATGGGGCCGCGGTCTTTCGACCCGGTTCGGGGCAGGATGGGTGGCCGCCGAGGCTCGGGCGATCGTCACGGCGCGCAACGTGACCTTCACGCAGCAGCTCAACTCGCAGGCCCTGGCGACCTATGTCTACATGCTGCCGGAAACCAGCGCGAAGGCCGAACTGACACTGGGCCTTCGCCCGCGCGACCGGCTGATGCTGATCAGCCAGGTGCAGCTGGAACAGGGACGCGACACGGGCCTCGACATGCGGCTGGCCAACTCGGTCGTCTACAGCCTGCGCGATCCGGCAAAGCTGGAGGTGGGGCTGATCACGCCGATCAGCGGCGAGGCCGAGCCTGCGGTGAAGCTCGGCCTCTGGCTGGAGTTCTGACTCCCGCGCTAGTCGAAGATCAGCCGGGCGATCACCAGCACGATCACCGCGCCGATCAGCGCGGCCGCCAGAATCGCCACCAGCCCCGAGGCCGCCAGCACCGTCACCCCAAGGGCGAGCAGAACCAGCGGCGCGGCCAGTGCGCCGATCAGCCCGATGAGCAAGTAGCGGCCCCGGTGCCGCCCGCCCGCGGCAAGGCTCGCGACCCATCCGGCCAGAAGACCTGTCAGGGCAAGCAGGACCAGCCCCACCACCCCGACAGCCTGCACGAACTCTTCCATCTGTCTCTCCCACCGTTGCGGAAGAAAACGCGGACGGATGGCCGCCGGGTCCGTCAGTAGACCGCGGCCACCTCGTACATCACCGGCTCGAAGCTGCGGCACAGTTCGGCAAACCGTCGGGTGCGCTCCCGCATCTCCGGCGCGCGCAGCATCGCCATGAAATCCTCGCGCCGCTGCCACTGGGAATAGTTCGCGATCCGCGTCTGGGCATCGTTGACGTGCAGGCTGGCCGAGATGAAGCCCGGCTGGTGGCGGATGAAGTCGTCGAGCGCGGCCTGCAGTTCCTCGAGCAGGTCGGCGCAGGTGCCGGGGGTCATCTCGAAGGTTGTGATTACGGTCTGGCCGGTGAAGGCCGGGTCGATATTGGTCATGTCCGCTCTCCTGTCCTGAGGGAAAGCCTATGACTGCCGAAGACTTGCGGCAAGCGCGGTAAAATGCGGCAGCCGGTGCGGCGGCCGGCCTGCGGCAACTTCGCCCTACCCGTCCCCATGGGTCCGCGCTACGCTTCGGCCATGCAACTGATCGATCCGAACCACCCGTTCTTCCGTCCCGCCTGGCGCCGCTGGGCCACCGGGATCTTTCCGATCGCCTGGTCCGCCGTGGAGCTTTTCGCCCTCGGCAACCCGATCTGGGCGGTGATCTTCCTGCTTCTGGGGATCTATGCCTTCTGGGTGCTGGTCATCAAGGGACCGGACGCCGCCTGAACGCAGCCGCCGCGCGCGTCCATCCGCCGACCGGAAGGATGCGCGCGGCCTGTCTCTCCCGATGGCCCTGCGTCGGGCGGCCGGGCGGCGGCAGGCTGCCACCCGGCCGCGGTCCACGGCCGGGATCGATCAGCATGGCGGCCCCCGAGGCCGCGAGCGTCAGCAGGAAAAGGGCGAGGACGAACCGGGTCATGCGGCAGAGAATTGCCGCAATCCGTTTAAGGACGCCTTAAGCCCCTTCTTCGGCCGGAACGGGATGGGCCGCCCGTGCGTTCGTGGCGCAGCAACCACGGAGAAACCACATGATGAAACCCTTCCTCCTCCTGCCCCTGCTGGCGCTGGTGGGCCTTGCCGCCTGCGAGACGGTCGAAGGCGCGGGTCAGGATCTTTCGGCTGCGGGCGACGCGATTACCCAGGAATCGCAGGAGGCCCAGAGCGGCATGTGAGGAAGGCGATCCTCGCCAGGCCGACGGGGCGGGGCACGGGCTGATGCCCGGCCCTGCCTCTCAACTGTCCATCTTCAGCGCGTTGATGAAGGCCTGCTGCGGGATCTCGACCTTGCCGAACTGGCGCATCTTCTTCTTGCCGGCCTTCTGCTTGTCCAGCAGCTTGCGCTTCCGCGTGGCGTCACCGCCGTAGCACTTGGCGGTCACGTCCTTGCGCATCGCCGAGATCGTCTCGCGCGCGATCACCCGTCCGCCGATCGCCGCCTGGATCGGGATCTTGAACATGTGCCGCGGGATCAGCTCCTTGAGCTTTTCCACCATGGCCCGGCCGCGCAGGTCGGCGCGGTCGCGGTGCACCATCATCGACAGCGCGTCCACCGGCTCGTCGTTCACGAGGATCGACATCTTCACCAGGAAATCCTCGCGGTAGCCGGTGATCTGGTAGTCGAAGCTGGCATAGCCCTTCGTCACCGACTTCAGCCGGTCGTAGAAGTCGAACACAACCTCGTTCAGCGGCAGGTCATAGACGACCATCGCGCGACTGCCGGCATAGCTCAGGTCAAGCTGGATGCCGCGGCGGTCCTGACACAGCTTCAGCACGTCACCGAGATACTCGTCCGGAACCATGATCGTGGCGCGGATCCGCGGCTCCTCGATATGGTCCACATAGGTCAGGTCGGGCATGTCGGTGGGGTTGTGCAGTTCCTGCACGGTCCCGTCCTTCATGTAGATCTGATAGACCACCGAGGGCGCGGTGGTGATCAGATCCAGATCGTATTCCCGTTCCAGCCGGTCCCGCACCACTTCCAGATGCAGAAGCCCGAGGAAGCCGCAACGGAAGCCGAAGCCCAGCGCCGCCGAGGTCTCCATCTCGTAGGTGAAGGAGGCGTCGTTCAGCGCCAGCTTCTCGATCGCCTCGCGCAGGGCCTCGAAATCGTTGGCGTCCACCGGGAAGAGGCCGCAGAACACCACCGGCTGCGCCGGCTTGAAGCCCGGCAGCGGCGCTTCGCAGCCCTTCTTCTCGTGGGTGATCGTGTCGCCCACCCGAGTGTCCCGCACCTGCTTGATCGAGGCGGTCAGCACGCCGATCTCGCCCGGACCGAGTTCGTCGATGTCCACCATCTGGGGTTTCAGCACGGCCAGCCGGTCGATCCCGTAGATCGCGCCGGTCTGCATCATCTTCACCCGGTCGCCCTTGCGGATCACGCCGTCCATCACGCGGATCATCACGACGACGCCGAGATAGCTGTCATACCAGCTGTCCACCAGCATCGCCTTCAGCGGCGCCGAACGGTCACCCTGCGGATGCGGCAGGCGGGTGACGATGGCTTCCAGCACGTCGGGAATCCCCAGCCCCGACTTGGCCGAGATCAGCACCGCATCCGAGGCATCGAGGCCGATCACGTCCTCGATCTGCGCCTTGACCCGCTCGGGCTCGGCCGCGGGCAGATCGATCTTGTTCAGCACCGGCACGATGTCGTGCCCGGCATCCAGCGCCTGATAGACGTTGGCCAGAGTCTGCGCCTCGACGCCCTGCGAGGCATCGACGACCAGTAGCGAACCCTCGACCGCGCGCATGGACCGGCTGACCTCATAGGCGAAGTCGACGTGGCCGGGCGTGTCGATCAGGTTCAGGACGTAGGTCTTGCCGTCCTTCGCCGGATATTCGATCCGCACGGTGTTGGCCTTGATGGTGATGCCCCGCTCGCGCTCGATATCCATCGAGTCCAGGATCTGGGCCTTCATGTCGCGTTCGGCCACCGTCCCCGTCAACTGGATCAGCCGGTCGGCGAGGGTGGATTTGCCGTGGTCAATATGTGCCACGATCGAGAAGTTGCGGATGAGGTCGAGCTGGGTCATGCGCGGCATATAGCCTGTCGCGGCTGCGCCGGGAAGGGGCCTGCGAGAACCGGGGTCGCGTGTTGACAGCGAGCCCGCCCAGGGCGAGAATTATCGTCACTAAACCACTGATTGCAAGGTATATTATGACCACTCGCGTTAACGGGACGTCCGCCGCGGACTTCCTGAGAGAATATTCCTACGACAACCTGATTCTTTCCGGCCGGGGCGGCAACGACACGCTGCAGGGCTCCTACGGCAACGACCGGGTGTTCGGCGGCATCGGCAACGACACGATCTACGTCAGCACGGGCCGCGACGACCTCTATGGCGGGGCGGGCAACGACACCTACATTGCAGACTCCAGTGCAAACGGGTTCTCGGTGTCGGTCCACGAGGATGCGGCAGGCGGCGTGGATACCTTCATCATCCGCACCAGCCTCGTGTGGGGCAGCACGCCGGACAACGTCGAACGCGTGCTGATCGAGGCCGACGTCCTGCGGTTCGAAGGCAATGATGCCGACAACGTCATCGATGCCTCCACGCGCTACAACTCCATGACGATCTCGGGCCACGGCGGAAACGACCGCATCTTCGGCACGTCAGACCACGACATCATCAATGGCGGAAGCGGAGCCGACACGATGTCGGGCGGTGCCGGCTACGACACCTACTATGTCGACAACCTGCGCGACGTGATCCTCGAGAGCGCCTCAAGCTCGGATACGGACCAAGTCTACTCCACCGTCAGCTTCACCCTCAACCAAGGCGTGGAGGAACTTGCCCTGCTCGGTGCGGCGCGCAACGGCACCGGCAATGCACAGGACAATTCGATCTACGGCAACGGTCTGGCGAACGTGCTGGTCGGCCGAGGCGGCGACGACCGGCTCGGCGGCGGGGCGGCCAATGACAGCATCGACGGCGGAGATGGCGACGATGTGCTGGACGGCGGACTGGGTCGCGACATCCTGACCGGCGGCGGCGGCGCGGATGTCTTCGTGTTCCAGACGCGCGGCAGCGGATCGAGCCGCGCAACGGCAGACGTGATCCGGGACTTCCGCAGCGCGGATCTGATCGACCTGACCTCCGCCGACGCGAACCTGCAGCAAGCCGACATCCAGCAATTCACCTTCATCGGAGCGAACGAGTTCCACGACCGCGCAGGTGAGCTGCGCTTCTCCGGCGGCTATCTGATGGCGGATCGCAACGGTGACGGCGCGGCGGACTTCTTCATCGCGGTGACCGGCTCGCTCGCCGACGTCAGGGATTCACTGTTGCTGTGACGGTCCGACGGCACGAATCGGTTTGATAAAAAGCGGCATCCGGGCATAATTGGCGCGATAAGAAAGACCGGCGGGGATCAACCCCGCCGGAGCAGTGAACGAGGCAGATCATGAAGAAACCGGCCCTTGCGGCGGCGCTTGCCGTCCTCGTCCTTCCCACACTTGCCGCTGCCGGAGGCCCGATCGAACGGGCCTGCCTGCGCTCGGACCGTCAGGCGGCCAACCGCGCCACCTGCAACTGCATCCAGCAGGTCGCGGACATGTCCCTGCGCTCGGGCGACCAGAAGCGCGCAGCGAAGTTCTTCGCCGATCCGGAGGAGGCGCAGGAGGTGCGATTCTCCAGCCGCAGCTCCGACGAGGCGTTCTGGCTGCGCTACAAGTCCTTCGGCGAGGCGGCTCAGGCCTATTGCGGCGGCTGACGGAAGGGGCGCGCCCGGCGGGCACGCCCCGAAGGCTCAGTTGCCGTGCGTCATGCCGTGCATCATCTGCCCGGCGGCAGCGTCGCGCTTCAGGTCCACCGGCACCGTCAGGTCGATCGTCTTGCCGCTCTCGAAGCTGAGCGTCAGGGCGACCGTGTCACCATCGGCCAGCGGCCGGGTCAGCCCCATCAGCATGACGTGATCCCCGCCGCGCGCCAGCGCGTGGCTGCCGTGGGCGGGCACCGGAAAGCCCTCCTCGACCTTCCTCATCTGCATGACGCCATCGGCGCCCGCGACATGGGTGTGCAGTTCCACCAGCTCGGCGGCGTCCGAGGCGGCACCGGTCAGCCGGTCGTCGCTGTCGCCGTGGTTCTCGATCACCATGAAGATGCCGCCTGACTTGGCGGCAGGGCTCGCGACGCGCGCATAGGCATCCGTCACCGACAGGTGGCTTTCGGCGAAGGCGGGGGCGGCAACTGCCACCGCGGCGGCGGTCATCAGGGCTTTGAGCAGGGTCATCTTGTGTCTCTCCTGTTTGCGGGAAGGGTGCGTCGGTCAGCCGAAGCCGACCGGCGGCCCGCGCGCACAGGGCGAGAAGGGGTCCGGGCCCTCGGCCTGCCGCGGCAGGTCCAGCCGCAGCGCGATCCCGCGCGCGGCGGGCGCCGCGGGCAGCGCCGGCGCATCCGTCAAGGCCGCAATCAGCAGGCTGCCAAGGCAGTCCGGGCAGGGATGAACCGGCCCGAGGGGCCGCCCGCCGGCATCGACGGCAAGCGTGGTGACGCCGAGGCCGGTGCAGATGACGACCTGCCGGCCCAGCGCCGCCTGTCCGCGCGCCACGGCGACCGTCACCGACGAGGCAACGAGCACGAGGCCGAGCATCAGGACGAACAGGAGGCGGAGCCGGATCATGCCGCGATCATAGGCGCTGGCCGCGCGGCCACAAGCGCGGCCGGCGGCAAAGCTTGCGCCAAAGCAAAGGCCCCGCCGATGGCGGGGCCGCAGCGCGGTGCGATGCAGAGAGAGTGGATCAGGCCGCGGTGGCCTGGGCCTTCTCGATCTCTTTCTTGATGGCGCGGGCTTTCAGCGACAGCTCGTCGTCCTTGGCCTTCGCAAGGAAGGCGTCGAGGCCGCCGCGGTGATCGACGGTGCGCAGCGCCGCCGCCGAGATGCGCAGCTTGAACGACTGGCCCAGCACGTCCGAGATGAGGGTGACGTCGTTCAGGTTCGGCAGGAAGCGCCGACGGGACTTGTTGTTGGCGTGGCTGACCGTGTTGCCGGTCATCGGAGCCTTACCGCTGAGTTCGCAGACGCGCGACATGGTCGTGATCCTTGTGGTTGTGCATGAAGGGCACCGCCAAGGGCAGCGCGCCGAATTCCATCGGCGCCGTGTAGGGGCAAACGCGGGCGGCGTCAAGCGATTCAGGCCCGATCCTTCCGCCCCGCAACACCTCCGGTCAGAGCCGGGCCAGCAGTTCCGCCGCCGCAGCCTCCGGCGTCAGGCCGCCCCGGGTCACGGCCTCGCCCAGCCGCGCCATCGCGTCCCGCGCGGGCCCCGGCCGCGTGAGGACGGACAGCAGCCCCTGCCGCACCTCCTCCTCGAACCAGTGGCGCGACTGCTCGGCCCGGCGGCTTGCGAAATGGCCCTGCTCGCGGCGCCAGAGGATCAGCGCCTGCATCTCCTCCCAGGCGGCGGCAAGGCCGGCCTCCTCCAGCGCCGAGACGGGCATGGCCTTGGGGAACCCCTCGGGGTCCTGCGGGCGCCGGCGCAGCAGGCGCAGCGCGCCGGCGTAGTCCGACACCGTGCGCAGCGCCGCGGGCTTCAGGTCGCCATCGGCCTTGTTGACAAGGATGATGTCGGCCATCTCCATGATGCCGCGCTTGACCCCCTGCAACTCGTCGCCGCCCGCGGGCGCCAGCAGCAGCAGGAACAGGTCGCACAGCTGGGCCACCACGGTCTCGGACTGACCGACGCCCACGGTCTCGATCAGGATGATGTCGAAACCGGCCGCCTCGCACAGCGCCACCGCCTCGCGCGTGCGGCGGGCGACCCCGCCAAGGTGGCTCTGCGAGGGCGAGGGCCGGATGAAGGCGCGCGGCTCGCGCGACAGCCGCTCCATCCGCGTCTTGTCGCCGAGGATCGACCCGCCCGAGCGGGCCGAGGACGGATCGACCGCCAGCACGGCCACCCGCTTCCCCTGCCCCGTCAGCATCAGCCCGAAGCTTTCGATGAAGGTCGACTTGCCGACGCCCGGCGTGCCCGACAATCCGATCCGCAGCGCCTCGCGCCCGGTCTTCGCCAGTTCCCCCAGCAGGGCAAGCGCCTGTTCGCGGTGATCGGCGCGCTGGCTTTCCACCAGCGTGATGGCGCGCGCAAGGGCACGGCGGTCGCCGCTGGCGATACGGGAGGCGAGGTCGGCAGGGTCCATCGTACGCTCCGGCAGGGTTCCGCGCCGCTTGACGCGAATGTCAGCGTGCCGCGGCGATGCGGGGCTGTTTTGCCCTCTCTTCCCGGGATATTCCAGAGGGCAGGTTGCGACAGGATGAGGGTTCGCATGGGCAGGCTCGGGATCATGGCACTGACGCTTCTGCTGGCGGCGCCGGCCAGCGCGGGAACGGACGAGGCGGTGTTCGACCTGATGCTGCGCGGCATGCGGGCGGGGACGCTCTCGTTCAGCGCCGAGGAACAGGACGGCCGCTATGCCGTCAACGGCAGGCTGGAAAGCGGCGGGCTGATCGGCATGTTCAAGACCACACGCTACGACGTGGCCGCGCGGGGCTCGATCCAGGGCCGCACGCCGGCGGCCGCGACCTACAGCGAGCGCGCCGCCCGGGGCGACGATCGCCGCGAGACGATCCTCACATGGACCAACGGCGTCCCCGCGGTGGAGCGCAGCGTGCCGCAGCGCAAGCGCCGCTCCTACGACATCGAGGCGCAAGAGCAGCGCGGCACGGTCGATCCCCTGAGCGCGCTCTACGCCGCGCTGCGCGACACCGCTCCGGGCGAGGAGTGCCGGCTGTCGCTCGACATCTTCGACGGGCGGCGGCTGACGCGGGTGGCCCTCGGCGAGCCCACGCCCTCCGAAACCGGCGTGACCTGCAAGGGCGAGTTCCGCCGCGTGGCGGGCTATTCGAAGGAGGATCTGGCCGAGAAGTCGCGCTTCCCCTTCGTGGTCAGCTTCGCGCCGACCGATGAGGGCCGGATGCGCGCCGTGCGGGTGACGGCCGACACGATCTATGGCCAGGCGACGCTGCGCCGCCGCTAGGCTCTGGCGCGGCGCGCGTGGCACGGCCATAACGGCCGCATGAGCGAGACCCTTCCGATCGACGCCGCGCTGCCCGAACTGGTGGCCGCGCTGCGCAGAAGCCGCATGGCGGTGCTTCAGGCGCCGCCGGGCGCGGGCAAGACCACGCGCGTGCCGCTGGCGATGCTGGACGCCGGCCTCTGCGAGGGCCGCATCATCCTGCTGGAGCCGCGGCGGCTGGCCGCGCGGGCGGCGGCCGAGCGGATGGCCGCGACGCGGGGCGAGGCGGTGGGCCAGACCGTCGGCTACCGCATCCGCGGCGAGGCGAAGGTCTCGCGCGCCACCCGGATCGAGGTGGTGACCGAGGGCATCCTGACCCGGATGATCCAGGACGACCCCGCGCTCGACAGCATCGGCGCGCTGATCTTCGACGAGTTCCACGAGCGCAGCCTCAACGCCGATCTCGGCCTTGCGCTGGCGCTGGAGGTGCGTGGCGCGCTGCGCGAGGATCTGCTGCTCGTCGCGATGTCGGCGACCCTCGATGCCGCGCCGGTGGCGGCCCTCATGGGGGACGCCCCGGTGGTGACCTCCGAGGGCCGCGCCTTCCCGGTCGAGACGCGCTGGCTGCCGAAGCCCCTGCCCCCCGGCGCGCGGCTCGAGCCGGAGGTGGCGGCGATTGTCCGGCAGGCGCTGGCCGAGACCGAGGGCGACATGCTGGTCTTCCTGCCCGGCGAGGCCGAGATCCGGCGCGTGCAGGGCCTGCTCGACCTTCCGGGCTGCGAGGTCGCCCCGCTCTTCGGCGCGATGGACTTCGGCGCGCAGCGCGCGGCCCTCGCACCATCCGAGCGCCGCAAGGTCGTCCTCGCGACCTCGATCGCCGAAACCTCGCTGACCATTCCGGGCGTCCGGGTGGTCGTGGATGCCGGCCGGGCGCGGCGGGCGCGGTTCGACCCCAACTCCGGCATGTCCCGGCTGGTGACCGAGCGTGTCACGCGGGCCGAGGCCGAGCAGCGCCGCGGTCGCGCCGGCCGCGTGGCCCCGGGGATCTGCTTCCGGATGTGGACGAAGGGCGAGGAAGGCGCGCTCCTGCCCTTTCCCCCTGCCGAGATCGAGGCCGCCGACCTCACCGGCCTCGCGCTGGAACTGGCGGTCTGGGGCAGCAGCGACCTCGCCTTCCTCACGCCGCCGCATCCCGGCGTGCTGGCCGAGGCCCGCGCCCTGCTGGAAGGGCTGGGCGCGCTGGAGAACGGCCGCATCACCGAACACGGCCGTGCGCTCGCGCGGCTGCCGCTGCATCCGCGTGTGGGCCACATGCTGGCGCTCTCGGGGCCTCAGGCCGCACCGCTCGCCGCGCTCATGGCCGACCGCGACCTGGTGAAGGGGCCGCCGGACCTCGCGCTGCGCCTTGCTGCCCTGCGCGACCCGAAACGGTTCTCGGACGAGCATCCGCATGAGGTGAACCGTGCCGCCCTCGCCCGCATCCGCGACGAGGCCCGGCGGCTCGCGAGCTCGGTGTCCGCGCCCGATGCGGGCTTCTCGCCGGGCCAGATGGCGGCGCTGGCCTATCCCGACCGGATCGGCCTCAGGCGCAAGGGCGACAGCCCGCGCTGGGTGCTGTCGGCCGGCAAGGGCGCGGCGATGGAGCCGGGCCAGCCGCTGTCGGGGGCCCGCCTGATCGTCGCCACCGACCTCGACGGCAATGCCCGCGAGGCGAAGGTCCGGCAGGCCGCCGCCATCACCGAATCCGAATTGCGCGAGCTTTTCGCCCCACAGATCCGCTGGCGCGAGGTCTGCGAGTGGTCGCGTCGCGAGGGCCGGGTGATCGCCCGGCGGCAGGAGATGCTGGGCGCCCTCGTGCTCGACGACCGCAGCTGGCCCGATGCCCCGCCCGAGGCGCTGGCCCGCGCCGCCGTCGAGGGCCTGCGCCAGATCGGCCTGCCCTGGAGCCCATCCGCCCGCCGCCTCCGCGCCCGGATCGCGCTGCTGCATGCCGAGGGCGCCGACCTGCCGGATGTGTCGGACGCGGCCCTGCTGGCCGATCCCGACTGGCTGCTGCCCTTCCTCGGCGGGCGCCGGACCGAGGCCGACCTGCGCGCCCTCGACCTGACCGAGCCGCTGCGCGCGCGGCTCGGCTGGGAGGGCGGGCAACTCCTCGACCGCCTGGCGCCGTCGCATTTCGAAACCCCGCTCGGCCGCCGCGTGCCGATCGATTACGAGGGCGAGGCGCCCGGCATCGAGATCCGGCTGCAGGAGATGTTCGGCGTGACGGCCCATCCCACGGTCGGGCCGAAGCGGCTGCCGTTGCGGATCACGCTGCTCTCGCCCGGCCAGCGCCCGGTGCAGGTGACGATGGACCTGCCCGGCTTCTGGGCCAGTTCCTACGCGGACGTGCGCCGGGACATGCGCGGCCGCTACCCGCGCCACCCCTGGCCGGAAGATCCGACCGAGGCCGAGCCGACCACCCGCGCCAAGCCGCGCGGCACCTGAGCCGCCCGCGCCTCAGCCAGCCGCTCCCCAAGCCGGACGCCCCGGCCCACCGCGCCCGTTCCGGCAGAACCGCCGGTGATGCGACGGGCTCCGCACCCCAGGATCACCGCAGCCGTTCCACGCCAGACACCGGGAGCGGGCCGTGCGCCGACCCCGGCGCGCGGACTTTGACGTCTTCCGCGGCAGCGCCGTTCGCGGGGGTTCGATGCCCCCGCGGACGGCACCCCCGCCTCAACGCTGGTCGGTCCGCTGCAGCGCCGCCGCATCATAGCCGCTGCGCTCGAACAGCGAGCGCGCAGCGTAGAACTCCTCGGGATCGATGCGGCGATCGCGGTGCAGCACCCAGCCGGCGATCCGCGTGGGCGTTCCCACCACCAGCATGCGGCCGTCCGCCGACTGTCCGAGGATCCAGTAGTCGCCGCCGAAGGGCACGCCCTGCAACTGCACGGTCAGCTTGCCTGGCCCGGCAACCCGCGCAACGCCCGTGATCTCGCGGATCTCGCCCCCCACCTGGCAGCGGTTCCGGAGCGCGATCGAGCCATCCGCCTGCGGCTGGTAATAGGCGGTGGTATGGCTGCAGCCGCGCTGGAAGGGCGCCGGGAAGTGCGCCACCTCGTACCAGAGGCCTGCGATGTCGGCCGGCTGCACCGCCGGGTCGAGGAAGAACGGCGCGCCCAGCCAGCGCGACGAGGGCACGTGCCGCTCGCAGGCGGCGAGCGCAAGAATGCCAAGCAGAAGCAGGCGTTTCATCGAACCTCCCGAATCCAGTTGCAGCACGGACGGGGCGCACGGCCCCGTGCCCCTGCAGCATCCGCCGCCGCCCCGGTCCTGTCGAGTCCCGAAACTCAGGCCGCGTCGAGAAGTCCCCGGCCCTTCAGCAGCGCCTCGACCCCCGGCATCCGGCCGCGGAAGGCGGTGTAAAGCTCTTCCGCCTCGCGCGAGCCGCCGGCCGAGAGCACATGCGTCTCGAGCCTGCGCGCCATCTCGGGGTCGAACGGGTCCCCTGCCTCCTCGAAAGCCGCGAAGGCGTCGGCATCCATCACCTCGGACCACATGTAGCTGTAGTAGCCGGCCGAGTATCCGTCGCCCGAGAAGACATGGGCGAAATGCGGCGTCGCGTGGCGCATCCGGATCGCGCGCGGCATGCCCAGGCCCTCCAGCACCTCGGCCTGCCGCGCCATCGGATCGGCCGGCGCCGCGGTTTCGTGGAACGCGAGGTCCACCATCGCCGACGACACGAACTCAACCGTGGCAAAGCCCTGGTCGTAGGTCGACGCGGCCAGCAGGCGCTTGCGCATCCCCTCGGGCATCGGCTCGCCGGTCTGCCAGTGGCGGGCGTGACGCTCCAGCACCTCGGGCACCGACAGCCAGTGCTCGTAAAGCTGGCTCGGCAGTTCCACGAAGTCGCGCGCGACCGAGGTGCCCGAGATGAAGCCATGGGTCACGTCCGACAGCATCTGGTGCAGCGCGTGGCCGAACTCGTGGAACAGCGTCCGCGCATCGTCCCAGGACAGCAGCGCGGGGTCGCCCTTCGCGAAGTTGCACACGTTGACCACGACGGGCCGCTGCTCGCCGCCCAGCTTCCTCTGTCCCCGCATGGTCGAGCACCAGGCTCCCGACCGCTTCGAGGCTCGGGCGAAGTAGTCGCCGAGGAACACCGCCATGTGGCGCCCGTTCCGCGTCACCTCCCAGGCGCGCACATCGGGATGGTAGAGGGGCAGGTCGAGCGGGCGAAACTCCAGCCCGAACAGGCGATTGGCGCAGTCGAAGGCAGCCTCGATCATGCGGTCGAGCGACAGGTAGGGCTTCAGCGCCGCCTCGTCGAGGTCATGTTCCGCCGCGCGGCGCTTCTGCGAGTAGTAGCGCCAGTCCCAGGGTTCGAGATCGCCGTTGATCCCGTCCTTGTGCATCATCGCCGCCAGCACCTCGGCATCGGCTTCGGCGCGAACCTTTGCGGGCGCCCAGACCCGCAGCAGCAGGTCGCGCACCGCATCCGGCGTCTTCGCCATCTCGGTCTCGAGCTTGTAGGCCGCGAAGCTTGGATAGCCGAGCAGTCGCGCCCGCTCCTCGCGCAGGCGCAGGATCTCGGCGGCGACCTCGCGGTTGTCGCTCGCGTTGCCGTTGGCGCCGCGCGCGACCCAGGCCTCATAGGCCTGCCGGCGCAACTCACGCCGCGGCGAGAACTGCAGGAACGGCACGATGAGCGAGCGGTTCAGGGTCACGACCGGCCCCTCCGCCCCGCGCTCGGCCCCCGCCGCGCGCGCCGTCGCCACGACGAAATCGGGTAGCCCCTCCAGATCCTCCTCCCGGAGCGGCATCATCCATTCGCGCTCGTCGGCCAGCAGGTTCTGGCCGAAGGTCGTGCCCAGCACCGCGAGGCGCGACTTGACGGCTGTCAACCGCTCGGCCTCTGCCCCCTCCAGCTCCGCGCCCGAGCGGACGAACATCCGCCGGTAAAGCATCAGCACCCGCGCCTGCTCGGGCTCGAGCCCCAAAGCGTCACGGTCCTGCCACAGCGTCTCGATCCGCCGGAACAGCGGGCGGTTGTTCACCACCTCGGACGAGAAGGCCGACATCTTCGGCGCAAGCTCGCGCTGCAGCGCCTCGCGCGCCTCGTTGCTGTCGGCGCCGGCGAGGTTGTAGAAGACGCCCGCCACGCGATCGAGGCTTTCCTCGGCCAGTTCCAGCGCCGCGATGGTGTTTTCGAAGCTCGGAGGCTCGGGGTTCTCCGCGATGGCCGCGATGTTGGCCCGTGCCTCGGCAAGGGCCGCGTCGAAGGCGGGCGCAAAATCCTCGTCACGGATCACGGCGAAGGGCGGCAGCTCGAAGGCCGAGGTCCAGGGCGAAAGCAGCGGATTGGTCATGGCGGGTCTCCTTCGCCGCCAAAGCTAGGGCCGGGATCGCGTGCCGTCCATCCCCGAGGGCGGCTGCCAGAGGATCAGATGGGAGCACATGCGCACCCCCTGCCCCGGCAGACTCACTGCTTCATCTTGAAGTCGAGGAACCACTTCCGGTCGATCGCCTTCAGCGTCCCGTCCTCGCGCATCGACGCAAGTGCCGCGTTCACCGGCGCGACCAGATCCGAGCCCTTGGGGAAGATGAAGCCGAACTCCTCGGTGCCGACCGGCTCGCCCACGATCTTCAGCTTGCCCTCCGAGCCTGCGACATAGCCCGCACCGGCCGTGGCATCGGTCAGCACCAGATCGGCCTCGCCCGCCAGCAGCGCCTGCACCGAGGCGCCGAACGTGTCGAACAGCACGATCCGGGGGTTGTGCTCGTCTCCGTCCAGCATCTCGTAGACGCCGACATAGAACGGTGTCGTGCCGGGCTGCGCCGCCATCCGCAGCGTCCTGTCGGCCGCGAACGAGGCCGCGTCGTCGAAGCGGTCCTCGTCGCCGCGCACCATCAGCACCATCTCGGACCGCATGTAGGGATCGGAGAAATCGACCTTCTCCTTGCGGTCCTCGCGGATGGTGATGCCGGTCATGCCGATGTCATAGCGGCCTTCCGAGACCGCCGGGATCATCTCGTCCCAGCCTGCCGTGGCATAGCTCACCTTCAGGTCCAGCCGCTTCGCGATCTCGGCCATGGCGTCGTATTCCCAGCCGACCGCATGGCCCGAGGCGTCGATGAACTGGAGCGGCGGATAGGCGTTCTCGGTCACCACCGTCACCGCGCGCCCGTTCAGGTCGGGCAGGTCCCGGGCGGCGGCCGGCAGGGCAAGGAGGGCAAGCGCAAGCAGCAGGCGGGCAGGCATGGCGATCTCCGTCAGTGTCCGTCGTGCGTTGCGGGCAGGCTAGGCGATGCCTGCCGCCCCGTCCAGCCGCCCGCCCCGGCCGCCGCAGACCGGGCAGCCATCGCGCGGCTTCAGGACGATTCGCCGCGTCTCGCCCCAGAGCGCGTCGTAGATCAGAAGCGCGCCGCGCAGCGTCGCCCCGGCCCCCGTCAGGTGCTTCACCGCCTCTACCGCCATGATCGAGCCCACCACCCCCGGCAGCGGCGCGATCACGCCGGCCTCGGCGCAGGACGGCACCAGCCCCGGCGCCGGCCGCACCGGGAAGGTGCATTCGAAGCAGGGCCCGCCATGCGCGGGATCGTAAAGGCTCACCTGCCCCTCCCACTGCGCGATCGCGCCGGAGATGAGCGGCTTTTTCGCCGCGACCGCCACCCGGTTTGCCAGATAGCGCGTGTCGAAATTGTCCGTCCCGTCGAGGATCAGGTCGTAGTCGGCAAAGAGATCCGCCGCGATCTCCTCGGTCAGCCGCCGCTCGTAGGGGCGCACCTCGACGAAGGGATTGAGCGCGCGCATCGCCGCCGCGGCCGAGGCCACCTTGGGCCAGCCGATCCGGGCATCGGCATGGATCACCTGCCGCTGGAGGTTCGAGCCTTCGACCCGGTCATCGTCGATCACCCCGATCGTGCCGACCCCCGCCGCCGCCAGATAAAGCAGCGCCGGCGAGCCGAGGCCGCCCGCGCCGATCACCAGCACGCGCGCCTCCTTCAGCCGTTTCTGTCCCGGGCCGCCCACCTCGCGCAGCATGATGTGGCGGGCGTAGCGCTCCAGCTCGTCCGGGCGGAACAGGCCCTGTGCCGCCGGCGCGACCCGCGTCGCCGCCCGGCGGCGGAGCCGGCCGAGCGCCATCCTGTAGAAAGCCCCCAGAACGGCAAGCCCCCCCAGCACGAGCCATGGCTCTGCCCGGCCGCCGGTGGCAAGCCGCAGCGGATGGGCCGCCGGCAGCACGACATGCGCCGAGACGACGCCGAGCCAGAGAAAGCCGAGCATGGCGACCCTCAGCCAGAGGGGCAGTCTCAGCAGCCAGCCGAGGCCCCAGAGCACCGCCGCAAGCGCCAGAACCGCCAGCATCAGGCGATCCCGGTGGAGCCGAAGCCGCCTGTGCCACGCGCCGTCTCGCCAAGGTCATCGACCAGTTGGAAACCCGCCTGCACGACCGGCGCCACCACCATCTGCGCGATCCGGTCGCCATGCGCGATCCGGAACGGTTCGGCCCCCAGGTTCACCAGCAGCACGCCGAGCGGCCCGCGATAGTCGCTGTCGATGGTGCCGGGCGTGTTCGGAAGCGAAATGCCGTTCTTCAGCGCCAGCCCCGAGCGCGGCCGGATCTGGGCCTCGAACCCCGCGGGGATCTCGAGGCGCAGGCCCGTCGGCACCAGCACCCGCTGCATCGGCGGAAGCAGCAGCCCCTCGGCCCGGACCTCGGGCGGCAGGTTGGCGCGCAGGTCCGCACCCGCGGCGCCCGCCGTCTCGTAGGAGGGCAGCGGCAGCGCCGCGTCCGCCCAGCTTTCCCGGATCACCCGCACGATCGGCCGCATCGACTTCTTCCCTTCGCCTGCTCCGCCTCAGCCCAGCGCATCCGCAATGCGTCGCGCCAGCCTGCGGGCCACCTCGTCCTTGCCCATCCGCGGCCAGTCCTCGGCACCCTCGGCAGTGATCAGCGTCACCGCGTTCTCGCTGCCGCCCATGATGCCGGTCGCCGGAGAAACGTCGTTGGCCACGATCCAGTCGCAGCCCTTGCGCGCCCGCTTGGCGGTGGCATGGGCAATGACATCGTCGGTTTCGGCCGCGAAGCCCACCACCAGCCGCGGCCGCCCCTCGCCCCTGCGCGAGACGCTGGCAAGGATGTCCGGGTTCTCGGCGAAGTCGAGTGAAAGCCCGCCCGAGCCCTTCTTCACCTTGGAGGCGGCGGCATTGGCCACCCGCCAGTCCGCCACCGCCGCGGCGAAGACCGCAGCCTCGACAGGCAGCGCGGCCTCGACGGCGGCCATCATCTCGCGCGCGGTCTCGACCCGGACCACCTCGACCCCCGCCGGCGGAGGCACGCTCGCCGGCCCGGTGACGAAGACGACCTGTGCGCCGAGATCGCGCAGCGCCGCCGCCAGCGCCGTGCCCTGCGCGCCCGACGACCGGTTGGCGATGTAGCGCACCGGGTCGATCGGCTCATGCGTGGGACCCGAGGTGACCAGCACCCGCCGTCCGGCCAGCGGACCGGCAGCCAGAGCACGCTCGATGGCGGCAAGGATCTCCATCGGCTCGGCCATGCGGCCGGGACCGAACTCGCCGCAGGCCATGTCGCCCTCGTTCGGCCCGACGGTCAGCACGCCGTCTCTCTGCAACGTCGCAAGGTTGCGGCGCGTTGCCGGATGCTGCCACATCCGGACGTTCATCGCCGGGGCGAGCAGCACGCGCGTATCCGTGGCCAGCAGGAGCGTCGAGGCAAGATCCTCGGCGCGTCCCCCGGCCATCCGCGCCATCAGGTCCGCCGTCGCGGGCGCGACCACGATCAGGTCGGCGACGCGGGACAGCGCGATGTGCCCCATCTCGGCCTCCTGCGTGAGGTCGAAAAGCTCCTGATGGACCGCCTCGCCCGCGAGGGCAGCCACCGACAGAGGGGTCACGAATTCCGCGGCTGATCGCGTCATCACCGGCGTGACCGCAGCGCCGCGCTCGCGCAGGCGGCGGATCAGGTCCAGCGCCTTGTAGGCGGCAATGCCGCCGCCGATGATCAGAAGAATGCGCTTGCCGGCCACCATGGCTTCGCCCCCGAGGCTTCCGCCCCCGGTGTAGGGGCCTCTGGGCCGAGACTCAACCCGGCCGACGCGGGATCAGTCGCCGGTAAGTGTGGCGCAGGGATCCTCGCGCTCGGCCGGCGCCGTGACGAGCCACAGGTCAAAGGGCACCTCGCCCTCGGGCGGCTCCTCGAACTGGCCGACGGACAGCACGCGCAACTGAGGCGCGACCGCGGCAAGCACCGATGGCAGGCCCACGTCGCGCCGGGCATGACCCGTTCCGGTGATCACGGCCACGGGCCCGCCCGTATCCTCCATCGCCTCCAGGACGGCCCGGGCGAGCGAGGCGTCGCGCAGCCGCTGCGCCTCGACCATGCCGGGCAGCAGATCCTCCGGGAGCGCCCCGCAATGGGCGATCCGCTGCTCCTCCACACGCGAGGCCAAATCCGACGGATCAAGCGGCCGGTCCAGCCCGAAGCGTACTGCGGCGGGGCCGAAGGCGGCGGCTGCCCCGTCGGTCACCGCCTCGCGCGCCGCTTCGCGAACGACCTCGGCGCCGAAGACCTTCGCTTCCGGCGCCGCCAGCAGGATCGGATGATACATCGAGAAATCCGGCCAGCCGGAGCGGTCCCACTCGAGTTCCGCCGCCAGCTTCCGCCCGCTCTCCAGTATGGAGGGCCGGATCAGCCCGGCCTTCTCAGCGGTCAGCATCTCGAAGACCAGCGCGGCCGGACGCAGCGCCGCCACGGCCACGGCCTGATTCTCGTGATGGCGGGGGTTGTCGTGAACCTCTCCCAGGATGACCACATCGGCCGGAGGCAGCGCGGCAAGGGCCGCCGGTTCTATGCGCTCGGCCAGCCCGGGACGGGCCGCCAGGGCCATCCCGGCCGCGAAAAGGATGCACTGTTTCATAAAAGGAAGTGATGCACCTCGCGGGACTGGGCTTCAAGGCTTCGGCGCATCTTCGCAAAGGCCGCCGCTTCAAGCTGCCGCACCCGTTCCTTGGACAGCTTCAGCTCCTCGCCCAGGCTTTCCAGCGTGCGGGGCACGTCGCGCAACTTGCGCTCGGTCACGATGAAGCGCTCGCGGGCGTTGAGTTGCTGCATCGCCGTGATGAGCCAGTCGCGCAGCCGCGCGGAATCAAGCGAGCCCTCGACCTGTTCCGCGGCCTGGGCGGAATCGTCCTCGAGCGCATCGATCCACTCGCGCCCATCCTCGTCCGCCGACTGCGTGGCGTTGAGCGAGAAGTCCGAGCCCGACAGCCGCCCCTCCATCATCTCGACATCGGCAAGCGGAACGCCCACGTCATGCGCCACCATCTCGCGCAGCTGATGGGCGTCCAGCACCTCGCCGCGCTGGCTGGCCTCGCGCTCGAGCCGTGCCTGCACCCGCCGCATGTTGAAGAACAGCGCCTTCTGGCTCGAGGTGGACCCCGTGCGCACCAGCGACCAGTTGCGCATCACATAGTCCTGGATCGAGGCCTTGATCCACCAGACCGCATAGGTCGAGAAGCGCACGCCGCGGTCGGGGTCGAACTTGTCGGCGGCCTTCATCAGCCCCAGCGACGCCTCCTGGATCAGGTCGTTCATCGGGGCGCCGTAGCGGCGGTATTTCGAGGCCATCGATATGGCAAGGCGCATGTAGGCGGTGATCAGCCGGTGCAGGGCCGCCTCGTCGCGCGCATCGCGCCAGGCATAGGCAAGGCGCGATTCGGTCGCGGCATCCAGAAGTTCCGCCCTCATCGCTTGGCGGGACATCGTTTGATCGGTATATCCGTCCAGTGCCATCAGGACCCCCTGTCGAACCCGCCCACAGATCTGTCTTTACTACGGAACAATCCCATGTCCGGATCACATGATTTGGCGCTG
The DNA here is from genome assembly GCF_002407205.1 of Rhodobacter sp. CZR27. NCBI lineage: Bacteria > Pseudomonadati > Pseudomonadota > Alphaproteobacteria > Rhodobacterales > Rhodobacter > Rhodobacter sp. CZR27. The sequence goes on along the minus strand of NZ_CP023548.1, from coordinate 556,365 downwards.
CCGCCCCTGACGCTGGTGCTGGGGGGCGCGCGGTCCGGAAAGTCGCGGATGGCGGAGCGGCTGGTCAGCGACACGGGCCGCCCCCGGATCTATCTGGCGACGGCCGATGCATGGGATGACGAGATGGCCGCACGGATCGCGGCTCACCGCCACGACCGGGGCGACGGCTGGCAGACCGTCGAGGAGCCGCGCGATCTCTGTCCTGCCTTGTCACGGATGCCTCCCGAGGCTTGCGTCCTGCTGGATTGCGCGACGCTGTGGCTGACCAATCATCTGCTTGCCGGAAGCGACCTCGATGCCGAGATCACCTCGCTTCTTCATGCGCTTGGCGCGTGCCCTGCGCCCGTTGTCGTGGTTTCAAACGAGGTTGGGTGGGCGATAGTTCCCGAGAATTCGCTTGCGCGCCGTTTCCGCGACGAGCAGGGCCGGCTGAACCAGCGCCTCGCGGCGCAGGCAGGGCTGGTCGTGGGCGTGATGGCGGGTCTGCCCTTCGTGCTGAAGGGCCGCCTGCCGGGACAGGCCGCGTGACGCGCCTGCACTGGGTCCGGCACGGGCCGACGCATGCAACGACCATGATCGGCTGGACCGACCGCCCCGCCGACCTGTCGGACACCGCGGCCACCGAACGCCTGGACGCGGCGCTGCCGCGCGGAGCGCTGATCGTCTCGTCCGACCTGCTGCGCGCCCGTGCCACCGCGGATGTGCTGTCCGCGGGCCGGCGGCGCCTGCCCCACGACCCGCGCCTGCGCGAGATCCATTTCGGTGCATGGGAGAACCGGAGCTTCGCCCAGGTCGAGGCGGGCACGCCGCGCCGGATGCAGGCCTTCTGGCAGAACGCCGGCGAGGCGCGCGCCCCGGGCGGCGAGACCTGGAACGAGCTCCGGGCGCGGGTGTCCGCGGCCATGCAGGACCTCGCGCTGCGGCATCAGGGCGAGGAGATCGTGGTCGTCTCGCATTTCGGCCCGATCCTCGTTGCGCTGCAGGTGGCCCTCGGGCTCGGCGTGCAGGAGGCCTTCGGCCACCGGATCGAGCCGCTGTCCGTCACCTCCCTTTCGCTGAGCGCCGAGGGATGGGCCGCGGGTCCGATCAACCGCATCGCCTGAGGGGCATCCGCCGGCCGATGGCGGTCAGGTGGCGCGCATTTGTGGCAACCGGGTGCAGCAACCCTGTTGCAGCCGCCCCGGCAAGCGGCTATACCCCGCCGGACGCACCCGTAGCTCAGCTGGATAGAGCGCTGCCCTCCGAAGGCAGAGGCCAGGGGTTCGAATCCCTTCGGGTGCGCCATCATCGATCAAGTCCTGAGGTTCCTGCGCCGGACCTCCACACGGGAAGCTCCCAAGCGCCGTCATTCGCGGCCGCAGGCAGGACCGGAATCGCCTCGGAGTTTGCTGGCCGCGCCAGTATCGGCACGACCGGGGCGGGCGCGCATCCGATCGGCCAGGGCACGACGCCGCGGCCGGCGCGCAGGGGGATTGGTCGCCGCCAGACCTCCGGGGCACGGCAGCGGTCCCTATCGGCTCTGGCCATGGCCATCGCGCCTGCCTCGGGATCGGACGACGTGCGGGCAGGCATCGCTCGCCTTCGGCAGCCCCTCGCGAGCGGATGGTGCCCGCATGGGAAGCGGCGACGCCCGCCATCTCGCTCGGCACCCGTCGCGAGTGGGTGGCGCTCCGCACAGGCAGGCCGCCTGCGGCGATCCGCGCCTTTGCGCCAGGGCGCGCGTCATGCGATCTTCCCGGCGTGAGAAAGTGACCTTGTGCAGGTAACCCTGCCGGACCCGCCCGGGGGCGTTCGTCCGGCGGCGCGCCCCGAGGGGTGCGAGAGTGGGGTGACTCGTCCCGGATGGACGGTCACCCCGCACGGGCCGCATCGTCCCCTTCCGCCGGAAATCCCGACGCAGAAACAGGAAACGCTGGCCAATCCGGACGAGTTTCGGCAACTCTGACCAGATCGAACCGGAGGTTGCACGGGTGTCTTGGGTCGGATCGTCGGCGCCGCGCGGCAGGGAAGCCGAGCCAAGCCTGCCGCTGCTGCTTTCGCTGGTCGTCACGGGCTACATCCTGATGGGCAAGCTTGGACTTGCCACGGCCATGCCGCCCGCGGGAACCGTCATCTTCTGGGCGCCGAATGCCATACTGCTGGTCGGGTTGCTGTCGACCGCGCCCCGGCGCTGGCCGATCCTGCTGGCGGGGGCGCTCGTCGCCGAAGTGGCCGTCGACTGGCCCGAGATGCCGCTCCGCTGGGCGCTGGCCTTCGGCCTTGTGAACTGCTTCGAGGCGACGCTCGCCGCGGCGCTTCTCACGCGCTTCTCGGCAGGGCCGGTCAGGCTGGCCGGGCTCGGTTCCTTCGTGCGCTTCGTGGTGCTTGCACCGGTGTTCGCCTCGGGTGTGGCGGCACTTGGCGGGGCACTGATCATCAAGCTGCGCTTTCCGGACATCAGCTATCTGCACTACTGGCGGGTCTTCTGGCTGGGAGATGCGCTGGGGGTGCTGCTAGTCGCGACCGCGCTCCTCGTCTGGCTTGAACCGGGCAGGCGCTTCGCCTGGCGCGACCGGTTCGACCGGCTGGAGGCCGCGGCGCTCGCCATGGGCGTGGCGACGGTGTCGGTGATCGCGCTGATGCGCGAGAGCAACCTCGAACATATCTACCTGCTCTTCCCGCTGCTCCTGTGGGCCGCGCTGCGCTTCCGGATCGAGGGGGCGACCGTGGCCGTCGGCGTCACGACCGGCATCGCGCTCTGGGCCGTGGCGCAGGGCCGCGGCCCCTTCATCGAACTCTCGGCCATCGAAAGGGTGGGTGCGCTGCAATTGCTGATCGCGGTGGTGGCGCTCTCGACCTTCATGCTGGCCTTCTCGGCCGACGACAGGCGGAACGTCACCCGACGGCTGGAGGGGCTGGTTCACGACCTGCAGCAGGCGCAGGGCACGCTGGAGCGGATGAACGCCGACCTCGACGCGCGGGTGACCGAACGGACGCAGGCGCTTCAGGCGACGCTGGCACGCAACGAGATGCTGCTGCGCGAGGTGCACCACCGGGTGAAGAACAACCTTCAGCTCATCTCGAGCCTCGTTGCCTTGCAGCGGCGCGGGGTCGAGGCCCCCGCGATGCGCGAGCGGCTTGCCCGCATCCAGGGCCAGATCGGCGCGATCGCCACCACCTACGACCTGCTGCACCGGCTGGAAGGCAGCGAGTCGGTGGACTTCGGCCCCTTCGTCCCCGCTCTCTGCGATGCCATCGCGGTGGCCGAGGATGGCCGCGCCCGGATCGCGGCCGAGGTGTCGGGAGCGGCCCGCGTCGATGCCGATGCGGCCATCGCCCTGTCGCTGGCGCTGAACGAACTGGTGACCAATGCGCTGAAGCACGCCGGTCCCCGGCCCGAGGTGCGCGTGGTCTGCCGCCGCGAGGGGGACGAGCTGATCCTCTGCGTCGAGGATGACGGCCCCGGCTTTCCGAAGGACTTCGACCTGCACCGGCAGAAGGGTTTCGGCGTCCGCATGGTGTCGAGCCTGATCGGCCAGGCCCAGGGATCGGTGCGGCTTCCCGACACCGGGCGCGGGGCAGCGGTCGAGATCCGGGTGCCCGTCTCCTGAGCGCGGCCGTCAGAGCCCGAACCGGCGCAAGAGCGCATCGACCGCCGCCCGCAGCGCCAGCGTCAGCACGGCCAGCACGGCCAGCGCGGCGAACATCAGGTCCGTCTTCATGCGGGCATTGGCCAGCAGCATCAGGTGGCCAAGCCCCTGCGACGCACCTACCCACTCACCGATCACCGCACCGATGGGCGCGTAGACCGCCGCGATCCGCAGCGCCGCGCCCAGATGCGGCAAGGCATGCGGCAGCCGCAGCCAGACCAGCGTCCGCAGCCGCGACGCACGGGCCAGCCGCGCAAGATCAAGCGTCGCCTGGGGCGTCGCGCGCAACCCGTCGTGCAGCGCCGATGCGACGGGGAAGAACACGATCAGCACGACCACGGCCACCTTCGACTCCATGCCATAGCCGAGCCACAGGGTCAGGATCGGCGCGAGCGCGAAGACCGGCACCGCCTGGCTCATGACCAGCACCGGGCGCAGCAGCCGGGCGATCCTGTCCGAAAGCGCGGTGGCAAGTCCCGCCAGCAGTCCGGCGAGGCAGCCCGCCACCAGCCCTGCCCCGATCTCGGCCAGGGTGGTGGCCGCGCTGGACAGAAGCAGCGTCCGGCTGGACACCAGTTCGCGCAGCACGGCCAGCGGGGCGGGCAGGATGAAGGCGGGCACCCCCGTCAGCATCACCACCGCCTGCCAGAGCGCGACCATCGCCAGTGCCGGACCAAGAGCCTTCATGCCAGCCGCGCCATCAGCGCCTCGGAGGCCGCGGCAAGGCTCTGCAGACTGCGCGGCGGCGCGTCGGGTGGCGTGTCCACCGGCTCCAGCCCGGCGCGGGACAACAGCCAGACACGGTCGCCCAGCCGCAGCGCCTCCATCGGGTCATGGGTGACGAGCAGCACGGCGGCGCCCGAAAGCTGCGCCCGGGCGAGGTCCTGCATCCGTCGCCGCGTGCCGGCGTCGAGCGCCGAGAACGGCTCGTCCAGCAGGGCCAGCGGCGCCCTCTCCATCAGCGCCCGCGCCAGTGCCACGCGCTGCCGCTGCCCGCCCGAAAGGCTCGCCGGCGCGCGATCCTCCATGCCCTCGAGTCCGACCGAGGCCAGAAGGGCGCGGGCCCGGGCGGCATCGGCGCGCTCTCCCCTCAGCCGGCAGCCCAGCAGCACGTTGCCCAGCACGCCGAGCCGCGGCTGCAGCAGGTCCTCCTGCGCCATCCAGGCCAACCGCTGCGGCGCGCGGATGCGGCCTTCGAAGTGCGCGCCGGTGGGCAGGCTCGCAAGCAGGCGCAGAATCGTGCTTTTCCCCGCGCCCGAGGCGCCGAGCAGGCAGGTCCAGCCCGGGGGCAGGTCCAGGCGCACATCGCGGAACAGTGGCCGGTCGCCCAGCCAGGCCGTCCCCTCGAGTCCGAAGTCCTCCGAGCCAGCGCGCGCCAATGCGGTGGCCTGACAGCGGCTCACCGGCCGAGATCCACCGCGATCTCCTGCACCCCCGGCGCGGCGGGGATCAGCCCGACCTGCTGCATGTAGCGGCCGAAGTCCGCATAGCGCGCCTCGTCCAGCGCCAGCGGGTGCGCCGCGAAATGCGGCAGCGTATCCCCCCAGGCGGCGGCGTTCAGCGCATCGTCGACCTCGGCCGACCAGCCGCGGAACACATCCCACGCCTCCTGCGGATGCTGGGCGATGAAGGCCGCCGCCCGCTCGGTGACCTTCAGGAAGGTGGCCACGGCTTCGCGGTCCATCGTCTCGGGGTTCGCGACGTAGATCAGTTCGTCATAGACGGGCACGCCGTTCTGTTCGGGCAGGAAGCACCGCCCTTGCGAGCCGGTGGCCGCGATCTGGTGCAGCTCGAAGTTGCGGAAGGCGCCCGCGACCGCATCGACCTGGCCCGCGGCCAGCGCCGGCGTCAGGGCGAAGTTCACGTTGACGAATTCGACCTCGGCGGGCTCGACGCCGTTGGTGCGCAGCATGGTGTGCAGCAGCGCCTCCTCGATGCCGGCCACGGAGAAGCCCACCTTCCGGCCCTTCAGGTCGGCCAGACCGGCCACCGGCCCCTCGGCCCGGGCCATGACGCAGTAAAGCGGGCTGTCGATCAGCGTCCCCACCCGCACCAGCGGCAGACCCTCGGCATGTTGCAGATAGAGTTGCGGCTGGTAGGTGATCGCCAGATCCGCCTGCCCCGAGGCCGCCATCTTCGGCGGATCGGCCGGATCGGCGGGGGCGACGATCTCGACCTCAAGCCCTGCCTCGTCGAACCAGCCCTGACGCGCGGCCACGATGATCGGGCCATGGTCGGGATTGACGAACCAGTCGAGCACCACGGTCAGCGGTTGGGCCGCGACCGGGGCGGGCAGCAGAAGGGCCAGAAGGGCCATGCGTTTCATGCGGGAGTCCTCAGCATCGCGAAGTGATCGGTCGGCCCGTGACCATGGCCGACCCCGAGCCGGTCTGCCCCGGCAATGGCGCGCGAGACATAGGCCTTGGCCGCCACCGCGGCGCCGAGGGCATCGCCCGTCAGCGCCAGATGGGTGGCAAGCGCGGACGAAAGCGTGCAGCCCGTCCCGTGCGTGTTTCGGGTATCGGTGCGCGGCGAGACCAGCCATTCCGCCCGATCGGCATCAAGGAACAGGTCCGGGCAATCCTCGCCCGCCAGATGCCCGCCCTTCAGCAGCACCGCCCGCGGCCCCAGCGCCAGAAGCGCCCGCGCCTGCCGCTCCATGCCGGCGCGGTCGCGGGCCTCGGCCTCGCCCAGCAGGTCGGCGGCCTCGGGCAGGTTCGGGGTGACAATGGCGGCCAGCGGCAGCAGTCGCGCACGCAGCGCGGCCACCGCCTCGGCGGCCAGCAGCCGGTCGCCGCCCTTGGCGACCATCACCGGGTCGAGCACGACCGGAACGCCGCGCGCCTCCAGTTCCTCGGCCACCGCCCCGGCGATACCGGCGGTGCCGAGCATCCCGATCTTCACCGCATCCACGCGGATGTCGTCGAAGACCGCGCGGAGCTGCGCCACCACGAAGGCCGGGTCGATCAGCTGCACCCCGGTCACGCCGCGGGTGTTCTGGGCGGTCAGTGCGGTCAGCGCGGCCATGGCGTAGCCGCCGTTCGCGCTGATCGCCTTGATGTCGGCCTGAATGCCGGCGCCGCCCGAGGGGTCGGAGCCCGCGATGGACAGGATGTTCGGGATCATGCCTGCCCCCATTCGAAAGCCAGCGCGCGCGCCGCCGCTTCCGCGTCCGTCGCCGCACCGATGGCCGAGACGATCGCCATGCCCGCGGCCCCTGCCTGCCGCACCGCCGCCGCATCGCCAGGGCCAAGGCCACCGATCGCCACCGCCGGAACAGGCGCGGCGGCGACCAGCGCGGCCAGCCCCTCGAAGCCGATGGGCGGCGCGTGGTCGGGCTTCGAGGCGGTCGCCCGCACCGGCCCGGCGCCGACATAGTCCACGAGGCCGAGCGGCATGGCCTTCACATGCTCCAGCCGTTCGACGGAAAGACCCAGCAGCCGGTCAGGGCCGAGCCGCCGCCGCGCCTCCTCGACCGGCAGATCGCCCTGCCCGACATGCAGACCCGCCGCACCCGAGGCCAGCACCACCTCGACCCGGTCGTTCACGATCAGCGGCACGCCGAACGGCGCAAGCATCGCGACCAGCCGGCGGGCGCGGTCGATCAGATCGGCGTCCGGCGCCTGCTTGTCGCGCAACTGCACCAGCGTCGCGCCGCCCCGGACGGCGGCAAGGACCAGATCCTCGAGCCCCTCGCCCCCGTCCGGCGTCACGAAATAGAGCGAGAGGTTCATGCCGCCTCCACCCGCGCGCCGCGGTCGAGGTCTGCAGCGGTCAGCCCGTGCAGCGCGTCGAGGAAGCGGACCTGGAAGCTGCCCGGCCCCTCGGCCCCATGGGCCGCGCGTTCCCCGGCAAGGCCGAAGAAGGCGAGCGCCGCCACCGTCGCCTCGAGCCTCGGCTGGCCGCTGACGAAGGCGCCGACGATGCCGGTCAGCGAACAGCCAAGCGCGGTGACCTTCGGCATCAGCGCATGGCCATTGGCGCAGCGGAAGGCGCGGACGCCATCGGTGACGAAATCGACCGGCCCCGTCACCGCCACCACCGCCCCGGAGGATGCCGCGAGCCGCCGCGCGCCATCTTCCGCCGCGGCGACCGGGTCGGCGCTGTCGGCGCCCTTGCCGCGCGCCCCGGCCCCGGCGAGGGCAAGGATCTCCGAGGCATTGCCGCGGATCACCGCGGGCTTCAGCGCCAGAAGCCGCGCGCCCAGATCGCGCCGGAACGCCGTGGCCCCCACCGCCACCGGATCGAGCACCCATGGCCGCCCCGCCGCCGCGGCGCCTTCGGCCGCCGCGACCATGCCCTCGATCCAGCGCGGGCTGGGCGTGCCCATGTTGATGGTCAGGACATGCGCGATGCCGGCGAACTCGGCCGATTCCTCGGCGTCATGCACCATGGCGGGCGAGGCGCCCGCCGCCAGCAGCACGTTCGCCATGACGTTCATCGCCACGAAATTGGTGATGCACTGCACCAGCGGCGCCGTGCGCCGCATCGTGTCGAGATAGGCTCCGCAGTTCTCCATCGCTCTCCTTCCGCAGAGGGAGAACGAGGGCATGCATCCATGGGGGGACCTGCAGCACCGCGACTTCCTCCGCCAGCATGACCTGGTTCAGGTTCAAAGGGTGCTTCTCAGCCCGGATGCCCGGACGCCCCTGTCACAGCCACAGGCTTAGCGCGAAGAAGAGGCGCGGCGCAAGTCCCGCCGCGCGGAACGGGTCAGCGAAGGCCGGTCTCTTCCAGAAGGCCCATCCGCTTGGCCTCGTAATAGTAGCCCTTGCGATACCACTCGATCGCCCGCTCCTCGTTGCCGCGGGACACGAGCCAGGCGCCGCGCAGGTATTTCCCGCCATAGCGCAGGTTGGTCTCGGCATCGAGCAGGCTTTCCGCCGGCCCGCGATGGCCCATCGTGCGCGCGGTCTGCGGCGCGATCTGCATGAGCCCCATGTAGGGGCCGTTGCGCGCGGCCGGGTTGTAGCCGCTTTCGTGCCGCACCACGCGGTGCATCAGCGACGGCGGCACCTGATACTGCCGCGCGTAATCGGTCACCAAGCGCATCACCTCGGGGGATCCCGAGGGTCCGCGGGTCGGAGCCGGCTCGCGGTCCCCTCCGCCACAGCCCGCCAACATTAGCGCCACCGCGACAGCCGCGGCGCCCATCCTGCCCTTCATCCTGCCTGTCCCTCTGCTGCCTTCACGACGGCTTGCAATTCGTCCCACACGTTCGGTGCGGCGACGAGCACCATGCCACCACCGGGGCATTTCGGGAAGGGGGCGGATCGTCCGCCCGCCTCCTCGACCATCAGAAGCGCCGCAAGGCAGTCCCAGGGATGCATGTGCGGCTCGTAATAGCCGCCAAGCCGGCCCGCCGCGACCGAGGCGAGCATGATCGCGCCCGAGCCGTTGCGGTAGAAGATGCCACCGCGGCGCATGAGTTCCCGCACCAGCGCCGAGGCGAAATCCGGGGATGTGCGGTGGCTTGCGCCCAGCGCCACGTTGCAGTTCGAGATCCGCAGGTCAGGCCGCGCGGTCAGGCGCTGGCCGTTGAGATGGGCGCCGTGGCCGCGGCGCGCGGTGAAGGTCTCCTGCGCCAGCGGATGCTCGATCACGCCGGCGACCGTCTCGCCGTCCCGCACCAGCGCGAGCACCACGCACCAGTGCGGCAAACCGGCAAGGAAGGGCGAGGTGCCGTCGATCGGGTCGATCACCCAGGTGAAGCCGCTGCTGCCCTCCTGCGCGCCATGCTCCTCGCCCAGAAAGCCGTCCTCGGGGAACGCTGCGGCGAGGCGGTCGCGGATCAGCGTCTCGACCTCGCGGTCGGCGCGGCTGACGATGTCCTGCGGGCTGGCCTTGGCCTCGATGGCAAGGCTCTCGCGGTGCGCGAAGAAATCGAGCGCGAGGCGCCCGGCTTCCGCCGCCACCTCCTGTGCAGCGTCGAGACGGGCGGCGACGGGATCGGTCAAGCGGTTGTCCTCATGTGTGTTTCGGCGCCTGATGCCAGCGCCAGGCATCGGCGATCATGTGCGGCAGGGTCGACAGGCCCGGCTCCCACCCAAGCTCCTTCACCGCGCGTTCCGAGCCGCAGACCAGCGCCGTCGCGTCGCCCGGCCGGCGGTCGCCATAGACGATGGGAACCTCGCGGTTGGTGACGGCGCGCGAATGCTCGATCACCTCGCGGACCGAGAAGCCGCGCCCGGTGCCAAGGCAGAACACCCGGCTCGCCCCGCCGTCGAGCAGCCGGTTCAGCCCCAGCACATGCGCCTGCGCCAGATCCATCACGTGCACATAGTCGCGGATGCAGGTGCCGTCATGCGTCGGATAATCGGTGCCGAAGACGGTCAGCGCCGGCCGCTTGCCCGCCACAGCATCCAGCATCAGCGGGATCAGATGCGTCTCGGGCTCGTGCTGCTCGCCGATCTCGGCCTCGGGGTCGGCGCCCGCCACGTTGAAATAGCGGAAGATCGTGTGATTGAGCCCGAAGGAAGCGCCGAAGTTGGCCAGCATCTCCTCGATGGCGCGCTTCGAGGCGCCATAGGCGTTGATCGGGCGCTGCGGCGTATCCTCGTCAAGCACCACGCCATCCTGATCGCCATAGGTCGCGCAGGTCGAGGAGAAGACGAAGTTGCGGATGCCATGCGCCACCGTCGCCTCGATCAGGTTCAGCGCGCCGGTCACGTTCACCCGCCAGTAGGTCGCGGGATCGCGCATGGATTCGCCCACCAGCGAGAGCGCCGCGAAATGCATCACCGCGACAGGCTTCCATTCCTCCAGCGTCGCGTCGATCGAGGCGCGGTCCATCAGGTCCCCGCAGGCGAGCGGGCCGAACTTCACCGCCCCCGCCCAGCCGGTCGACAGGTTGTCGAAGGTGACGGGCTCGAATCCCGCGCGCTTCAACACCTTGCAGGCGTGCGAGCCGATATAGCCCGCGCCGCCCGTCACCAGAACCCGATCACCCATTCGCATCTCCTAGCGGCCGACCCCGACGTAAGTGGTGAAGCCGGCCCTTGCCGCATCGGCCGGCGCATAGACGTTGCGCAGGTCGGCCATCTTCGGCTCGGCCATGACACGGGCCAGCCGGGACAGGTCGAGCGCGCGGAACTCGTTCCATTCGGTCAGGATCACCAGCACCGAGGCGCCCTCGGCCGCGGCATAGGCATCCTCCATCCAGCGGACGCCGGGCAGCAGCGTCTCGCCCTCGTGCCGGCCCTGCGGGTCGACCACGCGGACCTTCGCCCCTGCCCCGATCAGCGCCGGCACGATGGTCAGCGAGGGCGCGTCGCGCATGTCGTCGGTGTTGGGCTTGAAGGTCACGCCCAGGACGGCGATGGTCTTGTCGCGGCACGAGCCGTCGCAGAGATCCTCGATCTTCTCGATCATGCGGCGCTTGATCTCGTCATTGACCTTGATGACCGTCTCGACGATCTGGATGGGAGAGGCATGTTCCTGCCCCATCCGCGCCAGCGCTTTGGTATCCTTGGGGAAACACGAGCCGCCATAGCCCGGCCCGGCGTGCAGGAACTTGTTGCCGATCCGCCCGTCGAGGCCCATGCCCTTCGACACGGCCTTGATGTCGGCACCCACCCGTTCGCAAAGCGCGGCGATCTCGTTGATGAAGGTGATCTTCGTCGCGAGGAAGGCGTTCGCGGCATATTTGATCATCTCGGCGCTCTCCAGCCCGGTATAGACCACCGGGAAGTCGCGCAGGAACAGCGGGCGGTAGATGTCGGCCATCACCTGCTTCGCCCGCTCGGATTCCACGCCCACCACCACGCGGTCCGGGCGCATGAAGTCGTCGATGGCCGCGCCTTCACGCAGGAATTCGGGGTTTGAGGCCACGTCGAAATCGGCGGCCGGATTGGCCCCGCGGATCACCTCGGCCACCTTGCGGTTGGTGCCGATCGGCACGGTCGATTTGGTCACCACCACCGCGTAATGTTCAAGCGCGTGGGCGATCTCCTCGGCCGCGGCCATCACATAGGTCAGGTCGGCATGGCCGTCGCCGCGCCGCGTGGGCGTGCCCACGGCGATGAACACCGCCTCGGCGCCGCGCATCGCCTCGGCCAGATCGAGCGTGAAGCTGAGCCGGCCGGCGGCGACGTTGCGCGCCATCAGCGCATCCAGCCCCGGCTCGAAGATCGGCACCTTGCCGTCGTTCAGCTTGGCGATCTTGGAGGGGTCCTTGTCGACGCAGACCACCTCGTGCCCGAAGTCGGAAAAGCAGACGCCCGAGACGAGGCCCACATAGCCTGTGCCGATCATCGCGATCTTCATGGAAAAGTGCGTCCTTTCTCTCGTGAGCCTGTCTAAGCGGGCCCGTTTCAGACTGTCAAATTCAACTCTAGGTATCTGCGACCGCAGGTCCGCTCGCCTTTCGCCGCAAGACGGATTCGCGCCAGGTGATGTAGCTTATGGCGCCGATGATGATGCCGCCCCCCAGAAGCACGTAGGGATCGACCGGTTCCCCGAAGGCCAGCGCACCGAGCAGCGTGGCCCAGACCAGTTGCAGGAAGGTGACGGGCTGCGTCACGGTCAGGGGGGCCGCCGAAAAGGCCCGGGTCATGCAATAGTGCCCGGAGGTCGCGAAGGCCGCCACCAGCGCCAGCCACAGAAGCTGTTCCGCCCCCACCGGCACCCAGACCAGAAGCGCGAACGGCAGAAGACCGACCGTCACCATCAGCGACATCATCGCCACGATCGTCCCCGCCCCCGCGAGGTCCGAAAGCCTGCGGGCCATCAGGTAGCTGAAGGCGAAGAACACCGCCGCCGCAAGCTGCGACAGATGCCCCGGCAACAGCTCGCGCAGGCCGGGCCGCAGCACCACCAGCGCGCCCACCAGCGCCACGGCGACCGCAAGCACACGCCGCAGCGCCAGCCGCTCGCCGAAGAACAGTGCCGCGCCGACCGTCACGAGAACCGGGTTGAGGTAGCCGATGGCCGTCACCTCGGCCACCGGGATCCGCGCCATAGCGTAGAACCAGCAGATCACGGCGGCGGTATGGAACGCGCCGCGCAACGAATAGAGCCTCAGCGTGCCCGGGGCGAATCCCTGCCGCAGCACCGGCAGGAGTGTCGGCAGCAGGAACAGCACCCCGAAGGCAAAGCGGATGAAGGCGCCCTGCGCCGCCGGGATCTCGGGGCCGAGATAGCGGACGATGCCCGTCACGCCCACGAAGCTGAGGCCGGACCCCAGCATCCAGAGCACGCCCTCCAGCGTGCGAGTCCGGCTTGGATCGGCGGGATGGGCGCTCATGGCCGGCAGTCAATCCGATCCGTCCCGCCGCCGCAAGGTCCGTTCAGCCGGGGCCGGGTCGCCGTCGACGGCCCTTCGCGGGGGCCGGCCGGCAGGTCCGGCGTACCTGCGCGTGCAGGAACGTGCGGCCCTGAGTATCGGCGACGCGGCCCGGGCTACCGGGGTCCCTGCGCGTGCAGGCACGCCATAGCCTCGACCGGCCGGGAAATCGCCCCGGAACCGGAGGACCGGCCGAACGCATGTCGCGCGGGACACAAGGATGGGCCCGACCCCCGGCCGGACCCGCCCGCTCCTCCGCCCTCAGGCGTCGAGCTTCGCCGCCACGTCCTCGGGGATGTCGAAGTTCGCGGTGACCGTCTGCACGTCGTCATCCTCTTCCAGCGCGTCGATCAGCTTCATCAGCTTCGTCGCGGTCTCGAGGTCGACGTTGGTGCGGTTCTGCGGCTTCCAGACGAGCTTGGCTTCCTCGCTTTCACCCAGAACCTTCTCGAGCGCCTCGCTGACCTCGTTCAGGCTGGTGTCGGGGCAGTAGATCCAGTGGCCGTCCTCGTCCGATTCGACATCGTCCGCGCCGGCCTCGATCGCGGCCATCATCACCGTGTCGGCATCGCCGGCGGCGGGCTTGTAGGTGATCTCGCCCACCCGGTCGAACATGAAGCTGACCGAGCCGGTGGTTCCGAGGTTGCCGCCAAACTTGGTGAAGTAGCTGCGCACGTTCGAGGCCGTGCGGTTCACGTTGTCGGTCATCGTCTCGACGATGATCGCGATGCCGTTCGGGCCATAGCCCTCGTAGCGGATTTCCGAGTAATCCTCGGCATCGCCACCCTGCGACTTCTTGATCGCGCGTTCGATCACGTCCTTGGGCATCGACACGGCCTTCGCCGCCTTCACGGCAAGGCGCAGGCGCGGGTTCTTGTCGGGATCGGGGTCACCCATCTTGGCGGCGACGGTGATCTCCTTCGCCAGCTTCGAGAACATCTTCGAGCGCAGCTTGTCCTGCTTGCCCTTGCGATGCTGGATGTTCGCCCATTTGGAATGGCCCGCCATGACCCTCTCCGATCCTTTGATGTGGGGCGCCTATAGCCCACGGCCCCGGGGGGCCGCAAGCCCGCGGCCTCAAGTCAGAACGGGAAGAACAGCGGGATCAGCAGGCTCATCGCCACCATCATCAGAAGGTTCAGCGGCAGACCCACGCGCAGGAAGTCGGTGAAGCGGTAGCCGCCGGGGCCATAGACCAGCGTATTGGTCTGGTAGCCGATGGGCGTGGCGAAACTGGCCGAGGCACCGAACATCACCGCCACCACGAAGGGTCGCGGATCGACGCCAAGCGACAGCGCGAGGCCCACGACGATGGGCGTCAGGATCACCGCCACGGCATTGTTGCTTACCACCTCGGTCATCAGCGAGGTCAGCGAATAGACGACGAAGATCAGCGCGAAGGGCGGCAGCCCCTGCATCAGCGGCGTCGCCGCGTCGACGATCATCCGCACCGCGCCCGAGTTCTCGAGCCCTGCGCCCACCGCGAGCATCGCGAAGATGAGCGCCAGGAGCCGCCCCTCGACATAGCCAAAGGCCTCTTCGGCATCGATGCAGCCCGAGACCAGCACCACCGCGACACCCATGAGCGACAGGATGACGATCGGGGCAATGTCAAGCGCCGAGAGCACGACGACCGCCGCAAGGACGCCCAGCACGATCGGCGCGCGGTCGCGGCGATAGGCCCGTTCGGAGGGTCTGGCGATATCGACCACCTGCATGTCCGAGGCCAGCCGCTCGATATCCGCCGACGCCCCTTCCAGCAGCAGCGTGTCGCCCACCTGCACCACCAGGTCGTCCAGCTGGCGCCCGATGTTCTGGTTGCGGCGGTGCACGGCCAGCACATAGACGCCGTAGCGCCGCCTGAGCCGCATCGCCCCCAGCGACCGGCCGACCATGAAGCAGCCGGGCGTGATCAGCACCTCGACCACGTTGGTCTGGACCGAGGACAGCTTGTCCACCAGCCGCACCTCGCGGCTCGCCTGCAGGCTCAGCACCTCCGACATCGGGGTGCGCAGCACGATGCGGTCACCGGCCTCCAGCGTGACCTCGGCGAGGTTCCGGCGCAACGACGCGTCGCCGCGCAGCACGTCGATCACGCGCAGGCTCTCGCGCCTGAACAGGTCCACATCCTCGACCCGGCGGCCGATCAGCGCCGAGCCTTCCGGCACCGCCACCTCGGTGAAGAACTTCATCCGGCTGCGGTCGGTCAGCATCATGCCCAGGCTGTCGCGGTCGGGCAGCAGCCGGCCGGCGAAGAGCCACAGGTAGCCGACGCCCAGCGCCGCCATGATCAGCCCGAGCGGCGTGATCTCGAAGATCGAGAACGCCTCCAGCCCGGATTCCTGCGCCACGCCATCGACCAGAAGGTTCGTCGACGTGCCGATGAGCGTGATCGTGCCCCCGAAGATCGACAGGTAGCTGAGCGGGATCATGATCTTCGACGGGGCCACCTTCATCTCGCGGGCGATCTGCATGAAGACCGGGATCATCACCACCACGACGGGGGTGTTGTTGATGAAGGCGGACATGCCCAGAACGGTCACCGACATGATCGCCAGCGTGCGCACCGGCCTTTCCGACACGTGGCGGATGGCCAGTTGCGTCACCCAGTCCAGCGTGCCCGTCCGGACCAGCGCCCCCGCGAGGATGAAGAGCCCCGCGATGGTCCAGGGCGCGGGATTGGACAGCACGTCCAGCGCATCGTCCTGCGGCAGGATGCCCAGCGCCAGCATCAGCGCTGCCCCGGCGACGGCCGTGACCTCGACCGGGAAGGTCTCGCGGACGAACAGGACAAGCATTCCCGCAACGATGGCAAGCGCCGCTTGGGCCTGCAGAGGATCCGGCAGTTCCAGCCCGAACATCATCTCTCCCGACGAGGTTTCGCGGATTGATACGCCGCGGCGGCCGACAATCAAAGCGGCCGGTCGCGCCGGCGGCGCCGTCACGGGGAACGGGTGTCCGGATTCCCGCCCCGGGCCGGAACGGCGTTCCGCCGCCTCAGGGGCGCGATTCCTGCAGGCGTCCGCCCACGCGCACCGGAACCACGCGCAGGGCAAGGCCGGCCCGGTCGTCCGTCTCGACATAGACGCCCGACAGCGTGGCCGGGCCCGAGGCCGGCTCGAACCGGCCCTTGGGCATCTGGGTGATGAAGCGGCGCAAAGGCTCGGTCTTCTCCATGCCGATGACCGAATCGTAGTCGCCGCACATGCCGGCATCGGTCAGATAGGCGGTGCCGCCGTTCAGGATCTGCGCATCGGCGGTCGGAATGTGCGTGTGGGTGCCCACGACGAGGCTAGCCCGTCCGTCGCACCAGTGGCCCATCGCCATCTTCTCGCTCGTGGCCTCGCAATGCATGTCCACGATGATGGCCTGCGCCGCCCCGCCAAGGGGCGAGCCCTTCAGCACGCCGTCCACCGCCGAGAACGGATCGTCGAAGGGCCGTTTCATGAAGACCTGCCCCAGCGCCTGCACCACGACCACCTTTCGGCCGCCGACGCTGAAGACGCGCGCGCCCTTGCCCGGCGCGCTGCGGGCATAGTTCAGCGGCCGGACGATCCGCGGTTCGGTCTCGATGAATTGCAGCATCTCCTTCTGGTCGAAGGCATGATCGCCCAGCGTCACGCAATCCGCGCCCGACGCCAGCAGCTTCCTGGCGTGGTCGGCCGTCAGCCCCGCGCCACTCGACGCGTTCTCGCCGTTCACCACGACGAAATCGAGACCCCAGTCCGCGCGCAGCCCGGGCAGCCGTTCCGCCACCACCGAGCGTCCCGCGCGCCCCATCACATCGCCAAGAAAGAGAAGCTTCATGCGGCAGGGTTAGGTCCGCCCCGACCCGAGGGCAAGGGGATTCCGCCCCTTTCCCGACTGCCGGGGGCGCCCTATCCTTGCCCGATGACCCGCCTGCCGCCCCCCCTCGAGCACTGGTTCGCCTCGCGCGGATGGGCGCTCCATCCGCATCAGGAGGCGATGCTGCGCCGTGCGGAGGAGCCGGCGCTGCTGCTGGTCGCACCCACCGGCGGGGGCAAGACGCTTGCAGGATTCCTGCCGACGCTGGCCGAACTCGGCCAGAAGCCACCGCCGGGCTTGCACACGCTCTACATTTCGCCGCTGAAGGCGCTGACAGCCGACATCCGCCGCAACCTGCGCGCGCCGATCGAGGGTACGGGCCTCGCGATCCGGGTCGAAGACCGCACCGGCGACACCGGCAGCCACACGCGCCGCCGCCAGCGCGCCGATCCGCCGCACATCCTGCTGACCACGCCCGAAAGCCTCGCGCTGCTCCTGTCCTACGAGGATGCGCCGCGGATCTTCGCCGGCCTGAAGCGGGTGATCGTGGACGAGATCCACGCGCTGGCCGAGTCGAAGCGGGGCGATCAGCTGATGCTGTGCCTCGCCCGGCTCCAGCGCCTTGCGCCGGGCATGCGCCGCGTGGGCCTCTCGGCCACGGTCGAGGATCCTCCCGCGCTCGCCCGGTTCCTCGCCTGCCATCCCGGCCCCTGCGCGGTGCTGGAGGCCGATCCCGGCCCAGATCCCGACATCGCCATGCTGGAAACCGAGGCCCCGCCGCCCTGGGCCGGCGGCGGCGGGCGCCACGCCATCCCCGAGGTGCTGGCCGAGATCCGCCGCCACCGCACCACCCTTGTCTTCCACAACACCCGCGCACAGGCGGAACTGTTCTTCCACGCGCTCTGGTTGGCGAACGAGGACGACCTGCCCATCGGCATCCACCACGGCTCGCTGTCGCGCGAACAGCGCGAGCGGGTCGAGGCGGCGATGGTGGCGGGCGAGCTGCGCGCCATCGTCTGCACCGGCTCGCTCGATCTGGGCATCGACTGGGGCGACGTCGATCTGGTTATCCTGGTGGGCGCGCCGAAGAACGTGAAGCGCCTCGTCCAGCGCATCGGTCGGGCGAACCACCGCTACAACGCGCCCTCCAAGGCGCTTCTGGTGCCGGCCAACCGTTTCGAGGTGGTGGAATGCCTTGCCGCGCTGGAAGCCGTGCGCGACCACACGCTCGACGGCGAACCGCGTGGGGCGGGACCGCGCGACGTGCTCTGCCAGCACATCCTGATCACCGCCGCCGCCGGGCCGTTCGACGCGGACGCCCTCTTCGCCGAGGTGACGAGCGCCAGCCCCTATGCCGGCCTCTCCCGCCCCGACTTCGACGCCTGCATCGACTTCGTGGCGACGGGTGGCTATGCGCTGCGCGCCTATGACCGCTGGCAGCGGATCATGCTGCGCGACGGGCGGTGGCAACTGCGCGACCCGCGCACGGCGCAGGTGATCCGGATGAACATCGGCACCATCATCGACACCGAAGTGCTGAAGGTCCGGATGCGCGGCCGCGGCGGCGCTCCGCTGGGCGAGATCGAGGAAGGCTTCGCCGCCACCCTCACCCCCGGCGACACCTTCCTGATGGCCGGTCAGGTCGTGCGCTACGAGGGCCTGCACGAAATGACGGTGGAGGTCACACGCAACCCCGGCCGCGATCCACGGGTGGCCACCTTCAATGGAACGAAATTCGCCACCTCCACCCTGCTTACCCACCGGATCCTTGAGCTTTTCCAACAACCGGACTGGCCGGGCCTGCCGCGCCACACCGCCGACTGGCTGGCCCTGCAGCGAGAGGTCTCGTGCCTCCCCGACCGCGACCGCCTGCTGGTCGAAAGCTTTCCGCATGACGGGCGCGAGCATCTGTGCATCTACGGCTTTGCCGGACGGAACGCGCAGCAGACCCTCGGCCTCCTGCTCACCAAGCGGATGGAGGAGGAACGCCTTGCCCCGCTCGGCTTCGTGGCCACCGACTATGCCACGCTGATCTGGGGGCTGGATGCGGTGACGGACCCTGCACCGCTGTTCGACCCCGCGCGCCTGCGCGAGGGGCTGGAGGGCTGGCTTGCCGGCAATGCGGTGATGAAGCGGACGTTCCGCAACTCGGCCATCATCGCCGGGCTGATCGAGCGCACGCACATGGGCCGCAGGCGGACCGGCAAGCAGGCGACGTTCTCCTCGGATATCCTTTACGACACGCTGATGCGCCACGATCCCGGCCACCTGCTGCTGAAGATCACCCGCGAGGAGGCCGAGCGCGGTCTGGTGGACTTCGGCCGCATCGAGGAGATGCTGGCGCGGATCGGCAGCCGGATCGACTGCCGCCGGCTGTCGCGCGTGACGCCCTTGGCCGCGCCGCTCTTCCTCGAGATGGGGCGCGTTCCGGTCGAGGGGGCCGGCCGCCACCGGCTGATGGAGGAACAGGCGGCCGCCTTGATGGCCGCCGCGGGACTTGCGTAAGCCGGACGGATCGGACAGGAACGGGCCATGAACGGCCATTCCTTCACCCTTGCCGGCGCGGCGCTGGTGGCGCTGCCCTCGGGCGCGCTCTGGTGGCCCGGGGAACGGCTGCTCTGCGTGTCCGACCTGCATCTCGGCAAGTCCGAGCGTCTGGCGCGGCGCGGGGGCACGCTGCTGCCGCCCTACGAGACACGCGCCACGCTCACGCGGCTCGACGCCGATCTGGAGGCGACGGGTGCGGGCGCCGTGCTGTGCCTCGGCGACTCCTTCGACGATGGCGCGGCGGCGGAGGCGCTGCCCGAGGACGAACGGCTCTGGCTGCGCCGCCTGATGGCAGGGAGGGACTGGACCTGGATCCTCGGTAACCACGACCCCGCGCCCGTGGATTGCGGCGGAACCTACCGGGCCGAGGTCACCCTGGGCGCGCTCAGCTTCCGCCACATCGCTTCGGGCGAGGCCGAGGTTTCCGGCCACTACCACCCGAAATGCGCGCTGGCCGGCAAGGCCCGTCCCTGCTTCCTGCTGGATGGGTCCCGACTGATCCTGCCGGCCTATGGTGCCTATACCGGCGGGCTCTGGTGCCACGACCCGGCGCTTGTCGCCCTGATGCGGCCGGGGGCGCTGGCGATCCTGACCGGACACCGGGCGCTGCCCGTGCCGATGCCGCGCATGGCGCCTCAGATCAGGCCGCGCTCCTCGACCTTCGCACGGTGAGCGCGGCTGACCGGGATCCGGCTGCCGTCCTTCAGGACGAGGAACAGCTTGCCCGGCTCGCGCTCCACTCCCGTCACCGCCGACCAAGCCACCCAGTGCGAGCGATGCACCTGCGCGCCGGGCACGCCCTCCGTCTCGTCCATGGCGTCCGAGAACCGCATCAGCAGGCTCGAGGGGCCCGCGCTGGTCACGATGTCGACGTAGTGATCGCGCACGGTGATCGAGATCAGTTCACCCCGCGCCGCGGGCTCCATCCGGTACAGCAGGCGCGCCTCTCCGCTGGCGACCGGGCTCGCCGGGCCCAGCCGGATCGCCGACAGTCCCAGCCCGGCGCAGAACAGCGCGGGGGCGACCTCGGCCACAGTTGGCGCGAGTGCGTCGCCCAGCGCAAGCCGCATCAGCCACCAGAGCGGCAGCGTCAGCAGGACGGCGACCGCCAGAGCGAGGCCGACGCCGCGCTTCAACTCGCGCAGGCCCGCCGTCGCGAACCAGATCCGAAGCGCAAGGCCGAGGGTCAGGGTCAGGGCGACGAGCGCGCTCCAGAACAGGAACCGCTCGGGCAAGGGATAATGCTGGTAGCTGCCGAACGGCCCCGAGACGGCCAGTCCGGTCGAAAGCACTGCCCATGTCAGCCACGGCAGCGGGTCAGAAAGACAATCGGCATAACGGCGCGAGAAGGACAAATGAACCTCCGCCAAGACCTGAACCAATGGTCCTTGGCTACAGGCCCGGCTGCGGCCTTTCAACTCCGCCGTGTGACGCAGGCTCCGCGCGTATCAGGCGGTCAGGCCCTGAGGCTCGGGCAGGCCGTTCGCCCGACAGCAGGCGGTCAGGGTGTTGGCCAGCAGGCAGGCGATGGTCATCGGCCCCACCCCGCCCGGAACCGGCGTGATCGCGCCCGCGACCTCCGAGGCCGAGGCAAACTCGACATCGCCCACCAGCTTCGTCTTGCCGTCCCGCTCGATGCGGTTGATGCCCACGTCGATGACGGTGGCGCCGGGCTTCACGTAGTCGCCGGTGATCATCTCGGGCCGCCCCACCGCCGCCACGAGGATGTCGGCGCCGCGGCAGACCGCCGCCAGATCCTTCGTGCGCGAATGGGCGATGGTGACGGTGCAGCTGTCACCCAGCAGCAGCTGCGCCATCGGCTTGCCGACGATGTTCGACCGGCCGACCACCACCGCGTTCAGCCCGGAAAGCTTGCCCAGATGGTCGCGCAGCATCATCAGGCAGCCGAGCGGCGTGCAGGGCACCATGCTCTTCTGCCCCGTGCCGAGCCGCCCCACGTTCGAGATGTGAAAGCCGTCGACGTCCTTCGCCGGATCGAGCGCGTTGATCACCAGATCCGAGTTAAGGTGAGGCGGCAGCGGCAACTGCACGAGAATGCCGTGAACCTGCGGATCGCGGTTCAGACGGTCGATCAGCGCCAGCAACTCGGCCTCGGAGGTGTCGGCGGGCAGGCGATGTTCGAAAGAGGCCATGCCGACCTCGACCGTCTGCTTGCCCTTGGCGCCGACATAGACCTGGCTCGCCGGATCCTCGCCCACGAGGACGACCGCAAGGCCCGGGGTGAGGCCGTGATCGGCCTTCAGCCGCGCCACATGGTCTGCCACCTGCGCGCGCACATTCGCCGCGAAGACCTTGCCGTCGATCCGCTTCGCCGTCATTCCGTCGTCCCCTCCCTCGGGGCGTCTGGCCCCAGAACCTCTTCCTCGCGGGCGATCGACCAGTCGATCAGGATCCGCCAGAGCGTCTCGATCAGGGCGGGGTCGAGGCCCTCGGCCATCGCCCGGACGCGCACGTTGCGCACGACCTCCTCGACCCGCACGTCGATGCGCGCGGGCAGGCCCTCCACCGTCTTGATTTCGGCCGCGCGATCGATGTAGCCGGCCCGGCGGGCCAGCGCCTCGACGAGCTGCGCATCCAACGCGTCGATCATCGCGCGCACGTCTTCCATCGAGTGGCAATCTTCCGGGTCTCGCACCTTGGTCCTCGCTTCTGGGTCCGGTCCCCGTTTCAGACACCGGCCATTCAAGGTCAAGGGGGCGAAACGACCGCCTAGAACAGCCCCTCGATCAGTCCGTCGCCGTTCAGCCGGATCACCTCGGCCGAAGGCTGGCGTGGAAGGCCCGGCATGGTGCGGATCTCGCCGCAGATCGCCACCACGAAGCCCGCCCCTGCGGACAGCCGCACCTCGCGCACCGGGACCGAATGCCCCTCGGGCGCGCCCCGGATCGCGGCATCGGTGGTGAAGCTGTACTGAGTCTTCGCCATGCATACCGGCAGCGCCCCGTATCCGGCCTTCTCCCACGCCCGCAACTCGTCGCGGATGGTGTGATCGGCAATCACGTCATGTGCGTGATAGATGCGCCTTGCGACGGTCTCCATCTTCTCGAAAAGCGGCATGTCGTCGGGATAGAGCGGCGCGAACATCGACGGCGTCTCCGCGAGTTGCACCACCTTGTGCGCCAGATCCTCGATGCCGGCCGATCCTTCCGCCCAGTGCCGGCAGACGATCGCTTCTGCCCCCTGCGCCGCAACGTAGGCGCGGACCGCCGCGATCTCGGCCTCGGTATCGGTGGTGAAGTGGTTGATCGCCACGACGACCGGCACGCCGAAGCCCTTCACGTTCGAGATGTGCCGCCCGAGGTTCGGGCAGCCGTGCCGGACCGCCGCCACATCCTCGCGGCCCAGATCCTCCTTCGCCACGCCGCCGTTCATCTTCAGCGCCCGGATCGTGGCGACCACCACGGCCGCCGCGGGCTTCAGCCCGGCGATGCGGCATTTGATGTTGAAGAACTTCTCGGCTCCCAGATCCGCACCGAAGCCCGCCTCGGTCACCACGTAATCAGCCAGCTTCAGCGCGGTGCGCGTGGCGATCACCGAATTGCAGCCATGCGCGATGTTGGCGAAGGGTCCGCCGTGGACGAAGGCCGGGTTGTTCTCGACGGTCTGGACGAGGTTCGGCTGCATCGCGTCCTTCAGAAGCACCGCCATCGCGCCATCGGCCTTCAGGTCGCGGCAGAAGACCGGCGTGCGGTCGCGGCGATAGCCTATGACGATGCCGCCCAGCCGCCGCTCCAGATCCTCCAGATCCTCGGCGAGGCAGAGGATTGCCATGACCTCCGACGCCACGGTGATGTCGAAGCCGGTCTGGCGCGGAAAGCCGTTCGCTACGCCGCCGAGGTTCACCACGATGTCGCGCAGCGCGCGGTCGTTCATGTCCATCACCCGCCGCCAGGTGATGCGGCGGGCATCGAGGCCCAGTTCGTTGCCCCAGTAGATGTGGTTGTCGATCATCGCGGCCAGCAGATTGTGCGCCGAGGTGATCGCGTGGAAATCGCCGGTGAAGTGGAGGTTCATGTCCTCCATCGGGATAACCTGCGAGCGGCCTCCGCCCGCCGCGCCGCCCTTCATGCCGAAGTTGGGCCCCAGCGAGGCCTCGCGGATGCAGGTGATCGCGCGCTTGCCGATCCGGTTCAGCCCGTCGCCGAGGCCGACCGTCGTGGTGGTCTTGCCCTCGCCTGCGGGCGTCGGGTTGATCGCGGTGACGAGGATCAGCCGGCCGTCGGGCCGGTCCTTCAGGCTGCGGATGAAGCCCTGCGAGACCTTGGCCTTGTCGTGGCCATAGGGGATCAGATCCCCGGCCGGGATGCCCAGCCGGGCGCCGATCTCCTGGATCGGTTTCTTGCAGGCGGAACGCGCGATCTCGATGTCCGTGGTCATGAAGCCTCCCCTTCCTCTTCCCTTGGCTAGCAAGCGGAAGACCCGTCAGGCCAGCAGAATTCACTCATCCCTTGGTGCGGGCCGCCCCGAGATGCGGCCAGGCCGGCTGCTCCGGAATATGAAGGCGGACGGCCGCGCCCAGCCGAAGCACCCCTTCGGCCTCGACCCAGGCGGTGACGCCGCGGCGCCCGACCGCGGCCGGCTTGAACCTTGCGCCCGCGCCGGGATGGACCGCCTCGATGGGCTTTGCCGGAAGCGTGCAGGGCCGGTTGCGCATGTCCACCACCAGCGTCGCACCGCCCTCGGCCTGCAACCGTGACGAGGGCGGGACGAGCGAGAAGTCGGGGATGCCCTCGATCACCATCGTCGCACCCACAAGGGCGGGATCGAGCGCGGCAAGGCCCATCCCCGCGGCGATGACCGCAAGCTCCTCGGCAGAGAGGATCGAGACCTGGCGGGTGTTGCGGATCGTGGTGCCGCGCCGATACTGCGCCGTCACGCGCGAGCAGGACGGCCGGGTAAGACCGCCATGCGCCTCGCCTTCGGGCCCGCCGAAGCCAAGGGCGAGTTCGGTCACGGCACGCGCCTCCAGCGCCGCCGCGCGGTCGACCACCAGGCCAAGCCAGGTGATCCGGCCGGTGAAGCCCGTGGGGATCAGGGCCGGCATGTCAGCACGAAGAAGCAGCGGCGGAACGGGAACAGCGTGCCGCCATCGGGAAGCAGCGGATAGGCGGCTGCGAGGCAGGAATCATAGGCTCCGATGAAGGCACGGGCCTCTTCGTCGGTCAGCCGCGCAAGGAACGGCCGCATCGCGGTCGACTCGGTGAAGCGCCGGACGGGATGGCCGTCGGCCCAGGCCTCGAGGTGCTGCACATATTCGGTCTCCCAGGCCTGCACCTCGCCGAAGGGGGCAAGCTGCTGCCAGTAGTGCTGGGCCGGGGCGACCGGAGGCGCATCCTCGGGCTCGAACCGGTCGGGGAACATGCCGGCGGCGATGTCGCGCAGGAACCGGTGCGAGGGCGCGCCGTATTGCCGGGGCATCTGCACGGCGAGCACGCCCCCCGGCGGCAGAAACGTCGCCAGCCGGGGCATCAGCGCGGCGTGATCCGGCAGCCATTGCAGGGCCGCGTTGGAGAAGATCAGCGCGACAGCCTCCTCCGGCTGCCAGAGAGCGATGTCGGCTTGGGTCAGGGCGTCGTAGCAGCCCGAGGGCGCGGCCTCGGCAATCATGGCGGGCGAGGCATCCACCCCGACGATCCGGCGTTCGGGCCACCGCGTCCGAAGCGGCATTCCGACGGCGCCGTTGCCGCATCCCAGATCGACGATCACGCCGGGTGGCAAACCGCCGACCTGAGCCAGAAGATCCAGCGCCGGGCGCAAACGCAAACCCCGAAACCTTGCGTAGGTTTCGGGGTTCCAGTCCTGCATTGGATGGCGCTCAGACAGAGGGCTCGAGGCCGCCGTCGGCCTTGATGACCTTCGGCCGGGTCTTCGGGATCGCGGCGATCGAGCCGCCGCCCACCGGCCGGTCGGCATCGTCGTCGCCATCGATCTTCTCGCCGGCAATGACGCGGCGGATCTGGTCGCCGGTCAGCGTCTCGTATTCCAGCAGACCCTTGGCCAGACGCTCGAAGTCCTCGGACTTCTCGGTCAGGATGCGATAGGCCGTCTGGTAGCCTTCGTCGATCAGGCGCTTCACCTCGGCCTCGATCAGCTTCTTGGTCTCGGCCGAGACCGAGAAGCCGGCCGTGTTGCCCTGATAGCCCTCATGCGCCTCGGCATAGTCGATGTTGCCGACCGCGTCCGACATGCCCCAGCGCATCACCATGGCGCGGGCAAGGGCAGAGGCCTGCTGGATGTCGCCCGCCGGACCCGAGGACACCGCTTCCTCGCCATACTTGATGATCTCGGCCGCCTTGCCGGCCATCGTCATGGCGATCTTCTGCTTGCCCTCGTCCTTGTGCATGTTCAGCCGGTCCATCTCGGGCAGGCTGACCACCATGCCGAGCGCACCGCCCCGCGGGATGATCGTCGCCTTGTAGACCGGATCGCACTTGGACAGGTTCATGCCGACGATGGCGTGACCGGCTTCGTGATAGGCGGTCTTTTCCTTCTGGTCGGCGGTCAGGACCATCGAGCGCCGCTCGGCGCCCATCATCACCTTGTCCTTGGCGTTCTCGAAGTCTTCCATCGTGACGAAGCGGCGGCCGACGCGGGCAGCCAGCAGCGCCGCCTCGTTCACCAGGTTCATCAGGTCGGCGCCCGAGAAGCCCGGCGTGCCGCGCGCGATCAGTCGCAGGTCGACGTTCGGCCCCAGCGGCACCTTGCGGGCATGGACCGACAGGATCTTCTCGCGGCCCTTGATGTCGGGGTTCGGCACATGGATCGTGCGGTCGAAGCGGCCGGGACGCAGCAGCGCCGGGTCAAGCACGTCCTTGCGGTTGGTCGCCGCGACGATGATCACGCCCTCGTTCGCCTCGAAGCCATCCATTTCGACCAGCAGCTGGTTCAGCGTCTGCTCGCGCTCGTCGTTGCCGCCGCCGATCCCCACGCCACGGGCGCGGCCCACGGCGTCGATCTCGTCGATGAAGACGATGCAGGGCGCGTTCTTCTTGGCCTGCTCGAACATGTCACGGACACGGGAGGCACCCACACCCACGAACATCTCGACGAAGTCGGAACCCGAGATGGTGAAGAACGGCACGCCCGCCTCGCCCGCGATGGCGCGTGCCAGAAGCGTCTTGCCGGTGCCGGGCGGGCCGACGAGCAGCGCGCCCTTCGGGATCTTGCCGCCGAGACGCGAGAACTTCTGCGGGTTGCGCAGGAACTCGACGATCTCCTCGAGTTCCTCCTTGGCCTCGTCGATGCCGGCCACGTCGTCGAAGGTCACCCGCCCCTGCTTCTCGGTCAGAAGCTTGGCGCGGGACTTCCCGAAGCCCATGGCCCCGCCGCGCCCGCCGCCCTGCATCCGGTTCATGAAGAAGATCCAGATGCCGATCAGCACGAGGAAGGGCAGCCAGAGCGAGATGAGCGAGAAGAAGCCCGACTGCTCCTGCGCCTCGGCGCGAACCTCGACGCCCTGCGCGATCAGGCGGTCGGTGACCTCCTCGCCCTGCGGCTTGATCGCCACGTATTGCGTGCCGTCCTTGCCGCGCACCATCACCCGTTCGCCATCCAGCGTGACCGAGGCGACCTCGCCATTGTCCACGCGGCCGATGAAGTCGGAATAGGAGATGGTGCGCGAGCCGCTGGTGGTCTGGCCGCCGCTGAACAGGTTGAACAGCGCCAGGATCAGCAGGAACAGGACCACCCAGAATGCGATGTTTCTCGCGTTGCCCACGAATGTCTCCTTGCAGAGTCTAGCCGCGGGGGAACCCGCAGTCTTGCCGTTGAAGATAGAGATAAGCGCGGGGCGTTCAATGCGATAGTAGAGAAAGAAAATCGTCGTTTCGCAACGGATCGGCAACCGCGCTCCAGCCCGCGGCCTTGCCCGCCAGCGGGGCGGCCACCAGTCGATCGTCCCGCCAGACCGAAGGGGAGGCCAGAAGGCTTGCCCGCGGCAGCCCGGTCCCGCGCCAGTCCGGGCAGAGCGCAAGCCCATCCGGCCCCAACGCCCGGATCCGCAACCCCTTGTCATCCGGCGGATTGTCGCGCTCGGGGCCCGTCAGGCACCACCGGCCGTCCCACCGCGCGCCCACCGGGGCCACGAGGCTCCGCACCGCCTGCCATTCGCGGAAGATGCGCAGCCCCTCCGCGCGCCGGACGAGCCGGCAGCCGTGCAGCGTCACGGATTTCCCCTCGGCCAGCCGCCGGGTGGCCTGCGCCAGCGCCGGGCCGCGCGGGCCGTATTCCGCCGAGGCGACCCATAGAATCGCCTGCCTCAGCAGACGTCGCAGCACCTCGGCGGGAAGATCCAGCGCCGCAGGATCCAGAAGGACGTCCCCTCGGTCGAGGCGCTGCACCCGCCCCGCCGCCTCGCGCGTCTGCACGTCAAGCGCGTCGCGGACCTCGGCAAGGTGGCCCGCCACCTCGGCCAGCCGCTCGGAGCCAAGGCCGATCCCTGCCAGACCCTTCATCGCCTTCCGCACCCGCGCCCGGTCGAAGGCAGGGTTCTCGTTCGACGGGTCCTCGACCCAGCCGGCGCCGCGCCGGCGCAACTCGTCGCGCAACTCCTCGCGCCCGATGCCGAGCAGGGGCCGCAGCCACAGCATCCCCTCGTGCCGGCGCCGCGCCTGCATGGCCGCGAGGCCGTCCACGCCCGCCCCGCGCGCAAGCCGCATCAGGAAGGTCTCGGCCACGTCGTCGCGCGTATGACCGAGCGCCACGGCCTCCAGCCCCTCGGCCCGCGCCCAATCGGCGATCAGCCGGTAGCGCGCGCGGCGGGCCTGATCCTGCAGGTTGCCGCGCCCCTCCCACCCCTCCCAGCGCAGGATGTCGTGCGGCACGCCGAGGCCCGCGCAGACGCGGGCCACCTCGGCAGCCTCCAGCGCAGCCTCGGGACGCAGGCCGTGATCGACCGTCACCGCCCGCGCTGCAATCCCGGCCTCGGCCGCAAGGTGGAGAAGCGCCATCGAGTCGCCGCCCCCGGAAACGGCAAGGCCCAGGGCATGCACATCGGCGAGCCCCGGGCCGTTCAGGAACCGCTGCAAGAGCGGCATCAGTTGCAGCCGAGGCCCTGCATGGCGGTGGCCGCCTCAAGGGCCGGGGCGCTTCCGGGGAAGCGGGTGCCGACCTCGGCCAGCGTCACGCAGGCTTCGGGAGTCTGCTTCAGGTCGCCCAGCGCCCGGCCCAGCTTCAGCAGCGCCTCGGGCGCTCGCGGGCCGTTCGGCGCGCCCGAGAAGCTCTCCAGATAGGCGCGGGCCGCGTTCGCGGTCTCGCCCAGCTGGCTCAGCGCCTCGCCGCGCAGGAAGTGGGCTTCATAGGTCAGGGGCCCACCCGTATAGGTCTCGGCGAAGGTCTTAAAGAGGTCCGCGGCGGTTCGAAAGTCACCTTGACCGAGCACCTCCTGGGCCCGGTCGAAGTCGGCTTTCTCGGAGACGGCCAGTTCCGCCCCACCCGCATCGGCAGCCGGAGCCGGCGCAGGGGTTGCCACAGGCGCCGCCGGCGCCTCGCCGCCGAGCGGCTTGGTTTCGCCGAGGGCACCGATATCGCAGCCCTCCTCGAGTTCGCAGACCCGGAACTCCAGATCGCCCACCCGGTTGGTGCCGTCCGCCACAACCCGGTTGATCCGAAGCTCCAGCTCCTCGGCCTTGGCGGTCACCTGCGACAGCGCCGCCTCCATCGCGTCCATGCGCTGAAGCGCCGAACCCCCGGCCGCGCCGGAGGTCGCAGCCCCGGTCGAGACCAGTTCGCGCTTGAGCGAGTTGAACTCGGCCTGAAGCGTTCCCAGCTCGGCCTTGATGTCGGCGAGCGTCTGCGCCCGATCCTGCGCCGCCGCCGAGAGCGGCGCCAGCACCAGCGCTGCGGCCCAGATCAGGCGCATCGGGTCAGGCCCCCGCGCCCATCGAGAGCACCGTCACCGCGCGCCGGTTCTTGCCGTAGCATTCCTCGGTCGAGCAGACCTCCACGGGGCGCTCCTTGCCGTAGGACACCGTCTTCATGCGCGAGGGCGCGACGCCCTTCGAGATCAGGTAGTCCTGCACCGCCGAGGCGCGACGGGCGCCGAGGGCAAGGTTGTATTCCCGCGTGCCCTGCTCGTCGGCGTGGCCTTCGATGATGATGGCGTAGTCGGCGTTCGAGGCGAGCCATTGCGACTGGGTGTCGAGCGTGGCGCGCGCCGTGTCCGACAGCGTGCTCTGGTCCACCGCGAAGAACACGCGGTCACCGAGCGTCTGCTGGAAGTAGGCGATCGAGCTCGGGTCGTTCGGCCCGCCGAGGCCCTGGCTGTCGATGCCGCCCGCGCCATAGCCGCCCATGCCGGCGCCACCCGCGCCGCCCATGCCGGCGCCGCCCGCCCCGCCTGCGCCATAGCGGTCGGGGTTGTTGCAGGCGGCAAGGCCAAGGGCCGCCAGAAGAACGAGAGCCTTCGGAAGATGGGTCATCGGATTGTCCTTCGCAGATCGGGCGCAGTGCGGCCGAAGGTAACAGGTTTGGCCGCCGTGGGAAACGGCGGCCGGCGTGTCATGTCAGGGCAGAAGCGGCGACCATGCCGGGTCCGAGGCCGCCACGCTCAAGGGCACCCGCTTGAGGTTGCGCCCCGAGATGTCGACCGAGTAGAGCGCCGGCTGCCCGCCTGCCCCCGCGCCTTCGCGGGTGAACATCAGGACGCGGCCGTTCGGCGCCCAGGTCGGGCCCTCGTCGAGGAACGAGGCGGTGAGCAGCCGCTCTTCCGAGCCGTCGGTGCGCATCACGCCGATGTGGAAGCGGCCCTGATGCTGCTTGGTAAAGGCGATGAGGTCTCCGCGCGGCGACCAGACCGGCGTGCCGTAGCGGCCCGCGCCGTTCGAGATCCGCCGCGGCTCGCCGCCGCCGGCGGACATGATGTAGAGCTGCTGCGTGCCCGAGCGGTCGCTTTCGAAGACGATCTGGCTGCCATCGGGCGAGTAGCTGGGCGCGGTCTCGATCGAGGGCGCGTTGGTCAGCTGCCGGCGCGAGCCCGACGCGGTGTCGAGGGTATAGATGTCGGTGTTGCCACCCTGCTCCAACGAGAAGGCCACGGTGCGCCCATCGGGCGCGAAGCGCGGGGCGAAGGTCATGGTGCCCGGCTGCTCGGCCAGCCCCTTGGTCGCCAGCGAGCCTACGTTCATCAGGTAGATCCGCGGGAAGCCGGTCGAGTACGAGGTGAACAGGATACGGTCGCCGGTCGGCGAGAAGCGCGGCGCAAGCACGATGGACGAGGAATCCGTCAGGTACTGCACGTTGGCGCCATCGTAATCCATCACGGCAAGGCGCTTGGCGCGGGCGTTCTTCGGCCCCGATTCCGAGACGAAGACCACCCGGCTGTCGAAATAGCCGCCCTCGCCGGTGATCCGGCTGTAGGCCACGTCGGCCACCTTGTGCGCCATGCGCCGCCAACCCGAGGCGGAACCGGCGAACTGCAGACCCTCGCCCAGCGGCTGGTCGGAGAAGACGTCGTGAAGCCGGAACTTCACCACCACCCGGTCGCCCGAGGCCGAGACCGAGCCGGTCAGCAGCGCCTGAGCGTTGATCGCCTTCCAGTCGGCATAGGCGATGGGCGCGTCGAAGCTCGTGACGCGGCTGATGTGCGCCGAGGCGGGGATCTCGCGGAAGAGGCCGGTGCCCGACAGATCAGAGGCGATGACGCGCGCGATGTCCTGCGCAAGCTGCGAGGCGCCGCCGTTCTCGGCCACGAAGTCGGGAATGGCGAAGGGCAAGGGTTCGATCACGCCTTCGGTGATCTCGATGCGCAACGGCCCGTTCTGCGCCACGGCCGGAGCGGCGGCAGGCAACAGAAGGGCAAGGGCCAGGCCCATCGGGGCGAGGGTTCTGAACAGGGTCATGGAGTCCTCATGCTCTCCGGGTTCGGTTGGACCGGGCAGGGGCCCGGAAGCGGATGGCGGGGCCGAGAGATCATTTCATCCGCATCCCGCTGGGATCGAACACCATCTCGACCTCGCGCCACTGGTCGTATTTCTCGGCCGGCAGCGGGAAGCCCCGGGCGCCGCAGCGGATGACGGCACGGCGCGCGGCCTCGAAGGCTTGCCGGGCGCCGGCGTCGCTGCCGCCGCTCGAGTCGATCATGCGGATCGAGCCCGCGTCAGGCTTGCCGTCCTGGCCCATGGTCATCGCGACCGTCACCGTCGTCGCCAGCGCCTCGGTCGACAGCGCGCCCACGTTCCAGCACTGCTGCACGGCGACGCGGAAGGCATCCTTCTCGCCGCTGGTCATCGGCGGACCGGACCGCGCCGGGGCCGAGGGCTTCTCGGACGGCTCGTCCTCGCCGCCGCCCATCGCCTCGGCCAGCGCATCGTTGATGGCATCCGTCTCGGCCGGCCTGGAGGCGGGCTTTTCGGCCGGCTTCTCCGACGGCTTGTCGGCCGGCTTTTCAGCCGGTTTGTCGGCGGGCTTGTCGACCGGCTTCTCCTCGCTGTCGCGGCTGGCCGAAGCGGGCTTCGGTTCTTCCTCGGCCGCCGGCTCGGGTGCCGCGGCGCGCTTCGGGCGCACCTTCGGCCGGGTCGAGCTGGTGGGGGCGAGCTGCGCCACTTCCTCGGTCTCGGTCGCTTCGGTCACGATCTCGGTCGTGGCCTCCTGCGGCGCGGCCTGCGGCTTCTCCTCGACCTTTTCCTCGGCCGGCTTCTCGGCATCCGGCGTCACCGCGGGTTCCGGAACCTCGGCGACCTCGGCCTCCGGCTCCGGCGCCTCGGCGGGCGTCGGCGCCACGCGGGGCGCGGGCTTCGGCTTCGGCCGCGGGGAGGATTGCGGCACGAGGATCGGCTGTTCCACCTCGGCCAGGGGCGCGACCGGCTCGGGCGCCTCGGCGATCTCGGGCTCGGGAACCGGCGCGATGTCAGGCGCCGTGGGGGCGGCATCGGGAGCGGGCGCGGGCGCGGGTTCCGGGCGCGGCTCGGGCGCGGGCGGCGGAGGCTCCTCGGCCACCGGCTCGGGCGCGGGCGCGGGCTCGGCCTCCTCGGGCGGCGGCGCGGGCTGCGCGGGCTCGGCCGTGGCTTCCGGCGGGGTCTCGGACGGCGCGGTGGCCGCCGCGGTCATGGCGTCGAACTCCTCGCTGGTCATCAGCGAGACGGAGGTCACGGCAACTTCGGGCGCATGGTCGGGCTGGAAGAACCAGTCGCCGAACAAGAGCCAGAGGATCAGGCTCAGGTGCCCGATGCCGGAGATGATGACCCCCTTGTTCATGATGTGGGGCCTAGCCGTCGTTTCCGCCGAAGGTCGGGCCGCCGACATCCGTCACCAGCCCGATGTCCTGGAAGCCGCCCTTGTTGAGCGCGCCCATCACCTGTGCCACCCGCTCGTAGGGTATCGAGCCGTCCGCGCGCAGGAAGACCTTCTTCGAGGTCCGCTCGGCCGCGATGGCGGAAAGCTTGGGGATCAGATCGGCCTCGGCCGTCTCGGTGGTCTGGATCATCAGCCGGCCGTCGGCGACCAGCGTGATGGTCAGCGGCTCCTCCTGCTCGGTCGGAAGCGCGTTGGCCGCCGTCTCGGGCAGCTTCACGGGAACGCCCACGGTCAGCAGCGGCGCGGCCACCATGAAGATGATGAGAAGCACGAGCATCACGTCCACGAAGGGCGTGACGTTGATCTCGGACATCGCGGCCGAGGCGCCGCGACGACGGCCGCGCCGGCCCCCGCCGGACTTCTTGATGACGCCCGCACCCATCGGTCAGGCCGCGTCCAGCTGGCGCGACAGGATGGTGGCGAATTCGTCGGAGAAGGCGTCGTAGCCGCCGATGATCCGTTCGGAATCGGCATTGAGCTTGTTGTAGAACACCACGGCCGGGATCGCGGCCACGAGACCGAAGGCAGTGGCGAGCAGCGCCTCGGCGATACCCGGCGCCACGACGGCGAGGTTCGTGTTCTGCGAGATCGCGATCTGCTCGAAGGCGTGCTTGATGCCCCAGACCGTGCCGAAGAGGCCGATGAAGGGCGCGGTCGAGCCGGTGGTGGCGAGGAACGACAGGCCCGCGTTCAGCCGCTCGCTCTCCTTGTCGATCGCCACGCCCATGGAGCGGTCGATGCGCGACTGGGCGCCCGCGATCAGCCCGCCATCGTTGCGGTGGCTGCGGCGCCACTCCAGCATGCCGGCGGCAAAGATCTTCTCGGACGCGCCCTCGGGCTGGGGACCCAGACGCTCGAAGAGCTCGTCCAGCGGCTCGCCCGACCAGAAGGCGCGGTCGAAGATCGAGGCCTCGCGCCGCGCCAGACGGAACATGATGTGTTTCTGGATGATGATGGCCCACGACCAGAAGGACATGACGATCAGCAGGATCATCACGAACTTCACGGTGAGCGTCGCGCGCGCGAAGAGGGCGAGCATGGAGAAATCAATCTCCTGCGCCGTCGCAAGGGTTTCCGTTTCCATCTGCCTGCTCTCTTGGGGCCGTTCTGCGGGCCGTTCCTTACAGGTGATTCTATCCGGCTTTTAGAGGGATTGCCAACACATCTGCGTCAAGTGGCAAATGGGTGCCACCTGTCGCTGCGACCCCTGATGGCGCCTCTCAGCCGAGGCGCTGGCGGACATCCGCCGGAAGCCGGGCCGCCCGGCCCTCTGCATCCAGACATACCAGCACCACGCGCGCGGCGAAAAGCTTCTCGTCGTCGCGCCAGACCTCCTGATCCAGCACGATGCGCGCGCCGCCGGTCTCGACCAGCCGGGTCTCGACCTCGAGCAGGTCGTCGAAGCGGGCCGGACGCAGGTAATCGGCCTCGACCCGGCGGACGGCGAAGACGATCCCCGTCTCGTCGCGCAGCCGGCCCTGGTCGATGCCCTTTCCGCGGACCCATTCGCTGCGGCCGCGCTCGATGAACTTCAGATAGTTGGCGTAGTAGACGATTCCCGCGAGGTCGGTGTCCTCGTAGTAAACGCGAAGGGCGAAACGGTGGCTCATCGGGGCCTCGGGGCTCGGATCGACTCGGGTTCCCGACTAGCGCGAAGGCCGGCACCGAACAAGGAAGATCCCGGATTTGCTGGTAAAAATTTCGCAGGTCCCGCCGGGCCGGCGCGGTGCGAGTGTATGCCGCACCTTGTTCCGCGCGTTTCTGCGTGAGGAAGCCGCGCCGCGTGCTAACGTCAGGACCGCAGGTGCATCCGCATCGTTTCGAGGCGTGTTGCGCGTCTGATCATGAGTTCTAATGCCCGTTAGAGGAGAGCACTATGTCTGATATGGAAAAGGCGATGTCGCAGATGCTGGCCGACATGACGCCGAAGAAACTGCCCACCAACGAAGAGATCTTCGGCAAGGGCGCGGAACTCGGCGATGCCAAGGCGATGGGCTTCACCGACATGCTCGAGTCCATGACCCCGAAGAAACTGCCGACCAACGAAGAGATCTTCGGCCAACTGGCGGAGCTCGACACCACGGCTTTCGACGAACTGCTGAAGATGATCACGCCCCAGAAGCTGATGTCGTACGAAGAACTCGCGAAGATGTTCGGGATGAAGCTCTGACGACCTGAACGGACGCTGACCCCCAGGGGCCCGAGCGGCCGGCCGATGGGCCGGCCACGTCGCATTTTGGGGCACCCGTGGCGGACGCGCCCTGTGGCAGGAGCCAGCCGCGAGCGGCGGAATGGCTCCTGCACGTCGCACCGTGGCGCAGCTTCGGGCCACCGATGACCGCGCGAGGCGCTTGCATTCCCGGCTCCCGTCATCCTACCTCCGTCCTGCGCCCCGGCTGACAGGATGGCGCCACGCCCATCCGAGAGGGAGCAATGGCGCAGCCCGCGCAGGATGACATTCCCGAACCCGACCGCGTCGAGGGCGCCCCCCACCCGCGCCAGACGGCGCGTCTCTTCGGCCATGACCGTGCCGAGGCCGAGTTCCTCGCCGCCTTCACCTCCGGCCGGCTGCATCACGGCTGGCTGATCACGGGTCCGCTCGGCGTGGGCAAGGCGACGCTGGCCTGGCGCGTCGCGCGCTTCCTGCTGGCAACCCCGCCCGACGGCGGGTTGTTCGCACCCCCTCCGCCCGCCTCGCTCGACATCCCGGCGGAGCATCCGGTCGCGCGCCGTGTGGCTGCCCTGTCCGAAGGGAGCCTGTTCCTGCTCCGCCGCGCCTGGGACGAGAAGGCGAAGCGGCTGAAGACCCAGATCACGGTCGAGGAAGTGCGGCGAATGAAGTCCTTCTTCTCGCTGTCCTCCGCGGACGGCGGGCGACGGGTCGCCATCGTCGATCCGGCGGACGAGATGAACCCCTCGGCCGCGAACGCGCTGCTCAAGCTGCTGGAGGAACCGCCCGCAGGGGTGACGATCCTGCTGGTCTGCCACCAGCCCTCGCGGCTTCTGCCGACAATCCGTTCGCGCTGCAGGGAGTTGCGGCTGACGCCGCTGGGGGCCTCCGACATGGCCCGCGCGCTGGAGGCGGCCGGGGTCGAGGCAAGCGATCCGGCCGCGCTTGCCGAACTGGCCGGCGGTTCGGCCGGCGAGGCGATCCGCATAGCCAATCTCGACGGCATGAAGCTCTACGCCGCGCTGGTCGGCCTGCTGTCCGGGCTGCCCCGGCTCGATCGCGGAAAGCTGGTGGCGCTGGCCGACGCCGCCTCGGGCAGGGGAGCCGAGGCGCAGTTCGATCTCATGCTGTCGCTGATCGACCTCTTCCTTGCCCGTCTGGCGCGTGCCGGCACGCTGGGGCGGACCCCGCCCGAGGCCGCCCCCGGCGAGGCGCAGCTGATCGCGCGCCTTGCGCCCGATCCGCAGACCGCGCGGGGCTGGGCGGATCTCGCGCAGTCGCTGGGAAA
Organism: Rhodobacter sp. CZR27; assembly: GCF_002407205.1. Lineage (NCBI taxonomy): Bacteria > Pseudomonadati > Pseudomonadota > Alphaproteobacteria > Rhodobacterales > Rhodobacter > Rhodobacter sp. CZR27. The sequence continues at coordinate 520,351 of NZ_CP023548.1, read as the reverse complement.
CCGGGCGCGGCGCGGGCGGGCGGTCAACCTTGACCCTGCCGCGCTTCTCATGGATATGGTTCTCAGGATCGACGAGACGGCGGCGCAGCTCGCCCCAAGGTAAGCCTGGATGACGCCCGAACCCCTCCTGCCGCAGATCGTCGACAGCCACTGCCACCTGGATTTTCCCGACTTCGAGGGCGAACTGCCCGAGATCGTCGCCCGTGCGCGGGCGGCTGGCGTGACGCGGATGGTGACGATCTGCACCCGCCTGCGGCATGAGCCGCGCGTCCGCGCGATTGCCGAAGCCTTCGACGGCGTGTTCTACGCCGCCGGCACCCATCCGATGAGCGCGGCCGAGGAACCGATGGCGACGGTCGAGGAGCTGGTGGCGCTGGCCGCGCATCCCAAGTTCGTCGGAATCGGCGAAAGCGGACTCGACTACCACTACACGCCGGAAAGCCGCGGGGCGCAGCAGGAAAGCCTGCGCATCCACATCGAGGCCGCGCGCCGCACCGGCTTGCCGCTGATCATCCACGCCCGCGACGCGGACGAGGACATGGCCCGCATCCTGACCGAGGAGCATCGCGCCGGCGCCTACACCTGCGTGATGCACTGCTTCTCCTCCGGCCCCGCGCTGGCCGAGGCGGCGCTGGATCTGGGCTTCTACCTGTCCATGTCCGGGATCGCCGCCTTCCCGAAGTCGGCCGAGCTGCGCGCGATCTTCGCAGCGGCACCGCTCGACCGCATCCTGCTCGAGACCGACAGCCCCTACCTCGCCCCCCCACCCCACCGCGGGCGGCGCAACGAGCCCGCCTATACCGCCCATACCGCCGCGAAGGGGGCCGAGGTCTTCGGACTGAGCCTCGCGGAATTCGCCGCGGCAACCACGGCAAACTTCGACCGGCTGTTCGCGAAGGCCGCCGCCTGATGGCGCGTCTGCGCTGCACCATCCTCGGCTGCGGCTCGTCGGGGGGCGTGCCGCGGCTGGGCGGCCATTGGGGCGACTGCGACCCCGCCAACCCGAAGAACCGCCGCCGCCGCTGCTCGATGCTGATCGAGCGGATCGACAACGGCGGCACGACCCGGGTGCTGATCGACACATCGCCCGACCTGCACCCTCAGCTTCTGGATGCCGGGGTCGGCGTTCTGGATGCGGTCGCCTGGACCCATGCCCATGCCGACCACGTCCACGGCATCGACGACCTGCGCCAGATCGTCTTCAACATGCAGAAGCGCCTGCCGGTCTGGGCCGATCCGGTCACGCAGGATTCGCTGCTGACGCGCTTCGGCTATGCCTTCACGCAGCCGTCCGGATCGCTCTATCCGCCGATCCTTGAGCTGAACACCATCGACGGCCCGTTCGAGATCACCGGCGCCGGCGGGACGATCCGGCTGCAGCCGTTTGAAGTCAGCCACGGGCCGACCGATGCGCTGGGGTTCCGCGTGGGCGGCATGGCCTACCTGCCCGACGTGCTGTCGATCCCCGAGGAAAGCTGGGTGCATCTCGACGGGCTGGAGATGTGGGTGCTCGACACGCTGCGCCGCAAGCCGCATCCGACCCATGCCCATCTCGACCTGGCACTCGAATGGATCGGCCGGGCGCGGCCCGAGCGCGCGATCCTGACCAACATGCACATCGACCTCGACTACGAGACGCTCGCGGCCGAACTGCCGGCCCATGTCGTGCCGGCCTACGACGGGCTGAGCTTCGACCTCGACGCATGAGCGCGCTGATCGATGTCATCCTGCCGGTCTTCCTCGTCATCGGGTTCGGCTACGCGGCGGTGCGGGCCGGGCTGATCTCGGACCTCGCCGTCGATGGGATCATGCGTTTCGCGCAGAACTTCGCGGTGCCCTGCCTGCTGTTCTCGTCCATCGCGCGGCTGGACCTGTCGGCGAACTACGACGTCGGGCTCTTCGTATCGTTCTACGCCGGGGCCTTCGCCGGATTCTGGGCAGGCTTCCTCGGGGCGCGGCACCTGTTCCACCGACCGCTCGAGGACTGCGTGGCCATCGGCTTCGCGTGCCTGTTCTCGAACTCGCTGCTTCTGGGCCTGCCGATCACCGAGCGCGCCTATGGCCCGGACGCATTGGCCGCGAACTATGCGATCATCTCGATCCATTCGCCGCTCCTCTACGGTTTCGGCATCACCTTCATGGAGATCGTGCGCTCGCACGGGATGGGCCTGTCGAAGCCGCGTCTGGCGCGGCAGGTGGTGACGGCGATCTTCAGCCAGCCGCTGGTGATCGGCATCACGCTCGGCTTCATCGTGAACCTGTCGGGCATGGCGCTGCCCGAGGTCATCGACGGCGCTGTCGGCATGATGGCGCGGGCGGCGCTGCCCACGGCGCTCTTCGGGCTTGGCGGCGTGCTGATGCGCTATCGGCCCGAGGGCGACATGAAGGTGATCGGCATGATCACGGTCCTGTCGCTGGTGGTGCATCCGGGGGTGGCGTGGCTGCTTGGCCGGTATGCCTTCGGGCTGGACACGGCGCAGATCCGCTCGGCCGTGGTCACCGCCGCGATGGCGCCGGGGGTGAACACCTATCTCTTCGCCAACCTCTACGGCGTGGCGAAGCGGGTGACCGCCTCGGCCGTGCTGATCGCCACCGGCACGTCGATCCTGACGATCTGGCTCTGGCTTCAGGTGCTGCCCTGATCGCCCGCCATCGCGCGGCGCACCAGCGTGTTGAGCCACGCCATCCCCGCCAGCACCAACCCAAGGCAGAAGAAGCTCAGCACCCGGACGAGGCCCGAGAGGCCAGCGGCATCCCACAGGAAGACCTTGGCCACCGTGACCGCGATCACCAGCATCGCGAGGCGCCGCAGGGTCTCGGACCGGCGCTGCACGGCCTGCCAGAGCAGCGCCGCGCCGCAGACGAGCATCGCCACGGTGTAGCTGTAAAGCTCGCCCTGCAGCACCAGCGGCGCATCGATCCGCGCGCCGTGCCAGAGCCGGCGGATCTCGAGCACCGCCCATAGCAGGACGAGCGCCCCGCCCGCCAGCTGCACCGGCCGCCGGATCAGGCCCAGACCGGGAATGACCGCGGCGGCGGCGATGATCAGCGCCCCCGGCAGCGCATAGGCCACGGCAAGGCTGTCGAGCAGCGGCACGCCGAGGATCCTGCCCGACTCGCCCGCGATCAGCGGGTTGGCCGGAACCACCGCCATCAGCAGGAAGGCGGCGGCCACAGCCCCCGCCGCAGCCGCCAGCGCGCGGCGGAGCTTGTCCGGCAGGCCGTCACCCCTGACGCGCCAGAGCTGCGTCACGGCCACCACCAGCCAGGGCAGCGCCTGCAGCGACAGGAACCAGTGCGTCTGGAATCCGCGGTCGAGGTCCGTCGCACCGAACCAGCGCAGGAGGAGCACGTCGACCAGCAGCGCGGCCCAGGCGACGGCCGCGCTCTCCGCCACCGTCCGTTCCATCCGCCGCTCCTCGGGCAGCAGGGCCCGCGCCGCAGCGGCAGCCGCGATGGCACCGAGGAAGGCCGCCAGCACCTGCTCCACCGGGGCGAACCGCGCCCAGTCGAAGCCGGGATCGGCCAGCAGCCGGTAGCTGATCGCGACGGCGCCCAGTTGCAGGAACCAGCCCATCTCGACCAGCCGCAGACGCCGGTCGAGCCAGGCCGCGACCACCACCAGCACCCCGAGCGCCAGCGTCAGCGCCGCCGCCTCGAGAAGCAGAGTCATCGCAAGGGCGACGCAGGAGAGCGCGGCGAGCACGGCCCAGGCCATCGGCCTCCGGTCCTCGAGCCCGGCCCAGCGCAGCGCGAACCAGGTCATCAGCGCAGCGACCGCCATCACGTGCAGCGCCCAGGGCAGATTGCCCACCACCGGCGCAGGCTGCCAGCGGAACTCCAGCAGCGCGGCGGCGACGGGCGCGACCAGCACGGCCGCCAGCGCGAGCGGCCGGAGCAGGCTGCCCCAGGCCCGGCCGGAGAGCGCCATGGACACCACGCCGGCCATCAGCAGAAGCGCCGTGGCCGTGGCCGGGGGCGCGGATTCCGGCGCGCGCAGCGCGATGGCCTGAAGGGCGAAGCCGCGCGCCATGCCCTCGGCGGTCCACAGATGCGCGAGGAAGGCCAGGGCTGGCAGGATCGCGAGGTCGCCGATGCCGGGCGCGCGCAGGCTCATCACCACCAGCGCGACCGAAAGGCCGGCGAGCGTGCCGAAGGACCAGAGGCCGTCGATGCTCAGCCACAGCGCGAGCGAGGCCACCGCCACCATGCCCAGCGCCAGCCGCACCGGGAAGGCGGGGAAGCCCGCTCCCAGCAGCCGGTCGCTGAGCGCGGGCGCCTCGTGGTCGGGGATCGGCGCGCGCGCGGGCACCACGACGGACAGCCCGACGAACCCCGCCAGCGACAGCGCCCAGCCCCCCTCCCCCGCCCCGCCGAGGAACATCAGGAAGGCGCCTCCGACGCCAACCACAAGCGCCAGCACCGAGACCCAGCCCCAGCGTCGGAACGCATCCACCGCAAGACCGAGGAAGGCAATCAACAGGTAATAGGGATAGAGCATCGCCGTGGCGCCGCTCTCCCCCGCCACGAGGAAGGGCGCCGCGCCGGCGCCGGAAAGGCCCATCGCGACCAGGAAGGGCCCGTGACGCCAGCCCAGCAGGACCGCGCCCAGCGTGGTCGCGACCAGCCCCGCGAGCGTCAGCGACGGGCCATAAAGCATGTAGAGCAGCCGTCCCGCAACGATCCCGGCATAGATCGAGACGAGACCCGCGGCCGAGAACACGGACGGAAGGTAGAGCGCCGGCGCCTCGTCGCCCTCGCCGCCGCGGCGGCGCACCCATTCGCCCGCTGCGACCAGCGCGAGGCCGAAGGCAACCGCCGCCGCGACGCGCAGAGGGGGCGGCAGCAGGCCCGCCTCGATGCCATATTGCACGAAGAAGATCCCCGCGAAGGCAAGCGAGACGGCGGAGAGCGTGAAGGCCCAGTTGGTCCTCAGCCACAGCGCAAGCGCCGAAAGCCGGTCGGCGCGGAACACCACGGCCCTGCTGTCCGTGCCGGACGGCAGGGGTTCATCCTGTGGCGGCCCGGGGCGCGGAGTGCGGCCGGCCCATGGACCCGCCGCGAGATCCGCCACGGCGGGCTCGGGTTCAGCCGGGGCTTCGAAGGCGGCCGTCGGCACTGGCGTAGCGGCAGCCGGTTCAACTTGCGGTGCGGGCGTCGCCTCTGGCGTAGCTTGCGGCGCGGGCGCCAGCGTCGCCAGTGCCGCCTCGAGCCGGCCGATCCGGTCGAGCAACCGCCTCTGGCGCAGCCAGAGCAGGACGGTCGCGACGGGCGTTCCCAGCAGGATACCCAGAATCGCCAGCGCCATCAGGATGATCACACCGTCGCCCACCGCACGCCTCCTGCCGCCGTCGCCTTGCGCCACGATGACACGGATCCCGCGCCGGGGGCAGAGGGTCCCTCAGGGCTGGCGCTGGTGCTCGGTCACATAGGCCAGCGCCAGCGGCAGGGCGCTCAACTCGCGCGAGCCGGGGCGCGCGAGGCGCAGCGCGGTGGCGGCGGGCGCGACCATGGAGAGCAGCAGCGCCATGCGGTGCACGGCGGGCCAGGTGCCCTCGGGGGCGTGGGTCAGGTAGGCGCCCAGCGCCGCGCCCAACACGTCATGCGCGCTGCGGTCGGCACACAGGCAGGAGTGGATGAAGATCATCACGTCCAGCGCGAAATGCCGGTTGCGGCGGCGGCGCTCCGCATAGCGGGCAAGGCTGATGAAGCGGGCGCACTCGCCGTCCCAGCAGATCGCGCGCATCGTTGGCCGGCCATGGGTGAACCCGGCCCGATGCACCTTCCCCAGCGCCTCGCCTGCCGCGGCAAAGGCGGCCGTCCGCTCGCGCGAGCGGACATCGGAGGAGCGCAGCAGGTGGCGCAGGTTGGCGCCCGCGTCGCGCGTCACCAGCCAGTCCGTGTGCCCGTCCACCATCGCCACCACAGGCAAGCCGGCTTCGGCCATCCGGGCATAGCCCTCGCGCTCGCGCCGGAGCAGGCGGCGCATGTCGCCCTTGCGCTGCCAGGCGCGGTGGGTGAGGTCCTCGACGCGTTTCAGCCAGAGTTGGTCACCGTCCGGCAGCGGCAGCGGCCGGATCCGCACCGGCGGCTCGCGGAGGGCGTTGGCGATCACCTCGACGAAGGGATCGGCGGCGGGAGTGGCTGCATCGGCCTGTGACATGACTCGCACCCCGGCGGCACCATGCCGTCATATCCGAAGGTTACCAGCGTTCCGCCCTCCGCCGAGAGCGCCTGTTGCCGCACCCACGCAAGAAAATGTCGCGGCGGACAGGAAAAGGGCGGCCGCAGGGGCCGCCCTCGGGATCACGTCGATCAGGGATTCAGCGCCAGCTGAAGAAGTCCTTCGGCGCCCGGCCCAGCAGTTCCGAGGCGAGTTCCGCCCCCAGCGCCGCCGCATCCGGGATCGGGCCGCGGATCTCGCCCGAGATCGACTCTGACCCGTCGGGCCGCAGGATCTCGCCGCGCAGCCAGACCTGATCGCCTTCCAGCACCGCAAGGCCGGCGATCGGCGTCTCGCACGAGCCGTCGAGCTTCAGCAGGTAGCTGCGCTCAGCCGCAAGCCGGTGGCCGGTGGGGACGTCGTGGATCGCGGCCAGCATCTCCTGCGTGCGCGGGTCGTCGATCCGGCGCTCGATCCCGATGGCGCCCTGCGCCACGGCCGACAGCATGTCCTCGGGCTCGATGGCCACGCGCGGCACGTCATCCATCTTCAGCCGGTTCAGCCCGGCCATCGCGAGGAAGGTGCCCCGCGCCACCCCGTCCGAAAGCTTCTTGAGACGGGTCTGGAGGTTCCCCCGGAACTCCACGATCTGCAGGTCCGGGCGGCGGTTCAGGAGTTGCGCGCGGCGGCGAAGGCTCGACGAGCCCACCACGGCGCCCTGCGGCAAATCAGCCAGCCCCCCTTCGGCGAAGGTGATGAAGGCGTCCCGCGTGTCCTCGCGCGGCAGGTACGTGTCGAGGATCAGCCCCTCGGGCTGAAGCGTCGGCATGTCCTTCATCGAATGCACGGCGATGTCGATTCCCCCGTCCAGCAGGGCCTCCTCGATCTCGCGCGTGAACAGGCCCTTGCCGCCGATCTCCTTCAGAGGGCGGTCCAAGACCTTGTCGCCGGTGGTTTTTATGACCACGATTTCGAATGCCTCTTCCGGCAGCGAGAACGCGGCCGACAGGCGGCTGCGGGTCTCGTAGGCCTGAGCCAACGCAAGCGGCGAGCCGCGCGTGCCGATCTTGAGGGGTTCAGCGGGGGTGGGCATGGTGTGTGTCATGCCGATTTGGTTATCGCTGTCCATTTGCCCTGACAACTCCCCATATTGACATCCCATGCGCAGCTTGGGAACCAGCACGCAAGCTGAGAAGGAGCACCTCCATGACGAAGACGATGCTGCGGTCGCTGAAGGGCGAGACGCTGCCCACGCCCCCGATCTGGCTGATGCGTCAGGCTGGGCGCTACCTGCCGGAGTACCGCGCGACCCGCGCCCAGGCGGGGGACTTTCTCTCGCTGTGCTACAACCCCGAACTCGCCGCCGAGGTGACGCTGCAGCCGATCCGCCGCTATGGCTTCGACGCGGCGATCCTGTTCGCCGACATCCTGCTGCTGCCGCAGGCGCTCGGCGCGGATCTGTGGTTCGAGACGGGCGAAGGCCCGCGGATGTCGACGATCACCGACATGGCCGGGGTCGAGGCGCTGAAGGGCCGCGATGACATCCACGACAAGCTCGCCCCGGTCTACGAGACCTGCCGCATCCTCTCCCGCGAACTTCCCAAGGAGACAACCTTCATCGGTTTCGCCGGGATGCCCTGGACGGTCGCGACCTACATGATCGCGGGCCGCGGGTCGAAGGACCAGGCCGCCGCCCACAAGCTGAAGGATACCGACCGTCCGGCCTTCGTCGCGCTGATGGACCGGGTGACCGACGCCACGATCGAATATCTCTCGAAGCAGGTCGAGGCCGGCTGCGAGGTGGTCAAGCTGTTTGACAGCTGGGCCGGATCGCTGAAAGGTCAGGACTTCGAGGATTTCGCGGTCGCCCCGGCGAAGAAGATCATCGCCGAACTGAAGGCGCGCCACCCGGGCCTGCCGGTCATCGCCTTCCCGCGCGAGGCGGGCGAGGGTTACATCGGTTTCGCCGAAAAGACCGGCGCGGATTGCGTGGCCATCGACAACTCCGTCAGCCCGGAATGGGCGGCCGAGAAGGTTCAGGCCGGCAAGACCTGCGTGCAGGGCAACCTCGACCCGAAATACATGGTGACGGGCGGCGAAGAACTGGTGGCGGCCACGAAGCGCGTGGTCGAGGCGTTCCGGAACGGCCCGCACATCTTCAACCTCGGCCACGGCATCACCCCCGAGGCCGATCCCGAGAACGTGACGCTGCTGATCGAGACGATCCGCGGCAAGTGAGACGCGCGGGGCGGCTCACGCATCCTTGAGCCGCCCCCGGTTGCCTTCCTCGGCCCCAGCCGACAGGTTCGCCCGCAGCCTGATATGCGGAATCGCCATGCGCCCGGCCCTCGTCGCCCTTCTGCTCCTTGCCCCGACCGCCGCCGCGGCCAAGCCGCAGGCCTGCCTGACCTCGCTCGAGGGCTTCCCCACCGCGCTCAGCTACGACAGCGAGGATCAGGAGGTCCGCGCCAACCGCTCGACGCGCGAACGCTGGCTCGGCGGCTATGGCGACATCACCTGCCCCGGCTATGTCACGCTGCGCGCCATGACGCCCGGGCTGAACGACCGCGAGCGGTCGGTGTTCTGCCTGCAGTTCGACCACGAAACCGACACCTACACCGGCTTTGCCGAGGGCAAGCGCGACGCCTATGTGCATTGCGCCCAGCCCACGGGCGCCTTCTGCGAGAAGGTCAACGCCTCGGCCGAGACCGCCCGGAAGGTGGCGGGCGCCGCCGGCCGGGTGCTGAACGGCGTCCAAGCGGTTGAAAACAGCGCCGGGGCCGTCGTGCTCTCGGGCTCGACCGGATCGGTTTCGGCCGCGCTCTCGAACCTCGGCGCCACGGCGCTGCCCATCGTCAGCGCCCCGGCCACCCTCGCGGCGGCCGCGGTGACGGTGGTGGCCGTTGGTGGCGCGGTCTATGTCTGCAGCGAATAGACCGTCGGAAGGCGCTGGCCCCGTCCGTCAGACCCACTTGGCCAGCGGCGGCAGGCTCATCAGCACGGCATTGGCGTCGTGGCCGGTCTCGAGCCCGAACTTCGTGCCCCGGTCATAGACCAGATTGTATTCGGCATAGAGCCCGCGGTGGATCAGCTGCGCGTCGCGGTCGGCCTCGGTCCAGGGTGTGGCGACCCGGCGTTCGACCAGCGGCACGAAGGCCGGCAGGAAGGCGCGGCCGATCTCTTGGGTGAAGGCGAAGTCGGCCTCCCAGTCGCCGGTGTTCAGGTCGTCGTAGAAGATGCCGCCGACGCCCCGCGCCCGCCCACGGTGGGGGACGAAGAAATACTCGTCGGCCCAGGCCTTGAAGCGGGGATAGGCGTCGGGCGAATGCGCCTCGCAGGCGGTGCGCAGGGTGGAGTGGAAATGCTCGGTGTCCTCGGGATATTCGAGGCAGGGATTGAGGTCGGAGCCGCCGCCGAACCACCAGGCGTGCGGTGTCCAGAACATCCGCGTGTTCATGTGCACCGCCGGCACATGCGGGTTCTGCATGTGCGCGACGAGGCTGATGCCCGAGGCCCAGAACCGCGGGTCCGCCTCCATCCCCGGCACGCCGCGGGCCGCCATGGCGCGCTGCGCCCGCTCGGCCAGCCGTCCGTGGACGGTCGAGACGTTGACGCCCACCTTCTCGAACACCCGGCCGCCGCGCATCACGCTCATCAGGCCGCCGCCCCCGCCGCCCTCGCGCTCGGTCTCGGTGACCTCGAAGCGCCCGGGCGCCGGGTCGGTGGGGGACGTGCCGGCCACCGCATCCTCCAGATCCTCGAACGCCGCGAGGATCTGGTCCCGCAGGCTTCGGAACCAGGCGGAGGCCCGGGCCTTGTGCTCGTCCATGCCGTCAATCATGCAAACCTCCCACAGCTTTTCCGCGAGAGCTAGCAGCTTTGCCGCCGTCGATCCAGAAACCACTGGCGCGGGACCGGGAAACGGGTAGCTTCGGGGACATGAGACGCGCCGGCCCCCTGATCCCGCTGTTCGCTCTTCTTGCCGCCTGCGGCACGCCGCAGGAACGCTGCATCGCGCAGGTGACGCGCGACCTGCGCGTGGTGGACGAGCTGATCCAGGAGGGCGAACTGAACCTCGCCCGCGGCTACGCGATCGAGGAGGTGACCGACTATCGCCCGGAATGGGTGGATTGCGGGCCACCCTTCGTGCGCTACCGCGCCAACGGCGAGCGGATCTATTACCCGCCGCGCCGCTGCTTCGACCAGGTGCCCTATACCGTGCGCCAGCCCAAGGCGATCGACCTTGCCGCCGAGGCCCGCACGCTTGAGCAACTGAAGAAGAAGCGCGTCCAGTTGGCGCGGCAGGCGATTCCCGCGGTGGAGCAGTGCCGCGCGTTTTACCCCGAGACGAAGTAGCCCGCCTTCAGTGAACTGCCGCGCAGGCCGGGTCGATCAGGCTGCGCCCGCCGTCCAGCGTGACGACCTGCCCGGTCATGAAGGCCGCCGCATCCGAGGCGAGGAACTGCACCGTCTCGACGATCTCGGACGCCGCGGCGATGCGCTTCATCGGCGTGCGCTCGGTGATCGCGACGCGCAGCCCGGGCGCGTCCTTCAGCGCGTTCTGCAGGCTCGCGCTCATGACCGAGCCGAAGGAGACCGCGTTCACCCGGATGCCCCTCGGCGCCAGCGCGACGGCCATCGAGCGCGTCATCTGCTCGACCGCGGCGCAACTGATCGAATAGGCCAGCAGCTCCGGCTGGGTGCGGATCGCGGCGATCGACGAGAGGTTGATGATCGAGCCGACCTGCGCCGGCTTCTCCTCGCTCTTTTCAGCGCGCGCGATCATGCGCTTGGCGGTCAGCTGAGTCAGGCGCAGGCTGGTCAGCAGGTTCTGCTGCAAGAGCGTCTCGACCGCGTCCTGCTCGGGGCAGAGCGGATCGGAGGTGGCGATCTGCCGGCTCGCGTTCACCAGGATGTCCACCCGGTCGAAGGCATCCACCGTCGCCGAGAGCAGGTTGGTGATGGTCAGCTTCTCGCGCAGGTCGCCCGCGAACATGCGGACGGGACCTTCGGCGCGGGCTTCCTCGCCCACCTGGTCCTCCAGCCGGGCCTCGTCGATGTCGACGAACATCACGTTCGCCCCCTTGTCGACGAAGTGGCGCGCGACGGCGAGACCGATGCCGCTGGCGGCCCCGGTCACGATGGCCGTCCTGCCGGCAATGACTAGTGACATGCAGTGTCTCCCGTTACGCGCGCGATACGCCGACCTTCTCGGGCCGGGAGGCGCGGACGATCCTGAAGGCGGCATCGCCGCCGATCTCCTCGACCTCGCGGAACAGCGCGCGAAGTCCGCGGTCATAGGGCAGGTGACGGTTCGCCACCAGCCAGAGCACCCCCTGCGGCTGCAGAAGCCGCGCCGCGGCCTGCAGGAAGCCCAGCCCGAGCGCCGGATCGGCCTCGCGCGTGGTGTGGAAAGGCGGGTTGCAGACCACGACATCCGCGGCCTTCGAGAGCCGGAAGCGGGTCGCGTCGGCCCAGTGGAAAAAGGCGCGCGGGTCGGTGACGTTCAGCCGCGCGCAGGCCAGCGCCGCGTGCTCGGCCTCGACCAGGTCCAGCCGCTTGACGTGGGGCCGCTCCAGCACCGCGCGCGACAGGTAGCCCCAGCCGGCTCCAAGGTCGACCACCCGGCCCGACAGCTCCGCCGGCAGGGCCGCCAGCAGCAGCGCCGAACCGCGGTCGGGCGCATCGGCCGAGAAGACTCCGGGCAAGGTGCGGAACCCGCCCTCCACCGCGGTCAGCCGCGCCGCCCAGTCCTCGAGCCCCGGCCCCGCCGCGAAGGTGAACAGCTTGCCATGCGCCTTGGACAGGGTGGCCGAGACCGCAAGCCGTTCGCCCAGATCCCGGTAGATCGCCTCGATCCCGTCGGTCTTCTGCCCGTCCACCACGATGGGCCCGCCCGGTTCCACCGCCGCCGCGGCCTCGGCCAGAAGGGCCCTAGCCTCGTCGCGCGACCGTGGCAGGCAGACGATGGCGGCGGCATGACCCTGCCCTCCCTCGACCGCCACGCGGTAGCCCTGCGCCGCGAAGGCATCATGCTCGGGACGGAAGCCCTGCACGATCAGCAGGCGATCCTTCGGCAGGGCGGACAGGTCGTCGCCGGCGCGCGCACGATAGACCGCGATGCTGCCCGCGTCAGGCAGCACCACCGCGCCTGTCTCCAGCGCCAGTGTCAGCCGTGCAGATCGCATGCGGGGGCCTGCGGCCTATTCCTTTTCCATGGTGCATTGCAGCGGATGCTGATGCCGGCGGGCGAAGTCCATGACCTGCGCCACCTTGGTCTCGGCCACCTCGAACGAGAACACGCCCACGACGGCGAGCCCCTTCTTGTGGACGGTCAGCATGATCTCGAACGCCTGCGCGTGGCTCAGGCCGAAGAAGCGTTCCAGCACATGCACCACGAATTCCATCGGCGTGTAGTCGTCGTTCAGCAGCAGCACCTTGTACAGCGGCGGCCGCTGCGTCTTGCTGCGCGTCTTGGTCAGGATCGACGTGTCGTCGCCGGGACCGCCCGTCTTGTCGGACATCTGAAGCGGACGAAGGGTCAAGATCGTGGCTCCTGCCGATGCGCGGATTCGAAGGGATGGACGAGACGCACAGTATAATCCATTTTCGCGCGTCGGAAAGAGGCGCGCATGACGCGGAAAGCGTTGCAGGCCGCGCAGGAAACTGCGTAATCCGGCAGCAGCGGGAGGGGCCATGAACCGACGCATCACCACCATCGCGTTCGACGCGGACGACACGCTCTGGCAGAACGAGACCTTCTATCGACTCACTCAGGAGCGGTTCACCGGCCTTCTGGCCCAGCATGCCAGCCCCGACCACCTGCACGAGCGGCTGCTGGCGGCCGAGCGGCGCAACCTCGGCCACTACGGATTCGGCATCAAGGGCTTCATGCTGTCGATGATCGAGACCGCCATCGAGGTGACCGAGGAGCGCGTTCCCGCCAATGTCATACGCGAGATCATCGCCGCCGGTCAGGAGATGCTGGCCCATCCGATCGAGCTTCTGCCCCATGCGCGCGAGGCCGTGGAGGCGCTGGCGGCCGATCACCGTGTCATTCTTGTCACAAAGGGCGATCTTCTTGATCAGGAGCGCAAGCTCGCCCAGTCAGAGCTGGGCGAGCTGTTCGACGCGGTCGAGATCGTCTCGGACAAGACCACTCCGGTCTACGAGCGGATCTTCCGGCGGCACGGCGACGGGCCGGAGCGCGCGCTGATGGTTGGTAACTCGTTGAAATCGGACGTCATTCCCCCGATTGCCGCCGGGGGATTCGGCGTGCATGTGCCGCATGGCCTGACCTGGGCGCTGGAACATGCCGATCCGCCGGACGGTCATCCGCGCTTCTTCACCCTGCCCGACCTGGGCGGGCTGCCGGCGCTGGTGGATCGGCTTAACGGGAATTTCCCATAACTTGAGGTTCTTGGCCCCGGCTGCCCCAGATCTGCCACAGCCGATGAACAGCCCGTGAAAACCCCTTGAAACTCAGGGGTTTTCCTGAATCGACGCCTGTGCTAGCGTCGGCGGCAAATCAACAATCTCCCCGGACGATCAAAAAAGAACCGGCGGAAACGAGGCAGGCAGAAGGACAGGCGACGTGACATCGCATCTGGGGCAGTACGTCCGCAAAATGCTATTCGTGGCCGCGGCTGGGGTTCTGGCGGCGCAATCCGCCCTCGCCGCACCCTATGCGGCCATCGTGATGGACGCCCGAACGGGCGAGACCCTCTACGAGACCAACGCCTCGACGCGTCTCCATCCGGCGTCGCTCACCAAGATGATGACGCTCTACATCACCTTCCAGGCGATCCAGCGGGGCGAGATCTCGCTCGACAGCATGGTGACGGTCACCAAGAACGCGGCGGCCGAGCCCCCCTCCAAGCTCGGCCTGCGGGCGGGCCAGCGCATCGCCCTGCGCTACCTGATCCGGGCCGCCGCCGTGAAATCGGCCAACGACGCCGCCACCGCGATCTGCGAGGCCGTCGGCGGGTCGGAGGCAGCCTTTGCCGAGCGGATGAACCGCACGGCGAAGGCCATCGGGATGAAGGGCTCGACCTTCCGGAACTGCAACGGGCTGACCGCCGAGGGCCACCTGTCCACCGCGCGCGACATGAACCTGCTGGGCCGGCGGCTGTTCTTCGATTTCCCGCAATACTACAACATCTTCTCGCGCCGCACCGCCGATGCGGGCGTCGCGACCGTGTCGAACACCAACACGCGCTTCCTTGACGCCTACAAGGGTGCGGACGGGATCAAGACCGGCTACACCTCGCCCGCCGGCTACAACCTGACCGCCTCGGCGCAGCGCGGCAACAAGCGCATCATCGCCACCGTCTTCGGCGGCAAGAGCACCGCGCACCGCAACGCCAAGATGGCCGAGCTGCTCGACCTCGGCTTCCGCGAGGCGCCGACCGGCGCGAAAGTCCGCCGGCCCGAGCCCATCGACATGAACGCGGTCGCCGTGGCCTCGGCGCAGGCGGTCGCGGTGGAGCAGCCGCTCCAGACCGTGCTGACCCGCTCGCCGCGTCCCCTCGCCCGTCCGGGCTCCAGCGCGGCCATCGCGGCCGCCGCCAAGGTGGACACGATGCAGGGCGGAATCGAATCGGCGCTGGCGGCCTCCCTGCAGGACGACGTCGCGATGCAGGTGGCGCAGGCGGTCGCGCTGGAAGGCGAAGGCTCGGACTCGGGCCTCGCGCCGCGCGAGCGTCCGGCGATGCGGCTGGCGGCCGCCTCTCCCTCGCCGGTGCCCACCTCGCCCGAGGTGATCACGCGGATGTCGACCTCGGGCGGGCGGCACTGGGGCGTGAACGTGGGCCGCTTCCCGTCGCGCAGCGCGGCCGAGCGCCAGCTCATGCGGATCGCGCTGGCCGAAAGCGGCACGCTGAACGACGGGCTGCGCAAGATCATGGAACGCTCGGGCGGCTATGACGCGAATTTCATGGGCCTGACCCAGGAAGAGGCGGATCTGGCCTGCCGCCGCCTGCAGGCCCGCGCCATCCAGTGCTTCGCCATCGGCCCGTGACCCTCACGAGCTGAAACGATTCCGCAGCAAGGCCCGCAGCCCACAGGCGCGGGCCTTTCCCATGTCCGGTGCAGGAATGGAGCCGACGACCGCCCCTTCAATGCCAGAAGCCCGCCGTCGGTCGAGGGCGGGCCTTCCGGGCTCAGGGGCGGGGATGGTCGTCGTAATCCGTCTTCAGGATGCGGTTCGCATCGCCCTCGGGATCGTCATACTGCCGCGCCTTGAGCGACCAGAAGAAGGCGGCAAGGCCAAGACCGCCCAGGAAAAGCGAGACCGGGATCAGGTAGGCCAGGATATCCATCACTTCACCCTGAGCGCATTCAGCGAGACGCTGATCGAGGACAGCGACATGGCCAGCGCCGCGGCCAGCGGCGTGGCGAGCCCCACCAGCGCCAGCGGCACCGCCACCACGTTGTAGCCCGCCGAGATCGCGAAGTTCTCCTTGATCCGGCGCGTGGCCTTGACCGAGATCCGCAGCGCATCGGCAATGGGTGACATGTCCTGACCCAGCAGCACGATGTCCGAGGCCACACGTGCCGCATCAAGCGCCGAGGCCGGCGAGATCGACACATGCGCTGCCGCCAGCGCCGCCGTGTCGTTCAGCCCGTCGCCCACCATCAGCACGCGCCGCCCCTCGGCCGTCAGCGCCGAAACCCGGGCGGCCTTCGCCTCGGGCAGCGCGCCCGACTGCCATTCCGCGATGCCGAGCCGGCCAGCGAGGCCGGCCACCGCGGCCTCGGTATCACCCGACAGCAGCAGAAGCCGCTTGCCCTGGGCAGACAGCGCCCGCACCGCCTGTTCCGCGCCGGGACGCAGGCGGTCGGTGAAGGTGAAGGCGCGGGTCCCGGCCCCGGCCGTGAGGTAGGTCGCCGTCACCGAAACCGGCTCCGCCCCGACCCATTCGGCCCGGCCAAGCCGCACCGTGCGGCCGTGGAATTGCCCCTCGACACCAAAGCCGGGCACCTCGCGCAGATCGGTGACGGCCGCAGGATGGATGCCGGCCGCCCTGGCCGCGGCCGAAAGCGCCTGCGCCAGCGGATGGGATGAGGCCCCGGCCAGCGCGGCGGCCACCTCGAGATCGGCGCGCGGATGCGAGGCGATGTTGGTCGGCTCGGGCGTCCCCATCGTCAGCGTGCCGGTCTTGTCGAACACCAACGTATCGACCTCGGCCAGCCGCTCGAGCGCCGTGCCGTGCTTGATCAGCAGCCCCATGCGGAACAGCCGGCCGCTCGCCGCGGTCACGACCGCCGGCACGGCAAGCCCCAGCGCGCAGGGGCAGGTGATGATGAGGACGGCGGCCGAGATGTTGATCGAGGTTCGGATGTCGCCGTTGGTGATCCACATCCAGACCCCGAAGGCGGAGAAGGACAGAAGATGCACAAGCGGGGAATAGAGCCGCGAGGCGCGCTCGGCCAGCGAGGTGTAGCGGGTCTTGGCACTCTCCGCGACCGCCACCAGATCGGCCATCCGGTGCAGCGACGAGTCGCGTCCCGCCGCCGTGACGCGGACGGTCAGCGGGCCGGTCAGGTTCACCTCGCCCGCCGAAACCACCATCTCGGGAGCCGCCTGCAGCGGCAGGCTCTCGCCGGTCAGAAGCGAGCGGTCGAGTTCGGAAAAGCCCTCGGTCACCACGCCATCGACCGGCATCCGCCCGCCAGGACGGACACGGACCAACTCTCCCGCTGCAAGCTCGGCGATCGGCACCGTGACCTCGGCCCCGTCGCGCAGCACGATGGCGCGCGGCACCTCGAGTGCGGCCAGCTCCTCGGCGGCCGAGCGGGCGACGGCGCGGGTGCGGTGGTCGAGATAGCGCCCGGCGAGCAGGAAGAAGGTCAGCATCACCGCCGCGTCGAAATAGGCGTGATGGCCGGAGTGGAAGGTCTCGAACAGCGAGATCGACGAGGCGAGGATGATGGCGAGCGAGATCGGCACGTCCATGCCCAGCCGCCCGACGCGCAGCGCGGCCCAGGCGCTGCGGAAGAAGGGCTGCCCGGCAAAGACCACGGTGGGCAGCGCGATGGCGGCCGAGATCCAGTGGAACAGGTCGCGCGTGGCGTTCTCGGCCCCCGACCAGACCGCGACCGACAAGAGCATCACGTTCATCATCGAGAAGCCGGCGACACCGAGGCGCATCAGCAGGTCGCGGCCCTGACGGTCGGTCTCGGTGGCCGACAGGAGGCCGGCGTCCAGCTCGTGCGCCTCGTAGCCGAGCCCGGCCAGCACCTCGATCAGGTCGGCGGCAGTCACGTCGGGCTCGGCATCGACCGAGACCCGGCGCAGGGTCAGGTTCACCCGCGCCGAGCGCACGCCCGGCAGCGCCTCGAGCCCGCCCTCGACGGTCGTCATGCAGGCGGCACAATGCGCCGTCGGCAGCGACAGGACCAGCCGACCCGAGGCCGGGGCAGCCATCGCGGCAAGCCTTTCGGCCGAGGGCGCCGCGACACAGGCGGGACAGGCCGAGGCCGAAGCGGGCACGTCAGCCGGGGGAAGGTCGAGGCGCTCCGCGACGGTCATTGCTCAGCCCTGCACGAAAAGGTCGAGGCGCTGGCGGAACGGCGTGCCGGCGGCGGAGGTCGCCTCGATCTGCAGCATCCACTTGCCATGCCCGAGGGCGACCGGCGCCCGGAAGGCGCCGGAGCGCAGCACGAAGTCCGGCCGGCGATCCTCGCGCGATTCGGTGGTGCGTCCCACCAGCACGTCGAGCGTCTGGACCGCGGCCGGGCGCCCCTCGGCATCGGCAAAGCGCAGGATCAGTTCCTGCGCTTCCGGGTCATAATCCGCCTCCAGCCTCCAGCCGAGCGCCTGCTGCGCCGTGCGCTCGGCATCGAAGGTCTGGCTCGCGACATAGGAGTTCGCGACCTCGAGACCGGGGAAAGTCGAGACCGCCTTGACCGCCATCACGACGTTCACGGCGATGATCACTGCGAAGGCGCCCACGGTGATCGCCAGAACCTTGCGCCCGGTCAGTTCGGCCATGTCAGTTGCCCCTTCCGTTGAAGATCGTGTCGTGGTGCACGCGCTCGCTTGCCGTCAGGTCCTCGACCCAGAGCCGGAGATCTGTCCGCTCGGCGTCTGCCGCGGCGCTGGACTTGTCCGCGATGACATATACGCGCTGCGTCATGGTCTCGTTGGCAGGAACGGTTACCACGGACCCCTCTGCCCCCTCCAGCGAAAGCGACAGGTCGGCCTCGCTGGTCAGCGAGATCTGATACTTGCGGTCGTCGCCCTGCTTGTTGCGCAGGCGCAGGTCATAGGTGTTGCGGATCGAACCGTCCGAGAGCGTGACATAGGTCGGGTTGCGCAGCGGCGTCACGTTGATGTCGATGGGCGAGCGCAGGAAGAGCGCGACCACCAGCGCCACGCCGATCCCCGACCAGAGCGCGGTGTAGATCAGCGTCCGCACGCGGAACACATGGCGCCAGGCGGAGCGCGGTTTCTGCCCCTCGCGCTCGGCCCGCTCGTCCGTCAGGGCGAGGTAGCCGATGAGGCTCGGCGGCTTGCCGATCTTGTCCATCACCTCGTCGCAGGCGTCGATGCAGAGCGCGCAGGTGATGCAGGCGAGTTGCTGGCCGTCGCGGATGTCGATGCCCATCGGGCAGACGTTCACGCAGGCCATGCAGTCGATGCAGTCACCCTGCGCGGGGTCGATCGGCTCGCCCTTCTTCAGCTTGCCGCGCGGCTCGCCCCGCCATTCGCGGTAGGCGACGGTGATGGTCTCCTCGTCCATCATCGCGGCCTGGATGCGCGGCCAGGGGCAGGCGTAGATGCAGATCTGCTCGCGCGCGAAGCCGCCGAAGGCGAAGGTCGTGGCCGTCAGCGTCGCCACGGTGATGTAGGCCACGGGGTGGGCGTTGCCGGTGAAGAGATCGACCAGCAGCGTCGGCGCGTCGGTGAAGTAGAACACCCAGGCCCCGCCGGTCGCGAGGCCGATCAGCAGCCACAGCGTCCATTTGGACAGCCGCTTGCGGATCTTCTCGGCGTTCCACTCCTGCCGCAGCAGGCGGATGCGGGCGTTGCGGTCACCCTCGATCCAGCGTTCCACGAGGATGTAGAGGTCGGTCCACACGGTCTGCGGGCAGGCATAACCGCACCAGACCCGCCCGGCGGCCGCCGTGAACAGGAAGAGGCCAAGCCCCGCCATGATCAGCAGGCCCGCCACGAAGTAGAATTCGTGCGGCCAGATCTCGATCATGAAGAAGAAGAAGCGCCGGTTCGCGATGTCGACGAGGATCGCCTGATCGGGCAGGTTCGGCCCGCGGTCCCAGCGGATCCACGGCGCGAGGTAGTAGATGCCCAGCGTCACCCCCATGATCCACCACTTCAGGGCGCGGAACTTGCCGCTCACCCGCTTGGGGAAGATGGGTTCCCGCTTGGCATAGAGGCTGGTCGTTTCGGTATCGGGGCTGGTCACGGCGGACTCCGGCTGCTTTGATGTTCCGGGTGCTATCAGACCGGTCGGCCCGCGCAACTTGACATCCATCAAAATTACGCATCCGTGATACATCATTCACGGCAGCAAGGACCATCTGCGCCTGTCGTCGGGACAGGAAGGCGCCGACCCCTCGCACTCGGAACACCTGAACATGGGTGAGGAGAAGGCGCCGGCCCGCGGGGCTGCCCCCGCGGGCCGTTCAGCACTTATTCGCCGCCGCCAAGGCCGTGGACATAGACGGCCGCCGCGCGGATGTCGGCTTCGGAGAGGCGGGCGTTCCAGTTCGGCATGACGCCGAACCGGGCATAGGTCACCGTCTCGGTCAGCTTGTCGCGGTCGCCGCCGTAAAGCCAGATCGCGTCGGTCAGGTTCGGGGCGCCCACATCGCGGCTGCCCGCGCCGTCCTCGCCGTGGCAGGCGGCGCAGTTGTCGGCGAAGACCGTGGCGCCTTCGGCGGCGAGCGCCGCGTCATGGTCCTGCCCGGACAGCGCCAGCACATGCTCGACCACCTGGCCGATCTGCGTGGCGTCCAGCAGCTCGTCCGCCCCGAAGCGCGGCATCTCGGAATAGCGCGCCTCGGCGTCGGTGGTGTTGCGGATGCCGTGCGTGATCGTGGTGTGGATCGACTCGATGTCGCCGCCCCACAGCCAATCGTCGTCGAGCAGGTTGGGATAGCCCTGCCCCTGCACGCCCGCAGCACCCGACCCGTGGCACTGCTGGCAGTTGGTGCGGAACACCGCGGCACCGGCGTTGGTGGCATACTGGCGCAGGTCGGGATCGGCCGCGATGGCGGTCAGGTCGGTCTCGACCAGCTTCTGCCGGATGGCCGCGTTCGCCTCGGCAAAGGCCTGGATCTCCTGCTCCACGTCCTGCCGGGTCGAGGCCCCGAGCAGGCCCGGAGTGGCCGCCTTCACCAGCGGCCAGGCCGGATAGAGCAGCGAGTAGCCCACCGCCCAGATGATGCAGGCGTAGAAGGTCCACAGCCACCAGCGCGGCATCGGGTTGTCGTACTCTTGAATGCCATCCCAGGAATGGCCGGTGGTCGGCGGCTCGCCGGACTTCGGTTTCGTCGGTTTCACACTCATTTCCTCGCCTCCTCGGACGACGACTCGGGGTCGTCATCGGCGGGTTTCGTCTCGTGGCGGAAGATCGCGTTGGCAGCCTCGTCATGATGCTTGCGGCTGCCGGGACGCCAGGCCCAGAACACCACGCCCACGAAGAACAGCGTCAGGACGAGCAGCATCCAGCTGTCGGCGAAGCTGCGCAGCAGGCTGTAGGTATCCATGCCCGCCCCTCCTACCGGCTCGCGTCGGGGGTGAAGGTCGAGAAGTCGACCATCGTGCCCAGCACCTGCAGGTAGGCGACCAGCGCGTCCATCTCGGTCAGCTGCGGCTGGCCGTCGAAGTTGCGCACCGCGGCCTTGCCATAGCGCTCGAGCAGCCCTTCGCTGTCCCCGTTCGGATCCGCCTGCACCTTGAAGTCGGCCACCGCGGCTTCCATCATATCGTCCGTGTAGGGCGTGCCGACCGTCCGGTGGACGGTCATCACGTCCTGGATGTAGCGGCCGTCGATCTCGCGATGCGAGAGGAAGCCGTATTTCGGCATGATGGATTCCGGCACCACCGACTGCGGGTTGGTCAGGTGGTCGACGTGCCACTCGTCCGAGTAGCGCTCACCCACCCGGGCGAGGTCCGGGCCGGTGCGCTTGGAGCCCCACTGGAAGGGGTGATCGTACATCGACTCGGCCGCCAGGCTGTAGTGGCCGTAGCGCTCCACCTCGTCGCGCATCGGGCGGACCATCTGGCTGTGGCAGACGTAGCAGCCCTCGCGGATGTAGACGTCGCGCCCCGCGAGTTCGAGCGGGGTGTAGGGGCGAACCCCTTCCACCTTCTCGATCGTGTTCTCGAGGTAGAACAGCGGCACGATCTGCACCAGGCCGCCGATGGTGACCACGAGGAAGCTGAAGATCAGCAGCAGCGTGGCGTTGGTTTCGAGGATCTTGTGTTTTGCGAGGATACCCATGGTCGTCCCCTCCGTCACTCAGCGGGAACGGCCGTGGGACGCAGCGCCCGGGCAGGCGCGGTCGTCACGGTTTTCCACAGGTTGTAGCACATGATCAGCGCGCCGGTCAGGTAGAGCACGCCACCCAGACCGCGGACCACGTTCATCGGGAACTTGGCGGCCACGGTGTCGGCGAAGGCGTTCACGAGGAAGCCGTTCGCATCCACTTCACGCCACATCAGGCCTTCCATGATGCCCGAGACCCACATCGACGAGGCGTAGAGCACGATGCCGATGGTGGCGAGCCAGAAGTGCCACGAGACGAGGCTGAGGCTGTAGAGCCGTTCCTTGTTCCACAGTTTCGGCGTCAGGAAGTAGAGCGCGCCGAAGGTGATCATGCCGTTCCAGCCAAGCGCGCCGGAGTGGACGTGACCGATGGTCCAGTCGGTGTAGTGGCTGAGCGAGTTCACGGCCTTGATCGACATCATCGGGCCTTCGAAGGTCGACATGCCGTAGAAGCCGATCGAGACCACCATCATGCGGATGATCGGGTCGGTGCGCAGCTTGTCCCAGGCGCCCGAGAGCGTCATCAGGCCGTTGATCATGCCACCCCACGACGGCATCCACAGCATGATCGAGAACACCATGCCGAGCGTCGAGGCCCAGTCGGGCAGCGCGGTGTAGTGCAGGTGGTGCGGGCCGGCCCAGATGTAGAGGAAGATCAGCGCCCAGAAGTGCACGATCGACAGCTTGTAGCTGTAGACCGGACGCTCGGCCTGCTTCGGCACGAAGTAGTACATCATGCCGAGGAAGCCGGCTGTCAGGAAGAAGCCCACGGCGTTGTGGCCATACCACCACTGCACCATGGCGTCCTGCACGCCCGAGAAGACCTGGACGGACTTCGAGCCGAAGAACGAGACGGGGATCGACAGGTTGTTGAAGATGTGCAGCATCGCCACGGTGACGATGAAGCTCAGGTAGAACCAGTTCGCCACGTAGATGTGGGGTTCCTTGCGCTTGATGATCGTGCCCAGGAACGCGGCGAGATAGGCGACCCAGACGATCGTCAGCCACAGGTCGAGGTACCATTCCGGCTCGGCGTATTCCTTCGACTGGGTGGCGCCGAGCAGGTAGCTCGAGGCGGCCAGCACGATGAAGAGGTTGTAGCCCCAGAACACGAACCAGCCGAGGTTGCCACCCCAGAGCCGCGCGGCCGAGGTGCGCTGCACCACGTAGAAGCTCGTCGCGATCAGGGCGTTGCCGCCGAAGGCGAAGATCACCGCCGAGGTGTGCAGCGGACGCAGGCGCCCGAAGTTCAGATAGCCCTGCGCCCATTCGAAGTTGAGCGACGGGAAGGCCAGCTGGAACGCGATGATGACGGCCACCAGGAAGCCGACGACACCCCAGAAGGCGGTCGCCACCACGCCGTAGCGGATGACCCCGTCCATATACTCGGTCTGCAACACCGGCTGGGGACGAACATCGTTCCCCACCCTGCGCACCTGCCAGAGGAAAAGGCCGCCAGCCACCAGCATGACCGTTACGGCGTTCACCATGTATGCAAGGTCGCGCGCGTAGTTGGCGGCGATCGCGGCACATAGCGCGATCACGCCTAGCGCGACCAACTTAACATAATCCCACATCTTGCGTCCCTTCGTCTTCGCTAGGCCGACTCCCCCGGCCGATGCTAATCGACAGGCCGTGTGTGGCGGCGTGTCGCGGATTCTGCCTTGATCCATGTCAATGGTTTCGGCTCTGATACTTGATCAGCATCAAGGAACAAAGCCCCTTTCGATCACAACATCCGGGTCGGAAGCTTTCGGCTGGAGATTGTGAAATGGCCTACAAATCCCTGCTTTCCGTGGCCACTTCGCCCGATCGGGTGGAACCCGTGCTCTCGGTGGCGTCGCGTCTCGCGCTGGCGGAAGACGCTCATCTTGACGTTCTCGCCCTCGGAATCGACGGGACCCAGGTGGCCTACTACAACATGGGCGGCACCGCGGTGGTGCTGCAGATGGCGCTGGAACGCGCCGAACAGGAGGCGCAGGCCGTCGAAAAGGCCGCGCGGGCGGCGCTGGCCGCGCAGCCCGTCACGCTGCGCAGCTCGGTCGAGACGGCGGTGGCGCAGATGGGCGGCCTCAGCGGCCTCGTGGCGATGCGCTCGCGCTTCGCCGATCTCGTGGTGCTGCCGCGCCCCTACGGCAAGGGCCGCGGCGCCGAGGCCGAGGCCGTGGTCGAGGCCGCGCTGTTCGAGGGTCAGGCGCCCGTGCTGGTGATTCCCGACGACGCGAGCCTCAGCGATCACTACGGCAATCGCATCATCATCGCCTGGGACCAGAGCCGCGAGGCCCTGACCGCGGTGCGCAAGGCCATGCCCTTCCTGCTGCGGGCCGAGGTGGTGAACATCGTCATCGTCGATCCCTCGGCCCATGGCGCCGAGCGGTCGGACCCGGGCGGCGCACTGTGCCAGATGCTCGTACGGCACGGCGTGCGCGCCGAGGTCTCGGTGCTTGCCAAGACGCTGCCGCGCGTCTCGGACGTGATCGCGCGCCATGTGCGCGACCAGAATGGCGATCTTCTCGTGATGGGTGCCTACGGGCACTCGCGCTTCCGCGAGGCGATCATCGGCGGGGCGACCCGTGACATGCTGGAACTGGCCGAAGTGCCGGTCCTGATGGCGCACTGACGCTCGGTGATGCGCCCACTTCGCCCGCCCCTCCCGGGGGCGGGCCCTTCGCTTCAGACCAGAAGGCCGCCGTCACTGTCGTCGCCCGCCTCTTCCAGAAGCCGGGCGAAATCGTTCACGATCACGTGGCGCTTGCCTTCCAGCGAGATCACCCCGTCGCGCTTCAGCGCCGAGACCTGCCGGCTGACCGTCTCGAGCGTGAGGCCGAGGTAATCCGCCATCTCCTCGCGCGTGAGCGGCAGGTCGAACGTCAACGGCCCCTTCGGGTCGCGCAGCTTCAGCGCCGCGTCGCGCCGGGCGATGATGGCAAGCAGGCTTGCGATCTTCTCGCGCGCGGTCTTGCGGCCCAGCAGCAGCATCCACTCTCGCGCGGCATCCAGTTCGTCCAGCGTCATTTCCAGAAGGCGCTGCCCGACGTGGGGCGTCTTCTGCATCATCTCCTCGAACGGCTTGCGGCGGAAGCAGCACATCAGAAGGTCGGTGGTCGCGGTCACGTCATAGGCCACGGTCTGGCGTCCCGGACGCCCCACGAAGTCCGAGGGCAGCAGCAGGCCCACCATCTGGCGCCGGCCATCCTCCATCGTCTGGGTCAGCGTGGCGATCCCGGTCACCACCGAGGCCACGAAATCCATCTTGTCCCCCGACCAGATCACGGTCTGCCCAGCCTGATAGCTGCGGTAGTACTTGATCTGCTCCAGCGTCGCGAGTTCATCCGTATCGCACCGTGCGCAGACGGCACGGTGACGGATCGGACAGTCGCCGCAGCGGTGGAGGATTGTTGGGACTTCGAGCAGCGTCATGCCGTTTCCCCGCTTGATCTGAATCAAAGCAATAAACGAGTTTCGCGCCTAGCGAAAGTCGATGCAGTCGGTTTCTCAACTTGCAAAATTCGGGCTCTTTGACGCCCGCGTGCCGCGCTACACGAGCTACCCGACCGTGCCGCACTTCGGTTCCGGCGTGACCGACCGCCTTCATGGCGAATGGATCTCGGCGATTCCGGCCGGCAGTTCAATATCGCTATACCTGCACGTTCCGTTTTGCCGCAGGTTGTGCTGGTTCTGCGCATCCCGCACGCAGGGGACGAGTTCCGATGCGCCGGTGCGCGCCTATGCCGCAGCCCTGAAGTCCGAGATCGCCCTGCTTCAGGCGAGGCTGGCGCCCGGCATCCGGCTGTCGCGGCTGCACTGGGGCGGCGGCACTCCGACGCTGCTGCCGCCGCATCTGATCGTTGAACTGGTTTCGGCCATCCGCGACGCCATCCCCGCAGCTCCGGACACCGAGTTTTCGGTGGAGGTCGATCCCAACGAGATCGACGCCGCGCGCCTTGATGCGCTGGTCGAGTGCGGCATGAACCGCGTCTCGATCGGCGTGCAGGATTTCGACCCCGCAATCCAGAAGATCATCGGCCGCGAACAGGGCTACGACGTCACCCTCCGGCTGGTCGAGATGCTGCGGGACCGGGATGTCGCGGGCCTGACCGCCGACATCCTGTTCGGCCTGCCGAATCAGACGCAGCTGGGCATTGCCAGCACGGTGCAGAAGCTGCTTGCCCTAGCGCCCGACCGGGTGGCGCTCTACGGCTATGCCCATGTGCCGTGGATGTCGCGCCGGCAACTGATGATCTCCTCGGACACGCTGCCCCGGCCCGAGGAGCGGCTGGAGCTGTTCCAGACCGCGCGCGAGCTGTTCCTGTGGGACGGCTACACCGAGGTCGGGATCGACCATTTCGCGCGGCCCGGCGATGCCCTCGCCCGGCTGCCGGCCGAGGGGCGGCTGCGGCGCAGCTTCAATGGCTACACCGACGACCCGGCCGAGGTGCTCGTGGGCCTCGGCGCTTCGGCGATCTCGCGGTTTCCGCAGGGCTTCACGCAGAACGCCGCCAGCACCTCGGACCACATGCGGGCGATCCGCGCCGGCCATTTCTCGACCATGCGCGGGCACATCCTGTCCGACGAGGACCGGCTGCGCGGCCGGATGATCGAACAGCTGATGTGCGAGTTCCGGATCAGCCGCGCCCGGATCCTCGCCCGGTTCGGCATCGCGCCCGAGCGGCTGGAGGCGATGTTCCGGGCGGTGGCGCTCGACTTTCCCGAAGTCGTCGAGATCACCGGATACGGGCTGGAGATCGCGCCCTCGGGTCGCGCCCTCACCCGCATGATCGCACGGCGCTTCGACGCCTATGACCAGAACCCGCTGAGGCCGGGGGTGCCAGCCTGAAACCACCCGGGTTGACGGCCCCCGGGCAGGGCGATCAGGCTCGGTTCGGGGTCGCGGCCCCCGCCATGGCCGGGCGCTCAGGCGTGCGGCGCGAAGCGCTCCACGAACTCCACCATCCTCGGCAGGCAGACCGAGCGCAGGTCGTAGCGGCTCAGGATCGTCTCACGCGCCGCATCGCGCAGGGGGCGGAAGCGGTCCGGGTCGGCCAGCGCCTCGGTCATCACCTCGGACCAGCCCTTCACGTCGAAGAAATCGACCAGAAGCCCGTTCATGCCGTGGCGGATCACCTCCTCGACCGGCGCAGTGCGCGAGCCGATGACCAGCGCCCCCGCCGACATCGCCTCGAGCATCGACCAGGACAGCACGAACGGATAGGTCATGTAGACATGCGCCCGGCTGACCTGCATCAGCGCCTTGAACCGGTCGTAGGGCACGCGGCCGACGAAATGCAGCCGCGAGAGGTCGAGGCGGTCGCCGACCTCGGCCAGAATGCGCTCCTTCCACGTGCCTTCCGCCGGCGCCGGGCCATAGCTCACGCCGTCGCCGCCGACCAGCACCACCTGCGCATCGGGCCGCGCCGCCAGCACCGCGGGCAGGGCACGCAGGAAGACGTGGTAGCCGCGATAGGGCTCGAGGTTGCGGTTCACGAAGGTCAGAACCTCGTCGCCGGGCCTCAGCACGCGGCCATCGGGCAGCGCAAAGCCCGCGCCGGGATCGGGCGCCACCGCCTGCGTGTCCACCCCGTCGTGGATCACCTCGATCATCCGCCTGAGCGGCGCAGGATAGGTCGAGGCCTGCCACAGCGTCGGCGACAGCCCCGCATCCGCATGCAGCAGCGCCTGCCCCAGATGCGCCGCACGACCTTGCGCGATCATCACCGCGTCGAAGCCGCGGCGGTCGAACTCGGGATCGAAGGCCACGTCCTGCCCGATGCCGCGATAGTAGAACTCGGCGTAGATCAGGAGTTTCGCCTCGGGCCAGACCTCCTTCAGGAACAGCGTCTCGCCCCAGCCGGAATGGCCGAAGATCACGTCGGGGCGATAGCCGCGCTGGTCGCGCAACTGCACCGCCGCCCGCGCGACCGTCACGCCGCGGTCGCTCATCTGGGTGTAGTTGCGGCCCAGCCGCGTCGCCTGCGGATCGGGCAGCGGCGTCTCGTGCCGGTAGCGCAGAACCGGGATCGGCGCCTCGCGCATGTTCGTGCCGTCGGTCAGGGCAAGGCACTCGTGCCCGCGGCGCGCAAGCTCGGGCGCGAGATGCAGGAACTGGCCGGGAAAGTTCTGGTGAACGAACAGGATCTTCATGGCACTCGTCAAACCGCCTGGCTGAGCCCTCCACCGAAGGCGGCGGCCAGCAGCGTCCGCGCGTATTCGGTCTGCGGCCGCTCGAAGACGTCGTCGCCTTCGCCGGCCTCCACGACATCGCCGTCCTTCATGACCAGGACCTTGTGCGACAGGGCGCGGATCACCCGCAGGTCGTGGCTGATGAACAGGTAGGCGAGGCCCCACTTGCGTTGCAGTGCGCGCAGAAGCTCCACGATCTGCACCTGCACGGTCATGTCGAGCGCGCTGGTCGGCTCGTCCAGCACCACGAACTTCGGGCGCAGGATCATGGCCCGCGCGATCGCGATGCGCTGGCGCTGCCCGCCCGAGAACTCGTGCGGATAGCGCCCCATGGCCGTGGGATCGAGGCCGACCTCGGTCATGATCTCGGCCACCATGTCGCGGCGGTCGCGCCCCTTCTCGACGCCATGCACCCCAAGGCCCTCGGCAATGATCTGCTCGACCGTCATTCGCGGCGAGAGGCTGCCATAGGGGTCCTGGAACACGATCTGCATGTCGCGGCGCAGGTCGCGCAGGGCACGGCCCGGGCGGGTGTGGATCGGCTGGCCGAGGAAGACGATCGGCCCCTCCGACTCGATCAGCCTCAGAAGCCCCAGTGCGAGCGTCGTCTTGCCCGATCCGCTTTCGCCCACCACGCCCAGCGTCTCGCCCGCGCGGATCGAGAGCGTCGCGCCGTTCACCGCCTTCACATGCCCCACGGTGCGCTTCAGAAGCCCCTTCTGGATCGGGAACCAGACACGCAGCCCCTCGGTGCGCACGATCTCGGCCGCGCCTTCGGGCACCGGATCGGGCCGACCCTTTGGCTCTGCCGCGAGCAGCTTCTGCGTGTAGGGGTGTTTCGGCGCAGCGAAGATCTGCGCGGCCGGACCCTGCTCGACGATCTCGCCGCCCTGCATCACGCAGACCCGGTCGGCGATCCGCCGCACCACGCCGAGGTCATGGGTGATGAAGAGAAGGCTCAGCCCCTCGGTGCGCTTCAGTTCCGCCAGCAGGTCGAGGATCTGCGCCTGGATCGTCACGTCGAGCGCGGTCGTCGGCTCGTCCGCGATCAACAGGTCCGGCCCGTTCGCCAGCGCCATCGCGATCATCACCCGCTGCCGCTGCCCGCCCGAGAGCTGATGCGGATAGGCGCCGAGCCGGCTTACCGCATCGCGGATGCCGACCTTGGTCAAGAGGTCGAGGATACGCGCCCGAGCCGCAGCCCCGACCAGCCCCTGATGCAGCGCAAGGCTCTCGCCGATCTGCCGCTCGATGGTGTGGAGCGGGTTGAGCGAGGTCATCGGCTCCTGGAAGATGAAGCTGATGTCGTTGCCGCGCACCTTGCGCAGGCTGGCCTCGGGCGCGCCGACCATCTCGCGCCCCTCGTAGAGCACCGATCCCGTGACCTCGGCGCTGTCGGGCAGGAGCGAGACGGTGGAAAGCGCCGTTACCGACTTGCCCGAGCCGCTTTCGCCGACCAGCGCGACGGTTTCGCCGCGGCCGACCGAGAAGCTCACCCGCTTCACCGCCTCGACGATCCGCCCGTCCTGCCGGAAGCGGACGGTGAGGTCCTGAACCTGAAGCACGCTCATCGGAAGGTCTTTCGCGGATCGAAGGCGTCGCGGACACCCTCGAAGATGAACACCATCAGCGAGAGCATGATCGCGAAGGCGAAGAAGGCGGTGAAACCCAGCCACGGCGCCTGCAGGTTCTGCTTGGCCTGCAGCGTCAACTCGCCCAGCGAGGGCGCGTTCGACGGCAGCCCGAAGCCGAGGAAGTCGAGCGCGGCAAGGCTGCCGATGGTGCCGGTGATGATGAAGGGCAGCATGGTCAGCGTGGCGACCATCGCGTTGGGCAGGACGTGGCGGAACATGATCACCCCGTCCGCCACTCCAAGCGCCCGCGCCGCCCGGACGTACTCGAAGTTCCGCGCCCGCAGGAACTCGGCCCGGACGACGCCGATCAGGCTCGTCCAGCCGAAAAGCACCATCAGCCCCACCAGCAGCCAGAAGTTCATCTGCCAGATCGCGGCCACGATGATGATGATGTAGAGCGAGGGCGTGGAGCCCCAGAGTTCGATCACCCGCTGGAAGATCAGGTCGGTCAGCCCGCCGAAATAGCCCTGCACGGCGCCCGCGGCGATGCCGATGGCCGAGGTGAGGAAGGTCACGATCAACGCGAAGGCGACCGACAGGCGGAAGCCGTAGATCACCCGCGCCAGCACGTCGCGCGCCGTGTCGTCGGTGCCGAGCCAGTGGTCGGCATCCGGCGGCGAGGGTGCCGCACGGCCGATGTCGTTGATCGTGTCGTAGCTATAGGGGATCGGTGGCCAGAGGATCCAGCCGCGCTCGATCGGCTGGCCCTCGACCGTGCCCCCCTTGGCCTCGGCCTCGACGCCCTCGGGATCGTCCCAGCAGGCCTCGTGCCCCCCTGAGACGATCAGGCAGCGTACTTCCGGGTCGCGATAGGCGGCCTCGGTCTGGAAGTCGCCGCCGAAGGTGGTCTCGGGGTAGAACTGCGTGATCGGGGTGTAGAGACTGCCGCGGTAGCTGATCAGCAGCGGCTTGTCGTTCGCCAGAAGCTCGGCAAAGAGAGACAGGCCGAACAGGATCGCGAAGACGAAGAGCGAGAAGTAGGCCCGGCGGTTCGCCTTGAAGTTCCGCCAGCGGCGCTGGTTGAGCGGGGACAGCGCCATCTCAGCTCCGCGTCCCGAAGTCGATGCGGGGATCGATCCAGACATACATCAGGTCCGACAGGATCCCCATGACGAGGCCGAGCAGGCCGAAGACGAAGAGCGTGCCGAAGATCACCGGGTAGTCGCGCGCCACCGCGGCCTCGAACCCGAGCCGGCCGAGGCCGTCGAGCGAGAAGATCGTCTCGATGATCAGGCTGCCGCCGAAGAAGACCGAGACGAAGACCGACGGGAAGGACGCGATCACGATCAGCATGGCGTTGCGGAACACGTGGCCGTAGAGCACACGCCCCTCGGTCAGCCCCTTCGCGCGGGCGGTCATGACGTATTGCTTGCGGATCTCGTCAAGGAAGGAGTTCTTCGTCAGCAGCGTCAGCGTCGCGAAGGCCGAGATGGTCGAGGCCACCACCGGCAGCGTGATGTGCCAGATGTAGTCGGCGATCTTGCCCGGGATCGACAGACTTTCCCAGTTGTCGGATGTCAACCCGCGCAGCGGGAACCACTGCCAGTAGGAGCCGCCGGCGAACAGCACCAGCAGGAGGATCGCGAACAGGAAGCCGGGGATGGCATAGGCCACGATGATGGCGCCGCTCGTCCAGGTGTCGAAGCTGGAGCCGTCCTTCACCGCCTTGCGGATGCCGAGCGGGATCGAGACCAGATAGGCGATCAGCGTGGACCACAGGCCCAGCGTGATCGAGACCGGCATCTTCTCCAGCACCAGATCGACGACCGAGATCGAGCGGAAATAGCTCTCGCCGAAGTCGAAGCGCAGGTAGTTCCACATCATGTTGAGGAACCGCTCGAGCGGCGGCTTGTCGAAGCCGAACTGCCGCTCCAGATCCGCGATGAACTCGGGCGGCAGGCCGCGCGAGCCGACATAGCGTTCGTCGGCCTGCCCGGCCGCCGCGATGTCGCCGCCGGCATCGCCGCCGCCCGCGACCGTCTGGAACACGTCGCCCTGCCCTTCGAGTCGCGCCAGCACCTGCTCGATCGGGCCGCCGGGGACGAACTGGGTCAGGGCGAAGTTGATGACCATGATGCCGAACAGCGTCGGCAGGATCAGCAGCAGTCGCCGGAGGATGTAGGCTCCCATCGTGGGGTGCGGCCCTTTACTGTCTCAGCGCGCCCGATGCGCGCAGCGCCTGCGCCTTGTCGGGGTTGAACCACCAGAAGTCCAGTTCTCCCAGCGCATAGGGCGGCAGCGTCTCGGGGTGTTCATACATGTCATAGTAGGCGACGGTGTGGCTGGCCTTGTACCATTGCGGCACCCAGAAGCGTTCCAGCCGCAGGACGCGGTCGAGTGCCTTCGTGGCCGTCACCAGCTCGTCCGAGGACTTGGCCGCCAGCACGACCTCGATCATCCGGTCGACGGCCGGGCTTTTCAGACCCATCATGTTGAAGCTCGAGACATCCGCCGTCTCGGAGCCGTAATACTGCTTCAGCTCCGACCCCGAGATGTAGTTCGTCCGCGCGTTGCCCGTCGCGATGTCATAGTCGAAGCTCGGCGGGCGGGTGCGGCTTTCCATCTGCGCATTGTCCACCCGCGTCATCACCGCATCGATCCCCAGCGCGCGCAGGTTCTCGACGTAGGGATTGATCACCCGGTCGAAGGTCTGGCTGTCGTTCAGGAACTCGATCCGCAGCACCTCGCCCTTGGCATTGCGGCGCAGGCCGTCGTCGCCCACCGCCCAGCCGGCCTCGTCGAGCAGCTTGCTCGCGGCGCGCAGGTTCTTGCGGTCCAGCTGGCGGTCGCTGGAGACGGGCGGGCTGACGGGCGGGTCGGTCAGGATGGAGGCCGGCAGCAGCCCCTCGTCCACCAGCGGCTTCAGCAGCGCGACCTCGGCCTCGGACGGCGGGCCGCTCGGCTCGAGATAGCTGTTCTCCCAGAAGGAATCGACGCGGGTGTAGAGGCCGTAGAAGAGCGTCGCGTTCGACCATTCGAAGTTGAAGACGAGGTTCAGCGCCTCGCGCACGCGGGGGTCCTGAAACTTCTCGCGGCGGAGGTTGAGCATCCAGCCCTGCCCGGTGGCCTTGGCACCGGAAGGCAGCTCGACCTTCTTCACCACGCCGGATGCCACTGCCGGAAAATCGTAGCCCGTTGCCCAGAGGATCGAGGAGGCCTCGTTGCGGAAGGTGTAGCTGCCGCCCTTGAAGCCCTCGAAGGCCGCGTTGTAGTCGGCGTAATACTCGATCCGGATCGTGTCGAAATTGCCGGTGCCACGGGTGATCGGCAGGTCCTTGCCCCAGTAGTCGGGGTTCCGGCGATAGACGACGGTCTGGCCCACGTTCATCCGGTCAAGCACATAGGCGCCCGAGCCGAGGAAGGGCTTGAGGCTGCCTTCCTCGAGGTCCAGCCCTTCGCGTTCGTATTGCGCCTTCGACAGGACCGGCAGGCCGCCCACGTCCTGCGGCAGGTCGCGGGTCGGAATGCCGGGCTTGAAGGTGAACTTGACCCGGTGGGTGTCCAGCGCCTCGGTGCTCTCGACCTGCTGGGCGAAGACGGTGCGGAAGTCCGTGAGGCCCTTGGTCAGGAAGGTCTGGTACGAGAACACGACGTCCTCGGCCGTGACCGGCGTTCCGTCCGAGAACTTCGCCTCGGGGCGCAGGTTGAAGATCACCCAGCTGCGATCCTCGGGATATTCCAGCGTCTCGCAGAGCAGGCAGTAGGCGGCGCCGATCTCGTCCGCGGTGCCCACGAGGATGGATTCATACATCACCGAGGACAGCGCCGCCGCACGGCCCTTCACCGAATAGGGGTTCATCGAATCGAACCCGCCAAAGGCCCATTCCGAGATCTCGCCGCCCTTGGGCGCATCGGGATTGACGTAGTCGAGATGTGCAAAGTCGGCGGGATACTTCAGGTCGCCGAAGGTCGAGATGCCATGCGCCTTGATGACCTTCTGTTCCTCGGCATGCAGCGGCAGCGCCGCCGCCGTGACGACCAGAAGCCCCAGCCCGCCCAGAAGCCATGGCCGCACGTCGGGAAGTCTCTCAGCCGCGACCCCACCCTGCGCCGTGCGCGCCCCGACTTGCGCCATGCCGTTCTCCCTGCCTCGTTACGCGGGCCTCGCGCCCATCGGCCCATGCTAAGGCGCAATCCGCGGCGGCCTCAAGTTGCGATTGCGTGACGATGGCGGTCGGGCGGCCGGGAATGGCAAAAGCCGCCCCGGGGCGAGGCCGGTGAATGGCAAAAGGCCGCCCCAGGGGGCGGCCCGGAAGGCAGGATGCGCAGGCGGCTTACTGAAGCGAGGCCAGATAGGCCACCACGTTCGCCCGGTCCGCTTCCTTCGGCAGGCCGGCAAAGGTCATCTTGGTGCCCGGCACGTGACCCTTTGGGTTCTCGATGAAGCCGTTCAGCTCGTCCAGCGTCCAGTTCGGAGCAGCGCCTGCATGGGCCACCATCGCCTCCGAATAGGCGAAGCCCTCGACCGAGGCCACCGCACGATCGACCACGCCGTCGAGATGCGGGCCGGTCGCGTTCGATCCGTCGACCTTGTGGCAGGCCGCGCATTTCGCGAAGGCCTTCTGTCCGGCGGCGACATCGGCCGCGGCCACCAGATCGGCGAAGGGAACCGCCGCCTCGGCGGTCTCCTCCTCCGCGGCCCCCGCCCCGGTGTCGATCACATAGGCCTGCTCGGCCTCGTCGCCATGCCCGCCGCCGATGGTATAGAGCGCATCGGCCGCCCATCCCCCAAGAAGGAACACCAGAAACGCGCCGCAAACGGCGCCGACCGCCTTCGTCAGGGTCATCGTGTCGAACATGTCGCATTTACCTCGATTTGGGTCCGCGGGACATGTACCCGCTTCTTCCCCGCGCTTTCAAGGTGTAGTAGCGCCGCCGGGCGCGGGGACAACCCGTTTTTGATCGCGGAGACCGATGGCATGACCGGCCGAATCGCATTCCAGGGCGAACCGGGCGCCT
Source organism: Rhodobacter sp. CZR27 (assembly GCF_002407205.1). Lineage (NCBI taxonomy): Bacteria > Pseudomonadati > Pseudomonadota > Alphaproteobacteria > Rhodobacterales > Rhodobacter > Rhodobacter sp. CZR27. The sequence goes on along the minus strand of NZ_CP023548.1, from coordinate 485,897 downwards.
ATTCCCACGAAGCCTGCCGACAGGCGCGTCCGGGAATGGAGGCCGTGCCCTGCCGCACCTTCGAGGATGCGATCGAGCTTGTCCGCTCGGGCGAGGCGGATCTGGCGATGCTGCCGGTCGAGAACTCGACCTATGGCCGGGTGGCCGACATCCACTCGCTGCTGCCGGGGTCGGGCCTCAGGATCATCGATGAGGCCTTCGTCCGGGTGCACATCAACCTGCTCGCGGTCCGCGGAACGCCGATCGGCAAGATCGAGGCCGCGATGAGCCACACCGTCCTGCTGGGTCAGTGCCGGTCGTTCCTGCGCCGTCACGGGATCCGCTCGGTGACCGGCGCCGATACCGCCGGCTCGGCGCGGCTGGTGGCCGAGAAGGGCGATCCCAGGCTGGCCGCACTGGCCTCGGAACTGGCCGGCGAGATCTACGGCCTCGACGTGGTGGCCCGCCACATCGAGGACCAGTCGAACAACACCACGCGCTTCCTCGTGATGGCGCGCGAGGCGGACTGGACCCGCCGCGGCCCGGGCAAGATGGTCACGACCTTCACGTTCCGGGTGCGCAACATCCCCGCCGCGCTCTACAAGGCGCTTGGCGGCTTCGCCACGAACAGCGTCAACATGACGAAGCTGGAAAGCTACATGGTCGGCGGCTCGTTCGTCGCGACCGAGTTCTACGCCGACATCGAGGGCCACCCCGAGGATCCGAACGTGGCGCTGGCACTCGAGGAGCTCGGTTACTTCACCAGCCAGCACGAGATCCTCGGCGTCTATCCCGCGGACCGAGGCCGCGGCTGAAGCATCGGCCGCGGGGCGATCAGGCAGACAATCGTCTCGATTCCGGCGCGACGGCCGTGCGTCGCCACGGGCGGTTCGGCCCTGCCGGGGAAGCGCGGCGCGGGCCACGGCTTCCCACCGGCGGCGCTGCTATGCGAACGTTCGGTTCGATGCGAGCGCCGGTCAGGCCCTCGTGCCGGCCTTCCAGCGATCCTCGATATCGGCGGCAAAGCCCGCGACGCGGGTCTCGAGCTTGCGCTGGAACTTGCCCTTGGCCAGCTTCAGCGACTGCACGAGGACCCGGGCGGCGATGGTCGTCGGCTTGACCTCGGAGATCACGCCGACCCGCGTCCGGCGCGGTCCCAGTTCCACGAACTCCAGCGCCAGATGGGCCCGGACCGAATAGCCATGCCCCTCGAGGACCAGCCGTTGCCCCGGCTCGATCGAGGCGAGGCGCAGGTCGATCTCGCGCGGCTTGCCCTGATAGCCGAAGCGCACGAGCCAGCCCATGCCGGGCCCCGCCTCCGGAGTATGATCGAGCCGCTGGACCTCGACGCCGCGCCGCAGGGCCGCGCGCTCCCAGACGACGAAGTCCGACAGGAGGTCCCAGACGAAATCGATCGGCGCCTCGACGTCTTCCTTCGTGCTCAGCCGCATGGCCCATCCCCTTGGCAGATCCGGGCGCCTTCTGGCGTCAATCGAGGCGATCCGCAAGCCAGTTGGCGATCAGGAAATGCGCGATGGCGCCTTTTCGCGCCGGCTTCACCCGGGGGTGGTGGCCGGCCATCACCGACACCATCTCCTCGCGAGTAAGCCAGAGCGCATCCTCGAGTTCCGCCGGATCGAGCGTGATCGCATCGGTCAGCGCGACCCCGTGGCAGCCGACCATCAGCGAGGCGGGGAAGGGCCAGGGCTGGCTGGCGAGATAGCGGACTTCGCCGACCTTCACGCCGGTTTCCTCGTCCACCTCGCGCCGCACGGCCGCCTCGATGGTCTCGCCCGGCTCGACGAAGCCCGCGAGGCAGGAATAGAACCCCTCGGGCCAGCCTGCCGAGCGGCCGACCAGCGCGCGGTTGCCATGGGTGACCAGCATGATGACGACCGGATCGGTGCGTGGGAAATGCTGCGCCGCGCAGACGGGGCAGCGGCGCTGCCAGCCGCCCTCGGCCGGCTCGGACGGCGCGCCGCAGGCCGAGCAGAACCGGTGGCTGCGGTGCCACTGGACCAGCGCCTTCGCGGTGGCGGCAAGTTCCGCCTCGCGCGGGTCCAGCTGCAGCATAAGGCCGCGCAACTCGCCGAAGGCGATGGTCGCCGGCAGGGCCGGATGGGTCTGGAAGCCGGGATCGAAGAAGCCGGCCGCGACCGCCTCGGCACCCGCCTCGGGCGCCCAGTCCGAGACATCGGCGGCAAAGCAGGGCGCATCACCGTCGAGGCCGAGGAAGACCGGCTCCTCGGCCCCTGCCAGCACGGGATGTCCGGCCGGCAGCCATGCCAGCCGCGCGCCATCGGCAAAGAGCGGCTTGCCGCGCCAGACCGGCAGCACGCGCCCGGCCGAAAACATCGCCGCCAGCCCCTCCGCATCGCCGCGCAGCCGGCCCGCGCGATCCAGCCCCGAGCCGCCGAAGACCACCGTTTCCGCGTGCCGCATCCGCAACCTCCCGATCAGCCCCCGCCCTCATGCCACGGCTCGGGCCGGCGGGCCAAGCGCGACGAGAAGGGTGCTGGCGCATCCGGCGGCGCGGGCCTAGCCTCGGCCCGTTCGAAGCGATCGCCCGGCGCGCAGTCCCCGACGCTGGCGGCCGCGGACCACGGAGACGGGATGAGCCATACCCCCCTGCCCCCTCCCGCGGGCGCGCCCGCAGCAGCGACAGCCCTGCCGCACCGGCCGGAGCAGGTTGCGGCCGCCGAGGTGCCGCTTCGCATCCTCGCCACCACCGATCTGCATGTCGAGATCCTGCCCTATGACTATCATGCCGACCGCGAGGTCGAGGGGCCCGCGCTGGCCTGCACCGCCACGCTGATCGCCGAGGCGAGGGCCGAGGCGGCCAACGTCCTGCTCCTGGACAATGGCGACCTGCTGCAGGGCAACCCGATGGGCGACCTCTGGGCACAGCGCGGGATGGACGGCGGGACCCACCCGCTGATTCAGGCGATGAACGCGCTTGGCTATGACGCTGCGACGGTCGGCAACCACGATTTCGACTACGGGATCGACTTCCTGATCGAGGCGCTCGCCGGCGCGGCCTTTCCCGTCGTCTCGGCCAACGCGGTGCTGGCGCTCGGCGAGACGCCGCTTCATGACCGGCCGCTGCTGCCGCCCTATGCGGTGCTCGAGCGCAGGCTGGTCGATCGCGCGGGCCGCGCTCATCCCGTCCGGATCGGGGTCCTGGGCCTGCTGCCGCCGCAGGTGCCGCTCTGGGATCGGGCGGTGCTGGGCGACCGTCTGGTGACGCGCGACATCTTTCCCTGCGCCGCGGCCTGGGTGGAGGAGATGAAGCGTGTCGGCTGCGATCTGGTCGTGGCGCTTTGCCATTCCGGGATCGGCGACAGCGAGGCGCACCCCGGGCAGGAGGACGCGGCCGTGCCGGTCGCGGGCCTTCCGGGGATCGATGCCGTGGTGGCGGGCCACAGCCACCTCGTCTTCCCCTCGCAGGGTTTCCCGACCGGGCCCGGGATCGACCCGGTGGCGGGGCGGATCGCCGGCAAGCCCGCGGTGATGGCGGGGGCGCGCGGTTCGCACCTCGGCGTGATCGACCTGGTGCTGCGGGCGAACGCCGGGCGCTGGACCGTGGCCACCGCCGCGGCCGAGGTGCGGCCCCTGATGCGCGCCGTGCCGCCCGCGCCCGCCATCCTGCGCCTGGCGGAGGCGGCCCATGCCGAGACGCTGCGCCATGCCCGGCACCCCATCGGGCATTCGCTGACGCGGATCACCAGCCACTTCGCGCTGGCCGCCCCCTCGGCCGGGGTGGCGCTGGTGGCCGAGGCACAGGCGCGCCATCTGGAACGCGTTCTGACCGGGACCGACCTTGCCGGCCTGCCGATCCTGTCGGCCGCGGCACCCTTCAAGGCGGGCGGACTCGGCGGGCCGCAGAACTACACCGACATTCCTGCCGGCGACCTTGCCCTGCGGCATGCGTCGGACCTCTACATCTACCCCAACCTGATCGCCGCCGTCCGGCTGACCGGCGCGCAGATCGCCGAATGGCTGGAGCGCGCCGCGAGCATCTTCGCGCAGCTCGCGCCCGGCATTGCCGACCAGCCGCTGATCGATCCGACCGTGCCGAGCTATACCTTCGACCTGATCCACGGCCTCGACTTCACGATCGATCCGAGCGAGCCCGCCCGCTACGACGCGCACGGCCAGCTGCTGCGGCCGGAGGCGCGCCGCATCCGCGGGCTGGCCCGGCACGGCCGCGCGGTCGATGCCGGCGACGCCTTCGTGGTGGCCACGAACAGCTACCGTGCCGGTGCCTCTGCCCGGCTGTTCGGCGAGGTGCCGGTCTGGTCGGGCAGCGACAGCATCCGCGACATCCTGATCCGGCACATCGCCGGGACATCGCCGATCGCACCGGTAGCGCCGGCCTTCTGGCGGCTGGCGCCGGTGCCCGGCGCCTCTGCCATCCTTCTGTCCGCACCCGATCCGGCGCCGCCGCCGCCCGGCCTTCGGCTGACGCGGCTCGCGCCCGACACGGGGGGCTTCTCGCGCTTCCGCCTCGCGCTCTGACGGGTGCTTGCAAATGCGACGGGGCGGGCCTATATCGGCCGGCGAGAGGTTGGCGCGGGCAGGCGCCTCGCCAACCCGGTCAGGTCCGGAAGGAAGCAGCCGTAACGAGTCCCGTCTGGGTCGATGTCCAGCCTCTCACCTTTCCCCGACAGCAGGAACCTCGCCACCCCGGTCGGCCCCGCGGGCCTTCTGGTGGACGCCGCCGCTGCCCCGCCCTAATCTCGGTCCCAGTCCGAATCCGCCGAGGTCCGATGTCCGACACACCCGAGCAAGGCTATCAGGTCCTTGCCCGCAAATACCGCCCGCAGACCTTCGCCGACCTGATCGGACAGGACGCGATGGTGCGCACGCTGAAGAACGCCTTCGCGGCCGACCGGATCGCCCATGCCTTCGTGATGACGGGGGTGCGCGGGGTGGGCAAGACCACCACCGCCCGGATCATCGCCAAGGGGCTGAACTGCGTCGGCCCCGACGGCACCGGCGGGCCGACCACCGAGCCCTGCGGCACCTGCGAGCCCTGCCGCGCGATCGCCGAGGGCCGCCATGTCGACGTGATGGAGATGGACGCGGCTTCGCGCACCGGCGTGGGCGACATCCGCGAGATCATCGACTCGGTCCACTACAGGGCGGCCTCGGCGCGCTACAAGATCTACATCATCGACGAGGTCCACATGCTCTCGACCAGCGCGTTCAACGCGCTGCTCAAGACGCTCGAGGAACCGCCCGCCCATGTGAAGTTCATCTTCGCGACCACCGAGATCCGCAAGGTTCCGGTGACGGTGCTGTCGCGCTGCCAGCGGTTCGACCTGAAGCGGATCGAGCCCGAGGTGATGATGGCTCATCTGGCGAAGGTGGCCGGGCTGGAAGGCGCGCGCCTCGCGCCCGAGGCGCTGGCGCTGATCACCCGCGCCGCCGAAGGCTCGGTGCGGGACGCGATGAGCCTGATGGATCAGGCGATCGCCCACGGCGCGGGCGAGACTTCGGCCGATCAGGTGAGGGCGATGCTGGGCCTTGCCGACCGCGGGCGGGTGCTCGACCTCTTCGATCTGGTGATGAAGGGCGACGCGGCGGGTGCGCTGGCCGAACTGTCGGGCCAATATGCCGACGGCGCCGACCCGATGGCGGTGCTGCGCGACCTGGCCGAGATCACGCACTGGATCTCGGTGATCAAGATCACGCCCGAGGCCGCCGAGGATCCGACCACTCCGCCGGACGAACGGATGCGCGGCCTAGACATGGCGCAGCGCCTGCCGATGCGGGTGCTGACGCGGATGTGGCAGATGCTGCTCAAGGCGATCGAGGAGGTCTCTCTGGCCCCCAACGCCATGATGGCGGCCGAGATGGCGGTGATCCGGCTGACCCATGTGGCCGATCTGCCGGACCCGGAAAGCCTCGTGCGCAAGCTCATGCGGCAGGGCGCGGCGCCGGCGCCCGGTCCCGGCGCTGCGGGCGGCGGCCCGGCAGGAGGGGCAAGAGCGCCGACGGCACAGGCCGTCGCGCAGGCGCCCGTCCGCACCACGATGGCAGGCGCCTCGGCGGGCACCGCGACGGCCCTTGCCGTGGCCGAGGGCCAGCCGCTGTGCCAGAGCTTCGCGCAGATGGTCGAGCTGATCCGCACGAAGCGCGACATGAAGCTGCTCTACGAGGTCGAGACCGGCGTTCGCCTCGTCCGCTTCGCGCCGGCCCGGATCGAGTTCGAGCCCTCGCCCGAGGCCGCGCCGGATCTTGCCGCACGGCTCTCGCAGCGGCTGCAGGGCTGGACCGGCATCCGCTGGGGCGTCTCGGTCGTCTCGGGCGGGGGGCAGCCGACGATTGCGGAAGAGCGCGACAAGGGGCGCCTTGCGGACAAGGCCAAGGCGCTGGAAAACCCGCTGGTCCAGGCGGTGATGGCCGCCTTTCCGGGGGCGCGGATCGCCGAGATCCGCAAGCCGCAGGAGATCGCCGCGACCGAGGCGCTGGCCGAGGTCGAGGACGAATGGGACCCGTTCGAGGACAGTTGAGAGGAGCAAGAGATGCTTAAGGGATTGGGCGGCCTTGGCGACATGGCCAAGATGATGAAGGCCGCACAGGGCTTTCAGGAGAAGATGGCGCAGCTCCAGCAGGATCTGGGCAGCATGACGGTGGTGGGCGAGTCCGGCGCGGGCCTCGTGAAGGCCACCTCGACCGCCAAGGGCGAGCTGACCGGCATCGAGATCGACCCGTCGATCTTCAGCGCCTCGGAAAAGGAAGTGGTCGAGGATCTGATCCTCGCGGCGATCAAGGATGCGCAGGCCAAGGCCGCCGAGAAGGCCAAGGAAGAAATGGGCAAGCTGACCGAGGGCCTCGGCCTGCCGCCGGGCATGAAGCTGCCGTTCTGACATGGCCGAAGCGCCCGGCGACATCGAGCGGCTGATCGAGCTGATGGCGCGGTTGCCGGGCCTCGGGCCCCGCTCCGCTCGCCGGGCGGTGCTGATGATGCTGAAGAAACGGGGGGCCGTGATGGCCCCTCTGGCGCAGGTGATGGCCGAGGTCGCGGCCTCGGCCTGCGACTGCGCGCGCTGCGGCAACATCACCGGCGCGGACCTCTGTGACATCTGCCGCGACGAGCGGCGCGCGACGGGCGAATTGTGCGTGGTCGAGGACGTGGCCGACCTCTGGGCGCTGGAGCGTGCCGGCGCGTTCCGTGGCCGCTATCACGTGCTGGGCGGCGTGCTTTCGGCGCTGGATGCGGTCGGGCCGGAGGATCTGCGCATCCCGCGCCTGGCCGAGCGGGTGCGCGAGGAAGGCATCACCGAGGTCATTCTTGCGCTCAACGCCACGGTGGATGGCCAGACCACGGCCCATTACATCGCCGACGTGCTGGAGCCTCTTGGCGTTCAGGTCACTTCGCTTGCGCAGGGCGTGCCGATCGGCGGCGAACTCGACTATCTCGACGACGGCACGATCGGTGCGGCGCTACGGGCACGCCGCCGGTTCTGACCGACTGGCGCGTCCGTTGCTTCGGCGCTCGAGGCGCCAAGCCGCATCAGATACGGTGGTCGTCCTCTTCCTCTTCCTCGTCCTCCGCATCGTCACCGTGCGGCAGGTTGAAGAAGGAATCGGCATCCGAGAAGTCGGCGGGGCGCTTCTCTTCCTCCGTGCGGCCGAACTGCTCCAGCCCGGCAAGGCCCGAGGGCATCCGCGGCTCGTCCGGCATCGAGAGCGACTGTTCGGTCGAGACGAGCTTGCGCCGCTCGTCATCGCTCATCACCAGACCCTCGGCGGCCTTCTTGCGCGCAGCGGCCTGCACCGCAGTGTCCAGTTCCGACTGGCGGCAGAGGCCGAGCGCGACCGGGTCGATCGGCTGGATCGAGCCGATGTTCCAGTGCGTGCGCTCGCGGATCGACTGGATGGTGGGCTTGGTGGTGCCGACGAGCTTGGCGATCGCGCCGTCCGAGAGTTCCGGGTGGAACTTCACCAGCCACAGGATGGCGGCCGGGCGGTCCTGCCGCTTGGACAGCGGCGTGTAGCGCGGGCCGCGGCGCTTTTCCTCGCCCACGGCGGCCGGGTTGAACTTCAGCTTCAGCCGGTAGAGCGGGTCCTTCTGGCCCTTCTCGATCTCGATCTGGTCAAGCTGGTTGTTGGCCACCGGATCGAAGCCCTTCACGCCCGCCGCGACGTCGCCATCCGCAATGCCCTGCACCTCAAGCTCGTGCATGCCGCAGAAATCGGCGATCTGCCGGAACGACAGGGTGGTGTTGTCGATCAGCCAGACTGCGGTGGCCTTGGACATCAGCGGCTTGTTCATCGGACGATCCTTTGCAAATCTTGACCATGCCGGGAAAACGGCTGCGGCCGGGCCGCGTCTTCTCGTTTTCGGGAAGTTCAGGTGGCATATACTGCCGATCGGGGCAGAGGGGAAGCGAAAATGCGTGTGTTTGCCTTCGGTCTCGCGCTCGCGGCGGCGCCGGCGCTCGCGGATCAGGACCGTGCCGGCGACTTCACGCACTACATCCTTTCGCTGAGCTGGGAGCCGACGTGGTGCGCGGTGGAGGGCGAGGCGCGCGGGGCCGAGGAATGCAGCTGGGGCCGCGGCTTCGTGCTCCACGGCCTCTGGCCGCAGCGCGAGGAGGGCTGGCCCGCCTTCTGCCTGACGGTGGAGCGCGACCCCTCGCGCCGCGATACCGACGCGATGTCGGACCTCATGTCGCCGGGGCTCGCCTGGTATCAGTGGAAGAAGCACGGCCGCTGCTCGGCGCTTCCGCCGACCGACTACTTCGCCCTGATGCGCGAGGCGGTGGAGCGTGTGGCGGTGCCCGACCCCCTTCTCCGCCTGCGTGAGGACATCGCCCTGCCGCCCCGGGTGCTCGAGGAAGCCTTCGTCGAGGCCAACCCGGGGCTGCCCCCGGAAGGCATCACCGTCACCTGCGAAGGCGAGTATGTTCAGGAAGTGCGGATCTGCCTGACGAAGGAACTGATGTTCCGCGCCTGCGCGCCGGACGCCCGAGAGGACTGCCGAAGGCCGAGCGCCCTGATGGACAAGCCCTGACCAGGCGTCGCGCGCCTTCCCCGCTGTGCCAAGCCCCTCACTTCGAAGCCGGCCCGGCAATGGAGCTGCTCGGGGCCGTGGTGGAGGCTTTCCCAGCGGCCCCGCCGCGGGCGCGACCCGCCGTCTTCTTCCTCCAGCAGCGCGACCAGAGCCGCCGACGTGCCGCTTCGGCCACCCGGTCTGCCCCGCCCTCTCCACCATCCGCGGCAGCGCCGGAGGAGGGGGTTCGATGCCCCCTCCTCCGGCTCCCCCGTCTCAGACCGCGAGGACGATCTTGCCGATGTGGCCCGAGCCTTCCATCCGGGCATGGGCCAGCGCCGCTTCCTCCAACCCGTATTCGCTGTCCATCACCGGGCGCAGCGCACCCGAGGCCACCATCGGCCAGACCTGTGCCTCCACGTCGCGGGCATAACGCGCCTTGGCGAGGTCGCTCTGCGGGCGCAGGGTCGAGCCGGTGATCGTCAGGCGCCGCATCATCACCTCGGCGAAGTTCAGCTCGACCTTCGTGCCCTCGAGGAAGGCGATCTGGACCAGCCGCCCCTCCGTCGCCAGCGCCTTGACGTTGCGCGGCAGGTAGCTGCCGCCGACCATGTCGAGGATCAGGTCGGCCCCGCCCTCGGCCTTCAGGATCGCGACGAAATCCTCCTCGCGGTAGTTGATCGCCCGCTCGGCCCCAAGTTCCCGGCAGGCCGCGCACTTCTCCTCCGACCCAGCGGTGGCGAAGACCCGCGCGCCCAGCGCCTTCGCGATCTGGATCGCGGTCGTGCCGATCCCGGACGAGCCGCCGTGGACGAGGAACCGCTCGCCCGCCTTCAGGCCCCCGCGCAAAACCACGTTCGACCAGACCGTGAAGCAGGTCTCGGGCAGGCAGGCGGCCTCGCGCAGGCCCAGCCCCTCGGGGATCGGCAGCGCATGCTCGGCCGGCGTCAGCGCGTATTCGGCATAGCCTCCACCGGGCAGCAGCGCGCAGACCCGGTCGCCCACCTTCCAGCGCGCGACGCCGGGACCCACGGCCGCCACCTCGCCCGCGGCCTCCAGCCCCGGCAGCGGAGAGGCGCCGGGCGGCGGCGCATAGGCGCCTGCGCGTTGCAGGGCATCGGGCCGGTTCACGCCGGCATAGGCCACGCGGATCAGGATCTGGCCGTGCCCCGGCACCGGAACCGGAACCGTGCAGGGGCGCAGCACCTCGGGCCCGCCGGGCTGGGAAATCTCCACGGCGCGCATCGTCTCGGGCAGGGTCACAGGGGTCTCCTCAGTAATGGCTCGTCCGGCCCGGCATGTCCGGCGCCGGCTTCGGTGCGTGGACGCGGCGCATCATCATCCGCGGTCCAGCCGTCACCGCGCGCAGCAGCGGATTGCGCTGCGCCTCGGTCTTGAACTTCTCGAACCGCAGCACGTCGGCGATGCGCCGGTCGAGGAACTCCCATGTCGCGTAGTGGCCGGGCGTGTCGTCGCCCAGCCAGTAGAGCACGGTCGCCGCATAGACCGCCGAAAGCGTCGCCCGCTTGGTGTACCAGTTCACGTCGCGCGATTCGTCGCCCAGCGCGGTCCAGATCCTGTCCGCCGTGCCCCAGACCGCCTTGGCCCCGTCCGAGGCATGCTGCGGCAGGCTGAACAGCGTCGAGCCGCGCCGCACCAGTTCCTTGTCCTCGACCGCCTCGAGGCGGAAGCGGATCAGCGCGGCCACCCGCTCGGAATAGCGCATCGCGCCAAGATCGACCGCCGCCGCCTTCTCGAGCATCCGCTCGTCGCCGCGGCGGTGGTAGGCCAGCGCGAGGTCCACGCCGCCGCGCGGGAACAGCGCCCGCGCCAGCCCGGGCGCCACGCCCGAATCGCTTACGGCCGCCCGCAGCGTCGCCTCGGACCAGCCGTCGAACGGCACATGCATCACCGCCGCGTCGAGGATGGCGTCGCGCGCCTTCTCGTTTCCGTCCCGAACATCCATAGCCAGTTCCTTTTCCGGTTCCCTGCGGTGGACAAGCCACTCTGTCTTTGATATAGGCGCCCGACCTGCTTATCTTGCAACTCTAACCTAGGAAGGTGGTGACAACCACATGCAGGTCAGCGTCCGCGACAACAACGTCGAACAGGCCCTTCGGGCCCTGAAGAAAAAGCTCCAGCGCGAAGGCGTGTTCCGCGAAATGAAGCTCAAGCAGCATTTCGAGAAACCCTCCGTCAAGCGCGCCCGTGAGCAAGCCGAAGCGGTCCGCCGTGCGCGCAAGCTCGCGCGCAAGAAGGCGCAACGCGAAGGCGCTCTCTGAGACGTCGCCGCGAAGCTGGGCGGGTCTTCGGACTCGCCGTCATCGGACCCCCGTCGCGCAAGTGTCGGGGGTTTTTCTTTCCCCGGTGCGGCAGAGGCGCGCAGCGTCGAGCTGTCCCTCAGGGTTGCATTGGCGGGCCCGAATGCTTTTATCCCGCCATTAACCTTGGGCCCGGACCCATGTCAGAAGGCATTCAAGAATGGCGATCGACCTGCTCTCCACCTTCATCAAGCCGATGCACCGTGAGGGCTTCAAGTTCGTCGGCATCTTCGCCGCCGTCACGCTCATCCTGTTCCTGATCTGGGAACCGCTCGGCTGGATCGGCGTGATCCTCACGGTCTGGTGCTACTACTTCTTCCGCGATCCGATCCGCGTCACCCCCATGCGCGAGGGGCTGCTTGTCAGCCCAGCCGACGGCGTGATCTCGCTGATCGAGCCCGCCGTGCCGCCAGCGGAACTCGGGATGGGCGACGCCGCGCTGACCCGCGTGTCGGTGTTCATGAACGTCTTCAACTGCCACGTGAACCGCGCGCCCATCGGCGGCACGATCACGAAGATCGCCTATCGCCCCGGCAAGTTCCTCAATGCCTCGCTCGACAAGGCGAGCGTGGACAACGAGCGCAACGGCCTTGCCATCCGCCTCGCGGACGGCCGCCAGATCGGCGTGGTGCAGATCGCGGGCCTCGTCGCCCGCCGCATCCTCTGCGAGGTGAAGGAGGGCGCGACGCTCGGCACCGGCGACCGCTTCGGCATGATCCGCTTCGGCTCGCGCGTCGATGTTTACCTGCCCGAGGGCGTGCAGCCGCTGGTCTGCCTCGGCCAGACCATGATCTCGGGCGAGACGGTGATCGCCGACCTCGCCAGCACGGAGGCGCGCCGCACCGGCGCGAGCATCTGAGCCATGCTGCGGCGCGACGAGCGGACCCTGCCCCTGCTGATGCTGCTGCCGAACCTCGTGACCATCACGGGGCTCTGCGCCGGGCTGACGGCGATCCGCTTCATCATGGTCGGGCGGTTCGACATCGCCGCCATGCTGATCATCTTCGCCGCCGCCATCGACGGGCTCGACGGGCTGATCGCGCGCCGCCTCAACGCGCAGTCCGAGTTCGGCGCCGAACTCGATTCGCTTTCCGATTTCCTGAACTTCGGCGTCGCGCCGGGGCTTCTGGTGTACCAGTACGCGCTGGCCGGCACCTATTCGACCAACTGGGTCTTCGTGCTGGTCTATACGCTTTGCGGCTGCCTGCGGCTTGCACGCTTCAACGTGAACCGCGACCAGCCGCTGCCGCCGGGCGCCAAGCCGCACTTCACCGGCGTGCCGGCCCCGGGCGGGGCGCTTCTGGCGCTGCTGCCGATCTTCATGTCGCTGCAGGGGCTGGTCGATGCCTCGGCCTTCCCGATGGCCTATGGGGTCTACCTCGCTTTGGTCGGCTTGCTCATGACGAGCCGGATCCCCACAATATCGCCGAAGGCGATGCGAATCCCGCGGGACAAGACGATCTTCGTGCTGATCGGCACGGTCATCGTCCTGGGGCTCCTCGTCACGCGGTTCTGGCTTCTGATGGTGCTTGTCGGCCTCGCCTATGCCGCGGTCACCGCCATGTCGATTGGGAACTACCTGCGCCGCTGGCGCAGCTGAGATCAACCACAGAGGGACGGACGCATGGAACTGGACGCGGTAAGCCGGAGCTACAAGCGCTGGGCGCCTATCTACGACTTCTCCTTCGGCAAGGTGAGCGAAAGCCCGCGACGCCGGACGGCCACGCATGTGAACGCGCGTGGCGGCAAGGTGCTCGAGGTGGGCGTGGGCACGGGTCTCTCGCTGCCGCTCTACAGCCATCGGGTCGCCGTCACGGGCATCGACTTCTCGCACGAGATGCTGGCCAAGGCCCGCGACAAGGTCGAGGAACTCGGCCTGAAGCCGGTGAAGGAGCTGCGCCAGATGGATGCGCGCGAGCTCGACTTTCCCGACGAGACCTTCGACACCGTGGTGGCCATGTTCCTCGTCTCGGTCGTGCCGGAACCCGAGCGCGTCGTCTCCGAGATGGCCCGCGTCTGCCGCAGGGGCGGCGAGGTGGTGATCGTGAACCACTTTGCGCGCGACAAGGGCCCGCTGGCCGCCGTCGAGAAGGCGCTGGCGCGGTTCGAGAACACGCTGGGCTGGCACTCCGACTTCGCGATCGAGCGCGTGACGGGCGATCAGCGCCTCGAGGTGATCGAGCAAGCGCCGATGGGTCCGGGCGGGCTCTTCACCTTCCTGCGCTTCAAGCGCGTCTGACGACAGGCTGGCCGCCCGATGCCGGGCGGCCGCAGCGGGCCCTGGCCGCGGTCAGACCGGGATCGCCGTCGTCTTGAACACGGTCCGCAGCGCAAAGCTCGAATGCATCTGCGCCACGCCGGGCAGGCGCGCGAGATGCTGGCGATGGATGCGGGCGAAATCCTCGGTATCCTGCGCGACGACCTTCAGGAGATAATCCGCCGTCCCGGCCATCAGGTGGCATTCGAGGATGTCCGGCACCCGTGCCACCTCGCGCTCGAACGCCTCGAGCACCTCGTCGGCCTGTCCCTGCAGGGTGATCTCCACGAAGACCGTCGTGGGCCGCGAGAGCTTGCGCGCATCCAGAAGCGCCACGTAGCCCGCGATGAAGCCCTCCTCCTCCAGGCGCTGCACGCGGCGGTGGCAGGCCGAGGGCGAGAGGTTCACCCGTTCCGACAGTTCGGCGTTGGTTATGCGGCCCTGCTTCTGCAGGACGGTCAGGATTCGGCGGTCTGTCGCGTCAAGTTCCATTCGGATGCAAGGTTCTTCGGCTGAGGGCGGGTTTCGCGGAAGAAGCTACCGCCCTCCTCTGCTGCCGTCACGCGAGATTTCAAAGCACCACCGCCGGCTCCCGTGCATCCTGTGTCAAAATCACGCAGGGAGGAAAGTGATGAGGATCGGCTGCCCCAGGGAGATCAAGCCGCAGGAATTCCGCGTGGGCCTCACGCCCCATGCCGCGCGTGAGGCCCGATTCCATGGCCACGAGGTGATCGTGGAAGCCGGGGCCGGCATCGGGTCCGGCTTCCCGGACGAGGACTATCGCGCGGCCGGTGCCCGGCTTGTCGATACCTCCGAGGAGGTCTTTGCCGAGGCCGAGATGATCGTGAAGGTGAAGGAGCCGCAGGCGGTCGAACGGGCGCGCCTGCGGGCGGGTCAGGTGCTCTTCACCTATCTGCATCTTGCGCCCGATCCCGAGCAGACGCGGGACCTGCTGGCCTCGGGCGTGACCGCCATCGCCTACGAGACGGTGACCGATGCGCGGGGCGGCCTTCCGCTGCTGGCGCCGATGTCCGAGGTGGCGGGGCGCCTTGCGCCGCAGGTCGGGGCGTGGACGCTGCAGAAGGCCAATGGCGGTCGCGGCGTGCTGCTCGGCGGCGTGCCGGGCGTGGGGCCGGCGCGGGTCGTGGTGATCGGTGGTGGTGTCGTGGGCACTCACGCAGCGCGCATTGCGGCCGGGATGGGCGCCGATGTCACCGTGCTCGACCGATCGCTGCCGCGACTGCGGACGCTCGACGAGGCCTTCGGCAGCCTGTTCCGCACCTCCTATGCCTCGGCGGGCAACACGGCGGATCTGGTCGCCGAGGCAGACATGGTGATCGGCGCGGTGCTGATCCCGGGGGCGGCAGCGCCGAAGCTGGTCAGCCGGGCGCAACTTTCCACCATGAAGCCCGGGGCGGCGATCGTGGACGTCGCCATCGACCAGGGCGGCTGCTTCGAGACCTCGCGCCCGACCACCCATCAGGACCCGATCTATGAGGTGGACGGGATCATGCACTATTGCGTGGCGAACATGCCGGGCGCGGTGGCGCGGACCTCGACGCTGGCGCTGGGGAACGCGACCATGCCCTTCCTGCTGGCGCTCGCCGACAAGGGTTGGAAACGCGCCTGCGAAGAGGACCCCCACCTGCTGGCCGGTCTCAACACCCATGCCGGACACCTGACCTATTACGCTGTCGGCCGGGCGCTGGAGATCGACGTGCTGTCGCCGCATCTGGCGCTGAAGATGTGACGGGGCGGTCCCGACGGGTGTCCGAGCCTCCAGAGAACTGACAGTCCGCCACGCAAAGCCCGCGGCGGCTGTCGTCTTCCGGTGCGTCCCCGTGCTGGTCAGACGGCCGCCATCCGATCCACAGGGACGGCCGTTCCGCATCCACCCGTTCCAGGCCGCCTCCCGGACTGGCCGGAACCTCGGGCGGCATCGAGGCTTGTCTTCCCTCGCGCCGACATCCCATGGTCGGCAGGCCTGACCGGAGGACCGCATGACCGACCTTTCCGCCTTTCCGATCACCCGCCGCTGGCCACCGCGCACCCCCGGCGCGATCCAGCTCTACTCCCTGAACACACCGAACGGCGTGAAGGTCTCGATCGCTCTGGAAGAGCTGGGACTGCCCTACGACGCGCACTTGGTGGATTTCGAGACGAAGGACCAGCTCAGCCCCGAGTTCCTGTCGCTCAACCCGAACAACAAGATCCCGGCGATCATCGACCCCGAGGGACCGGATGGGAGGCCGCTCCCCCTTTTCGAAAGCGGGGCGATCCTGATCTACCTCGCCGAGAAGACAGGCCGGCTGCTGCCCGAGGACCGGCGCTACGAGGTGCTGCAGTGGCTGATGTTCCAGATGGGCGGGATCGGGCCGATGTTCGGCCAGCTCGGCTTCTTCCACCACTTCGCCGGCAAGGAGATCGAGGATCCGCGCCCGAAGGAGCGCTACCGCGCCGAAGCCGAGCGGCTGCTGAAGGTGCTGGAGGGCGCGATGGAGGGGCGCGAGTGGATCGCGGGCGATTATTCCATCGCCGACATCGCGATCTGCCCCTGGCTGCGGGCCTTGCGCGACTTCTACAAGGCGGCGGATCTGGCGGGCTGGGGTGGCCTGACGGCTGTTCCCGCCTGGCTCGAGCGGTTCCTGGATCGGCCGGCAGTGCAGCGGGGGCTTACGATCCCCTCCCGCTGACGGGGGTCAGTCCATCATCTCGGCAAGGACGGCGCGGGCCTCTGGCGAATCCCAGACCGCGTCGCCGATCAGCCGCGCGACCTCGCGGCCCTCAGGGTCGAGGACCAGCGTCACCGGCAGGCCCATCACCCCGATCTGCCGGGCCAGCGCCGACTTCGGATCGCGCAGCGCTGTAAGGTGCCTCACGCCGGCCTCCTCGAAGAAGCGGGTGATGGCTGGCACCGCGTTCCGGCCCGTCGCCACCGTCACCACCGCGAAGCGCTCGCCGCCCATGGCGGCCTGAAGCGCGTCGAGCGTCGGCATCTCCTCGCGGCAGGGGGCGCACCAGGTCGCCCAGAAATTGGCCACCACCCACTTGCCCTTCCAGTCCGAGAGGCTGCTCGGCGCCTCGTCCAGCGCCACCAGCCCCTGCTCGGGCAGCGGCCTGGGCGCGTCGTGGATCACCAGCTTGCGCATGTCGCCCGTGCGCATCGCCGCAGCCTCCGCCGGTCCGGCCGCCGCGCCGTTTGCACCGAAGGTCAAGGCCGTGTAGATCACGGCAAACAGCAGACGCAGCATTCCACCTCCCGAAGGCTTTCCATGTCCGACCGAGCCCCCTCCTCCTCCGCCGCCAACGCCATGTGGGGCGGGCGTTTCGCCGCCGGACCGGACGCGATCATGCAGGCGATCAACGCCTCGATCGGGTTCGACAAGCGGCTTTTCGCGCAGGACATCCGAGGCTCGCGCGCCCATGCCGCCATGCTGGCGGCGACAGGCATCCTTAGCACTAAAGATGCAGAGGCCATCGGGGAAGGCCTTCTCACGGTGTTGTCAGAGATCGAGTCCGGACATTTCCCGTTCCGGGTCGAGCTGGAAGACATCCACATGAACGTCGAGGGACGGCTGAAGGAGCTGATCGGCGAGCCGGCCGGCCGGCTGCACACGGCGCGGAGCCGCAACGACCAGGTGGCGGTGGATTTTCGCCTCTGGGTCCGCGACCAGTGCGACGCTGCCATCGCCGGCATCGAGGCGCTGATGAAGGCCTTCGTTTCGCAGGCCGAGGCCGGCGCCGACTGGGTGATGCCGGGCTTCACCCACCTGCAGACCGCGCAGCCGGTGACCTGGGGCCATCACATGATGGCCTATGTCGAGATGCTGGCCCGCGACCGGTCGCGCTTCGTGGACGCGCGCGCGCGGATGAACGAATGCCCCTTGGGCGCCGCGGCGCTGGCGGGGACGAGCTTTCCCATCGACCGCCACATGACGGCTGAGGCGCTCGGCTTCGACCGGCCGACGGCGAACAGCCTCGATTCGGTCAGCGACCGCGACTTCGCGCTGGAGTTCCTGTCGGCCTCGGCGATCTGCGCCATGCACCTGTCCCGCTTCGCCGAGGAGCTGGTGATCTGGTCCTCGGCGCAGTTCCGCTTCGTGCGGCTGTCCGATCGCTGGACAACCGGCTCGTCCATCATGCCGCAGAAGAAGAACCCCGATGCGGCGGAACTGCTGCGCGCCAAGCTGGGCCGGGTGCTGGGCGCGGCGGTGGCGCTGTTCACCGTGATGAAGGGCCTGCCGCTGACCTATTCCAAGGACATGCAGGAGGACAAGGAGCAGGTCTTCGACGCCGCCGACACGCTGATGCTGGGCCTCGCCGCGATGACGGGGATGGTCGCCGACATGCAGGCCAACCGCGAGGCACTGGTGGCGTCCGCCGCCTCGGGCTTCTCGACCGCGACGGATCTGGCCGACTGGCTGGTGCGCGAGCTGGGCCTGCCGTTCCGCGAGGCGCATCACGTCACCGGCACGCTGGTCGCGATGGCCGAGGGCAAGGGCTGCGACCTGCCGGACCTGACGCTTGCCGACATGCAGGCGGTCCACCCGGGCATCCGCGAGGATGTCTTCGCCGTCCTTGGCGTCGAGAACTCGGTGCGCAGCCGCATCTCCTACGGCGGCACCGCGCCCGACAACGTCCGCGCGCAGGTGGCGCGCTGGAAGCAGCATCTGGGGATGACCGCATGACGCGACCGCTGATCCTGCTCGTCCTTGCCCTCGCGGGCTGCGGCATCGACGGTCCGCCGCTGAAACCCGGCACCAACGAGCCGGTCGAGGTCCAGCCGGGCCTGACGATCGGCGGCACCGCCGAGTTCGGCATTCAGGGCAACTGACGATGCGGTGGGCGCTCCTCCTCCCGCTCGGCCTCGCGGCCTGTGCCCAGCCCTCCGAGCCGCATGTCGGCGTGGGCGTCGGCGTGGGTCCGGGTGGCGTCGGCGTCCATCCCGGCGTCTCGACGCGGGTCGGGGCCGCGCGCGTGGGAGTCGGGCCGCATGGGGCTTCTGTCGGCACAGGATTTGGTATCGGTAACCTTGCAATTGGTTTGGGGAGTGCGCTCTGACATGTCGCCGCTGCGAATGATCTTCCTTGCCCTCGCGATCTGGGGCGCGACGCATCCGATGTTCCACTTCGTCTCCTACATGCTGGAGACGGGCGAGGGCTTCGGCGGCATGATTGACGCCTGGTATGTCAATTCCTCGACCACCGGCCTCGTCTGGGACCTGACGATCTCGGCCATCACGCTGACCGTCTGGATCCTGGCCGAGACCTTCACCCGGAAGAACTGGATCGCGCTTGTGGCGATCCCGGCCACCTTCCTGATCGGCGTCTCCTGCGGCCTGCCGCTCTACCTGTTCCTGCGTTCGCGCCCCGTGACCTGAGAAGACATGGACCATTTCCTCTACCGCAACGGGACGCTCCACGCCGAGGATGTCCGCCTGTCCGACATCGCGGCCACCGTGGGCACGCCGTTCTACTGCTATTCGACCGCCACGCTGACGCGGCACTACCACCTCTTCACCGAGGCGCTCTCGCCGCTGCCGCACATGGTCTGCTTCGCGATCAAGTCGCTGTCGAACGTCGCGGTGCTGAAGGTGCTGGGCGACATCGGCGCGGGGATGGACGTCGTCTCGGGCGGGGAATACCTGCGCGCGAAGGCGGCCGGCGTGCCGGGCGACCGCATCGTGTTCTCGGGCGTCGGCAAGACGCGCGAGGAGATGCGGACGGCGCTGGAAGGCGGCATCCGCCAGTTCAACGTGGAATCCGAGCCGGAGATGCGGGCGCTGTCCGAGGTGGCCCACTCCATGGGCCTGCGCGCGCCGATCGCCGTGCGGGTGAACCCGGACGTCGATGCCCGCACGCACGAGAAGATCGCAACGGGCAAGAAGGAGAACAAGTTCGGCATCCCGATCGCCCGCGCAGCCGAGGTCTATGCCGAGGCGGCGGCGCTGCCCGGTCTCGAGGTGGTGGGGATCGACGTCCACATCGGCTCGCAGCTGACCGAACTCGAACCCTTCGAGCAGGCCTATCTGAAGGTCGCCGAACTGACCGAACGGCTGCGCGCCGAGGGCCACGACATCCGCCGGCTCGACCTCGGCGGGGGCCTCGGCATCCCCTACACCCGCTCGAACGAGGCGCCGCCGCTGCCGCTGGAATACGGGGCGCTGATCAAGCGCACCGTGGGCCATCTCGGCTGCGAGATCGAGATCGAGCCGGGCCGGCTGATCTCGGGCAACGCGGGCGTGCTGGTGGCCGGCGTGATCTATGTGAAGCACGGCGAGGGGCGGGATTTCCTGATCCTCGACGCGGCGATGAATGATCTGGTGCGGCCCTCGATGTATGGCGCGCACCACGACATCGTGCCGGTGGAGGAAGCCGCTCCGGGGATCGAGCCGCAGCCCTATGACGTGGTCGGGCCGATCTGCGAAACCGGCGACACCTTCGCCAAGGGGCGCCTCCTGCCCGCGATGGCCGAGGGCGATCTGGTCGCCTTCCGCTCGGCCGGGGCCTATGGCGCGGTGATGGCGTCGGAATACAACTCGCGCCCGCTGGTGCCCGAGGTGCTGGTTCACGGGGATCACTTCGCCGTCATTCGGGCGAGACCGACGTTTGACGAAATCCTGAAGCGAGATAGCATTCCCGAATGGCTGTGACGCGCGCAGCCTGTTTCAGGCGAGGCGCATGGCACGCGAAACCCCGGATCCCGCGACCGAAACGGCTCTGGAACGGCTGATCTGGCCGCTCCGCCTGACCTGGGCGGGGCTCTGGGCCGAGCGTCTGGCGCGCGCGTTCTGGCCGGTCTGGACCATCCTGATCGCGACAATGGCCGCGCTGGTCTTCGGGCTTCAGGACCTGTTGCCGCTCGACTGGGTGCGGGGCGGCCTTGCCGTGGCGGGGCTGGGCGCGCTGGTGGCGCTGGGGCTCGGGCTGCGCGGCTTCCGCCGGCCCTCGCGTGCGGATGCGCTGGGGCGGCTCGATGCCTCGCTGCCGGGGCGGCCGATCTCGTCCATGATCGACCAGCAGGCGATCGGCACCTCCGACCCCTGGTCGCGGGCGATCTGGCAGGCGCACCGTGCCCGCATGGCCGAGCGTGCGGCACAGGCCCGTGCCGTGCCGCCTGACCTGCGGCTGGCTCGCCGCGACCCCTTCGCGCTGCGCTACGTCGCGCTGACCGCGCTGGTCGTGGCGCTGATGTTCGGCTCGGTGTGGCGGCTCGGCTCGGTTGCCGGCCTCGGTCCCGGCGGGGCCGAGGCGATGGTCGGCGGGCCAAGCTGGGAGGCATGGGCCCAGCCGCCCGGCTACACCGGCAAGCCCTCGCTCTACCTCAACGAGATCGACACGCCCGACGTGACCCTGCCGGTCGGCAGCCGCGTGCAGGTCCGGCTTTACGGCGAGGTGGGCGATCTTGGCGTGACCGAGACCGTCTCGGGCCGGCCGGTCGGCGAGCCGGTCCCGGGACCCGCGCAGGATTTCGATGTCCGCCAGACCGGCTCGATCACCATCGACGGCCAGGGCGGGCGCGCCTGGCGCGTGATGGCGCTGGCCGATGCGCCGCCCGCCGTCTCGACCGAGGGAGAGATGAGCCGCGAGGCGGACGGCCGGATGAAGCTGACCTTCTCGGCGCAGGACGACTATGGCGTGACGGGCGGGCGGGCGGTGATCGCGCTGGATCTGGCCGCCGTCGACCGCCGCTTCGGCCTGGTGGCTGAGCCGGAGCCGCGCGAGCCTGTGACGCTGGACCTGCCGCTGCCGATCTCGGGCAACCGGGCCGAGTTCAGCGAGACGCTGGTGGATGACCTGTCCAAGCATCCCTTCGCGAACCTTCCCGTGGTGCTGAACCTGACGGTCACCGATGCCGCGATGCAGGAGGGCTCCTCGCCCACGCTGAAGGTCGTGCTGCCGGGCCGGCGCTTCTTCGATCCGCTGGCCTCCGCGCTGATCGAGCTGCGCCGTGACCTGCTCTGGACCGCCGCCAACGGGCCGCGGACGGCGCAGATCCTGCACGCGATCACCCATTCGCCCGAGGGCCTCTTCCGTAACGAGCGCGCCTTCCTGCGCACCCGCGTCCTGATGCGCCGGCTGGATGCCGAGGCTGCGACCCTGACGCCCACCGCCCGCGACGAGATCGCCGAGCAGCTGTGGGAGATTGCGCTGATGGTCGAGGAGGGCGACCTCGCCTCGGCGCTGGAGGCGCTGCGCCGCGCGCAGGACCGGCTGGACGAGGCGATCCGCAACGGCGCCTCGCCGGACGAGATCCAGAAGCTGATGGACGAGATGCGCGAGGCGCTGAACAACTACATGCGCGAACTGGCCGAGGAGGCGCAGCGCAATCCCGACCAGCAGCAGTCCGAGAACCGCCAGACCATGGAGATGTCGGGCGACCAGCTGCAGGAGATGCTCGACAAGCTGCAGGAGCTGATGGAGCAGGGCAAGATGGCCGAGGCGGCCGAGTTGATGGAGATGATGCGTCAGCTGATGGAGAACATGCAGGTCACGATGGGCGAGGGCCAGGGCCAGGGGCCAGGCAACCAGGCCATGCGCGACCTCTCCGAGACGCTGCGCGACCAGCAGGGCCTGTCGGATGACTCGTTCCAGCAACTGCAGCGCGGGCCGAACGGCGAGCCTCGTGGCGGCGAGCAACCCGGCGAGGGCGAGGGCCAGGACGGCCGCAGCCTTGCCGACCGGCAGCGCGACCTGAAGAACCGGCTGAACGGAATGAACGACAGCCAGCTTCCCGGCGCGGGCAGCGAGCGCGGCGAAAGCGGCCGCCGGTCGCTGGACGACGCCGGCCGCGCGATGGAAGAGGCCGAGCGGGCGCTGCGTGACGGCGACCTGCCCGGCGCACTCGACCGGCAGGCCGAGGCGATGGAGTCGCTGCGCGAGGGGATGCGCGACCTGGGTGAGGCGATGGCCGAGGAGCAGCGCCAGCAGAACGGCCAGGGCGAGGGCGAGGCCTTCGGCCGGGCCGATCCGAACAGCCAGCGCGACCCGCTGGGCCGCGAACCGGGCGAGACGGGCCGGATCGGCTCGGATCGCAACATGCTGCAGGGCGAGGACGTCTATCGCCGGGCGCAGGACCTGCTGGACGAGATCCGCCGCCGCTCGGGCGACCTCACGCGCCCCGAGATCGAGCGCGACTACCTGCGCCGCCTGCTCGATATGTACTAGCTCAGGAAGCGGCGTCCTGCACTGCCTGACGGGCGGTCTGCAGCAGCCGGTCGAGCAGCAGGCGCGCCTCGTCCACCGCGGCGACGTAGCGGCGCAGCGCGGGCTCGGCCCCGGGCATCTCGGCCGCGATCTGCGGTGCCATCAGATAGCCGGTGGCCAGAAGCAGGGCGACCACGATCATCAGGAAGAACCCGGCGCGATAGGAGGCGCGCGACGGACGCGGCGGCGGCGCGGGCTCGTCCCCGGCGCCGGGGCGCGTGACGCTGGACCGCAAGGTCGAGTTGATCTCCTCGATGTCCGGCAGCAGGTCGCGCCGGGGTCGCGGCATCGGCTCGGCCAGGGGTGCCTGCGGCATCGGCGGCGCGGCCGGGGGCTGGAAGGCCACGACCTGCGCCAGCGCCGGCCGCTGGTCGGGCAGCACGGAAGGGTCCGGCACCGGGGCGATCACCGTCTCGCCCGCGCCTTCCCTGCGGCGCTGCTCGGCCTCGCGCTCGGCTTCCTCGCGCAGGACGGCAAGCAGGCCCTCGTCGAGGCTGCGGCTGGGAGGGGCCACGGCCGCGGGCGGGACCGCGGCATCGTCGTCGTCCTCGCCGGGCGGATCCTCGTCGGCCGAATCCGGCCCGCGTCCGGGTTCGGGCGTGCCGAGGGTCGGATCGGACTGCGGCAGCGGCGTCTCGGAAAGCCAGGCGGGGGGCGCCGCCGCGGGCGGAGCCTCTTCTGGCGCGGCCGCGGGCAGCGGCACCGAGAAGATCGCGCTTGGCCGCTGGAACCAGCCATGCCCGCAGTTCGAACACTGGACGTCGCGGCCCTCGGCCGGGATGGCATCATCGGACACTTCGTATTGCGCGTCGCAATTCGGGCAAATCAGCCGCATGTCCCTCTTCCCGCCTCGTCACCTGATCTTTGCGTCATCTTGTAGCAACGATGCCGCGCCCATCCAAGCCTTTGTGGCCGCAGCGTCTTCGAGCCTCATTGAAACCGCCCGCAGGGTGGTTAAGACTGCGGCCGCATTCGCGGGACCCGAAGGGGAGAAACAGGCGTGATCGCCTTCGACAATGTCGCCTACAGCTACGGCGGCGGTGAGCTTCTGTCCGAAGTCTCGCTGCGCCTGACCCGCGGCTCGTTTCATTTCCTGACCGGGCCCTCGGGCTCGGGCAAGTCCACCTTCCTCAAGCTCTGCTACGCCGAGCTTCTGCCCACCGCCGGCAGCGTCACGATCTTCGACCGCGAGGTGCGCAGCCTCGACCGCGACGAGGTCGCGCGGATGCGCAGGCGGGTGGGCGTGGTGCATCAGGACTGCCAGTTTCTCGACCATCTGCCGCTCGCCGCGAACGTTACGCTGCCGCTGACCGTGGCGGGCCGCGACACGAACGCACAGGATCTGTCGGACCTGCTGGCATGGGTCGGACTGGCCCAGCTGGCCGATGCCCTGCCCCCCGCCCTGTCGGGCGGCGAGCGCCAGCGCGCCGCGGTCGCCCGCGCCATCATCACCTCGCCCGACGTGCTGCTGGCCGACGAGCCGACAGGCAATCTCGACTGGGAGATGTCGCTGCGGCTGCTGAAGCTGCTGGTGGAGCTGAACCGGATGGGCACCACGATCCTCGTCGCCACGCATGACCTGAACCTGATCCGCAACGCCAAGCAGCAGGTCGCTGCGCGGGTGCTTCGGATCTCGAACCGTCGGGTTCAGCTTGCGGGGGCCGACCTGTGACCTTCGCCCAGCTTCTGTCGGAACTCGCCACGCCCGACCGGCAGGCCGACCGCGTGGTTCCGCCCTCGGGGCACACCGCCTGGCTGACCGGCTTCACCGCCGGAACCATGACCTTCCTTGCCGTCTTCGCGCTGGCGCTGTCGCTGGCGGCGGGCCGGCTGGCCGACCGCTGGGGCGAGGCGCTGGAGCGCACGGCGACCATCCGCATCTCGGCCCCCGAGGAGCAGCTGGAGGTCCAGACCCGGGCGGTGCTCGACCTGCTGGCCGAGACGCCCGGCATCGCCTCGGCGCGGGCGCTGACGGACGAGGAAGAGCACGCCCTGCTCGAGCCGTGGTTCGGAGCCGACCTGCCGCTCGACTCGCTGCCCATCCCGCGGCTGATCGAGCTGCACGAGGAGGGCGAGGGCTATGACGCCGACGGCCTGCGCCAGCGGCTTGCGGCCGAGGCCCCGGGCGCGGTGCTCGACGATCATCTGCGCTGGCGCCAGCCGCTGGCCGTCGCCGCCTCGCGGTTGCGGCTGCTGGGTGCCGTGTCGATCCTGCTGATCCTCGCCAGCACGGCGGCGATGATCACGCTGGCCGCGAATGCGTCGCTTGCCGCGAATGCGCAGGTCATCCGCGTGCTGCGCCTCGTGGGCGCACATGACCGCTATATCGCCCGCGCCTTCGTGCGGCGCTTCACGCTGCGGGCGCTGGCCGGGGCCGCGGCGGGCGCGCTGGCCGGCATGGCGGCGATCGCCCTCCTGCCCTCGGCCGATGCCGCGGGCGGCTTCATGACCGGCCTCGGCTTTCAGGGCGCCGGCTGGCTTCTGCCGCTGCTCCTGCCGCCCGCCGCCGCCGTCACCGCCTTCTTCGCCACCCGCGCCGCCGCCTTCCGCAAGCTCAAGGAACTCACCTGATGCGCCACGCGCTGCAATGGATCCGGTCCATCATCTTCAACGTCCAGATGTATGTCTCGATGATCGTCATCGCGCTGGCCTTCACGCCGCTGGTGATGCTCGACCGCAAGTGGGCGCTGGTCTGGATGCAGGTCTTCGGGCGCTGGGTCCGCTTCACGGCGCGCTGGATCGTCGGGCTGAAGACAGAGGTCCGCGGCGAGGTGCCGACCGGCGCCGTGCTGATCGCCTCGAAGCACCAGAGCTTCCTCGATTCGATCACCCTAGTCTCGGTGCTGCCCGCGGCGCGCTTCATCATGAAGAAGGAGCTGGGCTGGATCCCCCTGATGGGCTGGCACGCGCTGCGCGCCGGGTTCATCCCCGTGGATCGCGGCAAGCGCGGGGCGGCGATCAAGAAGATGATGGCCGACGTGGCCAAGGGCCGCGAGCAGCCGGGCCAGCTGATCATCTATCCGCAGGGCACCCGCGTGGCGCCGGGGGACGAGAAGCCCTACAAGATGGGCACCGCGGTGCTGTATGGCCAGCTCGAGCAGGACTGCCATCCGGTCGCGACCAACGTCGGCGTGTTCTGGCCGCGGCATGGCGTGTTCCGCAAGCCCGGGACGGCGGTGATCGAGTTCCTGCCGCCGATCGCGCCGGGCCACACGCCGGCCACCTTCATGGTCGAGCTGGAGTCCGCGATCGAGGCAGCCTCGAACCGGCTGATCGCCGAGGCCCGGGGCGCCTGACGGGCGCCCGGGCTGCGGTTCAGCGCACCCGGCGCACCATGGTGATCGCGCTGGTGAAGCCAAAGACATGGCGCAGCGCGCCGATGCCATGCGCGCTGACCGCCACGAAACCCAGCCGCTCGTAGAGCGCCCGGGCGCGCCAGTTCGAATCGATCACATCCAGACGGACCGCCGTATAGCCGCGCCGGATCGCCTCGGCGCAGATCTCGCCCAGAAGGGCCGTGCCGATGCCATGAGAGCGCATCTCGCGCTCGACGCAGATGCCGTCCAGCAGGAAGCGGTCGTTGTCCACCTCGCCCTGCAGCAGGCGCAGGATCATCGCGCGCCAGGTGCCGCCCCAGGCGCCATAGACGGCCCGCATGTCGGCACTGGTGCCGCCGGCGAAGCCGCCGCGCGGCGTCTTGAAGCCGGCAAGGCCCAGCAGGCGCCCGTCGTCATCCAGCGCCGCGATGGCATGGTCCTCGCGCATGACCCGCTCAAGGAAGGCCAGCGCCCGCGGCTCGGGACCCATAACCTTGTCGAGCTTGCCGCCGAAGGCCTGCCAGTAGAGCCGGGCCGCCGTGTGCCGCTGCGCGGCCGGCAGGCCGTGATGCAGGCTGATCCTCATATCAGGGAAAGCCGCAGCTGATCGGCATGGCCGGCCCCGAGGATCCAGCCCTCCTCGGCGCGGCCGGGCCAGTCGGGCACGTCCTCGAGCAGATCGCCCAGCGAGCCGTCGCGCGACATCCGCCACAGCGCCCGCGCCATCAGACGCACCTGCGCCGAATCCTTGATCTCGCCGTCGCGGGTGGCCTTGGTGATCTGCGGCCCGAGGAGCGAGGGGTAGATCTCGGCCACGACCAGCGGCGCGGTGGCGGGCTCGAACGGCCAGGCGGCGGCATGGAAGCGGCGGCGGAGGCGCGCGATGACCGGCAGGCCCAGAAGCGCCTGCGAGCCGACCGAGCCGGTGGTGTAGAGCTTCCAGACCGGATGCGCCTTCGGCACCGCCAGTTCCACGCGCCGCCGCTCGGCGATGCCCAGCGCGGCGTGGTCGCAGGTCTTGCGGTCGGGCAGGTCGGCAAGCTCCATCCCCGCGGGTCGGCCCCAGAACGGCCCTGCCCCCTCGAAGGCCGCGTTGATCCCGGCGGCCAGCTGGAAGCGGTTGTTGGCGTTGTCGGGCGCGTCCTCGATCCGCGCCTCGAGCCAGTCCCAGAGCGCGGGCGCCCACCGCTCGCCCGCAAGCTTCGGCGCGAAGCCTTCCGGATAGCCGAAGGGGAAGTCGAAGCCGGCCAGCACCCGCCGCCCCGCCGCAAGCTCGAAGGCGAAGAGGTCGTTCAGATGCGCCTCGGCATCGGCACGGGTGCGGTGATAGCTCACCGTCTCGCCCAGCGGGCTCGCCACGCCGATCCAGATCGCATCCGACGAGGGCTTCCTCGGCGAGGGCACCGAGGCGCCCGACCAGTCCACCGCGATCACCGTGTCGAAGCCGGTGCGGACGAGGCCGGTCTCGGCCAGCACGAAATCCGCCACCGCCCCCACGTCGTCGAGGTCGAGCACCGGGACGGGCAGCGACAGCGGGCAATCGGCGGCGACCGCCCGCACCCAAGGGTCCTGCGGCTGGATCGGCTCGTGCCCGGCCGCTGCGCGGAAGACCTCGATCTTGGGATGCGGCTCGGACTTGTAGCCCTCGACCAGCACCAGATCGACCGGCGCCATCCGGGACAGGATCGCCGCCAGCCCCGGCTCGGGTCCGCGGTGCTCGCGCATCAGCGCGAAGCGGTCGGCCGAGGCCAGCACGACCTCCGACGCTCCGGCCGCGCGGTGGCGCCAGGTGTCCTTGCCCGGCTGGTCTAGGTCCACCTCGTGGTGGACATGCTTGACCGTCGAGACGCTGAAGCCGCGCGCGATGATCGCGCCCACCAGCCGCTCCATCAGGCTGGTCTTGCCGGCGTCCTTCCAGCCGATGATTCCGTAAACCCTCATTCCCCGTTCCGCAGCATCGATTCGGCCTGCGCCAGATCCTCCGGCGCGTTCAGGTTGAGGAAGGCGTTCGCGTCCGGAAATCCAGCCCGTGCGGCCGCATGCCGCGCCGCGAAGGCCATGACCTTCGCCTCTCCGGCGGCAAGCCAGGCCTCGAGATCGTCGGCCACCCCGACCGGCCAGAGCGCGCAAGCCGGATGCAGCCGCCCGCCCGCTTCCGCGACGGCGGCTCCGCCATCGCCGGCCATCCACAGGCGCGGCGCCAGATCGCAGGGAAAGAACGGCGTATCCACCGGCACCGTCACCAGCGCATCGGCGCCGCGCGCCGCGGCCCAGCGCAGGCCCGCAAGCACCCCCGACATCGGCCCCTGCGGCCGCGCGTCGGCCAGGACCGGCAGGCCGAAGCGCGCGAATCGCGCGGGGTCGCCATTGGCGCTGATCGCCAGTTCCTCGACCTGCGGCGCGAGGCGATCGACGGCATGGGCCAGCAGCGGCCGGCCCGCCAGCGGCAGCAGCGCCTTGTCGGTTCCGCCCATCCGCCGGCCTTCTCCGCCGGCCAGGATCAGCCCGAAGAGTCTCATCCGCGCCTCCGATTGCATCGCCCGGCCAGAAGCCGTAAGCCGTCCGGGCGCGGCCGTAAACCCGAAGGTTCCCTGCCATGTCCGTTCGTCGAGCCGCCGTCCTGCGCGGCATCTGGTCCTCTGCCCCCTTCGCGCTCGTCATCGGGCCGTTCGGCCTGCTGTTCGGCGTCGTGGGCACCGAGGCGGGGCTCGACATCGTCGAAGTCATGGGCTTCTCGATCATCGTCATCGCCGGGGCGGCGCAGTTCGCCGCGGTGCAGATGCTGGCCGATCACGCGCCGACGGTGATCATCCTTGCGACTTCGCTCGCGGTGAACCTGCGCATGGCGATGTATTCCGCCTCGCTTACACCGCATCTGGGGAAGGCCCCGGTCGGGATGCGGGCCGTGATGGCCTATTTCCTGGTCGACCAGACCTACGCGGCCTCGATGATCGAATACGACCGCAACCCGGAGATGAGCCTTGGAGAGAAGATCGCCTTCTTCTTCGGCACGGTGCTGCCGGTCTGCCCGCTCTGGTATGTCTCGACCTATGTCGGCGCAAAGGTCGGCACGGCGATCCCGCCCGAGTTCGCGCTGGATTTCGCGGTGCCCATCACCTTCCTCGCCATGATCGCGCCACTTCTGCGCACAGCGGCGCATGTGGCGGCCGCGGGGGTTTCGGTGGCCCTGGCGCTGGCGCTGGCCTTCGTGCCCTACAACGGCGGGCTGCTGATCGCCGCCGTGGCGGCCATGGTGACCGGCGCGCAGGTCGAGGCCTGGACCGAGCGGAGGCGCGCGGCATGATCGAGAACACCCTGCAGGTCTGGATCGTGATGATCGTGCTGGGCCTCGGCACGTTCCTGATGCGCTTCTCGTTCCTCGGGATGATCGGCAGCCGCCAGTTGCCGGTCTGGGCACTGCGCCTCCTGCGCTACACGCCGGTTGCGGTGCTGCCGGGGCTGGTGGCGCCGCTCGTGCTCTGGCCGCCAGCGACGGGGGGCGAGACCGACCCGGCGCGCCTTGCCGCGGCGGTGGCGACGGTGGGGGTCGGCCTGCTGTCCCGCAACGTCTTTGCCGCGATCTTCGCAGGGGCGGCGGTGCTCTACCTCACGCCCTGGCTGATGGCGCTCTGATCCCGTCAGTAGGCGAGGCGGGGATCGCCCTGCTGCACGATCAGCACGCCGTGGTTGTCGTCAGCATCGTCGTCCCGGATCGTCCGGGTCTCCACGCCCGGCAACTGGCCGAACTCGGCCATCAGCCGGTTCGGAAACCAGGTCACGCCGATCGACTCGAGGCCCGGCGTGCCGTTCAGGATGCTCGAGATCGACCGCGCGCATTGCGCCTTGGGCACCGCGCCATAGGCCATGGCGCGCCGCATCACCGTTTCCGCCATCTCGGCCGAGACCTGCACCGTCTGCTCGTGCACGTCGAAGGTCTCGCGCGCGTGGTAGTCGATGTAGAAATCGACGACCTTCGGCGTGACGCCGAAGTGGACGTCATTCCGTTCGGGCAGCCGCGGATGGTGCCAGGTGCCGGCGGGGTCGAACATCACCACCTGCGAGCCGTTGATGAGCAGGCCGGAATGCGCCCCCCCGCCGCCCTTGACGCGCGTCACCGTGTAGAGCGTGATCGAGGCGGGCTCGCCCGAGACGAAATGCGCGCGGGTGACCTCGGCCTCCGGGGCCCATTTCGGTTCGGCGCCGCCGCAGGCGGCAAGCGCCAGCAGGGCGACGCAAGGTAGGATGGTTCGCATGGAAGGTCCTGGAGACGTCGCCCCGGCGGGGATCAGGCGTTGGCGAGGGCGAGGAAGATCAGGACGCAGAAGATGATGACCGCACCCCAGGTCACCATGCGGATGAAGCCGACGAAGGTCTTCTCCTGCTGGGTGATGTCCATGGTTCCGGGCACATGCCCATGATCGGCGTGCGAATGGTCGGCCATCGGTCCGGGTCCCTTGTGAGTGTCAGACATCTATCCGAATTCCTTTCCGCTGTCACGCCTGCTCGACCGGGTGCCGCGAGGACCCGGCCCGCCCTGCCCCGTCGCCGCGACGCCTGCGGGCGGTCGTGGCCCGCAAGAGGTCAGGCGTCCGCCCGCTGCCAGATCCACGCGCCGTCCGCGTCCGGCCGCCGGATGACCTCGCCGCGGTGCCAGAGGTGGTTCATGTGCGCCACCGCCTCGACCAGTGCCATGTCATAGGCGCCGCCCACGATCTCGCGTCCGAAGAGCGGGATGAAACACTCGGCCGCGGTCCGCGGTTCCGCCAGATGCTCGCGCAACCGGTCGAGCGCGCCCTCGTGGTTCTCGATCATCTGCCGCAGGCGGAGCGGCAGTCCGGTGAAGGGCAGCTTGTGGCCCGGCAGGATCAGCAGGTCGTCGCGCGCATGCTCGCGGAACGCCCGGCACGAGGCGAGCCAGTCGGCCAGCGGATCCGCCTCCGGCTCCGAGGCATAGACGCCGATGTTGGCCGAGATGCCGGGGAGAAGCTGGTCGCCGCCCAGCACCAGCCGGTCGTCGAGGCTCCAGAGCGTTGCATGTTCCGGGGCATGGCCGTGACCGACCCGGACGACCCAGCGCCGCCCGCCGGCGGTCAGGATGTCGCCATCCACGATGCGCGAGAAGCCCTGCGGCATGGGCGCCACCACATCGGCGAAGTTGAACGGCCGCTCGGTCGCGCGGCGGGCCAGCATCTCGGCCGGCATGCCCGCCCGACGCCAGTAGGCCAGCGTCTCGGCCGTGGGCACCGGCTGCACGTCCAGCGTCAGCATCCGGGCATAGAGCCACGAGGTCCGCGTGCAGACCAGTTCCGCCCCCATCGACTGGAACCAGCCGGCGAGGCCCACGTGGTCCGGGTGGTAGTGTGTGACGATCACCCGCCGGATCGGGCGGCCGCCCAGCGGCCCGTCCATCAGCCGCTGCCAGATGGCGCGGCCGCGGCGGCTGTCGAAGCCGGTATCCACCAGCGTCCAGCCGTCGCCGTCATCCAGCGCGAAGACATTGACGTGATCGAGCTGCATCGGCAGCGGCAGGCGCAGCCACAGCACGCCCTCGGCCAGAGGGATGGCCGAGCCCTCCTCGGGCGGCAGGTCGAACGGCGTGCGGATCTGGGCCGTCACGCCGCGAGATCCTCGGCGGAAAGGGCATAGAGCCCGGCCGCCCCCTCGCGCACCTGCGCCAGAAGCGCCGCGTGCTCGGGCAGCAGCCGGCGGATCGCCACGCGGGCCAGCGGCTCGCGCGCCCGCTCGGCGATGGCGGCCGTCAGGTGGAAGTGGGCACCCAGCACCCGGGCGAAGGCGCGCAGATAGGGCACGGCTCCGGCGTAGCGGTCCTGCATCTCCTGCGCGACCAGCGCCTCGGTCGCCTCGCGCAGCGCCTCGGTCGCGGCCCAGACGTCGTTGGCGAGGTCCGGCAGGCTGTGCCGCGCCGTCTCGGCCGCATCCTCGATCTCCTGCAGCAGGCGGAACGCGGCCTCGCCGCCGTCCATCATCTTGCGGCCCACCAGATCCATCGCCTGGATGCCGTTGGTGCCCTCGTAGATCGCCGTCACCCGCACGTCGCGCAGGTATTGCGCGGCACCCGTGCCCTCGATGAAGCCGGTCCCGCCATGGACCTGCACGCCCATCGAGGCGACCTCGATCCCGACATCCGTGCCGTAGGCCTTGGCGATCGGCGTCAGCAGCGCGGCCCGCGCCTGCCACTCGGCCGAACCCGTCGCGCGCGCCATGTCGAGCGCGACCGCGCAGGCAAGCGCGATGGCGCGGGCCGAGAAGGTCTCGGCCTTCATCACGGCGAGCATCCGGCGCACGTCGGCATGCTCGATGATCGTCCCCGATCCGCCCTGCCGGCGCTCCAGCGCATAGGCCACGGCCGCCTGCGTCGCGGCCTCGGCCACGCCCACGCCCTGCACGCCCACGCCGAGGCGGGCGTTGTTCATCATGGTGAACATCGCCGCCATTCCCTTGTGCGGCGCGCCCACCAGCCAGCCCCGGGCGGCATCGAACTGCATGACCGCCGTGGGCGAGCCGTGCAGGCCCAGCTTGTCCTCGAGGCTCACGACGCTCAGGCTGTTCCGCTGCCCCGGGTTGCCATCGGCATCGGGGATGAACTTCGGCACCATGAAGAGGCTGATGCCCCGGGTGCCGGGCGGGCCGTCGGGCAGGCGCGCCAGCACGAGATGGCAGGTGTTGGCAAGGAAATCGCTGTCGGCCCAGGTGATGTAGATCTTCTGCCCGGTGATGGCATGGCTGCCGTCGCCCAGCGGCTCTGCCCGCGTCCTGACCGCGCCGACATCCGAACCGGCCTGCGGCTCCGTCAGGTTCATCGTGCCGTTCCACTCGCCCGAGATCAGCCGGGGCAGGTAAAGCGCCTTGATCTCGTCCGAGGCATGATGCTCCAGCGCCTCGATCTGGCCCTGGGTCAGCAGCGGGTTCAGATGCAGCGACAGGCAGGCGCCGGCCATCATCTCGTTCACCGCCGTCGTCACGGTCAGCGGCAGGCCCATGCCGCCATGGGCGGGATCGGCCGAAATCCCCACCCAGCCGCCCTCGGCAATGGCGCGATAGCCCTCGGCAAAGCCCGGCGACGTGCGGACGACGCCGTTCTCCAGCCGCGCCGGGTGCAGATCGCCCGGCCGTTGCAGCGGCGCGAGCACCTCCTCGCACAGCTTGCCGGCTTCGGACAGCACGGCCTCGACAATCTCTGGGGTGGCTTCGGCGAAACGGTCGGTGGCGGCGACCTGATCCAGCCCGACCACATGGCGCAGAAGGAAGCGGAAGTCGGCCAGCGGGGCGCGATAGGGCATGGGGTCCTCCGGGAAGGCGCGCCTTGGCAAAGGGCCGGGACGCGGATAAGTCACCGGAAGCCTACCTTACGCGCCCCTGTCCTCAAGCTCAACGCTGCGTCACGCCGATGACCGAGACCCGCCTGCTGCCCGCGACGCCCGAAGGCATCGCCGACGCCGCCCGCATCCTGGGCGACGGCGGGCTGGTGGCCTTCCCGACCGAGACGGTCTATGGCCTCGGCGGCGACGCGCGCTCGGACCTTGCGGTGGCGCGGATCTTCGAGGCCAAGGGGCGCCCGCGCTTCAACCCGCTGATCGTGCATCTGCCGGACCTTGAGACCGCCCGCCGCTACGCGCGCTTCGACGACGCGGCCGAGCGGCTGGCGGGGGCTTTCTGGCCCGGGCCGCTCACGCTGGTCCTGCCGCTGGGCGAGGCGCCGCTGTCGCCGCTGGTGACGGCCGGCCTCCCTTCGGTCGCGATCCGGGTTCCTGCCCATCCGCTGGCGCGCGAACTTCTGCGCGCCTTCGGCGGCCCGCTCGCCGCGCCTTCCGCCAACCCCTCCGGCCGGGTCAGCCCGACCCGCGCCGCCCATGTGATCGAGGGTCTCGCAGGCCGGATCGAGGCGGTGCTGGACGGCGGAGCCTGCGAGGTCGGCGTGGAATCGACCATCCTCGGCCTCGACGGGCCGCCGCGCCTGCTGCGCCCCGGCGGCCTGCCCCTCGAGGCGCTCGAGGAGTGCCTTGGCCAGCGCCTCGCCAGCGGCGGCAGCGCCGAGCGTCCCACTGCGCCCGGCCAACTCGCGTCGCATTACGCGCCCGCGGTGGCGCTGCGGCTGGGCGTGACCAGCCCGGCGGAAGGCGAGACCTATCTGGGCTTCGGTCACTCGGGCGGCACGCTGAACCTCTCGCCTTCGGGCGATCTGGTCGAGGCGGCGGCGAACCTCTTCCACCTGCTGCGCGAGGCGGACAGGCTGGGCCGCCCCATTGCCGTGGCGCCGATTCCGGAAAAGGGGCTGGGCCGGGCGATCAACGACCGGCTGCGGCGCGCCGCGGCGCCGCGCCCCTAGGCCATCCCGGCCGCCGCCCCCTTCAGTTCAATCCGGCAACGGCACGTTTCAGGACGTCCCGGGCTGGCCCAGCGCCGCGCAGCGGGCATGGGCGGGGCAGGTCACGAGGTGGTCGTTCACCATGCCGGTCGCCTGCATGAAGGCATAGACGATGGTCGGCCCGCAGAAGCGGAAGCCCTGCGCCTTCAGGTCCTTCGACATGGCGCGTGCCGCGGCCGTCTCGGTCGGGACCTCGGCCATGCTGGCAAAGCGGTTCTGCACCGGGCTCCCCTCGACATGCTTCCACAGGAAGTCCGCAAACCCCTCGCGCTCCTCGATGGCAAGGAAGGCGCGGGCGTTGCCGATGGTCGCCTCGATCTTGCCACGGTGCCGGACGATGCCGGCGTCAGACAGCAGGCGCGCCACCTCGGGTTCACCCCAGGCGGCGATGGTGGCCGGCTCGAACCCCGCGAAGGCCGCGCGGAAGGCGTCGCGCTTTCTCAGGATGGTGATCCAGGCGAGGCCCGCCTGAAACCCGTCGAGAACCAGCTTCTCCCAAAGCGCGCGGGCATCGCGCTCGGGAACGCCCCATTCGCGGTCGTGATAGTCCATGTAGAGCGGGTCGGTCCCGCACCAGGGGCAACGCATGGGGATCATATCCGAAGGATATCAATGCCAATCTGAACTTTTCCTTTACGGTTGTGGCGGCAGTCTGTCATCGGATTCGGGCAGTGAAGGCGGAAGAAATGGCTCAGCAACGCAGGCCGGAGGCACCGCCAGTCGGCACGCCCCTCGACTTCGCCATGGATGAGATCGACAGGCAGACCCTGCGCATGGTGGAACAGGCGCTGCGGGCGGAGCGGCTGGCGCTGGCCTGGCAGCCGGTGGTGCTCGCGCGGGACGTGACGCGGAGCGTGTTCCACGAGGGGCTG
Organism: Rhodobacter sp. CZR27; assembly: GCF_002407205.1. Classification (NCBI taxonomy): domain Bacteria; kingdom Pseudomonadati; phylum Pseudomonadota; class Alphaproteobacteria; order Rhodobacterales; genus Rhodobacter; species Rhodobacter sp. CZR27. Next base: position 450,555 of record NZ_CP023548.1, on the reverse strand, counting down.
ATCCGCGTGCTGGACGAAACCGGTCGCAACATCCCGGCGCGGGACTTCATGGCAGCGATCGAGACGCAGGAACTCGGCCGCCTGATCGATTGCGCCGCGCTCGGCATGGGTCTTTCGGCGCTGGCGCGCAATCCGGGCCTGCGGCTGTCGATCAACATGTCCGCCCGCTCGATCGGCTACACGCGCTGGATGTCGACGCTGAAGGCGGGGCTGCGATCGAACCCGACGCTGGGCGAGCGGCTGATCCTCGAGATCACGGAAAGCTCGGCCATGCAGGTGCCGGAACTGGTGATCGCCTTCATGGACGAGCTGCAGCGCGAGGGGATCTCTTTCGCGCTTGACGATTTCGGCGCCGGCTTCACCGCCTTCCGCTACCTCAAGGATTTCTTCTTCGACATCATCAAGATCGACGGCCAGTTCATCCGCAACATCCACGCCGATGCGGACAACCAGGTTCTGACCCAGGCCATGCTCTCGGTCGCGCGGCACTTCGACATGTTCACGGTCGCGGAATCGGTCGAGACGACGGAAGAGGCCGAATGGCTGCGCCGGGCCGGCGTGGACTGCCTGCAGGGCTATCTGTTCGGCGCTCCGCACACCCAGCCCGCGTGGGAGCCGGTCAACCAGCGCATGACCGCCTGACCCCCTTCTCGCCGGTTCGGGCGCAAAGATCTTGCGCTCGGCCCCCTCGGTGCTTACCCAATTTCTGCGAAGCGGCGGAGAAGCCCCTCTGCCGGCATCGGGTTCAGGGAGAGGAACGGACATGACCAACGTGGTAATCGTCTCGGCGGCGCGCACGGCCGTCGGGAGCTTCAATGGCGCCTTCGCGAACACGCCCGCGCACGAACTCGGCGCCGCCGTCATCGAGGCCGTGATCGCCCGCGCGGGGATCGACAAGGCCGAGGTCAGCGAGACGATCCTCGGCCAGGTGCTGACCGCCGGCCAGGGCCAGAACCCGGCCCGTCAGGCGCATATCCGCGCCGGGCTGCCGAAGGAAAGCGCCGCCTGGAGCATCAACCAGGTCTGCGGCTCGGGCCTTCGCTCGGTGGCGCTGGCGGCGCAGCACGTCCAGCTGGGCGATGCCTCGATCGTCATCGCGGGCGGGCAGGAGAACATGAGCCTCGCCCCCCATGTCGCGCATCTGCGCGCCGGCCAGAAGATGGGCGACCTGAGCTTCATCGACTCGATGATCAAGGACGGGCTGTGGGACGCCTTCAACGGCTATCACATGGGCCAGACCGCCGAGAACGTCGCCGCGCAGTGGCAGATCAGCCGCGACATGCAGGACGAATTTGCCGTCGCCAGCCAGAACAAGGCCGAGGCGGCGCAGAAGGCCGGCAAGTTCGCCGACGAGATCGTGCCCTTCGTGATCAAGACCCGGAAGGGCGACGTGACGGTGGACGCCGACGAGTACATCCGCCACGGCGCGACGCTGGACGCGATGGCGAAGCTGCGCCCGGCCTTCACCAAGGACGGCACGGTGACTGCCGCCAATGCCTCTGGCATCAACGACGGCGCCGCGATGGTGCTGGTGATGAGCGCGGAAGAGGCCGAGAAGCGCGGGCTCACCCCCCTCGCCCGCATCGCCTCCTATGCCACGGCCGGTCTTGATCCGTCGATCATGGGCGTCGGTCCGATCCACGCCAGCCGCAAGGCGCTGGAAAAGGCGGGCTGGAAGGTCGGCGACCTCGATCTGGTGGAAGCCAACGAAGCCTTCGCGGCGCAGGCCTGCGCGGTGAACAAGGACATGGGCTGGGATCCCTCGATCGTGAACGTGAACGGCGGCGCCATCGCCATCGGCCACCCGATCGGCGCGTCGGGCGCGCGCATCCTGAACACGCTGCTGTTCGAGATGAAGCGGCGCGACGCGAGGCGCGGCCTCGCCACGCTCTGCATCGGCGGCGGCATGGGCGTCGCCATGTGCCTTGAGCGTCCCTGATCCTTTCGCAGTTGCAGAAAACGGGGGCGCAATTTTATTGCGCCCCCTATTTCGTTTGGATAACAGTCTTTCACAAGCAGTCTTGCTGAGGAGGAATCATGTCGAAAGTTGCTTTGGTCACCGGCGGTTCGCGCGGCATCGGCGCCGCCATCTCGATCGCGCTGAAGAACGCGGGCTATACCGTCGCCGCGAACTATGCCGGCAATGACGAGGCCGCGCAGAAGTTCACCGCCGAGACCGGCATCAAGACCTACAAGTGGTCGGTGGCCGACTACGACGCCTGCGCCGCCGGCATTGCGCAGGTCGAGGCCGAACTTGGCCCGGTCGCCGTGCTGGTCAACAACGCCGGCATCACCCGCGACGCGATGTTCCACAAGATGACCGTCGCGCAGTGGAAAGAGGTGATGGACACCAACCTCTCGGGCCTGTTCAACATGACCCATCCGCTCTGGTCGGGGATGCGCGACCGCAAGTTCGGCCGCATCATCAACATCTCGTCGATCAACGGCCAGAAGGGCCAGGCCGGCCAGGCGAACTATTCCGCGGCGAAGGCGGGCGATCTGGGCTTCACCAAGGCGCTGGCGCAGGAAGGCGCACGCGCCGGCATCACCGTGAACGCGATCTGCCCGGGCTACATCGGCACCGAGATGGTCCGCGCGATCGACGAGAAGGTGCTGAACGAGCGCATCATCCCGCAGATCCCGGTGGGCCGCCTGGGCGAGCCGGAAGAGATCGCGCGCTGCGTGGTGTTCCTGGCCTCGGACGATGCGGGCTTCATCACCGGCTCCACCATCACCGCCAACGGCGGCCAGTATTTCGTCTGACACGACCCGGCGCGCGCGGAGGACATTCCGCGCGCGCAAACCGGCTGCTGTGCGGGGGATTCAACCTGCGGCAGAAAAAGCCGGCGCCGCTCCGGCAGGGGGCGCTGGCGGTCCGCCAGCGCCGGGCACGCGTCAGGCCTGGGAGAGGCGGTTGATTTCTTCCTTGAGCCTCAACTTCTGTTTCTTCATCTCGGAGATCTTCAGGGCGTCGACGGCAGGGTTTCGCTGAGCTTTCTCCACGCTTTCCGAGAGGGTCTCGTGCTTGCGGCGCAGTTCCTGCAGATGCGAAGCGACAGTCATTCTCGTCCTCCTGTGCATGATCCGAGTGTCACGAGTTCATCACAAAGGACGAGTCGTGTCACGCAAACTCGGGCCCTTTGGCGGAGCTTCGCGCAGGGCTAGATCAACCTGAACGGGAAAACGCCGCCGCCGCGAAGGATCTGCGCGGCCGGAGGCGTGAAGCTTTCGCGGTCGCCGTCGTGGCGGTCGCCCTCGTGCAGCACGAAGGGGGGCAGCAGGCGGAACGTGCCCTTGCCGCCCTTGCGGGACTGGAGGATCACTCTCTTGGCCTCGCGCCCGGCACGCGCCTGAAGTGGCAGCACCACCGTCGAACCCATGCGCGCATCAAGAGCGGCCAGCGCATCCGGCAGGCGATCCGCCCCGAAGATCAGCGACAAAATGCCGCGGGGCGCAAGGCGCCGGATGCCGGCCCCGATCCACAGCCCGAGCGGCGTCGCCTCGCGCATCGCGCGCTCGCGGCCGGGGTCGGCGGCCCCGGTCCCGCCGCCCGCCGGGTAATAGGGCGGGTTGGCGATGACATGGTCGAAGCTCGCCCGCAGCGGTGCGGGCATCCGGGCCAGGTCACCCTCGACCACCTCGAGCGCCACCCCGTTCCGCGCCGCGTTCTCGCGCGCGAGCGCGGCATAGGCCGGCTGAAGCTCCAGCCCCGCCAGCCGCAGCTCCGGCACCCGCGCGGCGAGGCAGAGGCTCGCCACCCCCACCCCGCAGCCAAGCTCGAGCACGCTCTGCCCCGGCTCAGCCGGGACGGCCGCCGCCAGCAGCACCGGATCGGTCGCGGCCCGGTAGCCGCGCCGGGGTTGCAGCACCCGAAGCCGGCCGCCCAGGAAGCCGTCGTCGGTCAGCTCGTCAGGCGCGAACATCAGGGAGTGGTCTCGATGCCGTTGTCGGCCATCACGCGGCAGGCGCGGTCCCAATCATCGAGAGAGACAAACAGCCGCCGCGGCAATATGCCGATCGAGCCTTCGAGGACGCTCATGTGGACGTCCACCGGAAAGGCGTCTATATCCTCGCCCTGAAGGAGCGCGGTGGCGAAGGCGATGATCGTCGGATCGGTCGTGCGTAACAGTTCCTTCATGTCGGGGACATTGTCGGCAACGCGTCGGTTTGTCGAGCAGGTTGCAGGATCGGGATGGGATTGGACGAGGTTTCGCAAAAGCCGCACGAACGGCTCGCCACTTGGCTCGCCGGGGACATGGCAGCCGTCAACGCGCTGATCCGCGAGCGGATGGCCTCGAAACACGCGCCCCGCATCCCCGAGGTGACGGCCCATCTGGTCGAAGCCGGCGGCAAGCGGCTCCGCCCGCTGCTGACGCTGGCCGCCGCGCGGATGTGTGGCTATGACGGCCCCTATCACATCCATCTGGCGGCCACGGTCGAGTTCATCCACACGGCGACGCTGTTGCATGACGACGTGGTGGACGAAAGCCACCGCCGCCGCGGCAAGCCGACCGCCAACCTCCTGTGGGACAACAAGTCCTCGGTTCTGGTCGGCGACTACCTCTTTGCCCGCAGCTTCCAGCTGATGGTCGAGACCGGGTCGCTGCGCGTGATGGACATCCTCGCCAACGCTTCGGCCACGATCTCGGAAGGCGAGGTGCTGCAGCTGACCGCGGCGCAGGACCTGCGCACGACCGAGGACATCTACCTGCAGGTGGTCCGCGGCAAGACGGCGGCGCTGTTCGCGGCGGCAACCGAGGTCGGCGGCGTGGTGGCGGGCGTGTCGGACGAGCAGGTGGACGCCCTGCACGCCTATGGCGACGCGCTGGGGATCGCCTTCCAGATCGTGGACGACCTGCTCGACTACGGCGGCGTGGATGCCCAGATCGGCAAGAACACCGGCGACGACTTCCGCGAGCGCAAGCTGACCCTGCCGGTCATCAAGGCCGTGGCCAAGGCTGACGAGGCCGAGCGCGCCTTCTGGCAGCGCGTGATCGAGAAGGGTGACCAGCGCGAGGGCGACTTCGCCGAGGCGCATGCGATCATGACCCGTCACGGCTCGATGGAAGCCGCGCGTCAGGACGCGCTGCACTGGGTCGCGGTGGCGCGGGACTCGCTGACGAAGCTGCCGGCGCATCCGCTGCGCGACATGCTGCACGATCTGGCGGATTTCGTCGTCGAACGCATCGCCTGAGAGCGCGCCGCCGGATCACCTCCGGCGGCCGGCCTGCCTCAGCCGATCATCCGGGCAGGCTCCACCCACCATGTGGGGCGGCGGCTCCGAAGCTTCTCGGCGCCCGCACGCGCCCCGCCCTCATCCGCGAATAGTCCGAAGCAGGTCGCGCCCGAGCCCGACATCCGGGCCAGCAGGCAGCCCGGCAGCGACGACAGTTCCGCCTTCGTCTCGGCGATCTCGGGCGCGAGGCTAACGGCCGGCGCCTCCAGATCGTTCCGCATCGCATCAAGGAAGGTGGCCAGTTCCTCGGCCGAGCCACAGGCGGGCAGCACCTTTGGCATCGGCGGGTTGTCCCGGCGGGCCAGCGCCTTGAACACCGGGGGCGTGGGCACAGAGACGCCGGGGTTGGCCAGCACCAGCCAGGCCTGCGGAAGCGGGTGATCGAGCGGGCTCAGCACTTCGCCCACGCCCGACATCCGCACCGCGCGGCCCTCGAGGCAGACGGGAACGTCCGCGCCCAGCTTCAGCACCGCCGCAGGCTCGGGCAGCGGCGCGTCCCACAATTCGGCCAGCGCCTTCAGCGTCGCCGCGGCATCGGCCGAACCGCCACCGATGCCCGAGGCCACCGGCAGGCGCTTTTCCAGCGTGAGCCGCGCCCCCTGCCCGCCCATGGCACGCGCGGCCCGCAGCACGAGGTTGTCGTCAGACACCGGCAGGTTGCCAGCCTGCGGCCCGGTGATCTCGAGCGTCAACTCCTCGGCGGCCTCGGCGCGGACGGTATCGCCCACCTCGGCAAAGACGACGAGCGAATCGAGCAGATGATAGCCGTCCGGCCGCTGGCCGGTGACATGCAGGGTCAGGTTGATCTTGGCTTGGGCAAAGGCTTCAGTCATTCGCACTTTCGGCAACAGATAACGGTTTTGCGCCTTCCTCGGCCAGAAGCGCATCGAGTCCGACCGCAAGCTTGCGGCGGATGCGCTCGGCCTCCTTTTCCTCGGGGTCGAAGGACAGCGCGCGGCGCCACTGGAAGCGGGCCTCGAGCTTGCGCCCTACGGCCCAATAGACATCGCCCAGATGGTCGGTGACGATCGGATCGACAGGTTCGAGCAGCGAGGCCTTCTCCATCGGCTCCACCGCATCCTGATAGCGGCCGAGGCGGAAGTAGGCCCAGGCGAGGCTGTCGATGATATAGCCGCTTTCGGGCCGGGCGGCGACGGCACGCTCGATCATCGACAGCGCCTCCTCGAGGTTCTGCCCCCGGTCGACGAAGGAATAGCCGAGGTAGTTCAGGACCTGCGGCTCGTCCGGGTTCAGCGCCAGCGCCTTGCGGAAGTCGGCCTCGGCCTCGGCCCAGTGCGACAGGCGCTCGTGGCAGATGCCGCGGCTGTAATAGAGCGGCCAGTGCTGGCGCTCGGGCGCCTCGACCCGGGCGATGGCCGCGTCATAGGCGGCCACGGCATCGGCATAGCGCTCTTCCCGGCGCAGCGCGTCGCCCAGCGCCAGATGAACCTGCATCAGGTCGGCCCGGCTGCGCGCAAGGCCCTGCAGCACCTCCAGCGAGGCCTCGGTCTTGCCGTCGGCGCGCAGCGCATCGGCGCGCCCGATCTCGGCCACGAAGAACATCGGGTCCGAGGTCGGGATGCGGGCGTAGGTCTCGGAGGCCAGCTGGTGCTGCCCCTCGTTGTCAAGGATCTGCGCCGTGAGCAGCAGCGCCTCGGTATGGTCGGGCCGCAGGTGGATCGTCGTGCGGGCATAAAGCAGGGTCGAGCCGTCGTCGCCCTCGCCGCTCAGCGCACCGGCGAGGGTGAAGAAGATCTCGGCCATGCCCTCGGTCGCGTTGCGCGCCACGTCGTAGGTCAGCTTTTCGCCAGCACCCAGCCGGGCCTTCAGCGCGTCGATGCCCGCATCGGCATCGGCGCCGAAGCTGCGGTCGAGCATGGCGATGGCATCGGCGTTCCGGTCGAGCTGGCTGAGGATCTGCGCATGGGCGATCGAGCCGCGGCGCATCACGTGCAGCGTCCTGCCGTCGCTGCCGGTGAGGATCGCGTCCGCCCCCTCGAAATCGCCGGCCGCCGCCAGCGCCAGCGCCTTGTGGTAGAGGCCGAAGGCTTCCAGCCCGTCCCCCGCCTGCGCGATCCCGTCGAAGGCGGCCAGCGCCTCGGACATCCGGCCGGCGCCGAGCGCCGCCCAGGCCATGGCGAGCTTGTCCACCAGCGGACCAAGGCCGGTCGGCCCGCCCTTCAGGATCGCCTCGAAATCCTGCCGCTGCGCCCGGTCGGCCAAAAGCACCAGCGCCGCGGGCTGGCTCGGCGCCTTGGCCTCGACGAGCCGGTTGGCCAGCGGCACGGCCTTGTCGATCTCGCCCAGCGAAAAGGCCGAGATCAGCGCGCCCTCGACGAGGGCCTGATTGGCCGGATCGTCCGCCAGCGCCCGCGTGAACCAGTCGCTGGCCGCGCGATAATCGCTGCTGGCGGCCGCGACACGGGCAGCGAGATAGGCGCCCGCGTCGCCATCCTGCGCCAGCGTCGCCGCAGGCAGAAGCCCGGCGAGCGCCAGGGCCAGGACGGGACGCGTCAGGAAGTTCGCCATGGATGTTCGCCTCCGGTTTCCGGCAACGCTAGCCGTGCCGCAGGGGCAAGGCAATGCGCGCGGGACCGGAACGCAAAGGCTCGCGCAAATGTCAACCGCTCACATGTTCGGATAGTTCGGGCCGTCGCCACCCTGCGGGGTCGTCCACACGATGTTCTGGCTGGGGTCCTTGATGTCGCAGGTCTTGCAGTGCACGCAGTTCTGGAAGTTGATCACGAAGCGCGGTTCGCGCCCGGCCTCGCTCACCACCTCGTAGACGCCCGCCGGGCAGTAGCGCTGAGCGGGTTCGGCGAAGGTCGGCAGGTTGACCGCGATCGGGATCGACGGGTCCTTCAGCTTCAGATGCGCCGGCTGGCTTTCCTCGTGATTGGTGAAGGAGAAGGCCACGTTCGTCAGCCGGTCGAAGGACAGCACGCCATCAGGCTTCGGATAGTCGATCGGCGCGTGGAACTTCGCGGGCTGCGTGTCGCGCGCATCGTCCTTGTGGTGCTTCATCGTGCCGAAGACCGAGAAGCCGAACAGGCTGTTCGTCCACATGTCCAGCCCGCCCAGCGCCATCGAGGCGTAAAGCCCCAGATGCGACCAGATCGGCTTGACGTTGCGCACCTTCCACAGGTCCTGCCCGATGGGGCCCTTGCGGACCTCCTTCTCGTAGGAGGTCAGTTCGTCGCCCTGACGGCCCTCCTTGATCGCGGCATGGGCGGCCTCGGCCGCGGCCTTGCCCGAAAGCATCGCGTTGTGGTTGCCCTTGATGCGCGGCACGTTGACCATGCCGGCCGAGCAGCCGAGCAGCGCGCCGCCCGGGAAGACCATCTTCGGCAGCGACTGGAAGCCGCCCTCGCTGATCGCCCGCGCGCCATAGGCCACGCGCTTGCCGCCCTTCAGCAGCTCGGCCACCATCGGGTGGTGCTTGAAGCGCTGGAACTCGGCGTAGGGATAGAGGTGCGGGTTCTCGTAGTTCAGGTGCACCACGAGGCCGATGAAGACCTGGTTGTTCTCGGCATGGTAGATGAACGAGCCGCCGCCCGCGTTCTTGCCCAAGGGCCAGCCCATCGTGTGCCAGATCCGGCCGGGCTTGTGCTTCTTGGGATCGATCTCCCAGATCTCCTTCATGCCGAGGCCGTATTTCTGCGGCCCATAGCCCTTGCGAAGGTCGAACTTCTCCATCACCTGCTTCGAGAGCGACCCGCGCACGCCCTCGGCCAGCAGGACATACTTGCCCAGAAGCTCCATCCCCGGCTCGTAGTTCGGGCCGGGAGTGCCATCCGACTGCTTGCCGAACTCGCCCGCGACCACGCCGCGGACCTCGCCATTCTCGCCATAGACCAGCTCCGAGCAGGACATGCCCGGGAAGATCTCGACACCCAGTTCCTCGGCCTGCGTCGCCATCCAGCGGCAGACATTGCCCATCGAGACGACGTAGTTGCCGTGGTTGTCCATCAGCTTCGGCACCGGCCAGCTGGGCAGCATGTGCTGGCCCGCGGGCGTGAGCAGGAAGAAGTGGTCCTCGGTCACCGGGGTGTTCAGCGGGGCGCCCTTCTCCTTCCAGTCCGGGATCAGCGCGTTCAGCCCGGTCGGGTCCAGCACCGCGCCCGACAGGATGTGCGCGCCCACTTCGGAGCCTTTTTCCAGCAGCACCACCGACAGGTCGGGATCAAGCTGCTTCAGCCGGATCGCCGCCGAAAGGCCCGCGGGTCCAGCCCCCACGATCACGACATCATATTCCATCTGCTCGCGGGTGATCTGGTCGGTCATCAGGCGGTCCTCTGGCGGGCTCTGGGCGCGGTCACCCGGCTGGATAAGGCTGTCAAGGCAGTCAACCGGTCTTGCAACATGGAGGACGCAAGGTCAATCGTGACGCCGCGGCCGGCTCGCCGCGATGCCGCGACAAATGCTGCGGTTGCGCGGTGCGACGCCGCCCAGACAAGCGCCCTCTTGCATTTGGGCGCCCCATCGGCTCAGGTGCGGGAAAGACAACCATTCGAGGTCATGGCCCTGCCCGGGCCGTGGCTTTCTGTTTTTTGGGTGAAGGCCGATGGAAAAGATCCCGATGACCCGCGCGGGCTTCAACGCGCTCGACGACGAACTCAAGACGCTCAAGACCGTGGAGCGCCCGGCCGTCATCCGCGCCATCGCCGAGGCGCGCGAGCATGGCGATCTTTCGGAGAACGCCGAATACCACGCCGCGCGCGAGAAGCAGAGCTTCATCGAAGGCCGGATCAAGGAGCTGGAAGCGATCCTGTCGCTGGCCGAGGTGATCGATCCGACGAAGCTTTCCGGCTCGATCAAGTTCGGCGCCACGGTCACGATCCTCGACGAGGAGACCGAGGAAGAGCGGACCTACCAGATCGTCGGCGAGGCCGAGGCCGACATCGAGAACGGCCTGCTCAACATCAAGTCGCCGCTCGCCCGGGCCCTGATCGGCAAGGACGAGGGGGATTCGATCGAGGTGAAGACGCCGGGCGGCGAGCGCGGCTACGAGGTGGTCTCGGTCCGCTTCGTCTGAGGCCGCGCATGACCGACCCTCACGACAAGCCTCTCGATCTGGGTCTTTACGCGCGCGAGCGGCTGGCCGCGCTCACGCCGGCCGAGGCGGCGGTCGGCGGGGTGGGGCTGCTCTGGACGCTGGGTGTCGCCCTGCACCTGATGGTGGGCGGCGAAGGTGGCTTCTTCGCCCATGCGCTGGCGATTCTCGCAGTGCTGCTGCCGCTGGGCCTGACGGTCGCCATGGTGCTGTTCCTGCGCACCATCCGGGTGCTGCGGTCCGAGAACGAGCGGCTCGGCGTGGCGGTCGATGCAATGCGCAAGGCGCATATCGCAAGCCAGCAGGGCGGCGCGGCCCGCGTCGCGCTGGAGAAGCGGGTCGAGGATCTGGCCACGGCGCAGCATCAGCTTGAACTGCGGCTGGCCGAGCTTTGTGCCCCGCCCGTCGAGGACGTGCCCGCCGCCCCCCGCGCGGCCGAGGACCAGCCGGCGCTTGCGCTGGGCCGTCCGCGCACCCGCGCGCCGTTGAGCGTGGCCGATCTGGTGCGCGCCCTGAACTTCCCCGAGACGGCCGAGGATCGCGCGGGCTTCCGCGCGCTCCGGCGCGCGCTCGAGGATCCGTCCTCGGCCAAGCTCGTGCGGGCGGCGCAGGACGTGTTGACGCTGCTGAGCCAGCTCGGCCTGTTCATGGAGGATCTGTCGCCCGATCGCGCCCGGCCGGAGATCTGGCGCCGCTTCGCCACGGGCGAGCGCGGCAAGACGATCTCGGACCTCGGCGGGATCCACGACAAGGATGCGCTGGCGCTCGTCTCGACGCGGATGCGCGAGGATCCGGTGTTCCGCGATGCGGCGCACCACTTCCTGCGTGCCTTCGACCGCACGTTCTCGCATTTCGCGCCTCAGGCGAGCGATGCCGAGATCATCGAGATGGCCGAGACCCGCACCGCGCGCGCCTTCATGCTGTTCGGACGGGCGATGGGCACCTTCGACTGAGGTGCGCCGCCGACGGGTCTTCCGCGGCTGCCCGGATCAGGACGTCGGCGCGCGACGGTGGTCCTTTCCCGTTCCGGCTTCAGGGCCGCGCCCGAGTTCCGGACGATCCGCCCCGCGGCGGGTCACCCGCGGCCGACGTCGGCCAGAACGCAAGCGGATCGAGACCGAACAGGCGGCGACGGCGCGGCGCCTCGCACGGAAGCCCCTCGACCGGCACGATACTCTGTGCGCCGAGCAGGAAGCGGACGGCGGGAACCGGGCCGTCCGGCGGACGCTGCGCGATGCTCGACCCGTTGACCAGCGCGAGGATGGGCACCAGAACCACGGACGGGGGCGCGTGAGGCGCGTCGGCCCTCCCCTTCAGGCAGATCCGCTGCGCCGGAGACAGCAGCAGAGCCCGCTCCGGCACGCCCTTGCCCAGCGCATCCGGCGCGACCCTGACCGGCCAGCCGCGCGGATCGGCCAAGGGCTCCGGCCGCAGGATGTGCCGCTCGACGGCCAGCACGGGAAGGAAGCCGTCGCCGGGCGACCAGACCCGGTCGCCCGGCCGGAGGCTGCGCAGGGCGCGCGGCCCGTCGGCGGTCAGCACCCGCGCCCCGGCCGGAAACCCCGCCGCGGGATCGGTCCCGTCCCGCGCCTCCTCGGCCACCCACCGGAAGACGGGAGGTGCACCCCTCTTTGCACTTCTCAGGAACATACAGGCCTCCGCTGCTGCGCGACACGCTTGCAGAGGAGGGTTACTTTCCGCTTACCGGAACGGTTCAGGCAAGCTTCAGCGCGACGATGCCCGCCACGATCAGCCCGATCCCTGCGATCCGCAGCGGCGAGGCAGGCTCGCCGAACAGCGCCATGGCCAGCAGCGCCGTCCCGACGGCGCCGATGCCCACCCAGACCGCATAGGCGGTGCCGACCGGCAGGCTCTTCATGGCAAGGCTCAAGAGCCAGAAGCTGGCCACCGCGCCGATCAGCGTCAGCACGCTCGGCACCGGCCGGGTGAAGCCGTCCGAGTATTTCAGGCCCAGCGCCCAGCCGGTCTCCAGCAGACCGGCCAGCAGCACGAGCAGCCAGGCGCTCACGCAGCCAGACCCTTCGACCCCATGTCGAGGAACTTGTTGCGGCGGTCCCTGATCAGCCACTCCGGCTTGCGGCCGATCAGCTCCTTCAGCATCATCTCGACGGCCTTGCCGACCGCCTCGACGGTCTCGCGGCGGCCGCGCTGTGCGCCGCCCAGCGGTTCCTTGATGATGCGGTCGATGACGCCCAGCTTGTGCAGGTCCTGCGCGGTCAGGCGCAGCGCCTCGGCGGCCTCGCGCATCTTCTCGGCGTCCTTCCACAGGATCGAGGCGCAGCCCTCGGGCGAGATCACCGAATAGACGGAATGTTCCAGCATCGCGATCCGGTTCGCGGTCGCCAGCGCCACGGCCCCGCCCGAGCCGCCCTCGCCGATTACCACCGTCACCAGCGGCACGCCGATCTCCAGGCATTTCTGCGTGGCGCGTGCGATGGCCTCGGCCTGCCCGCGCTCTTCCGCGCCCTTGCCGGGATAGGCGCCGGGGGTGTCGACCAGCGTGATGACCGGCAGCTTGAAGCGGTGCGCAAGGTCCATCAGGCGGATCGCCTTGCGATAGCCCTCGGGGCGGGCCATGCCGAAGTTGCGTTCGATGCGGGTCTTGGTGTCGTGGCCCTTCTCCTGCCCGATCACCACCACCGGGTTGTCGTTGAACCGCGCAAGCCCCCCCATGATGGCATGGTCGTCGGCGAAGTTCCGGTCACCCGCGAGCGGGGTGTAGTCGGTGAACAGCCCCTCGATGTAATCCTTGCAGTGCGGCCGGTCCGGGTGCCGCGCGACCTGGCATTTCCGCCAGGGCGAGAGATCCTTGTAGAGGTCCTTCAGCAGCGTCTCGGCCTTCTTGTCGAGCGCGGCCGCTTCCTTCTCGACGTCCATCTCCTTGTTGCCCCGGGCCAGGGCGCGCAGTTCCTCGGCCTTGCCCTCGATCTCCGAGAGCGGCTTTTCGAATTCGAGATAGTTCATCGCGGACACTCCGTGCGGACCGGCACGGTATATGCAGCCCGGCGGGGACAAATGCAACAAGCCGGCCGGGACGCGCCGCCGCAGGCGCCGGCCGCGGATGGCGCATCTGACGCAACGTCAACCGGCTGATGCGCGCCCGCGGCGCCGCCCGGTCAAAGTGCCACACGAGGACGGGCGAAATTCTGGCGCAACATGAGGTTGCTGTCCGTGACGAGTTGAGGAGCAAGGCCATGTATCCCGTGCAAATTCGCGACAAGGCCCCCCGCCGGCTTGCGGCCCTGCTGCATGCCGGGTCCTTCGAGGAAATCGGCTGCACCCTGGGCCAGACCTGCCAGATCCTGGAGGAGCGCGGGCTTCTGGACCGCGCCGGCTGCATGGTCGGGGTCTATTGGGACAATCCCGTTCTGGCGCCTGCGGGCACGCTGCACAGCCATGCCGGCATCGACGTGCCCGCCGGGATGGACATTGCCGCGCCCCTGCAGGAGTTGCGGCTGAGCGGGGGTCGCCATGCCGTGCTGCGCTACACCGGCCCCTATTCAGGGCTGGCCGACGCCTATCGCTACCTGTTCACGCGGTGGCTGCCGGAGAACCGCGAGACCCAGGCCGAGGGGCCGGTGCTGGAGATCTACCGCAACGCCTCGATGGACACGCCCTCGGACCAGCTGGTGACCGACATCTGCGTTCCGCTGACCTGACAACAGCAACGCCCCGGACCGGGGTCCGGGGCGCGCGTCCTCCCGTCTTGCTACGGTTTGCCTCCCAACTTGCCGCAGCGCCGGTATGTCTCAGGCTGAGATCATTTCCGCCTGTCTCACAATCACTTCTGCCTGTTTGATGGACGCTATGTCAACGAGTCTTCCCTTGTAGACCGTCGCTCCCTCGCCGCGGGCCTTGGCGGCCTCCATCGCAGAGAGAATTTCCCGCGCCTCGGTCACCGCCTTTTCGGAGGGGGTGAATACCTCGTTCGCCAGCGCCACCTGCTTGGGGTGGATCGCCCACTTGCCCACCATGCCGAGGGTCGCCGAACGGCGGGCCTGGGCGCGGAAGCCCTCATCGTCCGAGAAGTCGCCGAAGGGTCCGTCCACCGGCAGGATGCCGTGCGTGCGGCAGGCCGCGACGATGGCCGCCTGCGCCCAGTGCCACGGGTCGGACCAGTGCTTCGCGCCCTCGTGCAGCATGTAGTAGTTTTCCTGCGTGCCGCCGATGCCGGTCGTCTGCATCCCCATCGAGGCCGCGAAGTCGGCCGCGCCGAGGCTCATGGCCTGCAGGCGGGGCGAGGAGGCCGCGATCTCCTCGACATGGGCGATGCCGGCGGCCGATTCGATGATGACCTCGAAGCTGACGGGCTTCATGCGGCCCTTGGCGCGCTCGATGGCGGTCACCAGCGCATCGACGGCATAGACATCCGCCGCACAGCCCACCTTGGGAATCATGATCTGGTCGAGTCGTTCGCCCGCCTGCTCCAGCAGGTCCACCACGTCGCGATACCAGAACGGCGTGTCGAGGCCGTTGATGCGGACCGAGAGATACTTGCGGCGCCAGTCGAGCGTGTTGATCGCCTCGATGATGTTGGCGCGCGCCTGCGGCTTGTCGTCGGGCGCCACCGAATCCTCGAGGTCGAGGTTGATGACATCCGCCGCCGAGGCCGCCATCTTCTCGAACAGAGCAGGCCGCGAGCCGGGCCCGAACAACTGGCAGCGGTTGGGACGGGCGGGCGGCGTAGGCTGGATGCGGAAGCTCATGCGTTCTCTCGGCAAGGAAGTTTCTTCATCTTGTGGCATTTGGTTATATTATTGCGCAGTGGCGCGCAAGCGCCTTTCGCATTCGCAGAATGCAGCCGCAGCAAGAGGCAGAGCTTGCGCAAGGCCATGGCATCTGGAAAGAAAATTCGTCACCTGCAGCTCGGCGCCGAAGAACATTGCGTCAATCTCGGCACCAGACGCAGAGAATGCGATGCAATTCCGCCGCTCGTCGCGCATCATCGCGCCGACCCAGACGCAAGGATGCCTTCGATGATCCAGACCCCCTACCTGCTCTTTCTCGGCGATGCGCCGGACGCGCTGGCGGCAAAGGTCGCGCAGGGGATCAAGGACTGGCGCCCCGAGTTCGCGCTGGGGCAGTTCCGGATGGAGGGCTGCAAGGCCGATCTCGGCCTGCCCGACATGACGCTGGCCGAGGCGAAGGCCGCGGGCTGCAGGACGCTGGTGATCGGCGTGGCGAACCGCGGCGGGGTGATCTCGCCCGCGTGGAAGAAGGTGCTGGTGGCGGCGCTGGAAGAAGGCTTTGACCTCGCCTCGGGCCTGCACAACCTGCTGCGCGACGAGGAGGATCTTGCGGCGGTGGCGCGGGCGACCGGGCGGCAGCTGCATGACGTGCGGGTGCCCGAGGTGGACTATCCCATCGCCAACGGCCGCAAGCGCCGCGGCAAGCGGATGCTGGCCGTGGGCACCGACTGCTCGATCGGCAAGATGTATACCGCGCTGTGCGTGGACAAGGAGATGCGGGCACGCGGGCTGAATGCCACCTTCCGCGCGACGGGGCAGACCGGCATCCTGATCACCGGCGACGGGGTGCCGCTGGATGCGGTGGTCGCGGATTTCATGGCCGGCTCGATCGAGTGGCTGACGCCCGACAACGATCCCGACCACTGGGACTTGATCGAGGGCCAGGGCTCGCTGTTCCACGTCAGCTATTCGGGCGTGACGCTCGCGCTGATCCATGGCGGGCAGCCCGACGCGCTGATCATCTGCCACGAGCCGACGCGCGCCCACATGCGCGGCCTGCCCGACTACAAGCTGCCCACGATCGAGCAGGTCCGCGATGCCGCGCTGGCCATGGCACGGGTAGCCAATCCGGCCTGTGTGGCGGTGGGCTGCGCGATCAACACGGCGGCCCTGTCGGATGCCGAGGCACTGGCCTGCTGCACCGAGATCGAGGCCCGCACCGGCCTGCCGACCGTCGATCCGTTCCGCCACGGCGCCGGCCGGCTGGTGGATGCGCTGATGGCGGTGTAGCCTCCGCCCGCTGCCCGGCGGCGCCGACCGCATCGCGGCGCGGCCGGGGCGGCAGCGGGCCATGCCCCGCGAACGACGCATCGGCCGGAGGAGCCCCATGATCACCGTCACCCCCGAGAGCTTCCGCCTCGCCGAGGTCTTCACAATCTCGCGCGGCTCGCGCACCGAGGCCCGGGTGCTGACCATCCATGTCACCCGCGGCGGCGTGACGGGCCGCGGCGAATGCGTCCCCTATGCCCGTTATGGCGAGACGCTGGAGAGCGTGGCCGACCAGATCGCGACCCTGCCCGAGAACCTCACCCGCGCCGACCTGCAAGGCCTGTTGCCCGCGGGGGCGGCCCGCAACGCGGTGGATTGCGCGCTGTGGGATCTCGAAGCCAGGGACAGCGGCAAGCGGGTCTGGCAGCTGCTGGGCCTGCCCGCACCGGTGCCGCAGGTCACGGCCTTCACCCTGTCGCTGGATACGCCCGACAACATGCGCGCCGCGGCGGCGCGGAACGCGCATCGCCCGCTGCTGAAGATCAAGCTCGGCACGCCCGACGACATGCCCCGGCTCGAGGCGGTGCGGGCGGGCGCGCCCTCGACCCGGATCATCGTCGATGCCAACGAAGGGTGGACCGCCGAGGTCTATGTCGATCTGGCGCCGCATCTGATCCGTCTGGGCGTGGCGCTGGTCGAGCAGCCGCTGCCGGCCGGTCAGGACGACCTTCTGGCCGAGATTGCCCGCCCCCTGCCGGTCTGCGCCGACGAATCCTGCCACGACCGGCACTCGCTGGCCGGGCTGAAGGGCAAATACGATGTCGTGAACATCAAGCTCGACAAGACCGGCGGCCTGACCGAGGCGCTGGCGCTGAAGGATGCAGCCCTGGCCGAGGGCTATGGCCTGATGGTCGGCTGCATGGTCGGATCGTCGCTTGCCATGGCGCCGGCCGTGCTGGTGGCGCAGGGTGCGGCTTATGTCGACCTTGACGGGCCGCTGCTTCTGGCCGAAGACCGCGAGCATCCGCTGGTCTTCGACGAGGCCGGCATTCACCCGCCATCCGCCGAACTCTGGGGTTAAGCATGAGCCGCATCGTCTATGTGAACGGGGAGTATCTTCCCGAGGAAGAGGCCAAGGTCTCGATCTTCGACCGGGGCTTTCTCATGGCCGATGGCGTCTACGAGGTGACCTCGGTCCTCGCGGGCAAGCTGATCGACTTCGCGGGCCACGCCGAGCGCCTCGCGCGGTCGCTGGGCGAGCTGGACATGGCGATGCCTATGAGCGCGGACGAGCTGCTGGCGATCCACCGCGAACTGGTGGCGAAGAACGCGATCGACGAGGGGATGGTCTATCTCCAGATCACCCGCGGCAATCCGGGCGACCGCGACTTTGCCTTCCCGCCGGCGGACACGAAGCCGACCGTGGTGCTCTTCACGCAGTCGAAGCCCGGCCTTGCCGCAAACCCGGTGGCGAAGGTCGGCATCAAGGTCATCTCGATCCCCGACATCCGCTGGGGCCGGCGCGACATCAAGACGGTGCAACTCCTCTACCCGTCGATGGCCAAGATGGCGGCCAAGAAGGCCCATGTCGATGACGCCTGGTTCGTCGAGGACGGCATGGTGACCGAGGGCACCTCGAACAACGTCTATATCGTGAAGGGTGGCAAGATCATCACCCGCCACCTCGGCAACGACATCCTGCACGGCATCACCCGCGCCGCCGTCCTGCGCTTCGCCCGCGAGGCGCAGATGGAGGTTGAGGAACGCCCCTTCACCATCGACGAGGCGCAGGCGGCGGACGAGGCCTTCTTCACCTCCGCCTCGGCCTTCGTGATGCCGGTGGTCGAGATCGACGGCAAGCCGGTCGGCACCGGCAAGCCGGGTTCGGTCGCCGCCCGCCTGCGCGAGATCTATCTGGACGAAAGCCTCAAGGCAGCCGTCTGACTGACCGGCATCGGCGCGACCCGGGGCGGCTTCGGCCGCCCCCTGTCATTCCGGGAAGCCGGCCAGAACCTCCTGCAGGATCGGCGCCAGCCGCGCGGCCCAGGCGACCTGCTCCGCCTCCTCGCGGATCAGGTCATGGCGCAGCTCGATCAGCGTGTTCAGCCGCCCGCGCTGCAGGGCGTGACGGTCGATCGAGTCGCCTGGCAGGTGGCCGAGATAGGGCTCGTTGTCCCCCACGCAGAGGTCGGGCTCCTCCCGCAGCCGCGCGATCAGCGCAAGGCTGAAGGCGCTGTCGAGATGCGAATGCAGCACGCCTACATGCCAGGGCCGCGGGCCACGGCCCTGCAGCCGCGGCGTGAAGGAATGGATCGCCACGATCACCGTATCCGCCCGCCGCGCCGCCAGACGCGCCAGCGCGGCATGGTAGGGCCGGTGCAGCAGGTCGAGCCGCCGTTCAACCTCGGCCGCATCGACATGGCGGTTCGCGGGGATGATCGTGCCGTCATAGAGCCGCATCACCAGCGTCGGGTCCATCTCGCCCCGGTTCGGGTCGATCACCAGCCGCGAGAAGGTGGAAAGCACGCAAGGACCGTCGAGCCGCGCAGCCAGCTCGCGCGCCACGCCCGCGGCACCGACGTCATAGGCGATGTGGCGCCCCATCTCCTCGGGCGGCAGGCCCAGGTCGCCGCCGGCGACCTCGGGCGGCACCCGGTTCGAGGCATGATCGCAGGTCACCAGCCAGCGCGACGGGCGGTCCGCTCCGACGATCTCGAAGGCGCTCATCCGGGTCTCCCTGTCACGAGGCTGTCAGACCCACCGTTTAAGCCGCAACAGGAAAAAGCGCCAGTTGCCGCGCCCCGGGCTTTGGGCCATAGAGATGACGGCCCACCACGACATCGATGGAACTTTGAGGAAACGAGGCAGCATGAGACGCCTTCGCAATGTAAAGATCGTGGCCACCCTGGGCCCGGCCTCCAACGACCACGCCACCATCCGCGCGCTTTTCGAGGCAGGCGCCGACGTGTTCCGGCTCAACATGAGCCACGGTTCGCATGACGACATCCGCGCGCGGCACGCCATCATTCGCCAGATCGAGGCCGAGACCGGCACGCCCATCGGCATCCTTGCCGACCTGCAGGGGCCGAAGCTGCGCGTCGGCGTCTTCGCCAACGGCTCCGAGGAACTGGAGGACCGGTCGATGTTCCGGCTGGACCTCGATCCGACGCCCGGAACGGCGCAGCGGGTGAACCTGCCGCATCCCGAGATCTTCGCGGCCTTGGAACCCGGCGCCACGCTTCTGGTCAATGACGGCAAGATCCGCCTGCAGGTCAAGGACTGCAGCCCCGATCATGCCGACTGCATCGTGACGGTGGGCGGGACGATCTCGAACCGCAAGGGCGTGAACGTGCCCGACGTGCTGCTGCCGCTCGCCGCGCTGTCCGAGAAGGACCGGCGCGACCTGGAATTCGCCTGCGAACTGGGCGTGGACTGGCTGGCGCTCTCGTTCGTGCAGCGCCCCGAGGACGTCGAGGAGGCGCGCAGCCTTGCCCGCGGCCGGGCGGCCATCCTGTCGAAGATCGAGAAGCCCGCGGCGGTGAATGCCTTCGAGGCCATCCTTGCGGTGTCCGACGGCATCATGGTCGCGCGCGGCGACCTTGGGGTCGAGCTGCCCGTGCAGGCGGTGCCGCCGATCCAGAAGCGCCTTGTGCGCGGGGCGCGGGCGGCGGCCAAGCCGGTGATCGTGGCGACCCAGATGCTCGAGTCGATGATCGATTCGCCGATGCCCACGCGCGCCGAGGTTTCGGACGTGGCGACGGCGATCTACGAGGGCGCCGATGCGGTGATGCTCTCGGCCGAATCCGCCGCCGGCTCGTATCCGATCGAGGCGGTGATGACGATGAACAACACCGCCATCTCGGTCGAGAACGATCCCGTCTATCGCGACATCATCGAGGCGAGCCGCACCGCCAAGCGGGCCAGCGTGGCCGATGCCATCGTGGCCGCCGCGCGCGAGATCGCCGAGACCACGCCGATCAAGGCCATCTGCTGCTTCACCCAGACTGGCAAGACCGTCTCGCTGGTCGCGCGCGAACGTCCGCGGGTGCCGATCCTAGCGCTGACCCCGCTGATCGAGACCGCGCGGCGGCTCGCGCTGACCTGGGGCACACATTGCGTGGTGACCGAGCCGCAGGAACGCTTCAAGGGCGCGGTGATCTGCGCGGCGCGGGCGGCGCTGGCCGACGGCTTCGCTCAGGAGCATGAGCAGATCGCCGTGGTGGCGGGCGTTCCCTTCAACGTCAGGGGCACGACCAACATCCTTCGCGTGGCCCCCTGCGACGAACGATTGATTTACAGCGTCGATCCCGAATAACCTGCGCCCGGGCAGGCCCTTGGCAGAAAGCGGGGAGACGGCTTTGGACAGCGAACTCCTTCTCGTCACGGGCCTCGTCCTCGGCGCAGTCGCCATCCCCTCGACGCTGTCGGCGCTGAACGACGGCCGCCCGCCGCGCGCGGGCGCCGTGGGCCTGCTGCTGGCTGGGACGGCTGTCGCCGTAGCGCTGCAGGCCCGCCCGGGCGGCTATGAACTGGCCGACATCCCGCAGGTGTTCTCGAACGTGATCGGCCGGTTCCTGAACTGAATCCGCTTGCACCGCGGCCCTCCCCCGCCTATAGGGCGCCACTCACCCGCACGGCCGGCCGAAGTGGCATGCCGAGTCGTGCCAGAACCGCTCGCAAGAGGAGATGGAAATGCCCAAGATGAAGACCAAGTCCGCGGCGAAGAAGCGCTTCAGCTTCACCGCCACCGGCAAGGTGAAGGCCGGCCCGGCCGGCAAGCGCCACGGCATGATCAAGCGCTCGACGAAATTCATCCGCGACGTGACCGGGACGATGGTCCTGTGCGACTCGGACGCGAAGATCGTCAAGAAATACATGCCCTACGACCGGTAAGGAGAGCTTCACATGTCCCGCGTCAAGTCCGGCAAGGTCACCCACGCCCGTCACCGCAAGGTCATCAAGCAGGCGAAGGGCTACTATGCCGCCCGCTCCACCAACTTCCGCACCGCGACGCAGGCCGTCGACAAGGCGAACCAGTATGCGACCCGCGACCGCAAGGCCCGCAAGCGCAACTTCCGCGCGCTGTGGATCCAGCGGATCAACGCCGCCGTCCGCCTGTTCGACCTCGAGATGACCTATTCGCGCTTCATCAACGGTCTGGCGAAAGCCGGGATCGAGGTGGACCGCAAGGTTCTCGCCGATCTCGCCGTGCACGAGCCGGAGGCGTTCAACGCCATCGCCGCGCAGGCAAAGGCCGCGCTGGCCTGAGGCCGCCCATTTCCGCTTTCGGGAAGCCCCGCCGCTCGCGCGGGGCTTTTCCATGTCCGGGGGTTGTCCCCGCCCCGCTCTGGACAAACCGCCCCTCTCTGGGTAGCACCCCGTCACCCGCACCGGAGACTGACCATGACCGCGCTCGACACGCTCAGAGGCAAATACATCGAGGCCATCGCCGCCGCCTCCGACGAGGCTGCGCTCGAGGAGGTCCGCCTTGCCGCGCTGGGCAAGAAGGGCGAGATCAGCCTGAAGATGCGCGAGCTGGGCCAGATGACGCCGGAAGAGCGCAGCACGGTCGGCGCCGCCCTCAACCGCCTGCGCGACGAGATCGACGCGAGCCTGCGCGCCCGCAAGGCCGGGCTGGCCGATGCGGCGCTGGATGCGCGACTGAAGACCGAATGGCTCGACGTGACGCTGCCGGGCCGCCCGCGCCGGATGGGCACGATCCATCCCGTGTCGCAGGTGATGGCCGAACTGACCGCGATCTTCGCCGACATGGGCTTTGCCGTGGCGGAAGGCCCTCAGGTCGAAAGCGACTGGTTCAACTTCGACGCGCTGAACATCCCGCCCGAGCATCCCGCCCGGCAGGAGCATGACACCTTCTTCATGGCGCGGGCCGAGGGCGATGCCCGCCCGCCGCATGTGCTGCGCACCCATACCTCGCCGGTGCAGATCCGCGCCATGCAGGCGCAGGGCGCTCCCATCCGGGTGATCGCCCCGGGCCGCGTCTATCGCATGGACATGGACCAGACCCACACGCCGATGTTCCATCAGGTCGAGGGGCTTGCGATCGACCGCGACATCTCGATGGCCAACCTCAAGTGGGTGTTGGAAGAATTCTGCCGCGCCTTCTTCGAGGTGCCCTCGGTCGAGCTGCGCTTCCGCGCCTCGCACTTCCCCTTCACCGAGCCCTCGGCCGAGGTGGACATCCGCTGCTCGTGGGAGGGCGGACAGCTGAAGATCGGCGAGGGCGACGGCTGGCTGGAGATCCTCGGCAGCGGCATGGTGCATCCGAAGGTGCTGGCGGCGGCGGGGGTGAACCCCGACGAATGGCAGGGATTTGCCTTCGGCATGGGGATCGACCGCATCGCCATGCTGAAATACGGCATCCCCGATCTGCGGGCCTTCTTCGAAAGCGACCTGCGCTGGCTGCGTCACTATGGCTTTGCCGCTCTGGACATGCCCGATCTGGCAGGTGGGCTGTCGCGCTGATACCCTGACCGGATCTTGGTAAAGGGTCCGGTCATGTACACCGTCCAACACATCGTAACCATCCAGAACGTCATCGCGGCGACGCTCGTCGTCTGGTACTTCGCCGCGGTCTACTATCTCGAACTGCGCCGCCAGTTCCGTTATCCCGAATACCCCCGCTCCGCACGCTTCCCGATGTGGCGCAAGCGCTTCCAGCTCTATGCGCAGCTTCAGGCGACATCGCCCGGCAACATCACCGATCGCAGCCCCGAGGCGCAGGAGGTGCTGCAGGCCTTCCTCCGCAAGGTCGAGATCCGCAGCGCGACGCTGGTCGCACTCTGGGCCGTGGTGCTGGGCGCGGTCCTCACGCTCGCCTTCACACTGCCGAGCTGGCAGGTCGGGCGGCTCCTGCTGATCGCCATCGCGGTCTGCTGCATCCCCTTCGTGCTGCGCCTTGCGCTCGGCGTCGCGCAGGTCGATCAGGTGGCCGCGCAGAAGGTGCTGACCAACTCGGTCGATGACGCCACCGCCGCGCGCCGGCTGCAGGACCAGCTGATCGAGGACCTGTTCAACAAGGAACTCGCCTTCCGCTTCTCGGCCTTCGGCTTCCGCTCGCTGCTCGCGGTGCTTCTGCTGCTGACGGCGGGCTATCTCTCGACCTACATCGACTGGGCGGCCGTCTCGGCCAACCTGCCGGAGCTGACGATGCCCCGGTTCAGCCTGCCGGAACTGACGCTTCCGAAGCTGCCGGCCTTCCATCTCTGATCCAACGGGCTGTCCGGCACGTGCCGGGCAGCCCGCTACCGCGCCGGCACCTCGGCTGGCGGCGGCTCTCCATCTCCCTCCGGACAGTTCAGCCAGACCAGCGCCATGAGCGCCATGAGAACGCACATGCGGGGCACATTGCTGCGCGGGCGGTCGGGCGGAGGGTGCATCCAGTCTTCCATGTCCGTCAGCTAAAGCGATCTTGTGGACAAAAGGTTGACGCCGGATCCGCGGCGGCGGAACAGCACGTTTCCCGCGGGGAAACCCCGGCCTTCCCCTTGCCGCCCGATTGCGCTAAGGCCCATCCGCAACCAATTCCGAGGGGCGCGCCGATGAAATTCACCCTGTCCTGGCTGAAGGATCACCTCGAGACCGAGGCCCCTGTCGACGAGATCGCGACCGCGCTGACCGATCTCGGGCACGAGGTCGAGGGCATCGAGGACCCCGCGAAGACGCTCGGCGCCTTCCGCATCTGCCGCGTGATCGAGGCCCAGCCGCATCCGAACGCCGACCGCCTGCGGCTCTGCCGGGTCGAGACCTGGCCGAACGGGCCGGAGGCGCCCTCGCAGGAGGTGCAGGTGGTCTGCGGCGCGCCGAACGCGCGAACCGGCCTGATCGGCGTCTTCGCCCCGGTCGGCACACATGTGCCCGGCACCGGCGTCGACCTGAAGCCGGGCGTCATCCGCGGCGTCGAGTCGAACGGGATGCTGTGCTCCGAGCGTGAACTGATGCTCTCGGACGACCATGACGGCATCATCGACCTGCCGGCGGATGCGCCGCTGGGCGTCCGCTTCATCGACTATCGCGGGCTGAACGATCCGGTGATCGAGGTGAAGATCACGCCGAACCGGCCCGATGGCCTCGGCGTCCGCGGCCTCGCGCGCGATCTGGCTGCGCGTGGGCTGGGCCGGCTGAAGCCGCTCGTGGTGGAGCCCGTCCCGGGCCGCTTCCCCTCGCCCGTCGGCGTCACGATCAGCGAGGAGCTGAAGGCCAAGGGCTGCCCGCTTTTTGCCGGGCGCACCATCCGCGGCGTGAAGAACGGCCCCTCGCCCGAGTGGCTGCAGGACCGGCTGAAGGCGATCGGCCTGCGGCCGATCTCGGCGCTAGTGGACATCACCAACTACTTCACCATCGGGCTGAACCGTCCGCTCCACGTCTTCGACGTGGCGAAGGTCAAGGGCGACCTGCGCATCCACGCCGCCCAAGGGGGCGAGGAACTGCTGGCGCTCGACGGCAAGACCTACACGCTGCGCGCCGGGCAGATGCTCATCTCCGACGACGAGCAGCCCGAGTCGCTGGCGGGGATCATGGGCGGCGAGCTTTCGGGCTGCACCGAGACGACCACCGACGTCTTCCTTGAATCCGCTCTCTGGGACCCGATCACCATTGCCGCGACCGGCCGGGTGCTGAAGATCACCTCGGATGCCCGCTACCGGTTCGAGCGCGGCGTCGATCCGGCCTTCGCGCTGCCGGGGCTGGAACTTGCGACGCGGATGATCCTCGACCTCTGCGGCGGCGAGCCGTCCGAGGTGGTGATGGACGGCGCGGTGCCGGATACCTCGCGCGCCTATCGCTTCGACGCGAAGCGGGTGGTCAGCCTCGTCGGCATGGAGATCCCCGAGGCCGAGCAGCGCGCGACGCTGGAGGCGCTTGGCTTCACGCTTCAGGGCGACATGGCCTCGCCCCCCTCGTGGCGCCCCGACGTGCAGGGCGAGGCCGATCTGGTCGAAGAGATCGCCCGCGTCGCCTCGCTGACGAAACTGGAAGGCAAGCCTCTTCCCCGCGCGCAGGCCGGCGTGCCGAAGCCGATCCTCACGCCGCTTCAGGTGCGCGAGCAGGCGGCGCGGCGGACGCTGGCGGCGCTCGGCTACAACGAATGCGTGACCTACAGCTTCATCGACGAGGGCGCGGCCGCGCTCTTCGGCGGCGGGTCCGAGGCGGTGCGGGTCGAGAACCCGATCTCGTCCGAGATGACCCACCTGCGCCCCGACCTGCTGCCGGGCCTGCTGCGGGCCGCAGCGCGCAATCAGGCGCGCGGCTTCATGGACGTGGCGCTGTGCGAGATCGGCCCCGCCTTCCACGGCGGCGAGCCGGGCGAGCAGCATCTGCAGGCGACCGGCCTTCTGGTCGGCGCTTCGGCCCCGCGCGATCCCTTCGGCTCGCGCCGGCCGGTGGATGTCTATGACGCCAAGGCGGATGCCGAGGCGGTTCTGGCGGCGGTTGGCGCTCCCGCGAAGATGCAGATCACCCGCAAGGTCGCCTCGTGGTGGCACCCGGGGCGGTCGGGCGTGATCGGCCTCGGTCCGAACGTGCTGGCCACCTTCGGCGAGCTGCATCCGAAGGTCCTGCGCGAGATGGACGTGAAGGGGCCGGCGGTCGCCTTCACCCTGCTCATTGCCAACGTGCCGCTGCCGAAGGTCAAGACCCCGACCCGGCCGGCGCTGAAGCTTTCGGACCTGCAGGCGGTCGAGCGCGACTTCGCCTTCGTGGTGGATCAGGGCGTCGAGGCGCTGGCGCTGGTGAACGCAGCGCAAGGGGCCGACAAGACCCTGATCGAAAGCGTGCGCGTCTTCGACCAGTTCGCCGGCGAGAAGGCCGAGGCGCAGATGGGCGCGGGCAAGAAGTCGCTCGCCATCACCGTCCGCCTCCAGCCTGTCGACAAGACGCTGACCGAAAAGGACATCGAGGCGGTGTCTGCGAAGATCGTGGATAAGGTCTCGAAGGCCACGGGCGGCACGCTCCGGGCCTGAAACGAAAGGCGCCGGGGCATCCCCGGCGCCCCGCCTGTCATCCGGCGCGCCTCAGTTGCGCAGCGAGTTCAGCCAGGCGCGGAAACGCCCCGCGCTGGTCCTTGCCTGCTTGCGCGCCCGCTGGGTCTGGGAGTCCCAGGCATCCTCGATATCCTCCAGCGCCGGATCGATCGTGCGCTCGCGGAACTGCATCCACATCTTGTAGATCATGAAGGCGATCAGTCCGAGGGTCAGGAAGAACAGGATGTTGAACCACGGAATGATCGTCGTGTCCGGCCCCGCGACCGGCTTCAGGTTCAACGCGTTCGGAAAGATCGTGAACAACTGGTTCCGCCAGCCGTAATGGGTGATCGAGACCCATTGCGGGGTGCCGCTGGTCGAGGTCAGGTCGGTGGCCTTGGCCTGAACGTCGAAGCTGTTGACCTTGAAGTAGGGCGGCCAGCCCCAGCCGGTATCCTCGTTGCGGTAGACCATCGTCTTGCCGTTGGGAAACACCGCCTGGATGAACTTCACGTCGCGGCTGCCGGCGTTGGCCACGTTGGTGCCCGCATCGGGCGCGGCGAAGAAGAAGCTGTTCTCACCCAGATCCATGCGCTGGGTGTTGGTGCCGACGATGCGCACGATGTCGTGCTGAGGCAGGGTGTAGTGCAGGAAGGCCGCGATCAGCAGCGCCACCAGCGCCAGAGCCGTCCACTTTGCGTAACGCATGACAACCTCACGAGAAATTGTGGATCCAGAACAGGACCACGAACAAAACCTGCGGCACGATGTAGACGAAAAGCACCAGCCTGGCCCGCAGGCTGCGGCGAAAGTCCATCATGCCTGTCTCGATATAGTCCTCGCGCTCGCCCGAACCATCCCCCGCGTCGTATTCCTTCTCGAGCTTCTCGCGATGCAGCGAGTTGATGTAGACCGAAAGCAGCAGGAAGATCACCGTCTGCACCACGAGACCCAGAAGGGCGAGGCGAAGGAAACCCAGGATCATGCCATCCTCCGTGGTGCGAGGGGTCGCTGCGCCGTTCTAGCGCAGGGCGCATGGTCGCGGTAGCGGGCAGAAGGACGCGCCGTTGCCAACGGGCGGCGGTCCTGCCAAGCTCCCAGCAATGGAGGATGCTCGCCTGATCGCGGAAGTCGAAGGCCGTCGCGAGGCGCTGGTGGCGCTCGCGCGGGATCTCGTGCGCATCCCGACGCTGAACCCGCCGGGGCGGAACTACCGCGAGATCTGCGAGATCCTGGCGGCACGCCTCGCGCCCGGGTTCGAGGTGGAGTTGATCCGGGCCGTCGGCGCACCGGGCGATTCGGAGGCCCATCCGCGCTGGAACCTGATAGCACGGCGGGAGGGCGCCCGGCCCGGCGACTGCGTGCATTTCAACTCGCATCACGACGTGGTCGAGGTGGGCCACGGCTGGACCCGCGATCCGTTCGGCGGCGAGGTCGAGGGCGACCGGCTTTACGGCCGTGGGTCCTGCGACATGAAGGGCGGCCTTGCGGCCTCGGTGATCGCGGCCGAGGCGTTCCTTGCCGCCTGCCCCGACTTCGCCGGCTCGATCGAGATTTCCGCCACGGCGGACGAGGAGTCGGGTGGCTTCGGCGGCGTGGCGTGGCTGGCCGAGCACGGCCGCTTCGCCCATGTCCAGCACGTCCTGATCCCCGAGCCCTTGCACAAGGACCGCATCTGCCTCGGCCATCGTGGCGTCTGGTGGGCCGAGATCGAGACGAAGGGCCGGATCGCGCATGGCTCGATGCCCTTCCTCGGTGACAGCGCCATCCGCCACATGGGCGCGCTGCTGGCCGAGATCGAGGACCGGCTTTATCCGATCCTCGCCACCCGCCTCACGGAAATGCCGGTCACGCCCGAGGGCGCGCGCCAGCCGACGCTCAACATCAACTCGATCCACGGCGGCGAGCCGGAGCCCGAGCCGGGCTACACCGGCTTGCCCGCGCCCTGCGTCGCCGACCGCTGCCGGATCGTGATCGACCGCCGGGTGATGATCGAGGAAGACCTCGGCGCGGTGAAGGCCGAGTTGCGCGGGCTCGCGGAGCGCCTTGCCGAGACCCGCCCCGGCTTCGCCTTCGAGATCCGCGACCTGTTCGAGGTGCACCCGACGATGACCGATCGCGAGGCGCCGGTGGTGCGCTCGACCGCCGCAGCGATCGAGCGGGTGCTGGCGCGACAGGCTGAATTCGTCGTCTCGCCCGGCACCTATGACCAGAAGCACATCGACCGGATCGGCAAGCTGAAGAACTGCATCGCCTATGGTCCGGGCCTGCTGCGTCTGGCGCACCAGCCCGACGAGTGGATCGGCATCCAGGACATGCTGGACAGCGCGAAGGTCATGGCGTTGACCCTCGCCGATCTGCTGGGGCAAGGGCAGGCCCGCGGCTGAATCGGGATCGCGGGACTGCGGGCTACACTGGAATGTTGTCGATCAGCCGCACGCCTTCCAGCGTGGCTGCCGCGAGCAGCCGGCCGTCGCCGTTCAGCCGCTCCATCGGCTGCAGCAGGTCGGCCGAGCGCAGCTCCAGATAATCCACCGCCTCGTATCCTGCCGTCAGGACAGCGGCGCGTGCCGCGTCCAGCGCCTGCGGAGCCGCGGTGCCGGCGCGCATCGCCTGGGCCGCCTCCTGCATGGCGCGATGCAGCGCCGGGGCCAAGGCGCGGCCCTTTTCGGACAGGCGGACGTTGCGCGAGGACATGGCAAGGCCGTCCGCCTCGCGCACCGTGGGGCAGCCGATGATCTCTACGGGGATGTTCAGATCGGCCACCAGCCGCCGGACCACCATCAGCTGCTGCCAGTCCTTCTCGCCGAAGAAGGCGCGGTCGGCCATCGTCATGCCGAAGAGCTTTGCCACGACCGTCGCCACGCCATCGAAATGGCCGGGCCGATGCGCACCCTCCAGCGGTTCGCTGACGCCGGCGACCGAGACCGAGGTGGCGAAGCCCGGCGGATAGACCTCCTCGGGCGCGGGGGCAAAGATCGCATCGACGCCGACGGCTGCGAGCAGAGCCGCGTCGCGCTCCTCGGTGCGGGGATATTTCTCCAGATCGGCGGCGCTGTTGAACTGCTTCGGGTTGACGAAGATCGTCACGACCACCCGGTCGCAGGCGGCGCGCGCGCTGCGGGCAAGGCTCAGGTGGCCTTCATGCAACGCGCCCATGGTCGGCACCACGCCGACGCTTTCGCCCGCCCATTTCCAGCCCGAGACGCGGGCGCGCACCTCGGCCACCGTCCGCAGCACCTGCGGCATCACCGGCCGTCCCCCTTCGGCAATTCGTCGGGAAAGACATGCTCGGGGCCGGGGAAGCGCCGGGCACGGACCTCGGCGGCATAGGCGGCGATGGCCTCGTCGGCGGCCTTCCCCAGATCACCGTAGCGTTTCACGAACTTCGGCCGGAACTCGGTAAAGAGACCCAGCATGTCGTCCAGCACCAGAACCTGTCCGTCGCAGCCGGCCGAGGCGCCGATGCCGATGGTGGGGATCGCGAGCGCCTCGGTGATCCGGCGGGAGAGCCCGTCCGGCACCTTCTCGAGCACCACCGAGAAGGCGCCCGCCTCGGCCACCGCCTGCGCATCCGCCATGACGCGCTCGGCGTCCGCGCCGCGGCCCTGCACCTTGTAGCCGCCCAGCGAGTTGACCGCCTGCGGCGTCAGGCCGACATGCGCCATGACCGGGATGCCACGCTCGACGAGGAAGCGGATCGTCTCGGCCATGTGCCGCCCGCCCTCCAGCTTCACGGCGGTGCAGCCGGTCTCGGCCATCAGGCGGCGGGCGCTGGCGAAGGCTTGCGCCGGGCCTTCCTCGTAGCTGCCGAAGGGCATGTCGATCACCAGCATGGAGCGCGAGATCCCGCGGGCGACGGCCTGGCCGTGCAGGATCATCATCTCCATCGTCACGCCCAGCGTCGAGGGCAGGCCGTGCACCACCATGCCGAGGCTGTCGCCCACCAGCGTGATGTCGCAATGCGCATCCACCAGCCGCGCCATCGGCGTCGTGTAGGCCGTGAGGCAGACGATCGGCTCGCCTCCCTTCCGTGCCAGGATGTCGGCCGCCATCACCGGGCGGACGGGGCTGCTCGCGCTCATCGCTATTCTCTCCCCCCAGAGGAACCGTCGGCTCCGGATATAATGGCCAAGTGCCGGAAGGGCCAGCAGATCCTTCCCGCGCCCCGCGGCGCGGACCGCGATGCGCGCAAGGGTCGGGGCAGCGTGGCAGGCGTCTTCGGACCCTTGACCCCGGCCCGCGGCCGGCGATGCTGGCGGCGACCCGACAGGAGACAGCCATGACCCTCATCGCCAGACTGACCCGCGACGGCATCACCCCCGAGGTGGAGCGGCCCGATTCCGACCGGGTGATCGCGGGCGATCCGGTCCACACCACCTGGAACGTCGAGGAGCGCGACGGCCTCTGGTGCGGTCTCTGGCAGTCCACGCCCGGCAAGTGGCGCGTGAGCTATGCCGAATGGGAATATGTCCGCATCCTCGAGGGCCGCTCGGTCCTGACGGCCGGGGACGGCAGCCGGGTCGTGCTGGAAGCCGGTGACAGCTGGATCATCCGGCCCGGGTTCGAAGGCACGTGGGAGGTGCTGGAGACCACGCTGAAGGACTATGTCATCCGGCTCTGAGGCCGGAGGGCCCCGCACCTGCCGCCCCGCTTCGCGACGCAGCCGGCCTGACGGGCAGGCGCCGGCCGACCTGATCGCCCGGCGGGCCGACGATGCGACCCGGCGGGGCTCCGACCTCTGCCGGTGCAGCGCGGAAGCCGCGGCGCGTTCCGGAACAGACCCGGCCGGGGAGTCGGAACGCGGCCTTCGGCGGCGTCTCAGCGGGCGGTGGCCGGGACACCGGACAGCAGGATCTCCTCCTCGGCGGTCAGCGCCTCCGCAGTGCCGGGGGTGGCGCGACCGTATTCGTCGTCGTGGAACGGCCCCTCCAGCGCCAGCGACTCCGATTCGGAGCGCACCTTGACCGGCGTGCCGATGTTCGTCCGGTTGTAGAGGTCGATGGCGTCCTGATTGAACAGGCGGATGCAGCCGGCCGAAGTGGCGTGCCCGATCGACGAGTTCTGCACCGTGCCATGGATGCGGAACATGGTGTCCCGACCGCCGCGGTAGAGATAGAGCGCGCGCGCGCCAAGCGGATTCTCGAGCCCTCCGGGCAGGCCGGCGGCATAGGGACGATACATCTCGGGCTGGGTCCGCAGCATGTTCAGCGTCGGCTGCCACGACGGCCACTCGCGCTTGCGCCCGACCTTGGCATTTCCGCGGAACGCAAGGCCCTGACGGCCCACGGCAATGGCGTAGCGCATCGCCTTGCCCTCCTCGGTCACGAAGTAGAGCCGCCGCGCATAGCTGTCGACCACGATGGTCCCGGGCTTCTCGGAGCCGGCGTAGGGCACTTCCTGCCGCACCGTATCAGGCGTGAGGTAGCGCGTCGGCACCGGCTGGATGAAGAACTCGCCATCCTGGATGCCGGGATAGAGCGGATGATCCTGTGGCGGCATCGGCGCGGGAGCGGACGCGCAGGCGGCGAGGAACGGAAGAAGCGCGAAGAGGGCCAGGGAGAGAATGCGTCCGGTCACGGTCAACCCACGTCAGGAATGCTGCCTGACAAGATCGGACATGGCAGGCGCCCTGCGTCAAGTCCCGAAGGCGAGGAATCTCCCCGGGCGTGGCGCCCGGGGATCACCTGGGGCGGTTGCCCGCCGGCAGGACCGTCAGCCGACGACGTTGAAACCCGGGCCGTAGGGGTAGCCCGTGATGTTCTCGTTGCCGTCCTCGGTGATCACCAGGATGTCGTGCTCGCGGTAGCCGCCCGCCCCGGGCTGCCCCTCGGTGAGCGTCAGCATCGGCTCCATCGAGATCACCATGCCCGGCTCCAGCACCGTCTCGATGTCCTCGCGCAGTTCCAGCCCCGCCTCGCGCCCGTAGTAGTGCGAGAGCACGCCGAACGAGTGGCCATAGCCGAAGGTCCGGTATTGCAGCAGGTCGCGCTCGGCGAAGAGGGTGTTGATCTTCGCGGTGATCTCGGCGCAGGAGGCGCCCGGCTTCAGGAGGCTCATGCCGTATTCATGGGCGGCGACGTTGGCCTCCCAGATCTTCAGGCTGGCCGGGTCCACCTCACCGACGAAAAGCGTGCGTTCCAGCGCGGTGTAATAGCCCGAGATCATCGGGAAGCAGTTGAGCGAGAGGATGTCGCCGCGCTGAAGCGCGCGGTTCGTCACCGGGTTGTGCGCGCCGTCGGTGTTCAGGCCCGACTGGAACCAGACCCAGGTGTCGCGATACTCGGCCTCGGGGAAGCGCCTGGCGATCTCGCGCTCCATCGCGTCGCGGCCGGCGATGGCGATCTCGATCTCGGTCGCGCCGACCTTCACCGCGTCGCGGATGGCGTAGCCGCCGACATCGGCCACCTGTGCGCCCTGCCGGATCAGGGCGATCTCGGCGGGCGACTTGAGCATGCGCTGCGCCATGGTGCCGGGGGCGATGTCCATGCCGCGCGAGGGCTTGAGGAAGACGTTGAGCTTCTCGGCCTGCACCATGGTCAGGTGATCGGCCTCGCAGCCGATGGCCTTGCCGGTGCCGGTGACACCTGCGACCGTGCGCCAGAAGTTGTCGCGCTGCCAGTCGGTGTAGGTGATGTTGTCCCCCGCGCTCCTCCGCCACGGCTGGCCGGCGTCGATGCCCGCGGAAACGGTCACGCAGTCGGTGGGCGTCACCACGCAGGCATAGGGCCGTCCGAACGAGCAGTAGAGGAAGCCCGAGTAATAGGCCACGTTGTGCATCGAGGTGAGCACCACGGCGTCGAGCGCGTGCAGCTCCATCAGGTCGCGCAGGCCGGCAAGCCGCGCCTCGTATTCCTCTACGGCGAAGGGCAGCGCGGCCTTCTGGCCGTTGTGGCAGCGGTAGTTTTCGGGACGTTCCATATCGGACCTCATCACAAGGGGTCCGCGTGGAAGGGGACCCCGAAAGAGTCCCGGCGTACAGGACGGACACGGGAGGCTGACCCCCCGCAAGCACCGGAGGGGTCGCCCCCTCCTCGCGTCGACGCCATCGCCGCGTGCGCTGTTCCATGTCCGGGTTCTGCCCGGCAGACCCGCACCCCGAAGGGCGCGGGCGTTGTCATTTCATTCCCTCGCGGCCGGCCTTCTGTCAAGCGGCAGAACGCGTCGCGGCTCTCGGGACGGTCTCAGGCGCCGCCGGGGGCGCCGGTGAAGGCCACGGTCACGTCCTCGTCGCGGGCGATGAACTGGCAGGCGAGGCGATAGCGCGGCGGCAGGTCGAGCACTTCGGCATCCTCGATCTCCTTCGCGGTGATCCTGCCCAGTTCCTTCAGCTTGGCCTTCTCCTTCTCGGTCAGGTCGATGCCCTTGCGCATCGAGGGATCCTTGTAGGTCACCTCGATCAGGCATGAGGCGCAGTTGCCATCCTTGCACTCGAACGGGATCGGAACCTTGTGCTCCTCGGCAACCGCCAGGATCGTCTTGGTATCGCCCGCAACCGCATAGACGGTGAGGTCCTCGTGCATGATCGGCGACGAGAAGGTGATGTTGGCCATGTGACTTGTCCCTCTGAAAGCGCCCCTCCGCCGGAGACGGATCGGGCGACGCTCCTCCCGAAGGGAACGATAGCAAGCGGGGCCACCGGCGCGCGGGTGCCCGCGGTCGCAGGCGCGCGGCCCGGCTGCCGGACAAACAGCCGGATTTCCGGGCAATGAAGCCGAAAGGGCGCCGCTTGGGTCAGCGACGCCCTTTCTTTTGGCAGGCGCGGGGTGGTCGCCCTCAGTGGCCGAGAATCTGGCTCAGGAACAGCTTCGTCCGCTCGCTGCGCGGGTTGCGGAAGAACTCGCCCGGCTCGTTCTGCTCGACGATCTGGCCCTGGTCCATGAAGATGACCCGGTTCGCCACGGCCTGCGCGAAGCCCATCTCGTGCGTCACGCAGAGCATGGTCATCCCCTCCTCGGCCAACTCGATCATGGTGTCGAGCACCTCCTTGATCATCTCGGGGTCGAGCGCCGATGTCGGCTCGTCGAAGAGCATGATGCGCGGCTTCATGCAGAGCGAGCGGGCGATGGCCACCCGCTGCTGCTGGCCGCCCGACAGCTGGCCCGGGAACTTGTGGGCCTGCTCGGGGATCTTGACCTTGCGGAGGAAGTGCATCGCCACCTCCTCGGCTTCCTTCTTGGGGGTCTTGCGCACCCAGATCGGCGCCAGCGTGCAGTTTTCCAGGATCGTCAGGTGCGGGAACAGGTTGAAGTGCTGGAACACCATCCCGACCTCGGAGCGCACCTTGTCGATGTTCTTGAGGTCGGAGGTCAGCTCGATCCCGTCCACCACGATCTGGCCGGACTGGTGTTCCTCGAGCCGGTTGATGCAGCGGATCAGCGTGGACTTCCCCGAACCGGAGGGGCCGCAGATCACGATCCGCTCGCCCTTGTGGACGGTCATGTTCACGTCGCGCAGGACGTGGAAGCTGCCGTACCACTTGTTCATCTGGCTGATCTGGATCGCGACCTCGTCGCTCACCTGCATGTGGCTGCGGTCGATCTTGCGGTCGATGGCCTCGGACATGGACGGGCTCCTATCGGTGGTCGGTCTTCAGCCGGCGCTCGAGATACATCGAGTAGCGCGACATGGCGAAGTTGAAGGCGAAGAAGATCAGGCCGACGAAGATGTAGGGCTCCCAGTAGATGCCCTTCCAGTCGGTCGAGGCGCGGACGGCGTCGGTGATGCCCTTCAAGGGATCGAGAAGCCCCACGAAGACCACCAGCGTCGTGTCCTTGAACAGGCCGATGAAGGTCGAGACGATGCCGGGGATCGAGATCTTCAGCGCCTGCGGCAGGACGATCAGCCGCTGCGCCTTCCAGTAGTCGAGGCCGAGCGCATCGGCGGCCTCGTACTGGCCGCGGGGCAGCGCGGCAAGGCCGCCGCGGATCACCTCGGCGATGTAGGCCGCGGCGAAGAGGGTCACCATGATGATGACGCGCAGGATGATGTCGAAGGTCGTGCCCGGCGGCAGGAAGTAGTTCAGCAGCAGCGAGGCCGTGAACAGCAGCGTGATCAGCGGCACGCCGCGGATGAACTCGATGAACGAGACCGAGAGCAGCTTGACGAGCAGCATGTCCGACCGCCGGCCCAGCGCCAGCACGATACCCAGCGGCAGCGACAGCGTGATGCCCGAGATGCCGATGGTCACGGCGAGCAGGAAGCCGCCGAACTTGTCGGAGCGAACGGGCTCCAGCCAGAAGGGCGCCACCCGCCCGACTAGGCCCGTCAGGTCCCGCGACACGTCGCCCGCAACGAAGAGCCACCAGAGGATCGGCACGAGGATGGCACCCGCCACCGCCACGATGCTGCCGAACCGGGACAGCAGGCGATAGGCGAGCCACCCGAGGGCGAAGCCGGCCGCCGCCGTAACCGGCAGGAAGACCGAGCCGCCCCAGAGCAGCCAGAAGCCGATGAAGGGAAAGGCGAGGCTGAACCACAGCATCCCCCGCGGCAGGCGCAGGAACAGCACCGGGGCCAGCGCCACGAACAGCAGCACGAAGGCCAGCGTTGGGCGCCAGTAGAGGTGGTTCGGGTAGAAGCCATACAGGAACTGGGTCCAGCGCTCGCGGATCACCGCCCAGCATGCGCCGGTAACGCCCTCGCCCCAGCGCTCGGTGATGATCTGCCGGCACTGGCTCAGGTTGTCGGCCACCCAGACCGAGCGCGCCAGCCACGGCACGATCCCGTGCAGCAGATACCAGAGCAGGAAGACCCCGACGATGGTGAGCAGGATGTTCAGCGGCCCGGAGAACAGGTTCAGCCGCAGCCAGCGGATCACGCCGGCTTCGGCAACCGGGGGCGCCTCGGGCGGCAGCATGGTCTCGCGGACGAAGGGCACGGTCTGGGCGTGGGTCTCGCTCATCTCAGCGCTCCTTCAGCTTCACGGAGGCGTTGTAGACGTTCATCACGCCCGAGATGACGAGGCTGATGGCAAGGTAGATCAGCATCATCAAGAGCACGCACTCAAGCTCGCGCCCCGTCTGGTTCAGCGTGATGCCGCCCAGCGTGCCCCTCAGGTCGAGGTAGCCCACCGCGATGGCGAGCGAGGAGTTCTTGGTCAGGTTCAGGTATTGCGAGATCAGCGGCGGGATGATGACCCTGAGCGCCTGCGGCAGGATCACGAGGTTCATCGTCCGCGCCGGGCGCAGGCCGAGCGCGAAGGCGGCCTCGGACTGGCCGCGCGAGATGGCGAGGATGCCCGCGCGCACGATCTCGGCGATGAAGGCGCCGGTATAGAGCGACAGCGCCAGCCACAGCGCCATGAACGAGTTCGACACGTTCAGCCCGCCGGTGAAGTTGAAGCCCTTGAGCGTGGGAAATTCCAGATGGAACCCGAGCGCCAGCAGCACCGCGACCGGCAGGCCCACCAGCAGCAGGAGCGAGGTCCACCAGGTCGCCGGGCGAACGCCGGTGGCTTCCTGGATACGGGTGGCGCGCGCCTTCACCATGCGGTTCAGGAACCAGCCGATGACCACGGCCGCCATCACTGCGAGCACGTCGAGATTGACGTAGAACAGCCCGAGGTCCAGCCAGCCCAGCTCGCGGCTGAACACCGGGTTCGGCATCGCGGTATAGCGGTTGGTGATGGCGATGGCGTCGAGGAACATCGACTGGTTCGCCACGCCCGTCTCGGGGTTCGGGCGGAAGGCATTGGGCGCCGGCGTCGCCTCGGTGAAGACGGCGTAGATCAGCAGGATCCACAGCAGCAGCGGGACGTTGCGGAAGACCTCGACATAGACGGTCATCAGCCGCCCGACGAGCCAGTTCTTCGACAGCCTGAGAACGCCGACGATCACGCCGATAACCGTGGCGGCGATGCAGCCGAGCAGCGCGATCAGAAGCGTGTTGAGCAGCCCGACCAGCATCGCACGACCATGCGTGCTGTCATTGGTGTATTCGACCAGCCGCTGGCTGATGTCATAGCCGGCGCGGTTCCACAGGAAGCTGTAGTCGAAATCCTTGCCCAGTGCCTCGAGGTTGCGCACGGTGTTGTCCACCAGCCAGGCGGCGCCGGCCATGAACAGGAAGAAGACGAAGACCTGGATGGTAAGCGAACGATACCGCGTATCGTATAGCAGCATGCTGAGCCGAAAGCTGTCTTTCGGCACCTCGGCGACATTGGCCATGCGGTGTTTCCCCATTGTCCGGAAAGCGGGGCCGGATTGTCCCGGCGGGCTGGCGTCGTTGCGCCCCTCGCAGTCCGATCGTTGATGCCTCGCCTGCCTTCGGCGGCGGGTTCTGTCGGAAAGGGGCGCCCCTTGCGGAGCGCCCCCTGTCCGGTCAGCGGAACGGCGGAGCGTAGAGCAGGCCGCCCTGCGTCCATTGCGCATTCAGGCCGCGCGCGAGGCCGATCGGGGTCGCCTCGCCGATGGTCGCGGCGAAGATCTCGCCGTAGTTGCCGCCCACCGCGATCGCGCGCTTGGCCCAGTCCTTGTCCAGCCGGATCATCGGCCCGAGGTCACCCTCGACGCCGAGCAGGCGGCGGATCTCCGGGTTCGGCGAGGAAGCGGCAAGCTCCTCCATGTTGGCCGAGGTCACGCCGTATTCCTCGGCGGCGATCAGCGCGTTCAGCGTCCAGCGGACGATGTCGGTCCATTCATTGTCGCCATGGCGCGTGGCCGGCCCCAGCGGCTCCTTCGAGATGATCTCGGGGAGGATGATGTGATTTTCCGGATCGGCGAAGGCCGCGCGGGTCGCGGCAAGGCCCGAGGCGTCGGTGGTGTAGGCATCACAGGCGCCGGCGGCATACTGCTGCTCGCCCTCGGCGTTGGTCTCGACCGCGACGGGGGTATAGGAGAGGTTGTTGACCTTGAACCAGTCGGCGAGGTTCAGTTCGGTCGTGGTGCCGGTCTGGATGCAGACGGTGGCGCCATCGAGTTCCTTGGCCGAGGTCACGCCCAGATCCTTGCGCACCATGAAGCCCTGGCCGTCGTAGTAGTTCACGCCGACGAAATCGAGCTTGAGGTCGGTGTCGCGCGAGAAGGTCCAGGTGGAGTTGCGGGCCAGCAGGTCGACCTCGCCCGAGGCGAGCGCGGTGAAGCGGGTCTGGCCGGTGGTGGGCACGAACTTGACCTTGCTTCCGTCACCCAGCACGGCCGCGGCAACCGCGCGGCAGAACGAGACGTCGAAGCCGGTCCAGTTGCCGTTGGCATCGGGGAGGGAGAAGCCGGTCAGACCGGTGGAGACAGCGCAATTCAGCTCGCCCCGCGCCTTCACGTCGTCGAGCGTCGCTGCCGAGGCGATGCCGGCAGCAAGGCCCGCCACGGTCAGCGTGCCAAGAAAAACGGATTGTTTCATGCGTACCTCTTCCTGAATGCCGCCAGGTTCTCAGGCGGATTTTTGATCCCCGGTGAGCGAGGACGTCTCGTGTGGAGGATACCATCTCCACGGTGGACGCCAGTGTCGACCGAAGGCGTTTCAAACGTCAAGTCAAACCGGCGAAGTAGCCATTTTCGCAGCGAATTCACCCTGTTGCGAATCAAATGTGCAAAGTTGCGACGAGAGGCCGCCCCTGCCGGCCGATTGTCACCCGCACAAGGCGAAGAATCGCGCCGCATGCAGGAAGGCGGCCTTGCGCAGCGCCTCTGCCGCGGCGGCCTCCTCGTCCTCGCCCCACTGGCTCGCCTGCCAGGTCTCGTCGATGCGCGAGAGCGTCCAGGCCTCTTCGGCGCTCAATCGACCCTCGGCCACCGCGAAGGCCAGCACGAGCGAGCCGGAGATCGCCACGAGATCGTGGAAGGCCGCGATCTGGAAGGCGGAAAGGCCGCGGACCCGCTCCGAAAGGCGGGACAGGCTGTCGGCGGGCTGGGCCTCGGGCACGACGCCCTGCGTGGCGTGGAGGGGCGCCGCAAGGGCCTCGGACGCCCAGTCGAGCAGCGGGTCCCACCCAGCCTTCTGCCGCGCGACCAGCGCCGCGGGCGCCACGGCGCGGTAGCAGATCAGGTCGGTCTCGCCATAGGCGGCGAGAAGCCCGGTCACCTCGTCGAACTGGGGGGCCACCTTGTCGAGCGCGGAATTGGCAGAGCGGGTGAAGGGCATCGTCTCGGGCCGGACCTCGCGATCCTGCGCGCGCCATTCCTCGGCGATGGCCTCGGCGAGGCCGCGCGTCGGCACGACCAGCGCGCGCTTGCCCGGCGTCTTCACCTCGCGCCCGTCCAGGGTGACCGAGAAGCCCCCGTCCCGCTCCTCGACCCTTGCCTCGGTCCAGAAGCGCTTCAACGCCCAGCCAGCCATCACTTCCCTCCGAACGGATCTTCCGGCACGTCGCCTTCCTTCCAGTCCAGGAGCTTCCACGTCTTGGCCATGTGCGGCGGCAGGGGCGCGGTGCAGGTCATCGGCTCCTTCCGGATCGGATGCTCGATGGTCAGGCTCCGGGCATGCAGGTGCAGCTTGCGGCTGATCTCGCCGCCCAGCTGCGCCCCCCAGCCATCACCGGGATTCTCCTGGCCCGAGCCGCCATACTTGCCGTCGCCGACGATGGGGTGTCCGAGTTCGGCCATGTGCGCGCGCAACTGGTGCGTGCGGCCGGTGATCGGCGACAGCGCCATCCAGGCGCAGCGGGTGCCGAGGAACCAGAGCGTGAAGAAGTCGGTCTGCGCCCGCTTCGCCTCGGGGTAGTCGCCGACCTTGGCGGGGTGGATGCAGAGCATCTTCTCGCCCTCTCCGCCGCGGCCATGCCCCGGCGCCTTCATCAGCGCATACTTGATCGAGCCCTGCTTGGGGCTGGGCACGCCCGCGACCAGCGCCCAGTAGATCTTGCGGGTGTTGCGGTGGCGGAACGCCTCGGACAGCGCCCGCGCCACCCGGTCGGTGCGCGCCAGAACCAGCACGCCCGACGTATCCTTGTCGAGGCGGTGCACCAGCTTGGGCCGCTCCTTGTAGCCGAACTTCAGCGCCTCGGTCAGCCCGTCCACATGCCGGTCGCCCTGCCCCGAGCCGCCCTGCGAGGGCAGGCCCGCCGGCTTGTTCAGCACGATGATGTCGTTGTCGCGATAGATCACGCAGTCCTGGATCATCTGCTCGTCGGACTTCGTGACCTTCGGCGCCTCGGGCCGGGGGGCGTTCGGATCGGGCAGCGGCGGCACGCGGATCTCCATGCCCTCGGCAACGCGGTCCGAGGCCTTGGCGCGCGCGCCATCCACCCGGATCTGCCCGGTGCGGCACATCTTCTCGACCGCGCCCTGCGTCAGATGCGGGAAGCGGCGCTTGAACCAGCGGTCAAGACGCTGCTCGCCCTCGTCCTCCGTGACCGTCAGCAGCTGGACCCCGTTGCTCATGCGAACACCCCCCGCATCGTCGCCATCCCGGCGAACAGCGCGACCAATGACAGACTGACCGTTACCACCACATAGACCGCCGCAAGGCCCAGCTCCCCGCGCTCGTAAAGCGTCGCGGCATCCAGCGAGAAGGCCGAGAAGGTGGTGAATCCGCCGAGGATGCCGGTCATCAGGAAGGGCGCCCAGCGGTTGCCGCCCTTGTGTGCCAGCACGACCACCAGCACGCCCATCAGGAACGAGCCCAGGACGTTGACGAAGACGGTCCCGATGGGAAAGCCCGAGCCGAACAACCTCATCGAGGCGATGTTGGTGAGGTAGCGCGCCGAGGCGCCGAGGGCGCCACCCAGCGCCACTTGAAGAAGCGAGCTGATCATCGCGCCTCTCTGTTCCCCGCGTCCACCTTTGTCAACCGCCCTGCCGCCTCGCACGCAGCTTGGCGAAATAGTCGACGCGCTTCTTCAGTTCCCGCTCGAAGCCGCGTTCCTGCGGCAGATACCAGACGGGGCGCTTCATCCCCTCAGGGAAGTAGTTCTGACCCGAAAAGCCGTCCTCGGCGTCATGGTCGTAGGCGTAGCCCGCGCCATAGCCGATCTCCTTCATCATCTTCGTCGGCGCGTTCAGGATATGCTTGGGCGGCGGCTCCGATCCGGTCTGCCGCGCCGCCGCCCGTGCGGCCTTGTAGGCGGTATAGACCGCGTTCGATTTCGGGCTGAGCGCGAGATAGACCAGCGCCTCGGCCAGCGCGAGTTCGCCCTCGGGCGAGCCGAGGCGTTCGTAGGTCTGCCACGCCTCGAGACAGATCCCCTGCGCCTGCGGATCGGCAAGGCCGATGTCCTCGACCGCCATGCGGGTTATGCGGCGGGCCAGGAAGCGCGGGTCCTCGCCGCCCTCCAGCATCCGGGCGAACCAGTAGAGGGCCGCATCCGGATCCGAACCCCGCACGGATTTGTGCAGTGCCGAGATGAGGTTGTAATGCTCCTCGCCGGACTTGTCGTATTTCGCGGCCCGCCGCATCAGCCGCGTTGCCAGCTGGTCGCGGTCGAGGTGGCCCTTGACCTTCCAGGCCATCACCTGCTCGACAAGGTTCAGAAGCGCCCGCCCGTCGCCGTCCGCCATCTCGAGCAGCGCCTCGCGCGCCGGGCCGTCCAGCGGCAGGGCCCGGCCCAGCTCGTGCTCGGCCCGCTGGGCCAGACGCTCCAGATCGGCGAGGCTCAGCCGTTCCAGCACGATCACCTGCGCGCGCGACATGAGCGCGGCGTTCAGCTCGAACGAGGGGTTCTCGGTCGTGGCGCCGACGAGGAGGATCGTACCGTCCTCCATGTGCGGCAGGAAGCCGTCCTGCTGCGCCTTGTTGAAGCGGTGGATCTCGTCGACGAAGAGCAGCGTCCCCTGCCCGTTGGTCCGGCGCAGCCGCGCCGCCTCGAACACCTTCCGCAGGTCCGGCACGCCGGTGAAGATGGCCGAGATCTGCACGAAGGCCAGGTCGGTCTCCTTCGCCAGAAGCCGCGCGATCGTGGTCTTGCCGACCCCCGGCGGCCCCCAGAGGATCAGCGACGACAGGCTCCCCGAGGCGAGCATCGCGCCCAGCGGCCCCTCGGGCGACAGCACCTTTTCCTGCCCGATCACCTCGGCCAGCGCCTTCGGCCGCAGCCGGTCGGCGAGCGGGCGCGGCGCATCGGCGGCGGGGGCGGAGGGTCGGTCGAAGAGATCGTCGGACATGGGCCGAGCCTACGCCGGCCGCGCCGCGGGGGAAAGCGTCACAGCCGGAAGCGCAGACGCAGCGGCTGCCCCTCGCGCAGGATGTCCACCTGCCACCAGCGGGCGTTATCGCGCGAGGCGATCAGCACGTCGCGCGGACGCTCGATCCTTCGGCCGTTGATCTCGAGCAGCAGGTCGCCCGGGCGCAGGCCGGCCCGCGCGGCAAAGCTTTCGGCGTCGCGCACCACCACGCCTTCGGCCGCCAGCGGCAGGCCCAGTTCGGCGCTGACCGCGGGATTGATCCGCTCCACCGTCAGGCCGGCCAGCACCGACTCGCGCAGGGTCAGCGTCTCGCGCGGGGGATCGTCCGGTGGGGCGATCAACGCCACCTCGGCCTCGCGTTCGTCGCCGTCGCGCAGATAGGTCACGCGGGCCGTGGCGCCGATCCCCATGGCCGAGAGGCGGAACATCACCTCCTGCGGGCTGTCGGTGCGCTGGCCGCCAATCATCAGAACCACGTCGCCCGCGCGAAGCCCCGCCTTCCGGAAGGGGCTCGCCGCGTCGAGCTCGGTCAGCACCACGCCTTCCGGGCGCGGCAGCCCCATCGCATCGGCCATGGCGGCATCGACCGCCTGCCCGTTCACGCCGGCCCAGGGCCGCCGGAACCGCTCCTCGCCCGCCTCGGCCTGCGCCAGGAAACTGCGGACGAGGTTGGCGGGAATGGCGAAGCCGATCCCGTTCGAGCCGCCAGACTGGGTCAGGATCGCGGTGTTGATGCCGAGCAGCCGGCCCGCCGTGTCGACCAGCGCGCCCCCCGAGTTGCCGGGGTTGATCGCGGCATCCGTCTGTATGAAGTAGCCGCGCCCGCCGTCGATCGACAGCCCCGACCGCGCCAGCCCGGACACGATGCCCTGCGAGACCGTCTGGCCCACCCCGAACGGGTTGCCGATCGCCAGCACCAGCTCGCCCACCTCGACGCCGTCCGAATCGCGCAGCGGCAGGAACGGCAGGTCCGCCGCATCGGAGAGGCGCAGCACCGCGAGGTCGCTGTCCTCGTCGGC
This sequence comes from Rhodobacter sp. CZR27, assembly GCF_002407205.1. Classification (NCBI taxonomy): domain Bacteria; kingdom Pseudomonadati; phylum Pseudomonadota; class Alphaproteobacteria; order Rhodobacterales; genus Rhodobacter; species Rhodobacter sp. CZR27. The sequence continues at coordinate 407,231 of NZ_CP023548.1, read as the reverse complement.
CAGCATCACCTCGGCCTCGTATTCGCGGCGATCGTTCAGCACGACCCGGATCGCATCGGCCTGCCCGACCACATGGTAGTTCGACACCACGATGCCATCCGCCGAAACGATCACCCCCGAGCCGAGCGAGTTCTGCACCCGCGGCTGCCGCCGGCCGAGATCGCGGAAGAAGCGGTCGAAGAAGGGATCGGCGGCGAAGGGGCTGACGCGCTGCTCGACCACGCGGGTGGCGTAGATGTTGACCACCGCCGGGGCGGCCTCGCGCACGACCGGGGCGAAGCTCAGCGCGATCTCGGAGGCGGAGGCGGGCACCCGGGTCTCGGCCGGAACGGCCAGCGGCAGAAGCGTCGCAAGAATCGGGACGGCAAACAGGACTGGCAGGCGCATGCAAACCTCATCGGACGCGGCGATATGTAAGCCGCGCCTGCGCCGGCGCAAGCGTCAGATGAGGCGATAGTCCTTGGCGCGCTGGATCGCCTCGGCGGTGGTGCGGGCGCCAAGCCGCGCACGCGCGCTTGCAATCCGGGCCTTCAGCGCGCTCTCCGAGATGCCGAGCTTGGCGGCCGCCGCGACATGCCGGTCGCCATTGGCGATGCAGCGCAGCGCCTCGATCTGCGGCTGGGTCAATTCCTCGGTCGGCAGCGTCAGATCATGCAACCGCTGGAATGAGGCAAACAGATCCGACATCTCCCCATCGGTGAATTCCCGATCCGTACGCGCGAAATTTCCAATGCTGCGCGAGCGGGCGGGACCCCAGGAAACCGTGCAGCCAAATTTCAGGCCGAATTCCCGGGCCGCGGAAAAGATTCCTTTCGGATCGGGCAAACCGAGATCGCTCCACCGCCGAATTCCGGTTTCCCCGATGGCCCAGATGATCGCCGGATCATGCAGGACGAATCCATGCTCGGTGTAATATTCGATCCAGTCCTCGCGGTAGGATTGCAGGACGATCAGGGGGGACGCGAAGCGGATGTGGAGGCCGATGAAGTAGCCCGCAGGCGCGAGGCGTTTCATCTGGCTGATTTCGATATCGGGTTTCGAATTGATCTTCATTTCGGAAACAATCTGCAACGAATCCCAGTTATGGACAATGGCGATAACAATTCGCAGGTGATGGCACTTCTTAACCGATCCTTTGCGAGTTTATTGCAGTGCAGTGATGAAGCAAACCCCGTTCTTTTCCAATGGTGAATCCGGCTGCCTGCAACTCGTCTTTGGCGGAAATCCCATACGTTTGACTGAAGCGGACCAATTCGAAGGGTCCGAAAAGAAATAGGCCCGCCATCCGAAGAGGCGGGCCTTTCTGATCAAGCGGACGTGTCGTCCGAAGTCACTCCTCGAGCGCTTCCTCGGCAGCCGTGCGCGCCTTGTCGGCAGCGCCCTTGGCGTTCGGGTCGCGGTCGACGAACTCGATGATCGCCATCGGGGCCATGTCGCCATAGCGGAAGCCGGCCTTCAGGACGCGGACATAGCCACCGGCGCGCTCGGCGTAGCGCGGCCCGAGGATCGCGAAGAGCCGCTCGACGTGGCGGTCTTCCTTGAGCTGGGCCGCAGCCTGACGGCGGGCGTGCAGGTCGCCGCGCTTGGCGAGCGTGACCAGCTTCTCGATGATCGGGCGCAGTTCCTTGGCCTTCGGCAGGGTCGTCTTGATCTGCTCGTGCTCGATCAGCGAGCCGGCCATGTTGGCGAACAGCGCCTTGCGGTGCTCGTGGGTGCGGTTCAGGCGGCGGTAGCCGCGGGCGTGACGCATGATGGTCTCCTAATGCTTTGTCTTGCCCTTCGTGCGTAGCGACGGGCTTCGTTGGGGCGGGATTGCCCAGGTGTCGAGAGGGGGCGTGACGCCCCGCCCTCAGAACTGGTCTTCGAAGCGCTTGGCGAGGTCTTCGATGTTCTCCGGCGGCCAGTCCTCGACGTCCATGCCGAGGTGGAGGCCCATGCCCGAGAGAACTTCCTTGATCTCGTTCAGCGACTTGCGGCCGAAGTTCGGCGTGCGCAGCATCTCGGCTTCCGTCTTCTGGATCAGGTCGCCGATGTAGACGATGTTGTCGTTCTTCAGGCAGTTGGCCGAGCGGACCGACAGTTCCAGCTCGTCCACCTTCTTGAGAAGCAGCGGGTTGAACTCCAGCCCGTCCTCGACATCGTGGCGGGTGGCCGATTCCGGCTCCTCGAAGTTCACGAAGATCGACAGCTGGTCCTGCAGGATGCGCGCGGCATAGGCCACCGCATCTTCCGGGGTCAGGCCGCCGTCCGTCTCGACGCGCATGGTCAGCTTGTCGTAGTCGAGCACCTGGCCCTCGCGGGTCGGCGTGACCTCATAGCTCACCTTCTTCACCGGCGAGTAGATCGCGTCGATCGGGATCAGACCGATCGGAGCGTCCTCGGGACGGTTCTTGTCGGCGGCGACATAGCCCTTGCCGGTGTTCACGGTGAGTTCCATGAACACGTCCGCGCCCTCGTCGAGGTGGCAGATCACGTGATCCTTGTTCAGGATCTCGATGCCATTCGATTCCGAGATGTCACCGGCGGTCACCACGCCCGGCCCCTTGGCCGAGATCGACAGGCGCTTCGGCCCCTCGACTTCCATCTTGATGGAGACGCCCTTGAGGTTCAGCACGATGTCGGTCACGTCCTCGCGGACGCCCGCGACGCTCGAGAACTCGTGCAGGACGTTGTCGATCTGGACGGAGGTAATGGCGGCGCCCTGCAGCGACGACAGCAGCACGCGGCGCAGCGCGTTGCCCAGCGTCAGGCCGAAGCCGCGCTCAAGCGGTTCGGCGACCACGGTGGCGACGCGCGCCGGATCGGCACCCGGCTTGACGACCAGCTGCGTCGGCTTGATCAGCTCGGCCCAGTTCTTGTGGATCATGCGTTTGCCTCCATACCTGTCGCCAGCCCATGTCCGTAAGCCGGCAACGCCCGAGGATCTGAACAAGTCGATCGGGCCGCGCCAGATGGCACGGCCCGATCCGATGGATCTGCGATCAGACGCGCCGACGCTTCGGCGGACGGCAGCCGTTGTGCGCCATCGGCGTCACGTCGCGGATCGAGGTGATGTTGAGGCCGGCGGCGGCCAGCGCGCGCAAAGCCGATTCGCGGCCCGAGCCCGGACCCTGCACTTCGACCTCGATGGTCTTCATGCCGTGTTCCTGCGCCTTCTTGGCCGCATCCTCGGCCGCCATCTGGGCGGCGTAGGGGGTCGACTTGCGCGAGCCCTTGAAGCCCATCGTGCCGGCCGACGACCACGAGATCGCGTTGCCCTGCACGTCAGAGATCAGGATCTTGGTGTTGTTGAACGAGGAGTTCACATGAGCAACGCCGGCGGCGATGTTCTTGCGCTCCTTGCGCTTCATGCGGGTCTTGTCACGTGCCATGTCTCAGCGCCCCTTATTTCTTCTTGCCAGCGATGGCTTTCGCCGGGCCCTTGCGGGTGCGGGCGTTGGTGTGGGTGCGCTGGCCGCGGACCGGCAGGCCACGACGGTGACGCAGGCCGCGGTAGCAGCCGAGGTCCATCAGACGCTTGATGTTCATCGAGGTCTCACGACGCAGGTCGCCTTCGACCGTGCAGTTCGCGTCGATGTATTCGCGGATCGCCAGCACTTCGGCGTCGGAAAGATCGTTCACGCGGCGGGCGCGGTCGATGCCCACGGCCTCGCAGATCTGTTCCGCGATGAAGGGGCCGATGCCCGTGATGTAGGTGAGCGCGATCGGAACCCGTTTCGCGGTCGGGATGTTGACGCCAGCAATACGTGCCAAACGTTTCTTCCTTATGTTGCGGTCCCGTAATTCCAGGACCTTTTTTCACAACCACCGGAGCCGGCAGTCGCTCCGGACTTGCAGCCGCGGGACAGACTCGCCGTCCGCGGCCGATTCCCCTTCGGGACGCCGTGATCTATGGGGTTTTGCTCCGCCCGTCAAGGGCAGATGCAAAGTCACCCCCGCTTGTCAAGAACCTTCGAGATCGCAGCGGAAACCTCGTCCATCTCGGCCAGGCCATCGACCGACGACAGCTGCCCCTTGGCGTAATAGTAGCCGATCAGCGGAGAGGTCTTCTTGTAGTATTCCATGAGCCGCTTCGACAGCGCCTCCTCGGTGTCATCGGCACGCCGGCGCAGGTCGGACGAGCCGCAGACGTCGCAGACACCCTCCTGCGCGGTGGGCTTCGTCTCGTCGTGATAGACCGCACCGCAGTTGCCGCAGGAATAGCGGCCGGTGATGCGCGCGACCAGCGCCGCGTCGTCCACCTGCATCTCGATCACCGCATCGAGGCCCTGCCCCATCTGGGCCAGAAGCTCCCCCAGCGCATCGGCCTGCGCCAGCGTGCGCGGGAAGCCGTCGAAGATGAAGCCCCCGGCAGCGGGCGTGGAGAGCTTCTCGCGGATCAGGCCGATCACGATGTCATCCGTGACCAGCTCGCCCCGGTCCATCACCTCGGCGGCGCGGCGGCCCATGTCCGAGCCGCTGGTCTTCGCCTCGCGCAGCATGTCGCCGGTCGACAGCTGCACCATGCCGCGGCTCTCCTCGAGCCGTTTCGCCTGGGTCCCCTTCCCCGCACCGGGCGGACCCAGAAGTATCACGTTCACCATCACTCTTCCCTCAGCGGCGGGTCGGAGCCTTCGCCCCTGTCCGCTTTCTCCCCCTCAGCTGCGACCGCTCGATCAGCCCTTCGTACTGATGCGCGAGCAGGTGCGACTGGATCTGGTTGATCGTGTCCATCGTCACCGACACCACGATCAGCACGGACGTTCCCCCGAAGTAGAAGGGAATGCCCAGCTGGTTGCGCAGGACCTCGGGCAGAAGGCAGACGGCCGCAAGATAGGCCGAGCCGATCACGAGGATCCGGTTCACCACATATTCGAGATATTCCTCGGTCTTCTTGCCGGGGCGGATGCCCGGGATGAAGCCGTTCTGGTTCTTCAGGTTCTCGGCCACGTCATCGACCTTGAACGCCACGTTCGCCGTGTAGAAATAGGCGAAGAAGACGATCATCGAGGCGAAGAACACCAGGTAGAGCGGCTGGCCGGGGCCGAAATAGGCCAGGATCGTCGACATGATCGGCCCGGTCTGGGCGCCAGAGAAGGTCGAGATCGTGACCGGCAGCAGAAGCAGCGACGAGGCGAAGATCGCCGGGATCACGCCCGCCGGGTTGACCTTGACCGGCAGGTGGGACGAGCCGCCGTCGTAGATCTTCATCCCGACCTGACGCCGCGGATACTGGATGTGGATCTTGCGCAGCGCGCGCTCCATGAACACCACGAAGGCGATCACCGCAACAACCATGACCATCACGCCGATGATCACCGCCGGGCTGATCGCACCCGAGCGGCCCTGGCTGAAGAATTGCGCCAGCGCGGCCGGAATTTCCGCCACGATGCCGACGAAGATGATCAGCGAGATGCCGTTGCCGATGCCGCGCGCGGTGATCTGCTCGCCGAGCCACATCAGGAACATCGTGCCGCCGACCAGCGTGACCACGCAGGCGGAGCGGAAGAACATCCCCGGGTCGGTGACGAGGTCGCCCGCCTCGAGGCTCATCGCGATGCCCCAGGCCTGGAAGGTCGCCAGGAACACCGTGCCGTAGCGGGTGTACTGGTTGATCTTCTTGCGGCCCTGCTCGCCCTCCTTCTTCAGCTGCTCGAGCTTGGGCACCATAGAGGCCATCAGCTGCACGATGATCGAGGCCGAGATGTAGGGCATGATGCCGAGGGCGAAGATGCCCATCCGGCTGATCGCGCCGCCGGTGAACATGTTGAGCATGCCGCCGATGCCGGCGGTCGCCCCTGCCATGAACTCGCGCAGCGCCGATCCGTCGATCCCCGGCACCGGGATGTAGGTGCCGAGACGGTAGACCATCAGCAGGCCGATGGTGAAGAAGATGCGTTGGCGAAGGTCCGTGGCCTTCCCGAGGGCGCCCCAACTCAGGTTCGACGCCATTTGCTCTGCAGCAGATGCCATGCCCGTCTCTTTCATGACGGCGCCGCCGATCCGTTCTCCGGGTCGGCGGCGCGGGAAAACTGTCAGGTCATTTATGCGCCCGGAGGCGCAGTCACAACCTTATTCTGCGCTCGCCGCCGCAGCCGGCGCGGTCAGCGTGACCGAGCCGCCGGCCTTCTCGACCGCTTCGACCGCCGATTTCGAGGCGCCGGTCACGGTGAGGGTCAGCTTCGCGGTGATCTCGCCCTTGGCGAGAACGCGGATGCCATCGCGCTTGTGCGAGGTCACGCCCGCGGCCACGATCGCATTCTCGTCGATCGGCTGGCTGGCGTCGAGCTTGCCGGCGTCGACGAACTTCTGGATCAGGCCCAGGTTGACCACCGCATATTCCTTGCGGTTCGGCTTCGAGAAGCCGCGCTTCGGCAGACGCCGGTAGAGCGGCATCTGGCCGCCTTCGTAGCCACCCAGAGCCACGCCCGAACGCGATTTCTGGCCCTTGATACCACGGCCGGCAGTCTTGCCCTTGCCCGAGCCCGGGCCGCGCGCCACGCGCTTCTTCTTGCGGGCTGCGCCTTCGTTGTCGCGGAGTTCGTTCAGTTTCATGTCGCTATCTCCTGGCCGGAACCCCTCCGCCAGCGACGGATGGAGGGAACACGGCATTTCTTGCTTGGAAGCGGCCCTCGGGCCGCCGGACGCCTATAGTCTCTTGGCCGCCGTGGATCAAGGGCGGAAAGAGCTTCGCTCAGTGGCAATGCACCTCTCCCCGCTTGCGGTCCATGTGGCAACACTGGCCCGGGGGCGAACTCTTGCGGCAACCGCCGCCATGGGCCGGAGCCGAAACCGCCGCCGCCCCCTGAAGTCCGACCAGCAGCGCGAGAATCGCCGTCCACATCACGCGCCCCTCCCGCAGGCGGCCGAAATGCAAGACGCCCCGGACCAGCCGGGGCGTCCAGTGCTTCACGAAGGCGCAGCTCAGCCGCGCTCCTCGATGATCTCCACCAGATGCGGGATCTTGGCGACCATGCCGCGGATCGACGGCGTGTCTTCCAGTTCCCGGGTGCGGTGCATCTTGTTCAGACCGAGCCCCTTGAGGACAGCGGTCTGGACGGCCGGGCGGCGGGCAGCCGACCGGACCTGCTTCACGATGATCGTTTTCGCCATGGTCCGGGCTCCTTACGCTTCCGCCACTTCGGCTTCAGGCTTCTTCAGGATCTCGGCAACCTTCTTGCCGCGACGCTGCGCGACTTGACGGGGGCTCGATTCCCGCTTGAGGCCATCCATCGTGGCGCGGATCATGTTGTAGGGGTTCTGCGAGCCGAGCGACTTCGCCACGACGTCCTGAAGCCCCAGCATCTCGAACACGGCGCGCATCGGGCCACCGGCGATGATGCCGGTCCCAGGAACGGCGGCCCGCATCACGACCTTGCCGGCGCCGTGGCGGCCTTCCATGTCGTGGTGCAGCGTCCGGCCGTCCCGCAGGGCGACGCGGATCATCTGCCGCTTCGCCTGCTCGGTGGCCTTGCGGATCGCCTCCGGCACTTCCTTGGCCTTGCCCTTGCCGAAGCCGACGCGGCCGCGCTGGTCACCGACCACGACCAGAGCCGCAAAGCCGAAGCGCTTGCCGCCCTTCACGGTCTTGGACACGCGGTTGATCGCCACCAGACGATCGGCGAATTCCGGGGTTTCCTCGCGCGGCGCACGATCGTCGCGGCGGTCCCGGCGGTTCTCTCTCTCTGCCATCGTCTTACTCCTCAGAACTTCAGGCCGCCTTCACGGGCAGCGTCGGCCAGAGCCTTGATCTTCCCGTGAAAGAGGAAACCGCCACGGTCGAAGTAGCATGCTTCGATCCCGGCTGCCTTCGCCCGCTCGGCGATCGCACGGCCCACGGCCGCCGACGCCTCGACGTTGTTCTTGCCGAAGAAGCCCAGATCCTTTTCCAGGGTCGAGGCCGCGGCCAGCGTCACGCCGTTCGCGTCGTCGATCAGCTGCGCGCTGATGTTCTTGCTCGAACGATGGACGGACAGGCGCAGACGCCCGTTCGCCGACGCTTTCAGTTTGTTCCGGACGCGCAGGCGGCGCTTGAGGAACAGCTCTCTTTTCGTGTTCGCCATTTTCGCGCCCCTTACTTCTTCTTGCCTTCCTTGCGGAAGATGAACTCGTCCTTGTAGCGGATGCCCTTGCCCTTGTAGGGCTCGGGACGCCGCCACTCGCGGATGTTCGCCGCAACCTGACCGACGAGCTGCTGGTCGATGCCCTCAATCGTGATCTCGGTCTGCTTCGGGGTGGCAACGGTCACGCCGGCCGGAACCTCGAAGTTGACGTCGTGGCTGTAGCCGAGCGACAGTTTCAGGACATTGCCGGCCATCGCGGCGCGGTAACCCACGCCGGTGATCTCCAGCTCCTTCTTGAAGCCGGTGGTCACGCCGATCACCAGGTTCTCGACCTGCGACCGGACCATGCCCCACTGCTGACGCGCACGCTTCGAGGTGCCGCGCGGCGTCACGCGGACCACACCCTCTTCGAGGGCGATCGTCACGTCGTCGGTCGCGAGGAAGCTGCGGGTGCCCTTCGGGCCCTTCACTTCTATCGACTGACCCGAGACCGAGGCCGTCACGCCTTTCGGCAGCGGAACGGGCTTCTTGCCAATACGAGACATTTGACCCTCCTCAGAACACGGTGCAGAGCACTTCGCCGCCAACATTGGCGGAGCGGGCGCTCGCATCGGACATGACGCCTTTCGGCGTGGAGATGATGGAGACGCCCAAGCCATTGCGGACGCTCGGAAGGTCCTTGGTGGCCATGTAGACGCGGCGGCCGGGCTTCGACACGCGCTTGAGTTCGCGGATCACCGGGGTGCCTTCGAAGTACTTCAGCGAGATGACCAGTTCGCCCTGGCCGTTCTCGGTTTCCTTCTTCTCGTAGCCGCGGATGTAGCCCTCGGCCTGAAGCACGTCCAGCACCCAGGCGCGCAGCTTGGAGGCCGGCGTCGAGACGGTGGACTTGCCGCGCAGCTGCGCGTTGCGGATGCGGGTCAGCATATCGCCGAGCGGATCGTTCATCGACATATCCCGATCTCCTTACCAGCTCGACTTCACCATGCCGGGGATCTGGCCGAACGAGGCCAGTTCACGCAGCATGATCCGCGAGAGTTTCAGCTTGCGGTAGAACGCATGCGGGCGGCCCGTCAGCTGGCAGCGGTTGTGGATCCGCGTCGCCGACGAGTTGCGGGGCAGTTCCGCCAGCTTGAGCTGCGCCTTGAAGCGCTGCTCCATCGGCAGGTCCGCATTGGTGGTGATCTCTTTCAGCGAGGCGCGCTTGGCAGCATACTTCTGCACCATCTTCGCGCGCTTGACCTCGCGTTCGATCATGGATTTCTTTGCCATATCTCTCTCTCCCGCGATCAGCTGATGAACGGCATGTTGAACTGCTTCAACAGCGCCTTCGCTTCCGCGTCGGTCTTCGCGGTGGTGCAGATAATGATGTCCATGCCGAGAACCTCGTCGACCTTGTCGAAGTTGATCTCGGGGAACACGAACTGCTCTTTCAGGCCCATCGCGTAGTTGCCGCGCCCGTCGAACGAGTTGCCCTTGACGCCGCGGAAGTCGCGGACGCGGGGCAGCGCGATCGTGATCAGACGGTCGAGGAATTCGTACATGCGGTCGCCGCGCAGGGTGACCTTGCAGCCGAGCGGCATCAGCTCGCGCACGCGGAAGCCGGCGATCGACTTCTTGGCGTGGGTGATGACGGCCTTCTGGCCGGCGATCAGCGACAGCTCTTCCGCAGCGGTCTTCACCTTCTTGGTGTCCTTGACCGCTTCGCCGACGCCCATGTTCAGGACGATCTTGTCCAGACGCGGGATCTGCATGTCGTTCTTGTAGCCGAACTGCTCCTTCAGCGCCGCGCGAACGGTGCTGGCATAGGCAGTCTTGAGCCGCGGGGTGTAGTTGGTCTGGTCGAGCATCAGATGACGTCCCCCGTGGTCTTGGCGTAGCGGACCTTCTGCTCGCCTTCCATGCGGAAGCCGACGCGGGTCGCCTTGCCGTTGGCATCGAGCAGCGCGAGGTTCGACAGGTCGATCGGCATCGCCTTGGCGATGCGGCCGCCCTGCGAGGTCGGGGTCTGCTTGGTGTGACGGATGGCGAGGTTCACGCCGTCGACGATGGCCTTGTTGGCCTTCGGCATCACCGTGGTGATCTCACCCTGCTTGCCCTTGTCCTTGCCGGCGAGCACGACGACCTTGTCGCCCTTCTTCAGCTTGGCGGCCATCAGAGCACCTCCGGAGCCAGCGAGATGATTTTCATGAAGTTCTTGGCACGCAGTTCGCGCACGACCGGCCCGAAGATACGGGTGCCGACCGGTTCGCCCTGGTTGTTCAGGATGACGGCGGCGTTGCGGTCGAAGCGGATGGTGGTGCCGTCCTCACGACGGACTTCCTTGGCGGTGCGCACGACGACGGCCTTGCGGACATCGCCCTTCTTCACGCGACCGCGCGGGATGGCTTCCTTGACCGACACCACGATGATGTCGCCGACGCTGGCGTAGCGGCGGTGGGAACCACCCAGAACCTTGATGCACTGAACCCGGCGAGCGCCCGAGTTGTCAGCAACATCCAGATTGGTCTGCATCTGGATCATTTGGTTTCTCCCGACCTTTGGGGACCGCTTGATCCCGCGGCCCCAGGGTTTCGTTCAGACGGAAAGGTCAACTCAGGCCGAAACGGCTTCGGTGACGACCTTCCAGCGTTTGGTCTTCGAGATGGGCGCGCATTCCTCGATGCGGACGACGTCGCCGACCTTGAACTGGTTCTCCGGGTCGTGCGCCCGGTATTTCTTCGACAGGCGGACCGTCTTCTTCAGCAGCGGGTGCTTGAAGCGGCGCTCGACGAGGACCGTCACGGTCTGCTCGTTCTTGTCGCTGGTCACGGTGCCTTGCAGGATGCGTTTGGGCATGGAAGCCTCCCTCTCAGTTCGCAGCGGCCGAAGCGGCCATCTCGTTCAGGACCGTCTTGATGCGGGCGACGTCACGACGGACGGCGCGCATGCGGGCGGTGTTCTCGAGCTGGCCAGTGGCCTGCTGGAAACGGAGGTTGAAGGCTTCCTTCTTGAGCGCCACGAGCTGGTCGCGGAGCTGGTCCGGGGTCTTGGACCGGAGATCCTGGGCGGTGGTCATCGCCTCGTTCCTTTCTCAATCACCAGAGGGCCCCTGACCTTGGCGCAGGGTCACCTGTGTCCTGGTGGATCAATGACAAATCCGCGAATCCGGTCGCCCGGAATCCGCAGGATGCAGCCTGCTACAGGAGGAGAGGTCCAAGAGCAAGCAGAGAATCGTTCACCCCGCGCCGGAAAGCGAAGGGCCCCCGGCGTGGTGACGTCGGGGGCCCCTTCAATCCGTTGCGGGACCTTACCAGTCCTCGCGCACCACGATGCGGGTGGTGATCGGCAGCTTCATCGCGCCGAGGCGCAGGGCCTCGCGGGCGATCGTCTCGGACACGCCGTCGATCTCGAACATGATCCGGCCCGGCTTGACCTTGGCCGCCCAGAAGTCGACCGAGCCCTTGCCCTTACCCATACGCACTTCGGTCGGCTTCGAGGTGACCGGAGTGTCGGGGAACACGCGGATCCAGACCCGGCCCTGACGCTTCATGTGGCGGGTGATCGCGCGGCGGGCCGCCTCGATCTGCCGCGCGGTGACGCGCTCGGGCTCGGTGGCCTTGAGGCCGAAGCCGCCGAAGTTCAGGAGGAACCCGCCCTTCGCCTCGCCGTGGATGCGGCCCTTGTGCTGTTTGCGGAACTTTGTCCGTTTCGGTTGCAGCATCTTATTGCTCCCTTACGCGCGTTCGCGGTCGCGACGCGGCGGACGCGGCGCAGCGCCTTCCTGGGCTTCCGAATGCCGGCGGTCGTGCGCCTGCGGATCGTGCTCCAGGATCTCGCCCTTGAAGATCCAGACCTTCACCCCGATGATCCCGTAGGGGGTCGTGGCTTCCGAGGTCGCATAGTCGATGTCGGCGCGCAGCGTGTGCAGCGGCACGCGACCTTCGCGATACCACTCGGTCCGGGCAATCTCGGCACCGCCGAGGCGGCCCGCGACGTTGACCCGGATGCCGAGCGCACCGATGCGCATGGCGTTCTGCACGCCGCGCTTCATGGCGCGACGGAAGGACACCCGACGCTCCATCTGCTGGGCGATCGACTCGGCCACCAGCTGGGCGTCAAGCTCGGGCTTGCGGATCTCGACGATGTTCAGGTGAAGCTCGGACTTCGTGAAGGCCGAGAGCTTCTTGCGCAGCGTCTCGATGTCCGCGCCCTTCTTGCCGATGATCACGCCCGGACGGGCGGTGTGGATCGTCACGCGGCACTTCTTGTGCGGACGCTCGATGATCACCTTCGACACGCCGGCCTGCTTGGCGTAGTCGTGGATGAACTCGCGCATCTTGAGGTCTTCCAGCAGCAGGTTGCCGTAGTCCTTCGACTCGGCGAACCAGCGGCTGTCCCAGGTGCGGTTCACCTGAAGGCGCATGCCGATCGGATTGACCTTCTGACCCATTACGCAGTCTCCCCGACTTGCTTCACCTTGATCGTGAGCTCGCTGAACGGTTTCATGATCTTGCCGAACCGGCCGCGGGCGCGCGGACGGCCGCGCTTCATCACGAGGTTCTTGCCGCAGTAGGCTTCGGTCACGACGAGCTCATCCACGTCGAGGCCGTGGTTGTTCTCGGCGTTGGCGATGGCCGACTGGAGGCACTTCAGCACGTCCTGGCTGATGCGCTTCTTCGAGAAGGTGAGGTCGGCGATCGCCTTGTCGACCTTCTTGCCACGGATCAGCGCGGCGACGAGGTTCAGCTTCTGCGGCGAGGTGCGCAGCATCTTCGCCTTGGCGAAGGCTTCGTTTTCGCCCACGCGGCGCGGGTTCTTTTCCTGGCCCATGGATTACTTCCTCTTCGCTTTCTTGTCGGCGGCGTGACCGTAGTAGGTCCGCGTCGGCGAGTACTCACCGAACTTCTGGCCGATCATCTCCTCGGTCACGTTGACCGGGATGTGCTTCTTGCCGTTGTAGACGCCGAAGGTGAGGCCCACGAACTGCGGCAGGATGGTGGAGCGACGCGACCAGATCTTGATCACTTCGTTCTTGCCCGACTCGCGCGACTTCTCTGCCTTCTTCAGCAGGTAGCCGTCGACGAAGGGGCCTTTCCAGGTAGAACGTGCCATCTATCAGCGCCCTTTCTTCTTCGCGTGGCGCGAGCGGACAATGAGGTTGTCCGAAGCCTTGCTCTTGCGGGTGCGGTTGCCCTTGGTGCCCTTGCCCCACGGGGTAACCGGGTGACGGCCGCCCGAGGTGCGGCCTTCGCCGCCGCCGTGCGGGTGGTCGATCGGGTTCATGGCCACGCCGCGGACCGTCGGGCGGACGCCCAGGTGACGCATGCGGCCAGCCTTGCCGAAGTTCTGGTTCGAGTTGTCGGGGTTCGACACCGCGCCAACCGTCGCCATGCACTCCTGACGCACCATGCGCAGTTCGCCCGACGAAAGGCGGATCTGGGCATAGCCGCCGTCACGGCCGACGAATTGCGCATAGGTGCCGGCGGCGCGGGCCAGCTGGCCGCCCTTGCCCGGCTTGAGTTCGACGTTGTGCACGATCGTACCGATCGGCATGCCCGAGAACGGCATCGCGTTGCCCGGCTTCACGTCGGTCTTCTCGCCGGCGATCACGCTGTCGCCCACGGCGAGGCGCTGCGGCGCGAGGATGTAGGCAAGCTCGCCATCCTCATATTTCACGAGCGCGATGAAGGCGGTCCGGTTCGGGTCGTATTCGATCCGCTCGACGACAGCCGCCATGTCGAACTTGCGACGCTTGAAATCGACGATGCGGTAGAGACGCTTCGCCCCGCCGCCCTTGTGCCACATCGTGACGCGTCCGGTGTTGTTCCGTCCGCCGGTCTTGATAAGGCCCTCAACGAGGGTCTTGACCGGGCGGCCTTTCCACAGCTCCGAACGGTCGATCAGAACCAGCCCACGCTGGCCAGGCGTCGTCGGTTTGTACGACTTGAGTGCCATGCTTCCTGTCTTCCGTCAGCTAGAGGACCCCTTGCGGGTCCGGTACAGGGCTCCGAAGATCCCCAGGTGATAAAAATCCGCGGCCCCGGAAACCCGGGGCCGCAAGATTCGTCGGCCTTTTATCAGAGGCCGGTGGTGACGTCGATGGTGTTTCCTTCCTCGAGCGTCACATAGGCCTTCTTGCGATCCGAGCGGACGCCGGGACGGCCCTTGAACTTCTTCGTCTTGCCCTTGGTGACGGTGGTGTTCACCGCCTTGACCTTGACGTTGAAGATCGCCTCGACCGCTTCCTTGATCTGCGGCTTGGTCGCGTCCATCGCCACCGCGAAGACGACGCCATTGGCCTCGGAGGTCATGGTCGCCTTCTCGGTGATCACCGGCTTGCGGATCACATCGTAGTGTTCGGGTTTGGCGGTCATTTCAGACGAGCCTCCAGAGCTTCGACACCCGCCTTCGTGATCACGAGGGTGTCACGCTTCAGGATGTCATAGACGTTCGCCCCGATCGACGGCAGCACATCGACGCCCTCGAGGTTGCGTGCCGCCTTGGCGAAGTTCTCGTTGATCTCGGCGCCGTCGATGACGAGCACGCGCTTCCAGCCGAGCTCCTTCACCGCCTTGGCGAGAACCGCGGTCTTCGCCTCGGTCAGCGCGATGTCCTCGATCACGATCAGGTTGCCGGTCGTGGCCTTCGACGACAGCGCGTGCTTCAGACCCAGCGCCCGGAACTTCTTGTTCAGGTCGTGGGCGTGGCTGCGCGGGGTCGGGCCCTTGTAGACGCCACCGTGACGGAAGATCGGCGCCTTCTTGGACCCGTGGCGAGCGCCGCCGGTACCTTTCTGGCGGTAGATCTTCTTGGTCGAGTAGCTCACGTCCGACTTGCCGAGCACCGAGTGGGTGCCGGCCTGGGCTTTCGCCCGCTGCCAGCGCACCACGCGGTGCAGGATGTCGGCGCGCGGCTCGAGGCCGAAGATCGCGTCGTCGAGTTCAATCGAGCCCGCGGGGCTCGCGTCCAGCTTGATGACTTCAGCCTTCATTGCTTTCGCCTCCAACGGAGGTTTCCAGAGCCGCCGCGCGGATCGCCGCCGGACGGATCGCCTGTTCCGGCACCGGCTTCTTCACGGCATCCTTGATGGTGACCCAGCCGCCCTTCGAACCGGGAACGGCGCCCTTCACCATGATCAGGCCGCGGTCGCTGTCGGTGCGGACGACCTGCAGGTTCTGCGTGGTCACACGGGCTGCACCCATGTGGCCGGCCATCTTCTTGCCCTTGAACACCTTGCCGGGGTCCTGGCACTGGCCGGTCGAACCGTGCGAGCGGTGGCTGATCGACACGCCGTGCGAGGCGCGCAGACCGCCGAAGTTGTGCCGCTTCATCGCACCGGCAAAGCCTTTACCGATCGAGGTGCCGGCGATGTCCACATACTGACCCGCGAAGTAGTGGTCAGCGGTGATCTCGGCACCGACGTCGATCAGGCAGTCCGGCGTGACGCGGAATTCGGCGATCTTGCGCTTGGGCTCCACGTTTGCTTTCGCGAAGTGGCCGCGCATGCCGGCCGAGGTCCGTTTCGCCTTGGCGGCACCCGCGCCGAGCTGGACGGCGGTGTAGCCATCCTTCTCGGCCGTGCGCTGCGCGACGACCTGGAGCGAGTCGAGTTGGAGGACGGTCACGGGAACCTGCTTGCCGTCCTCGAGGAACAGCCGGGTCATGCCCAGCTTCTTGGCGATAACACCAGAGCGCATTGTCGTGGACCCCTCAAACCTTGATCTGGATGTCCACGCCGGCCGCGAGGTCGAGCTTCATCAGCGCGTCCACGGTCTGCGGGGTCGGATCGACGATGTCGAGAAGGCGCTTGTGCGTCCGGATCTCCCACTGGTCGCGCGACTTCTTGTCGATGTGCGGACCGCGGAGAACGGTGAACTTCTCGATCTTGTTCGGCAGCGGGATCGGGCCGCGCACTTGCGCGCCGGTCCGCTTCGCCGTGTTCACGATTTCCTGGGTGCTGGCGTCCAGCACCCGGTAATCGAAGGCTTTCAGCCTGATGCGGATAGTCTGACCTTGCATTTACATGCCCTCGGGCTTGGCGGGAAACGGGGGGGCTTGGGTCGTCCCCCCGCCCCTCTGCCAATTTGCGATTACGCGATGATTTTCGAGACGACGCCGGCGCCGACGGTGCGGCCGCCTTCACGGATGGCGAAGCGGAGCTTCTCTTCCATGGCGATCGGCGCGATCAGCTCGACGTTGAACTTCAGGTTGTCGCCCGGCATCACCATCTCGGTGCCTTCCGGCAGTTGAACCGTGCCGGTCACGTCGGTGGTGCGGAAGTAGAACTGCGGACGGTAGTTCGCGAAGAACGGGGTGTGGCGGCCGCCTTCCTCTTTCGTGAGGATGTAGGCCTCGGCCTCGAACTTCGTGTGCGGCTTCACCGAGCCGGGCTTGCACAGCACCTGGCCGCGCTCGATCCCGTCGCGGTCCACGCCACGCAGCAGCAGACCGACGTTGTCGCCCGCCTCGCCCTGGTCGAGCAGCTTGCGGAACATCTCGACGCCGGTGCAGACCGTCTTCTTCGACGGGCGGATGCCGACGATCTCGAGTTCCTCGCCCACCTTCACCACGCCGCGCTCGATGCGGCCGGTGGCCACGGTGCCGCGGCCCGAGATCGAGAACACGTCCTCGACCGGCATCAGGAACGGCTGGTCCACGGCGCGGGCCGGGGTCGGGATGTACTCGTCAACGGCGGCGATCAGGGCGCGGATCGCGTCCTCGCCGATTTCCTTCTCGGTGCCATTCATCGCATGCAGCGCCGAGCCCTTGATGATCGGGATGTCGTCGCCGGGGTAGTCATAGGACGACAGCAGCTCACGGATCTCCATCTCGACCAGTTCGAGAAGTTCCGGGTCATCGACCTGGTCGACCTTGTTCATGAACACGACCATGTAGGGGATGCCCACCTGGCGGCCGAGCAGGATGTGCTCGCGGGTCTGCGGCATCGGGCCGTCGGCGGCCGACACCACGAGGATCGCGCCGTCCATCTGGGCGGCACCGGTGATCATGTTCTTCACGTAGTCGGCGTGGCCGGGGCAGTCGACGTGGGCGTAGTGGCGGGTGTCCGACTCGTATTCCACGTGGGCGGTCGAGATCGTGATGCCGCGGGCGCGCTCTTCCGGGGCGCCGTCGATCTGGTCGTAGGCGCGGAATTCGCCGAAGTACTTGGTGATCGCGGCCGTCAGCGTCGTCTTGCCGTGGTCAACGTGGCCGATCGTGCCGATGTTGACGTGCGGTTTCGTCCGCTCGAACTTTGCCTTTGCCATGATGGCCTCCTGAATGTGTCGCGGGTGGGGTGCACCCTACGGGGTTGGGTAGGGTGGGCTGATCGCCCACCGCGCTTAGGCGTATTTCTTCTGGATCTCGTCCGAGATGTTCTGCGGCACCGCGTCGTAGTGGTCGAAGTGCATGGTGAACACGGCGCGGCCCGAGGACATCGAGCGCAGCGTGTTGATGTAGCCGAACATGTTGGCCAGCGGAACGAAGGCGTTGATCACGTTCGCGTTGCCGCGAGTGTCCTGGCCCTGCACCATGCCGCGCCGCGAGGTCAGGTCGCCGATGATGCCGCCGGTGTATTCCTCCGGGGTCACCACTTCGACCTTCATGATCGGCTCGAGCAGCTTCGCGCCGGCCTTCTTCAGGCCTTCGCGCATCCCGGCCCGGGCCGCGATCTCGAAGGCGAGAACCGACGAGTCGACGTCGTGGAACGCACCGTCAACCAGCGCGACCTTGAAGTCGATGACCGGGAAGCCCGCGAGCGGACCCGAGTCCATGACCGACTTGATGCCCTTCTCGACGCCGGGGATGTATTCCTTCGGCACCGCGCCACCGACGATCTTCGACTCGAACGAGTAGCCCTGGCCCGGCTCGACCGGTTCGATCTGAAGCTTGACGCGGGCGAACTGGCCCGTGCCGCCGGTCTGCTTCTTGTGGGTGTAGTCGATCTCGGCCGCACGCGAGATGGTCTCGCGGTAGGCCACCTGCGGCGCACCGATGTTCGCCTCGACCTTGAACTCGCGCTTCATCCGGTCGACGAGGATGTCGAGGTGAAGTTCGCCCATGCCCTTCATGATCGTCTGCCCCGACTCGAAGTCGGTCTCGACGCGGAAGGACGGGTCCTCGGCGGCCAGACGCGCGAGCGCCAGACCCATCTTCTCCTGGTCGGCCTTGGTCTTCGGCTCGACGGCGATCTCGATCACCGGCTCGGGGAAGGTCATGGTTTCCAGGACGACCTGATTGTTCGGGTCGCAGAGCGTGTCGCCGGTGGTGGTCTCTTTCAGACCGGCCAGCGCGATGATGTCGCCCGCGAAGGCTTCGTCGATCTCTTCCCGGTTGATGGCGTGCATCATCATCATCCGGCCCACGCGCTCGCGCTTGCCCTTCGTCGAGTTGACCATCTGGTCACCCTTCTTGAGCACGCCCGAGTAGATGCGGGTGAAGGTGAGCGAGCCCACGAAGGGGTCGTTCATGATCTTGAACGCCAGCGCCGCGAAGGGCTGCGCGTCGTCGGCCGAGCGCGCGATGTTGCGCGTTTCGGTCTCGTCGCCCGGGGCGAAGCCCATGTAGGCCGGCACGTCGAGCGGCGACGGCAGGTAGTCGATCACCGAGTTCAGGACCGGCTGCACGCCCTTGTTCTTGAACGCGGAGCCCGCGGTCACCGGAACGAAGGACATGGAGAGGCAGCCCTTGCGGATCAGCTTCCGCAGGGTCGGGACGTCGGGCTCGTTGCCTTCGAGGTAGGCTTCCATCGCCTCGTCGTCCTGCTCGACGGCGAGTTCGATCAGCTTGCCGCGCCACTCTTCGGCTTCCGCCTTGAGCGAGTCGCGCACGTCGCGGATTTCCCACGAAGCGCCAAGGTCTTCACCCTGGTAAACCCATTCCTTCATCGTCACGAGGTCGATGATGCCTTCCAGCTTGTCCTCGGCGCCGATCGGCAGGGCGATCGGGGCGGGGGTCGCGCCGGTGCGGTCCTTGATCATCTTCACGCAGTTGAAGAAGTCGGCGCCGATCTTGTCCATCTTGTTGACGAACACGATCCGCGGAACCTTGTAGCGGTCGGCCTGGCGCCAGACGGTTTCCGTCTGGGGCTCGACGCCGGCGTTGGCGTCCAGAAGGCACACGGCCCCGTCAAGCACCGCCAGCGAACGCTCGACCTCGATGGTGAAGTCGACGTGTCCGGGGGTGTCGATGATGTTGAAGCGGTGCTTCGGCGTCATCGGGGTCTTGCCGTCCTCGGTGCGCTCCCAGAAGGTCGTGGTCGCGGCCGAGGTGATGGTGATGCCCCGCTCCTGCTCCTGCTCCATCCAGTCCATCGTCGCGGCGCCGTCATGCACCTCGCCGATCTTGTGGGACTTGCCGGTGTAGTAGAGGATCCGCTCGGTCGTCGTCGTCTTGCCGGCGTCGATGTGAGCCATGATCCCGAAGTTACGGTACAGCTCGAGGGGGTATTCGCGTGCCATCTGGATGGTCCTCAGGCTGAGTGGTTACCAGCGGTAATGGCTGAACGCCTTGTTCGCGTCGGCCATCTTGTGGGTGTCTTCCCGCTTCTTCACGGCCGTCCCGCGGTTGTTGCAGGCATCGGCGAGCTCGGCGGCGAGACGCTCTTCCATGGTGTTCTCGTTGCGCTTGCGCGCGGCGGTGATCAGCCAGCGGATCGCAAGGGCCTCACGGCGCTCGGTGCGGACTTCGACCGGAACCTGGTAGGTGGCCCCGCCGACGCGGCGCGAGCGCACCTCGACCGAGGGCTTCACGTTGTCGAGCGCCTCGTGGAAGGCTTCGAGCGGCTCGCGCTTCAGACGGGTCTGGACCCGGTCGAGCGCGTTGTAGACGATCGATTCCGCGACCGACTTCTTGCCGTCGATCATCAGGTTGTTCATGAACTTGGTCAGCACCGTATCGCCGAACTTGGCGTCGGGCAGGATTTCGCGCTTCTCGGCTGCGTGACGACGGGACATACCCGGAACTCCTTATTTCGGACGCTTCGCGCCGTATTTCGAACGGCGTTGACGACGATCTTTGACACCCTGGGTATCGAGGACACCGCGCAGGATGTGGTAGCGAACGCCCGGAAGGTCCTTCACGCGGCCGCCGCGGATGAGCACGACGGAGTGCTCTTGCAGGTTGTGCTTCTCGCCGGGGATGTAGGAGATCACCTCGAAGCCGTTGGTCAGGCGGACCTTGGCGACCTTACGCATAGCGGAGTTCGGCTTCTTCGGCGTCGTGGTGTAGACGCGCGTGCAGACGCCACGCTTCTGCGGGCAGGACTCCAGGTGCTGGGACTTGGAGCGGACTCGTTTCGGCTCCCGCGGCTTGCGGATGAGCTGTTGGATCGTTGGCATTCACGTTCCCCGTGTTGCAACCCGTTTCATTCACGCCTGCCCGGATCCGGTCGGGGGGCGCCGTTCGCGGTGCCTGTTCGCACAAACACCAAAACCGCGGACGTCCCTTTGCGGGGACGACGCGGTGGAATTCCAGAGGATCGGGGCGCGGAGCCCGGATCATGACCACTACAGTTAACTGAGGCTGGCCGCAGGCCGAGGAGCCCGCAGCTCAGGTAGGCGGCGTATAGGGGGAGTCGCGGGGGATGTCAACAGGCGCCTCCTGCCGGCGGGCAAGCCGCGCCTCGCGCCAGAGGGTGAAGATCCCCGCCGCCGCCACGATGGCCGATCCGGCCAGCGTCATCGCGTCCGGAAGGTTGCCGAACATGAGCCAGCCGAGGCCGATGGCCCAGATCAGGCCGGTGTATCGAAAGGGCGAGACGAAGCCGATGTCGCCCGCCCGCATCGCGGCCACGATGAACAGATAACCCAGGATCAGCGCCCCGGCGGCGACAAGGATCAGCAGTGCCTCGCGCAGGCTGACCGGCTGAAGCCCCGCGACGAGGGCGCCCGCAATCCCCATCACGGTCACCGCGAGCGAGGTCCAGATCGCAATGGTGGCGGAGGGCACCGCCGGTCCGAGCCGTCGCGTCGCCAGATCCCGCGCCACCACGCAGGCGACCGAGGCAAGGCCGAGCAGCGACCAGACACTGAATCCTTCGGCCCCCGGGCGCACGATCAGCAGAACACCCCCGAAGCCTGCGAGGATCGCCAGCATCCGGCGCCAGCCCAGCGGCTCCTTCAGGACAACCGCCGCCGCAAGCGTGACAGCCAGTGGCAGCGACTGCAGGATCGCCACGAGGTTCGCGAGCGGCAGCACCATCAGCGCCGAAAGGTAGGTGACCGTCGCCAGCACGTCCGCGCCCACCCGGATCGACAGCAGCTTTCGGTCGGGACGGGGCAGCCGGAAGCGCAGGCCGCCGACGCTCGAGCCATACAGGAACAGGAACGGCAGCGTGACGAGGCCGCGCAGCGCGATGGCCTCGAACAGCGGCAGGCTCTGCGTCACCGCCTTCATCAGGGCGTCGTTCACCGTGAAGGCCGCCATCGCCACGTTCATGGCGATCGCGCCGCGCAGATTGTCCGAGAGGGGCAAGGGAATCTCCGTCTTCCGACGCAGGCTAGTCGGGCCCGCGGCCGGGCGAAAGGCGGAAACCGGAAAAAAGCAAGGGCCCCCGTGCGACGTGCACGGAGGCCCCCGTCTCAGTGCCGGACGATCACTCGTCGCGGCTTTCCACCGTGTCCACCAGGCCCGAGTCCTCGGGCCCGAAGTCGATGACCTCGTCGGTCGGCGCAGCCAGTGCCGCCGCGGCTTCCGCCTCGGCGCGACGGGCGTCGATGACCTTCTGGTCGCGGTCGTGGGCGATCTTCTTGACGCGCGAGGTCGCCCCGCCCGTCCCGGCCGGGATCAGCCGGCCGACGATCACGTTCTCCTTCAGGCCGACGAGCTTGTCGCGCTTGCCCTGAACCGAGGCTTCGGTGAGCACGCGCGTCGTCTCCTGGAACGAGGCCGCCGAGATGAAGCTGCGGGTCTGCAGCGACGCCTTGGTGATCCCGAGCAGGATCGGCTCTGCCACCGCGGGACGCATCCCGTGCTGGATCGCCTTCTCGTTGGTCTCGTCAAGCTCGGCCTTGTCCACATGCTCGCCCTTGAGCAGCGTGGTCTCGCCCGAGTCGAGGATCTCGAACTTCTGCAGCATCTGCCGCACGATCACCTCGATGTGCTTGTCGTTGATCTTCACGCCCTGCAGTCGGTAGACCTCCTGCACCTCGTCGATCATGTAGTTGGCCAGCGCCTCGACCCCCATGATCCGCAGGATGTCGTGCGGAGCCGGGTTGCCGTCCATGATGTAGTCACCCTTCTGCACGAAGTCGCCTTCCTGCACCGGGATGTGCTTGCCTTTCGGCACCATGTATTCGACGGGCGTCAGCGTCTCGTCCACCGGCTCGATCGTGATGCGGCGCTTGTTCTTGTAGTCCTTGCCGAAGCGCACGTAGCCGTCGTTCTCGGCGATGATCGCGTGGTCCTTCGGACGACGGGCCTCGAACAGTTCCGCCACGCGGGGAAGACCCCCGGTGATGTCCTTGGTCCGGGCACCTTCGCGCGGGATACGCGCCACGACGTCGCCGGCGCGGACCGCCTGGCCGTCCTCGACCGAAAGGATCGCCTCCACCGACATCGGGTACGAGATCGGGTTGCCCGCCTCGTTCCGCATCGGATCGCCCGTCTCCGGATTCATGATGATGATTTCCGGTTTCAGGTCGCCGCCCTTCGGCGTCGAGCGCCAGTCGGACACGATCTTCTGCGTCATGCCGGTGGCTTCGTCGGTGTCCTCGCGAACCGAGATCCCCGAGATGAGGTCCACGAACCGCGCCACACCGTCCTTCTCGGCGATGATCGGCAGGGTATAGGGGTCCCATTCGAAGAGACGGTTGCCGCGCTTGACGGTCTGGCCGTCCTTCACGTGCACCTTGGCGCCGTAGGTGATCTTGTGGGTCGCGCGCTCCTGCCCCGCCTCGTCGATGATGGCGATCTGCATGTTGCGGCCCATGACGATCTGGTCGCCCGAGGCGGTCTCGAGCAGGTTCGGGTTCCGGAACTCGATCCGGCCCTCCTGGCTCGCTTCGAGGAACGACTGCTGGCCGCCCTGCGCGATGCCGCCGATGTGGAAGGTCCGCATCGTGAGCTGCGTGCCGGGTTCACCGATCGACTGGGCGGCGATGATGCCGACCGCCTCGCCGATGTTGACCAGCGTGCCTCGGGCAAGGTCGCGCCCGTAGCACATGGCGCAGACGCCCTCTTCCGCTTCACATGTCAGCGGCGAGCGGATGCGGACCAGCGCGACGTTCGCCTGATCGATCAGGTCGGCACGACGCTCGTCGATCAGCTCGCCCCTGGCCACGACCACCTCGTCGGTGCCCGGGACAAGGATGTCCTCGGCCGCGACACGACCCAGCACGCGCTCGGAGAGCGGGCTGACGACCTCGCCCTCGTTCACCGCCGCGGAGGCCGTGATCGCATTCTCGGTGCCGCAGTCGTGGCTGCGCACGATGCAGTCCTGTGCCACGTCCACCAGACGGCGGGTCAGGTAGCCCGAGTTCGCCGTCTTGAGCGCGGTGTCGGCCAGACCCTTCCGGGCGCCGTGAGTCGAGTTGAAGTACTCGAGCACGGTCAGGCCTTCCTTGAAGTTCGAGATGATCGGCGTCTCGATGATCTCGCCGTTCGGCTTGGCCATCAGGCCGCGCATCCCGCCCAGCTGCTTCATCTGCGCCGGCGAACCCCGCGCGCCCGAGTGGGACATCATGTAGACCGAGTTCGGCTCCTTCTCGGCGCCGGCGTCGTCATAACGCACGGCCGAGATCTCGGCCATCATCTCGCCCGCCACCTTGTCCGAGCATTTCGACCAGGCGTCGACGACCTTGTTGTACTTTTCGCCTTGGGTGATCAGGCCGTCCATGTACTGCTGCTCGAACTCCTTCACCTGATCGCGGACCTCGTTCACGATGGGCCACTTGGTGTCGGGGATGAGCATGTCGTCCTTGCCGAACGAGATGCCGGCCTTGAAGGCTTCGCGGAAGCCCATGCCCATGATCTGGTCGCAGAAGATCACCGACTCCTTCTGGCCGCAGTAGCGGTAGACGGTGTCGATGACGTTCTGCACGTCCTTCTTCCGCAGAAGCCGGTTGACCAGCTCGAAGGGCGCCTTGGCGTTCAGGGGCAGGAGGTTGCCCAGCCGCAGGCGGCCCGGGGTGGTCTCGTAGCGCCGGATGACCTCGTTGCCCTCGTCGTCGATCTGCTTGATCCGGGCGGTGATGCGGGCGTGCAGGTGCACCTCGCCGGCGGCAAGGGCATGCTCGACCTCTTCGACGGACGAGAAGGCCATGCCCTCGCCCTTCATGCCCTTGCGCTCCATCGTGGTGTAATAGAGGCCGAGGACCATGTCCTGCGACGGCACGATGATCGGCGCGCCGTTGGCGGGCGACAGCACGTTGTTCGTGGACATCATCAGCACGCGCGCTTCCAGCTGGGCTTCCAGCGAGAGCGGCACGTGGACGGCCATCTGGTCACCGTCGAAGTCGGCGTTGAAGGCCGAGCAGACCAGCGGGTGAAGCTGGATCGCCTTGCCCTCGATCAGGATCGGCTCGAACGCCTGGATGCCCAGACGGTGCAGCGTCGGCGCGCGGTTCAGCAGCACCGGGTGTTCGCGGATCACCTCGTCGAGGATGTCCCAGACCTCCGGGCGCTCCTTCTCGACCAGCTTCTTCGCCTGCTTCACCGTGCTGCTGAGGCCCTTGGCCTCCAGCCGCGAGTAGATGAACGGCTTGAACAGTTCGAGCGCCATCTTCTTCGGCAGGCCGCACTGGTGCAGCTTCAGCTCCGGCCCGGTCACGATGACCGAACGGCCCGAGAAGTCCACGCGCTTGCCGAGCAGGTTCTGGCGGAACCGGCCCTGCTTGCCCTTCAGCATGTCCGACAGCGACTTCAGCGGGCGCTTGTTGGTGCCCGTGATGACGCGGCCGCGGCGGCCGTTGTCGAACAGCGCGTCGACGGCTTCCTGCAACATCCGCTTTTCGTTGCGGACGATGATGTCCGGCGCGCGCAGCTCGATCAGCCGCTTGAGGCGGTTGTTCCGGTTGATGACGCGGCGGTAGAGGTCGTTGAGGTCGGACGTGGCGAAGCGGCCGCCGTCCAGCGGGACCAGCGGGCGCAGTTCCGGCGGGATCACCGGCAGCACGGTCAGGATCATCCACTCGGGCCGGTTACCCGACTCGAGGAACGATTCCACGATCTTGAGCCGCTTGATGATCTTCTTCGGCTTCAGTTCCCCGGTCGCCTCCTTCAACTCCTCGCGGAGCGTCTCGGCGGTCTGTTCGAGGTCGATGGCCGACAGCATCTCGCGGATCGCCTCGGCGCCGATGTTGGCGGTGAAGGCGTCGGCGCCGTACTGGTCCTGCGCGTCGAGGAACTCTTCCTCGGTCATCAGCTGGCCGTAGGTGAGGTCGGTCAGGCCCGGCTCGATGACGACGTAGTTCTCGAAGTAGAGGATGCGCTCGAGGTCACGCAGCGTCATGTCCAGCATGAGGCCGATGCGGGACGGCAGCGACTTCAGGAACCAGATGTGCGCGACCGGGGCGGCGAGCTCGATATGGCCCATCCGCTCGCGCCGCACCTTCTGGAGCGTCACTTCCACGCCGCACTTCTCGCAGACGACGCCGCGATACTTCATGCGCTTGTACTTGCCGCAAAGGCACTCGTAATCCTTGATCGGCCCGAAGATCCGGGCGCAGAACAGGCCGTCCCGCTCCGGCTTGAAGGTCCGGTAGTTGATCGTCTCGGGCTTCTTGATCTCGCCGTAGGACCACGAGAGGATCCGTTCCGGCGAGGCGAGCGAGATCTTGATCTCGTCGAAGGTCTTGACCGGCGCAACCGGGTTGAACGGGTTGGTCGAGAGTTCCTGGTTCATATCCTGATCCCTAAAAGGTTGCGGTCGAAGAACGGGGCGCTTCCCCGGGCGTCAGGCCCGGGGAAGCGCGCAACCGTCACTCTTCGTCCGCATCCAGGAGTTCCATGTTGAGGCCGAGGCCCCGCACTTCCTTGACGAGCACGTTGAACGACTCCGGGACACCCGCCTCGAAGTTGTCCTCGCCCTTGACGATCGACTCGTACATCTTGGTGCGGCCCGCCACGTCGTCCGACTTCACCGTCAGCATTTCCTGCAGGGTGTAGGCGGCGCCGTAGGCTTCGAGCGCCCAGACCTCCATCTCGCCGAGACGCTGGCCACCGAACTGCGCCTTCCCGCCCAGCGGCTGCTGGGTGACGAGCGAGTACGGCCCCGTGGAACGGGCGTGCAGCTTGTCGTCGACAAGGTGGTGCAGCTTCAGCATGTACTTCACGCCCACGGTGACCGGACGCGCGAACTGCTCGCCCGTGCGGCCGTCGAAGACGATGGACTGGCCGCTCTTGTCGAAGCCCGCCCGACGCAGCGCGTCGTTCACGTCCGGCTCCTTCGCGCCGTCGAAGACCGGGGTCGCGATCGGCACGCCCTTGGTCACGCGGCTGGCCATCTCGACCAGATCGTCCTCGTCACGGTCGGCGAAAGCGCCCTCGTAGGTCTCGTCGCCATAGGCCAGACGCATGGCTTCCTTGACCGGGGTCAGGTCGCCCGAGCGGCGGTACTGCTGCAGCGCCTCGTCGATCTGGATGCCAAGACCGCGCGCGGCCCAGCCCATGTGCGTCTCGAGGATCTGGCCGACGTTCATCCGCGACGGCACGCCGAGCGGGTTGAGCACGAGGTCGACATGCGTGCCGTCCGCAAGGAACGGCATGTCCTCGATCGGCACCACCTTCGAGATGACGCCCTTGTTGCCGTGACGGCCGGCCATCTTGTCGCCCGGCTGCAGCTTGCGCTTCACCGCGACGAACACCTTGACCATCTTCATCACGCCCGGAGGCAGGTCGTCGCCGCGGCGGACCTTCTCGACCTTGTCCTCGAAGCGGTGATCGAGCGCGCGCTTCTGCGCCTCGAACTGCTCGTGGAGGGCCTCGACTTCCTTCGCGTCGGCTTCCTCACCCAGCGCCAGCTGCCACCACTGCCCGCGCGAGAGCGTGGACAGAAGCTCGTCGTTGATCTCGGAGCCAGCGCGGATGCCCTTCGGACCCTTCACGGCAACCTTGCCCATGATCAGCGACTTGAGGCGCGCGTAGATGTTGCGCTCGAGGATCGCCAGCTCGTCGTCCCGGTCACGGGCCAGACGCTCGACCTCTTCGCGCTCGATCTGCAGCGCACGCTCGTCCTTGTCGACGCCGTGGCGGTTGAAGACCCGCACTTCCACGATCGTGCCATAGGCCCCCGGCGGCAGGCGCAGCGAGGTGTCGCGCACGTCCGACGCCTTTTCCCCGAAGATCGCGCGGAGGAGCTTTTCTTCCGGCGTCATCGGGCTTTCGCCCTTCGGGGTGATCTTGCCGACGAGGATGTCACCCGGCTGCACTTCAGCGCCGATGTAGACGATGCCCGCCTCGTCGAGGTTGCGCAGGGCTTCCTCGCCGACGTTCGGGATGTCGCGGGTGATCTCTTCCGGCCCGAGCTTGGTATCGCGGGCGGCGACCTCGTATTCCTCGATGTGGATCGAGGTATAGACGTCGTCGCGCAGGATGCGCTCGGAGATCAGGATCGAGTCCTCGTAGTTGTAGCCGTTCCACGGCATGAAGGCCACGACCACGTTCCGGCCAAGGGCGAGTTCGCCCATGTCGGTGCAAGGACCGTCGGCCACCACCTCGCCACGCGCGACGACGTCGCCCACCTTCACCAGCGGCCGCTGGTTGATGCAGGACGACTGGTTCGAGCGTTTGAACTTGCGCAGGCGGTAGATGTCGACGCCCGGCTCGCCCGGCTCCAGCATCTCGGTGGCGCGCACGACGATACGCGTCGCGTCCACCTGGTCGATCACGCCCGCACGGCGCGCCATGATGGCGGCGCCGCTGTCACGCGCCACCACGGCCTCGATCCCCGTGCCCACGAAGGGCGCGTCGGATTGCAGGAGCGGCACCGCCTGACGCTGCATGTTCGAGCCCATCAGCGCGCGGTTCGCGTCGTCGTTCTCGAGGAACGGGATCAGCGAGGCCGCGACCGACACGAGCTGCTTCGGCGACACGTCGATCAGGTCGATGGCATCCGGCGGGTTCAGCATGAACTCGCCCGCCTTCCGCGACGAGATCAGGTCGTCGGCAAAGCGGCCGTCCTCGTCCTGCGCCGCGTTGGCCTGCGCCACGGTGTGACGCATCTCCTCGGTCGCCGACATGTAGACGACCTCGTCGGTCACCTTGCCTTCGATCACCTTGCGGTAGGGGGTCTCGATGAAGCCGTACTTGTTCACGCGGGCGAAGGTCGCGAGGCTGTTGATCAGGCCGATGTTCTGACCTTCCGGCGTCTCGATCGGGCACATCCGGCCATAGTGGGTCGGGTGAACGTCGCGCACCTCGAAGCCCGCGCGCTCGCGGGTCAGACCGCCCGGCCCGAGGGCCGAGAGACGCCGCTTGTGGGTGACTTCCGACAGCGGGTTGGTCTGGTCCATGAACTGCGACAGCTGCGACGAGCCGAAGAACTCGCGCACGGCAGCCGCCGCCGGCTTCGCGTTGATCAGGTCCTGCGGCATGATCGTGTCGATCTCGACCGAGGACATCCGCTCCTTGATCGCGCGCTCCATGCGGAGCAGGCCCACGCGGTACTGGTTCTCCATCAGCTCGCCGACCGAGCGCACCCGGCGGTTGCCGAGGTGGTCGATGTCGTCGATCTCACCCTTGCCGTCGCGCAGTTCGGTCAGCGCCTTGATGCAGGCGATGATGTCGTCGCGGTCGAGCGTGCGCTGGGTGTCGGGCTTGCCGAGGTCCAGACGCATGTTCATCTTCACGCGGCCGACGGCCGACAGGTCGTAGCGCTCGCTGTCGAAGAACAGCGTGTCGAACAGGTTCGACGCGGCCTCGACGGTCGGCGGCTCGCCCGGACGCATCACGCGGTAGATGTCCATGAGCGCGGTATCGCGGCCCATGTTCTTGTCCGCCGCCATGGTGTTGCGGATGTAGGGGCCGACGTTGACGTTGTCGATGTCGAGCACCGGGATGTCGGTGATGCCCTGATCGAGCAGCAGCTTCAGCGTGCCGCCCTTCACCTCGCCGTCGCGGTCGTACTCCATCGTGAGTTCGTCACCGGCTTCGACCCAGATCTCGCCGGTTTCCTCGTTGATGATGTCACGCGCGACGTAGCGGCCGACGATGTGGTCGAACGGCACCAGAAGCTCGGTGATCTGGCCCTCGTCGATCCACTTCTTGACCATCCGCGGCGTGGCCTTCTCGCCCGCCTTCAGGATGACCTCGCCGGTGGCCGCGTCCACGAGGTCGTAGCTCGGCCGGGTGCCGCGCACACGCTCGGGGAAGAACCGGGTGACCCAGCCGCGGTTCTTCTGATACTTGAAGTCCACCGTCTCGTAATAGGCATCCATGATGCCTTCCTGATCCATGCCGAGGGCATAGAGCAGCGTCGTCACCGGCAGCTTCCGGCGGCGGTCGATGCGGGCGAAGACGATGTCCTTGGCGTCGAACTCGAAATCGAGCCACGAGCCGCGGTAGGGGATGATGCGGCAGGCGAAGAGCAGCTTGCCCGAGGAATGCGTCTTGCCCTTGTCGTGGTCAAAGAACACGCCAGGGGAGCGGTGCATCTGGCTGACGATCACGCGCTCGGTGCCGTTCACGATGAACGTGCCGTTCGCGGTCATCAGGGGCATGTCGCCCATGTAGACGTCCTGCTCCTTGATGTCCTTGACGGACCGCGCGCCCGTGGTCTCGTCGACATCGAACACGATCAGACGCAGGGTGACCTTCAGCGGCGCGGCATAGGTCATGTCGCGCTGCTGGCACTCGTCCACGTCATACTTCGGCTTCTCGAGCTCGTATTTCACGAACTCGAGCACGGCGGTCTCGTTGAAGTCCTTGATCGGGAAGACCGACTGGAAGACGCCCTGGATGCCTTCGCCATCGGCGGCCTTCGGGCCGTCGCCCGATTTCAGGAACAGATCGTAGGAGGATTTCTGAACCTCGATCAGGTTCGGCATCTCCAGCACTTCGCGGATCTTGCCGTAGTACCTGCGGATACGTTTCTGGCCAACGTAGCTCTGAGCCATGCTCGAAGTCACCTTTCGTTTTCGCGGGCGCACGTGCCGTCGGGCCACGGGCATGCGCCGCTTGCGAAGAAGGGGGGAGGTCCCATTCACGCCCGCCGTCCCACCGGAGGGCTCCCGAACCTCGAACCACGCCTTGGAAGGGGCTTCGGGCTGGAAGCCCCTTCCGAGACAGGTTCGGCTGGGCCCGACAATCCGTCGGACCCAGCCCGATTTCAACCGCTGGATGCGCGAGGCATCCGCGAGATTACTTCAGCTCGACTTTCGCGCCAGCTTCTTCGAGCTTCTTCTTCATGGCTTCGGCGTCGGCTTTCGAAGCGCCTTCCTTCACCTTGCCGCCAGCTTCCACGAGGTCCTTGGCTTCTTTCAGGCCGAGACCGGTGATCGCGCGCACTTCCTTGATCACGTTGATCTTGTTGGCGCCGGCGTCGGTCAGGACGACGTCGAACTCGGTCTTCTCTTCTTCGGCCGGGGCCGCGGCAGCGGCCGGGCCGGCAACCATGACGGCGCCGCCGGCGGCCGGCTCGATGCCGTACTTGTCTTTGAGGATCGTCTTCAGCTCTTGGGCTTCGAGCAGGGTCAGACCGACGATTTCTTCGGCGAGTTTGTTCAGATCAGCCATTTTCTGTTCCGTTCAGTTAGATGGGGTCCAACATGGTGGGCAACAACCCACGCAGGTCGACGAGATTGCTCAAGCGGCTTCCCGCTCCTCCAGGGTGGAGAGGATGCCGGCGATGTTCGAAGCAGGTGCGCCAATGGCCCCGGCGATGCTCGACGCGGGCGCACCGATGCACGACACGATCTGAGCGATGAGCTCTTCGCGCGACGGCATGGCGGCGACGGTCTTCACACCGGCCTGGTCCAGGATCGTGTCGCCCATTGCCCCGCCAAGGATCACGAACTTGTCGTTCTTCTTGGCATAGGCTTCCGCAACCTTCGCCGCAGCGACGGGGTCCTCGGAATAGGCCATCACGGTCATGCCCGTGAGCAGGTCACCCATCTTTTCGCAGGGTTGACCGGCAAGGGCGATCTTGGCGAGCCTGTTCTTGGCAACGCGCACGGACCCACCGACTTCGCGCATCTGCGCGCGCAGGTCCTGCATCTGAGCAACCGTGACGCCTGCGTAGTGTGCAACCACGACCACGCCAGAGCTTGCGAAGATCTGGCCGAGTTCCTCGA
The DNA here is from genome assembly GCF_002407205.1 of Rhodobacter sp. CZR27. Taxonomy (NCBI): domain Bacteria; kingdom Pseudomonadati; phylum Pseudomonadota; class Alphaproteobacteria; order Rhodobacterales; genus Rhodobacter; species Rhodobacter sp. CZR27. The sequence continues at coordinate 375,979 of NZ_CP023548.1, read as the reverse complement.
CCACTTTCTCTTTCTGGGCTCTATCCACAGTTTCACTCCAAGTTTGGGGGTTTCCCCCCGGCTCACTTCTGCCCCGCGAGCGGGGCGTTCGGGTCCGCGATGTGGTCCCGAGCCAAGATCCGGCGGTTGCCCGCAAAAATCCTTCTCGATCCCCATCTCAGGCAGGACATTAAGAGGTCGCCCTCACCCGCCGTCTCGGACAGGACGGGGCGTTGCCGCCCCGTCATCCCGCGCGTTGCCGCGCGGAAATTCTCAGTGGCTCGTCGCCGAGCTCAGGTCGACCGAGACGCCCGGGCCCATGGTCGAGGACAGCGACACCTTCTTGAGGTAGGTGCCCTTCGCCCCGGCGGGCTTCGCGCGGTTCACGGCGTCCACGAAGGCGCGGACGTTCTGCGCGAGCTTCTCGGTGTCGAACGAGACCTTGCCGACGCCGGCGTGGATCACACCGGCCTTCTCGACCTTGAACTGGACCTCGCCGCCCTTGGCGTTGCCGACGGCGCCGGCCACGTCCATGGTCACCGTGCCGACCTTCGGGTTCGGCATCAGGTTGCGCGGGCCCAGGATCTTGCCCAGACGGCCGACGAGCGGCATCATGTCCGGGGTCGCGATGCAGCGGTCGAACTCGATCTTGCCCGACTGGATGGTCTCCATCAGGTCCTCGGCGCCGACGATGTCCGCACCGGCGGCCTTGGCCTCGTCAGCCTTGGCGCCGCGGGCGAAGACCGCCACGCGAACCGTCTTGCCCGTGCCGTTCGGCAGGGTGACGACGCCGCGAACCATCTGGTCGGCGTGACGCGGGTCGACGCCCAGGTTCATCGCGACTTCCAGCGTCTCGTCGAACTTGGCCGAGGCCGCCTGCTTGATCAGCGCAACCGCATCCTCGAGCGAGATCAGGTCCTTGCCGACGAAGGCTTCACGCGCCGCGCGCGTCCGTTTTCCAACCTTGGCCATGACTTACCCCTTGACCTCGATGCCGCAGGACTTGGCCGAGCCAAGGATGATCTGCATCGCCGCCTCGATGTCGTTGGCGTTCAGATCCTTCATCTTCGCTTCGGCGATCTTGCGGATCTGCGCCGCGGTCACCGTGCCCGCCACTTCGCGGCCCGGCTTGGTCGAGCCCTTCGGACGGTTGCGCTTGCCCACCGACGGAAGGCCCGCGGCCTTCTTCAGCATGTAGGAGGCCGGCGCCGTCTTCAGCTCGAGGCTGAACGACTTGTCCTGGTAGTAGGTGATGATGACCGGAGTGGGCGTGCCCGGCTCGATGTCGGCGGTCTTCGCGTTGAATTCCTTCACGAAGGCCATGATGTTCAGGCCGCGCTGACCCAGCGCCGGACCGACCGGCGGGGACGGGTTGGCTTGCCCCGCCTTCACTTGCAGCTTCAGCTGCCCGATGACTTTCTTGGCCATGTGGCCTCTCCTCTGTCACTGCCCCAGGGGGCGAGTTTAGTGGTCCGGTCCGTCACGCCCCACGGGCGCGCTCGCCTCCCACGCGATGCACGTCAGATGCCGCCCTTGGCGACCTGCGTGAATTCCAGCTCGACCGGGGTGGCCCGGCCGAAGATCGAGACGGTCACCTTGAGGCGCGAATGCTCTTCATCCACGTCCTCGACCATGCCCGAGAAGCCCTCGAACGGGCCGTCCGTCACCTTCACCGTCTCGCCGATGTCGTAGCGGATCAGGCTGCGCGGCTGCGCCTCGCCTTCCTCGACGCGGTTCAGGATCGTGTTCACTTCCGAGTCGCGCATCGGCATCGGCTTGCCCTGCGGCCCGAGGAACCCTGTCACCCGGTTGATCGAGGAGATCAGGTGGTAGCCGCGGTTCGACATTTCCATGTGCACCAGCACATAGCCCGGCATGAAACGACGCTCGGAGGTCACCTTCTTGCCGCGCCGGACCTCGATCACCTCTTCGGTCGGCACGAGAACCTCGTCGATCTCCTCCTGAAGACCGGCATCCGCCACGGCCGTCCGGATCTGCTCGGCGACCTTCTTCTCGAAGTTCGAGAGAACGCTCACCGAATACCAACGCTTCGCCATGCCTCAGCCTACCTCTTCGCGCGGGGCTTTCCCCGCATCTTCCGGCGGACAGGCGTCCGCCCCCAGAACAAAAAACAGCGCGCAACCCGAATCGCTGCGCGCCGGCCTCTGCCAAGTCACCGCCCGATTACAGGCAGGACCTCCGGCGATCAAGAACAAACGTCAGAAGCTGTTCAGAAGCAGGCTGAGCCCCTGACGGATGCCGAAATCCACCAGCGAGAAGAAGGTGGCCGTCAGCGCCGCCATGACGAAGACCATGATCGTGGTGAGCATCACCTCGCGGCGGCCGGGCCAGGTGACCTTGCCGACCTCGGAGCGCACCTGCGAAATGAACTGGAACGGATTCGCCTTGGCCATCGTCTCGTCCTGAATGAAGCGTCGCGCGGCAGATACGCCCTTGGCGGGCGAAGTTCAAGGCGTCAGGCGTTCTGCGGGAGAGGCTTGGCAGGAGTTGGGGGACTCGAACCCACGACCCTCGGTTTTGGAGACCGATGCTCTACCAACTGAGCTAAACTCCTAAGCCTGCCCGCGAGGTAAGACAGCCGCGGGACGAATGCAAGCCCGTTTTTGCGCCCTCGCGCGATTGCGATATGCCGCCGCAGGCTGTGCCCTTTCGGGACCGCCCGCTGACGCCCTGACCGCCCCGACAGGGCGCAACGGCCCGGCGCAGGGGGCCGCCAGCCGGAAAAGGGAAAGGGCGCGCGGGTTGCCCTGCGCGCCCTCCTCGCGATCCCGGCGGGATCAGGCGATGATTTTCGAGACGACGCCGGCGCCGACGGTGCGGCCGCCTTCACGGATGGCGAAGCGGAGCTTCTCTTCCATGGCGATCGGCGCGATCAGCTCGACGTTGAACTTCAGGTTGTCGCCCGGCATCACCATCTCGGTGCCTTCCGGCAGCTGAACCGTGCCGGTCACGTCGGTGGTGCGGAAGTAGAACTGCGGACGGTAGTTCGCGAAGAACGGGGTGTGGCGGCCGCCTTCCTCTTTCGTGAGGATGTAGGCCTCGGCCTCGAACTTCGTGTGCGGCTTCACCGAGCCGGGCTTGCACAGCACCTGGCCGCGCTCGATCCCGTCGCGGTCAACGCCACGCAGCAGCAGGCCCACGTTGTCGCCCGCCTCGCCCTGGTCGAGCAGCTTGCGGAACATCTCGACGCCGGTGCAGACCGTCTTCTTCGACGGGCGGATGCCGACGATCTCGAGTTCCTCGCCCACCTTCACCACGCCGCGCTCGATGCGGCCGGTGGCCACGGTGCCGCGGCCCGAGATCGAGAACACGTCCTCGACCGGCATCAGGAACGGCTGGTCCACGGCGCGGGCCGGGGTCGGGATGTACTCGTCAACGGCGGCGATCAGGGCGCGGATCGCGTCCTCGCCGATTTCCTTCTCGGTGCCGTTCATCGCATGCAGCGCCGAGCCCTTGATGATCGGGATGTCGTCGCCGGGGTAGTCGTAGGACGACAGGAGTTCGCGGATCTCCATCTCGACCAGCTCGAGAAGTTCCGGGTCATCGACCTGGTCGACCTTGTTCATGAACACGACCATGTAGGGGATGCCCACCTGGCGGCCGAGCAGGATGTGCTCGCGGGTCTGCGGCATCGGGCCGTCGGCGGCCGACACCACGAGGATCGCGCCGTCCATCTGGGCCGCGCCGGTGATCATGTTCTTCACGTAGTCGGCGTGGCCGGGGCAGTCGACGTGGGCGTAGTGGCGGGTGTCCGACTCGTATTCCACATGGGCGGTCGAGATCGTGATGCCGCGGGCGCGCTCTTCCGGGGCGCCGTCGATCTGGTCGTAGGCGCGGAATTCGCCGAAGTACTTGGTGATCGCGGCCGTCAGCGTCGTCTTGCCGTGGTCAACGTGGCCGATCGTGCCGATGTTGACGTGCGGTTTCGTCCGTTCGAATTTTGCCTTTGCCATTGGCGGAGCGCCTCGCGGATTGGGGGACGGCCCGAGGACGGTCGGGCAGCCCGTTCTACACGGCGGCGGAGTTATCCATTGGACAAGGGAAAATCAAGTATCACTTGTCCCCGCGCGGGTTCCGGGGCGGCTCGGGCGGCAGCGGCGGCAGGCCGAACCACTCGGGATGCTGGAGCAGCCAGGTCTCGACCCGCTTCGCCACGTTGTAGGCCAGCGCTTCCATCTGCTGCCCCTTCGTCTGGGTCAGCCCGGTGCCGATGATCGACTCGCCCGAGAGGCTTTCGAAGACCGTCATCTTCTCGCCCTCGGCGTTCAGTTTCCGCCCCGCCGCATCGTCCCAGATGTTCGCGGTGATCGCCACCACCGACTTCGGCGCCGCCACCACCGGAATGCCGGGCGGCGCCAGCGCATAGCCGTCGACGCTGATGCCGAGGTTGTAGAGCTTCGTGCCCTGATAGCGACCGAAGCGGTCGTCGATCGCCTTCTTCATGGCCGCCTCCCACTCCTCGACGCTCGCCGAGCGCGAGATCGGCACCTTCTGCACGTTGTCGGCCACGACGATGTTGAGCCCCAGCGCGAAGTCTCCCAGATCCGCCGGAGGGTCCTGGAGATCGTTCCTCTGGCACCCCGCCAGCAGGGCAAGCCCGAGGCAGAGCGCGGCAGCGCGGCGGGTCATGACGGCGTCCTTCCTGAGTGGCGCTCCGCCTTATCCCGCCGGCGATGCGTGCGCAACTCCGGCACCCGGTGCAGCCGCACCCCTCAGTTGAAGCGGTTGTCGCGCGGGAAGCCGCGGGGTGCCATCTTTCCGGCGCCGGCCCGGGGGCCCTTCCATTCCGCAAGGTCGGTCTCGGAGCGGGTGCGGCCGGCGGGGTCCTTCCAGACGAGGCCCTTCGCGATGTCGAAGGTGATCGCGTCGGCCAGCCCGCCGTCCTTGTATTTCTGCAGGCGGACGCCCTTGCCCTTCGCCATCTCGGGCAGTTCCTCGAGCGCGAAGACCAGAAGCTTGCGGTTCTCGCCCACCACCGCGACGTGATCCCCGCGCACAGGGCGGCAGATCGCGGTGCGCACGCCTTCCTTCATCGTCAGCACCGCCTTCCCGGCGCGGGTCTGGGCCAGCACCTCCTCGGACGGCACCACGAAACCGTCACCGGCGGAGGAGGCCAGCAACAGCTTCTCGCCCGGCCGCCAGATCATCAGGTCGGTGATCTCGGCCTCGTTCGGCAGGTCCACCATCAGGCGCACCGGCTCGCCCATGCCGCGGCCACCCGGCAGGCTCGCGCCGGTCAGGGTGTAGAAGCGGCCGTTCGAGCCGACCAGCAGCAGCCGGTCGGTCGTCTCGGCGTGGAACATGAAGCGCGGGGCGTCGCCGTCCTTGAACTTCACCTCGGCGTCGAGCGGCTGGTGGCCCTTCATCGCCCGGATCCAGCCCATCTTCGAGCAGATGACCGTGATCGGCTCGCGCTCGATCATGGCTTCCAGCGGCACCTCCTCGACCTCGCCCGCCTCGGCGAACTGGGTGCGGCGCGCGCCCGCCACGGTCCATTTGCCGAAGAGCTTCTGGATCTCCTTCAGGTCGGCGCCGATCCGGTCCCACTGGCGGGCCTCGCTGCCGATCAGCCCTTCCAGATCGGCACGCTCGGCCAGCAGCGCGTCCCGCTCGGCCAGCAGTTCCATCTCCTCGAGACGGCGCAGCGAGCGGAGGCGCATGTTCAGGATCGCCTCGGCCTGAACCTCGGTCAGATCGCCCGGACCCTCGCTCGGCCCGACATAGTCCTTCTCGGACGTCGCGCGCTTGAACTTGCGGCCCCATTTCTCGGCCATCAGCGCCCGCTTCGGCTCCGCGTCGTAGCGGATGATGTCGATCACCCGGTCGAGGTTGAGGTAGGCGACGATCAGGCCGCCCAGCACCTCGAGCCGGTGGTCGATCTTCTCCATCCGGTGCTGCGAGCGACGGATCAGCACCTCGCGCCGGTGGTCGAGGAAGGCGCGCAGCACCTCCTTGAGCGAGCAGACCTTCGGCGTTCGGCCGTCGATCAGCACGTTCATGTTCATCGAGAAGCGCACTTCCAGATCCGAGTTGCGGAAGAGCATCCCCATCAGCATCTCGGGATCGACGGTCCGGGCGCGCGGTTCCAGCACGATGCGCACGTCATCGGCGCTTTCGTCGCGGACATCGGCAAGCGCCGGGACCTTCTTGGTCTGGATCACCTCGGCCAGCCGCTCGATCAGCTTCGACTTCTGCACCTGATAGGGGATCTCGGTCACCACGATCTGCCAGGTGCCGCGGCCGAGATCCTCGACCTGCCACTTCGCCCGCAGCCGGAAGGCGCCGCGGCCGGTGCGGTAGGCGTCGAGGATCGAGGCAGGCGGCTCGACGATCACGCCTCCCGTGGGAAAGTCCGGTCCCGGGATCAGCCGCACCAGCGCCTCGTCGGCCAGGTCGGGATCGCGGATCATCGCGAGGCAGCCCTCGATCAGTTCGTCGAGGTTGTGCGGCGGGATGTTGGTGGCCATGCCGACCGCGATCCCCGAGGCGCCATTGGCCAGCAGGTTCGGGAAGGCCGCCGGCATCACGATCGGCTCTTCCAGCGTGCCGTCATAGTTCGGGCGGAAGTCCACCGCGTTCTCGGCCAGCCCTTCCATCAACAGTTCGGCGATGGGCGTCAGGCGGGCCTCGGTGTAGCGACTGGCGGCCGGATTGTCGCCGTCGATGTTGCCGAAGTTGCCCTGCCCGTCCACCAGCGGATAGCGGACGTTGAAATCCTGCGCGAGCCGCGCCATCGCGTCGTAGATCGCCGCGTCGCCATGCGGGTGATAGTTCCCCATCACGTCGCCCGCGATCTTCGCCGACTTGCGGAAGCCCCCCGTGGGCGACAACCGCAATTCGCGCATCGCGAACAGGATGCGGCGGTGAACCGGCTTCAGTCCGTCGCGCGCGTCGGGCAGCGCGCGGTGCATGATGGTCGAAAGCGCATAGGTCAGGTAGCGCTCGCCGATGGCACGGCGCAGCGGTTCCGAGGTGGTCAGCGGCTCTTGCGCGGGGTCTTCGGGCGTGTCGGTCATGGCCCCGTGTCTAGTCGCGGCGGTTGCATCGGTCCAGACGGAAAGGATGGCGCGGATCGGAGGCGGCAGAAACGGTCGCGCAACTGACGCATTGGCCTTCGCCGCGGTTCTCCCCTAACAGAAGCCCGACCTTCGGAGGGCAGTGGATGAAGAGCGTTCTGATCACGGGGTGTTCGTCGGGCATCGGCCTCGACGCCGCGCGCGGCCTCAGTGCCCGCGGCTGGCGGGTCTTCGCCACCTGCCGGAAGGAGGCCGATTGCGAGCGGCTGCGTGCCGAGGGGCTGGAAAGCTTCCGCCTCGACTATGACGACCCCGACAGCCTTGCCGCGGCCGTGGAGGAAGCCACCCGCCACACGGGCGGCACGCTGGATGCGCTTTACAACAACGGCGCCTTCGCCTGCCCCGGCGCGGTGGAGGATTTGCCGCGCGAGGCGCTGCGCGCCGTGCTCGAGACCAACATCGTCGGCGTCCACGACCTCACCCGCCGGGTGATCCCGGTCATGCGGCGGCAGGGCCACGGGCGGATCGTGAACTGCTCGTCGGTGCTGGGTTTTGTCGGCTATCCGTGGCGCGGCGCCTATGTGGCGTCGAAATACGCGATGGAGGGGCTGACCGATGTCCTTCGCCTCGAGATGTCGGACACCCCTATCCGGGTCGTGCTGCTGGAACCCGGCCCCATCGCCTCGAAGATCCGCGAGAACTCGATCCCGCATTTCGAGCGCTGGATCGACTGGCAAGCCTCGGCCCGCGCCGAGCAATACCGGCAGTCTCTGGTGAAGCGGCTCTACGAGGGCGGGCACGACCGCTGGCAGTTGCCGGCGTCCGCCGTGACGGAAAAGCTGATCGAGGCGCTGGAAAGCCCCTCCCCCCGCGCCCGCTACCGCATCACCGTCCCCAGCCGCACCGCATGGTTGCTGCGCCGGCTGCTGCCGACGCGCGCGCTCGACCGGGTGCTGTCGCGCGGCTGAAAGGGGTCGCTTTTTCGCCCCGATCCGCTACATGACGGCGACAATCCCGGAGGATGGTCATGCTGCAGGATCCGCTAACCGTCATCGTAGCGCTTGCCGTGGGCGGCGTTCTGGTGATCCTTGCGATCGGGATCGGCGGCTTCGCCCGCGGTGGAGACTTCAACCGCAAGCACGGCAACCGCCTCATGCGCTGGCGCATCATCGCACAGGCGGTGGCGATCGCGCTCATCCTCCTCATCGTCGCCGTTCGCCAATCCGGAGTTTTCTGATGGTCGTCCTTTCGAAGATCTACACCAAGACCGGCGACGCCGGCGAAACCGCGCTGGGCAACGGCGCCCGGGTGGCCAAGCATTCGACCCGCGTCCACGCCTACGGCACGGTGGACGAGACGAACGCAACCGTGGGCCTCGCGCGGCAACATGCGACGGGCGAGATGGAACTGGGCCTCGCCCGGATCTCGAACGACCTCTTCGACCTTGGCGCCGATCTCTGCCGCCCCGAGATGGAGCGCGACGCCGAGGCCGAGTTCCCCCCCTTGCGCATCCTCGCCGCCCAGGTGGGCCGGCTGGAGCGCGAGATCGACGCGATGAACGCCAGCCTGCAACCCCTGCGCAGCTTCATCCTGCCGGGAGGATCGGCGCTGGCGGCGCATCTCCATCTCTGCCGGACGGTCTGCCGCCGGGCCGAGCGCCTGACGGTGGAATTGGCCACCATGGAATCGGTCAACCCCGAGGCGGTGAAGTATCTCAACCGCCTGTCAGACTGGTTCTTCGTCGCCGGCCGCATGGCGAACGATGACGGCCGCGCCGACGTGCTCTGGGTTCCCGGCCTCACGCGTGGGGCATAAGGACGCAGACGGACGCGACGTCGAACGGGATTTCCCTGTCGGTTTTGGTCTGTTTTCGCTGTGCCGTTGCGGCTAACAACGGCGCGGAGAGTTTGCCCGCCATGGGCGGATGGAAGGGAGATTGCCACTGATGAAGGTACTGGTGCCTGTCAAGCGCGTGATCGACTACAACGTGAAGGTCCGCGTGAAGGCGGACGGCACGGGCGTCGATCTTGCCAACGTGAAGATGTCGATGAACCCGTTCGACGAAATCGCGGTCGAAGCGGCGATCCGTCTGCGCGAGGCCGGCACCGCGACCGAAGTCGTCGTGGTCTCGATCGGCGTCAAGCAGGCGCAGGAGACGCTGCGCACCGCCCTCGCCATGGGCGCCGACCGCGCGATCCTGATCGAGGCGGCCTCGGACGTGCATCAGGACATCGAGCCGCTGGCGGTCGCGAAGCTGCTCAAGGGCGTCGTGGATGCCGAACAGCCGGGCCTCGTGATCTGCGGCAAGCAGGCGATCGACAACGACATGAACGCCACCGGCCAGATGCTCTCGGCGCTGCTGGGCTGGAGCCAGGCGACCTTCGCCTCGGATCTGGCGATCGAGGGCGATGCGGCGGTCGTGACCCGCGAGGTCGATGGCGGGATGCAGACCATCAAGGTGAAGATGCCGACCATCGTCACCGTGGACCTGCGCATGAACGAGCCGCGCTATGCCTCGCTGCCCAACATCATGAAGGCCAAGAAGAAGCCGCTGGAGGAGAAGACGGCGGCCGACTACGGCGTCGATGTCACCCCGCGCCTGAGCGTGGTGAAGACCGCCGAGCCGGCGGGCCGCAAGGCCGGCGTCAAGGTCGGCTCGGTCGATGAGCTGATCGCGAAACTGAAAGACGAAGCGGGGGTGATCTGATGGCCGTTCTTCTGATTGCCGAAGTGACCGGCGGCACGCTGGGCGCGGATTCGACGGCGAAGGCGCTGACCGCAGCGAAGGCGCTGGGCGACGTGACGGTGCTGGTGGCGGGCTCGGGCGTCGATGCCGCCGCCGCCGAGGCCGCTCAGTTCGCCGGAGTTTCGAAGGTTCTCGCGGCGGATGAAGCCGCCTATGGCCACGGCCTCGCCGAGCCGCTGGCGGACCTCGTGCTGAGCCTTGCGCCCTCCTACAGCCACATCCTTGCCCCGGCGACCTCGGCGGCGAAGAACGTGCTGCCGCGCGTGGCCGCCCTGCTCGACGTGATGGTGCTGTCGGAGGTGACCGCCGTGATCGACGCCGACACGTTCGAGCGCCCGATCTACGCCGGCAACGCCGTGCAGACCGTGAAGTCGGCGGACGCGACCAAGGTCGCCACCATCCGCACCGCCACCTTCGAGGCGGCGGGCAAGGGCGGCTCGGCTCCGGTCGAGAAGATCGGCGCGGCGGGCGACAAGGGCCTGTCCTCCTGGGTCGAGGACAAGGTGGCGGCCTCGGACCGGCCGGAGCTGACTTCGGCGAAGATCGTCGTCTCGGGCGGCCGCGGCGTGGGTTCCGAAGAGAACTTCGCCATGATCGAGAAGCTGGCCGACAAGCTCGGGGCCGCGGTCGGCGCCTCGCGCGCGGCGGTGGACTCGGGCTATGCGCCGAACGACTGGCAGGTCGGCCAGACCGGCAAGGTCGTGGCGCCGCAGCTCTACATCGCCGTCGGCATCTCGGGCGCGATCCAGCACCTGGCCGGCATGAAGGATTCGAAGGTCATCGTCGCCATCAACAAGGACGAGGAGGCGCCGATCTTCCAGGTGGCCGACTACGGTCTCGTGGGCGACCTGTTCAGCCTCGTGCCGGAACTGACCGAGAAGCTCTGATCCGGCCAAGCCGTTGACATTGGACGGGCGCCCCTGGGGGCGCCCGTTTCACATCAGGCGCAGCAGCGCAGGCCCCAGCGCCGCGGCGATCTCGGCATGGACCGCAGGGCCCGGCACCTCGGCCGCGATCGGCGCATCGAGCGGGGGAAAGGTCATGCCCTCGGTGCCCTTCCGGCGCGCCTCCTCGGAGATCACCACCTCGAGATACTGGCTGGCATGGGGCCGCACCGCCGCGATCATCTCGGCATCCACAAGCAGCGGCGAGGTATCGGGCGTCAGCGGCCCCTCCCGCGACGGGGCATGGTCTGCGATCCAGAGAAGCAGGGTCTGCGATGGGATGCGCCCCAGCAACGTGCGCATCCGCGCCACCCAGGCCGCGCGAAGCTCGGCCGCGACCTGTGTGAACTTGTCGGGCGAGACGGCGTACAGCGTCTGGATCATGTGCCGGGTGAAGGTGAAGTCGGCGAAATCCACCTCGCGGTACATGGCGCGCAACACCGGCGAGGCGCTGAGGAACCGGTCGTTCCGGCGCGGATGCACCGAGTAGAGCCGGTTCGTCAGGTTCGCCGCGCCCACCACCTGCACCACGGCGATCTGCGCCTTGGCGGCGATCCCCGCCACGCTCGGATCGTTCAGATAGACGTCGATCCCGGCGTTCATGCAGGCCAGATTGACCATCCGGAGGCCCGTCGCCGCCTCCACCAGATCCGGGAAGGGCTGCGGCACGAACTTGCCATAGCTCTCGGTTCCGCCCAGCACGGCACAGAACGCGCCCTCGAGGCTGCGTCGCGGCCCCCGGAACAGCAGCTTCGATGTGCCATACCGGCACGGAAAATAGTCCAGGGCCCCTTCGCCCTGATATGCGAAAGCCATCACACCCACCATCGCAGTTCACCCGGAAGTCACGATGAGCGCGAGGCGTTGCCAAATGGCTAAAGGCTGCATTCGAACCGAAGTTTAGCCAGTCCCCGAACCGGCCGCGCCCTTGCGCCTGCCGCCGCGCGCCGCCTATTGTTCGCCCAGGTCAGCAGGAGTGAACCGATGGAGATCCACAAGGTCGGCGTGGTGGGCGCGGGGCAGATGGGCAGCGGCATCGCGCATGTCTTCTCGCTGGCCGGATACGAGGTGCTTCTGAACGACATCAGCGCCGAAGGGCTGCAGAAGGCGCTGAGCGGCATCGACCGCAACATGGAACGGCAGGTCGCCCGCGGCAAGATCACCGCCGAGGACAAGCTGGCGGCTCTCGGCCGGATCCGCACCACGATGACGCTGACCGACATCGCGAAGACCGACCTGGTGATCGAGGCCGCAACCGAGCGCGAGACAGTCAAGCAGGCGATCTTCGAGGACCTCGTGCCGCATCTCCTGCCCCACACCATCCTGACCTCGAACACCTCGTCGATCTCGATCACCCGGCTCGCCTCGCGCACCGACCGGCCCGAGCGGTTCATGGGCTTCCACTTCATGAACCCGGTGCCGGTGATGCAGCTGGTTGAACTGATCCGCGGCATCGCCACCGACGAGCCGACCTACCGGACCCTGCACGAGGTGGTGCGCCGCCTGGGCAAGACCGCCGCCAGCGCCGAGGACTTCCCGGCCTTCATCGTGAACCGCATCCTCGTGCCGATGATCAACGAAGCGGTCTATACGCTCTACGAGGGCGTGGGATCGGTGAAGTCGATCGACGAGTCGCTGAAGCTGGGGGCGAACCATCCGATGGGTCCGCTGGAACTGGCGGACTTCATCGGGCTCGACACCTGCCTTGCCATCATGAACGTTCTTCATGACGGGCTTGCCGATACCAAGTACCGGCCCTGCCCGCTGCTGGTGAAATACGTCGAGGCCGGATGGCTGGGCCGCAAGACCGAGCGCGGCTTCTACGACTACCGGGGCGGAACGCCGGTCCCGACGCGATAGCCGTCGCGCTACATCTCCTCGCCGAAACGGTCGGCCACGAGGCGCTGGAGCGCCTCGGCCAGGCCCTCGGCATCGGCACCCATGGTCTTCACCCGGATCGACGTGCCGCGCGACGCCGCGAGCATTAGCAGGCCCATGATCGAATCGCCCGAGACCACCATGCCGTCTTTGGACACCTCGGCCTGAGCGTCATGACGCTCGACCACCTCGACGAACTTGGCCGAGGCCCGCGCATGCAGGCCCTTCTCGTTCACGATCGTCAACTCGCGTTCGATCATCAGTCCGCCCCGCCGCCGAGGTCCAGGCTGTTGATGTACTTGCGACCCGCGTCGAGCGCGAGCGCCACCGCCTGCGGCACCGCAAGCTCCCGCGACTTGGCCAGCTTGATCAGCATGGGCAGATTGGCTCCGTAGATGATGCGTCGGTCCCGGCCCGCGCAGGCCGGCAGCGAGAGGTTCGAGGGCGAGCCGCCGAACATGTCCGTCACCACGACGACGCCGGCCCCGCGATCGACGGCGCGGGCGGCAGCGGTGATCTCGGCCTGCTTGGCGGCGCGGTCGTGGTCGTCCTCGATGGCGATGGCGGCCATGGCCTCCTGCTTGCCTACGACATGCTCGACCGCCGAGAGATACTCCCGCGCCAGCCCGCCGTGCGCAACGATGACGATACCGATCACGCCTTCTCACCCTGATGCGTGGGGAGCACCGCGGCCGCCCTGCGTTCGAGTTCCCTGTGCCGTTTTGACACCGGCCAGCCGGCCTCTGCAAGGACATTGCCAAGACGTTCGGCCACCGCCACCGAACGGTGCTGGCCGCCGGTGCAGCCGAAGCCGATCGAAAGATGCGCCTTGCCCTCCTGCAACTGCGCCGGCAGCAGGAACAGCACGAGGTCGCAGAGCTTCCCGAAGAACGGCGCGAAGCGGGGATCGGAGCCGATGTAGTCGGCCACCGCAGCATCGCGCCCGTCGAGGCTGCGCAGGCTCTCGACCCAGTAGGGGTTCTTCAGGAATCGGCAGTCGAAGATCATGTCCACTCCGCGCGGAACCCCCCGCTTGTAGGAGAAGGACTGCACCGATACCGCAAGACGTGTCGCCGCACCCCGGTCGAACCAGTGCGCGAGATCGGACTTCAGGTCATGGGGCGACATCTCGGAGGTGTCGATCAGATGGTCGGCGCGGGCACGGATCGGCGCGAGCAGGTCGATTTCGCGCTCCACGCCCTCGCTCGGGGTCTCGGCCGGGGCGAGGGGATGGCGGCGGCGGGTCTGGTTGTAGCGGCGGATGAGTTCCGAGGCAGAACAGTCGATGTAGAGCACTTCCAGCGATACCCGCGGGTCCTGCGTCAACGTGTCGATCAGTTCGATCAGCGCGGTGGCGTTGAAGTCGCGGTTGCGCACGTCGAGGCCAAGCGCGATCGGCCGGCCGATCGACGGCCCCTCGATCAGGCGCGGCACGAAGGACAGCGGCAGGTTGTCGATGACCTCGTAGCCCATGTCCTCGAGCGCGTTGATCGCGGTCGTGCGACCGGCACCCGAAGGGCCGGTGACCAGCACGAGCCGGTATTCCTGCACGGGCTCCACCATAAGGTCCAAGTCTCTTCGCTCTCAGGCCACCCGCCCCGACTTCAGGCGGAGCAGCAGCGCTGAGGAAAAATGGCTTCCTTCCTGTCCAAGCACAAGGTCAACGGGCAATCCGAGCACCTGAATGTTACGCCAGTGTGGCAAACGCTCCGTCTCGCGCTGCCCGAGGTCGACCGCTAGAACCACTCGCGCTTCGTGAACGGCGGGGCATTTCAGCAGGCCGATGCCGCGCGCCTCGATCATCCCGGCGATGGGCGGCGGGCAGCGCGCGACCAGCAGGTCGCCCCGACGCTCCACCTCCGTCTGGTCGTCGGCCACCAGCGCCGCGCCGAGGGCGATCAGTTCAAGTGCCAGCGACGACTTGCCCGACCCGGAGGGCCCCATGATCAGCAGCGCCCTGTCCCCGACCGCGACGCAACTGGCATGGAGCAGATCGCGCCCGGCCTCGGTCACACGGGCAGGCCCACGACGAAGCGCGCGCCCAGCGGCTCGGAGGTGATGTCGGCATTGGTCGGGCGGATGTTCTCGGCCCAGATCACGCCGCCATGCGCCTCGACGATCTGCTTCGAGATCGCGAGGCCGAGGCCCGAGTGGTTGCCGAACTGGCCCTCGGGCCGCTCGGAATAGAAGCGCCGGAAGATCTTGGTCAGTGCCTGTTCCGGGATGCCCGGCCCGGTATCCTCGACCACCACGAGAACGCGGTTCTCGCGCCGGCGCGCCCAGACGCGGACGGCGTCGCCCTCTTCGCAGAACGACAGGGCATTGGTGATCAGGTTGACGAAGACCTGCGCCAGCCGCGCCTCGAGTCCGCGGATGCAGATGGGCTCGGTCGGCAGGTCGGTGATGAAATCCACCCCGCGCTCGGCCGCCTGCTTGCCGAGATATTCGCCAAGGTTCGAGATCGTGCGCAGGAGGTCGAACTCTTCCTCCTCCTCCTTCACGAGTTCGCTGTCCAGCCGCGAGGCGTTGGAGATGTCGCTGACCAGCCGGTCGAGCCGCCGCACGTCATGTTCGATCACGTCGAGCAACCTTTCGCGCTGATCCTCGCGCTTCGCCAGCCGAAGCGTGCCCACGGCCGACCGCAGCGAGGCCAGCGGGTTCTTGATCTCGTGCGCCACGTCCGCGGCGAACTGCTCGTTCGCGTCGATGCGGTCGTAGAGCGCGGCCACCATGCCGCGCATCGCGATGGAGAGCCGGCCGATCTCGTCCGGCCGTGCCGTCAGGTCGGGGATGCGCACCCGTCCCGGCGCCATCTTCCGTGCGTCGCGGTCGCGGCCAAGCTCGGCCGCCGCCGCAAGATCGGCCAGCGGGTTCGCGATGGTCGAAGCCAGCACGAGACTGAGCCCGATCGAGACGAAGAGTGCGACCACGAACATCTGCAGGATCTGCTCTCGCTCGTAGCGCACGAGGCGGTCGATCTCGCCGGCGGCGGAGGTGATCGCCACCACGCCCACGATCTCCTCGCCCTGCCGGATCGGCGTCGCGACCGAGAAGAGCGCCCCGCCATCCACGTCGAGTCCGGTGTTGATCGTCGTCCGCCCGTCGAGCGCCCCCGCATAGACCTGACGGGCCAGATCCTCGGCGTCGATCTCGGGCTGCGGGTCATCGCCATAGGACAGCACGCGCGAGACCGTCTCCCACACGGCGTTCAGGAAATCGGTGATGAAGGTCGAGCGTGCCTCGTCCCGCCCCGCCTTGGGCGCCTGCCCCTGCGCCGAGGCGAGCACCGCGCCGCCCGGATCGAACACGAAGAGATCGATGGCCGGATCGACCGCGACCGCCGCCAGCGTGCCGGCGACATCGAGGTCAGCCTCCGGCCCCAGCGAATCGAGGCGCGCCTCGAACACGTTCGCCACCAGCTGCGCCTCGGAGACGAGGGCCCGCTCGCGCTGGAGGACGAGGTTCTCGCGGAACGGGTTGGTGAACAGCACGCCCGAGACCTGGATCACCAGAGCGAGCAGGTTGAAGATGATGATCTTGCGCGCCAGCGGCGAGCGGTTCAGCGAGACGATCCCGCGTCGCCCCCGGGTCTTCTGCAGGGCAGGGTCGGCCTTCTCGTCCGGCGCGATCCAGTCCTCGCCCAGCAGCACGTCGCCCGGTTTCGGCTGGACCGGCGAGGCGGCGGTCTGGTCCCGGCCGAAGGAGGAGGCGGCGGTCATGTGGGCCCGTCACTCCTCGTTGTAGCGGTAGCCGATGCCGTAGAGCGTCTCGATGGCGGAAAACTCGGGGTCTGCCGTGCGCATCTTCTTGCGCAGGCGCTTGATGTGGCTGTCGATCGTGCGGTCGTCGACATAGACCTGATCGTCATAGGCCACATCCATCAGCTGGTCGCGGCTCTTGACGAAGCCGGGGCGCTGCGCCAGCGCCTGCAGCAGCAGGAATTCGGTCACCGTGAGCGAGACGTCGCTGCCCTTCCAGCTGACCGCATGGCGGAGCGGGTCCATCCGCAGGTTGCCCCGCTCGAGGATGCGATTCTCTTCCTGCGTTTCCGTCTCGCCGCCCGACAGCGCCTCCTGCCGGCGCAGGAGCGCGCGGATCCGCTCGACCAGCAGGCGCTGCGAGAAGGGCTTCTTGACGTAGTCGTCCGCCCCCATGCGCAGGCCCAGCACCTCGTCGATCTCGTCGTCCTTCGAGGTGAGGAAGATCACCGGCATCGTGGTTTTCTGCCGCAGACGCTGCAGCAGATCCATCCCGTCCATCCGCGGCATCTTGATGTCGAGCACCGCCATGTCCGGCATGCGCTTGTTGAAGGCGTCCAAGGCGGACTGACCGTCATTGTAGGTCTCGACCTCGAACCCCTCGGCCTCCAAGGTCATGGCGACCGAGGTCAGGATGTTCCGGTCATCGTCCACGAGAGCGATCCTAGACATTATCCCAACCCCAAACAGACTGCATTCCCAAATTCGCTGCATGATCCTTTTTCCGCCGAAGGAATCAATAGCCATCTGCGAATCGGACAAGCCGGCGGACGGACGATCAGGTGGATTATGCAAAGGAATGACTAATTTGCCGCAACGATCCGCCGAAGATTGCGCCAACCTGTCGCTGGTTGCGCTAACGTCCCGTCGTCACTCTGTTGTCGCATGGGCGGCTCATGGTATAGGTTTGCCTTGTCGGCTCCCGTCTGCGGGCGCTGACCGGCATCCTATGGCCCGGGATGCCGTTGGAGGACCGGAAACAGCCGCTCGGGCGGCATCGGGGAGCTTGCAGTATGAATTTCGGACGCGTGAACCCAGCCCAGACGCTGGACGCACAAGGCATCACTGGACTTGCGGAGGTTCATTACAACCTCATCGAACCCGCGCTCGTGGAAGCCGCGGTGAAGCGCGGCGAGGGCCGTCTGGGTCGCGGAGGCGCCTTCCTCTGCTCGACCGGCGCCTTCACGGGCCGCTCGCCCAAGGACAAGTTCGTGGTCCGCACGCCGTCGGTCGAGGACACGATCTGGTGGGAGAACAACGCGCCGATGGCTCCCGACGCGTTCGACCGCCTGCATGCCGACATGCTCGAGCACATGAAGGGCCGCACCTACTACGTGCAGGACCTCTATGCAGGCGCCGACCCCGAGCTTCGCCTTGACGTCCGCATGGTGACCGAACTCGCCTGGCACGGCCTCTTCATCCGCCACATGCTGCGCCGCCCCGAGCGCGCCGAACTCGACAGCTTCGTGCCCGAGTGGACCGTGATCAACTGCCCCTCGTTCAAGGCCGATCCGGCGCGCCACGGCTGCCGCACCGACACCGTGATCGTGCTGAACTTCGAGCGTAAGCTGATCCTGATCGCCAACACCGAGTACGCCGGCGAGAACAAGAAGTCGGTCTTCACGCTGCTGAACTACATCCTGCCCGGCAAGGGCGTGATGGCGATGCACTGCTCCGCCAACCACGCGATCGGCAACACGGACGATGCGGCGGTGTTCTTCGGCCTCTCGGGCACCGGCAAGACGACGCTCTCGGCCGATCCGGTGCGCACGCTGATCGGCGACGACGAGCACGGCTGGTCGGACAAGGGCACCTTCAACTTCGAAGGCGGCTGCTACGCCAAGACGATCAACCTCTCGGCCGAAGCCGAACCCGAGATCTACGCCACGACCTCGAAGTTCGCGACCGTGGTCGAGAACATGGTCTATGACCCCGAGACGCTGGTCCTCGACTTCGACGATGACAGCCTGACCGCCAACACCCGCTGCGCCTATCCGCTCGACTACATCTCGAACGCATCGGAAAGTGGTGTCGCCGGGCATCCGAAGAACGTGATCATGCTGACCTGCGACGCCTTCGGCGTGCTGCCGCCGATCGCGCGGCTGACCCCGGCGCAGGCGATGTATCACTTCCTCTCGGGCTTCACCTCGAAGGTGGCCGGCACCGAGCGTGGCGTGACCGAGCCGCAGCCGACCTTCTCGACCTGCTTCGGTGCGCCCTTCATGCCGCGTCGTCCGGAAGTCTACGGCAAGCTCCTGCAGGAGAAGATCACCAGCCTCGGCGCGACGTGCTGGCTCGTGAACACCGGCTGGACCGGCGGCGCCTACGGCACCGGCAAGCGGATGCCGATCAAGGCGACCCGCGCGCTGCTGACTGCGGCCCTCGACGGCTCGCTCGCCAACGTGACCTTCCGCAAGGACGCGAACTTCGGCTTCGAGGTTCCGACCGAACTGAATGGCGTCGATCCGAAGCTGCTCGACCCGCGCTCGACCTGGGCCGATCCGGCGGCCTACGACGCGCAGGCGAAGAAGCTGGTCGAGATGTTCGCCAACAACTTCGCGCAATACGTGCCCTACATCGACGCCGACGTGAAGGCGGCGGCGATCGGCTGACCTTTCCGCATCCGCGGGTGGCAGGGGGGCGCTTCGGCGCCCCCTTTTAGTTTTTGCCCATCGAATCAAGAAGGTCATATTCATGCGCATGAAACGCATCGCGCGAATTTTTGTTGCGCTGCGGGTGCAAAGTGATTAGGACATCGCAGTCGCAGAATGGAGGAGTCATGCCATGCCGAAGGACGGATCGACCATGCACGAACAGCCGCTTCTCGCCGATCTTCTCTCGCTGACGGCTGATGCCCTCCCCGAGACCGAGGCGCTGCTGGAAACCGCGCGCGCCGCGCTGAAGGAGCGGGTGAGCGTCAACGGCAAGGTATCGTCCAAGGCGCTCGAGCAGGACCAGTTCGCGGCGCATGCGCTTTCGTGGCTGGCCACTTACGTCGAGTCGCTGCGCCAGATGCGCGCCTGGGCCGGCCGGCTCGAGACCGAGGGCCGCCTTGGCGAGATGGAGGCGCTGATCCTGCAGATCGCCTTCGGCGAATACCTCGCGCAGATCCGCGGCGGCATCCCGATGAGTCAGAACGAGACGGCGCGGGTGCAGGACATCGGCGTTGAGCTTGGCCATCCCGGCGAGGCGGTGAAGACCCTCATCCGGCAGGGCAACACGCCCGCCGCGCGGGCGGCCCTCGTCGCGCTGATGCGGGACAACCACGGGCGCGCGACCTTCGGTGCCTCGGGCCTCGACGAGGAACTGGAGATGATCCGCGACCAGTTCCGCCGCTTCGCGGACGAGCGCGTGACGCCCAACGCGCACGGCTGGCACATGAAGGACGAGCTGATCCCGATGGAGATCATCGACTCGCTCGCCGAGATGGGCGTCTTCGGCCTGACGATCCCGGAAGAATTCGGCGGCTTCGGCCTCTCGAAAGCCTCGATGGTCGTGGTGTCCGAGGAACTGTCGCGCGGCTACATCGGCGTGGGCTCGCTGGGCACCCGCTCCGAGATCGCGGCCGAGCTGATCCTCTGCGGCGGCACGCCCGAGCAGAAGGCGCAGTGGCTGCCGAAGCTGGCCAGCGGAGAGATCCTGCCCACCGCGGTCTTCACCGAACCGAACACCGGCTCGGACCTCGGCAGCCTGCGCACCCGCGCGGTGAAGGACGGCGACGAGTGGGTGGTGAACGGCAACAAGACCTGGATCACCCATGCCGCGCGCACCCATGTGATGACGCTGCTGGCCCGGACGGACCCCGAGACGACCGATTACCGCGGCCTCTCGATGTTCCTTGCCGAGAAGACCCCCGGCACGGACGAAAACCCCTTCCCGACCCCCGGCATGACCGGCGGCGAGATCGAGGTTCTGGGCTACCGGGGCATGAAGGAATACGAGATCGGCTTCGACGGCTTCCGCGTAAAGGGCGAGAACCTTCTGGGCGGCGTCGAGGGTCAGGGCTTCAAGCAGCTGATGCAGACCTTCGAGAGCGCCCGCATCCAGACCGCCGCCCGCGCCATCGGCGTCGCGCAGAGCGCGCTGGAGGTCGGGATGCAATACGCCGAGGACCGCAAGCAGTTCGGCAAGTCGCTGATCGAGTTCCCGCGCGTTGCCGGCAAGCTCGCCATGATGGCGGTCGAGATCATGATCGCGCGGCAGCTGACCTATTTCTCCGCTTGGGAGAAGGACCACGGACAGCGCTGCGACCTGGAGGCGGGGATGGCGAAGCTTCTGGGCGCCCGCGTCGCCTGGGCCTCGGCCGACAACGCGCTGCAGATCCACGGAGGCAACGGCTTCGCGCTGGAATACCAGATCAGCCGCATCCTCTGCGACGCGCGGATCCTCAACATCTTCGAAGGCGCGGCCGAGATCCAGGCGCAGGTGATCGCCCGGCGTCTGCTGGACTAATCGCCTGAAGCATCTTTCCGAAGGGCGGGCGCGATGCCCGCCCTTCGCTTTTCCGGCGCGTCATCCGCGCTTCGTGAACGGATCAGAGACGCGAGAGCAGTTCCACAAGCCGCGCCCGCGCCTCCGGCAAGGGGCGGCCGTTCAGCATCGGCGCCAGTTCGCGCGCCAGGAAATGTCCGGTAACGGCAAGGCCCTGCCGCAGATCCTCGCCCGACGCCGGCCCCTGCCCCATCAGCGCAAGCGGCAGCGGAAAGAGCCGATCCACCCATTCGCCCGCCGCCTCGCGGCTGACGGCACGGCCTGTCTTCGGGCTGACATAGGCCAGATCGTCCCGGCTGCCCGTCACCGCGCATCGGCTGAGGTCCAGACCGAAGCCGGTTTCTTCCAGCAGGCGCATCTCCCACCTGAGATAGGCCGCAGGCCAGTCCGGCTGTCCCAGAGCATCAAGCATGGCGATGCTTGCCTGCCAAAGACCCGGATGCGGCTCGCGCTCGGGCAGCGTGACATGCAGCATGGCGCAGATCGCGTTGAGACCGGCGAGGCCGAGGCGGTCCCCCAGCAGCCCCGTCCGCGCGCGCAAGGGCTCCACCGTGAAGGCACCCATGTGCTCGTCGAGTCGCGCCTTCCAGGTCAGGTCGAGTTGCGCCCCCGGCTGCAGGATGGGCGCGATCCGGCGAGAGGCGCCGCCGCGCACGACGCCCAGGTGGCGGCCATGCGCGGCCGTGAAGACCTCGATGATCGCGGCGCTCTCGCCGTGCCGCCGCACCGACAGCAGCGCGCCCTCGTCCCGCCATTCCAACATCGGCCGACTATCCCGCGGTCACGGCCGCGCGTCCAGTCACTCGGAGAGGCCCGGCTCGTCGAGCAGCGTGCGGCCCTGCCGGTCCTCGATCTCGATCACCCATAGGTCAGGGTCGAAGCGGCGTTGGCGCGCGACTGCGCCATCCACATCGGCCTCGGCGCCCTCGGCCAGCACCACCCACGCCCGCTCACCGGTCATCAGGTTGAACGAGCGGTGCCACGCCCGCGCCTGCCCGTCGAGCGTCGCGCATTTCACCAGCACGGTGCCCGCGGTGGCATCGCCCTTGGCCGTCACGAAGGCGGGGATGTCGGCCAGCCGCAGTCGCGCCAGATAGGCGCGGACCCAGAAGTCGGCCGTCAGCCGCGGCTGCACCTCAGTCGCCGTCCTTGAAGTCGAGGCCCATTTCCGAGTAGCGCTCGGGCTCCTCCAGCCAGTTCGGCCGGACCTTCACCTGAAGAAAGAGGTGGACGGGGCGTTCGAGGAAGGCCGCGATCTCTGCGCGTGCGGCCTGGCCGATCTGCTTGATCGTCTCGCCCTTCGCGCCCAGCACGATGCCCTTGTGGCCGTCGCGCGCCACATAGACCACCTGGTCGATGCGGGCGGAACCGTCCGGCCGGTCCTCCCACTTCTCGGTCTCGACGGTCAGCTGGTAGGGCAGTTCCTCGTGGAGCCGCAGCGTCAGCTTCTCGCGGGTGATCTCGGCCGCGATCGCCCGCATCGGCACGTCGGCGATCTGGTCCTCGGGGTAGAACCACGGCCCCTCGGGCAGCACCGATGCCAGCCACTGGCGCAGCTTGTCCACGCCATAGCCCTTCTCGGCCGAGATCATGAAGGTCTCGGCGAAGGGGAAGGCCGCGTTCAGTTCCTGCGCGAGGCCCAGCAGCACCTCGGCCTTCACCCGGTCGATCTTGTTGATGGCGAGCGCCACGGTCTGACCCTGCGGGATGCGGTCGCGCATCGCATCGATGATCGCCTGCGTGCCCTCAGTCAGGCCGCGGTGCGCCTCGACCAGCAGCACGATGACATCGGCGTCAGCAGCCCCGCCCCAGGCGGCGGCGACCATGGCCCGGTCGAGCCGGCGGCGCGGGCGGAAGAGGCCGGGCGTGTCGACGAAGACGATCTGGGTCTCGCCCTCCATCGCGACGCCGCGGATGCGGGCGCGGGTGGTCTGGACCTTGTGGGTCACGATCGAGACCTTCGCCCCCACCATGCGGTTCAGCAGCGTGGATTTGCCGGCATTCGGCTCGCCGATCAGGGCGACGAAACCTGCGCGGGTCGTGTCAGTCATTCTTCGCCTCCATCCGCGCGAGTAGCGCCCGCGCCGCCGCCTGTTCCGCCACCCGCTTCGTGCCGGCGGCGGCCCGCTCGGTCTCGCCGTTGCCAAGCCGGACCTCGACGGTGAAGACCGGCGCGTGATCGGGGCCCGAGCGGTCGGTCGCCTCGTAGGTCGGCGGCGGCAGGCCGCGGGCCTGCGCCCATTCCTGCAAGGCGGTCTTGGCATCGCGCGCGTCGGCCTCGACCTGCGCGATCCGGTCGCCCCAGAGCCTCAGCACCAGCCGGCGCGCGGCCTCGAATCCCCCGTCGAGATAGACCGCGGCGATCACCGCTTCCAGTGCATCGCCCAGAAGCGCCTCCTTCCGGCGGCCGCCCGACATCATCTCGGACCGGCCGAGCTTCAGCACCTCGCCCAGCCCAAGGTCGCGCGCCACTGCGGCGCAGGTCTCCTTGCGGACGAGAGCGTTGAAACGGGGCGCCAACTGCCCCTCGGTCGCCTTCTGGTCGGCGGCCAGCAGCGCCTCGGCCATCACCAGCCCGAGCACCCGGTCGCCGAGGAATTCGAGCCGCTGGTTGTCGGGACGCGTGGCCGAGGACAGCGACGAATGCGTCACCGCGCGCAGAAGCAGGTCGGGCTCGCGGAAGTCATGCCCGATGCGGGCCGCGAAGGCCCGAAGGTCGGAGGACAGTTTCAATCGACGGCCTTGAAGAAACGGTCGGCGCGCCAGGTCCAGAAGTAGAGCATCGAGCGTCCGGCCGAGGAGAACATGATGCGATCCGCACGGCCGATCAGGTTCTCGGCGGGCACGAAGCCGACGCCGCCGACGGCTTGGCCATAGCGGCTGTCCTGGCTGTTGTCGCGGTTGTCGCCCATGAAGAAGTAATGGCCGGCCGGAACGGTGAAGACGTCGGTGTTGTCGCCGAAGCCGTTGGTGTCGATGTTCAGCACGTCATGCGTGCGCCCGCCGGGAAGCGTCTCGGTGAAGCGGCTCTTGGTGCAGGTGCCGCCCTCGCCCACCGGGCCGTTCTCGCAGCGCGGGAGGTTGCCCATCGGGCCCTGCTGCTCATAGACCTCCTCGAAGGTGCCGGCCGGCTCCTGCGGGACCATCTGGCCGTTGAGGTAGAGGATGCCCCCCTTCATCTGCACCGTGTCGCCCGGCAGGCCGATCAGCCGCTTGATGAAGTCCGAGCCATTGACTGGATGGCGGAACACCACAACGTCGCCGCGCTCGGGCTCCGAGGCGAGGATGCGCCCCGAGAACGGGCACAGGGCGAAGGGGCAGGAATACTGCGAATAGCCATAGGCCATCTTGTTGACGAACAGGAAGTCGCCGATCAGCAGCGTGTCCTTCATCGACCCGGACGGAATCCAGAACGGCTGGAAGAACAGCGTGCGGAACACCCCCGCGATCAGGAGCGCATAGACGATGGTCTTGATCGTCTCGAGGATGCCGCCTTCGGTTTTTGCCTTGCTCGCCATGAAGTCTGCCTGTCTGGTTGCGGGCCGGCCGCCCGGTTCGGCGCTTCATGCGCGCCGACAAGGGATGAGTCAAGCTGGCGGGGGCGCAACCGGCCGCGCCTCGATCACCACGAAGGCCTGCGCCCAGGGGTGGTCGTCGGTCAGGCTGACATGGACCACCGCCTCGTGGCCCGGGGGCGTCATGGCCGCCAGCCGCTCGGCCGCCCAGCCGGTCAGGTGCATCACCGGCTGGCCGGTCGCTAGATTGGCCACGCTCATGTCCTTCCACGCGATGCCCATGCGCAACCCGGTGCCCAGCGCCTTCGAGCAGGCCTCCTTGGCGGCCCAGCGCTTGGCATAGGTTCCGGCGACATTGGCGCGGCCCTCGGCCTTGGCCTGCTCGGCCCGCGTGAAGACACGGTTGCGGAAGCGGTCGCCGAAGCGGGCGAGCGTCCTTTCCATCCGTTCGATGTTGGCGAGGTCGGTGCCGACCCCGAGGATCATCGCCCGCTCCGGACGGCCGAAGCGGGGATCATCCCGCCAGCGCCTCGCGCGCCGCGTCCATGCGTCGGCGCATGCCCTCGATCGCACTGCCCAGACCGCGGAAGATCGCCTCGCCGATCAGGAAATGGCCGATGTTCAGCTCCATCACCTGCGGGAAGGCCGCGATCTCGGCAACCGTGTCGTAGCTGATCCCGTGCCCGGCATGGACCTCGAGCCCGAGCGAATGGGCGAGCGCCGCGCCCTCGCGCAGCGCCTCGAGTTCGCGCGCGGCGTCGGCGGCGCGGCCCTCGGCGACGAGGTCGCAGTAATGGCCGGTGTGCAGTTCCACCACCGCGGCGCCGATCTCGGCCGAGGCCTCGATCTGGCGCACGTCATGGCCGATGAACATCGAGACCCGGCAGCCCGCCTCGCGCAGCGGCGCCACGAAATCCGCGAGGCGCGCGACGTCGCCCGCCACGTCGATGCCGCCCTCGGTCGTGCGCTCCTCGCGCCGTTCGGGCACAAGACAGACCGCATGCGGCTTGTGGCGCAACGCGATGGCCTGCATCTCGGGCGTGGTCGCCATCTCGAGGTTCAGCGGCACCCGCAGCCCCTGCATGAGGGCGGTGATGTCCTCGTCGCGGATGTGGCGACGGTCCTCGCGCAGGTGGGCGGTAATGCCGTCCGCGCCCGCGGCCTCGGCCAGCAGGCCCGCGCGCAGCGGATCGGGATAGGCCGTGCCGCGGGCGTTGCGCACCGTCGCCACATGATCGATGTTCACGCCCAGCCGCAGCCGACCCAATGGTTTCATGGTCTTTCCATTCACTCCGATGATGCCCGGACCATCCTATTGGCTTCCGGGACCCGCGTCATCCGCTTCGGGCAGGCCACGACGCCGGCGGCGGGCGCGGCGCGCCTCGGTCTTCATGGCGCGGATCTTCTGGTAGGCGCGGATCACCGGGATGGTCAGGTAGTAGAAGACCATGCCGGTGATGATGCCGGGAATGATGCCGCCCACCAGATAGGGCAGGAAGATCATGCGGAAGAAATGCGCGAGGTTCGACCAGCGCGTGGGGTCCGAGGTGAAGATTGCAAGCAGGTTGGCCCATATCTCGGAGCCCGCGCCGGTAAAGGCGTCGAAGATCGAGAGCACCGTCAGCTTCTCGTCGAGCCCGAGCATCCAGTGCCCGATCTCGACCGAGGAGATGGCGATCAGCGGCGTGGTGATCGGGTTGCCGATGAAGGTGGCCAGCAGCGCGGCGAGGATGTTGCCGCGCAGGATCCACGCCACCAGCGCCGAGCCGAGGAAGTGGAAGCCGAACAGCGGCGTGAACGAGATGAACACCCCCGCGAAGACACCGCGCGCGATCCGGTGCGGTTCGTCCGGCAGACGGGTCAGCCGGTGCTTGACGTATTGCGCTGCCCGGCGCCAGCCGCCGCGGGGCCAGACGCTTTCCTGGGCAAGCTGCCGCCAGCTCTTGGGGGTACGCCGCTTGAAGACCAAACCGTTCCTCGTGGCCCGTCAGGGCTTCCTGCTGAGATCCCGGTGCCGCGCGATCTGCGCCACATCCGTCTCCGCCTCGAGGGCAGTCATCAGCGTGTGCAGATGTTCGACATCCCTGAGATCCACATCGACCAGAAGGCGATAGTAGTCCGGCTTGCGGTCGGTGAACCTGAGGTCGGAGATATTGGCCTTCTGCTCGCCGATCAAGGTGCAGATCCGCCCGAGAACGCCGGCATCGTTCGAGATGGTTAGATCGAGCGTCACGGTATGGACCGCCGCGTGCCGGCCGGCATGCCAGTGCAGGTCGATCCAGCGCGAGGGCTGCTCCTCGAACTCCTCAAGCGCGGGGCAGTCGATGGCGTGGATCACCACGCCCTGCCCGCGATAGGTGATGCCGACGATCCGTTCGCCCGGCACCGGCTGGCAGCACTTGGCGCGGCGGAACTGCTGGTCGTCGGACAGGCCCACCACCGGGCGCTGCATGTCCACCTCGGGACCCGAGGCGCGCACGAGTTCGGGATAGAGCGTCTCGACCACCTTCCGCGCGGTCAGCTCGGCGGAGCCGAGCTGTGCCAGAAGCTCGGTCTCGTCCGACAGGCCGAGCATCTTCGCCGCCGTCCTGAGCGCCTTGTCGGTGGCCTTGCGGCCCACATGGTCGAAGGCCGCCCGCGCGAGTTCCTGCCCCAGCTTCACGAACCGGCCGCGGTCCTCCTCGCGCAAGGAGCGCCGGATCGCGGCCTTGGCGCGGCCCGTGGTCACGATGTCGATCCAGCTGGCCTGCGGGCGCTGGCCTTCCGCCGTGATGATCTCGACCGACTGGCCGTTCTTCAGCCGGGTCCAGAGCGGCACGCGGATGCCGTCCACCTTCGCCGAGACGCAGGAATGGCCGATTCTTGTATGGATCGCATAGGCATAGTCGAGCGGCGTGGCACCCCGCGGCAGCTGGATCACGTCGCCCTTGGGCGTGAAGCAGAACACCTGGTCGGTGTACATCTCGAGCTTCACGTTCTCCATGAACTCGTCGTGGTCGTCCTCGTCCAGACGCTCGGTCAGGCTGGCGATCCACTTGGCGGGATCGACCGCGAAGGGGTTGTGGACGCGCACGCCCTCGCGATAGCTCCAGTGCGCCGCCACGCCGGCCTCGGCCACCTCGTGCATCTGGCGGGTGCGGATCTGCACCTCGACCCGCTTGCCGTCGCGCCCCGAGACCGTGGTGTGGATCGAGCGGTAGCCGTTCGACTTGGGCTGGCTGATGTAGTCCTTGAACCGGCCCGGCACGGCGCGCCAGCGCTGGTGGATCACGCCGAGGATGCGGTAGCAGTCTGCCACGTCCTTGCAGATCACGCGGAAGCCGTAGATGTCCGAAAGCCGCGAGAAGGCCAGATCCTTCTCCTGCATCTTGCGCCAGATCGAATAGGGCTTCTTGGCGCGGCCGTAGACATCGGCCTCGATATGGGCCTTTTCCAGCTCCAGCCTTATATCGGCGGTGATCTTGTGGACCACGTCGCCCGTCTCGCGCTGCAGCGTGATGAAGCGGCGGATGATCGAGTTGCGCGCCTCGGGGTTCAGCACGCGGAAGGCGAGATCTTCCAGTTCCTCGCGCATCCACTGCATGCCCATGCGGCCGGCGAGCGGCGCGAAGATCTCCATCGTCTCGCGCGCCTTCTGGGCCTGCTTCTCGGGGCGCATCGACTTGATCGTGCGCATGTTGTGCAGCCGGTCGGCAAGCTTGACGAGGATCACCCGCAGGTCCTTGGACATCGCCATGAACAGCTTGCGGAAGTTCTCGGCCTGCTTGGACTGCGTCGAGGACAGCTCGAGGTTGGTGAGCTTCGTCACCCCGTTCACCAGTTCGGCGATATCCTCGCCGAACAGGCGCGAGACCTCGGTATAGGTGGACTTCGTGTCCTCGATCGTGTCGTGGAGAAGTGCCGTGACGATGGTCGCATCGTCCAGCCGCTGCTCGGTCAGGATGGCGGCAACGGCGACCGGATGGGTGAAATAGGGCTCGCCGGACTGGCGGAACTGCCCCTCGTGCATCTGCCGCCCGTAGGCATAGGCGCGACGGATCAGGTCCGCATTGGTGCGCGGATTGTAGTTGCGGACGAGGGCGATCAGGTCTTCGACGTCGATCATGGCCCCGACCGCAACAGGTTCAATACAGGATCAATGCTGGCCCTGCGCTTCCATGAGCGCACGCAGCAGTTTTTCTTCCGACATGTCGTCCTGGACCGGACGGTCGATCTCGCCGCCCATGAGCAGCGCCATCTGGTCCTCTTCCGGCTCGTCCACCTCGATCTGGGTCTGGTGGCTTTCGATCATGCGCTCGCGCAGGACCTCGGCACCCTGGGTCTCTTCCGCGATCTCGCGCAGCGCGACCACCGGGTTCTTGTCGTTGTCGCGCTCGATCGTCAGCGGCGACCCCGATGCGATCTCGCGCGCCCGATGGGCGGCCAGCATCACCAGTTCGAACCGGTTCGGGACCTTGTCAACGCAATCTTCAACCGTCACGCGGGCCATGGGAGTCTCCGTTTCGGACAGGGGGCATGGAGCGGCCTATGTAGACCGCGCGCAGGCTCTTGACAAGACCGGTTTCCCTGTTCCTCAGCCCTCGATGCACACGACCGCGTCGCGGTCCGCCGCAGGCAGGCGGGCCAGGATCTCGGCTACCGTCAGGCCGAGCAGGGGGTGGCGCCAGTCCGGCGCAACCTCGGCGAGCGGCACCAGGACGAAGGCGCGATCCTGCATCCGCGGGTGGGGCAGAATCGGACCGTCAGGCACCAGCCGCCCCTGCTCCTCGGGCGACAGCCGGCGCCACCGCTCCTGCGTGGCGGAATCGGGCCAGACCGAATCACCCAGCGCGATCAGGTCGAGGTCGAGCGTGCGACTGCCCCAGCGTTCGACCCTCCGTCGGCCAAAATCCGCCTCGATGCGGTGCAGCACCTCGAGGATGGATACAACATCGGCATCCGCCGGAAGGTGGAAGACGCCTGCAGCATTGACAAAGTCCGGAGCGGCCCGGGCAGGAAAAAAAGGGGTCCGGAACAGCCTGCTCACGCGAATCCTGCAAGAAAACGCATTTGCAACTGCAGAAAACGCCTCGGTCACGACCTGTTGGGGGAACCTTCCGCGGTCGTGCAGGTTCGACCCGAATGCAACCAGAGCTTGCTTCCCACCCGACATGTCCAATGGTATAAGTTTCTGATGAGGCCCGCTTGCCGGTAGATGTATTACACTGATATCCGACCCTTTGTCGATTTATGCTTGGCGAAATCCATTCCGATGACAGCAGATTGACGAAGCAAGGGTTCTCGAGGGGACAAGGATAATGTTCTACAAGGACGAACGGCTTGCGCTGTTCATAGACGGTTCGAACCTTTACGCGGCCGCGAAGGCGCTGGGGTTCGACATCGACTACAAGCTGCTGCGCCAGGAGTTCATGCGCCGGGGAAAGCTGCTCCGGGCATTCTACTACACGGCCCTGCTTGAAAACGACGACTACTCGCCGATCCGTCCGCTGGTCGACTGGCTGCACTACAACGGCTTCACCATGGTGACGAAGCCCGCGAAGGAGTACACGGACAGTCAGGGCCGTCGCAAGGTCAAGGGCAACATGGACATCGAGCTCACGGTGGACGCCATGGAGCTTGCGCCCCGCGTGGATCACATCGTCCTGTTTTCGGGCGACGGCGACTTCCGCCCGCTGGTCGAGAGCCTGCAGCGGCAGGGTGTGCGCGTGTCGGTGGTCTCGACCATCCGCAGCCAGCCCCCGATGATCGCAGACGAACTCCGCCGCCAGGCCGACAACTTCATCGAGCTGGACGAGCTGCGCGAGGTGATCGGCCGCCCGCCGCGCGAGCCGCGAATCGAGCGTGAAGAAATCTCGGTCGAGGCGAAATGACGTCCGAGCGGGCGCGCCCCCGGGCGCGCCGCCCGAAGATGCGGCATCCTGAGGCGGGTGCCATGCCGGGGCTGGACCCGAACGCCCGATGGGAATACCTCTGGGTGGCACAGGACAGAAGAGCCGGCCCATGACCAAGCCAACCCTCACCCTCTACCTCGCCGCCCCCCGCGGCTTCTGCGCCGGCGTCGACCGCGCGATCCGCATCGTCGAGATGGCTCTCGAGAAATGGGGCGCCCCGGTCTACGTCCGCCACGAGATCGTTCACAACAAGTTCGTTGTGGATCGTCTGGCCGGCATGGGCGCCGTCTTCGTCGAGGAACTGGACGACGCCCCTCTCGACCGGCCGGTGATCTTCTCGGCGCATGGCGTGCCGAAATCGGTGCCGGAAGAGGCCGAGCGGCGCAACATGACCTATGTCGATGCCACCTGCCCGCTGGTCGCCCGCATCCACATGGCCGCCCAGCGCTTCAGCGAATCCGGGCTGCAGATGGTGATGATCGGTCACAAGGGCCACCCCGAGACCATCGGCACCATGGGACAGCTGCCCGAGGGCGAGGTGCTGCTGGTCGAGACGGTGGAGGATGTGGCGGCCCTCGAGGTTCGCGATCCCGAGAAGCTTGCCCTGATCACGCAGACCACGCTGTCGATCGACGACACGGCCGCGGTGATCGCCGCCCTGCGCGAGAAGTTCCCCGCGATCGAGGTCCCCGCGAAGGAGGACATCTGCTACGCCACGACGAACCGTCAGGGCGCGGTGAAGGCGCTCGCCCAGAAGGTCGAGGCGCTGCTGGTGATCGGCGCGCCGAACTCGTCGAACTCGCGGCGGCTGGTCGAGGTCGGCGCGGCGGCCGGCTGCAGGGTCGCCCATCTGGTGCAACGCGCGACCGACATCGACTGGGAGGCCCTGCAGGGCGTGACCCGGGTCGGCGTCGCCGCCGGCGCCTCGGCACCCGAGGTTCTGGTGGACGAGGTGATTGCCGCCTTCCGCGAGCGGTTCGACACCACGGTAGAGACCGTCGAGACGGTGAAGGAGCGGGTCGAGTTCAAGGTGCCACGCATCCTGCGCGAACCGGTCGAGACCCAGTGACACCGAGGGGCGGGGCCGCGTGGCGCTGCTTCCCCGCCCGATCGATGCTCAGGCGATGCGCATGACCCAAGGCGGCACGACGGCGCGGCCCCGTGTCATCCCGAGTCCCGTGGGGCGCGATGCCCCGTCTTCCTTCGAGGCTCCATGAACCAGATCCCCCGCCCTGCCCTGCTGCTCGGCCTTGCCGGGCTGATCCCGTTCCTCTGGAGCGCCCTGACCGAACTCTCCCCGCAGACGGGCGACTGGGCCGCCGGAGTGCTGGGGCCGCGATTCGTCGGGCCCTATGTCGGCCTTGCGTATGGCATGGTCATCCTGTCCTTCATGTCGGGCGTGCTCTGGGGCTTCTCGACCCGCCTGTCGGGCCGGGAGGCCGCGACGGGATACGCGCTGTCGGTGATCCCGGCACTCTGGGCCTTCTTCTTCGTCGGCGGCGGCCCGACTTCGGCCGCGATCTATCTGGCGGCGGGTTTCGCTGGCCTTCTGGCGCTCGACTGGACGTTCTGGACGCAGGGCCTGGCGCCCGGCTGGTGGATGCGCCTGCGCGTCCTGCTCACCTCGGTCGTGCTTGCCTGCCTCGCGGTGACGATCTTCCTCTAGATCCTGCGGATCGTGTCGCCCGGCTCGAGCTTGGGTTCGAGTTCGATCACCACACCCGAGGTGGCGCCATCTGGCCTCTTGCCCGAGACGATCTCGGCCGCCCGGCGCCCGATCTCGAGCCGGCAGGCATCCATCGTGGCGAGATGGCAGGGCAGACCCTGCACCAGTTCCACGCCGTTGAAGCCCGCAAGCCCGACGCGATCCGGCACCTCGATGCCGTGGTGCAGGCACCAGAGCAGCCCGCCCGCGCCGATCATGTCGTTAGAATAATAAAGGAAATCCAGATCCGGGCTACGCTTAAGGATGGCTTCCGTCATCTCGCGGCCCTTCAGGAGCGCCGATCCGCCCGAGTAGAACTCGCGATCCTCCACATGCAGACCGGCGGCGCCGAGCGCCTCTTCGAACCCCTCCAGCCGCTTCCGCGCCCGGTGATCGTGGGGCATCATCGTCCCGAGGAAGCCGATCCGGCGATAGCCTGCCGCCACGATGGCCTCGGCCATCTGCCGGCCGGCGCGGCGGTGCGAGATGCCCACCGCATTGTCCACCGGCGTGCCGTCCACATCCATGATCTCGACGATCGGGATGCCGGCATTCTCCAGCATCGCGCGGGCCGCCGCGCTCCGCTCCAGCCCGGCGATGATGATGCCCGAAGGGCGCCACGACAGCATCTCGTAAAGCACCTTCTCCTCGCGCTCCGGCGAGTAGTTGGTGACGCCCACGACGGGTTGAAGGCCGGTATCCTCGAGCACTTCGGACACGCCGGTCAGCACTTCGGGAAAGACCATGTTGGACAGCGAGGGGATGATCACGGCCACAAGGTTCACGCGCTGGCTGGCCAGCGCCCCGGCGATCCGGTTCGGCACGTAGCCCAGCGCCCGGGCCGCCGCCAGCACCCGCTCGCGGGTGGCGCCCGACACGTCGCCGCGATTGCGCAGCACCCGACTCACGGTCATTTCCGAGACGCCCGAGGCGTCGGACACATCACGCAGGGTCAGGGTGCGCCGCTGGGCCGCGGAAGCCGGCTCTTTCGCCACGAAACATCTCTCTTGCAAAGACCTTACGTTTTCTTGTTAGCGTCAAAGGGGGGCTTGTCCAAGGCCTCTCCCTGTGGCATGTTAGCGATAACGGCCGATCCTGCGGCTGACGGTATCCTGCGCGTCGTGCAAGCTCTCCAAGTCTGACGCAACGGACCCATGGGGGAGTGGTGGGCCAAGAGTCACTCCCCCAGCTCTCCTCCTCAGGCCTCCTTTCCCCGCTTCCGCCACGATGAGCGTCGCGTCTTGCAACAGTCGCGAATTGGCCGCATTAAGGGGCAGGCCCGCCGGCTGCCGGCCCCGTAGCTCAACGGATAGAGCGATCCCCTCCTAAGGGATAGGTTGCAGGTTCAAGTCCTGCCGGGGTCACCACCCGCCGCCCGTGACTGGCAGCGCGCGGTGCGATTGCCGGATCTCAACCCCTCGCGGCGATGACCGTCTGACGGAGGGCGCCGCCGCTGGCGGCCCTTCCTCCATCAGAGGAACCGCTATGGCCATTGACCCAGATATCACACCGCTCCTCGATGCCCTGTCCACGCAGGTGGCGAACATCGAGGGGCAGGCGACCGACCTTGCGACGCGCATCGATGCGGTGAAGGCGGAACTGCTGTCCCTCGAGGACCATGCGGCGGAAGAGAGCGCAGCCCTGCTTGCGCGTCTCGCGGCGCTGGAATCGGCGCTGCCCGCCGTGGCGGACACCAGCCAGTGCAGCGACACCGCCCTTGCCGGCCGCATCGATTCGCTCAGCGCGAGTTCGACAGCCGGGGATGCGGCGCTGTGCGAGCGGCTGGACACGGTGCAGAGCGAGATGGGCAGCCTCGGCACGCGCCTGACCGAGGCTCTGTCGCGTCTGACGAAGCTCGAGGGGGGCGGTGCGCCGGTGACGGCCGACCTGTTCGACGACGAGACGGCCGCGGCGCCCGTCGGCTGGACGCAGGGCTGGCATCCGCTCGACTGGATCGAGACCGGGGGCGCCATCCGCTCGCAGCCCGCCAACACGTCGCGGACGCTGCTGTCCTGTGACGCCCTCGACACTGCCACCGACGTCGAGACGCTGGCGCTGTTCGGCTTCGCCGATGCCGGCGGCTATGGCGGCCTGGCGATGCGGGCATCCGGTGCCGCCACGAGCGAAAGCGGCTACCGGGTGATGTTCAACAACAACGGTTCCGGGCCGTCCATGCAGGTGGTCCGCTTCAACGCAGGCACCGCCACCATCCTGTCGAACCTGGCCTTCCCACGTGCCGCGGCCGGCGACTACTGGCTGCGCATGCGGCTGAGCGGACCGACGCTGTCGTGGAAGGCCTGGCCTGCGAGCGAGAACGAGCCCGCCGCATGGACCGGCACCGTGACCGACGGCAGCCCGATCGTCACCGCCGGCCGCTGCGGCGTCACCGCGGGCTGCGGTGCCTCCACCGCCACGACGGTCAAGGTGCAGCAGTTCTCCTGGGCTCTGGACGGGGCCTCTGCCGCACCGGCGCCGGTCACGGTCACGACAGCGGAGCCGCCCGCCCCCTCGGTGCCGCCCGAGACGACGGTGCCGCCCGCGACGGCGGAGCCGAAGCCCTGGGAAAGGATCGGCACGCTGCCGATGCCGGTCATAGCCTTCGACGACCAGGCCAGCAGGACCGTCTACGTGGCGCCGGGCAGCCGCTATGCCCATGTCCGGGTCTCGGCCAGTTCGGACATCAAGGCGACCGCCTACCTGCGCCCGTGGGTGTCGAACGTGACGGGGGGCAACGTGAACGTCGGCAGCAACCAGGAGCTCTGGGTCGGGCCCTACTGGTGCGCATGGCGCCCGGGGGACGACCGCGATCTCTGGGTCACGATCGACATGCAATACGGTCGCGCGGCCGGCAACCGGTTCAGCATCGCCTTCCACACCGACATGGGCGGATGGGCGACGGCCAGCCCGATCACCGGCTACGTCGAGGTCAAGGAGGGCGCGGTCAATGCCCTGCCCGCCGTCATGCCCCACCACCGTCCGCCGATGCAGCTGACCTTTACCGGCGCGCCGACGGTTTCGCTCGATCCCGCCGGCATCATCTGGTCGGACAGCGGCTATGTCGGAAATGCCTCCTCCGGCACGCCGTGCTGGATGTCGCGCCTGTCGCATGGCTACACCCAGGACGGTAACGGCGAGGTCGGGCTCTACCTCAACGACGACGCCTTCCCGGGGGTCGCGCAGACGCCGCACATGAAGGGCACCGACCAGCAGGGCCGGCCGTTCGTGCGCCTGCGCTCCGAGCGGCTGGTTGCACCGCATGTCTTCCAGGACACGCGGCTGTTCTACCATCAGGCCAGCGCCCTCGTCGCGCAGCGCCTGCCCGCCTGGCGCGGCAAGACCGGCGTCTGGTCGGCGCGGTGCATGACCTCGAGCCGGATGTACTCCTGGCCGGCGTTCTGGCTGCTGGGCGACGGCTGGCCGCCCGAGTTCGACATCTTCGAGCACTTCAACGGGATCTACGGCAGCTGGCCGGACGGATCGTGGTCCACCTCCACGGCGCATTCCGGCCCCTTCGGCTCGCTCACGGTGATGAACCGCCACCCGCTGAAGTTCGACCTGAACAAGCTCGGCTTCAGCACCTTCGACGCCTATACCGAGATCCACGACTACGCCGCCTACGTCGACCGCGACTGGATCTACAGCTTCATCGACGGCGTCGAGGTGTTCTGCTGCCCGAACATCGCGCGACACGAGAACTGGGACGCGAACTGGTCGCTCTATCCGATGTTCGACGTCGCGGCGAAGTTCGCCAATCCGAGCACCTACCCCTACAGCGACGGCTCGGGCGACATGTACATCTACGGCGCGACCAAGCACGAGACCACTGCGGCGGCCCTGGTTCCCTTCACCGAGGCACGTCCCTGGATGAACCGGAAGATCGCGCCCGACCCGACGTTCTGAGTCCGGTCCGGTCCGGCTTCGGCCGGGGCCCCCGTTCCGGCTGTTGCCCGCCCCCTCGGGGCGGGCATTTCCTTTGCCGGCCGCCTCGCCTACCGTGCCGGGGCGAGAAAGGAGCACGGATGATCGACGCAGTGGTAATCGGGGGTGGACCCGCGGGGCTGATGGCCGCCGAGGAGCTTGCCCGCGCGGGGCGTCGTGTCCTGCTCTGCGATGGCAAGCCGAGCCTCGGGCGCAAGCTCCTCATGGCAGGCAAGTCGGGCCTGAACCTGACCAAGGACGAGCCGCTGTCCGGGTTCATGGCGCATTATGGCGAGGCGGCGGACTGGCTCCTGCCCATGCTGGCCGAATTCGGCCCCGAGGCGGTGCAGGACTGGGCGCGCGCCCTCGGCCAGCCGGTGTTCACCGGGACCTCGGGCCGGGTTTTCCCGGTCGCCATGAAGGCCTCGCCGCTGCTGCGCGCCTGGCTTGTGCGGCTGAACGCGCTGGGCGTCGAGGTCCGCACCCGCTGGCGCTGGGAGGGGTTCGAGGGGCGCGCCCTTCGCTTCCGCACGCCGGACGGCCCTGTGGAGCTGACACCGGCGGTGACGGTGCTGGCGCTGGGCGGGGCAAGCTGGTCGCGCCTCGGCTCCGATGGCGCATGGGCGGAATGGCTCGCGGCGCGGGGCGTCGGCATCGCGCCGTTCCGGCCGGCCAACATGGGTTTTCTCGTCGACTGGAGCCCGCACATGGCCCGACACTTCGGCGCGCCGGTGAAGGGCTGCGCGCTGATGGCGGGCGACCGGCGCGAGCGTGGCGAGTTCGTCATCTCGGCGCGTGGGATCGAGGGCGGCGGGGTCTATGCCCTGTCCCGTCTCCTGAGGGAGGGCGCGCCCCTGACGCTGGACCTGCTGCCCGACCTTTCGACGCAGGACCTCGCCACCCGGATCGCAAAGCTGCGGGCGGGCGAGAGCATCGCCAACCGGCTGCGCAAGCTGGGCCTCTCGCCGGCCGCGGCGGCGCTGGTGCAGGAGTTCGCCCGCCCCCTGCCGCAGGGCGAGGCGCTGGCCCGGCTGCTCAAGGCGCTGGCGGTGCCGCTCGCAGGCCCGCGCCCGCTCGACGAGGCGATCTCGACCGCCGGCGGCATCACGCGGGACAGCCTGACCGGCGATCTGGAACTGCGGGCCCTGCCGGGCATCTTCGCCTGCGGCGAGATGCTCGACTGGGAGGCCCCGACCGGAGGCTACCTGCTGACCGCCTGCCTCGCCACCGGCCGTCACGCGGGCCGCGCCGCCGCTAGAGCCCCGGGGTCACCGAAAGCAGGCTGCGCCGGCTGAACATGGTGCCGCGGTTCGGGCCGAAGTCGAAGCGCGCGCCGATCCCGACATAAGGCTCGGAACCATCGAGGCCCAGATCGTCCGCATCCAGCGCGCCGACCTCGGCCGTCAGCGCCAGACCGTTCGGCAGCGTGTAGTCGCCGGTCAGGCCGAACCGCGTGGTATCCAGCCCCTCGATGTCGAGGTGCTGGATCTTGCCGCCCAGCCCGAAGCTGCCGGAAAGCAGGACGCTTCCCTCCAGCCCCATCATCGAGCCGGTGAGCCCCGAATTGTCCGCGCGGCCGACATGGGCTTCGACGTCGAAGGTGTCGCTGCGCTGGCCGACCTCGAAGCCGTAGAAATCCACGCTGTCGCCGGCGACATCCTCGATGCCGTAAAAGATGCCAAGGGCCGTCTCGGGATTCACATAGAAAAGCCCGTGCAGCGCGCCCGACGTCGCGTCGTCCTCGATGCCGTGCAGCCTGCTGTAGCCCAGATCGCCCTGCACGCCGAAGCTTGGCCCGAAGGCGAAATCGACCGACCCGCCGAGGCTCGTCTTGGCGATGTCGCTGTCCTCGGTAAAGGCGGAATGGCCGAAATCCACTGTGGCGCCCGTCATCTCGGCGATGGCCGGAGTCGCGGCCACGGCCGCCGCGAGGGCGAGCACGGAAAGCCTGTTCATGGTCTGCTCCAAGTTTCTTGTTCTGCCTCATACCGGATCTAGCACGTTCCGCCTTCGGGATCACCCCCTGTAGCGGAAATTGCTCGGGCCAAGCCCGGGCGGCCTGTCAGCGGTGGTTGCACAGACGGATCAGCGCGCGCTCCATCACGGCCATGGCCGGGGCCCGGCTTGTCGACCGCAGCGTCAGGTCGGTCTCCACCAGCAGCCGAAGCGCCTCCTCCAGCCGCTGCACCCCCCACCGCTGCGACTGGCGTTGCATCTGCTCGCGCCGCGGGTTGTAGGTGGGCCGCCCCGCCTCCGCCCCCGTCGCGATCCGGTGCAGGTTGCGGAAGTGGCGGAGCGCGCCGATGCAGAGCGTGACCGCATTCACGCCCTGCGCCTCGAGCCGCCGCAGCAGCGGCGCGACCTCGGCCCGCCGCCCCTCGGCCACGGCATGCAGCAGGTCATCCACTCCCGCCTCGATCGAGGCCGGGGCAAGGGCTGCGACCTCGGCCGCGGACAGCGGCGCCGGATCGCCCAGCTTGTAGAGCGCAAGCTTCTCGACGGTCTGGCGCAGGTCGCCGGGATCGATCTCGCGCGACAACGCCGAGAGTGCCGCGGTTGCCGCAGGCTCCAGCGCACCGAGGCCCGCCTGTCGCAGCATCGCCTCGATCTCGTCGCGGGTGGGCGGGTCGTCATAGAGGCCGATGCAGACTGCGTTGGGATGCGCTTCGAACAGCTTCTTCAGCGCGGACTTGCCCGTCAGGCCGCCCGCGGTCACCACAAGCTGCGCATCGCCCGGCCGCCAAGCCTTCAGGGCGTGGCCCACAAGCTCCGCCAGACCGTCGCCGGCCTCGTCCACCAGAACGGCACGCGGCCCCGCGAAAAAGCCTTTCGCCGTCATGGCGTCCAAAAGCGCGGCCGGATCGCGCCGCAACTCGGCGGCGGGAAGGCGTGACAGCCGCATCTCGGCCGCGCCTTCGGGACCGATCAGCGCGGCGATCGCCTCCTGACGCTTGAGCGCGACCCGCATCGCATCCTGCCCGAAGATCAGAAGGCCGGCGCGGGACGGATCGGGCCGGGCCAGATAGCGCGCGGCCTCGGCGCCCTTCAGGATCATCCGAGCCAGCGCCCCGACGTGGCGATGAGCTGGGTCACGATCTGGTCGGCGAGGATCCGCATCAGCCGGTAGGAGGCGTCCTGTTCGGCGACCAGTGCCGCGACGGTGGAGCCTGTCGCCGACCACGAGGTGAAGTTCGTGACGGTGCCGCTGTCCACCGTCTTGCCCGTCGTGCGGTCCTCGACGGTGAAGTCGATCCGGCCGCTCAGGTTGTAGCGGGTGATCGAGTTGTCGGAGGTGATGCCGACGCTGTCGATGTCGGTGCTGATCCGGTAGTGCAGGTCGAAGCGCGGCGCCTCGGGGCGGCCGAGACGCTCCTCCAGCCGCTCCACCAGGTCGAAGCCGTTCTTGTCGGTCGGGTCGTCCACCCGGATCGCGCCCTGCAGCGTCTCGGCCGGGCCGCCCGGCGCATAGGCCGGACGGAAGCCGCAGCCGGCAAGGGCCAGCGTGGCAAGAAGGAAGGCGCGGCGGTCAGATGACGACATTGACGATGCGGCCCGGCACGACGATCAGCTTCTTCGGCGCACCGCCCGACAGCGCGCGCTGCACAGCTTCGTCTGCCAGCACCAGCTTTTCAACCTCGGATGCGGCCATGTCCTTCGGCACCGTGATCTCGGCCCGGCGCTTGCCGTTCACCTGGATCGGAAGGGTCACCGTATCATCGACCAGAAGCGCAGGGTCGGCCTTGGGCCAGGGCGCCCGGGCCACCAGCCCCTCGCCGCCGAGCATGGCCCAGACCTCCTCGGCCAGATGCGGCACCATCGGCGACATCAGCTGCGCCATGATGCGCATCGCGCGCTTCTTCGCCTCAGCCCCCGCAGCCGAGCGCGAGAGCGTGTTGGTGAATTCGTAAAGCTTGGCGATGGCCTTGTTGAAGGCAAAGCCCTCGATCCCCTGCGTGACCTCGGCAATGGCCTTGGCGGTGGCCTTGTCCAGCGCCGCATCCTCGGCATTGGCGGCAGCGTCGGCGCGGCTGATCTCGTCGGCCAGCCGCCAGACGCGGCCCAGATGCTTGAACGCCGCCTCGGCGCCCGAGGCCGTCCATTCGACGTCGCGCTCGGGCGGGCTGTCCGACATCACGAACCAGCGCGCCGTGTCGGCACCGAACTGGGCGATGATGTTCATCGGATCGACGACGTTCTTCTTCGATTTCGACATCTTGGCCGAGGGGATGATCTCGACCGGAGTGCCGTCCGCCAGTTTCCCCTCGGTCACGTCCTCGGGCAGGTGATAGACCGGGCGGCCCGCCGCGTCGCGGGTCATGTAGATCTCGTGCGTCACCATCCCTTGCGTGAACAGCGCGTTGAACGGCTCGATCGCCTTGGCGGGCAGGTGGCCGGTCTTCTGCATCGCCCGCGCGAAGAAGCGGGAATAGAGCAGGTGCAGGATCGCATGCTCGATGCCACCGATATACTGGTCGACGTTCATCCAGTAGTCGGCTTCCTCGGCATCGGTCGGCGTCGCCGCATGAGGCGCCGTGAAGCGGGCGTAATACCACGACGAGTCCACGAACGTGTCCATCGTGTCGGTCTCGCGCCGGGCCTTCGCGCCGCATTTCGGGCAGGTGCAGTCGCGCCACGTCGGATGGCGGTCGAGCGGGTTGCCCGGCACGTCGAAGGTCACGTCGTCCGGCAGGCGGACGGGCAGGTTCTCCTTGGCTTCCGGGACCACGCCGCAGGTCTCGCAATGGATCACCGGGATCGGGCAGCCCCAGTAGCGCTGGCGGCTGATGCCCCAGTCGCGCAGGCGGTAGTTGGTCACGCCCCGGCCCACGCCCTGCGATTCGCAGAACTCGATGGCAGCGGCGACACCCTCGTCGCCGGTCTGCACCTCGGCACCCGCAAAGCCGCGGACATAGCGCACGCGTTCGGACTTCATCGGCACGAAGGCTTCCGCCAGCGGCGCCTCCTCGGTACCCTCGGCGACGAAGACCGGCGGGATCGGCAGGCCGTATTTCGAGGCGAACTCGAAGTCGCGCTGGTCATGCGCCGGGCAGCCGAAGATCGCCCCGGTGCCATAATCCATCAGGATGAAGTTCGCGATGTAGACCGGCAGTTCCCACGCCGTGTCAAAGGGATGGCGCACACGGATGCCGGTATCGAGGCCCTTCTTCTCCGCCTTCTCCAGCGCCTCCTCCGAGGTGCCGACGCGCCGGCACTCGGCCACGAACTCGGCCACCTCCGGGTTGTGCCGCTCCAGATGCCTGGCCAGCGGATGATCCGGCGAGATCGCCGCGAAGGATGCGCCCATCAGCGTGTCGGGCCGCGTCGTATAGACCTCCAGCCGGTCGAATCCCTCGGGCGCGCCGACGGTCGAGAAGGCGAATTGCAGACCGCGCGACTTGCCGATCCAGTTGGCCTGCATCAGCCGCACCTTCTCGGGCCAGTCCTTCAGCGTGTCCAGCGCCTCCAGCAGTTCCCCGGCATAGTCCGAGATCCGGAAGAACCACTGCGTCAGCTCCCGCCGCTCGACCGGCGCACCCGAGCGCCAGCCCTTGCCGTCGATCACCTGCTCGTTCGCAAGCACCGTCATGTCCACGGGGTCCCAGTTCAC
The DNA here is from genome assembly GCF_002407205.1 of Rhodobacter sp. CZR27. Lineage (NCBI taxonomy): Bacteria > Pseudomonadati > Pseudomonadota > Alphaproteobacteria > Rhodobacterales > Rhodobacter > Rhodobacter sp. CZR27. Next base: position 334,509 of record NZ_CP023548.1, on the reverse strand, counting down.
CACCGCGTTCCTGCGGTAGATCAGGCCCGCCTCCATCATGTCGATGAACATGGCCTGCTGCTGGCCGTAGTATTCCGGGTCGCAGGTCGCGAACTCGCGGCTCCAGTCGATGGACAGGCCCAGCGGCTTCATCTGCGCACGCATGTCGGCGATGTTTCCGTAGGTCCAGTCCTTCGGGTGGCCGCCCCGCTCCATCGCGGCGTTCTCGGCGGGCATCCCGAAGGCGTCCCAGCCCATCGGATGCAGGACGGAATAGCCGGCGGCGGCCTTCTGCCGCGCCACCACGTCGCCCATCGTGTAGTTGCGCACGTGCCCCATGTGGATGCGCCCCGAGGGGTAGGGGAACATCTCGAGCACGTAGTATTTCGGCCGCGAGGGGTCGTGCCGCGCCTTGAAGACGCCCGCCTCGTCCCAGGCGGCCTGCCAACGGCTTTCGGTTGCTGCGGGATCGTAGCGGGACATGGCGGCCTCTTCAGACAGGATCGCCCGCAGTTACACCGAGGCGGCGCCCGAGGTCCAGAGCCGCCCCTGCTTCTTCCGGTCGCCCGGGGGGTGTGTCAGAGGCTCGAGTCGCGCAGCCGCAGCTGCCGGGCCCGGTTCAGGATCGCATCCTCGACCGCGCGCTGGGTCTCGGCCGAGACCGGCCCGCCGCCCTGCGTCTGCAGCGCCACCTTCAGCGAGCGCGCGTCAAGGGCCGGGTCCTGCACGTAGACGGTCGCGCGATAGGCCCGCCCGCCGCCCGGCGGCACGCCGTAGCCGGTCGAGATCACGCCGGTGAACGGGTCCACCGACTGGATCGGCAGGAAGTTCAGCACTTCCAGAGAGGCGTTCCAGATATACTTGTTCACCTCGACGGTGGTGTTGGGATCGTCCTTCGCGCCGAACAGGTCCCAGACCGAGGAACCGGTGGAGGCGGGATTGCGCTCCGCGAACTCGGCCTCGCGCTGGGCCGCGCCTGCCGCCGCCTGGCGTTCCGCCGCGTCGCGCATCGACTCGTTGCCGGGCGCGCCGACCGAGCCGCCACAGGCCGAGAGCGAAAGCGCGAGTCCGACCGGAAGGGCGGCGCGCGCGAGGCGATGGAAGCTCATGAAGTCCCCCGTGTCTTACGTCTGGTGCTGTCTAGCCGAGCCTCCCGACCGTGCCAAGGTTTTTCCCGCCCGAAGCCCCTCGCGGGCAGGAAATCAGGCATTTTCCGGCCTTTGGGGGCCGTGGCGGGCGGAAAAGATGACTGTGGCAAGACTGCACCATCATCTACGTCTTTCCCCTTCGGCGGGCCGTTCCAATTGCAATCGAGGCCGCCAGAGGGGAAACAGAGGCAGGCCCACTCGGATTCCCCTGAGCTGGGGCGCAGACGAGACAAACGAGGGAAACTATGAAACAGATTCTTCTTGCGACCACCGCCCTGGTCATGACCGCCGGTGTGGCCGCGGCCGAAATCACCTTCAGCGGCACCGCCGAAATGGGCATCGTCGGCAGCGGCGAGGACATGGCTGTGATCGGCCGTGGCCAGTCGAACGTCGGCGGCACCGAATTCCACAACGACTTCAACCTGATCGTGACCGCCACCGGCGAGACCGACATGGGCCTGTCGTTCGGCGTCAGCACCGAGATCTCGAAGGACGAAGGCGAAGCCAACGGCAACTTCTCGGCCGACAACACCGCCGCCTTCATCTCGGGCGCCTACGGCACCCTGACCATGGGTGAAATCGACGGCGCCATGGACTGGGCGATCACCGAGAACATCGGCAACCCGGGCTCGATCGGCGACGACGAAACCACCCACCTCGGCTACCTCGGCGCGTTCGGCGACGCTTCGTACGACAACCAGATCGCCCGCTACGAGTACAACTTCGGCGACTTCGGCGTCGCGATCTCGGCGGAACTGTCGGACGGCGCGTTCGTTTCGGATGATCCGGAAGTTGGCGTCAACAACGAAATCGTTGGCGACAGCGGCGAGAACTACGCCGTCGGTGGTAAGTACAGCGGTGACTTCGGCGGCTTCGGCCTCGGCTTCGGCCTCGCCTACCAGACCTTCGACGATGGCGCGATCACCTTCGTGGAAGACGTGCAGGGCATCGGCGAAGCCGACGTCGACATCCTCGCGGTCAGCGCCACTGCCGACTTCAACAACGGCTTCAAGGCCGGCATCGAGTACTCGGACTGGTCGGCTGAGAACGACGCGGGCCAAGACCTCGACTTCGCCCACATGGCGATCTCGGGTGGCTTCGTGACCGGCGCGTTCGAAATCGGCGCCAACTACGGCGTGTTCGACTTCGACACCGAAGGCGCGGCTGACAAGATCGAAGGCTACGGCATCGCTGCGGCCTACGACCTCGGCGGCGGCCTGAAAGTCCACGGCGGCTACGGCGACTCCGACGTCGACGGCATCGAAGGCGACTGGGAAACCTACTCGGTCGGCGTCTCGATGTCGTTCTGATCGGATCTCCGATCCTGAACGGAAAGAGCGGGCCTCGTGCCCGCTCTTTTCTTTTGTGCCGCCAAATCGACATGGGCGCGCGGCCGTGCTAGTTCCGGGCGAAACCTTGCGGACATTTCACCATGTTGCCCCTGAACCCCGCCCATCTCTCTCACCTGCTGTCCGAAGCCGTGCGGCTGCACGAAGCGGGCCGGCTGGCGGAGGCCGAGGAGCGCTATCGCTCGATGCTGGCCGTCGCGCCCGACATGGCGGCAGCCGCCTTCCACCTCGGCCGGCTGCTCGCGACCCGCAAGTCGCCCGAGGCGCTGGACTGGCTTGGCCGCGCGGCCCGCACCCGCCCGCAGGAGGCAGCAGTCTGGCAGGCATGGGCGGCCGCGGCACAGCTTCTGGGCGACGAGGCCGCCCGCGACGCGGTGCTTGCCGCAGCCCGCGGGAAGAAGCTGGCTCCGGCCCTGCTCTCGCAGATCGAGGCCCGCCTGTCGGGCGCAACGCCCGCACCCGTGGCGCAGCCTCGCATCGGGCGCGCGCCCGGGCCCGAGGTGAAGGCGCTTCTGGACGATGTCCGCGCCGGCCGGATGGCGGCCGCGGAACGGCGCGCGCTCGCGATCCTGAAGGCCGCGCCCGACAGCGCGCTGGCCGCCGATGTCCTCGGCAGCGCACGGATGGCGCTCGGCCGGCCCGATCAGGCACTGGAGGCGTTCCGCCGCAGCACCACGCTCGAACCGGGCTGGGGCGAGGGCCACCTGCATCTCGGCCAGGCGCTGATGCGGCTCGGCCGGCCAGCCGAGGCGCTGGAGCCGCTGGCCCGTGCCGCCGCGCTGTCCCGGACCCCGGCGCGGGCGCTGGTGATGCTCGCGCTGGCGCAGGCCCGGCTCGGACGGCAGCCGCAGGCGCTGGCCGCGCTGAAGCGCGCCGTGGAAGCCGAGCCGCGCAACGCCGAGGCGCAGTTCCAGCTCGGCGTCCTCCACACCGACCTGCGCAACTTCCCCGAGGCCGAGGCCGCCCTGCGCGCCTCGGAAGCGGCCGGCAACCGCAGCGCCGAACTGCAACTGCGGCTGGGTCAGGTCCTGCTGCTGCAGGGCGACGAGGCGGGGGCCGAAGCCTGCTACGAGAAGGGTCTGTCGCGCGAACCCGATCACGCGATGCTTCTGTCGCGCAAGGGGCTGCTGCTGCAGGGCCGCGGCGCCTTCGCCGAGGCCGAAGCGCTGCTGCGCCGTGCCATCGCCCTTTCGCCGGGCACGGGCGAGTTCTACCGGCTGCTCTCGGCCAGCCTGAAGATGACGGCCGACGACCCGCTTCTGGCCGAGATGCAGCGCCGATTCGACGACTCCACCACCGCCGAGGCCGACCGGATGCACCTCGGCTTCGCCCTTGCCAAGGCGATGGAGGACCTGAAGCGGCACGACCGCGTCTTCACCTACCTGCGCCCCGCGAACGAGCTGATGCGGAAGGCGCATCCCTACGACATCGCCACCCGCCGCGCCGAGGTCGACGGCATCCTGCGCGCCTTCGCCGATTTCGCCCCGCGGCCGGCCGAGGGCCGATCCGACTTCGCCTCGGTCTTCGTGACCGGCATGCCGCGCTCGGGGACGACGCTGGTCGAGCAGATCATCGCCAGCCACAGCCGCATGACCGGCGGTGGCGAGGTGGGCGTCGCCGCGCGCGAGGTGCAGAAGGTGGTCCTCGACGCGCAGGGCCGTCACCGGGCCTGGGGCGATATCGCGCCGGATGAGGTGGCCGCCATGGGCCAACGCTACGAGGCCACGCTGCGCCGGCGCTTCCCGGATGCGGTGCAGGTCACCGACAAGTCGATCCAGACCCATGCCTGGATGGGCTTCATCGCCGAGGCGCTGCCGAAGGCGAAGTTCGTCGTCGTCCGCCGCGATCCCCGCGACACGGCGCTGTCGATCTACCGCAACGTCTTCGCCGAGAACACGCATCTCTACGCCTACGACCTGCACGACCTCGGGCTCTATTTCCGCATGTTCGAGGAACTGATCGACTTCTGGCGCGCCAAGATGCCGGGCGGCTTCCACGAAGTCCAATACGAGGAGCTGGTGGCCAACCCCGAGGCGGAATCGCGCCGGCTGATCGCCGCCTGCGGCCTCGACTGGGAGGACGCCTGCCTGAACTTCCACGAGAACAAGCGCCGCGTCGAGACGTTGAGCCTCTATCAGGTGCGCCAGCCGATCTACGCCACCTCGACAAAGGCGTGGGAGCGGCACCGCGAGGATCTGGCCGGGTTCATCGCGGCACTGGAGGGGCAGCATGCTTGAGGACATCCTGTCGCGCATTGCCCGCGCCGAACAGGCCGCGGGCCGCGAACCGGGATCCGTCGAGCTGATCGCCGTGTCGAAGGTGCAGCCGCTGGACCGCGTGGTGGCCGTGCTCGAGCAGGGCCACCGGATCTTCGGCGAGAACTACGTGCAGGAGGCCACGGCAAAGTGGCCGGACCTGCGCCACCGCTTCGGCCATGTCTCGGTCCACATGATCGGCCCGCTGCAGACCAACAAGGCGAAGGCGGCGGTGGGCCTCTTCAACGCGATCCACACGCTCGACCGGCCCTCGCTTGCCGAGCGCCTGGCGCGGCTGGCGCAGGAGCGCGGCTCCTCACCCGAGCTGTTCGTGCAGGTGAACACCGGGGAAGAACCGCAGAAGGCGGGCGTGCTGCCGGCTGACGCCGACGCCTTCATCGCTGCCTGCCGCGGGATGGACCTGCCGGTCCGCGGCCTGATGTGCATCCCGCCCGAGGATCAGGACAGCGCGCCGCATTTCGCGATGCTGGCCGACATTGCGGCGCGGAACGGCCTCGGCGGCTTGTCCATGGGGATGAGCGGCGATTTCGAGGCCGCCATCGCCGCCGGCGCGACCCATGTGCGGGTAGGCTCCGCCATCTTTGGCGCGCGGGACTATTCCCGATAGAAGCCGGCCCTGCCCTTCCCGTGGCGAGGGGGCATTCCGGTGCCGCGCACGAGTGGCGTCGCCCCGCGCGAAGGCTATTTCACGACCAGCCGGGTCTGCGGCGTGATCCGGTTCGCGATCCACAGAAGGTCGCGGCGCGCGAAGGCCACGCAGCCCGCCGTGGGATGGCGGGGCCGCCGCCAGCTGTGCAGGAAGATCGCCGAGCCGCGGCCGGGGATGGCCTCGGGCCAGTTCCAGTCGGTGAGCAGGATCACGTCATAAAGCGGGTCGGCCCGCATCAGCCGCTCGTGGCTGAAGGCGTGCGGAGCGCGGACCATCTGGTTGTAGTCCGGGTCGCGCGGATCGTCCGACCAGAGGTCGGAGGGGCCAAAGGCCTGCGCCCAGTCCGGCAACTGCGATGCCGCGACGCGGTCGGGGCGGTAGAGCAGCCCCGCGATGCGATGCGTGCCCCGCGGCGTGGCACCGTCGCCCTCGCGCTTTGCGCCGGTGATGCCGCCCCGCCCGATGGCGCAGGCAAACGCCCTGCCCATGAACTGCGCTCCCCAGCGGGTGACGACCAGATCGCTCATACCAGATGCCCCGACTTCGCGGCCTTGGTGGCCAGATACGCCGCATTGAACTCGTTCCGGCCGACATGAAGCGGGACGCGCTCGGTCACGCGGATGCCGTTCGCCTCCATCATGCGGATCTTGGCCGGGTTGTTGGTCAGCAGCCGCACGGCCGAGAACCCCATCTGCCGCAGGATCCCGGCGCCGATGCGGAAATCGCGCTCGTCATCCTCGAAGCCGAGACGGTGGTTCGCCTCGACGGTATCGAAGCCCTGATCCTGAAGCGAATAGGCGCGCATCTTGTTGGCAAGCCCGATCCCGCGCCCCTCCTGGTTGAGGTAGAGCAGCACCCCCGCCCCCTCCTCGCCCATCCGGCCCAGCGCCGCGCGCAGTTGCGGGCCGCAGTCGCATTTCAGGCTGCCCAGCACGTCGCCGGTGAAACAGGCCGAGTGCAGCCGCGCCAGCACCGGCTGGGCACGGTCGGGCTTGCCGATCTCGATCGCGTAGTGCTCCTCGCCGCCATCCTCGGGGCGGAAGACATGCACCCGTCCCGCTTCCGAGGCGACCATCGGCACCCGCGCCGAGACCACCGGATGCAGCGGCGAGCCGCGCGTGAGTTCGGGCTCGACCTCGGCCAGCGGCAGAAGGGTCAGCGCATTCTCGACAGCAAGCCGCAGCGGCTCGGCCACCGGCACGACCAGCGCGGCGGGCAACAGATGCGCTGATTTCGCCAGCGCCAGCGCCGCCCGCGCAAGCCCCGCCCCGCCGCCCCGCAGCGAGCGGAGCGGACCCTTCATCGGCAGGCGCAGGTCGTCGGCCGGATCGGCCACCGCCTGAAGCCACTCGATCCCGGCGGCATCCGGCACCTCGATCCGCGCAAGGTCGCCGTCGTAGACCCGTGCCTTCAGCGTCTCGGCGCGCCGCGCGGTGATGGCCAGTTCCGGCGCACCCAGCAGACGGAGTTCGGCCAGCCGCGCCGCCTCCAGCGCCTCGACCGCCACGGCAAGCACGCCGGTTCCTTCGGCGGTCAGCACCACCGGCACGCCCATGCGCAGGTCGCCCCGCGCGCGGTTCAGGCGTTCGACGATGCTGGGGGCAAGCGGCATGGGGGCATCCTTTCGCGATCTTCCTAGCGTCCTGCGCGGGAAATTGAAACAATCCGCCGCCTTGCGACACGTCCGCGTGAGAAGATGGTCGCAAATCTTGCCGCGCTGGTGATGCACGCACATGTGATCCGCAGAACGAAGGAGAGACCGATGGCTTCCCTGAAGAAGATCCTGCTCGTGGACGACGACGACGACCTGCGCGAGGCACTGAGCGAACAGCTGGTGATGACCGAGGATTTCGACGTGTTCGAGGCCGGCTCGGGCGCCGAGGGGATGGAGAAGGCCAAGGCCGGTCTCTACGATCTGGTCATCCTCGACGTGGGGCTGCCGGATACGGACGGCCGCGAGCTGTGCCGCCGGATGCGCAAGGCCGGGGTCAAATGTCCGATCCTGATGCTGACAGGACATGATTCGGACAGCGACACGATCCTCGGCCTCGACGCGGGCGCGAACGACTATGTGACCAAACCCTTCAAGTTTCCGGTGTTGCTTGCACGCATCAGGGCGCAACTTCGTGCGCATGAACAATCGGAAGATGCAGTCTTTCAACTGGGACCCTACAGCTTCCGCCCCGCCCAGAAACTGCTGGTCGACGAGAAGGAGCGCAAGATCCGCCTGACCGAGAAGGAAACCAACATCTTGAAGTACCTCTACCGCGCATCGCAAGGCGTTGTGGCTCGCGAGGTGCTTCTCCACGAGGTCTGGGGCTACAACGCCGGCGTTACAACCCATACGCTAGAGACACACATCTACAGGTTGCGGCAGAAGATCGAGCCCGATCCGTCGAACGCGCGGCTGCTGGTCACGGAGTCCGGTGGCTACAGGCTAGTTGCGTGAGATCAAATTAACTCCCACAGTATATGTTATAGGTCACTTCAGGCGGGACCGTTCCCGCTTCGCGAAATCCCTCCCGTGCCGGGGCAATGGCACGGACCCTCCCTGTTGGATCTGGCCGGGCCTCGTGCCCGGCCTTTTTTTCGCGCTTCGCCAATGGTGGACCCCCGGAACCTTGCCGGCTAGGAAGAAGGCCCGAGAACCGGAGCCCGCCATGACCTTCACGCTTGCCACCTGGAACATCAACTCGGTCCGCCTGCGCGAGGCGCTGGTCTCGCGCCTGCTGACCCAGGAGATGCCGGACATCCTCTGCCTGCAGGAGTGCAAGAGCCCGGTCGAGAAGATGCCGCTCGAGGCGTTCCGGGCGCTCGGCTACGGCTGGTGCGTGGCGCGCGGGCAGAAGGGCTACAACGGCGTGGCGATCCTGTCGAAGCTGCCGCTGGTGGATGCGGGCAACCACGACTTCGCCGATCTGGGGCATGCCCGCCACGTCTCGGCCACGCTCGAGAGTGGGGTGACGATCCACAACTGCTACGTCCCGGCCGGCGGTGACATTCCCGACCGCGAGCAGAACGTGAAGTTCGGCCAGAAGCTCGACTACCTGACCCGGATGCGTGACTGGTGCCGCGAGGACAAGCCGCGCAAGGCGATCCTTGTGGGCGACCTGAACATCGCCCCGCGCGAGGATGACGTCTGGAACCACAAGGCGCTGTTGAAGATCGTGAGCCATACGCCGGTCGAGGTCGATCACCTGAACGCGCTGATGGAGGCCGGCGGCTGGATCGACGTCACCCGCAAGGACATCCCCGAGGGGCGGCTCTATTCCTGGTGGTCCTATCGCTCGCCGGACTGGGATGCCGCGGACAAGGGCCGGCGGCTCGACCACATCTGGGTCTCGCCCGACATCGCCAATGCGGCGCATGGCAGCCGCATCCTGCGCACCGTCCGCGGCTGGGAGCAGCCTTCGGACCACGCACCGGTCTTCGCCACGTTCGATCTCTGACCTGCGGTCGCGCCCTTCCGGCAGGGGGTTTCGCCCTGATCTCCGTCAGTTCATCCGGATGGCCTCACGCGAAGCGCTTCGCCGGAGACGGCCGTCCCGCGTGACAGACAGCGCAGGTTCTGCCACATCCTTGCCCAGCATGCCACGTATCGCAGCGCCCGGCCTACCGACCATCCCGCACGACCCGGAACTTCGCATTGATGCTTGGCAACAGGCTCGGGCCACGCGATGAAGGCATCCATTGCAGGCGCTGCTTCGGCCGATGCGACACCTCTGTCGGCTCGATTAGGTCTGATGACCGAATGCGCAGCCGCCGGCAACATGTTGAAACGGAAGATCCTGCCGCAGACGGGTTTGCGCCCGATCTGGAACGACGCTTGAAAGGTGACACATGATTCCCGGTTTCTCATCGCGCCGCCGCTTCAAGGACCTCACCGAGGCGGAGATCCTCGCGCTTGCGATCTCGTCGGAAGAGGATGACGCCCGCATCTACCGCACCTACGCCGACCGCCTGCGGGAAGGCTATCCCGGCTCGGCCCGCGTGTTCGAGGCGATGGCCGAGGAGGAGGACGGCCATCGGCGCCGCCTGATCGAGGTCTTCCGCCACCGCTTCGGCGAGGCCATCCCGCTGATCCGGCGCGAACACGTGGAGGGCTACCGGCCGCGCAAGCCGGTCTGGCTGCTCGAGACCCTGCCGATCGAGCGCATCCGCGCCGAGGCCTGGGACATGGAGAACAGCGCGCGCAGCTTCTACGAAAAGGCGGCGAAGCGGGTGACGGATGCCTCGACGCGCAAGCTGCTGGGCGATCTCGCGGCCGCCGAGGCGGGGCACGAGCACCGCGCCGATGCGCTGGCCGACGAGCATCTCGGCACCGAGGTCCGCGCCGAGGAGGACCAGACGGCAAAGCGACAGTTCATCCTGACCTGGGTGCAGCCGGGGCTTGCGGGCCTGATGGATGGCTCGGTCTCGACGCTGGCGCCGATCTTCGCCACCGCCTTCGCCACGCAGGATCCCTGGACGACCTTTCAGGTCGGCCTTGCGGCGTCGGTCGGCGCGGGCATCTCGATGGGCTTCACCGAGGCCGCGCATGACGACGGCGTCCTCTCGGGCCGCGGCGCGCCGTGGAAGCGGGGGCTCGCCTCGGGCGTGATGACGACGGCAGGCGGCCTCGGCCATGCGCTGCCCTACCTGATCCCCAGCTTCGGCATCGCGACCGCCATTGCCATCGCGGTGGTCTTCGTCGAGCTCTGGGCCATCGCGTGGATCCAGAACCGCTACATGGAGACGCCCTTCCTGCGCGCGGCGCTGCAGGTGGTGCTGGGCGGCAGCCTCGTGCTGGCCGCGGGCATCCTGATCGGCTTCGGCTGAGGAACAGGGTCCGACGATTGGCCGAGCTTGCATCCCGGCCGGGGCCGTGAAACCTTGGCCGCACCCCGAGCCGAAAGCCTGCGATGCTGCCCGTCCTTCTCAAGACCCTGCCCTTCTTCGCGCTGATCGGCACGGGCTATCTGGCCGGGCGGACGCGCTTTTTCACGCCGGAGGCGACGGCCTGGCTGACGAAGTTCGTGTTCTACTTCGCGCTCTCCGCCATGCTCTTCCGCTTCGCCGCGAACCTCTCGCTGGCCGAGATCTGGTCGGGGCCCTTCGTGCTCGCCTATCTCTCGGGCTGTGCCGCGGTCTATGCGCTGGCCGCCGGCGTGGCCCGCCTGCGCGGCGTGAACACCGAGGAAGCGGCGATCGAGGCGCAATGCGCCGTCATCGGCAACACGGGCTTTCTGGGCGTGCCGATGCTGGTGCTGCTGCTGGGCGCGCAGGCGGCAGGGCCGGTGCTGATGGTGCTGGCCATCGACCTGATCGTGTTCTCGTCACTGATCACGCTGATCATCACCGGCGTGCGCGAGCGTCACATGAGCCTGCGCATCGTGAAGGTGCTGGCACAGGGACTGCTGAAGAACCCGATGATCGTCTCGATGGTGGCGGGGCTGGCGTGGTCGGCGACCGCGCTGCCGGTGCCGGCGCCGGTCAACGACTTCCTCGCGCTCCTGGGCGGTGCGGCGACGCCGGGGGCGCTCTTTGCCATCGGCGCCTCGCTCGCCACAAAATCGGCCGAACGGGTCGAGGTCGCCGCCTGGCTTTCGTTCTGCAAGCTGGTGCTGCATCCGGCGGCGGTGGCCATCACGGCGCTGCTGATCTTCCCCGTCGAACGGCAGGCCGCGGGCGTGATGATCTCCGCCGCAGCCCTGCCCGTCGCCGGCAACGTCTACATCCTTGCGCAGCACTACGGGGTCGCGCCGCAGCGCGTCTCGGCCTCGATCCTGATTTCCACCGCGGTCAGCATCCTGACCATCACCGGCGTGATCGCCTGGGTCACGACCTTCTGAGGAGAGGAGACCACCATGAAGACGATATCCGAGAGCCGCTGTTTCGGGGGCATGCAGGGCGTCTATTGCCACACGTCGCCGGTCACCAACTGCGACATGACCTTCGGCCTCTACCTCCCGCCCGAGGCCGAGAATGCGGCCGTGCCGCTGGTCTGGTATCTCTCGGGCCTGACCTGCACGCATGAGAACGCGATGGTGAAGGCCGGCGCGCAGAAATGGGCGGCCGAGGAGGGCGTGGCGCTGGTCTTTCCCGACACCTCGCCGCGCGGCGAGGGCGTGCCGGACGATCCGTCGAACTATGCGCTCGGCCAAGGGGCGGGCTTCTACGTCAACGCCACGGAAGAGCCGTGGTCGGCGAACTTCCGCATGTGGGACTACATCACCGAGGATCTGCCGCGGGTGCTGTTCTCGGCCTTTCCGCTGGACGAGGGGCGGCAGTCCATCATGGGCCATTCGATGGGCGGGCATGGCGCGCTGACCATCGCGATGAGCTTTCCGGGCCGGTTCCGCTCGGTCTCGGCCTTCGCGCCGATCACCCACCCGACCGCCTCGGACTGGGGCCGCAAGCAGCTTCTGGCCTATCTGGGCAGCGACGAGGCCAAGTGGGCGCCGCACGATTCCGTCATGCTGATGCGCAAGCGCGGCTTCGACGGGCCGATGCTGATCGACCAGGGCGCGCAGGACCAGTTCCTCGACGCGCTGAAGCCCGAGGCTCTGGCCGAGGCGATGATGGCGCGGCGGCAGCAGGGCATCTTCCGGATGCAGCAGGGCTACGACCACAGCTATTTCTTCGTCGCGACCTTCATGGAGGAGCACATCCAGTTCCACGCCACGGCGCTCTATGACTGATCTCTACATCGACGCCGACGCCTGCCCGGTGAAGGCCGAGGCAGAGCGCGTCGCCGTCCGGCACGGGATCCGGATGTTCGTCGTCTCGAACGGCGGCATCCGACCCTCGGCGCATCCGCTGGTCGAAAGCGTCATCGTGCCGGAAGGCCCGGACGTGGCCGACATGTGGATCGCCGAGCGCGCGGGGCCGGGCGACGTGGTGGTGACCGCCGACATTCCGCTCGCCGCAAAGGTCGTGGCGGCCGGTGCGCTGGTGGTGAAGCCGAACGGCGAGGAACTGACCGCCGCCAACATCGGCAACGTGCTGGCGACGCGCGACCTGATGGCCGATCTCCGCTCGGCCGATCCGTTCCGGCAGGGCGGCGGGCGGCCCTTCTCGAAGGCCGACCGTTCGCGCTTCCTCGACGTGCTGGAACGTGCGATGCGGAAGGCGCAGACAGCCCGCCGCTGACCGGGCGCGTCCAGACACGAGGCAGGAACATGAGCATCGACATCATCGGCCCCGAGGCCGAGTCCCTTCTGACCTGGGACGGGCTGACGACCGCGCTTGCGGCCGGGCACAGGCTGCCCCGGGCCGAGATCGCCGACGTCTTCCTCTACCGCGGCAAGGACACGCTGCTGAGCCGTGCCGCCTGGATCGACGGGCTGGGGCAACTGGTGAAGACCGCGACGATCTTTCCGGGCAACGCCGCGCTGGGGAAGGGCTCGGTCAATGGCGCCGTGACGCTGTTCTCCGACCGTGACGGCACGCTGGACGCCTTGGTCGATTTCCACCTGGTGACGAAATGGAAGACGGCGGGCGACAGCCTGCTCGCCGCGAAGACCCTTGCCCGCAAGGACAGCCGCGAGATCCTGATCGTGGGCGCGGGCGCGGTGGCCCGCTCGATGATCGAAGCCTATGCGAGCCTCTTTCACGATGCGCGCTTCACGGTCTGGAACCGCTCGGGCGACAAGGCCCGCGCGATGGAAGGCCCCCGCGTGACCGCCACCGAGGATCTCGAGGCCGCGGTGCGGGCCGCCGACATCATCTGCACCGCCACCATGAGCCACGAGCCGGTGGTCAAGGGCGCGTGGCTGAAGCCCGGCACCCATCTCGACCTGATCGGCGCCTACCGTCCCGACATGCGTGAGGTGGATGACGAGGCGCTGCGCCGGGCGACGATCTTCGTCGACAGCCGCGCGACCACCATCGGCCACATCGGCGAGATCCGGGACCCGATCGCCCGCGGCGTGATCTCCGAAGCCGACATCCGGGCGGACTACTACGACCTCGCCTCGGGCGCCTATGCGCGCTCCTCGGACGACGAGATCACGCTGGCCAAGAACGGCGGCGGCGCCCACCTCGACCTCATGACGGCCTCCTACATCGCCGCCATGTGGCGCATGCGCTGAGCCGCACCGGACCTGAAAGGTCCGTCAGCCGGGCATCGGGACGCGCATCCGCCGCTCCTGCCGCCCTGCGGCGCATCGATCGGGTATGGGGAAGCCACGCAAAGCGCGCTCCCCTCCTGCGCCGGCCGGGACAAGGCCGCGATCAGGGTGCTCGCGAAGCACAGGCCCGCCGGCCGCAGCCGGTGGGGATCTGCCGCAGCCGCCGCGACCGTCCGCGGCAGCGGCGCGCGGCGATGGCCCCGGAGGGGCCTGAGCCGCGCGCCTCCCCCCGTCAGAGCACGCCGTACCGGCTGAACAGCGTCCGCAGATCCGCCTCGGGCCGCGCCCCGATATGCGAGATCACCTCCGAGGCCGCGATGCACCCCATGCGCCCCGCCGCCTCGTGGCCATGGCCGTTCGCCAGCCCCCAGAGGAAGGCCCCGGCGAACAGGTCGCCCGCCCCCGTCGCATCCACGATCCGCGTCGGGATCGCCGGGACGTGCCAGTGCTGGCCCTCGGCCAGGATATGCGCGCCCTTCTCGCTCTCGGTGCAGGCGACGATCGCGACCTCGGACGCGGCCGCCTTCAGCGCCGCAGCGAAGTCGTCGGTCTGATACATCGACAGGATCTCGGCGCGGTTGGCGAACAGCAGGTCCACATCCTCGCGGATCATCCTGCGGAAGGCGTCGCGGTGGCGCTCGACGCAGAACGGGTCCGACAGCGTGACCGAGACGCGCCCGCCCGCCTCCTTGCAGGCGGCAATGGCCTTGGCGAAGGCCCGGTGGCTTTCCGGCCCGTCGAAGCGGTAGCCCTCGAGGTAGATCCATTCCGCCGAGGCCGCCTGCGCCTCGTCGATGTCCTCCGGTGTCAGGAACTCCGACCAGCCGAGATAGGTGTTCATCGACCGCTCGCCGTCGGGCGTGACCAGCACGATGCAGCGGCCAGTCTCGTGGCCGTTCGCCTTCGGCGCCAGAGGCGTCTCGTAGACCGCGCCCTGCGCCCGCAGGTCATGGGCAAAGATCGCGCCCAGCTGGTCGTCGCAGACCTTGCCGACATAGGCCGTTCGCCCGCCCAGCTGCGCGATGCCCGCGATGGTGTTCGCCGCCGAGCCACCCGAGATCTCCTGCGCCGGGCCGATCCGCCCATAGAGATCCACCGCCCGCGGCATGTCGATCAACTGCATGATCCCGCGGCCGATGCCATTCGCATCAAGGAAGGCGTCATCGCAATGCGCAAGCACGTCGACCAGCGCATTGCCGATGCCGACGATCTGAAACTTCTTCATGCTGTCTTGTCCTCGTAAAGGCAGAGATCGCGGATCGGGCAGATGCCGCATTTCGGTTTGCGCGCGACGCAGATGTAGCGGCCGTGCAGGATGAGCCAGTGGTGCGCATGGAGCATGAAGGGCGCGGGGACATGATCCTCCAACGCGCGCTCCACCGCCTCGACATCCTTGCCGGGGCCGATGCCCGTGCGGTTCGCCACCCGGAAGATGTGGGTGTCCACCGCCATCGCCGGCAGCCTGAACCACATGTTCAGCACCACGTTCGCGGTCTTGCGCCCGACCCCCGGCAGCGACTGCAGCGCCGCGCGGGACGAGGGCACCTCGCCGCCATAGACGTCGACCAGCAGCCGGCTGAGCGCGATCACGTTCTTCGCCTTGTTGCGGAAAAGGCCGATGGTGCGGATGTGCTCCACCAGCCCCTCCTCGCCAAGCTCCAGCATCTGCTGCGGCGTCGTCACCTGCGCAAAGAGCGCCCGCGTGGCCCTGTTCACCCCGGCATCCGTCGCCTGCGCCGACAGCGCCACGGCGACCAGCAGGGTGAAGGCGTTGACATGTTCCAGTTCGCCCTTCGGCTCGGCCTCCAGCGCGTGGAACCGGGTGAAGATCTCGTGGATCGTGGAATAGTCGAGTTGCCGCGCCATCGCCGCCAGCTATGCCCGAGCCTCCGGCGCGGAGCAAGCGAAGCCGCAGGAATCGGGTCGCGGCCGGCCGTCGCGGTGGCTAGGCTTCTGGCAAAGGAGGCCGCCATGTCCGACACCCTCGCCGCCGAGCGCCCCGCCTATCACTACGCCGTCATCGCCCGCGCGCTGGCCGAGATCGACGCCGGCGGCCCCTCGCTGTCGCTTGACGAGCTTGCCGGCCGCATGGGCCTCAGCCCGGCGCATTTCCAGCGCATCTTCTCGCAATGGGTGGGCGTGTCGCCGAAGCGTTACCAGCAATACCTGACGCTCGATCATGCAAGGCGCCTGCTGGCCGAGCGATTCACCCTGCTAGACACCTCGCTCGCCACCGGCCTCTCGGGCCCCGGCCGGCTGCACGACCTGTTCCTCCGCTGGGAGGCGATGAGCCCCGGCGACTTCGCCCGCGCCGGCGAAGGCCTGACCATCCGCTGGGTCAGCGTTCCGTCGCCCTTCGGCGAGGCGCTGGTGATGGCGACCGACCGCGGCATCTGCGGCCTCGCCTTCTGCGAGGAAACCGGCCGGACCGCCGCCATGGCAGACCTGATGGCCCGCTGGCCCCGGGCGCAGTATGTCGAGGACGAGGCGACCGTCGCCCCCCTCGCCGCGCAGGCCTTCAGCGGCGGCGAGACGCGCCTGCACCTCATCGGCGCGCCGTTCCAGATCAAGGTCTGGGAGGCGCTGCTGCGCATCCCCTCGGGCCATGTCACCACCTATTCCGAGATCGCCTCGGCCGTCGGGCACCCGCGCGCCGTCCGGGCGGTGGGCACCGCCGTGGGCCGCAACCCGGTGAGCTTCCTCATTCCCTGCCACCGGGCGCTGCGCAAGTCCGGCGGCCTTGGCGGCTACCACTGGGGACTGCCCGTCAAGCGTGCCATGCTGGCATGGGAGGCGGCGCGGGCGGACGCAATCGCGTGATCTCGGCAGGTTTCTGCCGCATCTCGCGGCGCGACCCTCTCCACCGTTTCACGGTTGTGCGATATGCAGGGGCGCACCCATTTCCGGGCGCCAATGACATTCGTGAGGCGGCAATGAACTTCGTGAAATCTCCCCTTCTGGTGTTGACGCTGGGCGTGGCGACGCTGGCCGGCTGCGCCGATCCCTATGCCGCGAATGGCGGCTACAACACCGCGGGCGGCGGCTATGCCCAGCAGAACCCCCGCGCCACCGCCGGCATCGCCACGGGCGCGATCCTCGGCGGCCTTCTGGGCGCCTCGTCGAGCGAGGACAAGCTGGAGAAGGCCGTTGTCGGCGCGACGGTGGGCGGCATCCTGGGCGGGGCGGTCGGCTCGGCGCTGGACCGGCAGGCGGCGGACCTGCGGCGCTCGATCGGCAACGACCAGGTGAGCGTGACCAACACCGGCTCGGAACTCGTGGTGACCATGCCGCAGGACATCCTGTTCGCCACCGACAGCGCGAACCTGCGCCCGGACCTGACGCGCGATCTCGGCGCCGTGGCGCAGAACCTGATGCAGTATCCGAACTCGACCATCGCGGTCGTCGGCCATACCGACAGCACCGGCTCGGCCGCCTACAACCAGGATCTGTCGATGCGTCGCGCCCAGTCGGTCGCCGGCGTGCTGATCGGCAACGGCGTGCCGTCCTATCGTGTCTCGGCCATCGGCCGCGGCGAGGATCAGCCGGTGGCCTCGAACCTCACCCCGGAAGGCCGCGCGCAGAACCGGCGCGTCGACATCATCATCCGGCCGACCAACTGATCCCGGCACGGGCGGGCCACGGCGGCCCGCCCTTCCCTGTTGAGCTTCCCCGCGCGCGGTCATAGATTCTGACCAATGCGAGGGGAGTGTCATGCCGTTCCAGAAGATCCAGTCCGAGAAGCTGTCGCAAAGCGTGGTGCGGCAGATCGAACTCCTGATCCTGCGCGGGATCCTGCGCCCGGACGAGCGGCTGCCCTCCGAACGTGACCTGTCCGAGCGGCTGGGTGTCTCGCGTCCCAGCCTGCGCGACGCCATCGCCGACCTGCAGGACCGCGGGCTGCTCGTCAGCCGGCCCGGCTCGGGCATCTTCGTGGCCGAGGTTCTGGGCTCGGCCTTCTCGCCGGCGCTGGTGGAGCTGTTCGCCAGCCACGAGGAGGCGGTCTTCGACTACATCGACTTCCGCCGCGATCTCGAGGGGCTCTCGGCCGAACGTGCGGCCACCCGCGCCTCGGACACCGACCTGCAGGTGATCGACACGATCTTCCGCAAGATGGAGGCCGCGCATCTGAAGCGGGACCCGTCGGACGAGGCGGCGCTGGACGCGCAGTTCCACATGGCGATCATCGAGGCGAGCCACAACGTCGTCATGCTGCACATGATGCGGTCGATGTTCGACCTGTTGCGCAGCGGGGTGTTCTACAATCGCCAGATGATGTTCCGCCAGCGCACGACGCGCGAGTCGCTGCTCGACCAGCACCGCCAGATCAATGCGGCGCTGCAGGCGCGCGATCCAAAGGCCGCGCGCGAGGCGATCGAGGCGCACTTGGGCTATGTCGAGAAGGCGATCAGCGAGGGGAACCGGGCCGAGCGGAACGAGGTCGTGGCCCGGCAGCGGCTGGAGCATGAGCGCAGCCGCTGATCTGTCGGCGAGCGGTGGCCGGATCAAGCAAAAAGGCCCCGCCGAAGTATCGGCGGGGCCAGGGAAGATCGGCGCGCCTGCGGGCGCCGGATCGGTGTCAGTGGAAGCGGGCTTCCACCTGCCGGATCGACTCGTCGATCGAAGCCGAGGCTGCCTGAGCCGTCATCTGGCCCCTCAGCAGGTCGGCCGCCGCCGCCACGGCGACATTGATCGCCTGCTCGCGGATCGCACGGACCGCGCCGGCTTCCGCCGAGGCGATCTGCTCGTCCGCCGCGGCGAGACGCCGGGCGATCGAGGCCTTCAGGTCCAGCTTGGCCTGATCGGCCGCCGCCTGCGCCTCTTCGCGGGCCGAGGCGACGATGCGGGCGGCCTGCTCCTGCACTTCCTTCTGCTTGCGGTCGTAGGACGCAAGGATCGTCCTCGCTTCCTCACGCAGCGCACGGGCCTCTTCCAGATCGGTGCGGATCTGCAGGGCGCGCTTGTCGAGCTGACGGATGATCAGCCCGGGAACCTTGAAGTAGACAAGGATCCCGATGAAGGCGAGGAACGAGATCGTGACGATGAAGTCGGTGTTGCCCAGCGAGAAGAACGGCCCCGTCGCGGCCATCGCGGGCGTCGCGGCGAGAGCCGCGAGAATCGAGAGCTTTTTCATCCCGTTCACCCCTTCATCCGGGCCGCAACGGCCGCCTGGACACTCGCGCCATCGGCACGACCGCCCAGCGCCGCGACCAGAGCCTCGGCCGTGTCGCGCGCCACCTCGGAGACGCTTTGCAGCGCACCGGCACGGATCTCGGCGATCCGGGCTTCGGATTCCGCGGCCTTGGCCGAAATCTCGGCATCGGCCTTCGCCGTGGCCTCGGCCAGCTGCGCGTTGATCTGCGCCCTGGTCTCGGCGACAATGGCCTGAGCCTCGGCCCGGGCCTTCGCCAGCGCCTCGTTATAGGCCTTCTCGGCCAGAACGGCCTTCTGCTTCAGCTCTTCCGCCGCCGCAAGGTCGTTGGTGATCGTGCCGCTCCGCTCGGCCAGGACCGCCCCGATCCGGGGCAGAGCCACGCGCGAGAGCACGAAGTAGATCGCAGCCAGGGCGATGACGAGCCAGAAGATCTGGTTGCCCCAGGTCGAGAAGTCAAGCTGCGGCATCCCGGTGGCCGGAGCCGCCGCATGGCCGGCCGCACCGGCCGCCGCATCGTGCGCTGCTTCAGTCGCCATGTCGTATCCTCGTGTCCCTCAAGAACCAGGCCGGACGGGTTGATCCCCTCCGGCCGCAAGTGTCGGTCCTGAAAGGATCAGAGGGCGAACATCAGCAGGAGCGCGACGAGGAACGAGAAGATCCCGAAGGCTTCCGCGAAGGCGATGCCGATGAAGAGGAACGCGGTCTGGCCGGGGGCGGCCGACGGGTTGCGCAGCGCACCCGACAGGAAGTTGCCGGCCACGTTGCCCACGCCGATCGCAGCGCCGCCCATGCCAGCGCAAGCCAGACCCGCGCCGATGTAGGCACCCATTTGAACGATATCGCCTTCCATGTCCGTCACTCCTTGATGCTGGAATTGGCTGAATTGGTGTATGCGGGGACCGCGGTCTCAGTGGTGCGGATGCAGCGCATCGCGCAGGTAGACGCAGGTCAGGATGGTGAAGACATAGGCCTGGATGAAGGCGACCAGCACCTCCATGGCGTACATCGCGGTGATGGCGACGATCGACAGCGGCGAGATCAGCGCGACCGCGGCAAAGCCCGCGAACACCTTGATCACCGCGTGGCCCGCCATGACGTTGCCGACAAGACGAATGGAATGGCTGACCGGGCGCACGAGATACGAGATCACCTCGATCACGGCCAGCACGGGGCGCAGGGCGAGCGGCGCCGACGAGACCCAGAAGAGTTCGAGGAAGTGCTTGCCGTGCTTCATGAAGCCGATGGCCGTCACGGTAATGAACACCGCCAGCGCCAGCACCACCGTCACCGCGACGTGCGAGGTGGTGGTGAAGGACATCGGGATCAGGCCGAGGAAGTTCGCGAAGACGATGAACATGAACAGCGTCATGATGTAGGGGAAGTACTTCACCCCGTCATGGCCGGTCACGTCCTCGACCATCCTGTAGACGAAGCCATAGGCGAGCTCGGCAACCGACTGGGTGCGCGAGGGCACGATCGCCCGGCGCCGCGTGCCCAGCACCATCAGCGCGACCACGCAGCAGACGGCCAGCGCCATCCAGACGGTCACGTTGGTGATCGTGTACCAGTGGACATCGGTGCCGCCGAAGAACGGACGGACGATGAACTGGTCCATCGGGTGGATTTGAAGGCCGCCGCTCTCTGCTTCCGTCGCCATGTCAACTTCCTCTGGTCTCGTCGTCGGGTTTCCCCGCACTCATCTGTGCCGCCGCCGCAGCGTCGCCCATCTTCCGGGCGGTCCCCATCATCGTCCTCACCCCGGCGGCGAAGCCGAACAAGGCAAAGAGCACCAGCATGATGGGCCGGGTCCCGAACAACTCGTCCAGCCCGTAGCCGATGGCCAGCCCGATCAGGACTCCGGTCACCAGCTCGATCACCATCCGCCAGGCCAGCTCGCCCTGCGACAATGCCTTGCCCGCCTCAGCGCCTTTCCCGGGCGGTTTTCCTTTCAGCTTCGCGAGCCGCGCCTCGAGGACCCGCATTCGCTCGGAGTCAGGATCTTCCGTCATCGGGGGATGTCCCTTCAGCAGTCGGCCGATACCTACGCAGCCCGCCCAGCCGAGTCAAGGAAGCTTTTCCCAAGAAATATTAACGCGTTTTCAGTGTCTTGGGCCATGGCCCGAACGCGTGAGCGCCCCCGCGGGCGCCCGGCCGGGGCAGTGAGGAAGGGTGCCACGTCATTCAACCGCATGGTTGACGATGCCGCAGGGCAGCGTAGCATCTGCCCATGCAAGACAAGCTCGACACGATCTTCTCCGCCCTCGCCGATCCCACGCGGCGCGAGATTCTGTCGATGCTGCTCGAGGACGACATGGCGGTCACCGACGTGGCCGAACCGTTCCGGATGTCGCTGGCCGCCATCTCGAAGCATCTTCAGGTTCTGGTCGAGGCGGGCCTGATCACGCAGGAAAAGCGCGGCCGGGTGAAGTGGTGCAAGCTGGAGCCCGACGCGCTGCGCGCCGCCTCGGTCTGGATGCAGGGCTTCGGGCAGTTCGAGCCGGTCCATCTCGACGCCTTCGAGCGCTTCCTCGCGCAGGAACTGGCCGAAGACCCGGCCGAAGCGCCTCAGGCAAACCACCCGGCA
The DNA here is from genome assembly GCF_002407205.1 of Rhodobacter sp. CZR27. Taxonomy (NCBI): domain Bacteria; kingdom Pseudomonadati; phylum Pseudomonadota; class Alphaproteobacteria; order Rhodobacterales; genus Rhodobacter; species Rhodobacter sp. CZR27. Next base: position 313,261 of record NZ_CP023548.1, on the reverse strand, counting down.
TAGGTCTCGCGCAGCAGGTTCTTCTGCACCTTGCCCATGGTGTTGCGCGGTAACTCCGGCACCACCACGGCGGCCTTCGGCTGCTTGAACCGTGCCAGACGGCCGGCGACGGCGGCCAGCACCACCTGCGCGTCAAGACCCACCCCCGGACGCGGCACGAGGACGGCCAGCACCGCCTCGCCGAAGTCGGGATGCGGCACGCCGATCACCGCGCTTTCCAGCACGCCCGGCACCTCGTCGAGCAGCAGTTCGACCTCCTTCGGATAGACGTTGAAGCCGCCGGAGATCACCAGATCCTTGGCGCGCCCGACGATGTGGACGTAGCCCTCGGCATCCCGCGTGGCGAGGTCGCCGGTTATGAAGAAGCCGTCCGGGCGCAGTTCCTCGGCGGTCTTCTCGGGCATCTGCCAGTAGCCCTGGAACACGTTCGGGCCTCGGACCTCGATCACCCCGACCTCGCCTGGTGCTGCCTCGCGCCCGTCGGCCATGATCCGCAGCTCCACCCCCGGCAGGGGAAAGCCGACCGTGCCGGCCCGGCGCTCGCCGTCGTAGGGGTTGGAGGTGCTCATGTTGGTTTCGGTCATGCCGTAGCGTTCGAGGATGCGGTGACCGGTGCGCCGCTCGAACTCCTGGTGCGTCTCGGCCAGAAGCGGTGCGGAGCCGGAGATGAAAAGCCGCATGCCGGCTGTCAACTCGCGCGTCAGGCGCGCGTCGGAGAGCAGCCGGGTGTAGAAGGTCGGAACCCCCATCATCGCCGTCGCCTGCGGCATCAGCCGCAGGATCGCCTCGGGGTCGAAACCGGGCATGAAGATCATCGCCCCGCCGGTCAGCAGCACGATGTTCGAGGCGACGAACAGACCGTGGGTGTGGAAGATCGGCAGGGCGTGGATCAGCACGTCGCCATCGGTGAAGCGCCAGAGATCGGCCAGGACCTCGGTATTCGACAGCAGGTTGCGGTGGCTCAGCATCGCGCCCTTCGACCGACCCGTGGTGCCGGAGGTGTAGAGCAGCGCCGCCAGATCCTCGGGGCTCCGCTCTGCCGGCTCGATACTTTCGGGCTGGCCCTTGGACAACTGGCGCAGATCGCCGGAGCCGTCGGCGTTCAGCGTGATCAGCCGCGCGCCGTGGCGGGCCGCCACCGGTGCCAGCGCCTCGGCCCGCTCGCCGTCGCAGAGGAAGATCCGGGGCGTGGCGTTGCCAAGGAAATAGTCCACCTCGTCAGGGGTATAGGCTGGGTTCAGCGGCAGGAAGACCGCCCCCAGCGCGACAGCCGCGCCATAGGCGGCCAGCGCCTCGGGGCTCTTGCCGACCTGCGCGGCGATGCGGTCGCCGGCGGTCAGACCGGCTGCCCGAAGTGAATGGGCCTGACGCGCGACCAGCCGCAGGAAGGCGTCGCCGCTGATCCGGCGGCCATCCGGCAGGATCATCAGATCCGAGGCGCGCCCGGCCAGAGGGGCGAACAGGGCATCGTAGAGCGTGTTGGCCATCGGTCTCCCGCAATCAGAAATCGGGCTTCACGCCCGGCAGCTTCAACTCGATCAGCAGGTCGCGCACTTCCTGACGGGCGGCGATGTTGGACAGGCTGAGTTGCTCCACCCCCGTATCGCGCAGGTCCAGAAGCGTCAGGCCCCGCGGGAAGAGCTCGCGGAAGATCACCCGCTCGGAGAAGCCCGAGGCGACACGGAAACCGATCCGGCGCGACAGGTCCTCGAGCGCGGCGCCGACCTTCTTCTTGTTGTGCATCTGCTGCGTGCCGAGGCGGTTTCGCAGCACGATCCAGTCGATCGGCTTCAGCCCGGCTTGGGCGCGGAACTGCCGCGCGCTCCAGACCATCTCGGCATAGATCGAGGGGCCCTTCACCTTGCCGGTTTCGGGGTCCGTCCGCGCCAGCAGGTCGAAATCGACGAAACTGTCATTTAACGGCGTGATCAGCGTATCCGCCAGCGAATGCGCCACCTGGCTCAGCCGGGTGTGAGAGCCGGGGCAGTCGATCAGGATGAAATCGGACACCGGCTCCAGCGCGGACATCGCAGCGGCGAGACGCATGTCGAGCGGGTTCTCGCCCTCGGGCACCTCGGCGGGATCGACCTCGGGCAGCAAGCGATAGTCGGGCATCGGCAGCGCGAGTCCCACACTCGTCGCAAACGCCTGCCGGTTCTCGATGTAGCGGCCGAAGCTGCGCTGACGGAGGTCGAGGTCCAGCGCGCCGACGCGGAAGCCCAGCCGGACCAGCGCCGTCGCCACATGCATGCAGGTCGTGGATTTGCCCGAGCCGCCCTTCTCGTTGCCGACCACGATGATATGCGCCAAGGCCGCCGTCCCCCCTGCTGCCTTTCGCGGTTAGCCTCTGGCGGGCATTCGCGCAAGGGTGTGCCATGGGCTGCGGCATTTCCTCATGCCCGCAAGCGAAAGGGCGCGCCCTGCGGCGCGCCCTCCGATCAGTTCCGGCGGTCTCAGAACCCGAGGCCGGCGTACTTGTTCTTGAACTTCGACACGCGGCCCCCGGTGTCCATCAGCTTGGCGGTGCCACCGGTCCAGGCGGGATGCGCGAGCGGGTCGATCTCGAGCGCCATCTGTTCGCCTTCCTTGCCCCAGGTCGAGCGGACCTGGAACACGGTGCCATCCGTCATCCTGACGTCGATGAAGTGGTAGTCGGGGTGGATGCCCTTCTTCATGGCGCCGGTCCTTATTCCGATTTTTCTTTGTAGTTGGTGACTTCCGCGATCCGGGCCGACTTGCCGCGGCGCGAGCGGAGGTAGTAGAGCTTCGCGCGACGAACGCGGCCGCGACGCACCACCTCGATCGAGTCGATGTTGGTCGAGTAGAGCGGGAACACGCGCTCGACGCCTTCGCCGAACGAGATCTTGCGCACGGTGAACGAGGCCGAGATCGTGTTGCCGCCCTTGCGGCCGATCACAACGCCTTCGTAGTTCTGCACGCGCGAACGGGTGCCTTCGGTCACCTTGTAGCCGACGCGGACGGTGTCGCCGGCCTTGAAATCCGGGATGGTCTTGCCGAGGGCGGCAATCTGCTCCGCCTCGAGTTGTGCGATCAGGTTCATCGCAAGTCCTTTCCTCTGCTCGCGGTTTCCCCGCGAAGTGATGCCGCCTCAGAGCTCTCGGTCTTCGCCCGGGTCCCTACCGCGCGCCGCGCAGTAAGCCCGCCAGAGATCAGGCCTGCGTTCCTTCGTCAGCCTTTCGGCCTCGGCCTTCCGCCAGCGGGTGATGTTCGCGTGATGGCCGGACAGAAGAATCTCCGGGATCGCGCGGCCCTGCCAGACGGTCGGCCGTGTGTACTGCGGAAATTCAAGAAGTCCCTCCGAAAAGGATTCCTCTTCGGTGGACGCATGATTCCCGAGCACGCGCGGTATAAGCCGCACCGTCGCGTCGATCAAGGCCTGCGCCGCGATCTCGCCCCCGGTCAGGACGAAATCGCCCAAGGAAACCTCCTCGACGGCGTATTCGTCCAGCACGCGCTGGTCCACGCCCTCGAACCGGCCGCAGAGAAGCGTCAGCCCCTCTCCTCCCGCCCAGTCGCGCGCCTTCGACTGGCTGAACGGCACGCCGCGCGGCGAGAGGTAGACGACCGGCCAGCGCCGGCGATCCGTGGGCGTGCCGACCGAGGCCGCATCCAGCGCCTTGGCCACGATGTCGGCGCGCAGCACCATCCCCGCGCCCCCGCCGGCCGGATTGTCGTCGACGTTGCGGTGCCGGCCCTCGCCGAAGGGGCGCAGGTCGATCGTCTCGAGCGCCCAGAGCCCCATGTCGAGCGCGCGGCCCGTCAGCGACAGGCCCAGCGTTCCCGGGAAGGCCTCGGGGAACAGCGTGATCACCCGCGCCTGCCATGCCCCCTTGACGACAGGAGGCCCCGACAGTTCGCGCGGTTGAAGCGAGGGCCGGATGGACAGCCGGCCATGGGATTTTGGAGTCTCGGTCATGCGCGGGGGTATGCGGGAAACCGCCCCCCGCGGCAAGGCCCGCGGTCGGGATCAGGCGGCGCGGCCAAGCTCGAACGGCAGGCCCGCGGGCGCCTTGGCCCGGACGACGGCCGCGCGCAGCACCGGAACCGTCGGGCAATCGTCCTGCGCCTGCGGCCGCTGCGCCAGAAGGGACTGGAGACGCAGCGCGAGAAGCCGGAGCAGCGTGCGGTCGGTGCCGGCGATGCGCAGCGCGCGGACCGGCTCGGCCCGGCCCGGGCAGGTATCGGCCGCGGCGACCGAGGTGGCCTGCAGGATCAGCGCCCGGCGCGCGGCGATGCAGGGCGACGGCTCGGCCCGGATCCGCCGGTCCAGCGCATCGAGGAGCGCGGCACTGGTCAGCGAGGGCGCAAGATCGACCAGCCGCTTCATCAACTCGACCTCGTCGGTGTCGTCGGGCAGCCGGAAGAACGGCGCGACCAGCCGGTCGGCGCGCTGGCCTTCAAGCTCGATCGCCAGTTCCTCGGGCACCTCGTCAAGGAAGCCGTGGGCGAAGGCGATCTTCGCCGGATCGAGCGTCAGCCGCGAGAAGGGGATCGCGAGAAGCGAGATGGCGATCGCGGCGGACTCGGAAATCACGGGCGTCGCGGGAAGCATGCCGCCGATGGCCCGGCCAACGATGAAGAGGGCTGCGACCAGCAGGATCTGGGTGGCAACGGTCGCCGCCACGCGCAGGATGGCGGCCCCGTCGGACCAGCCGGCGCGATCCTGCGGCCATTGCGCGGGGCGCATCACCATCGTCCACATGACGAAGAGGGCGGCGAAGGCAGGCAGAACCGGAAGATCGTGCCGGCCGATGCCGGATACCAGCGGCCCGAGATACAGCATCGCGGTGAACAGGAGCGACAGGCGAAGTTGAAGGCCAAGTGACATCGGATCACCCTCTTGCGAACCCTTAACCGAGATATTCCCGCAAAAGTGGTGAAGACGTGGCGCGCTCGGCACCTTTCCGAGACGTCAGTCCAGCCCTTCGGGCGGGTCTGCCACAATCCTGCCTGCCGCCAGGTCCACCGTCGGCACCACGGCCCGGGTGAAGGGCAGCAGCAGCGGCTCGCGCAGCGCGCCACCGGTGATCTCCAGAATGTCGCCGGCGCCGTGGTTGTGCACGGCATGCACCCGACCGATCAGTGCCCCGCCAGTGTCGCGCACCTCGAGCCCGATCAGGTCGGCATGATAGAATTCATCGTCCCCCAGCGAGGGCAGACGCTCGCGGTCGGCATAGAGGCCCGTGCCGCGCAGCGCGTCGGCTTCCTCCTTCGTCGCCACGCCCGACAGGCGCGCGCCAAGGCCGCCCGCGACCGGGCGGGTCAGGGTGATGCGGAAGCTGCGGCTGCCGTCCTCGGTGAAGAGGGCGCCGTAGGAGGCGATATCGGTCGGCTCGGCGCAGAAGGACTTCAGGCGCACCTCGCCCTTCACCCCAAAGGCTCCGGCGATGGAACCCACGCAGACGCGGTCGGTCTTCGACATATGCGCACCCGGAAAGGAAAGGGCGGCCCCGTGGGGACCGCCCGGCAGTGTCACTCGGCCGAGGCGGCGGCGCGCTCGGCCTTCTTCTTGGCCAGTTCCGCCATGCGCTTGCCCGGGACGGCGGCCTTCGGGTTGTTGCGCACGGCCTTTTCCTTCAGGCCGGCGGCTTCCAGGAAGCGCGCGACGCGGTCGGTCGGCTGTGCGCCCTGGCCCAGCCAGTACTGCACGCGCTCGACATTCATCTTGATGCGGTCCTCGCTGTCCTTGGCGAGCAGCGGGTTGTAGGTGCCCAGCTTCTCGAGGAAGCGGCCGTCGCGCGGCATCCGGCTGTCGGACGCGACGATCGAGTAGTGGGGGCGCTTCTTCGAGCCGCCACGGGCGAGACGGATTTTCATAGCCATGGGTATTCTCCTGTTTGGCTGGCGGCCGGGCAGCGCCCGGTCATTTCTGCAGTTTCTCGTGGTGCCTGATCACTTCGGAGATGATGAAGTTCAGGAATTTCTTGGCAAATTCGGGATCGAGGTCGGCTTCCTTGGAGAGCCACTCCAGCCGCTCGATCTGGCGTGCCTCGCGCACGGGGTCGGAGGGCGGCAGATCATGCTCGGCCTTCAGCCGCCCGACCGCCTGGGTCTGCTTGAAGCGTTCGGCGAGCGTATAGACCAGGATGGCGTCCAGCCGGTCGATGCTGTCGCGATGCTCGCGCAGCAGCGCCTGCGCGCGCGCGGTGGCATCGGCCGGCGGGACCTCGGCAGGATCGGGACGCGGCGCACTCATACGGAAACCTCCGGCACGGGATGACGGTAGACGAGCACGCCGTCCAGCGTGCCGGGATCGAGCCGCGCGCCCAGCCGTTCGGCAAGCCGGCGCGAGCGGAAGTTGTCCGGGGCGATGCAGGACACCAGCCGCGGCAGGCCCAGCGCCGTGAAGGCATGGTGGCGCGCGGCCTCGGCGGCCTCCTGCGCATAGCCCTGCCCCTCAGCCTCGGCCGTGAACAGGAAGCCGAGTTCCGGATCGGGATCGCCCGGCTCCATGCCGATCAGCACGAAGCCCAGAAGGTCGGCGTCGAGTTCGACCGACCACAGGCCGTGCCCGCGCAGGAGCCAGGTGGCCGTCATCCGGCAGAAGTCGTCCCACGCCTCGGCCCGCGGCAGCGGACCGCCGATATGGCGCCCACGGTCCGAGCCGACGATCTCGGCATAGGTCGCGAAGTCGTCCAGTCGCGGCGCGCGCAGGCGCAGGCGGCGCGTGGCGATCTCGGGCACGGCACCCGCAACGCCGGCCGCCTGCATCGCGCAGGCGCGCGTGATCGGATGGCTCCAGGGGCTGGTCATGCGCGTGCCTCGGGGCCGGTGTGGCGGAAGACGAGGGTCGGGCCATCGCCGGGGAAGGCGGCGCCCGCATCGCGCACCGCGCCCAGCCGTTCGGCCAGCGCGATGGAGCGGGCGTTGTCGGGGTGGATGTAGCTGACGGCGGTCTTCCAGCCGAGGTTCTGGAAGGCGTGCCGGCGCGCGGCCTCGGCCGCCTCGCGGGCAAAGCCCTGCCCCTCGCCGGCATCGCTGAACACCGTCCAGCCCAGTTCCGGCTCGGGCCAGCCCTCGGGGAACCACGGGCCGGCCATGCCCAGCGCCTCGTCGCTGCCTCGGCGGGTGAAGAAGAACATGCCATAGCCGCGCAGCACCCAGTGCCCGACCATGTGGCCGAACGACCGCCACGCGAGTTCGCGCGTCAGACGGCCGCCGGTGAACCTGGCGCGGTCGCTGGTCAGGTAGCCGGCCACGGCCTCCCAGTCGCGGGCGGCGGGCATGCGCAGCGTCAGCCGTTCGGTGGCGATGGCGGGGCTGCCGGTGACCGAGATCATGCGTAGGCCTCCATCCCGCCGTCGTCCTCGGACGGATGGCGGTAGATGTGGATGAGGCGGTCGCCTTCCTCCAGCACCCGCTCCAGCGTGGCACCCAGACGACGCACGAGGGACAGGCTGCGGCGGTTCTCGGCATCGATCATGGTGATCAGCGGCCCCATGCCCAGCGTGCCCTGCATATGCGCGCGGACGGCAAGCGCGGCCTCGTAGGCATAGCCCTTGCCCTCGAACCCCTCGTAGAGGTGCCAGCCCAGTTCCGGCTCCGGCCAGCCGATGTGGTTGATGACGCCGGCGCGGCCGACGAAGGCGCCGTCCCGGGTGTCGATCGACCACATGCCGTAGCCCCGCAGCGCCCAGTGGCCGATGCCCGCAAGGAAGATCCGCCAGGTGCCGAAGCTGTCCTGCCGCCCGCCGATGAACCGTGTGCGGTCGCTTTCGCCGAAGGCGATCATCGCGGGCAGGTCGCTCTCGCGCGGCTCGCGCAGGATCAGCCGCTCGGTCTCGAGGACGGGGATGTGGAAGGGAAGCGTGCTCATCGCGCCCTCCGACCATGCGCGGCCGGCCGCGAAACCGCGGTCAGGGCCGTCGCAAGAGGAAGGGCGCGCGAGGTCATTTCTTCTTGCCCAAGCCCGAGAGGCCGGCCGGCAGCTTCAGCCCGCCACCCGGCATTCCGGGGAAGCCGCCCATGCCGCCGGGCATCTTGCCCTTCATCGCCGCCGCCGCGGCCTGCATCTCCTCGGGCGTGACATTGGACATGTCGGGCATGCCGCCCTTGCCCATCATCTGCTTGAGGGCCTGCTTCATCATGCCCCCCTTGCCCATCTTCTTCATCATGTCCGCCATCTGGCGGTGCTGCTTGAGCAGGCGGTTCAACTCCTGCACCTCGAGCCCCGCGCCGGCCGCGATCCGCTTCTTGCGGCTCGCCTGCAGAAGGTCGGGGTTCGCCCGCTCCTTCTTGGTCATCGAGTTGATCAGCGCCACCTGACGACGGATGAACTTGTCGTCGAAGCCCGCTTCCTCGGCGGCCTTCGACATCTTGCCCATGCCGGGCAGCATGCCCATCATGCCCTGGATGCCGCCCATCTTGAGCATCTGCTCCAGCTGCATCTTCAGGTCGTTCATGTTGAAGAGGCCCTTCTGGAACCGCTTCATCATCTTGGCGGCCTGCTCGGCCTCGAAGGTCTCCTGCGCCTTTTCGACAAGGGCGACGATGTCGCCCATGCCGAGGATCCGGCCGGCGATCCGCTCGGGCTCGAAGGTCTCGATGGCGTCCATCTTCTCGCCGAGGCCGACGAAGCGGATCGGCTTGCCGGTGACCGCGCGCATCGAAAGCGCGGCACCGCCGCGGCCGTCGCCGTCCATCCGGGTGAGCACCACGCCCGAGATGCCGACCTTGCCGTCGAACTCGGTCGCGACGTTCACCGCGTCCTGACCGGTCAGGCCGTCAACCACCAGCAGCGTCTCGCGCGGGTTGGCGATGTCGCGAACCGCCTGAACCTCGTCCATCAGCACTTCGTCGATGTGCAGACGGCCCGCGGTATCGAGCATGATGACGTCATAGCCGCCCATCGACCCTTGGGTCTTCGCGCGCTTGGCGATCTGGACGGCGGTCTCGCCCTTGACGATCGGCAGCGTGTCCACGCCGATCTGCGCGCCGAGGATCTGCAGCTGCTCCATCGCCGCCGGGCGATTGGTGTCGAGCGAGGCCATCAGCACCCGCTTGCCCTGCTTCTCGTTCAGACGCTTGGCCAGCTTGGCCGTCGTCGTCGTCTTGCCCGAGCCCTGCAGGCCCACCATCAGGATCGTCGCGGGCGGGTTGTCGATCTTCAGCGCATCCGCCGGCCCGTCGCCGCGCAGCACGGTGACCAGCTCGTCATGGACGATCTTCACGACCTGCTGGCCCGGGGTCACCGACTTGGTGACGCCCTGCCCAGTCGCCTTCTCTTGCACGCGCTTCACGAAATCGCGCGCGACGGGAAGCGAAACGTCGGCCTCGAGCAGCGCCACGCGCACTTCGCGCAGCGCGGTCGCCACGTCGTCCTCGGTCAGCGCACCCTGCTTGGTGAGCCGCTCGAACACGCCGCCAAGGCGTTCGGACAGACTTTCGAACATCGCGGTCTCTCCCGACCTGTTGAACTCTGCCCCGACCTAGGACGGGACGGCAAAAATCACAACGGCACCCATGGGCGCATCGCGCTGATGGGTGGCGATCCCGACTCATGGCCGGGACCGGAGGCTCCAACGGAACTCCGGAAATCTCGGGGGCGATACGCCGGATGACCGTCCGAGTCAAGCATTGCAGGGCCGGCGCGCCGGGATGGTGGCCCGACGGCGGTCGCGCCCCCGCGCGCCATTGGACCACGCCGCACGCCGCCCTATGCTGTGCGCCAGCGAACATTCTGCCGGGCATGAAGGATGAGGCGGCCGCGATGAGCTTCGAGGACTGGGACGAGATCCGCACCGCCTTCCAGGTTGCCCGCCTCGGCACGGTTTCGGGCGCGGCCGAGGTCCTCGGCGTGCACCACGCCACCGTCATCCGCCACATCGACGCGCTCGAGAAGCGGCTGGGTGCGCGCCTGTTCCAGCGCCACGCCCGCGGCTACACCCCGACCGAGGCGGGGCGCGACCTGCTTCTCGTCGCGCAGACCACGGAAGAGCAGTTCAACCAGCTCGCCAGCCGCATCAAGGGGCTGGGAGAGACCGTGGCGGGCGAACTGGTGGTCACGTCGCTCGCCGGCTTCTCGCCGCTCGTCACGCCGGTGCTTGCCTCGTTCCAGGAGAAGCACCCCGGCGTCATCGTGCGGTTCCTGACCGACATGCGCCTGTTCCGGCTGGACTACGGCGAGGCCCATGTGGCGATTCGCGCCGGCGCCATGCCCGAGGAGCCCGACAACGTCGTCCAGCCCCTCGTCCGCATGCGCCACGCGCTCTATGCGGCGCCGGCCTATGCGGCACGGCAGGGGCTGCCCTCGGGACCGCAGGACTTCGGCCTCCACCGGTTCGTCGGCGCGGACGTGCCGCGCGCGCCCTATCACCGCTGGATGCGCGACCATGTGCCGGCCGACCGGATCACCTTCCGCGCCTCCGAGGTGGCCGCGCTCGAGGATGCCGTCCGCGCCGGAGCGGGCCTGGGCTTTCTTCCGGTGATGTCCGCCGCAGGCAGCGACCTGATCGAGATCCTGCCGCCGCGCCCCGAATGGGAGGCACCGGTCTGGCTCGTGACGCATGTGGACCTGCACCGCACCCTGAAGGTGCAGAGCTTTCTGAACCACCTCAAGGAGGCGGCACGGTCCTGGGAGGGGATCTAGGTGGGCCGCCCCTGTGGAACCTGCCCCGGGGGCCGCGCCCTGTCGGCGCGGGCGGCCAGCACCTGCGCAGGCTCGGCCAGGGCGACGGCCTTCAGCCGCGCCACCACCAGGTCGCCCGGCTTCAGGGCCAGCCGGTCCCATGATTTGCGCGACACCCGCGACAGCAGCGCCGCCCCCGGGCCGTCCTGGCCGAGGCGCAGGCGGACGGTGATCTGGTGGTTCCCCGCAGGCTCCGCCCCTTCGATCCGGGCCGGCAGCGCGTTCAGGATCGTGGTGTCCAGCGCCGCATGGCGGCCGAGGCTCACGTCGCTGGCCGGGATGCGCAGGCGGCGGCGGGTGCCGTGCGGCCCGAGGTCGCCCGGCACCGTCACCACCCCGCCCGGCACCCGCACGTCCGTGAGGCCATAGGCCGGGTCGGTCGCGATCACCTCGCCTTCGATGACGGCCGCAGGCTCCGGCATGTGGATCAGCGGCAGGGCCGGATCCGCCAGCAGGTCGGCGATGGGCCCCGCCGCGCGCACGCGGCCCGCCTCCATCAGCACCAGCGTGTCGGCCAGCCGCTCGACCTCGGCAATGTCGTGACTGACGTAGAGCACCGGGATCGACAGCGTCGCGTGCAACCGCTCGAGATAGGGCAGGATCTCGTCCTTGGAAAAGCGGTCGAGCGCCGACAGCGGCTCGTCCATCAGCAGAAGCCGCGGCTGGGACAGGAGCGCCCGGCCGATCGCCACGCGCTGCCGCTCGCCGCCCGAAAGGCTCGGCACCGGGCGGTCGAAGAGAGGCGCGATGCCGAGCAGGTCCACCACCTCGTCCGTGCCGATCCGCACCGCGCCCTTCGAGCGGCGCAGCCCGAAGCGCAGGTTCTGCTCCACTGAAAGGTGGGGGAAAAGGCTTGCCTCCTGAAAGACGTAGCCAATGGCGCGGCGGTGCGGCGGCAGGAAGCGCCGGCCCTCCTGCCAGGTCTCGCCATTCACCCGAAGACTGCCCTGGGGAAGGCGCAGGAGCCCCGCCACTCCGCGCAAAACGGTCGTCTTGCCGCAGCCCGAGGGGCCGAAAAGCGCGGTGACCCCCTCGCCCGGCACGGTGAAGGAGGCATCGATGTCGAAGCTGCCGAGACGGCCGCGGAACCCGGCCTCGATCATCGCCGCGACCCGTTCAGCCGACGCTCGACCAGCATCATGGCGAGGATGACGAGGAAGGACATGACCAGCATGCCCCCCGCCAGCACATGCGCCTTGCCCCATTGCAGTGTCTCGACGAAGTCGAAGATCGTGACCGACAGCACCTTGGTCTGGCCGGGGATGCCGCCGCCGATCATCAACACCACGCCGAACTCGCCCAGCGTATGGGCAAAGCCGAGGATCGCGCCGGTGAAGATCCCCGGCAAGGCCAAGGGCAGCGCCACGGTGAAGAAGGCGTCGAGCGGCGAGGCCCGCAGCGTGGCGGCCACCTCCATCGGCCGGTCGCCCATCGCCTCGAAGGCATTGCGGATCGGATTGACCACGAAGGGCAGCGAATAGATCACCGACCCCACCACCAGCCCCTCGAAGGTGAACGAGAGCTTCCGCCCCAGAAGCGCGGTGAGCGGCGAGTTCGGCCCCATCGCGATCAGCAGATAGAAGCCGAGCACCGTCGGCGGCAGGACGATCGGCAGCGAGACGACCGCGCCCACGATCTCCTTCCGGAGACCGCCGGCGCGCGCCAGCCACCAGGCCAGAGGGGTCCCCACCAGCAGCAGCAGGACGGTCGTGACGGCGGCCAGCTTCAGCGTCAGCCAGATCGTCGTCATCATCGCCGCATCGAACAGCGGGGTTCCCTCGGCCATGCTCACTCACCCACGGCGTAGCCGTATTTCCCGATGATGGCTGTCGCCTCGGGGCTTTTCAGGAATTCGACATAGGCCCGGGCCGCCTCGCTCGCCTCGCCCTTCTTCAGCAGCACCGCATCCTGCCGGATCGGGGTGTAAAGCTCCTGCGGGACGATCCAGCGCGAGCCCTTGTCGTCCGCGACGATCTGGCTGAGCGCGACGAAGCCCACGTCCGCGTTGCCGGTGGCCGCGAACTGGTGGGTCTGGCTGATGCTCTTGCCCTGCACGATCTTCGGCTCCAGCGCCTCGAACACGCCGAGATGTCTCATCACCTCGACCGCCGCGGCACCGTAGGGCGCGGTCGCGGGATCGGCAATGGCGACATGGGTCAGGCTTGCGTCCTTCAGCGCGGCCCCGGTGCCGTCGATCCTCGCGGGGTCGGCGCTCCAGAGCACGAGCTTGCCCACCGCATAGGTGAAGCGGCTGCCGGGCACCGCGAACCCGTCGGCCTCGGCCTTCTCGGCCCGGGTCTGGTCGGCGGACAGGAAGACATGGAACGGCGCGTCCTGCGTGATCTGGGTGTAGAGCTGCCCCGACGCGCCGAAGCTGTAGGTGACGGTGTTCCCTGTCGCCTTCCGGAAGGCCGTGCCGATCTCGGTCGCGGCATCGGTGAAGTTCGCGGCGACGGCGGCAAGGATTTCCTCGGCCCGGAGGGGCGCCGCAAGAACGACCGAGACGATCAGCGCGCCGCAGGTCGCGCGCAGGGCGTTCCTGAGTGATGACATGGAACTTTCCTTTTCGCTGGTTGAAGATGGGCCGGCCCCTGCGCGGGGTCAGGGCATGGCGAGGATGACGTGGCTCGCCTTGAAGAGCGCGGTCGCCGTCGCGCCGGGAGCGAGGCCGAGGTCGTCTGCGCTCTTGCGGGTGATCATCGCAGTGATGGTCTTGCCGTCGCCGAGGTCGAGCGTGACCTCGCTGTTGACCGGGCCATCCTCGCGCGCCGAGACCGTGCCGGTCAGCCGGTTGCAGGCCGAGATGCGGCCCGGATTGTCGCCGGCGGAGAGCATCACGAAGGTCGCCTTGATCAGCGCGAAGACCTGCGCGCCCTCCTGCAGCCCCATCTCCTCGGCGCTGCGCTCGGTGATGACCGAGGTGAGCCGGTGCCCGTCGGTCAGCATCAGCTCGACCTCGGCACTGACGGCGCCCTGGGTGACGCGGGTGACGGTGCAGCGAAAGGTGTTGCGGGTGCTGGTCTGCATCATGAGTCTCCTGAGGGTGTTTATCGCGCCGCCGGGTGAGGCGGCGAAGCCGGTGTCGATGACGGCAAGCGCCTTGCCGAGCGAGGTTTCGAGCATGGAAAAGCAGTCGATCAGGGCATGGCCGGCCCGCGTGACACGGGCGCCGCCGCCAGCCCTTCCGCCGGGCGAGGCCGCCACCAGCGGATGGGCGAACAGGTTGTTCATCGTTCCCACCGCGGCCCACGCGGCCTTGCAGGACAGGCCGACCTCCCTCGGCGCGCTCGCGATCGAGCCCTGCGCATCGATCGCGCGGAGAAGCCGGATCCGGTCACCGCCCACCCGGGGAGCGTCCTCGCGCTGCAGGGTCAGCGCCGCCTTCAGCTTGCCGTCGGACATCGAGGTTTCTCCGGGATCACCGTTATGTAGTTTCGCAATATAGCGATGAGCGATCAGGTTCAAGCGTCTCGTTCGGAGGCTGGCCTATACAGCGCGATCGAGCGAGGCTTTCGGGCCAGCGGCGCCCTGCGACAGGGCATCCGGAAGGCCGGGCGCACGAAATTGCGGCGACCGGCCCGCCCGATGATCAGGATTTCGCCAGGATACGGCTTCCGCCGCCGGGCTGCCGCTTCGCATCCCGCCCTCTGAGAATGGAATGGACCGTGGCCGGAACGCCTGGCGGCGGGCGCTCCGCCCCGCCGAAAGCATGCGGCTGGCCGTTCGGGGAAAGCTCCCGCCGGGAGGGAAATGCATTGGTGCACCCGGTGAAGCACGCGCGATGCAGGTGCCGGACGCAAGACCCGATCGCGTCCTCCCGGGCCGCCAGGCGATGCGGCCTCCGGATGGCACCTTGTCATGGCGCCGGCGATGGCGCTTGGCCTGCCGGTCCTTGTCCCGGTTCCGCCTCCGGAAGTGGCTCGACTGCACGCAGGGGCTGACAGAGCGGCTGTCGCCCGCGCCGGGATCGCTCCAAGGCTGGCGGGACAACCTGCCAAGGCGCCCCGCGCCGATCGGCGCGGCATGTCAGGCGGCTGCGCCGGCCCGGTCGCCGCGCGCGTCCCCGGCAGACAGGTTCCGCGGCACGGACCGCGTTTCGGGAGGCGGCCCCGCCGGTGCGGCGGCGTGCTCAGGGCAGCGCGAGGATCACGTGGCTGGACTTCACCAGGGCGGTGGCCTCGTCGCCGACGCGCAGGCCCAGAGTCTCGGCGCTCTCGCGGGTGATGGTCGCGGCGAGCGTCCGGCCGCCGCCGAGATCCAGCACGACCTCGCTGTTCACCGGCCCGTCGGTGCGCGACGTGACGGTGCCCACCAGCCGGTTGCGCACCGAGAGCGCGCCGACCTCCCTCCCCTTCGCCACGATGACAAAGCTCGACTTCACCAGCGCGAAGACCTCGACACCGGGGGCGAGGCCCATGTCGGCGGCGCTCCGCCCGGTGATGACGGCGACAAGGCTCTGGCCGCCGCCGATGTCCATCGTGACCTCGGCGCTGACCGTGCTTTCGGTCACGGCCGTGACGACCGATCGATAGGCGTTGCGGGCAGAGGTCTTCATCATCAGGCTCCAGAGGATGTCGCCGGGGTCGAGGTCGATCTGCGTCTCGAGGCTGGTGACGACGCGCTCCAGACCCTCGCGGATCGCCGTGAAGGCGGCGATCACCTTCTCGCCCGCCGGCGTCAGGGTCGCCCCTCCGCCCGCACGGCCCCCGGGAGCGGCCGTCACGAGCGGGCTTGCGAAGAGATTGTTCATGGCATGGACACCGTCCCACGCCGCCTTGTAGGACAGGCCGATCTCGCGTGCCGCGGCCGAGATCGACCCCGTGCGCCCGATTGCCGCCAGCAGTGCCACCCGGTCGGCACCCATCCGGGCCCCGGATCGCTCCAGCGTCAAGGCGCTTTGCACCGTGCCCGTCATCGCCCGCTCCTTCTCATGCCCTGTCGCCTTCATAGCGCGCGACGCATCGCTTCACCACCGTCCTGCCGGACGGCCTCCGTCACCTCGGGCACACCGCTGAAGCAGGCTTCAAGGAGTCGCTCGGGCTACTGCTGAAGCTGTTGAACCGTCGCCATGGTCAGGCGCCCGGATTGAGGAACGCGCCGCGGACGTCCCCCACACCCGGGCCGAGGTCGAGGACGACCCGGAGCCCACGCGTCCCAGCCGTCGCGCGATACCCTCTGCGGCCTGGGCACGCCGGACAGGCAGGCATGTTCGAGGCAAGGCAGCACGGGGCCGGAGCGGTGAAGACATGGAACCGCCTGTCAGGGACCCGCAGTTCCTCCATCAGTGACAGGTTACTGGCGAACGGGTTCACTTCGGAACGGTCGTCGGGCTGAGTTGCGCCAGATAGCCTTCGGCCAGCGCTTCCAGTTGCGCCGCGGGGCGTTGATCGGGATGTCCCAAGCTCGCCACGACTACCGCCAGTTGGCGTTGCCGTTGTCGCAGCGGGCGCTGCGACCGTCGCTGTCCACCTTGCGCGGCCCGCTCTTGGGCCGCCACGCCGGCCTCGGCAAACAACATGCGGCGCATGACCCGTGTTCTCATGATTCACGCTGTTTATCCTGGCTGGCTCCGCGACGATCCGACCGAAGGCGTGCGCAAGCTCAAGCGAAAAGCAGACAGGCTTGTGAGGTGGGAAGAAGAGCAGATTGCGCGGTTCACCGATCTCCACAAGCCCGGCTCGCGTGCGCATCTGGCCCTGTCCCTGCTGCTGCACACCGGGCAGCGGTGGAGCGGCATTGTGCGCATGGGCCGACAGCATATCCGGAGGCTGTGCTGACGATCGTGCAACAACAAACCGGCGGGAAAGTGAATGTTCCCCCGCGCCACGGGCCTCGGGCGGCAATCGACGCCTGCCCGAAGGATCACCACAAGTTCCTGATGACGGCGCAGAGCCCTTCACGCCGGCCTCACGAACTGGTTGTGCGCCATGGTGTGCGAAGCAGATCTGCCGGACAACCTGTCGCCTCCGCGCACGCTGTCCGAGCTGCAACACGGCTATCGGAAGCTTCGCTCGCGCAAGTGAGCCGCGAGTAGGGCATCAATCAGAAGGCGGCGGCGAAGTGGCGCAAAGCGGGCGGAGGTGGAAGATCTGAACACGGGGCCGAAGGAGCCGCACTCCACGGTCCTGACCGGTGCCGAGGAGGCGACGGTCGTGGCCTTCCGGCGCCACACGCTGCTGCCGCTGGATGACTGCCTCTACGCCCTGCAGCCGTCCATCCCGCATCTGACCCGCTTTGCCTTGCACCGATGCCTCCAGCGCTAAGCGATCGAGCCATTGGAGCGCCATCGCTCCGAGAGACAACGGCCAAGCATCCAGTTTGCCGAGCAGCCTCGCAACAGCGACACCGCCTGGTCGGGGCAGCTGCGCTTCGACATTCGAGGCACACGGGACCAAACACCGCCTGACCAAGCCGAACCACCCTTGGACCAACGATCAAGTCGAGCGCAAGAACCGCACGATCAAGGGCGCGACCGTCAGCGCTGATCGTGCAGGACCAGCTGAAGCTCGATCCGCATTCGGGCGTGACGGTAGTCTTCCGCTCGAAGCGGGGCGACAGACTGAAGATCCTGGTCTGGGACGGCAGTGGCCTCGTGCTGATCTACAAGCGGCTCGATCAGGGCAGCTTCGCCTGGGTGAAGACCGGACCCGAAGGGATCGATCCGTCCAGTGGACGGATCGACGGGACGAACGCTCGAAGCGCCGGGGTCCAGGACGGGGTCATGCGGCTGTCCCGGGCGCAACGAACAGGGCCATGCCAGCGTCGCTCGCCCATGTCGCCTGAAGCGCGAGTTTCGCGGCTAGCGTGGCGTCCGCTTCGATGAAGGGCACATGCGGCGGGCCATCGCCCGCGCCTTTCTCTGCGAGCGCACGGACCGGCACCCAGCCGTCGCAGTAGCCGAACACCACGTCGGCATAGATCGCGATCATTTCAGCGTCGGGCGCGACGTCATCGGGCACGATGGTGTCGGACGGGACCGTCATGCCCAGCACCGTTCCCGCCACGCACAGAAGCGACATTCGAAGTGGTCGGGGTCGGCCGTGTGGCGGGGAAGAATTTCACCCGCATCACAGGCGCGCAGGATCGTCACCGCCTTGTCGCTGGCGGACTGGGCGAGTGCGGCATCGAACGGCACGAGTTCGTGCCAGATCTCGCACGTGTCCTTGTTGATCGCCGTGAAGAGCGCGGGCGCCTCGGTCAGGCCGAGATAGGCTTGGTAGAGCGCGATCTGCGCGGCGTAGACTGGCTTGGCCTTTCCGACGCCGTGCTTCGCGATTTCCCGCCAGTTCTTGGCGTTCGCCGATTTGCACTCCCAGAGCGCAGGAACCGCCATGCCGTTCGGCGCGGCGACGACCACCCCGTCGGCATGGCCTTGCACACGTCCGCCCACGACCGAGAAGCCGAACTGATCGCCATGGCGATTGCGCGTGCGAAGGTCGAACCCGGCCCTGCGCAGCCAGACGATGGCCAAGTCTTCGAGAACGTGCCCGAGCGCGAAGATCCGCAGGGACTTGCCCGAGAACCCGGCAGCCGGGTCCTTCGGCGTCTTCAGGTATTCGTACTGCAGCCTGCGCTGGCAGATGTCACCCAGCCGACTGCCTCCGAGATAGTCGCGTTGGGGACGTTCGGCCTGTTCCGCGATAAGGGCGGTGTCGATGCAGGTATTGACGGTGTCCGCGAAACTGGGCGGCTTCTCCCGATGGTTGAAGTCGAAACCGGCGTCCATCAGAACGGCACCTCCGGATCGGGCCGGGGCGCGCTGGTCTGCATCGCCTCCTGGAAGCCATCGACGGCGGCCGCCGCGATCGCGAGCGCTTGTGCCTCGGTGAGATCGGCGAACCGCGTGGCCCATCCGATCTCGGCCATGAGTTCCGCCATGTTACGGAGGGCTGCGCGCAGAGCTGCCTGTTCGCGTTCGTCTGGATCTATCATGCGCCGACCCCGCTAGTGGGCGCTGGCGTGCTGGAATGCGGGATGGCGCAGCGCGCCGGGTAGATGCTGTTCATGGGAGAGCTCCAGATGCTCTCCTCACCTACCGGCGGGGGTGGCGGACTGTCGGATGGCGCGCACAGAACCTTACGGGAACACAATCTTGTGGCGAGCGCGATTCCTTCCTAATCTTGCGGACCGTAACAATTTAAGGAGCAACGAGGCCGATGCCAGCATTTAATCCAAGGATTTTCAGCAACCCAGCCCGCCTCAAGCATATTGCTCCCGCGAGACTGAAAGCGTTTCTTGAGCCTTGGAAGGACTACTTCAAGTCCCGCAAGCTCGACCTCGCCGCGTGTTCGACAGATGACATGCCGCTCGATGCCATCGCTGACGTACTCATGAATCCCGATGCTTCAGTTCCCGAGGACATGGTCAACGCGCTCTATTACGTGCACGAAACCGCGTCCCATGAGGCGATGGACGAGTTGCTCGACCGCGCAGCAGCTGCGGGCATCGAGATCGACAAGGATCACGAGGTTTCGTTGGCCGATGTTTCGGTCCAGATCTGGCTTGCTCAGCCCATGCTGCTTCAGCGCCAGCATGCCGAAACCGTGGCGTTCCAGCGTTCCAACTTCATGTATTTCGCAGGTTCGCGCCCGCAGAAAAAGACCGCAGCGCTGCCGTCCATCTCAGACGCCATTGCGAAGACCATGCAGGACCGGATGGACAACTGGTTCGAGGTGAAGCGACGCGGCCGCAACAGCCGGATTTTCGCGTTCCCGCGAGGCGAGAAGATCTGGCTGCTCGTGCGGCACGGCATGCCGATGCGCCGGGAAGGGAAGCACCAGGACGACGGTGAAAGCGGAATTGCGTTCTATCGGCCCCAACAACATGACGTGCTGATCTACGACAGTATGACCGACGAGATCGGCGTGAACGCCGGAACGAAGGGCGAGCGCGAACTCTATCTCAAGACGTTCGGTGAGGCGCTGTTCGGCAGCGAGGATTATTTCGATCGCTCCGAGCGATACACACTCGATCCGCTGCGCGAACTGGGGCCGGATGCAATGGCGCATGGGGATATCGAGGGAATTGCCGGTGTGCGCTTCGTGGAGTTCGGCCGTCGATGGCCCGGTAAATTTTCGGAGATGGAAATTCGTAAGTCGGAGGACCTGTTCAAGGCCTATGGCGAAAACTGGGAGAAGCGGCTCACTGGCGGCGCGTTCACGCACGCGACCTTCAAGTTTGCATTCGAAGGCAGCAAGCGGGAGCGGTCCGTGACGATAAGGCCCGCGAACATTGCGCGCTATGAACGGGAGTCTGACGAAGAGGTCATCGAAGCCTGGCTGAAGGCTCGCGGGTTCTGGGCGATTCCGGCAGGGGCGGATGACGATGCGGATTTCGAAGTTCTGGAAAGCGCTTGATGCGCTGACCGATGCTGCGACCGACCGGCGCGAATGGGCCAGCCTGTTGGGCGATGAATTCGCCTGCGTGGTTGTCGACGAGCCCGGCTGTTGTCTCCCACTGTTGCGATCGACCGGAACGCGAACGACGAGCATCGCCTGCCCATCACCGGGCGGTGACGGGTGCCCCCGTCAAGTCGTGCACCATGACGACGGCACCATCCGCGCTGTCTGTGGTGACAGCCCTAAGGCCTGCGCCGATCTCGACCTTAACAAGAACGACATCATGATCTACGGCCTCGACCGTGTCGGATTGGCTCGGAGCATTGCTGCCGCACTCGATCTGTCCGACCGGCCCGCAAGCTTCGACCGTCGACCGGTCTTCAGGATCGGCTCACATGATGTGTTTGCAGGCCGGGGTTTCCCTGTTTTCCTGACGGTTCCGGGGCCGCTTGCACGCGAGGACGTGGCGCAATTTGACGACGTGATTACCCACCCGGGACCCAAACTGGTACTGGCCCCGACCTCCTCATCAATCCCGCCGCAACTTGCCGCCGCTCTGGATCGCGAAGGCGTTATGCGCATGGCGCTTGAGGATCTGGTCCACCTTGATGACCGCGGGCAATTGCAGCCTTGCCAGCCATCGACCGTCGTGTTCGCCGATCTCCGCGCTCAGATCGCGAGCGGAACGGATAACGCAGTCTCTAACCTGGCGTGGGCGCTGCCGAGCAACGCGCGATGGGAGGAAATCGGGATCCGCTTCGTCGCCGATGAAGTCGTTATCGTGAGTTTCCGGGGCGAGACCCGGAGGTTCGAGCCCGATGGGCTCGGGCTGAAGAGCGCCAAGAATGGCAAGCCGAAAGCGGCGTGGACCTACCTGAAGGCGTTCGCGATGCAGGGCGGCAGGCTCCCCGTCCATCATGCCAAGAGCGCCGAGACCTCGAGGCACCAGAAGCAGAAGCAGACGCTGTCCAAGGCGCTGCGTGCCGCCTTCGGGATCGCCGACGATCCGCTACCCACGGTCGGGGCCGAGTATGTCGCCCGTTTCGTGGCGAATGCCGATGACCTCCAGCAAGGCAGACAGGGACAGTCCCGACGAAAATTCGCTGACTGACCTCAATAATTTCTTTGAAAGAGTTCGCCGCTCAAGCCGCTGAAATCCAACCGGGTTTCAGCGGTTTCTCTTTGTGCTGAGCCCGCCAAGGCCGCCGCTCCAACGAATTTTCGCCGGTCCCGGTCACTCGGGCCGCGTGCCCGTCCACCTGGACGAAGGCGAAACTTCATGGAGCGTTTCCACCCCATTTGCGACGCGCGCTCGCGCGTCTCTCGCAACATCTGTCACCGGGCCGAACGGCTGGCGCGTTCGGGCGCAATCCCCGGCATGGACGCCGAGGACATCAAGCAGGACCTGCGTCTGCACCTTTATCGCAGGGATGCCAAGTTCGACCCCTCCCGCGGTCAGTACGACACGTTCGCAGACCGCGTTCTGGCGAACCGCATTGCCACGCTGGCCGCGCCAACCGAACGCCTCCGGGTCGAACGGGCGTGGATTGACTTCGACACCCCGTCCGAAGGTCGCGGCGATGACGCAGTGCTGGCGCTCGCGGAAACCCTTCCGGAAAGCGCAGCGCCGCACGCCGGGTCGGCCCGGTCACCGGATGAGGCCTTCGGCCTCGTTCGCGATGTCCGGCGGTTCCTGGCGGGCCTGACCCCGGCGTGCCGGGACCTTGCACTGGCGCTGATCGACATGTCGCCCACCGAAGCGGCGCAGGCACTCGGGATCCATCGCAGCACAGTCTACGCCCGGCTTGGCACCATCCGGAAGGCGGCCGAAGCGCTTGATCTCGCGGCATATCTCGGCACGGCCCCGACAGTTCCGGATGCCCGCCGGTAGATGATGACAGGACCGGCCAAGACCCGGTCCTGCCAAGTTTCATGCCGGGCCCTCGGAGGAATGCAACACCCCCGCTCGGGGAAACACTCCGACCGCAAGCTCCAGGGCGGCGTCAGGCCCGGCAGCAGTCTTCCCGACGATCCCTGGACACCAACCGACGAAAGCACGGAGCACCACAATGTTCACGACCTCCCCCCTGAAACGCCTGCGCCAGTCGAGCTGGATGGAGGCGATCCCCGATACGATCGATGTGCCGGCCTTGTCCGACCGGGCGGGCCGCTCGGTGCCGATCGAGCGTGCCACGGTTGACGAGATCGAGTTCGCCCTCGTTGCCCTCGCGAAGCAGCAATCTGCCATGTATCGGCTGACCAGCGCGCTTGGCGATGTGCTGAAGATGGCACGCCGCCAGGGCGCTGGTGGCGCTGATATCGCCATCTCGGCCGCGGCCCGCGATCTGGATGCCAGCAGGTGAGCGCCCCTTTCGGCGCCGGACCGATCCGGATCATCACTGCAGACGAACGCTTGCGCGAGGCGCGCGGCATCAAGGGGGTGCTCACGGGCACCTCCGGGATCGGCAAGACCACCCAACTGCTGACCCTCGATCCGCAGCGCACGCTGTTCCTGAACCTCGAGGCTGGCGAATTGGCCGTTCAGGGCTGGCCCGGCGACGAAGTCCGTATCCGGGACTGGGAGGTCGCCCGCGATCTTGCGGCCTGGATCGGTGGAGCCAATCCAGCCATGCGAGATGACCAGCCCTACGGCATGGGGCACTTCGCTCGGGTCTGTGCGTCGTTCGGACCGGCAAGCCAGCTCGACAAGTACGATACGGTCTTCGTCGACAGCATCTCGGTTGCCTCCCGCATTTGCCTGCAATGGTGCAAGGGCCAGCCGCAGGCGCAGTCCGACCGCACCGGCAAGGCGGACCTGCGCGCAACCTACGGATTGCTCGGCCAGGAGATGATCGGCTGGCTCACGCATCTGCAGCACACGCCCGCCAAGAACATCTGGCTGGTCGGTCTCCTCGACAGGAAGCTGGACGACTTCGGCAAGCCCTACTTCTCGATGCAGATCGAAGGGTCCAAGACAGGACTGGAACTCCCTGGAATCGTTGATGAAGTCATCACACTGACCGAGCTGCGCCCTGAGAAGGGCGAGCCGTTCCGTGCCTTCGTCTGCACCACGATCAACGACTTCGGCCTGCCTGCGAAGGATCGCAGCGGGCGGTTGTCGATGATCGAGCCTGCCCATCTCGGGCGGCTCATGGCGAAGATCCGGGGGCCGCGTCCCGAGGGAGCGTCCCGCCTCAACTTCGACCTCCCGGCGGCGGCTGCCGCGCCTCATTCCCCGACGACGAAAGGAGCATGACCATGGCGAGCGACATGGATTTCAATGGCGCGGACACGCAGGACGCCGCCTTCGACCTCATTCCCGCCAACACGCTGGCGAAGGTCTGCCTGACCATCCGCCCCGGTGGAGCGGGCCCCGAGGGCTGGCTGACCCAGAGCAAGACCAGCACCGCCCTTTACCTCAACACCGAGGCGGTCGTGATGGAGGGGCCGTTCGCCCGTCGCCGCATCTACACTCGGATCGGCTTCCGCGGGAAGGCGGCAGGCGGGCCGGGCGACGATACCTACGGCAACCGTGGGCGTGCCATGATCCGCGGCATCCTTGAATCCGCCCGAGGAGTGCGTGCCGACGATCAGTCGAACGCCGCCCGCGCCGCGCGGATGATCCGCAGCCTCGGCGAGTTGAGCGGGCTGGAGTTCGTGGCGCGCATCGGCATCGAGCGCGACAAGGACAAGCCCGACGACACCGGGCGCAACGTCATAAAGGCCGCGCTCGGCGCCGACCATGCCGAATATGCGCGCCTGCTGGGCAGCGTGCCGCAGCCGCCGCAGCAGGGTCAGTACAACGCGACGGGCGCCCAGCTGTCGAACACCGGCATGGGCCAGTCCGGCACGCCATCGTCCGGTTCCGCACCCTTCTGGGCGCGCTGAGGAGGACGGTCATGATCCCACGCGATTATCAGAGGGCGGCAGTCGATGCCGCCCGCGACCGCACCGCCACCCACGGCAACACCATGCTGGTCCTGCCCACGGGGGCGGGCAAGACGGCCATCGCCGGTTTCTACATCGGCGAGGAACTGGAACACCGGCGACACGACCGCGTCCTGGTGCTGCAGCACACGGACGAGTTGATCGACCAGAACCGGACCTCCATCGGGGCCGTGACCGGAATGGCCACCTCGGTGGTCAAGGCCGAGCAGGACGACTGGGACGGCCGCATCGTCTTCGGAAGCGTCCAGACCCTGGCGCGCGCCAACCGGCGCGAGCGGATGGCGCCGGTCTCGCATCTCGTCATCGACGAATGCCACCGCTCCGCGGCGCAAAGCTATCAGTCCATCATCGACGAGGCCCGGGCGCTCAATCCGGAGATCAAGCTGCTCGGGCTCTCGGCGACGCCGGGTCGCGGCGATGGCCGCAGCCTGCGCCGCACCTTCAGCAATGTCGGCTATCACCTCAAGATCGGCACGCTGATCAGTCGCGGTCTCCTGGTGCCACCGCGCACCTATACCATCGATCTCGGCGTCGAGGACGAACTGGCGGGGCTCGGCGCCACCGCTGGCGATTTCGACATGCGCGCGGCAGACAAGGTGCTGAACCGCTCGGTGCTGAACGAGGCTGTTGTCGAACACTGGCAGGCGAAGGCAGCGGACCGGCGCACCATCTTCTTCTGTGCGACGGTCGACCATGCCGATGCGGTTGCCGAGGCCTTCCGTACGGCGGGCGTCACGGCCGAGACGATCTCGGGCGAGATGCCATCGCGGACGCGCGCCGACCTCATTGCCCGTTTCGACCGGGGCGAGGTGCAGGTGCTGACGAACTGCATGGTCCTGACGGAAGGGTTCGACAGCCAGCCGGTCGGCTGCATCGGCATCCTGCGCCCCATGCTGCACAAGGGCACCTTCATCCAGGCAGTCGGTCGCGGCCTGCGGCGGGTCGATCCCGCGCGTTTTCCCGGCATCGTGAAAACCGACTGCGTCGTGCTCGACTTCGCGGGGGCGGCGCTCCGGCACGGGTCGCTCGAACAGGAGATCACCCTCGACGAGGACGATCCCGAGCCCGGCCAGGCACCTTGGAAACTGTGCCCGACCTGTGAGGCCGAATTGCCGCTTGGAGCATCGGTCTGTGATTTCTGCGGTCACGTCTTCACGCGGGAACGAGCAGAGGCCCGACTGCTGACCGCCTTCGACATGATGGAGATCGACCTGCTGGAGCGGTCCCCGTTCGCCTGGTGCGATCTGCATGGCGACGGCCAGGCGATGATGGCGAGCGGGTTCAAAGGCTGGGCCGGGGTGTTCCATGATGGCGCGCTCTGGCACGCGCTCGGACAGCCGAAAGGCAGGGCGATCCGGCCGCTCGCCATCGGCACCCGGGTGCAGGCGCTCGCCGCCGCAGACGATTTCCTGCGCGCCACCGAGACCGGGACCGCCTCGATCAAGAGCCGTCGCTGGCTGAACGACCCGGCGACGATGAAACAGATGGACCTGCTGCAGCGCGCGGGGCACGAGGCCAATGGGCTGGATTTCAGCCTGTCGAAATACGCCGCCAACTGCCATCTGAACTTCCGTTGGAACCGCGGCGCGATCACCGCTGCCGTTCTTGGCCGTGCGGAGCGGTCGGCTGCATGAAACGCCCCAATCCGCTCCCGCCCGACCAGATGACGCCCACAGAGCGCCGCACGGAGCTGTGCGGCCTGGTGGCGCTCGGGCTGGTTCGGTTGCGGATGCGGGATGAGGGCGAAGTATCTGACGATACTGGAGAACGTTGCCTACACTATCCGCCCGACCAATGCCGTCATGCAACTCCAACTCGCCGGAGAAATGCATGAACAAGCCCGATCCCATCCCCGCGCGCCTGGCCGCGCTCAAGACCACGCCGACGCCCAACCTGAAGAAACAGTGGCGCGACCTGTTCGACAGCGAGCCGCCACCGTTCAACCGCCGCTACCTCGAGTCCCGTCTAGCATACCGCATCCAGGAACTCGCCTATGGCGGACTGAAGCCCGAGACGATCCAGCGGCTGGAGCAGCTTGGCGAGGAACTGGATGGCGGCGACAAGACGAAGCGCGGCATCCGCGCCGATCGCGACCGCCCCATTACCGGCACACGGCTTCTGCGCGAGTGGCAGGGCGTCGAACAGATCGTCACCGTCACCGCGGACGGCTTCGAATGGCAGGGGCGGCCCTACAAGTCGCTGTCCGCGATCGCCCGCGCGATCACCGGCACGCGCTGGAACGGCTGGGTCTTCTTCGGGCTCAAGAACCACAGGGGGCGGAAATGACGAAGCCGCCCGAGAAATCCAAGATCGTCCGCAAGCTGCGCTGCGCCGTCTACACCCGCAAATCTTCCGAGGAAGGGCTAGAGCAGGAGTTCAACAGCCTTCATGCCCAACGCGAAGCCTGCGAGGCATACATCGCCAGCCAGCGCTCCGAGGGCTGGGTGCTGGTCCGCGATCAGTATGACGACGGCGGCATCTCGGGCGGCACGCTGGAACGCCCTGGATTGAAGCGCCTGCTGGAGGATATCGAGGACGGGCTGGTCGATGTGGTGGTGGTCTACAAGATCGACCGTCTCAGCCGCTCGCTGGCCGACTTCGCCAAGTTGGTCGAGGTGTTCGACCGGAACGGTGTGACCTTCGTCTCGGTGACGCAGTCGTTCAACACGACCACGTCGATGGGGCGGCTGACGCTGAACATCCTGCTCAGCTTCGCCCAGTTCGAACGCGAGGTGACCGCCGAGCGCATCCGCGACAAGGTCGCCGCCAGTCGAAAGAAGGGCATGTGGATGGGCGGGGTGCCGCCCTACGGCTACCGCGTCGAGAACCGCAAGCTGGTCATCGACGAAGAAACCGCCGCGCATGTGCGCTGGATCTTTGCACGCTTCCTCGAGATCGGGTCCTGCACGGAACTGGCGCGGGAGGTCGGCACGCGCGGTATCCGGACGCCGCGCGGCAACCGGATCGACAAGAAGTACATCTATCGGATGCTCAGCAACCGCGCCTACATCGGCGAGGCGGTCCACAAGGGCGACAGCTATCCGGGCGAGCACGACGCCATCGTCGACTGCGAGGTTTGGGACAAGGTTCACGCCATCCTGCAGGAGAGTCCCCGGAAGCGCGCCTCGCGGACCCGCGCCGAGACGCCCGCGCTGTTGAAGGGGTTGCTGTTCGGTCCCGATGGCGCCGCCTTCTCGCCGACGCACACGCGCAAGGGCTCTAGGCTCTACCGCTACTATGTCAGCCAGACCGTGCTGAAGCATGGCGCTGGATGCTGCCCCATCGGCCGCGTGCCAGCAGGGGAGATAGAGGCCGCCGTCATTGATCAGCTGCGCGCCGTGTTCCGCCAGCCTGAGATCGTGGCGGGTACTTTCAGAGCGGCGCGGACGCAGGACGAGGACATCACCGAGGCCGACGCCCGTGCGGCCCTGCAGCAGCTCGACCCGCTGTGGGACGAACTATTCCCCGCCGAGCAGACGCGCATCGTGGCGCTGCTGGTCGAGCGAGTCGATATCGGGGCCGACGGCCTGAACGTGCGGCTGCGCGTCGATGGCCTTGGCGGCCTCGCGCGCGAGATGCTGGCAGGATACATGGGGGCGGCTGCATGACCAGCGGCAAGCCGGTTCCCGAGACGGTGACGCTCCACGTCCCGTTTCGCGTCGTGAAGCGCGGCGGGCGGAAGGAGATGCAGCTGCCAGAGGGCGCTGCGCAGCCGCGAAGGCCCGACAGCGCACTTATCAAGGCGCTGGCGCGCGCCTTCCGCTGGAAGCGGATGTTGGAGTCCGGAGAGTTCACGACGATAACCGAATTGGCCGAGCGCGAGGGGATCGCGCCCTCCTACATGACCCGTGTGCTCAAGCTCACAATGCTGTCGCCACACCTCGTGGAGGCCATCTTGGATGGTCGGCACCCTGAACACATTACGCTGGACAGGATGATCGGCCAAGTTTCCGCTGATTGGTCGGAGCACCACACCTTATTGGCCCGCAACATAGCCAAACCGAACACTGATGCCAGAAGTGCGATGCGACGCGCATCAACTATGCCTTCACAGGCATCTTCCAGGCAGACGGCATGAGCACCGCAGCAAAACGGCGCCTGCCTAGAACCTTGCGGTGAGCCCCTGGAAAGGGTACTGAGAGGTGGGATGAATGCTCAAAAGTGCGCATTTATCACGATTAGTGCGACCTTCGGGACGCATGCGGAGAGGGAGGTCAGGCCCCAGATGAAGCTATCCGTGTTGTTGTCAGATGACGAAGGTGAGCGCTTCTGCGTGTATTGCGCCGAAAAGGGTCACAAGAAATCTACGTTGATTGCTAGGCTCATACGCGAACATCTTGATCGGGAGGCCTTTTCCACCCAGCGCTCGCTCTTTCCCCAAAGGGAAAGCGCGATGCCCAAAGAACGCCCTGTGCGAAAGACAAGAGTTGAGTGAGAAAAAGAAACGTGCAGAGGGGGCGCAAATCATGCCACAGGACAAAGATAGCGCGATAAGGCGCTCATCAAACTACCGCAAATCGGAAAAGAAAATAACCCAAGAGGTGAGCGATCGGCAACTTTCCAAAATGATCGCCAGAACTGAAAGCCTGCCCAACATCGGAGTAGTCGATTTTTTCTGCGGGGCTGGAGGTGTTAGCATAGGCCTAAAGGCTATTAGCGGCCCTGCAAAGTTCGAGATCATCGAGGGAATCGACAATGATCAGCATTGCGCCCGAACATTTGAGACTATGGTCGGGGCTCCATGCGATCGTGTGGATATTCTTGAGATAGCAAATTCAGAAGCGGCGCTCGCTGCAAAAATGGCTTCTTGGCAGCTTGAGCGCTTTGACAAGATACTCTTGGTAGGCTGTGCACCATGCCAAGGGTTTGCAGCACACCGTAAGTCATTTATGGAGGACGATCCCCGCCGCAACCTCTTTGAGGCTTTCTGCCGGATTGCGGCGGTCGTTCAGCCGGATGCAATTCTCATGGAGAACGTACCGGACCTGTTCTCTGCTGGTCACTGGCCCCATTTCGCGGCGGGACGCGAACGACTTGCAAAAAGCGGTTTTGAGGTTCGTGCAGGGATTTATAACCTTGCAGGCTTTGGCCTGCCTCAGGAGCGCTTCCGGGCTGTGGTGATGGCATTTCGCGCAGCCTTTGTTCTTCCAGCCGCTCCGATTCACCCTGGGGAGTATCGCACCGTACGAGAAGCGATCGGGAACCTACCCAAACTCGCGTCGGGCGAGAAGGATCCGCGCGACCCTATGCATGTCGCATCGAAGCATCGTCCGAGCACGCTAGAGATCCTTCGGCAGATACCGAAGGATGGCGGCAACCGACCGGTTGGTGTCGGGCCCGCATGCCTTGATCGAACGCGAGCCACACACGGCGGATACACTGATGTCTACGGGCGGCTGCCGTGGGACAAGCCGTCAGTCACGATCACAGCGCGATGCCGGACGCCCTCTTGCGGCCGCTTTGCACATCCAGAGCAAGATCGAGGACTCACTACCCGTGAGGCCGCGCTGCTACAGGGGTTCCCTCCAGACTATCTTTTTTCAGGGCCGTTCGATGACGGTTTCAAGCAAGTTGGGAATGCTGTCTCACCACTGGTTGCTCAGCGACTTGGAGAGTTCGTAGCCGCACAATTGGTGGGTCAATCAACGGATAAATGGTTGGAAGGGGTGCCGCCCATTGAGGTGAGCGGTGCGGTGGGGCCAGGGTTCGCAGTGACGATTAACGGAATAAAGCGCCAAAGGACAAGAAAACATGCAGCTGCTTAATCAAAGGAGCTGCGATCTGGCTTTGGAACCGATGATAAAAAAAGAACTCTACACGCCCAAGGCGATTGACTTGTTCTGTGGCGCTGGAGGTCTATCTCTCGGTTTAACTTCTGCAGGGTACAGAATTGCTGCAGCCTTAGACAACGACCCAATTGCCACCCGAACCTACGAACGCGCTCTGGGGTCGCATGTCGATACTGCTTCAATCGAAGAGGTGTCAGGCAAAGAGATACTTGGCCGCGCAAACCTAGGCCGAGGCGACTGCATGCTCTTAGCTGGTGGCCCCCCCTGCCAAGGATTTTCTGTCCAGCGACGTGGCGATCGAGAGGATGCAAGGAACGGGCTTGTACTGCACTTCATGCGTCTCGTGGAGGAGGTGCGGCCTCAATTTTTCCTGATGGAGAATGTCGGTGGCTTGCTTAGCAAGCACGGAAAGCCATTCCTGAAAGAAATGGCGGAGCGCGCCGCGCGACTGAACTATATAATCCATATCGAACTTCTGGATGCTGCCGATTATGGCGTTCCCCAAGTGCGAAAACGTGCATTCTTGGTTGGCGAGCATGCTCCAGACCTTATTCCTAGGTTCCGGTTTCCCAAGAGAACGCACTCGACCCGGCGCGTTACTGTCCGCGATGCTATCGGCGATCTTCCCACGCCGCCAGCAGATGGCAGCCCCCACCCTGGCATCCCAAATCACTACCGAGAGGCCCGTTTATCAAAGCTAAATTTGGAGCGAATCCGTCATGTTCCGCCTGGAGGCGGACGCGAGCATCTGCCTGTGCACTTGCAACTAGCTTGCCACGTGAACAATCCGGGACATCGACATATGGATGTCTACGGGAGACTGTCGTGGGACGAGCCGTCCGTGACCCTGACGGCGAGATTTGACAGCTTTACGCGCGGAAGGTTCGGTCATCCCGACGACGACCGCAGCCTTACTGTTCGAGAAGGTGCTCGTTTGCAGACTTTCCCGGACCACTTCGTGTTCGAGGGCAACCGCGAGCAGGGAGCTCGCCAGGTTGGGAATGCTGTCCCACCTCTTTTGGCTCAGCGCATCGGTGCGGCAATCATCGAGGCGGCTGCAGCTAGACAAGAAGGTCGACTCTTGGCGCTCCCGTGAGAGCGTGTCCATCAAGAGCGGTCTGTTGACAGCGCTTATCTAAGCTTGGACTGTTACACACAAGCAAACTCGAGGTGCGCGTCTTGGTGGAAACAGCCGAAGATACTGCCGCTACGGCAGCAGAAATCCCGTCAACGATTACTGTAGAAACTGCACCAGACGGAGCGCTCAGGTGGCCCGCACCGGATAGGGACTCTCCGCAAATCGGCGTCTTCACCGGCGGCTACACGCCGGACAAGACGATCGGCGCCTTGCTCCAAATGGAAGGACGGTCGGGGCGCAACGAGGATGACGTCAAGGCAGTCACCGGCCAAGAGATCAAGCGTCCACGGCGCTGGCATAAGATATTCGAACGAATGGGCATCCTGTATCCGGGCGAGGGCGCGACCAGGTTGGCAAGGCTAGGTCGATTGTTGCGAGAAGCGGCGCGCCCGGACGGAATGAAGAGGGTGATAGCGGTAGAAGTGCTCGATGTCCTGAGGCGCTACCAGTTCGACAATCCAGCAGAACGCAGCCTTCCAGACGGAAACAGCGTTCACCCCTATTGGGTCGTCCTGCGAGCTGCCTCCCAACTAGATTGGAAGATTCACTGGGACGAGGTGAACCGCGAGCTGATGCGTCTCCTACATGACAACGAGACAGACGCTGCCATTGAACGCATACGGATAGCCCGGCAGGATCCTGGATATGGGGCGTTCATCGGAAAAGCGGCCAATGCAGCAGGACTTTTGAATGCTCGAACCCATCCTGCAGAAGAGAACGCACCAGAAGGAAAGACTCCAGAAGGACAGCTACGAGACCAACGAATGACGCCTTTTCTCAAGCGCGCCGGATTTGGCGAACTGCTGCTAGCGTCGCCTGGCGCCGCAGGGGGCGGTTACTGGAGGATTCCAGATGATGTTCGCGATGTGGTTTCTGCTGCGGTTTCGAAGAATCCAGCTTCCAAATCTTTCTCAACCGCACAGGAGTGGATTGAGTGGTTCTGTGAAGGGACCGCTGCGTCCAGAGAGGCATCAGCACCACCACCACCACCTTCTGTGGCAACGCCAATCCCAGATTTGACCTTATCAATTCTGAAGAAGGCCTTAAGCGACCATGAGCCCGATTTAGTATTTTCTGATGATCTGCTTGCCTCCCTTATTGCGGCGATCCGGTCGGGAGACGGCAAGAACTTCATCATTCTGCGAGGCGTTAGTGGGACCGGAAAATCTCGGTTGGTATCGGCCTTGGCAAAAGCGGTTTACGGTCAGCCAGCTGTTGATCGACCACACTTAACAATAATCGAAGTGCGGCCAGACTGGACTGATGGGACGCAATTGCTGGGTCACTACGATCCAATAGGCGCAAAATATGTCCGCGCTCCGTTTCTGGATGCAATGCTCACTGCCGCCGAAGAGGCAGTTCCTGTATTTGTATGCCTAGATGAGATGAACCTCGCACGTGTTGAGTATTACTTGGCGGACTGCCTAAGTGCGATGGAATCTGGAAATGAGATCATCCTCGACACTCGAGGCGATGCAACAATTGCAAATAGTGTCAAATGGTCACCAAATATTTTTCTCTTTGGAACGGTGAACATCGACGAATCAACACTCCGCATCAGTGATAAGGTCTTGGATCGCGCCCAGGTGATAGATACCAGTGATGTCGACCTTACCTCATCATTAGAAAAGTGGCTCAGTGAAGCTTCAGCCCTCGATGAAGGGGAGCGCATCCGAACAAAGGAGATCCTGGAAGGTACGTGGAAGACATTGCGCGTAGTTGACGCTCACTTCGGTTTCCGCACCGCTCGCGCGGTTATCCGCTTCGTAAACGAGGCCAAAGCCAGCTCCGATGGTGCGCTGACCGTCGATTCAGCTATCGACGCTCAACTTTGCCAAAAGGTTCTGACAAAAATGCGGGGCGAAGGCGAGCATTGGTCGGAGCCACTAAGGCGGTTGGAAGAAATATTCCAGAAGCTCGGCCTCCAGAGCCGATCCGCGACTGTGCTCGGGCGAATGCGTCGCGATCTCGAGCGCTTCGGGAGTTTTCAGTTTTGGAACTGACTTTGATGGTCAGAGTGGCTGGGCACGCAAAAATTTATATGGTTCTCCCGGATTGCGATGTACCGAAAGGAGTAATCGCTGAAAATCGGCGACTTGAGTTTAGCGTTGAGATCGATGGAAGGCCACCTGATCATAGAAGCGAGCTTTACCTGAATGACATTGCGCTGCCGCGCTTTACGCGAGGTGGCGAAACTGTATTTCTTTTTGAGAACGAGTTCTTCGCCGGTGATTTGCGCATCGCAATAATCAGAGAAGGTCAAGTCTTGATCATGGCGGAGGTCGAAGTTGATGCCGACCTCGCGAAACTCACGCGAGACGAGTACGCGACAATGGTGTCCGAGACGTCGCGCGCAACACTTGCGCTTTATCGGCTGGGTGTTGTTACAATGCCAGCGTCCGCCAGCGCCAACGGACTTCGATGTGACGTTGTCACCCTCGAGCTTATACGAACAAACTTTGTCCGCTTTGAGCGGGCGGTATCGCGTATTGCAGATCATCCTGTTCGCCTTCTTGAGTCGATGTCGGAGGAGGTCGACGTTGCGCGCGCACGCCGGATCGATGATCGGACTATTTTGGCTGCTCTCCGCTCCCCGCATTCGAGGGCGGCAACAGTGGCCGAATTGGCTTCAGCTCCAAGGCTCGTTGGCGCACTGGGTGGTAGGTGGGCGCCAAGGCTAAGGCAGACGAAGCGAGAGGAAACTGTAGACGCGTATGAGAACAGGGTAATCGTCGGGTTTATGCGCTGGCTCCGCTCCGTGATCGCAGACTTAACGGAGCGCTTCTCAGTCGGCGCTACAGTGGAACTACCCGCGGGTACAGAAGCCCTTTGGTCGGCGCGCGTATCCCGGTGGCGCAACAGAATTGCCAACTTGGAGCGTCGTTCAATCTTCTCGGGACTACGGCCCGAGCACGGATTGCGGGCGACGAGCGTTTTTCGGATGCATCCTGACTATGCTGCAGCCTTTTCGGCGATGAGCAGAATGCGAGCGGGATTGGGGGCAGCAGGCTTAGCCCGTCCAAATCTTTCCGTCGATAGAACATATCGACTATATGAAATCTGGTGCTACGTCAGCCTTTTAGCCGCTGCCGCCAGTGTTTTTCCAAATTCGCGCGTTCGAATCGCAGAAGTACTGCGGGGGTGCGAGGATGGGAGAGCCTTCGGGACAGTGCTTGCACAGGGTGGTGCTGGGAATATACCACTCGAGGAAACCCTGATACTCACCTATCAAAGACGCGTGACACGCAAACCCGCGGCTGACGGGGTCAGGACTCCTCTTGTAGAAGCGATTCCCGATATTGTCCTGAGCCGTCTTGATCCTTCCGGTCGTTGCACTGGAATGGTCGTGCTTGATCCGAAATATCGCTCGGGAAGCTCCCTTAACGCGGGAGTTCAAGATCTGCATGCCTACCGGGATTCAATTCTAGGATACGATGATAAGCCTGTGGTTCGTGGAGCAGTGGTAATGGCGCCGCGGCCTAGCGATCTGCCGATCCTCAAGGGCCCAATTCCTTTTAATATGCCGGCTATCGCCGAAGTTCGGCCGGCACATGACCAAGGGGTGTTTGAACGCTTGCTGACGCGATCCGTGGAGATGCTGTCTAGCACCCATTGCGTTGCATGAGGCGTTGTTCTCCAGTCTGCCTGGGCGAGTTTTCGCGGCGTTGGTTCAGGTTTTTGTACATAACTTCCCTAAGGCACGAGCATTGGAGGCCGCAACGGATAATGTCGATAAGGTAACCCGTTCTCGGATGATGTCCGCCGTGCGGGGAAAGAATACAAAGCCTGAGTTGGCTCTCAGGCGGGCATTGCACGCGCGCGGTTTCCGCTTCCGGCTTCATGCCGGCAAGGTTCACGGTCGACCGGACCTTGTCCTTCCGAAGTATCGCGCCGTGGTCTTCGTGCACGGCTGCTTCTGGCACCGACACCAGGGGTGCCGCTACGCCACCATCCCCTCGACCCGTTCCGAGTTCTGGCAGGCGAAGTTCGACGCGAACGTCGCTCGGGACAGTGCTGTTCGCAGAAAGCTCCTCGAAGACGGATGGCGCGTGGCAACGGTATGGGAGTGCGCCCTACGGAAGCAGGAACAGGTTGGCGCCAGCATTGGTCTTCTCGCGGTCTGGCTGCCCGTAGGGCCCGCTACCATCGAGATCGGTGTAAGTGACATTCCGCATTGCGGGATCATCGCTGCCGATTGAGATCGTGGCGGCTGAACAGTCACCTCGTTGCTTCGCCGATGTCGATGTTTTCCGATTTCGGTTCCATTTCGAAGCACGCCCCTGAAATCGAAGTGTTCCATAGAAGGTTGAAAAATTGGCTTACTTTCAATGGGTTAAATGATCTTCACCAAATCCATGCAGGCAACAGGTCCGGAGAATATTGGCCCAGAGAGACCACTTTCGGTCCTCCTTGCACCCAGCTCAGTGCTCAGCCCCTCCCGCATAACCCTCGAAAACAAAGGAAAAATCCGGCCGCTGCCGGGTCCGGAGAACGCTTTCGCGAGGGCAAGTGGCGGAGACGAAGGGATTCGAACCCTCGAGACCCTTTAGAGGTCTGCACCCTTAGCAGGGGTGTGCCTTCGACCGCTCGGCCACGTCTCCGCAGACCCGTATAGGGATCAAGGCCAAGGAGAACAAGCGATTTTTTGGCCGCGCGCTCGGCCCTTGGCAACGGCCTATTTCTCGGATTTGAAGGTCTGCATCCCGGGCCAGAAACCGCGCAAGACCGATGTGAGATACGACAAGAGGCGTTACAAGCGGCGCAACCGCATCGAGATCATGTTCGGGCGAGTCAAGGACTGGCGACGAGTCGCTACCCGATATGACCGCTGCCCGGACACCTTCTTCTCCGCTATCGCACTCGCAGCCATCGTCCTGTTCTGGAACTGAAAATCAATGAGTCTGGACCCTAAGATCTGTTGAAGGAGAGCTCTATGCTTCCCTTACTTCGTTCAGCCTGAACAACGCGGTCAGGCGGCCGCGATGCTGTGGTGCTGAAATCTGTCGTGCCGGATCGCCGTCAGGACGAGGGTGATGATGGCGGCAAGAAGCTTCCTCAGGTGGGCGAGGATCTTGCGGATGTTGTGGCCGCAGCCGCAGAGGACGGCGAAGAGGGCGTCTCCGAGGGTGCCTTTCAGGTAGCAGCGGGCGAGGCGGCCATCGGTCTTCATGTGGCCGATCGCGGGCTCGATGCTGCTGCGCCGTCGGAGCGCCTTCGCCAGCGAGGGCGTCAGGCCGCGGCGGGTGCCGCTGATCAGCACCTGGGTATGTTCGACGCCGTGGCCCTTGTAGCCGCGATCGACGACAGCCCGCTTCGGCGGGTGGCCGGTGAGGATCGCCACCTGCTCCAGCGCCTCGCCGAGGGTGTGGCCGTCGCAAGGGTTCCCCGGCAGCGAGCGCGTGCCCACCACGAAGCTGCCCGTCAGCGTGGTGGCGATGCTGACCTTGGTGCCGAACTCGTAGCGCACCCGAGCCTTGCCCTTGGAGATGCAGTCGACCTCCGGCTCATGCAGTGAATAGATCTTGCCGGGATCCTTCGGCTTCTGGTGGAGCAGCCGCGAGACCAGCACGAGCTTGTCGAGCATCCGCTCGCGCAGCGGCCCCGCGGGGATCTCGTCGAGCTGCCGCCGGATGTCCCGCATCACGCGGCCGGTGTAGCCTTTCTGCGTTCTCAAGGCCTTGCGCATGCGCCGGAACTGCTTCGCGTGGGCGTAGCGCCCCACCTGCGCCGCCAGCCGCGGTGCCAGGGGGCGTAGCTTTGGCGCAGCTCGATCCCGGCGTCCCGGGCCAGACCCACCAGCTGCGCCCGCGCGCGTTCGTAGAGGCGGGAGTCCGTCGGGTGCGCGATGTTCTTTTCCATGACGGTCGTGTCGACCGCCACCTCGTCGAGGCAGGCATCGTCGACGGCACCCGATTTCCGCCCGGCCTCGATGGTCTTCGTCAGCAGCCATTCGACTCCCTCTTCCCCGATCCGCTTCCGCCAGCGGATGAGCGAGGTGGGATCGATCGGCGGGCGGTGCTGAAAGAAGGTCTCCCCGGTGAAATGCTGAAAGTAGGGGTTCTCGACCCAGCGCGCGACCACAGCCTCGTCCGACAGCCGGAACGCGTGCTGCAGGTAGAGCAGCCCCGCGACCAGCCGCGGCGAGGTCGCCGGCCGTCCGGTGCTGGACGGGAAGAAGCCCGCCCATTCGCGCTCGAAGAACTCCCAGTCGATCAGCCCCGCCAGCGTGACCAGCTCGTGGCGCAGGTCGATCATGTCGACGAGGCGCGGCCGGAAGAGGTCATTCCGCTCGGGCGGACGGGGACGGTGCTTCATGCGGCGGGCCAAAATTGCAGGGTTACGGGCGGAATCCTATGAAATCATGCAGGCCATGGCGACTGAAACCTCGGCTTTCACGCGCTGTATCAACCACTTCCGTGTTGTTCAGGCCGGACTACGTGAAGCCCCAGCAATCAAGAGACTTGAGATCGGCTACGTTGGTAAGCATCTGCGGATCGTCTCGCAGAACTAATGCAACCTCTATCCGGTTGGCCTCGGTCCACTGCGGTTTTCGCGCGCTCCGCGTCCTGCGCGGCTACTATCCCACTGGAGTCGCACGCGGAATTTGTCCGTTTGTTGACCTATTGTTGACCCGCGCGTTAGAACGCAAAAAACCGCCCCAATGGGCGGCCGGTAACGTCTTGATCTTACGTTGTTTTTTGGTTGCGGGGGCAGGATTTGAACCTGCGGCCTTCAGGTTATGAGCCTGACGAGCTACCGGGCTGCTCCACCCCGCGGCCGTTTTGCGTCTTGAGCGATTGTTTGCTTCTGACGCGGATGATTTTGATCGTTCTGGAGATTTCGTTTCTTTTCAGGTCTGGCGGCGACCTACTCTCCCACGTCTTGAGACGCAGTACCATTGGCGCGACGGCACTTAACGGCCGAGTTCGGGATGGGATCGGGTGTTTTGCTCGTGCTATGGCCACCAGACCGGAGAAGAAACGACAACATCAGGCTTATGCTTGTTCCAGGTCGTGCTGCTTTCTGATCTGGGGTAGAGCGAGGTTATGAGCCTTGCTGTTACCGGGTCAGATCAAGCCAATCGGGCAATTAGTACCAGTCAGCTGAATGCGTTGCCGCACTTACACCTCTGGCCTATCGACGTGGTGGTCTTCCACGGCCCTCAAGGGAGACCTTGTTTTGAAGGGGGCTTCCCGCTTAGATGCCTTCAGCGGTTATCCTGTCCGAACATAGCTACCCAGCACTGCCGTTGGCACGACAACTGGTCCACCAGTGGTTCGTTCACCCCGGTCCTCTCGTACTAGGGGCAACTCTTCTCAAGTCTCCTACACCCACGGCAGATAGGGACCGAACTGTCTCACGACGTTCTAAACCCAGCTCACGTACCTCTTTAAATGGCGAACAGCCATACCCTTGGGACCTGCTCCAGCCCCAGGATGAGATGAGCCGACATCGAGGTGCCAAACGATGCCGTCGATATGGACTCTTGGGCATCATCAGCCTGTTATCCCCAGAGTACCTTTTATCCGTTGAGCGATGGCCCTTCCACTCGGGACCACCGGATCACTATGGCCGACTTTCGTCTCTGCTCGACTTGTCAGTCTTGCAGTCAGGCGGGCTTCTGCCATTGCACTCGACGACCGATTTCCGACCGGTCTGAGCCCACCATCGCGCGCCTCCGTTACTGTTTGGGAGGCGACCGCCCCAGTCAAACTACCCACCACGCAGGGTCCCGGATCCGGATGACGGACCGCGGTTAGACATCAAGAATGCGAAGGGTGGTATCTCAAGGTTGGCTCCACGGGAACTGGCGTCCCCGCTTCGATGCCTACCACCTATCCTGCACATCACATTCCTGATGCCAGTGCGAAGCTATAGTAAAGGTTCATGGGGTCTTTCCGTCTAACCGCGGGAAGTGTGCATCTTGACACACAGTTCAATTTCGCTGAGTCCACATCAGAGACAGCGGGGAGATCGTTACGCCATTCGTGCAGGTCGGAACTTACCCGACAAGGAATTTCGCTACCTTAGGACCGTTATAGTTACGGCCGCCGTTTACTGGGGCTTCAATTCAAGGCTTGCACCTCTCCTTTTAACCTTCCAGCACCGGGCAGGCGTCAGACCCTATACGTCGCCTTACGGCTTCGCAGAGCCCTGTGTTTTAAGTAAACAGTCGCCACCCCCTGGTTTGTGCCCCCCGCCCATGCTTGCGCACAGACGGGGCCTCCTTCTCGCGAACTTACGGAGGCATTTTGCCGAGTTCCTTTGATGTGGTTCTCTCAAGCGCCTTGGTATACTCTACCAGTCCACCTGTGTCGGTTTAGGGTACGGTCTGATGGAGGGCTATTTCCAGGGACCGCTCAGCAGCCCGGCCAATCCGATAAGGCCGAACTACACCTGCGATCCGTCACATCCTCCTGGCCCAGGAATATTAACCTGGTTCCCATCGACTACGCCTTTCGGCCTCGCCTTAGGGGCCGGCTCACCCTGCTCAGATTAGCTTTAAGCAGGAACCCTTGGACTTTCGGCGACAGGGTCTCTCACCCTGTTTGTCGCTACTCATGTCAACATTCTCGCTTCCGATCTCTCCACCGGATGCCTTACGGCCCGGCTTCACAGAAAGCTTCGCGTCTCTGTCTCCCCGGAGGGATAAGAGACATGAAGCTATATCACGGAACGCTCCGCTACCACGCACATTGCTGTGCATCCTGAGCTTCGGCTCGTGGCTTGAGCCCCGTTACATCTTCGCCGCAGGACAGCTTGTCTAGACCAGTGAGCTGTTACGCTATCTTTAAAGGATGGCTGCTTCTAAGCCAACCTCCTGGTTGTTTTGGCCGTCCCACATGCTTTCCCACTTAGCCACGAATTGGGGGCCTTAGCTGCAGGTCAGGGTTGTTTCCCTCTTCACGACGGACGTTAGCACCCGCCGTGTGTCTCCCGGATAGTACTCTCGGGTATTCGGAGTTTGCTTAGACTCAGTAAGGCTGTGGGCCCCCATCATCCATGCAGTGCTCTACCCCCCGAGGTATTCGTCCGAGGCGCTACCTAAATAGCTTTCGCGGAGAACCAGCTATCTCCAGGTTTGATTGGCCTTTCACCCCTAGCCACAAGTCATCCAGACCCTTTTCAACGGGTGTTGGTTCGGACCTCCATCAGGTGTTACCCTGACTTCATCCTGCTCATGGCTAGATCACCTGGTTTCGGGTCTGATCCCACGAACTCGACGCCCTTTTAAGACTCGCTTTCGCTGCGCCTCCACCTATCGGCTTAAGCTTGCTCGTGAGACCAAGTCGTTGACCCATTATACAAAAGGTACGCCGTCAGGTCTCATGGACCCTCCGACTGCTTGTAGGCGTCCGGTTTCAGGTACTGTTTCACTCCCCTCGTCGGGGTGC
This sequence comes from Rhodobacter sp. CZR27, assembly GCF_002407205.1. Classification (NCBI taxonomy): domain Bacteria; kingdom Pseudomonadati; phylum Pseudomonadota; class Alphaproteobacteria; order Rhodobacterales; genus Rhodobacter; species Rhodobacter sp. CZR27. The sequence continues at coordinate 273,005 of NZ_CP023548.1, read as the reverse complement.
TTTTCACCTTTCCCTCACGGTACTGGTTCGCTATCGGTCAGCAAGGAGTACTTAGCCTTCGGGGGTGGTCCCCCGATCTTCAGACAGGATTTCACGTGTCCCGCCCTACTTGATATGTCTCCTGGAGCTTCCTGTACGGGGCTGTCACCCTGTATCGCTGGCCTTTCCAGGCCATTCCAGTCACTCTTCGGAGATCGGCTGGTCCGCGTTCGCTCGCCACTACTAGCGGAGTCTCTGTTGATTTCCTTTCCTCCGGGTACTTAGATGTTTCAGTTCCCCGGGTTCGCTTCAAAACCCCTATGTATTCAGGGTAATGATACCTGGTTTTGCCCATTGATGATCCTGCGCTTCCCCACTCGCGGACAATGTCCTCAAGTAGCGAAGCGGTAGGACAACAATGAACAATCAGGTGGGTTTCCCCATTCGGAGATCCATGGATCAAAGCCTATTCCCGGCTCCCCATGGCTTAACGCAGGGTATCACGTCCTTCATCGCCTCTTGCTGC